>CAWJFR010000007.1:0-843403 GCA_963842205.1 uncultured Solirubrobacterales bacterium
CCCTCAGACTCCTCGACGATCGTCCCCCGCCTCACCGACCCGGTGACCTCCTTTCAGCACTCAGCGGTGATCACCGAGCAGGGCTGCGCGAACATCTTCGGCCGCAGCCGGCGAGCGCAGGCCGAGCTGATCATCGAGCACACCGCGCACCCCGAAGCCCGCGAGGAGTTGCACGAGCACGCGGCGGCACTCGGCCTCGGAGCGCGAAGTGCTGCCGTCAAGGGCTGAGCGTCGCTCGCTCACGCACCCGCGAGCGTATCGCTCGCGGGCTGCGCGACACCCTTGGCCACCACGACGGACGGGACAACGAGCACAGGGCATGCGGCGGCGCGCACTACTGCGTCGCTGACGCTGCCCAGCAGCACCCGACCCAGGGGACCGCGTCTGTGCGAGCCGAGAACCAGCAGATCGACGTCGTGGGAGCTTCGGATGATCTCCTCTGCAGGCAGTCCCTTGCGAACGTCGCTCGAGACTGTGAGCTCACTCGGCAGCGAAGCGATCGCCGCCGCGACGTCATCATCAGCCATCTGCACGCGACTCTCGACAGCCGCGAAATAGGCCAGGCCGGCCGTCGAGCCCAGAACCATTGGGGTTGCGATGTTGGCTATTACGATCACCTGCAGACGTGCGCCTGTCTCGGCGGCCAGCGCACCGGCTAGTCGCAGCGCGCCACCTGCCTGCACGTCATCGTCGTAGGCAACCGCGATGTTCGCAATGCGTGGATTCTTCAGCGATCGGTTCAGTCCCACCGGAGCCACCGCGACGGGGCACGGCGCCCCATGCAGTGTTTCCTCGGTCACGCTCCCAACGAGCACCCGTCCTGCCGTTCCACGATGAGATGAGCCGAGCACCAGCAAGTCCGCATGCTGCTGCTCAGCTGTGTGCCGTAGGACCATCGCCGCGCCAACTCCACAAACCAGTAACGGTCTGACCGT
Organism: uncultured Solirubrobacterales bacterium; assembly: GCA_963842205.1. Classification (GTDB taxonomy): domain Bacteria; phylum Actinomycetota; class Thermoleophilia; order Solirubrobacterales; family Solirubrobacteraceae; genus Palsa-744. The sequence goes on from CAWJFR010000007.1 coordinate 936, forward strand.
AAGTGGGCTGTCGAGTAGTTGAGAGGCTTCCTTGATGCACTGCTCGGCCTCCTCATGGTCGAGGTGGGGCGCCGCTGGGTCGACTCGTGCGGATAGCATCTTGAAGCGGTGCACACAGCAGACCGTGAGCTCGCCATCATGAGCGGCGAGGCTCGCACCCAGCGAGAGCGCGTCACGCGCCTGCTCACTACCGTCGAAGCCAACGATCACCTTGCTGAACATAAGCTGAGTCACCTCCAGTCGCTGAGCGGAGCCTGTCAAGTCGTTTGAGACACTTGGTCGTTGAATTTAGTGTGCAACCTCCTCTGTGGGCGGTTTGTTGATCCAGACGGCAGTCGGTAGCGCTGGTGGTCGGGGTGGCCGGCGGACAAATCGCTCGGGTGTCGCGGTGTAGGCGGCTTGCAGGACGCGCTGACGCTCGGCGTGGAGCGCTTTCGCGTGGCCGTGGTGGACGGCGGCGGGGGTCATCAGGCCGATCCCGGAGTGGCGATGCTGGTGGTTGTACCAGTCGAAAAACCGCCGGCAGAACGCGCGGGCGTGTTCGATATTCGCGAAGCGGTCGGGGAACTCGGGGCGGTACTTCAGCGTCTTGAAGTGCGCCTCGGAGTAGGGGTTATCCGTCGAGGTGTAGGGCCGGTTGTGAGACTTGAGCACGCCGAGGTCGGCGAGGAGGAACGCGACTGGCTTGCTCGTCATCGCCGGCCCGCGGTCGGCGTGCACCGTCAGTTGCTCTCGTGTGATCTTTTGCTGCTCGGCGGCTTGGCCGATCAGCGCCTTCGCGAGCTGTGCGTTCTCGCGGTGCTGGACGGTCCAGCCGACGGCGTAGCGGCTGAACACGTCGAGGATCACATAGAGGTAGAAGTGCGTCCACTTCGCCGGGCCCTTCAACTTCGAGATATCCCAGCTCCACAGCTCGTTCGGGCGCTCGGAGAGCAGTTCCGGCTTGGCGTAGGCCGGGTGCTCGAGCTGTTTGCGGCGCTCACGCACGCCACCGTGCCGGGCCGCGAGCAGCCGGTAGAACGTGCGCTCGGACGCGAGATAACGACCCTCGTCCAGCAAGGTTGCCCAGACCTGCGCGGGCGAGCAGTCCACGAACCGCTCCGAATGAAGCACGCCCAGGACAGCCTCACGCTCTGGCTCTGACAGCGCCCGCGCCGGGACAGCGCGCGGCCGGGCCGGCCTGGGCTCGGGTGGACGCCTGCGGCGGTAGATCGTCGCCGGTGCGGCGCCCAGCGCACGGCACGCTGGACGGGTCCCCACGATCGGCGTGAGCTCCTGCACTGTCTGCTCGATCATCGCTCGGTGCTCCCGCTCTCGGTCGCGCCCCTGGGCTCGAGCAACTCGCCCAGCAGCGCGGAGACGTTTCCCTGCACCTCGATCACCTTGCGCGCCTTGGAAAGCTCCCCCTCGGCGCGCTCGGCACGCTTGCGCAGCTTCGCGTTCTCCGCCTCCAACGGGTTCGGCGCCTTGCGGCCCCGCGGACGTGAGAGCGCCTGCAGCGACCCCGCGTCGCGCTGCTTACGCCACTCGCTCAGGATCGAGGAATACAAGCCCTCGCGGCGCAACAACGCCCCGACCTCACCCGGCGCTGAGCAGGCGTCGGCCTCGCGCAGGATTCCCAGCTTGTACTCAGCCGAGAACCGTCGCCGCACCGGCCGGTCGACCAGCTCCGGATCGGGGACCCCCTCCGGCTCCGAGCGCCCGGCGGCCCCTCCGTTGCGCTCGCCTACGGCTCGCTCCACTACGCGCCCGCCGGCACCATCGTTCTCCGTCTCCAACATCGTGTCGTGCTCCATTCTCGCCCTCAGGACTCAGTAATAACAAGGTCACGAGCGTCTCACACGACATTGGCAGAAAGGGGAGTCCCACAAGGGTTGCACCCCGGCGAAGTAGCGCGCAGGAATCTCTCCGGGTGCGAGTTGAGCCAACGGGACACCCTTGGCCTCCACAGCTGGTGCGACCACGAGTACCGGGCACGCCGCTGCGCACACGACCGCGTCGCACACGCTGCCCAGCAGACGGCGCGCGGGCCCACGCCCACGAGAGCCGAGTACCAGTAGATCCACGCTGTGCGTTATCTCGAGCAGCTTCTCGGCAGGCTGACCGTCACGAACCTCGCTGGAAGCCGAGATGCCCTCGGGCAGCCCGGCCAGTGCGCGCGCGAGGGTCTCCTCGGCCGCATCCAGGCGAGCCTTGACAATCGCGGGGTAGGACATTGCCACGCTCGCTCCACCCGCGACCGCGGCAGCCGTGTCCGCGACCGCGACCACACGCAGCTCCGCTCCCATGCGTAAGGCGAGCGTCACACCGGTACTCAGCGCGCCATGCGCCGTGCCTGCCACGTCACAACCGACGGCGATATGGCCCAAACGTGCACCCCCGGCCCAACCTCGAAAGCCGACGGGCGCCACCGCGACGGGGCACGGGGCCCCGTGTAGCGTCTGCTCGGTCACGCTCCCGACGAGCACCCGGCCGATAGCTCCATGATGCGATGAGCCGAGCACCAGCAGGTCTGCTCGGCGCTCCTCAGCCGTGCTCTGCAGCGCCCTAGCCGCGCTTGCGCCGGCAACGAGCAGCGAACTGACCGCAACCTGGCTGTCGAGGAGCCGGGTCGCCTGCTCTAGGCATAGCTCAGCCGCCGCACGGCCCAGACGGGGCTCCGTCGGATCGATCCGCGCCGCAAGCGACGCGAGGTGGTGCACACAGCAGACCGTGAGCTCGCCGTCGCAAGCCGTCAGAGCCGCGCCCAACGCAAGCGCGTCACGCGCCTGCTCACTACCGTCGAAGCCGACAATGACCTTGCTGAACATAGAACGTCGCCACCTCTGATCGCTGGCCACCAAGACTTTCACCCCACAGCGAGCCGTCCATCGGGTCATCACCGCCAATCGTCTGCGGGAAAACCACAATCTCAACCGGCCCTGAGAACGGATGTATCTACGCGGCACATCAGGGAGCATCGAATGTCCAAGCCGCAGAGAGGAGAGAGCAGATGGCACGAGTGGGATTGCTTACCGGCGGCGGTGACTGCCCGGGTCTGAACGCCGTCATCCGGGCTGTGGTCCGGCGCGGCCTCGCGGACGGGGAGCACAGCTTTGTGGGCTTCCGGTACGGCTGGGCAGGGCTGCTGGAGGACGATGCGATCGACCTGACTCTCCAAAGTACTGCTGGCATCCTGCCCCGTGGCGGCACAATTCTCGGCACTTCCCGCACCAACCCGTTTGGGGACGGACGCGATGGGGTGGCGGCGATCCGAGCGACCATGCAGGCGCGTGCCGTGGACGCGCTTGTTCCGATCGGCGGCGAGGACACGCTCGGCGTGGCGCTGTGCCTGCACGAACAGGATATTCCGATCGTCGGCGTGCCAAAGACGATCGACAACGACCTGGACGGCACCGACTACACGTTTGGTTTCCAGACGGCCGTGCAGATCGTCACCGACGCGATCGACCGCCTGCACACGACCGCCGAGTCTCACAACCGCGTGATCGTGGTCGAGGTGATGGGTCGCCATGCCGGCTGGATCGCCACCCACGCCGGGATCGCCGGTGGCGCCGATGCGATCCTCGTGCCCGAGCGGCCATTTGACATCGATGAGGTGTGTGTCCATCTGCGCCGCCGCCACGAGCGCGGTCGCAGCTTCTCGATCGTGGTAGTGGCAGAGGGGGCCACGCCCCTTGAAGGCACGCTGGAAACGCATGAGGGCACACCGACAGACGCCTTTGGGCATGCCCATTTGGGCGGCATCGGGGGCACGTTGGAGCGTGAGATCGAGCAGCGCACTGGCTATGAGACGCGCGTCACGATCCTCGGCCACGTGCAGCGCGGCGGAACCCCGATCGCGTTCGATCGCGTGCTGGCAACGCGCTTCGGGGTGGCCGCAATGAATGCCGTGGTAGCCGGTCGCTTCGGCACGATGGTCGCCCTGCGAGGCACCGAGATCGTCGAGGTGCCGCTGCAAACGGCGCTGCGTCAACCAAAGCTGCTCGACCCCGCCCTCTACGAGACGGCCGAGCTGTTCTTCGGTTGAGTGGCGCTCGATGAACCGCACGAGCGCTGGCGGCTCAGCGGCGTCGGGAGCTTCGTCGGTCCCACGGTACGGGTGCGGGTCGGGCGATGTCGGCAGTCTGCTGCTTGCAGCGTATGCTGATTCGTTCTGCATGGCTCACTCGCTCGTCACCGGAGCCTCTGGTTACATAGGCAGCCGGCTGGTGCGCGAGCTGCACGCGCTAGGCGAGCCGGTCGGATGCGTGGCTCGCGATCCAAGGCGGGTGAGCTTCGAGGAAGCGGTCACGGTGCATCGGGCCGACATGCTCGACCGGAGCTCCCTGAGCGCGATCGGCGATGGCTATACGACGGCCTACTATCTCGTTCACTCGATGGGCCGCGGGGGCGACTCCGACTATGAGAAGCGTGACGCGATCGCGGCTTCGAACTTCGCCCGCTTCGCACTCGCCACCGGCATCGAGCGGATCGTGTACCTCGGCGGTCTCGGTGATCGTCCCGCGTCCCAGCATCTGCGCTCGCGTCTGCGCGTCGGAGAGATCCTACGCGATGAGGGACCACCGTTGACTTGGTTTCGCGCCGGCATGGTGGTGGGCGCCGGCTCGGAGAGCTACCGAACGCTGCGCTCGCTGGTGCAGCGCCTGCCGGTGATGCTCGCACCTTCGTGGCTCTCCACACCCACCCAAGCAATCGGCATCGGCGATGTGCTGCGCTACCTGATCGAGGCGCCTCGGATTCCGCATACGCGCTCCCGCGAGATCCAGATCGGATCGCCTGAGATTCTCACATACGGTGAGATGCTTGATGAGATGGCTGACGCGTTGGAACTGCGCCGGCGCCCACGCATCCCGGTGCCACTGTTGACGCCGTGGCTCTCCTCGCATTGGATCGGGCTCATCACACCGGTCGACGCCGGCGTCGCGAGACCGTTGATCGAGGGGCTCTCCACCGACACGACCGTCACCGACCCATCAGGAATGGAGCTGTTCGACTTCCAACCCAGATCCTTCGCGCGGGCGCTGGAAGAGGCCATCGCCGAGGAGAGCGCAGAGTGAGAGTCAGCGGCAGGTCAGCTACGTCCGCGGAGTTGCTGCTCCTCGACAGTCAGCTCGGCCGCCGGCAGCGCCTCGAGGCGCTCGTCGGGGATCGGCTCGCCGCTCTCGGTGGAGAGGCCGTAGGTCCCGGCCGCGAGCCGCGCCTCCGCACGCTCGAGCGCCGCGAGCTGCGCGGCGAGATCCTCCGCCAGACCCGCGTCGAGCTCTTGCTGGTAGAGGTCCTCGGAGCCTCGGTCGCCCGGTTCGTGCTGTTCGGCGAGCTCCTCTGGGCCTTCCTCCTCGAGCTCGGCGATCGCCTGCTCGATCCGCTCCCGCTCGCGCGCGAGCAGTTCGTGGGCGCGCTCAGGATTCATCAGCAGAGGCTATCGCTGGTCAGAGCCGCGCGCCGGCTCGAGCGTCGGTGACCATGTCAAAGCGTTCGCGTGCCAGGCGCCAGCCCGAGGTGAGGAACTCAACTCGCTTCTGCGACCCCTCTTGGCGTACCACACGCCCATCGAAGCCCTCTCGAAAGACATCCAACATCGCGTGGTTCTCGGACAGCACCTCGGCAACGAAGTGCGTGATCCCATGCCGCTCGGCGATGATCGCCAGGCGCTCGATCAGGATCGTGCCGAGACCGCGATCGTGGAGGTGGTCGGCGACCTCGACGGCGACTTCAGCCCGCGTCTCGTCGAGCTTGACGTAGGTGGCGTGCCCGACGAGCACGCCCAGCTCGTCATGTGCGATCAGCCCACAGTGCTCCGCGTCCGCGGCGGCCCCCAGGTGCGCGGCGGACGCGATGTTCGCCGCTCCGCTGAAGAACCGCAGGCGCCGCGCCGCTAGACACAGTCCCTCGAGGAACGATCGCAGCGCCGGCTCGTCCAGGGCGCTCGTGCGGCGTACGGTCACTGACGAGCCGTCGCGCAGCCTGACGAGCTCGGCCTCCCGCGGCGCGTCAACGGACACAGTTCGACTGGCCTCGGGGACTGTTGGACATGGACTTATCACATGCTGAACTCTCATCGACAGCTCGAGATCGGGCATCCGAGATTGACCGCCGGTTCGACGTGGAAAACTACGCGCCGTACCTACAGCGGCCAGTAGTGCCCGACGTGAGCGGCGGCGCGTGAGGTCAAAAGCGCCTCGGGCGCCGCCGAGGTGGCCGGCTCTTCCCCGCTGAGTGCCGTGAGCGTTTCGCGCACACACTCCGCCAGCGCAGCGGGTTCGTAGCCCCCCTCGAGGACCGCTCCGATCGGCACACCCAGCTCCTCGGCGAAGTCCCGGACGTGACGGGCCATCTCCGCGAAAGAGCTCGCCTCCAGACGGCAGTTGGCCAGCGGGTCCGCGCGGTGAGCGTCAAAGCCGGCGGAGATCAGCACGAGCTCGGGCTCGAATGCCTGGGCTGCCGGTAGCACGACGTGCTCGATCAGCGACAACCACAACTCCTCTTCGCTGCCGGCTGGCACCGGCAGGTTGATCGTGTAGCCCTCGCCCGGTCCTGAGCCGACTTCGCTCGGCAGCCCGCTGCCCGGGTAGATCCCGCGCTCGTGGATGCTCACGAACAGGACATCTGAGCGCTGGCGGAACACCGCCGCGGTTCCGTTGCCGTGATGGACATCCCAGTCGAGGATGAACACGCGCCTCACGCCAAGCTCTGCGATCGCGAACTGCGCCGCGATCGCGACGTTGTTGAACAGGCAAAACCCCATCGCACGGTCTGATTCGGCGTGATGGCCGGACGGGCGCACGCCGCAGAACCCATACATCGCTTCCCTGGCGACCAATGCCCGCGTCATCTCACACGCGCCGCCGGCGGCGTGCAGCGCCGCGCGGTAGGAGGGCTCCCCGACGAACGTGTCCGGGTCGATCGCGCCGCCGCCAGCCATCACCAGTTCCTTGATTTGATCGATCTGGGCTCGGCTGTGGATCAGCTCGAGCTGCGTCTCATCCGCCGGTGGCGCCTCGCGCCGCTCCCAACCGCAGTCGTCGTGCCTCGCCAGCATCCGCTCGATCGCCTGCAGGCGCTCCGGGGTGTCCGGGTGGTCGGGCATGTGCATACGCGGATCGTGCTCCAGGCATGCCGGGTGACTGAAGTACAGCCCCGTGTGCTTGGCGTGGGGCGCATTCTGCTGCTCGTTCATTGCTCTCATCTTTGGCTCTCAGGCGGGCTTTGTCCGTATTTATAGCGCTGGCTCCTGCGGATAATTACTGTCTGATTTGGGTGCTGGTGGTCCGATTGTCGAGTTGAGATGACCGTTCAACGCTCCAGCCCGGGGAAGGACGAAAAGCACGCGCCGGATGATTGCCATGCACGGCGCCTGGTTCAGGTACCCGACGCCAACAGAAACAGATCGAACGTGACGAACAGGGTGCAGGCGATACTCAGCGCGATCGATCGAACGCTGATCGGAGACATCGTGTCGCCGCGAGCCGGCGCGTTGGTCGCAGCCATCATCCAAATGGGGCACGCGCTCAACCTCCAGGTGATCGCCGAGGGCGTTGAGACCATCGCCCAGGCCGCGCGACTGCAGGCACTCGACTGCGACCTCGCGCAGGGCTTCTATTTCGGAGCGCCGATGGCCTCAGAGCGGCTCACCTCACTGATCGCAAATCACCCCGACTGGTTCTCGGGAACCCAGCGCCCGCCAACTCCGATCGCGCACGAGCGCCAAACCGTGCTCGCGGCCCGCTTGTGAGGCTCAATTGGGGACTTGGAGGACGCTTGCCTCCAGCGGGATGGCGCTCGGCATCACTTTCAGCGCGGCCGGCAACTGGAGCGGGCTTACAGGTGGCAGTGCCTCGGAGATCCTCGGGACGGCCCGGGCGATCTCGGTGAACCATGAGGCCACAGGCGGGCAACTGTATCCGGGCGCAGCGGTGGATGTGCAGCTGAGCTTCTCCAATCCAAACCCGTTCTCGGCAAAAGTCGGCTCGCTGTCGCTGAACACCAGCCACGGTGCTGGCGGGTTCAGCGTCGACACGATGCACTCCGCCTGCAACGTCTCCGCAGTCGCCTTCACAAGCCAAACCAACGGCGGCTCCGGCTGGTCGGTGCCGCCGAGGGTCGACCGACGGTACCCTCACGGTTGATCTCCACCATGCATTGACGATGAGCAGCCCACAAACACCTGCCAGGGCGCAACATTCACGTTCTACCTCACCGTGAGCCCATAATCACTTCGGCGACAGAGCGGCCGAGGGTGAAGTTGACAGATCTATCTGCTTGCCCTCACCGCCGGGGCGTTTGCGTCGCGCAGGGCGCCGTTGAGGATCGCCTCGTTGCCCCCAGGCGCGACCGGCAGGCCGAGCCCTGCGTCGAGCGCGGGGTCGACCAGTGCGGAGTGGATCCCGCCGCAGCCCTCGGCTCGCGGGGCCGCAAAAGAGTCGCTGACGAGCGAGTCTGCGGAGATCGTGACGAGGTTGTAGTCGTCCTCGAACTTGGCGTGGCCAGGTTTACCTTTGATCGAGCCTGTGCGGCGAGGAGCGACGCGTCGTGCCTGTCGTCAGCGACATCACGATCGGTTGGGCGTCTGAGCCGATGTAGCAGCTTGCACCGAGGAACGGGTTGCTCAGCTTGCACCTTCACCGGCAGCGCCAGCCCGATCCCCTTTGCTTCGATCAGGTTTTGCGTGTTCACCCCGATCGCGCTCGTGCGGCGCCACAAGCTCGGTCGTTGCCGTCACCGCCGTTTCCCCGCGGGCGATCAGTTCGATCGAACCGTTCCGCAGGGTTTTCGGCAGGACCTCCGGAGCGATGACGTCGCGCAGCCCTCCCGGAATGAGCTCGAGGCGTCACGGACAGGGTCTTACCTTCTTCCGCCCCGATGAACTCCTGCTTCCCGGTCGCTTCGTCCTCGTGGATGCCGCCCTGCAGCGTGATCGTGTTGATGATCGGGATCGTCCTTTGCCCGATCCTCAGTTCGCCGCTTTCGGTCCGCGCGAAGATGCACAGATCCGTCGCGCGGATTGTCACCGGACAGTCGGCAAATGCAGCGTAGTCCCCGCCCGCGCGATGGTCCCCGCAGGAAGACGGCGAGCACGGTCAGGCAGATCAGCACCACCCCCACGGCGAGCACGTATCTGCGCTTAGCCACGAACCCGCTTGCGCTTCGGTCGCTTGTGTTGGGGCATCCGCTGACAAGCGATCCTGGTGCGTCTGTTTGACGACGGCGCCGTTCTGGCCGGTGATCGCGGTCGGCATGGCGCAGCGTCTGCCGAGCACAGCTTCGCCCTTCGCCTTTGCCGGCAGGTTCGCGCCAAGGAGCAGAGTGCGGCCCGTTCGTCGCAGCACGAGGTCGAACGTCGAGATCGGCGCATCGGGGAGCGATCTGAAGGTGCTCCGAGGTGACGCCCTTGCCTGATGACGTCGTCTGCCCATCGAGCACGAGCTCGATCCCTTCGCCCGTCAGCACGATCTCCAGGTCCGGAAACGCCGCGCCGCCGTGGCTGACAAGGTACGCCGGGCCGGTGAGCGGGTTCCCGAACACCGGTGTGACGACGCTCGCCCGCCCGACGACTGAGACGGCTGGGCAGGTGGCGGGATCCGCTTCGAACACCGCCGAGGCGCAGGCTTGCCGCAGCGTCGCCTGCCGCGCGGGCAGCTGCTTGGGGAGGTCGAGCTTGAGCTTTGCGATGTTCGCCTGACCTGCGCCGGAGACGACCTTCACGTGCAGGTACGCGCCGTCGGCTTTGCTGGTACGCGCGTGCGTCAGCGCAGTGAGCTTCGGCTCGAACGGCAGGCTTGCGCAGTTCGCGGCCTCGAATGGACTGGACACCGCCGCGCTCGCGCCACTGATAGAGGAGATCGTGCCGGCCACCGTCAGCGGCGCGCAGCTGGTCGGGTTGACGATCAGACCCGCCCGATCGATCGTGATGTTGAGCGTGCGGATGTCGAGCGGGATGCCTTCCCGAATGCTCGGCAGCGGATCGCTCGTGATCGTCAGCTGCGCGGTGTGCGGGTCGACTTCGATCCGCGCCCGCAGGACGATGTCCCCGAGGTCGAACGGCCCAGCCATCGCCGGCACGACGATGCTCAGCCCGAACGGCGCGCCCAGATGATTGGGTCCCTCCGGGAGGGTCGGTCCTGTCAGGTAGACCGCGTTTGCCGGCTGGCCCGGCTCGGGCAGGTAGAACGGGTCTTCGCCGGGACCGGCGCCCACCGTCGTCGTGCCGATCGCCGAGGCCTGCGGACAGTCTCCCTGCGAGGCCTGCGGTTCCGGACACAGCGCGACGTTCTTCAGATCAGCCAGCAGCCCCGGAGGCAGTTGCACCGCGTAGGCGCCAAAGTGTTGTTCGCCGTCTTGGCGCGAGAAGGTCAGCGAGAACAAGCTGAACGCGCCCGCCTGGTTGTTCAGCGTGCCGGCCGTGAATGCGGGGCTGAAGCGCCCACTGGGACATGCGCCGCCGCCCGGCCCGGAGTCGATTTCGAGGTTCGAGCTCTGCGCCACCGCCGGCGTGCCACTCCACGGCGTCAGCGAGCTCTGCACAACGTATGAGCCACACGCCGGCGGTGTCACGAGCAGCGCCCGTGGTCCGCCGAAGAGGCTCAGCTTCAGTTCGCTGATCGGGAGCTGCGGGAGGTTCCCGAACGTTACCGTCAACCGGCCCGTGTTCGAGTCCGCTTCGACCTTCCCCGCGAGCTTGATGAGCATCCCGTCCGATTCCGCCACCAGGTACAGCACCAGCAGCGACCCGCCGGCGTGTTCGGGCGAGCCGAAGGCGGCGTCGTTCTCGTACGGTTGTGCGAGGTAGATCGACCCTTCCAGAGAATCTTCCAGCAGCGGCGTGACGATCTTCGCGTTGCCGAGGATCGATGCTTTGGGGCAAGAGGGAGCGTCGGCGTCGCTCAGACCGATCTCTTCGGGCGTGCACGCTTCGCGGCCGCCGGCCGCCGCAGGCGAGATCGCCATCCCCGCGGGCAATGCGATCGTTGCTTCCTTCAGGTCCGCCCCCGCCAACCCGTTGACATTTTCTTCCGACGGCAGCCTCAGATCGGCGCTCAGCCCGCTCGGCGATTCGGCGCTCGCCGCTTCCGGTTCGGCGGTGGGCACCGAGAACACCGGAGCGAAGTCGAGGTCTGGACATCCAACAACGGGTAAAGTGGGTGAGCTCGCCGTCTGCCAGCGTGGGTCGCTCAGGTTGGGGGTCCCATCCGGGTTCAGATCCCCCGGTTCCTGCCATGAATCGGTGCTCATCGTCGTCGTGAGCGGTTCGCTTCGTGCAGGACGATCGGCAGCGTCAGAAACGGCTTGGTGGTCCTTTCCACGGGGCAGCTTTCATGGATGCCCGTTTTCTTGAAGCTCTGTTTGGCTTTTTCATCGGCGCACAGGCCGCGTTCTTCGTCGTGGCTCGCGTCGGATGGGTCGCCCCACAGCGTGAGCTCGAGGCCGTAGATCGGGTGTTGCTCGGAGATGTCGGAGATGTCCGCCGACAGACCGTAGTCGGAACCGGTGCGCAGCCTGCCCCCGACGTGCATGATCAGTCCGATCCCCGCGGCGTTGAAGCCCAGCTCGGCCGGCACGCCCGCCGGAGGCGCCATGTTGTAGATCGGTTCGTCGAGAAATTCATGGTCATCGAGGTAGATCGAGAAGACCCCCACGGCGGCGGCGTTCGGGCAGCCGGCCGAGCCTCCTCCGGGCTCTCGAGCTCGGACGTCGGTGCACCTCGCCTCGGTCGCGCGCGGGTCGACGATCACACCCGTGGGCAGGTTCACTTCGATGTCCTTCGGATCGCCGTACGTGCGGACGCGCGGAGGCTGGTCTCTTCGATCACTGTCACGACGTGGTTGAAGACGATCGATGTCGTCAGCGCGTACGGATGCGAGCCGGCCTGGGTGGCGGACGCACCTCCCGCGTTGCTCACGATCGAGCTTGCAAAGGATTCGACGCCGAAGGTTTCGGCCGCACGGGCGGGGGCGGCGGGTACGAGCATGGCCAAGAGCAGGGCGGGTACGAACAACAGGGAGAGCTTCGATACAGCTGCCCGATTAGCTATAAACCTGCTGCGGCGCACGACGCTCCTTATCCGATCAGCTTGCGGCCTTGCTGGCCAGTCGTTGGTCGAATCGCCGGGTCTTGGTCTCGCGTTTTCGATCGCGGATGGCCGTGGACGGACCGGGCGTGGCTCTTTGACTTCTTCACGCACCTCCCGTGGATGCGCTTCCTGCCTTTGGGACACCTGGGCACGACCTTCTTCGGCTTGGTCGACCGCGACGCGAGGTTGCCGGTGCCCGCGAACGTGGCGCTGGCAGGCGCCGCAAACATAGGCGAGGAGACGACGGGATCGAGACAACCTTCCTCCGTGCAGCCCACCGAGGATGGAGGGTTCTGGGCGGCGATCCCACCTTCGATGCGCCCGTCGTACAAGTCGTAGTTTTCATCCCGATCCTGATCGACGAGCGACTGGCGCGTGAAAAAGAAGACGTTGCTGCCATCGGCGCTGGCGTCGCCGAAATAGGACGGATCGGCGCTTTCTCCCGTCGAGATCAGGTACAGGCAGCCACCCGAGCTTGCACTGAAGGACGTGCTCGAACGGGAGCAGCCGCCGGACCCACCGGCGCCTTCGCGCTCCCACTCGTACACATCGGGCTGTCCGTTCGTGTCCTGGGGCACGAGCGCTTCCTGCGTCTGGAAGAAGACGCGGCTGCCGCCTTCGGCGAGATTGCGCGTCAGGAAAGCGTTGCGTTCCGGGGCGACGGTTATCGACAGATTGCCCGCAAGGTACGCTTCGCTGGTCGCCGGCGCGCCGCTCGGATTGCATGATACGCACGCCAGCCGACCGCTCTCAGCGTCATACAGATACAGCTCACCTTGGCCGGCGTTGTCATAGCTCGTCAACGGGGCTTGCGAAGCAAACAGCACCATCGTGCCGTTGAGAGCGACCCGCGAGCTCTTCTCTCCCGTGGCAGGTGCGGCGCCGGGATCAGGGCTATAAAAACCACGCCAGTCGTATTCATCGTACTCACCTTCCGTGTCCAGTCGTGCGATGAAGAGCGTTTCGCCGTCATGCCACTCATACAGGTTGGCCTTGCTCGCTTGCGCTTTTTCTTCGTTACTGTTTTCGTTGCTCGCCAGCACTTCAGTGGCGACAAAGTACGCGTAGGAGCCGTTTTCAGTTGAGATCCCCAACGTTCCGAACACTCCCGCGGCGCCGCTCGTGAGCGCTTCGCGCGCTTCGGCAAGCGCTTCTGCTTCGAGCTTTTTATTCGCCTCGAACTTATTGACGTTGAACTGGTATAGGTTTTCGCCTTCGGTGTAGAAGACCATCGAGCCGTCCGCGGTCGCGGCCCGCCAGTACGCCGGTTCGGTCCCTGCCGAAACCGGGATCGTCCTCGCAACTTCCGGTTCGCGCATGTAGATCTGTCCGGTGCCGGCGTCACTGAAGAAGATGCGCGCGCCGTCCGCAGAGATCGTGTTCTGCGTGTAAAATTTGCCCGTCGCCCCGCCCACAATTTCTTCGCCAAGTGCAGGTCCACCGGGGCCGGCAACCGAGCCTTCTGTCGGCGCCTCGCCGTTGGGCAGGATCCCGGCCAAGCTCAGTTCTTCACCGAGCGGCTTGTTTCCGTCCCATTCGTAGAGGTTGACGACGTTGGGAGCGGCGTCCGGCAGGAGATGTTCGCTGGATTCAAAGATGATGCGCGAGTCGTCGGCCGTGGCGTCCGCGAACGTGGCGATCCCTGGACTGAGCAACCGAAAGGCGCCGCTCGCGCTGTCGCGCAGATAGGAGTAGCGCCCGAGCGCCAAGCCCGCTTCGAGGCCGGGTTCGGTGTTGATAATCGCCGTGGAGAGGTCTTCGGTCAGGCTCAGCACGGACGCGGACCCATGCCCCGGCAGCGAGCGGGGGATCGTCGGCGGCACCAACCCCTGGGTCGACCATTCGTCGCCGGCACGGGTGCTGAGGTACAGCGAGGGGCTCGTCGCGCTCAGCATGCCCGGGAACGGCTCATCAGAGAAGAACGTAACCCCATCGCCTGATGGGGAACTCTGCACGATGTCGGTTCCCTCAAGAGCGTCGGTAAAGTTCTTGTCGACGGGCGAGACCTGCTCGTACGCACGGCAGTCCGGGAGCTTTAGCGCGTAGCCGTCCTGCCTACGGAGATGTTCGTTGGGGCACCCTTCCGCCCGAGCATACGTCGCGAAGCTGCCAGACCCCAAGCCGACACAGAGAATCCGTACAGACAAATGTCAGCAGTAACAGAGGCAGTGGCGCCCGGTCGGCACTGCCGATCCGCAACGACAGGCGTCCTCCCCCAGCGTTGAACACGCAGCAAGCCTACACAAAGCCGAGCGATCCTATTACAGCTTGATCAAGAAACTACTAGAGAACGGGATTATCCCGTCTCCTGGTAGTCGTGTAGTTGTTTGCACACTGTCGTTTACGTTTCTTTGACGCTCCAATGATCGTGCGCTTTTGCGCCGCTCAGTTCAACCGCCATCGTTTCATCCGTTATTTCAGCTGGGTTGGTGCCGACCATAAGGTTGCCGCTGCCCGAAGCTTTACAAATCAGTTTGTGTTTTTCTGCTTCTGTTTCCGCTTCGGTCTTACTCGAGTCCACTTCACACAACTGCGAGCCCGTCACGCTATAAGTTTCTGGTTTTCCGACTTCGTCGATGACACAGGCAGAAGTTTCACCTTCAATGCTTATCCCAGCAAAGGAAGCACTTCCTTTTGGTTCGAGCTTATCCAGTATCTTTCCCCCCGTCAGCTCCAGTTCGCCCGTGAGTTCGTTGGTTTTAATTTTTGTTTCCTCCGCCGACGTGAGCTTGCAGTGTTCTGGCGCGATGAGTTTGCACGTTTCAAATGTGATTTTGGTCTTAGATTTACCTACAGTTCCAGCGGCTCCACCTTCAATAAATCCCCGTTGATTTACCGCTGGCGCATTTGATTTCCGCTGTCACGCCTCGCAATCGTGGCCTTTAGTATCGCTGAGCCACTCGTGCCTTCAGCATTTTCCGTGGCGCTCACCAGTGGCACCCCTTCGACACAGTAGGCCGGTGTGCCCACTTTCGAACAGCTGCCCGACGCCGACGCCGGCGTCGAGGTCGACGCGGTCGCGACCACGCTCACGGCAACCGCACCCAGCAGGCCCAGCAGGATCAACCTAGTTCGGGACATCGGCAAGCAGCCTCCATCCGCCCCGGCCACCGCCGGCGCGCTCGTCGTGGTCGAACGTCGGCGCTAATCTAGCATCTTTCGCGATGCTAGAACAGGGTTGACCCGCAAAGACCTTGTTGCGGGGGCTTGACGTCAGCGGCTTCGAGTGACCTCGTCGTTGCGTCTGTAGCCGAGTCGGGCGGAGATGCGGTCAGCGGTGGAGATCAGGTGTGGGCTGAGCGCGTCGACGAGCTCTGACAGGGAGATGATCGAGGTTGGTGCCGCGAGGTTGACCGCAGCGACGACCTCACGCGCCTCGTTGCGCACAGGCGCGGCAATCGAGTGCAGTTCCGGGGCCAGCTCCTCATCATTGACCGCGAAGCCCTCCTCACGAATCTCCAAAAGCTCGGACAGCAACGCCTTCTTCGAGGTGATCGTGTTGGGACCCTGCTTGGTCAGCCTCATCTCCCCGACCAGCTCGCGCTGCTCAACCTCAGGCAGATAGGCGAGCAGCAACTTGCCCATCGCCGTGGCGTAGGCCGGCAGCCGCGAGCCCGGCGCGAGCCCCAGATCGATCCTGCCCTGATCACGACGAAAACTACGCACACGATCGACATAAAGGACATCAACGCCATCCAACACCCCCAAGTTCGTGGTGTAGGAGGTCCGCTGACGCAATTCCTCGAGGTACTCATGCGCATGCTCACGCAGGCCAGTCGAGTTCAGCGCCGCCATCCCCAGGTCGGTGACCTTCAACCCCAAACGATACTTACGCGAAGCACCCTGCTCCAAATAACCCAACGCAAGCAACGTGATCACATAACGATGCGTAGTCGAACGACTCATCCCAAGCTCATCAGCGATATCCGCAATCCCCAACACCGGACGCACCCCCGAAAAACACGTAAGAATCGCCAAACCCCGCTCCAACGACTGCGAATAACGAGGCTCACGCAAACTCGGAACCGACCATGCCGGCTCCCCCATCCCCTTGGGACTAGGCATCGGCCCTCCTCATCTCGCCGCTATATCCGGATGGCTGCACGCAAGGTTCATCCCTTCCGCGCGAGCCTGTATTGGCGCGACTCCGGGTCGCGCTCCAGCACTCCGACCTCCACGAGCGTCGATATGTAGCGGTGCGTCGTTGAGATGCCCAGGCCGAGCTGATGGGCCACGTCCGTGACCGACCGAGCGATCCCATCAGCCGGGAAGGACGCAAGCACCATCAGGCCGCGCAACAGCGAGCGCGACAGCCGCTCGTCCTCCAGCTGCGCGGAGGACGTGTGGGCATCGAGCTCCTCCAGCCCGCCCAGCAGGCCCAGCAGGCCATCGTCCTCGGCGGCCTCCCGGACGACCCGCTTGATCTGGGCTTTGGACAGCTCGATCGTGATTCCGCTCTCTGAGATCTGGGGCATAGCTCGATACTGACGACCGCGCGGCCCCTTGCCTAGTGACACGTCTCCATCAATTTTCAGCCGGGCCGCTCAGCGGCGGGGACGGAGCACCACGCGCGAGCCCGCGTGCGGGGTCACGATCACGCTCCGCCAGCGGGGATGTTCGATCTTCCGGCCCGCGGGCCGCACGGTCGTGCTCGCGAGCACCGTGCGCAGCACGGTCTTCATCTCCATCACCGCCAGATGCAGGCCCGGGCAGCGCTTGCGGCCTCCCCCCCAAGGCAGCCACTCAGACCTCGCCGGCGGGGCCTCCAGGAAGCGCTCGGGTCGGAACTCGTGCGGATCGGAATAGAGCGCCGGGTCGTGGTGCAGGAGATAGATGCATCCCAGCAACTGGGCCGGTGGGCGGTACGTCCAGTCGCCGAGAACGATCGGCTGCTTGACCGCGCGCGGGATCGCGAACAGGAACACGGGCCGGTGTCGCAGCACCTCCTGGATCGTCGCGGTCAGGTACTCCTCACCGGCGCCCGCGTCGATCTCCTCGACGAGCCGCTGGAGCACGACCGGGTTGTGCGCCAGCAGCTGCAACGCCCACGCCAGCTCCGCGGCCGTGGTCTCGTGACCAGCGAGGACGACCGACATCAGGTTGTCGCGCACCTGCCGCGGCGACATCGGCGAGCCGTCGAGGTTGTGGGCCTCTAGGAGCCTGCTCAGCAGGTTGCTCGGGTCTCGCTCGAGGCACCCTCCCTGCTCGATGATCGCGTAGATCAACTGATCGACATCTGCCCGCTCGCGCAGGAAGCGCGTCCAGATCGCTCGCCCGGGACCATGGCGCAGCAGCGGCTCCGGCAAGATCGCGCTCCCGGTCACCGACAGCATCGCGAGCAGGCGATCGCGCAGCGTATATAGGCGATCGTCGCTGAGGCGTTCGCAGGCGCCGAAGATCGTGCGCAGCACGACCTCGAGCGTCAAGGCGCGCAGACGCGGATGCAGCGCGAAGGGAACATCCCGCGGCCACGAGGCGATCTCGCGCGCTGCCACGCCGGCCACCATCTCGGCGTGATCTCGCACCACTCTGGCATGAAAGGCCGGAAGGACGATCTTGCGGCCACCCAGATGCTCCTCCCCCTCGCGGAGCATGAACGATTCCTCGCCGACGAGCGGCTCGATCGTATCCGCGCCCTCTCCGGGGTGCAGGATCTCCGCCGGGGCAGCCAGGAGAGTCCTGACGTCCGCAGGATCGCAGAGGAATACCAGCGGCGGATGGCTCGTGATGCGGACCGTGAAGGCAGGACCGTAGCGACGCCGACAGCGCTCAAGGAACTGCAGGGGGGAGCGCCAGATCAGCAGTGTCTGAAGAGGCGCCGGCAGCGGTGGCCCCGGTGGGAGCCTGCCGCCGAGAAGGCGAGGCATCGATCATCACCCCTCGGGGTTGGGGTACCTCAGGTAGCCGGCGCGCCACGCGCGTGCGAGCGGCAGCAGCAGGCGAGTCAGCCTGCCGCCGGCGCTTGCGATCTGCAGCGTGCGAGGACGCATCTCTGCTGTCCACGCCGAGGCTCGCGAGAGATGCATCGCGACCATCGCCGCGCAGAGGGTCGCGTGGCGCTCTCCGGCGGGCAGGGCACGCACGCGCGAGGAGGTCTCGGCGACGATCTCGCAAAGCCGCGCCACGGCGCTGGCGGGGTCGGCGTAGTGGGAGATGTAGCTGTGCGCGCCGCTTGCCAGATCCTCGCACCAGTCGTTGTAGCTATCGAGCATCGTCAGCGCGAGGGAGAACCACGGGAAGTAGGCCTCAAACGTGCGTTGCACGTGCTCGGACGGACATGAGGGCTGAGCGGCGAGCGCGAGCAGGACGTGCGGGGTGAAGCCGCTGGCTGCGGCGGTGAGCTCGAACCACTCAAGCTGCTCGTGCGCGCACGTCAGAGGTGCGACCCAGGCCTGGAGGGCCTGATCCCGGCGGTCAGGATCGAGCTCGTGGTTGGGACCCTGAACCTCACACAGCGCCACGCCGGCGAGCATCTGCGCCCGCACCTGCTTATAGGATGGCAACCGCAGACAGCCAGCGCGGCAGCTCTCCACGAGTGCGCGCAGGTAGCCGCCATCGCGTTTATAAGGGTGCTCGCTGTAGTAGTCGGAAACCGGGGCGCACGGGTCAAGCGCGTCCGACAGCGCACGGTGCAGCTGGCGGGCGTTGCCTGCATCGGGCGCGCGCTCGCTGGCGTTGTCCAGGAAGTCCCAGATCGTCTGGTACGCGACGAGTAGTCGAAGCAGCCCCAGATCACGACGGCCTGCGAGCAGGAAGAACAGGGCTGCGCCCTCGGCGTGGTCGCGCTTGAGCGACAGCGAGGTCAGGGCGTCCTGGCGCAGGGACTGATCCGGGATCGCGCGCGCCCGGGTCCGCCAGATCGAAAGCTCACGTGCGACCGCCGGGGCACCCCAGAGCAGCCCGCGGTTCATCGCGATCAGCGTTCCCCTGAGCTGTATCGCGCTCGAAGGCGGTGAGTCCAGGCGTCGACTTTCGTGAAATAGGGATATTTCGCGATTATAAAATTGCCAGAGGCGGCGATCACAATCGCCGGCGATGGGCGGTAATGTGGGGCAGGGCACGCGGCCACATCCACCACGCGGGGGCGGTCACGTCGGCCACCGGTGCATGGGCATTTGTGCCACTGGCGCCGAGGACCCCGAGCGCAACGTCGCGGCGGGCGCGGGGCTACAAGTAGGCGGGAACGCCGGCAGCGCGATAGCCCGGCCACGCGACGATCGCGACCGCGACCCCGCTGACAAGCAGCGAAACCGCCAGCGGCGTGAGAGCGCTGAGCGCAAACACGACGGGGAAGCCGGTCACGCTCGCAAGCGCGTGACTGATCAGCAGCTCGCCGAAGATGCCGAAGACGGCGCCGATCGAGCAGCCGGCGCCAACCAGCAGTGCGCTCTCGATCAGCAGCGCCCGCCACAGGATGACGCGTGAGTATCCCTGCACCTTCATGCGCGCCAGGCGCGGGCGGCGCTGATAGATCATCGTCGCCATCGCGACCGACATCGAGATGACGGTCGCGATCAGTAGGAGCGTGGCGATCTGTGTGAGCCGTGAGGAACCCTGGCGGCTGGTGACCCTCAGGCGGCTTTCGCGCTGGCGCCCTGTTTCGATCACCAGGGCAGAGCGAGGCCCAAGCGCACGGCGCAGGCCAGCGCGAACCGCGGCCGGATCGGCGCCGGGCGCAAGCATGATGTTGTAGGCGCCCGGCATCGCACTCGCGAAGGCCCGCACGTAGTCGCGGGGGTTCAGGACCAGCGCGCCGGGCGGCCAACTCAGGTTCGTGCTGAGCGCCGCCACGCGCAAGATGATCGGGTGCGGAGACGGAAGCGTGAAAGCCTCGCCGATATGCAGGTGCTGCTGGGAGGCAAGCCCTTGTGACAGAACCGCCCAGCCGCCGGAGCGGAGCCTCGCGGACGCTTCGCTCAGCTGCCCTTGCACGAGCTGACTCGGCGGGAAGGGCTGTGGGGCGGTCGGCGATGGTGCGATCACCCAGACGCGACGCTCACCGAAGTCGAGGAAGCCGGCTCGATAGGCGCCAACGGCGCGGACCCCGGGGACGCGAGCCAGCGCCGTGAGGGATACGCCCCTCAGCGGGGCGGTACCGAGCAGGTCCTCGGTCGCGGAGGGCATGATCCACAAATCGGCGACGCGCGTCACGTCGTAGGCCACACGGTCGATGCCACGCTGCAGGTTGGCCTGTGCACCCTGGACCGCGACGCTGCCGAAGACCGCGATCGCGCCCGTCGCGGCGATCGCGAGCGAGCGCACACGAGTGCTTGGGGAGCGCAGCTCAACGACGGCTATGCGCGTCGCGGCGGACGAGAAATGGCGCTGCACGCAGTCGAAGAGGGCGACGACTGTGTCGAGCAGGAGAGGGAGAAGGAGCAGCAGCGCAATGACCAGGATCACGCTGCCCAGGACGGCCAACTGCGGCGCGAGCAGGAGGATGATCGTTGTCATCCCAAGGCAGGACACTCCGCCTGCCAGAGCCCCGACCCTCCACCAGCGGCGAATACGGCGCTTGGGAAATATAGGGGCTCGGGTGGAGCGCGAGAAGATCTCCCCCAGCGGAGACAGCACGCCGATACACGCCGCCAGCGAACCTGCACCCCCGGCGATCGCGGCGCTCTGCCAGGTCACAATCCGCTCTGACCCAACCGGGAACGCGAAGGACAGATAGCCGGGGCTCGCGCGGAACACCAGCAGCGAGAGGACATCGCCGAGCGCCAGGCCGATAACGCCCGCACCGAGGGTGAGCATTAGGGCGTCGACCGACAGTACCGCCAGGATCCCCGTGAAGCTCGCGCCGTTCGCTCGCAGGCTGGCGATCAGTGCCCGCCGCAGCGGCACGGTCAACAGCATCGCGTTGAAGGCGAAGATGAAGCCGACGAGGGCGCTGATGCCAGCGAACAGGGCCGCGCCCTGATTGATCGGCGCGGCGGCGACGGCGAACAGCTCGGCGTCGAAGTCAGCCGGCTCGATGTTTAGCGTGTCCCCTGCGAGCCGACGCAGGCCTTGGCGGACCTCGCGTTCGCTGCCGGGCGCCACGCCGACGAAGATGCGCGTGAGGGCATTCGGCATGCCCGCGAGACTCTGCGCGTAGGCCAGCGGCGCGATCAGGACCGGGCTGTTGGCGAGAGCCCCGATCGTGGCACCGGAGAGTTCGGAGCCGACGAGTGCCGTCACGTTCCGGCCGGCGAGCTGTAGGTCAACGCCTTCCAGCGGCCCGATCCCGATCGCCGTCGCGAGCGGTGAGGGAACCGCGAGCGCCCGGAGATGAGCGATCTGCGCGTAGCGAAAACGCCGCAGCAGTGTGCTCCCGCGCAGCGCGAAGCGCGGGTCGACGCCGATCAGCTCCACGCCGCGCTGACCAGAGGGCCCAACCGCGCTTGCGGGCACCTCGAGCACGGGCGCGGCTTGGCGGACACCTGGGAGGCGCTGGACCTGGGCGAGCAGACGCTCGTCAAATCCAGTGGGCCCGCGGGCGTCGAGCTGCAGCTGCATGTTGGGGACGAGCTCGCGCGTCAGGCGCGCGACCGAGTCGTTCAGGCTGGTGCTCGAGACCTGGGAGGCGAACAGCAGGGCGACGCCGACCGCGAGGCCGAGCACGGCGAGCAGCTCCTGCACGAGGACCTCACGCGCTTTCAGCCGTACACGGTAGAGATGGGCGATGCTGGACAGCCGCATCGCTAGTGGCCCAGGGAGCGCTTGTTCTCGCCACCAGGGGTCTCGCCAGCGCGATACTCGCCGAGGCGCCCGTCATGCAGGGCGTAGACACGATCGGCGAATGAGGTCGCCTGGGGGTCATGGGTCACGAGCAGGACGGCCGCGCCGCGCTCGCGGCAACTCTGCACGAGGAGCTCCAGCACCTCGCGACTACGGGCGCTGTCGAGGTTCCCCGTCGGCTCATCGGCGAGCACGAGCTTCGGGTCGGTTGAGAGCGCCCTTGCGATCATCACCCGCTGGCGCTCACCCATCGACAGCTCGCCCGGACGATGGCGCGAGCGCTCTTGGAGGCCCAAGCGCTCGAGCAACGGCTCCACCATCCGCTCGGCTCGGCGCACATCCTCGGTCAGCCAGAGCTTGAACGCCGCGTTCTGGGCGGCGCTTGCGCCCTCCAGGAGATCGAAGCTCTGATCGACGTATCCAAGATCGTGTAGGCGGTGGCGCGCGCGGGCGGCAGACGAGAGGGCCGAGATGTCGTGGCCGTCGAGGATCACCGAGCCGCTATCGGGCGTGAGCAGGCCGGCGATCAGCTTCAGCAGTGTGCTCTTGCCCGAGCCGCTCGGACCGTACACCGCCACGAGCTCGCCACGGGCCACCGTTAGCGACACGCCATCCACAGCACGGACCGGCTCGCCGTTCCCGACGGGATACCCCTTACACAGCTCGCGCAGCTCCAGCACTACCAGGACGCACGCCGTTCGCCGTCCAGCGGATCGCTCGAGGGAAAGTCGAACACGTTTCCCGTCCCCTCCGGTGCCCTACGAGATTCCTCAAGCTCACCGGCCACCAGGCTCAGCACGCGCCTAGACGATCGCGACGCTCTCGTGTCTGACACGCACATGAGCACACCGAATCCCTGCTCCTCGGCCAGTTCGCCCAGGAGCCTCGTGACGTCGTAGGACTCCCCCAGTCCGAGCGAGACCGTCAGATCGTCCACGAGCAACAACTTTGGATCGCGCACGATCCCCTGCGCAATTGCCACCAGGGCTCGCTCCCAGTCGGCCAGGCTACCCCACCGCTGCGGCGCGCAATCTGACGCTTTCACCCGCTCGAGCGCCACCATCGCCCGCGCATAAGCCTCGTCCTTGCCACACCTGGCCAGCAGCGGCAACGCGACATTCGCTAGCACGGGCATATCAAGCTCCGGAGCGGTGTTTGCCACCCATCCGATAGGCCCACCAAAGAGCGTCGCGCGCTGGCGAGCCGAGAGACACCAGAGATCATCCCCTTCCAGGAATACCTGCCCACAGTTGGGCCTCACCATTCCAGCCGCCACCCGAAGCAACGTCGTCTTGCCTTGAGCCCGCGCCGCCAGAACCGCAACGATCTCCCCCGCACCGACCTGCAGCGACACGTCCTTCAGCACATGCACCGTGATCCGTTGCCCGCGGGTAAAGCTGAGCGACACGCCTGCTAGGGAGAGCACCGGCATCGTCAAATCTCTCCAAACGTGGCAGCCGACCGCCGCCTCAGCTCGTGGCGCTCTCCCTCGCGCTGCAGGTACTGGCGCAACTGCTGCAGCCACTTGATCCTGGCATCCCACCAGGCGTAGTCGCCGTCGGACACGATGATGCGCATCATCCACCTCCACTCATCATCGGCGTCGGCCAGAGCACGCTCTCTTCGTGTCCTGGCATTGAGGTTCTCGAGTTGCGTCATACAGGCACCCTCAGCCTCGCGGACGATCTCGATCATCCTGGGCAGGTCCGCCGGCTCACAGAACGCGACCTTCGCGAGCAGATCCTCCCGGACGGGCGGCATCGTGCTCGAGGCCCGCAGCCAGCGCTCGAAATGCTCACAGCCCTCCCGCGTCGCTTCATAGGCAGTGGAGCGCTCTCCACCCACTTCCGGCGCCGCCTGTCGATCTCGGTCGATCACACGAACCAACCCTCGCTTCGACAGACGCTTGACTGCCTGATAGGCCGTACCGTGCGCAAACTGGGCCGACCCGAAACGCTCCTCCAAACGCCGCTCCAGCTGATAGCTGTTCGCGGGCCGCTCGATCACGAGGCCCAGAACCGCCTCTCCGGCGGAGAGCGCGAACGTCTGCGCAGAAGTACGTCCCATCACGTGGAACCGTACCTGTCTCCAGGCTTAGGTGAGCTACCGTCTCTCAGGAGTGCCGCCGAGAATGTTCAGCGCGCCAGCATAACCGTCAGCCGGTTCTTCGCCGTGTGAGCCCGCAATCTGTGCCCGCGCCGTGGCGGGATCGCCGAGGTCGGCGTCGAAATCGCGGGTCAGGATCAGCGCTATCCAGTCCCAGGGGACCTTCACGAAGGCCACCGGTTCGTCGAACATCTGGAGCTGCACGCTGGCGTACCAGGCAGGCTCTTGTGCGGGGTCCTCATCGGCCTCCCCGACCACTGCGATTACCGTCGTCAGCTTCGAGGGCACCAGCAGGCCAAGCTGCGTCAACCGGGCCTGTGTGATCCCACAGGCAGGGCACCGATGCGTACGCTGCTCGCCCCTGGCGAGCTCGGGCACGAGGTCGAGGCGGGCAGCGACATCGATCACCTGCCACTCCAGAGCGTCGAACCACTCGCCGCAGGCACACTGCAGTCTCCGGTCTTCTGCGATCGAGCGGTCAGACGACATTGACGCGAATCGAATCCTACCTATATTTGGAGACGAAGGCGAGGTGAGGCTTGCCGGTTGCCTCAGCGGGTCTGGGGCTGTCCCGCGAGTATCTCCAGGCAAGGCATGGCAGGCGGCGGCCATAGCGGTGCTACTCTAGATCAGTAGAAAAGCCCTGGTATGTGGAATATCGGTTCTAGCCGATTGGGTGCGCGCGGCAATACCGCCGTGATCGAGCCTGCGCCAGGATCACGAGAGCTTGCGGCGCACATCGCGCTGCTCGATCTGGCCCCAGACGCAATCTTCGCGCGCAACGCCGATCGCCGGATCACATTCTGGAACCGCGGCGCGCAGACCACCTACGGCTGGTCGCCCGCGGAGGCGCTCGGCGCGGCCCCGAGCGAGCTGCTGCGCACGGAGTACCCGATACCGCTGGAGGAGATCGAGCGGGTCGTCACCGAGACGGGGAGCTGGGAGGGTGCTCTGGTCCAGCACACCAGGGACGGCCGTCGTCTGGTGGTCGAGAGCCGCTGGGCGGCACAGTACGACGAGACAGGGCAGCTGGTGGGGCTGCTGGAGCTCAACCGAGACATCACCGCGCGCCTGCAATCCCAGACGGCGATGCTGGAGTTCGCCCCGGACGCGATCGTGGGAATCGGTCGTGATGGTCTGATCGTGCTGGTCAATGCGCAGGTGCAGGCGTTGTTCGGGTATGCACGTGAGGAGCTGTTGGGGCAGCCGGTGGAGGTGCTGCTGCCCGAGCGCTTCCGCGACACGCATCGCTTTCACCGGGCGGGATACTTCGCCGATCCGCGCACGCGGCCCATGGGCGCCGGGTTGGAGATGTTCGGGCAGCGCCGGGACGGCGGTGAGTTCCCCGCCGAGATCAGCCTGTCCAGCATCGAGACCGATGACGGCGTGCTCGCAATCGCCGCGGTCCGCGACGTGAGCGAACGCGTGAGCGCGGCGCGCGAGCGCGCGCGGCTGGAGAGTGAGGCAGAGCGGGAGCGACTTCAGAATCGGATACATCAGGCCCAGCGCCTGGAGAGCCTCGGGCAGCTGGCGGGCGGGATCGCGCACGACTTCAACAACCTGCTGGCGGTGATCATCAACTACGCGGCATTCATCGCAAACGACCTCGATGCGGCGTCCGGCAACGGCGACGATGACCGCTGGCGTGGCACGCGCGAAGACGTCGAGCAGATCCACCTCGCGGGCGAGCGAGCCTCGCATCTGACCAGCCAGCTGCTGTCATTCGCCCGCCGCGAGGTCGTCCAGCCGGAGATCGTCGACGTCAACGATGTCGTCAGCGAGGTCGAGCAGCTTCTGCGTCGCACGCTCGGAGAGCAGGTCGAGCTGCACAGCTCGCTGGCCGCCGAGGTGCGCCCCGTGCTGATCGATCCGGGGCAGCTGGAGCAAGTCCTGGTCAACCTCGCGGTGAACGCGCGCGATGTGATGCCCGATGGCGGCACGCTGAGCATCGATACCGCCAACATGGACATCGACGAGGACTACGTCGCATCGCGGCCCGGGCTTTCACCCGGCCCGCACGTCCGCCTACGAGTCAGCGATACCGGCGCGGGCATGTCCCCCGAGACGGTCGGGCGCGCCTTCGATCCGTTCTTCACCACCAAGCCACCGGGTCAGGGGACCGGCCTGGGGCTGGCCACCGTGTACGGGATCATCAAGCAGGCCGGCGGACACACGCAAATCTACTCCGAGCCAGATGTCAGCACCACCGTCACGGTGCTGCTGCCGGCGACCGACCGGGCGATCTCACCCGCCGAGCGGCAGGTCGACACCCCGGTTCTCCGGGGCGAGGAGACGATCCTGCTCGTCGAGGACGAGCAGGCGCTGCGCGAGGTCACCCGTCGCATCCTGACCGCAGCCGGCTACCACGTGATCGTCGCGGAGAACGGTCCCAAGGCGCTCGCGGCGGCCGGCGGGCACAGCGGTTCGATCGACCTACTGCTCAGCGACGTGATCATGCCGCAGATGCCCGGACCGCAGCTGGTCAAGCGGCTGCTGACGGAGCGACCCTCGGTGCGTGTGCTGTTGATGTCTGGCTTCGCCCAGCCGATCCTCGACGCCGGAGGGCATCTGGACGACGGCGTGGCCCTGATCGAGAAGCCCTTCTCCGGACCCGAGCTGCTTGCGAAGGTCGCCCAGGTCATCGAGCGTACGGGGTGATGGCAAGTGCCGGAGCTGCTGATAGTCGATGACGACGAGGCGCTGCGGCGCTCGGAGGAACGGATCGTGTCCTACCAGGGCTACTCCTGCAACGGCGCGAGCGACGCGCAAGCAGTCAGGGAGCAACTGCGGCGAGGCTCCTACAAGCTCGTGCTGCTCGACGTCAACATGCCGGGCGAGTCCGGCATGGAGCTGCTCTCCCACATTCGCAGCGACCATCCCGAGGTGGCGGTCCTGATGGTCACCGGCGAGGACTCAACCAAGCAGGCGATGGCGGCGATCGAGCACGGCGCCTACGGCTACCTGGTCAAGCCGGTCGGCTCGGGCGAGCTGCTCATCAACGTGGCCAACGCGCTGCACCGCCGCCGCCGGGAGCTCGAGAGCAGCCGTCTCGTGCAGCGCCTACGGGCCACCGTGGATGAGCGCAGTCACAACCTGGCGGAGGCGCTGCAGGACCTCGAGCTCTCCGAGACCAAGGTGTGGGCATCCCAAGCTGAAACGATCTTCCGGCTGGCGCGCATGGTCGAGTTTCGCGACGAGGAGACCGGACACCACCTGCAGCGCATGAGCTCCTATTGCGAGATCCTGGCTCGGCAGATGGGGTTCTCCGCGGAGCGCTGCGAGCTCATGCGGCTCTCGAGCCAGCTGCACGACGTCGGCAAGGTCGCAGTTCCCGACAGCGTCCTGCTCAAGCCTGGCAAGCTCACCCTCGAGGAGTTCGAGATCATCAAGGGCCATCCAGAGACTGGACACGAGATGCTCGCGGGCTCGACTTCGGAGCTCGTGCGGCTGGGCGCCCTGATTGCCCATACCCATCACGAGCGCTGGGACGGGAGCGGCTATCCCCGCGGGCTTGCCGGTGACGAAATCCCAGCGGAGGGACGGATTGCCGCGATAGCCGATGTCTTTGACGCCCTGACGAGCGATCGTGTGTACCGCTCCGCGTTTCCCGTCAAGTCGGCCATCGAGATGATGCACGACGAGCGTGGCCAGCACTTCGAGCCGGACATGCTCGACGCGTTCTTCCAAGCACAGTCTGAGATAGACGCCATCCGGCAGGCTTATGCCGACTGATGCGCTCTCAACGTGCCCCATGAGATGATCTTGGGGTGCGCGCGGTGCAGATCGAGCGTCCGGGTCTACTGGTCTCAGCCGAGCTGCCCGCGCCCGAGCCCGGGAGCCATCAGGTTCTTGTGCGCGTCCACGCATGCGGCGTGTGTCGCACCGATTTGCACCTGCTCGACGGGGAGGTCGAGATCCCCCGGCCGCCCATCGTTCCCGGCCACCAGATTGTCGGGACCGTGGTCGCGCACGGTCAGGGCACGGGCGAGCGCGAGCCGTTTCAGGCTGGAACGCGGATCGGTGTTCCGTGGCTCGGCTGGACCTGCGGCAGCTGCCGCTATTGCCTGAGTGGACGGGAGAATCTCTGCGATAACGCGCGGTTCACCGGACGCGACATCGACGGCGGGTTCGCCGAGTGGACGCTCGCCGACGAGCGCTACTGCTTCGCGCTGCCCGAGGGCTACTCCGACATCCAGGTGGCTCCCCTGCTGTGCGCGGGGCTGATCGGCTACCGGGCACTGGGCATGACCGGCGACGCGACGCGGCTCGGGCTCTACGGCTTCGGTGCCTCGGCGCACATCATCGCTCAGGTCGCTCGCTCTCAAGGCCGTCGGGTGTTTGCCTTCACGCGTCCCGGAGACGAGTCCACACAGGCACGAGCGCGCGCGCTCGGCGCCGAGTGGGCCGGCGACTCCACTCAGACCCCACCGGAAGAGCTCGACTCGGCGATCGTCTTCGCGGCGGCGGGCGAGCTCGTGCCCGCGGCGCTGCGAGCTGCGGCCAAGGGCGCGACGGTTGTGTGCGCCGGGATCCACATGTCCGACATCCCCAGCTTTCCCTACGAGATCCTCTGGGGCGAGCGCGCCGTTCGCTCCGTCGCCAACCTCACGCGGGCAGACGCGGTCGAGTTCCTCGCGCTGGCCGCGCGCAGCCCGGTCCACACCGAAGTCACCCCCTACCCCCTGTCGGAGACCCGCCGCGCCTTGGAGGATCTGCGCGCGGGACACATACAGGGCGCCGCCGTGATCGAGCTCGAGCAGGCCGAGCCCTCATAGGCTCTCGGCTCACCCGAGCAGCCCGATCTGCGCCGAGAAGCCGAGCAGGTCGTAGACGATCGAGTAGTCACAGAGCAGGCCGTCGCGGAACTCGTAGAGATCGACGCCCGCCATGTCAAAAGCCTGACCGGTCGGCGTGGTCCTCGCCGGCTCGGAGCCGGGGTTCTTGCTCCAGGCTGCCAGCTCGCCGGTGAACGTCCCCTTCATCCGCCACGGCAGCGCGATCCCGTTGCCCTCGAGCGCGAGGTAGAGCGCGCCGGTGCCTTCGAAATGAACGTCGGGAAAGGCAGCGAAGAGGGTCTCGATGAAGTCCCTGAACTCAGTGCGGCTTTCGACGATCTGACCGAACATCGCCGGATCCCTGCACACGATGTCCTCAGCTACGAGGGTCTCGAGCAGGTCGAGATCGTGCGTGTTCCAGGCCGTCCCCCAGCGTCCGAAGAAGTCTTCCCGCTCGAGCTGATCCAGCAGGGGACCGGCTTGCTGCTCGATGGATGTGGTGGCTGTCATTGCAGGCTCCTTCTACTCGTTGTGCTCGATTTTTTGTGAAGGAAAATACCCCTAGAACCTAATAGTACAATCTGGAAGGTACGGATCACACGATACGATCCTAAGCTAGTCTGCGGGACGTGTCAAGGGTGCGCCTCACGGAGACCTCCTACATCGTGCTCGGTCTGGTCGAGTTCGCCGAACCCGCGACCCCGTATGACCTCAAGCAGATAGCCCAGCTCAGCACGGTGGAGTTCTGGTCGGTCCCCCATACCCAGCTCTACACCGAGTGCGCCCGGTTGGCCAAGGAGGGTCTGCTCTCCGAACAGCGCGAGCAGACCGGGCGGCGGCGGCGGATCTACAGCCTCACAAAGGGCGGGCGCCAGGCACTTGCGGACTGGCTCGCCGAGCCCACCGACGACCTCTACGAAGTCCGCGACCCGGGCACGCTCAAGCTCTTCTTCGGCGGCGACCCGGCCATGCTCGCCACGTCTCAGCTGGCGGCTCACAAGCGTCAGCTGGAGGGCTACCAGCAGCTACGCAAAGACGTCTCCGACATGCCCAACGGCATGCGTTTGGCGCTGGAGGCGGGGATCGGACACGAGCGCGAGTTCATCCGCTTTTGGTCTCGGCTGTCTGATTGAGGTCGGCGTACGGCGTCGCCCACCATTCGAGCGGGACCAGCGCGCGAGCAAGCGCGCGCGTGTCGATCTCCAGTTCCGCGGCGCGGCGGATGATGATGATCAGCGTCGTGCGCATCGTGCGCTCGAGATCGACCGCGGACTGTCCCGCGAGCGACGGCTCGTCGCGTGGCGCTCAGCCGCCGGGCACGCGCGGCCGGATCCTCGAGATCGTCCAGTTCGGCGTCTTCGGGGTCGTCGATCATGTAACGGAGCAGCTGCACGCGCCCGTACAGCTCGACGTGACGCTCGATCAGCGCCGTGTAGGGCCGCGCGCCGAGCATCACCGGACCCCAGGCCGCGAGTGAGTCGCGCCCGTCGTCGAGCAGTCGTTCGACCAGTTGCGTGAGCCGGTGCCGCCACGCGCTGTCGGGCATGTGCTCGTCGACGAGCGTCGCGACACGATCGGTCCCCGCCGCGCTGCAGATGAAGTTGCGCACCTCGATCGTGCGCCGACTGGCGGTTTCGTCGACCTCGAGCAACTCGCCCAGCCCAACCCAGGTGAAGCGCGCGGTCGCGGCGAGCTCGAGCAGCGCATTCTGCGCGAACACCCGCCAGCGGGCGCTTTCACGCCGCTCGAGCACCTCGTTGATCACGGCGACGGTGATCCCGACCACCACCAGGCTGGCGAGGATCGAGGACGTCATCTCGTGGCGATCCCAGAAGCTCGTCTCGAAGTCGGATACGACCAGGCCCGCCAGCACCAGCACGCCCGTCGCGGCCGCGATACGCAATCCCCAGCGCTCTAGAAATGCCCCGGTCACAGTAGGTCGAGCACGATAGCGGTCGTTGTGCGGGGTCGCTTGCGATCCAAGCGCGTAACCTTTCTCAGAGACGAGCATGCGCGCGATCGACGGCATCCACCACATCACCCTGATCACCGGCGACGCTCGCCGCAACGTCGACTTCTACGCGCGCGTGCTCGGTCTGCGGCTGGTCAAGAAGACGGTCAACCAGGACGACCCGAGCGTCTACCACCTCTTCTACTCCGACGAGCACGGCTCGCCCGGCGCGGACATCACGTTCTTCGAGTACCCCGGCGCGCAGCCCGGCCGCGCCGGCGCCGGGCATGATCTCCCGCATCGTCCACCGCGTCTCAGGCGAGGCGGCGCTCGACTTCTGGAGCGAGCGCCTCGCCGGCGAGGGCGTCGAGGTCGTGCGCGAGCCGGGCCGGCTGCGGTTCGCCGACCCCGAGGGCATGGGCCACGAGCTCGCGGTCGATCAGACCGACGACGAGCCGCTCACCGCGCGCTCGACGGGCGTCCCGGCCGAGTTCGCGCTGCAGGGCTTCGAGGCCGTCCACGCGCTCGTCGCCGACCCGGCTCCCAGCGAGGCGTTGCTGGGAGACGCGCTCGGCTTCTCCGAGCTCGGCCGAGCACGATTGGCAGGCGCGCGGCGAGCACCGCGGCGGGCGGATCGTCTTCGAGCAGAGCGACGAGCGCGGCGTTCCCGGCGCCGGCACCGTGCACCACATCGCCTGGTCGGTCTACCGCGCCGAGCAGGAGCAGTGGCGGGAGCGAGTGATCGAGGCGGGCCTCCACCCC
The DNA here is from genome assembly GCA_963842205.1 of uncultured Solirubrobacterales bacterium. Taxonomy (GTDB): domain Bacteria; phylum Actinomycetota; class Thermoleophilia; order Solirubrobacterales; family Solirubrobacteraceae; genus Palsa-744. The sequence goes on from CAWJFR010000007.1 coordinate 32,320, forward strand.
ACGCCGATCATCGACCGCTTCTACTTCGAGTCGGTCTACTTCCGCGAGCCCGGCGGCATCCTTTATGAGCTCGCGACCCGCGACGGCGCCGGCTTCGCCGCCGACGAGCCGGCGGAGGCGCTCGGCGAGAAGCTTTCCCTGCCCCCGCGCTTCGAGGGTCAGCGCGAGCAGATCGAGCCCCACCTCACCCCGCTGCCAGACACCACCCGGTGGCGACCCACTGGACACTCGTTCGATGATCCACCACGTGTGTAAGAGGCAGATCTGTTCGTGGCGAAGGTCCTCCTTGTATGTGGGTCGATAACCGTACGCGCGTGATCTGCCGTCTGCGCGGAGTCATGACGGCTCTCCTGACGATCGGTGCGGGGTCTCTGCTCGGCGGCGTGGGCGTCTCGACGGCGGCGGCCGAAATGATCGAGTACTTTCGAGCAAGACAGCCACCCACTCGCCATTACGGCCGGAGCGGAAGGGGACCTCTGGTACACCGGTGGCTGGCGCCCAGCGGCTGCCTCGGGGGCGTCCCTGTTCGACTCGTGCCGCCCGGTGGTATCACGAAAATCGGCCTCGGATGCGAGGGAGAAGAAGAAGAAAAGAAAGAATTCGTGGGCAACGGCGCCAACGGCATCGCGTTCGGCCCCGAAGGCAACCCGTGGTTCACCGCGGGCGGCGGGGTCGGGCGTCATCGAACCATCCGCCACGAATCGGAAGACTCGGAAGACTTCCTCCTCCCTCCCGTCAAAGAAGCCATCGAAAAATCGACAATCACCGCCCAATACCAGCCTGGGCGGTATCACCACAGGGCCGGAACACGAAAAAAACCTGTGGTTCACCGAGGTTGAAAACAGCACGAACAAGATCGACCACATCGACCCGACGTCCGACGCGATCACCGAATTCACGCTCCCGGCTGGGAACGAACTCAGCGGCGGCGTGGGTGGGACGACCATGGACGACATCGCGGCGGGCCCCAACAACACCCTGTGGTTCACCGAGCCCGGCTCGCACGCGATCGGCGTCATCAACACCGAAGGCGAAGTTCTTGCACAAGTTTGAAGTGTCCGTTGAACCCCAGAGCATCGCCGCGGGACCCGAAGGCAACATGTGGTTCACCGACCCGAACACCCCATATGTGATCGGGCGCATCAATCCCGCGGGGGAAGTGAGCGAATTCCCGGCCCCCAGCGCCCACGAACATCATCGAGGGACCCGACGGCAACATGTGGTTCACCGAGGGTGGCTTCGGCGCAGAAGCCGGGCGTGGGGTGCATCATCCCGACGGGTCAGATCGAACTGCAGCACGAGCCGACGGCGAGCGGCGACCCCGCGGGGATCACGGTCGACACGGACGGCTCGATCTGGTTCACCCGGAGATCGGGCCGACAGGCTCGCCGGCTGTACCCGGTGAGCCTGCGGCGCGAAACCACCGAGCGAGCGCTCCACCGAGCGGTGGCCCGGGTACCACGCCGATCGGCGATACACCCACTACGCCGATTAGCAACCCCCCACCCGTCAAGCCGGCGCCGCCGCCCCTGGCCAGTGTCCTGGGGCTGCCACCGGCGCAGCAGTGCGTCAGCAAACGCGAGCTGCTGGTGCACGTGCACGCCCCACCCGGTCAGCAGCTGCTCAGCGTGAAGCTCTCGCTTGCAGGCAAGGTGCTGCGCGCGGAGACGTTCACCAAGGGCAAGAACCACAAGGTCCCTCCCACGCTGGTCGACCTCAAGGGGCTGCCCAAGGGCACGTTCACGCTGACGATCGTCGTCAAGACGAAGGCCGGCAAGACCTACCGCGCGACCCGCACCTACCACACCTGCGTGCCCGGGAAACACAAGCACAGCGGGCAGCACTAGATTCAGCCACTGGTGGCTGGAACCGGCGTGCCGCTGGGCTGCTCAGCGGCCGGCGAGGTGAGGCGCGCCGCGAGCGGCAGCCCGAGCAGCGACACGGCGGCCATCGCCAGGAACGCGGCGAGCGGATGATGAACCAGGATCTGCACGAGCAGCGCGACGACGAGGCCGCCGAGGTTGCCCGCCATCCAGACGATCGCTCCGGCCGTGCCCGCGGCGGCGCCCGCGAGCTGCTCGGCGGCGGTGAGGATGATCGGCAGCGCGGGCAGCAGGACGACGCCGATCGCCACGATCGCAAGCGCCCGCGCCCCGAGCCAGGGCGCGACGCCCAGCGCGACGCAGCCGAGGCAGCCGACGAGCACCGCGGCGCGCATGAAGCCGCGCTCGGCATGCCGGCGCGCGACGAGCGGCGGGAGCACCGCGCAGGCGACGATCCCGGCGATCACCATCCCGACCAGCAGCCCGCCGGCCGTCGTTTCCGAGACGCCGGCGGGGTGCAGCAGCGTCTGCAGCCAGGTGGCGAGCGCCACGAAGATGCCGAAGCCGACGAACACCAGGCCGCACAGCGTGCGCATCGGCGGCAGCGCCCACAGCGCTCGCGCGGCGCTGCCCTCGATCGCGGCGTGCTCCTCGCTCTCCTGCCCGGGACGGCGCAGGACGATCGCCAGCGCCACCGCCGGGATCACCGCGAGCACCGCCTCGAGCACCAGCAGCCGCTCGAGCTGCCCGTGGGCGCCCAGCGTCGGGCCGAGCACCAGCGCCAGCAGCATCCCGACGAAGCTGCCCGCGGAGCCGACCGCGATGCCCGTCGCGCGCTGATCGGCGGGCAGGTACTCGCCGGCGAGCTTGCTGACCGCGCTCAGCACGATCGGCTGCGCGACCGCGACCATCACCTGGCCGGCCATCGCCCAGGCAAACGTCTCGCCGCCGAGGCGCACCAGTCCGCCGAGCGCGACCAGCGCCCCGCCCGCCGCCAGCGCCGGGCGAAACCAGCGATCGAGCAGGATCCCCGCCGGGATCGCGAGCACCACGTAGAGCAGCGGAAAGATCTCCGCCAGCCATCCGACCGCGCCGACCGATACCCCGTAGCGCCTGGCCGTTTCGGTGGTGATCGCCGCGTAGGTGAGCCACAGCACCTGCGTCGCCGCGCACACCAGGCTGTAGGCGACGATCACCCGCCAGCCGCTTGTCTGCCTGGAGTTGTTGGCCTGCAGGGTCATCCGCGCTCGCTCCTTCAGTGCTGGGCCGCGGCGCGAAAGCCTAGATGGTCCTCGTTCATATGTGCGCTCCGATTGCGCGTCCGAGTGCGACGGCGCCGACGCCGACAGCGAGGCTGAGCAGGATATTGACAGCCGCGACGGGGATCTCGCCCTCCTCGACGAGACGCTCGGTCTCGAGCATCCAGGTCGAGAAGGTGGTATAGGAGCCGAGCGTCGCGGCGCCGAGTCAGGACAAGCGCGTCCCCTTCGACGGCGAGCCCGGTAAGCAGGCCCAGCAGCAGGGCGCCGGTCGTGTTGACGGCGAACGTGCCGAGCGGGAACGCTGCTTGCGAGCGCGAGCTGATCAGCGCGACGAGCAGGAACCGCCCGATCGCGGCGATCCCGCCGAGCAGTGCGACGCCGACCCAGACCCAGGCGCTCATGCGTCTGCACGCTCGCGTCGCACGAGCGCCGTCCCGAGCCAGATCGCCAGGTATCCGGCGAGGATGCTGGCGAGCGCGTATCCGGCGGCGAGCCCGTAGCGGTCGTGGTCGAGCAGCACGAGGATCTCCAGCTGCATCGTGGAGAACGTCGTGTAGGTGCCGCAGAAGCCGATGGTCCACAGCGGATGATGGAACCTCGATTCCGGCGGGCGCTCCCTAAACCACGTCGCAATGCAGGCGAGCGCGAACGAGCCGGTCACGTTGATCGCGAATATCGCCCACGGCCAGTCCGTCGCGCCGCTCGCGAAATACCGGCTCAACCAGACCCGCAGCAGCCCGCCGGCGGCCCCGCCGAGGAAGATCGCCGCCAGCGCATGTCTGTGCTCTCGCATTGCGTTGGCTAGCCTAAACAGATGTCCGAGCAACACACGGCAGCTGTCGAGCAGGTCGCGATCCGGGGCGAGATGATCAGGCTCGGCCAGCTGTTGAAGCTCGCCGGGATCGTCGACAGCGGCAGCGAGGTCAAGGCGTTCCTCGCCGCCGAGCCGGTGCTGGTCAATGACGAGCGCGAGGCGCGCCGGGGCCGGCAGCTGCACCCCGGCGACACCGTTCGAGTCGGCGCGCACGATCTGCATGTGATCGCGGTGTCCGTGAGCGATACCGGCCCGGCTCGCTGAGCACTCTGGCTACATGCCCGCCTGTGCCTCGCGCGGGACAGAACCGTCCTGTAGCGGGTAAAGGTTCTGCAGAGCTCCTTTCGCTGTCGCCGCCGTGCCGGCGCGTGGAGCATGGTTCTGGTGGGTAGAGGTTGGGCAGAGCTTTTTGGGTAGTTCATGGGTTGTGCTCCAAAGAGCAGGTGACGCCGTACACAGTGTCGAACGAGAGTTGTTAGAGGCCCTCGGGGGCATCCACAAAAAATCATTGACAACGCAACTATCGAGGAATATAATTCCGACTCCAAGCATCGGATTAGAAGGACAGCCATGTCAGACGCCCGCATAACATCCATCACCCCACTCGACTCCCGGCCGAAGCCCGAGCGACTCGACAACCCCGCTGCCGAGCGGGTCATGTTGGGTGCAGCGGAGACCTTCATCCCCGAGGCGGTCGATCAGCTGCTCGCGCATTCGCGCCGCTACCCGCTGCTCACGCCCGCCCAGGAGATCGACCTCGCGCAGCGCATCGAGCGCGGTGACCTGCACGCCAAGGAACTGCTCGTCAACTCCAACCTGCGCCTGGTCGCCTCCAACGCGCGGCGCTACCAGAACCAGGGCCTGCCGCTCGCCGACCTCGTCCAGGAGGGCCTGCTCGGCCTGATCCGGGCGAGCGAGAAGTTCGACTGGCGCAAGGGCTTTCGCTTCTCCACCTACGCCACCCTGTGGATTCGTCAGGCGATCCAGCGCGGCCTGGAGAACTCCGGGCGCACGATTCGCCTGCCCGTGCACGTCGCCCAGCGCTCGCGCAAGGTCGGGCGTGTCGAGCGCGAGCTGTCGGTGCGCCTCGGGCGCGAGCCCACGGTCGAGGAGCTGGCGCGGGAGACCGGCCTCGAGATCGAGCAGGTCGAGGAGGTGCGCCACCAGCGCGCCGCCCTGGTCAGCCTCGATCAGCAGATCGGCGAGGACGGCGACACCGCGCTTGGCGACCTGCTGCCCTCCGACGCTCGAGGCGCCCGAGGACACGGCCTGGGACAACGAGCGCGAGCGCATCGTGCACGAGGCGATCGCCCAGCTGCCCGAAACCGAGCGGACCGTGCTGACGCTGCGCTTCGGCACCGGGCGCGAGGAGCCCCAGACGCTGACCGCGATCGGCAAACGGCTCGGGTTCTCCGCGGAGCGGGCTTCGCAGCTCGAGCAGCGCGCCCTGAAGAAGCTGGCCGAGCTGCCGGAGCTCGGCTGCGCGCTGCGCGAGGCCGCACTAGGCTAAGCTGGTCGCGGACCTGGATCGAGCGGAGGAAATCGCTGTGGGAACGGACGGTCGAGCTGACGATCGCGATCGGCGAAAGGGTGCTGGCGCCGATCGAGCGGTTCATCGGGAAGCGCTCGCTGGTGGGCGACGCGACCTTCTTCGCAAACGAGCGCTTTCCCTGGATCGAGGAGATCGAGGCGAACTGGACGACGATCCGCGGCGAGCTGGAGGGGTGCTCGAGGATCGCGAGGCGCTGCCGAACTTCCAGGACATCTCCAAGGACCAGATCGAGATCACCGACGACGACAACTGGAAGACGTTCTTCCTTTACGGGTACGGCTTCAAGGCGAAGCTCGGCGCCGAGATGTGCCCGCAGACGGCGGCGCTGATGCGGAGGATCCCGGGGATGACGACGGCGATGTTCTCGATCCTCTCTCCGCGCAAGCACATCCTCGACCACCGCGGCCCCTACAAGGGCGTGCTGCGCTACCACCTCGGGCTGATCGTGCCGCGCGACGCCGAGGCCTGCCGGATCCGGGTCGGCGAGGACTTCCGCCACTGGGTAGCAGGGCGAGAGCATGATGTTCGACGACACGTATCAACCACGAGGTCTGGAACGACACCGACGAGACGCGGGTCGTGCTGTTCGTGGACGTGCTGCGGCCCCTCCCGTTCCCTGAGTCGCTGATCAACAGGGCGATCGTCAAGGCGATCGGCTACTCGCCGTTCGTGCTCGACGCCAAGCGCAACCAGGAGGCTTGGGAACGGCGCTATCTGGAGCGCAGGCAGGCCCAGCAGGCAGTGCCCACCTGAGGCGCATATGGGCCGACGTGCATGACCACGTCGCTGCCGGGTGTGCTGTCAGATGTTCGAGACGTTTAGCCCGGTGCCCTGCAGCAGCGTGTTGGCCTTGGCGTTGAGGATCGTGAACTCGCCGGTGAGGATCAGCAGGCCCAGCACGATCATCACGGCGCCGCCGATCGCGATGATCACCGGGAAGTGGCGCTTGACGACCGCGAGCGCCTCCGTCATGCGCTCGAACGCGAGCGCGATCAGCAGGAACGGGATCGCCAGGCCCGCGGAGTAGAAGGCGAGCAGCAGCGCCCCATGGGCGGCCGAGCTGGAGATCGCCGCCTGCGTGAGGATCGCGCCGAGGGTGATGCTCGTGCAAGGGGTCCACGCGATCGCGAACGCCGCGCCCGCGAGCACCGGCCCGCCGCGGCCCGCGAGGCGCAGCAGCGACTCGGAGTGCCACTCGCGGTTGAGCAGGCGCACGAACGGCGTCGCCAGGAACACGACGCCCATCACGATGATCAGGACCCCGCCGACCTGCTCGAAGGGTTTGCGGTGGTCGTTCAGCGTCGAGCCGATCGCGGTCGCGCCCAGCCCGAGCAGGATGAAGATCGACGAGAAGCTCGCGATGAACAGCAGGCTCGGGACGAGCACGCGGCGGGTGCCGCGCTGCTCCAGGTCGGCGGGCGTCACCCCGATCACCGTCGACAGATAGCCGGGCACGAGCGGCAGCACGCACGGCGAAAGGAACGACACGAAGCCCGCCGCGAGCGCCAGCGGGATGCCCACGCCGGTGGCTGTGTCCGAGGAGGATGTGGCGGCGAGGATCAGATGGACGTGACTCATGGCCATGCCTGCGATGTGGACTCGTACGTGGACGCATCGCCTATGTCGGTCGATGATCCCTCCGACCCCGTCGCTGCCACCGTGTTGCCCGCCGCGCGCAGGACCGCGACTTCGCGTTCCAGCCTGGCCACACGCTCCTCCAGGCCGTCGCTGACCGACGCCGGGGCGGCATCTGGCCTCGAGGAGGACGCATCGGACGGCGGGCGTGAGCCCAGCGGCGAGCCCCATCGGAGTCAGCCTGCGCGTCGCGGTCTTCGAGCAGCTGCGTGTAGCGCTCCTCCTTCTGCCCCGGCCGGCGATCCAGGCACGCGGCCAGCCCGCGCTCGATCAGCCGTGCGAGCGTCTCGTGCACCGCCTGCAGGTCGGCGAAGGGATGCATGCGCTCGGCCCGCTGCTTGAGCTCGCCGGGCGTCTGCGGGCCGCGCAGCATCAGCACGCACACGACCGCCTGCTCGTCGCCGGCCATCGGCAGCGCCTCGGCCAGCAGGTGCCGGTACTTCGGCGCGCGGCTGCCGCGTCCGCTGGCCAGGCGCGTGAAGCCGCGGCGCTCGAGGCGGTGCAGCGCGTCGCGGATGATCGCGTCGTCGTACTCCACGACCGGGTCGCGGTTGGTCGACTGGTTGCAAGCCAGGCGCAGCGCGTTGAGCGTCAGCGGGTACATGTCTGGGGTCGTGCGCTGCTTTTCCAGCAGGCAGCCGAGCACGCGCGTCTCCGAAGCGGACAGGTTCATCGCCTTAAGCCTACGACCCGGCGGCTAAAGTCAACCCGCGTGAGCAGTCAGCCCTTCGCCCAGGGACACGGCGGCGGCAGTGGCCGCCGCTCCCAGGCGCCAGAGCTTCGCCCCGAGGACATCCCCGACCGGCCGGTCTCGCTGCGGCGCATCGGCCGGCTGTTCATCCCCTACCGGCTGCGCCTGGGCCTGCTGCTGGCGCTGATCTTCCTCGGCTCGATCCTCAGCGTCGCCTCGCCGTTCCTGCTGCGCGAAGCCGTCGACAAGGGCATCCTCGAGCACGACCTCGACGCTGCTCACGTGGCTGGTCGGCGGCATGATCGCGCTGGCGATCATCAACGGGGTGATCAGCGTCGCGCAGACCTGGATCTCAAACCAGGTCGGCCAGCGCGTGATGCACGACCTGCGCGCCGCCGTCTACGCGCACCTGCAGCGCATGTCGCTGGCGTTCTTCACGCGCACCCGCTCGGGCGAGGTGCAGGCGCGGATCGCCTACGACATCGGCGGGATCGACGACGTCGTGACGAGCACCGCCACCTCGACCGTGTCCACCGTCGCCACCGTCACCGCGACCGTCGTGGCGATGTTCGCTCTGAGCTGGCAGCTGACGGTGTTCTCGCTGATCCTGCTGCCGTTCTTCGTGTGGCTGACGCGCCGCGTCGGCAACGAGCGCCGGCGCATCCAGTCGGTGCGCCAGGGCCGCCTGGCGGACATGTCCACGCTCGTCGAGGAGTCGCTGTCGGTGTCGGGCATCCTGCTCGGCAAGACGATGGGCCGCTCGCACGAGCTCGTCGACCGCTTCTCCTCGGAGTCGAGCGAACTGGCCGACCTGGAGGTGCGCGCGCGGATGGCCGGCCGCTGGCGGATGGCCTCGGTGCAGATGAGCTTCGCGATCATGCCCGCCGCCGTCTACTGGTTCGCCGGCTACAACATCGCCCACGGCCACGACGCGATCTCGATCGGCACGGTCGTCGCGTTCACGACGCTGCAGACGCGGCTGCTGTTCCCGATGCAGCAGCTGCTGTCGGTCGGCCTGGAAGTGCAGACCTCGCTGGCGCTGTTCGGGCGCATCTTCGAGTACCTCGACCTGCCCGTCGACATCGTCGAGCGCCCCGGCGCCCGCGCGCTGAGCGGCGTGCGCGGCGACGTGAGCCTCGACGACGTGTGGTTCCGCTACGCGCCCGAGGCGCCCTGGACGCTGGAGGAGATCGCCGCCGAGATCCCGGCGGGGACGCGCACCGCGCTCGTCGGCGAGACCGGCTCGGGCAAGACCACGCTCGCCTACCTCGTCGCGCGGCTGTACGAGCCCCAGCGCGGGCGCGTGGCGATCGACGGGGTCGACATCCGCGACATGACGCTCGACTCGCTGGCCGCCACCGTCGGGCTGGTCTCGCAGGAGACCTACCTGTTCCACGCCTCGATCCGCGAGAACCTGCGCTTCGCCTGCCCCGACGCGAGCGACGAGGCAGATCGAAGAGGCCGCGCGCGCCGCGCAGATCCACGAGCTGATCGCCTCGCTGCCCGAGGGCTACGACACGCAGGTCGGCGAGCGCGGCTACCGCTTCTCCGGCGGCGAGAAGCAGCGCATCGCGATCGCCCGCACGGTGCTGCGCAACCCGCCGGTGCTGGTCCTCGACGAGGCCACCTCCGCGCTCGACACCGAGACCGAGCGCGCCGTGCAGCTCGCGCTCGACGACCTCTCGCGGGGGCGCACCACGATCGCGATCGCCCACCGGCTCTCGACGATCCGCGACGCCGACCAGATCCTCGTGCTCGACGACGGGCGCATCGTCGAGCGCGGCACCCACGAGGAGCTGCTCGAGCTGGGCGGGCGCTACGCGGCGCTCCTCAGCGGCGCAGCCATGGCCGAGGACCGTCCCGGGTCGGGGACCGGCTCTCCGGCCGCGCTGGCCTGAGGCGCGGGCCTCACGCCGTCGCGTCGATGTTCAGGCGCACGTAGTCGACGACGACCGGCTCGCCCAGCTCGGCCATGACGTCGTCCATGAACGGCTCCCGCAGATCCTCTGGCAGGTGTTGGACGATGCGGACCGAGGACGATCGTGGCGAGGAACTCGCGCGGGTGCTCGGGCTGGGTCGGCGCGGGCGTGAGCCAGCACTCGGCGGATGCGAACCCGGCCGCTCGCAGCCGCGCCTCGCGTCTCGACGGTGTTCGCGTAGTTCCACGGCGCCTGCCAGTCGCTGGAAGTGGGTCGCATAGGGCTCGCGCGCCAGAACGACGCCAGCCCTGCCGCGCAGCTGGGTGATGTTGCCCTCTCCCCCGCACTGGGCGACCAGCCGCCCGCCGGGCCGCAGTGCGGCATGCAGGCGACGGAACAGCAGATCGTGATCGGCGATCCAGTGGAACGTGGCGGTCGACAGGATCGCGTCGACGGGCTCGTCCAACTCCAGCTCCAGCAGGTCGGCGCAGCGGATGTCCGCGTCGGGGCCGAGCCGCTCGCGTGCCGCGGCGACCATCGACTCGGACATGTCCACGGCGATGACCCTGCCCCGCGGCAGCCGCTGCGATCAGCGTCTCGGTGATCCGGCCCGATCCGCAGCCCGCGTCGAGCACCGTCTCATCGCCGTTGAAGGTCAGCCGGTCGAGCACGGCGAGGCCGAGCGTCTGCATCGGGCCGGATATCCGGTCGTAGCTCTGCCCGTCCCAGTTGCGTACCTCTGACATACGTTCGTACGTTATCACGTATGCTCAAACAGCAGCCGCGAGCTCGAGCAGCGCTTTCGAAAGCTGTCCCCCCTGCCAGGCCAGCGGCGATTGGCCGGGGTCCTCCACTCTCAGCCCCGCCTCGGGGATCGCCTGCGCGTAGCGCTCGCCAACCGCGAGCGGATGGCCTGGGTCGGCCTCGTCACGGCTGGCGATCACGACCGTCGGCACCTGGATGCCCGCGAGCTCGCCCATGTCCTCGAACGGCCGCGAGCGCGGGACCACTTCGAGCGCGTCGGCCACCGCACCGGGGTGCTCATGCGCGGCGAGCCGCTGGCGCATCACCTTCTCCACGGTATCCCGCCACTGGGCGGGCACCTCGGAGAAGTCGTAGGCATTCACGAACCCCTCCACCCCACCCTCGCGCAGCCCCCGCGCCAGCGCATCCCACTCGGCGGAGGCCGTAGGCGTGATGCGCAGGCCAGGGTCGAAGGAGGGCGTGATCAGCCCCAGCCCCGCCACTCGCTCAGGGTGACCCAAGGCAAAGCGGATGGCGGTGTGCGCGCCCATCGAGGCGCCGGCCAAGACGGCGCGCTCCAGACCGAGCGTGTCGAGTACCCCCTCCAGGTCGCGCGCGAGGCACTCGTAGCCATAGGCCCCCGGATCTGGCGCCGCGGTCGAGCGCCCATGCCCACGCGCGTCGTAGGCGACCACCCGGTGGCCCGCGCGCTCCAGCGCCCGCGAACCCATCACCACATAGCGGCGCGTCGCCGTCAGCCCGTGCAGCAGCACTATCGGCGGACCGGTGCCGGACTGCTCGCCGGCCAGCCGTACCCCATCGTCGGTGAGGATGCTCAGCTCGGCGGTGTCAGGCATGCACGGCGGCGTGGTCCCGAATCAGCTCGGCCGAGCGCTGTGGCCGCTCCAAGAAGAACAGGTGGCCTACCCCGTCGAAGATCTCCAGGTGCGCGCCCGGTATGCGGCTCGCGACTAGCTGGCCGTTGCTGACCGGGAATATCTGATCGTCAGTGCCGTGCACGACCAGCGTGGGCGTCGTCAGTTCGGGCAGGCGCGCATAGGTGTTGTGGGTGGCGCTCGCCTGTACCTGGGCCATAATCACCGGGATGGCAACCCGCCGTTTCAGTGCGTTGGCGCGATAGTCGGCGTACGCCTTCTCATCCGCGGCGAAGCTCGCCGAGACGTTGACCTCCCAGGAGATGCGCAGCGTGCGGTCGAGATCGCCTGACATCCTCGCCTCGACCAGCCGCTGGGCCACCTCGGGGCTGGTGAGCGAGCTGCCCTCTCCACCGCAGTAGGTGCCGCCGAGGGTCAGTGTGCGCACACGCTCGGGACATGCGAGTGCAAGCTCCTGGGCGACCATCCCGCCCATCGAGATGCCCAGCACGTGCGCCGAATCGATTTCGAGGGCATCGAGCAGGTGCGCGGCATCCTCGGCGAGTCCGACAATCGTTAACGGCTCCTCCATACGACTGCTCTGGCCGACGCCACGATGGTCGTAGACGATCGTCTCGAAGTCTTGGCGCAGTGGCTCCAGGAACGGCTCGCCCCAGCTCAGGGCGGTGCCGCTTCTGCCCATGATCATCAGCAGCGGAGCGCCCGACCCGCTGCGCTCGTAGCTCAGCTCGATCTCACCAGCGCTCACGACGGGCATCAGTGAGCCGATCCTATACCGGCAACGCGAGTTGGTCCGCCGACCCTCGCGCGCCGGTCGCGTCCGAGCTTGTCCTCATGGCCAAATCCGGACCTCCTTCAGGCGAATCCCCCATGGGGTCACCCGGCGCGAGGGCAGCAGCGGGCGAGGAGCTCAGGCCGGCGACTCGCACACCCAGCAGCCGCACCGGCCGCGCGGGCGCGTACTCGGCGAGCAGCCGCAGCGCGACCGCCGTCACCTGCCCGATGTCGCTGGTGGGCGTGTCGATCGTCTGGGCGCGGGTGACGGTGGTGAAGTCGTCGAGACGGATCTTGATTCCGATCGTGCGCCCGCTGCGTTCGTGGGCGGTGAGGCTCGCGCACAGCTCCCCCGACATCCGCTTCAGTGCCTCGCGCAGCGTCATCGGATCGCGGATGTCTTCGTCGAATGTCCGCTCGCGCGACTCGGACACTACCTTGCGCGCGGCCCCCACCTCGCCATCGTGCTCGAACCGCGCCCGTCTTGAAAGCGCGCGCCCGAGGTTGGGTCCAAAGCGCTCCACCAGCATCCGCTCGGGCGCGGCGCCAACGGCGGCGAGCGTCGTCAACCCCAGAGCAGTCAGGCGTGCGGCGGTCTTCGGCCCGATCCCGGGCACCAGTCCTGGCGGTGCCCCCGCGAAGCGCGTGCACGCCTGCTCGCGCGTGAGCACCACGAAGCCCGCCGGCTTCTCAGCGTCGGAGGCAACCTTCGCGACGAGCTTGTTCGGGCCGATCCCCACCGAGCAGACCAGCTGCGTCGCCGCCCTGATCTCCGCCACCAGCCGGCGCATCGCCGTCCGCGGGGAGTACAGCCCACTCAGGTCCAGGTAAGCCTCGTCCAGCCCCACGACCTCAACTCGCTCCACGTGCGCGCGCACGAGGTCCATCATCCGCCGCGACACCTCTCTGTAGGTGGGGAAGTCCGGTGGCAACACCACCGCCTGCGGGCACAATCGCCGGGCCTTCGCCGCGGGCATGGCCGATCCCACGCCGTAACGCCTGGCCTCGTAGCTGGCGGTGGTGACCACCGCGCGCGGGCCGCTGCCGGCGACCAGGACCGGCTTACCGCGCAGCTCGGGGTGGCGATTCAACTCGACGGAGACGTAAAAGGCGTCACAATCGACGTGGGCGGTGCTCAGCTCAGAGGATTCGGCGGACATCTGGCCGAATCTAGCGCCGGAGGCGGCGGCACCTATGACGATTATGTCATATGGACATGACGTAAACGTCATGTCCATCGAGCCGGCTCGATAGCAGCGCAGTTGTAAAAGTGTCAGCGTCCAGGTGCGCGACGCTGAACTGCATCACCCAACCGGTGCGCTCGCTCGCCGCCCCAGGATCGCGGCCAGGCGGGCGCGATGGAACTTCGCGCCACCGAGCAGCGCGGCGTCGAGTTGCGCGCGCTTGTACAGCCAGTGGACATCGGCCTCCCAGGTGAACCCGATACCGCCATGAGCCTGGATCGCGCTTGCGGTGACCTCACGTCCAGCGTCACTCCCAGCCGCCTTGGCCATCGCCGCCGCCGCGGCCAGCTGCTCGGAGTCCGAGTCGGCGGTCCAGGCCGCAAAAGCGGTCGTCGAGCGGGCCTTCTCGGTGTCGAGCAGCATCTGGGCGCAACGATGTGAGACGGCCTGATAGGCGCCCACCGGCACGCCAAACTGTTTGCGCTCCTTCACATAAGCGAGGGTCATCTCAAGCGCTCGACCGCACACGCCGACAAGCTCTGCGCTCACCGCGACAAGTGCTCGATCGACTGCGGAGGATACGTCACCCTCAAGCGGCTCTCCCGCGCTCCCAGGAGCGCTCACCCGTGCCGTTGAGCGAGTGGAGTCGATCGAGGCGACGGGGGTGACCTCGGCCTCCCCACCGGTCAGGACGCAGGCTGAGTGCTCCTCGTCGACGAGCACTATCACCTGCGCCTCAGGAGCGCCAATCACGAGCTCGGCAATGCCGCCCACAGCCACACCGAGCGCACCGATGGTCTCACCACTGGCCAGTCCCGGCAGCCAGCGCTCCCGTTGGGAGGCCGAGCCGGCGTGCTCGATGAGCGTGCCGGCCAGCACACTGGGCAGAAACGGCACCGGAGCGATCGAGCGCCCAAGCTCCTCACACAGGATCGACAGCTCGATCGTGCCGAGTCCCTGACCGCCGTGCTCCTGCTCCAGCGCGATCCCCGGCCAGCCGAGCTCGGACAGCTCCTTCCACAGGGCCTCGTCGGTCTGAGCAGCTTCGGCATGCTCGCGCACGCGCTCGAGCCGAGCGCGATCTGCGAGCAGGTCGCGTGCTGTGCGCTGAATCTCGCGCTGGTCGTCGGTGAAGCCGAAGTCCATGTCGATCCCTACGCGGCGACCTTGAGTCGGGGCAATCCGAGGACGCGCTCGGCAATGATGTTCTTCAGCACCTCGGTCGTGCCCCCCTCGATCGTGTTACCGCGGGCACGCATCTGCTCATAGCTCCACTCGGTTCCGGCCGTCAGGGCCTCCGGTCCGACGATGTCCACGGCGAGCTGGGTGAGACGCTGGTTGGTGTCCGACCACAGCCACTTGACCAGTGACCCCTCGGGACCGGGCTGGCCATAGCGCTCAGTATCGGTCAGGCCCTTCCAGGCCAGCAGGCGGATCGACTCGCATCTGACGTGGAGCTCAGCCAGGGCGTCGGCGTAGAGCGAGTCCTCCAGCAGGTTGCGCTCGGCGGTCGTGGCGATCAGATCGTCGAGCAGCTGGCGCATGCGGATCTGCAGCAGGAAGCCAAGGCCGGCCCGCTCGTTCATCAGCGTGGTCATCGCAACCTTCCAGCCGTTGCCGACGCCGCCCACGACGTTCGCATCCGGGATTCTGGCCTCCTCGATGAACAGCTCGTTGAACTCTGGTGAGCCGGTGATCTGGCGCAGTGGGCGAACCTGTATGGCGTTCTGCTCCATGTCCATCAAGAAGTAGGTGAGCCCCTTGTGCTTGGCCGCATCGATGTCGCTGCGCGCGACGAGCATGCACCACTTGGAGTACTGCGCACCGCTCGTCCATACCTTCTGACCGGTGACGACCCATTCGTCTCCATCCTTCACGGCTCGCGTTTTCAGCGCGGCAAGATCGGAGCCGGCGTCGGGCTCTGAGAAGCCCTGACACCAGATCTCCTCGCCGGAGAGGATCGGCGATAGGTAGCGCTCCTTCTGCTCAGGGGTGCCCCACGTCATCAGCGTCGGTCCTCCCAACAGCAGCCCGAGGATGTTCGCCGGCAGTGGCACCCGCGCACGGCCGATCTCTTCGAAGTAGATCGCCGACTCGGTCTGGGTCGCACCGCGCCCGCCGTACTCGGTGGGCCAAGCCGGAGCGGCCCAACCGCCGTCGTAGAGACGGCGCTGCCAGTCGCGCCGCCAGCCGTAGTGAGCGTCCTCTTCGCTGCTCTCGTCGGGCTCGGGCGGGGGCGGGTTATCCGACAGCCAGCCGCGCAGTTCGTCGCGGAAGGCTGTCTCCTCTTTGCTGAACGTCAGGTCCATGGGGCTCCTCCCGCTGCATGACGCGAGCCGCACCAAACGGCCCACCACCGGCTCGGCGAATGCTCGACACCTAGCCCACGCGCCGAACCCTAGCGCCTCAGGGGTGAAGCCTCTCGTGCGCGCCCAGCATGGCGATGTACTTCGCCAAGCGCCGGGCGCGCGTCTCAGGCTTCTTTGCGTCCTCTAGGCGATACAGGATCGCATAGCGGTTCGTGCGCTCGAGGGTGGCGAAGAACGCCTTGGCCTCGGGATTGCTGTCGAGCTCGCGCTGCAGGTCATCCGGCACCGTTGCGGCACGCTGCCCCTCGTAAGCCGCGTCCCAGCGACCATCCCGCCGGGCTCGCCGCACCTGCTCGAGACCCGCGGGCTTCATCCGGCCTTGATCAAGGAGGTCGGTGGCCTTGTCTCGATTGATTCGCGACCACCTGCTGCGCGGACCGCG
Source organism: uncultured Solirubrobacterales bacterium (assembly GCA_963842205.1). GTDB lineage: Bacteria > Actinomycetota > Thermoleophilia > Solirubrobacterales > Solirubrobacteraceae > Palsa-744. The sequence goes on from CAWJFR010000007.1 coordinate 48,365, forward strand.
CGGAGTAAACCTCTGCAGCCAGAACTGCTCGTCGCAGGCTCCCTTCTGGCCGTCGATCCAGCCATAGCAGAGGGCGCTCTGCAGAGCCTCATCGTATGTGACTGAGTCGGCCTTCGACCCCTTCTTGGCGATCTTCAGCCAAAGACCCTTGGCTGTTGCGTGCTGTGCCTGTAGCCACAGCTCCCAATCCCCCTGTGAGGCAAACGGGATGATCGGCAGATCTTGCTTCCAGTCCATGCCCCGCAAAGCTTAAGCTCGCGCGGTAGGGGATGATGGTGCAATGCCGACTCCCCCCTCCGTGCGCAGCGTCAAGATCGGCTCTGACGAGCGCGGTGGGTGGACCTCTGAACGTCCGCGCCGCGAGGGCGACGCACCGCCCCGCCCGGTCGACATCTCGGCGCGCTGCCGCGTGCTCGCTCCGTCGGACCGCCTGCGTTACTCGCCCGGCAGCCTGCTGTTGATCGTATCCGCAGGCGCCTCCGAGCCCGTTCGCTTCGCCGAGCGCGTCGTGGAGGAGCGTGGCGCCGTGCTCTCGCTCGCGAAGGTTCGCACCCTGCTGGCAGGACGTGTCCCGGCGGAGGAGATCGAGCCACGCGCTCGCGAGCTGCTGCACAACGCGGTCGTCAAGCGCCTGGGCGAGAGCCAGACGATCGTGCTTGCGATGGAGGGCCTCGACGTCGGCGAGCGCGAGCGCTACGTGCGGCTCGCCCACGGTTTGCGACGTCCACGACACCTGATCCTGCTCGAGACCTCACGCGACCAGGTTCCCGAGGAGCTGCGCGCCACGCTCAACGAGCTGCGCCGCGCACTCGACGCCGGCGAGCTCGGACTCGAGGGCTTTCAGACCGCGCTGCGTCTCAGCGGCGGCGCGATGGCAGAGTGCAAGCGGATCGTCTTCCAGCCGCCGCCGCGCCAGGACTGACGCCGCGCCGGCCGGATCTGGCTTCGCGCGGGCGCTTGGCATCGTGTTTACTACTTCACAGGGTGTCGCCGACGGTTCGTGAACGTGTTGCGCTGGCTGCCGCGTTCGTCGATGCGGCGCTGCGCTATTGGTTGACGGTCTTTCCACGCGTCGCCCGCGGGCTGCATCACTGGCAGGATCGCGCCGGGCAGATCCCCGATCAGGAGCTCCGGCGGATCGCGTTCGACTCGCTGTGCAAGCGTGGCAACATCGAGGGCGCCGCCGCGTTCGCTGCGTTCGCGCCGCGGACCCGTCGCGCCGCGGTGGTGCGCGCGCTGGTGGCCTTCCAGGCCGCCTACAACTACGCCGACCTGCTCTCTGAGCAGCCGCACAAAGAGGCTATCGCGAACGGGCGGCGGCTCCATGAAGCGCTGCTCGTGGCGCTCGATCCCGGTGCCCCCCAGCTCGACTACTACGCACACCATCCGCAGCACGACGACGGCGGCTATCTCCAGGAGCTCGTCGATACCTGCCGCGCGGCGCTGAGCACGTTGCCCTCCTACGCCGCGATCGTGCGCTCGGCGCGAATCGCCGCCGAGCGGATCGTGACCTTTCAAAGCCTCAACGTCGGCAAGGCGCAGGGCGATCACGTGGCGCTCTCGCGGTGGGCGCGCGCGGAGGCGCCCCCGGGAGCGGACCTGGAGTGGTGGGAGACGGCTGCCGCGGCGGGTTCCTCGCTGGGCGTCCACGTGCTGATCGCCGCCGCGGCCGATTCCGAGCTCCAGCAGGCCGACATCGCCGCGATCAACGACGCCTATTTCCCCTGGATCGGGGCGCTGCACTCGCTGCTCGACAACATCGTCGATCGGCAGGAGGACGCCATCACCGATCAGCGCAGCCTGGTCTCCTACTACGCCTCGCCGGCGCAGGCCGCTGCCCGGCTGCGGGTGCTTGCCGTGAAGGCCGTGAGCCGTGCCCGAGGGCTGCCGCGGGGAGAGAGGCACACGATCATCCTCGCCGCGATGGCCGGCAACTATCTGTCCAGCCCCGAGGCCAATGCTCCCGACGTAAAAGCGCTCTCGCAAAGCGTGCTCGAGGCGATCGGCGACCTCGCGACGCCCACGCTGCTCGTCTTCAAGCTGAGGCGCCTTGGCGATGACACCACCGACACAGCAGCCGTCGGCGGCTCTCCGGCGATGGCGACCCCCACCGCCGGAGAGGGGTGGAATATCGAGGCGCAGGATCCCGCCACCGTCCGCGTGGCTGAATAATTTGAGGTAGGGTTGCCGCCAGGTTTCCTGCGGTGGTCACGTTGGAGGGACGAGCGACGTGGTCGATTCTCGCTTGTGCCGGGGAGAGGAAAGTGGGCTTTAGATGCTGGAGCTGCGCGATCTCGTGAAGCACTATCCCGCCGTTGGCGGGGAGTCTGTGCGTGCCGTCGACGGCGTCTCGCTGTCGGTCGCGCCGGGGGAGATGGTCGCGCTGTACGGACCGAGCGGGTCTGGCAAGACGACGCTACTGCTGATGATCGCCACGCTGCTGGCACCCACCGCCGGCGTGGTACTGATAGGCGGACGCGACGTATCTACTTTATCCGAGCGCGAGGCGTCGCATTTCCGACTCGCCGAACTGGGATTCATCCGCCAGAACTTCGACCTGCTGCCCGGCGTCACCGCGATCGACAACGCGGTGCTCAAGTTGCTGAAAACAGTCAGCTGGCGCGACGCCCACGACCGCGTCGCGCCTCTCCTCGAGCGTCTCGGACTCGGCGAGCGCCTTCGCCACCGCGCGGAGACGCTGTCGATGGGCGAGCGCCAGCGCGTGATGATCGCGCGCGCTCTCTCAACCGAGCCACGCCTGCTGCTCGCCGACGAGCCGACGGGCAGCCTCGACACGCAGCGCGGCCACGAAGTACTCGAGCTGCTGACCGAGTTGTGCCGTGAGCGCGAGGTGGCGATCGTGCTCGTCAGTCACGACCCGCAGGCAGCTACGTACGCCGACCGCGTGTACGCGCTGCGCGATGGCAGGCTCTCAGACTACGAGCCCGACCGCCTGCTTACGCGTCCCGCGACATCGTGAGCGCGCCCAGGGAATCGCCGCAGTGAGGTCACTGAGTGGGCGGCATCATGCGTCTTCGGAGGACATCCACGAGGTCCTGAGGAGGCCGTGGCGATGAAGCCGCGGAACCTTCTGCACCTCTACCGAGTGCGCCTGCGCGCCCGTCTGCTGCAGGAGTGCTTCGCGATCGTGGGGATCGCGGCGGGGGTGGCGTTGCTATTCGCCTCGCAGGTCGCGACTCAGAGCCTGTCCAGCTCAGTGGCGCAGCTATCGCGCGGGATCGTCGGCAACGCCACGCTGCAGCTGCTCGCGCGCGATCCGCAAGGCTTCGAAGCGGGTCTGCTCAGCCGGGTGCGTGCGATTCCAGGTGTGCGCGCGGCCGCACCGCTGGTGGAAGCGAGCACAAATATCATCGGTCCCCGCGCCAGCGAGTCGGGTGAGCTCGTTGGCGCTGACTCGAGCCTGTCGCGGATGGGGGGCTCGCTGTTGCGTCACACCTCGCTGAGCTCGTTCGCAGGCATCGAAGTGATGGCTCTTCCCGCGCCGCTGGCCAGGAAGATCGGCGTGACGAAGTTCGGCAAAGAAGCGACCTTTCAGCTCAACGGACGCGTCGCCGAAGCGGCGCTGTACGAGCAGCTACACGCAAGCCAGATCGGCCCGCTGATCGAAAGCCCGATCGCGATCACCACGCTCGGGCTCGCGCAGGAAATGAGCGGTCTACCCGGCCGTATCAGCCGCATCCTCGTCGAGCCCGCCCCCGGCCGGGAACACACCGTGCACATGAGCCTGGTGCGGCTCGCCGCCGGGCGCTTGAACGTGGAGCCCACGAGTTATGACGAAACGCTGTTTGAGCGCGCGGCCTCCGCGACAAGCCAGTCCACCACGCTGTTCGCCGTCATCAGCGCGCTCGTGGGGTTTCTGTTCGCGTTCAACGCGATGCTGCTCACCGTGCCCCAGCGCCGCCGGCTGATCGCCGATTTGCGCCGCGACGGATACCCACCCGCGAGCGTGATCGCCGTGCTGCTGTTGGACGCAGTCGTGCTCGGCCTGCTGGCTTGCGTGCTCGGGCTGGTCCTCGGGGAGGAGCTCTCGATCCACCTGTTCCGCTCGAGCCCTGGCTATCTCTCCTCCGCCTTCGCGGTCGGCTCCCAGCGCGTGGTCAGCCTGGAGAGCGTCGCGATCGGCGTAGGCGGAGGAATGCTCGCGGCGTGCGTGGCGGTGCTCAGCCCGCTGCGCGAAATCCTCTCGCGCCGCCCGCCCGTGACGGGCGCGCCCGGGGATCTCATCGGCGGGGACGGTGGCGGTTTGGGAAGGCTTGTACTCGGCGGACTCGTGTGCCTGGGGGCAGCCACGGCGATCCTGCTCGCGGCGCCGAAAGAGGCCGTGCTCGGCATGGTCTGCCTCGTCGCTGCGCTGCTGCTGCTTTTGCCGCTGCCGCTGAACGCGACGCTCGCGCTCGTGCGGCGCCTGGCGCCGACGATTGTAAGCGCGGTGCCACACGTGGCTGTGATGGAGCTGCGCGCGGGTCGAATGCGCGCGCTGGCGATCTCCGCAACCGGTGCGATTGCGGTATTCGGCAGCGTCGCGATCCAGGCGGCGCACGGCGACCTGCTGCACGGCTTGGAAAACGCTGCGCATGACATGAACGCGTTCACCGACGTGTGGGTCTCCCCGGCAGGTTCCTACAACCTGCTGCAGACTGCGCCGTTTGACCCGACCACCCAGGCCAAGTTGCAGCGCCTGCCGGGCGTGCGCGCTGTGCGTATCTACCGCGGCGGGCTGCTCGACTGGGGTGACCGGCGTATCTGGGTGATAGCTCCGCCGCGCGAATCCTCCCCGCTGCTACCGGCGAGCCAGATCGTCGAAGGCGATCTGCGACAGGCCACCGCGCGGGTGCGCGCGGGCGGCTGGGCAGTTCTGTCGCAGGCGATCGCCGAAGAACACCACCTGCACATTGGCTCCTCGTTCATGTTGCCCACGCCCGAGGAGACGACTTTCCGCCTTGCGGCGCTGTCCACGAACATCGGCTGGGCGCCGGGGGCGGTTATCATGAACGCGACCGACTACGCGCACGCGTGGGCAAGCGAAGACGCAAGCGCGTACAACGTTCTGCTCGACCCCGGCGTCGCACCTGCGCAGGCTCGCCGTGAGATCGAACGTGCGCTCGGACCACGCTCTGGCCTCGCAGTGGAAACCGCCGCACAACATGCCGGCCGCCAGCGCACACTCAGCCGTCAGGGCCTCGAGCGCCTGACGCAGATCGCCACACTGATCCTGATCGTCGCGGTCCTCGCGATGGCCGCGGCAATGGCGAACATGGTCTGGCAGCGCCGTCCGCGCCTGGCCAAGCTCAAGCTCGAGGGGTTCCCTCCCGGCGAGCTGTGGCGCACGATCCTACTCGAGAGCGTTCTGCTGGTCGGCGTGGGCTGTACGAGTGGTGCGGTGTTCGGCCTCTACGGTCAGCAGCTGCTGGATCGGGCGCTGGCGAACGTGATTGGGTTTCCCGTCGTCTACTCGTTCGGGGCGCTTGTTGCCATCACAAGCCTTGTAATCGTGACGATCACCGCCGTGCTAGCCGTTGCCCTGCCGGCTTACCTGGCCGCCGGCGTGTCACCGGCTGTCGCGCTGCAGGACTGAGCGCGCTGCGAGGCTGAGGAGGACTACTTATGGCCCCGCCGGGTGTGGTGTGCCACGACTGGCGGACAGGGGACGGTCGCGGACGCACTCGCCTGTGAGCCATCCTGGAAGACGAATGAGGCACTGAACGGGAAGCCGCCATGGGGGCAGTGTTCGGGCACGCCGATGCCGAGCGGGCGGAAGGACTTGAGCTTGCCGTGCACGTGTTTGTAATAAGTCAGCCCGCTGGGGCCAATCGTCGCGGAGACGTTGACGATTGAGACGTCGGGGCCGTTGGGCACACTGGGGATCAGCGGCACGGTGGTCGCCAACTGCGAGCCGAAGATGCCCCCGTCGGGGAGCACTTCGCCCTGGAACACGAGCTGCGCAAATACCGGGGTCTGGCCGTTGGCGTAGAACAGCACGACCTGGTCGCCGTTGCTCGTCGGCGGCCCCGACACAGCCTGGATTTCGGGGATCTCGTGCCCCGACCCTGTGCCGAAAGGCACTTCTACGAGTGCACTGCCGGAGCCGAGGCGCGAGTTGGGCGGGCAGCCCGCGATCCCCTGCGCTTGCAGCACGGCCCGCTTACAGGTCGCCAGGCCGAGCGTCGTCAGCGTGTAGTTCATACCAGCGGGCATGTGCAAGACAACGCTCGTCATCGGCGGTGGCGCAGTACGTTCGGTGGTTTCGATATGGAAACTGAAGGAAATCGTCGTGCTCACGCCGAGTCTGTCAGGTGAGAAACCAGCACTCAACGTCGCCCGCTCAGACGCAGGCGCCGCCACGGCCGTCCCCACGAACGGCGATGCGCATACCAGCAGCGCGATCGCGACGGTCAGGATTGCGACGGCTTTGCCCATGGCCATGGTTATCCTCGCCGAGCCCGCTGTGGCTAGGTGTGCAGAGGGCCGCTGAGGTGTACGGTGGTGTCGTCGTTGGAGCGCTGGATCGTGCCACTGAAGTTGAGGTCCGACGCGTGAGCGCCCGAGTAGCTGCCCGTCCCACGGGAGATCGATAGCGTGCCCGAGAACGTAGCCTGCCCGCCATCGACACGGTAGTTTGCGGTGCTATAGCCGGTGAGCGAGCTGTGAGTGGGGTAGATGTTGACTTCGGCCGTCACCCGGTTGGGCGAGGTCACGTCGAGGTGTATGTAGATCGAGCCCCTGATCGAGCCCGAGGCGCCGCCCTGAAAGTTGAGATGGGTACCGTGATGGCTCGTCTCGTGCAGGGTGCCGCTCTCGTTCAGCGAGATCGTCCTCGCCGCAATCGCCCTCGCGCCCACCGCGCTGGAGGTGACGACCCCGAATCCAGCAACAGCCGTGAGGACGCCGGCAGACGTCATTCCGGCTACCAGCATGACCCGTGCGTGCGAGCGCCCGCTGCGCGAGCGAACTCGGATTGAGCTTCTTGAAACGCCGTTGTTACCGGTTGCACGTGCCATCGGACAGGACCCCTCCTCTTGCGACATAGCGCCAACAAAACTTACATGCGACTAGAGCACATACTAGTTGACAGACAGACCTCGTGAGCCAGAACACCGGACTCGCGCGGTCGATGCGCTATCGCGACTCAGTCGCGACGGACAGCGAGCGTCCCGCGAACGTGAGCATGCTCGCGAGATGGGCTTCGAGCGTTTCCAGATTGTGTTCGCCGGGGTAGATCGCGCTCCTGGCATCCGCTCCGGCGGCCCGCAGCGCGGCGGCGAACGGCACGTCCTCGTCCGGGTTGGCGATGTGATCGTCTTCGCCGCCGTAGATGAACGCGTGCAGGCCGAGCCGCGAGAAGATCGGCCGGTCGGCGCGCAGATCGCCTCCGAGTCCGTTGAAGAAGCTCAGCCAGCTCTCCACCACACCGAAGCGGTAGGGGTTGGCGAGCGCGACGTTCATGGCGCCGTAGCCGCCCATCGAGTCGCCGACGATCGCGCGGGCGTCGCGCGCGGCCACGGTGGGCAGCGTGCGGTCGACCAGCTGCTGCACTTCGAGAATGTAGCTTTCGTAACGAGCGGCCCCCTGGTTGCGCCAGTTGTTGGATCCAGGGCCACCCTGGATCATCACGGCAATCATGGGTGCGATCACGTGGTGTGAGATCAGCTGATCGAGCTGGCTCTGCAGTCCGATCTGCAGGAACGCCGTGTTCGACTGATCGTTGCCGGTCAGCAGATACAGCACGGGATAGTGGCTGGTGGTGCTCGCATAGCCGGGCGGCAGGTAGGTCAGGAACGATCCTTCTGCGCCGTGCAATGCTGCCGAGGGGTAGCTCGCCGCCTCGATCGAGCTTCCGGCGGCGTCTTCGCTCACTCCTCTGAGCGTGAGCAGGGGTTGTGTTGGCGTGCCCGAACTGATGGTCGTCGCCTGGAGTGCGGTCGATCCTGCCGTGCGAACCCCGATCAGGTGCTCCAACGGTCAGCTGCCCGTTCAGAGCCAGCGTGGTGCAGACCGCCGCGATGGCGCAAAGCAACGCGGCCGTGATCAGCCTCTGCGCCCGCGCGCGTCCGGGCCGGCGCACGCCCGGCATCGCCGGGCCGACGGTCGCTGCTTCCAGGCGTGGTGGAAACGTCGGCACCCAGGCCGGAGGCAGCGCTTCCACGGCTTCCGCGCGCATGCCCGGCCAGCTCCACTCGCCGAGGCTCTCCAGCCATAGGTGTGCTCGTGACGTGCTCATTCCCGCAGACATTCGGCAGATTCAAGGCGGCACGACACCGAAAGCCAACCCCTGCATGAGCGATCCCATGCAATGCGCGCGGCGTAGCACCGGCGCGGGCCCGTCGGCGGCCATCAGGACTTCTCCAGGCGGCGGCATCCGATTGGCGCCGCCGCCCTTTCAAGCCGGAGCCTCGATCAGCGCGTGCTCCACACCTCGCCCACGCCGCCGAACCCGAGCGCCTGCTTGGTCGCTTCGGTCAGATCGAATTCGCGTCCGGCGACGTACGGTCCGCGGTCGACCACCGGCACTCGCACCGTGCGCCCGTCATAGCGGAGCGTGACCAGCGTGCCGCAGGGAAGCGTCTTGTTGGCGACGCCCATCGTCGCGCTCGTCAGCATCCTCCGCATGCCAGGCTGCCGCCGCCTCCGTACCAGGAGGCCTCGGCCAGGCGGTAGACGTTCAGCCGGCCAAGCCGGCGGTGGGCAGCGAGGTCATAGGCGTTGCCCGCGAAGCGCAGGCGCACCTGCTCGCTTCCCGGTCGGCGCGGCACGTAGCTGCAGCCGGAAGCGCCCATCCGCGCCGGTGCGCGTGCGGGCCAGCGTCCTGCCAGCCGTGGGCGCCGAGCGCCTGCAGCTGCACCACCTGCCGCCGGCGATAGCGCCCGGCCGGCGGATGCCTGCCAGCAGCCTGCCGGTCGACGCTCGTGCGATGGCCGTCGAGCGCGTTCAGCTGCCGGTGAGCTCGCGCGTGGCCCTGAGCGCGGTCGTGTAACGCGTCAGCGAGGTGGCGATGGCCTGCAGCGACGGTGTCGCACGTCGAGACGATCACGACAGGGGCCAGGGCCTGGCAGGCTGCGCAGGCGTCGCAGGGACGTACATGGGGATTGGGAACCTCCTTGTTATCCGCCTACGGGGTTAGCTGTCGGGCTCACGGCCGGCGAGCACGCGAACAGACGCGTGTCAACCGGGCGTTACGGCCACATCAGCGGCCGATTCGCCCCATCCGGGCCGCTGTTCTGCGAGCCGGCAATGGGTCCCCCGTTCGCCCCCATCCACGGAGACGACTCGGCGGGTCGAACAATCGTTCGTAGCTTAAGGGCTCTTTGCGAGGGTTATCTGTGACGACCATCACACTGCCCTCTCACGGCGATGAGGCAAAGGTGCCCACCGTTGACGCGCGGCACCGAAGCCGCGACAATCGAAGAGATGGCCAACCCCGACCGCCTGTCCGCGCTCGACTCCACGTTTCTGCACCTGGAGGACGACTCGACCGCGCACATGCACGTCGCTTCGGTGATGGTCTTCGAGGGCAAGGCGCCCACGCCAGAGGAGCTCGTCGAGCACATCCTCAGCCGCCTGCACCTGGTGCCGCGCTATCGCCAGCGGCTCGCCTACGTGCCCCTCGGGCAGGGCCGGCCGGTGTGGACCGACGACCCCACTTCAACCCGCGCTACCACATCCGCCACACAGCCCTGCCGCGACCGGCCGATGACGCCGCGCTGAAGCAGCTCGCCGGCCGGCTGTTCTCCCAGCGCCTGGACCGCTCCAAGCCGCTGTGGGAGATCTGGCTGGTGCAGCGCATGGCGGGTGGGCGCTTTGCGCTGATCGCGAAGACTCACCACGCGCTCGTCGACGGGATCTCCGGCGTGGACATCACCACCGTCCTGTTCGACACCGCGCCCGAGCCACTCGCCACGTCGCGAGCACCGCTGCCCTGGACCGCGCGGCCGCTGCCGGGGTCGGCAAAGCTGCTCGGCGAGGCGCTGCTCGAGCGCACAACCGTGCCCGCCGAGATGGCCCGCGGCGCCCGCGCGCTGCTGCGCGCCCCGCGGCGGGCGGCAGCACAGCTGAAGGATGGCCTCGTGAGCATCGGCGCGCACCACCCTCGCCGGCATCAACGCTCCCGCGCCCCCGAGCCCGTTCAACGTCGACATCGGCCCGCACCGGCGCTACACCTTCCTCGACGGCGACCTTGCCCAGTTCAAGGCGATCAAGGACGCGCTCGGCGGCACGCTGAACGATGTCGTGCTCGCTTCCGTCAGCCTCGCCCTGGGCCGCTATCTACGAGCTCAGGGCCACGACACCGAGGGTCTGGTGCTGAAGGCGATGGTGCCCGTCTCGGTGCGCGCCGACTCCCAGCGCGGAGCGCTCGGCAATCAGGTCGCCGCGATGTGGGCCCCGTTGCCCGTCGGCGTCGAGGACCCGGCGAGCTGCCTCCAGCAGATCAGTCGGCGAGATGAAGGACCTCAAGGAGTCAGGTCAGGCCGTCGGCGCGCAGGTGCTCGTCAACCTCGCCGGGTTCGCGCCGCCCACGATCCTCAGCCAGGCGGCGCGGCTGCAGGCGCGCCAGCGCTTCTTCAACCTCGTCGTCACGAACGTCCCCGGACCGCAGTTCCCGCTGTACGTGCTGGGGCGCCGGCTGCAGGTGCTCTACCCGGTCGTGCCACTCGCCCGCCGCCAGGCGCTCGGGATCGCCGTCATGAGCTACGACGGCCATCTCGGCTTCGGACTGCTCGCCGACTACGACGCCCTGCCGGGCCTCGAGGGGCTCGCGCGCGACCTGCGCTGGGCGATCGCCTCGCTGGCTCGCGCGGCGGGGGTTCCGGCCACGCGTTCGAAAGCTCGTAGCAAAGCCCGTAGCGCAAGCCGGGCCGGTGGGGTCCCGAGCCAACGGCGCGAAACCGCCACGCAAGGCCACCGGGGGCGCTGGCAACGGCCGCTCGACGCTCGCTAAGTCACGCTAGGCCTCCGTCTTTGCTGTCATTCTCGCGCTCACGTGCTGCGAACTGCTCGTGCATATGCCAGTGCCACTGTTCGCGAAGCTCGAGAATCGAGGATGGCTCTTCCTGGTCCCATCCCCGATGTAGGACCACAGCGGCGAACAGAGCCTCGACGACGATATTTGGGTTTTGCCTGACCGCCAGGTTGATCAGCGTGTATAGATCTTCGGGCTCTTTGAGCTCGTAGAGCTTCTCGAGGCCAGCCTGGCCGGCATCCAAAACCTGGACCAGGCCCGCCTCCGACGTTGCCTCTCTGGCCTCCGCGAGGGCGAGGATCGCTTCGCGGTCCGCCGGCGGGAGTGCGTCGATCACGGCGTCGCGCTCCTCCTCCGAACGCGAAGCGAAGTCGCGCAGGAATCCCACTAGCCAGTCCTCTGCGGCCATCAGGTGCCACCTCCCTCGAGCACATACGATCCTGCCATGGCAGTCCCGCACCATACCCGACCGCTTCCGGGTTTCAACGAGACCACATCTTCACCCTCGGAGTCGCAAATTCCTGCAAAAGAGACATTGTGAGGCTGGCTCTCTGCCAGATGAATGCCACGGTCGGCGACATCTCCGGTAACGCCGCGCGCATCCGCGCGGGCCTCGAAAGCGCCCGCGAGCTCGCCGCGGATCTCGTGCTGTTCGGAGAGCTCGCCCTGACCGGTTACCCCCCCGAGGATCTGCTGCTTCGTGAGCACTTCCTGGCGGACACGCAAGCCGCGCTTGCAGATCTGGCGGCCGACACGCATGGCGTGGTCGCGATCGTCGGCTTCCCGGAGCGCGCCGTGCACGTCTACAACGCCGCCGCCGTGCTCGCCGACGGAGCCATCCAGATGGTCTACCGCAAGGTTCACCTGCCCAATTACGGTGTGTTCGATGAGCGACGCTACTTCCATCCCGGAGCCTCGGGAGCCACGATCGAAGTGGGCGAGCAGCGATCGGGTTGACGGTGTGCGAGGACATCTGGCTGCCCGGCCCCCCGGCCTCCGAGGAGGCAGCCGAGGGCGCGCGACTGATCGTCAACATCTCCGCCTCTCCCTACCACGCCGGCAAGGGCGCCGAACGAGAGCGCATGTTCGCCGAGCGCGCCCGCGAAGACGGGGTCCCGATCGCCTTCTGTGGGCTTGTGGGTGGTCAGGACGAGCTGCTCTTCGACGGCCACTCGTTCGTCGTCGACAACACCGGTAGGACGCTCGCCCGCGCCGCGCAGTTCGAGGAGGACCTGCTGGTGTGCGATCTCGATCTTGATGCTCTCGCGGGGGCTGGACGGCAAACCACAGGCGACCCTTCTCTGGCTGAGCCGATCGCACCCGAGGAGGCCGAGATCTATGCGGCACTGATGCTCGGGTTGCGCGACTACGTCGAGAAGAACGGGTTTTCGCACGTCGTCCTCGGCCTCTCCGGAGGGGTCGACTCCGCGCTCGTCGCCTGCCTGGCCGCCGACGCGCTCGGAGCCGAGCGCGTGAGCGCGGCGATCATGCCCTCCCCCTACTCCTCCTTCGCCACACAGAACGACGCGCGCGCCCTGGCCGCCACGCTCGGCCTGCGCACGCACGAGCTGGAGATCGAGCCAGTCATGAGCGCCTACACCGGCACGCTCCGCGCCGAGCTCGCGGGCGGAGCGGGCGAGGTGCGTGGGCTCCCAGACCTCACCGAGGAGAACCTGCAGGCCCGGATCCGCGGCAACCTGCTGATGGCGCTCTCCAACAAGTTCGGCTGGCTCGTGCTCACAACCGGCAACAAGTCGGAGATGTCGGTCGGCTACACCACTCTCTACGGCGACCTGGCCGGAGGCTTCGCCGTGATCAAGGACGTGCCCAAGACGCTCGTCTACCGCCTGTGCGAGTGGCGCAACTCCCCGGCCGCGACGCAGCGCAGGCGCACGTGCACAGTCCCCGATCCCGCCGTCGATTCTCGCGCGCGCGCCCTCGGCCGAGCTCCGCCACGACCAGCGCGACGAGGACTCGCTGCCCCCCTACGAGTTGCTCGACCGCATCCTTTACGGCTACATCGAGCTCGATCAGGGCCGTGAGCAGCTGATCGCCGAGGGCCTGCCCGAGCAGGAGGTCGACCGTACGATCCGGCTCGTCGACCTCGCCGAGTACAAGCGCCGCCAGGCGCCTCCTGGTATCAAGGTCACCACGCGCGCCTTCGGCCGCGACCGGCGTATGCCGATCACCAACCGCTACCGGGGCTGACGGTGCGCCGTTCTGCTCTTCGGTGTCGCTGCCCCCTCGCGCTTGCCGTGGGTCTCTGCACGCTCGCGCTCGGGGCCTGCGGCAACACGCTCCAGGACCAGCCGATCTCTCACACAACGCTCGAGAGCCTGCTGCTCGCCCCCTACCCCGTCTACTGGCTTGGCGGCTCCTTTCAGGGCATGGCGATCACCGAAGCCTCCGAGGACCCCAGCGGCGCGTTCGCCGTCCAGTACGGCGACTGCGCCGAGGGCGGCCAGAACACCTGCGTCCCGCGCCTGCGAGTGGTCACCTCCCCCGACAACAGCTTCATCCCGGCCGGCTCGCAGTCCACACCGCACGTGTTCGCATCCGCGGCGTCGCCGGCGTTGCGGCCCAAGCGGACGACACGATCGAGCTCCCCACCGCCGGTGTGGTGGTTGGCATCTACGCCAACAGCCCCCGTCTTGCCCGCGCCGCCGCCGAGACGACCGTGCCGATCAACGACGCTGGGGCGCCCGCAGGGCCGTTGCCAGCACCGCTCCCGAACACGGGCTTCGCCGAGCAGCCGCTGCCCGGCCAGACACCCACTCCCCTGCGCGCCTTGCACTAGCCGGAGCGTCGCCGAGGTCGTCGCTCGCAGGCCGCCGGGAATCTCCGCGGCGGCGTCGTGTCTCCCTGTCAGCCGGCCGGCGCGGGACGCACGGCGATCGTCATCCGGGTCACCGCGCACGTTCTGCTCTCATCGTCGCTGAACGTCACGTCCCACACCCATGTAGTGCGACCCTTGTGCAACCGCTCGGCCCGGGCATGCACGACCCCATTGGTTATCGGCCGCAGGAAGCTTGTGCTGTTCGACATGCCCGTCGCCATCTTGCCCTCCCCGATCACAGCCACCGCGGTCGCCAACGAGGCGATCGACTCTGCGATCGACGCGTACACACCGCCGTGCACCAGCCCCAGCGGCTGCTTCAGCTCGTCACGCACACCTACCTGCGCACGTACCTCGGTGTCCGAGAGCTCCACGAACTCCAAGCCGTAGTGGCGGTCAAATCCCACCAGCACCGCGTTGAGCTGCTCTGCGCTCGGCATGGTCATCCAGGCGCCACGATAGCCTACGCAACTCCGCACATGAGCCGACTAGACGACCTCCCCCCCGACCAGCGCGCAGTGCTGCTGCTGTTGGTAGCGCAGGGTAAGAGCCATGCCGAGATCGCGGACATGCTCGGTATTTCCACCGACGCCGTCCGCGACCGTGCCCACGCCGCGCTCAGCGCCCTCGCGGACGATCCTCCGATTGATGGTTCTCCAGAAGCCTCCGGCGTACCCCGCGCGCCGACGGGCGCGGTGCCATCGCCGCGGCCCTCCCTCCCCGGGGGAGTCCGTCCATCCACGCCGCTGCCCGTCTCCAGGCGCGGCGGCGCGCTGCTGCTCGCCGCTCTCGTCGTGGCGGTGGTCGTGGCGGTCATCCTGATCACCAGCGGCGGCTCCCACAAACACAGCGCCACTGCCGGCACCACCACCCCTGAGACTTCGAGCACCCCCACTTCGAGCACCTCCAAAAAAGCCACCGGCCCGACCGTCGACAGCCAGTTCGCCCTCACCTCTCCCGAATCCGGCAGCAAGAGCGTCGGCTTCGTTGAGGTTCTATCCGAAAAAGGCGAGCACGCCTTCTACCTCGGGGCCGAACACCTGCCACCGTCGACGGGCTTCTCCTATGTCGTCTGGCTCTACAACTCTCCGACGAGCGCCGAGGCGCTGGGCAAGAGCCCCACGGTGGGCGCTAACGGCCGTCTGCAGGGTGGCGCGCTACTGCCCGCCAACGCCGTCAACTACCACAAGATGCTGCTCACGCGTGAGACCAGCGACCATCCGACCCATCCCGGGCCAACAGTTCTCAGCGGCTCGTTCAGCCTCGGTCACTGAGCCGCACGATTCTCGACGCCCTCAGACCTCCAGATACCGCAGCACGACCCGCCCGAGCACCAGCACGTCGCCATTCTGCAGATTCGCCTGCGTGACGCGACGACCATTGACGAACGTGCCGTTGGAGCTGCGATCGTCGAGTACCCGTGAGCCCGAGCGGCGTTGGACGAGGATTGCGTGGCGCCTCGAGACCGAGTCCTCGTCGAGGCGCAGGTCGGCGGCGAGTCCGCGGCCGATGTGCGTCACGCCGGGGCCAAGCGGTATCAGCAGCTGCTCACCGAGCCCCTGGATCTCGACGTAGCGGCCGGCCGCGGTGGGCTCGGCCGGCATCGCCTGACGGCGCGCGCGCTCGTCCAGGCATGCGATCCCGTCGAAGAGCTCGGTCATCCCCTCCTCGACATCGGCTGAGGGAGGGCGGATGGGTGCTTGAGTAGCCATACCTGTAGCTAACCGCAGGGTATTCAGGCATACCTCAACAGACGTGAAGAAATCTCGAAGCGTTTAGCCGGCGTGCGCGCTACGCGGCGGGGGTGCCCGGTGGCGGGGGGCGACGCCGAGCCAACTTGCGGGTGCTCCACCAGCCCCAGCCGCCGACGGCCACGACGGGCGCGACGTAGAGCATCGATATGTACCAATGCATCAGACAGGCGAGCGGGGTCATACCGGTTGAAAGCTACCACGCCTCCAAGACCCTGGCCTGGAACCTCCCGATGCGGAGCGCACCGCTCCCCGGCGAGCCCGCGGCGCTCTAGGCTGCACGGCAGCGCCCATGCCCCCGCTCGCCGTATCCACCAACATCTCAACCGCGCTCCAGCTTGGCCCGTTGGCGGTGGTCGCCCTGTTGTACGCGCAGCGTGCGCGCACCCTCGCCTTCGAGCGCCGCCCGGTGCCGGGCTGGCGCCAGGCGTGCTTCTATGCGGGGTTCGTCGTCATCGCGGCCGCGCTCACCTCACTCGGCCGGATCAGCCAGGACCTGCTGTTCGTGCACATGATCGAGCACCTCCTCCTCGGCGACGTCGCGGCCCTGTTGATCGTGCTGGGCCTCACCGGGCCGCTGCTCGCCCCCGTACTTCGCATCCGCCTGTTCGACCGCCTGCGCGCGCTCTCCCACCCGGCGATCGCGTTTCCGCTATGGACGATCGACCTTTATGTGTGGCACGTGCCCGTGCTCTACCAGGCCGCCCTGCGCCACTCCGGCGTGCACGCGCTGGAGCACATGATGTTCCTCGGCCTCGGCATCAACATGTGGATGTGTCTGTTCGGACCACTGCCGACCCCGCCCTGGTTCAGCAACCTAGGTCGCCTGATCTACATCATCGCGGTGCGCCTCGCCGGCACCGTGCTCGGCAACATCTTCCTGTGGTCGGGCACCGTCTTCTACCCCTACTACATCCACGGCGACGCGATTTACCACATCTCGCCGATCGCCGATCAGAACATCGCGGGGGCGGTCATGATGGTCGAGGAGTCGCTCCTCACGATCGGGCTGTTCTGCTGGCTGTTCCTGCGCACCGCCCGCGAGAGCGAGGAACGTCAGAACCTGCTCGACTTTGCCCAAGCCCAGGGACTCGAGCTGACCGAGGAGCGCGCCGCCCGCGCCGTCGCCGCCGGCCGCGGGCCGGAACTGCACCAACGTCTGGAGGCACGTGCCGGCGGCGCCGTCGCCGAACCGTGAGTGGGATCGCTACCCTTCAGGCATGTGCGCAGGTTGTGCGATGGCGGCGGCCTCGGCCGCGACGGGCTTCAGGTCATGGCTGCAGACCCACAACTTCGGCTGGCTCACTCCGCGCCGGCTGAGAGGCCTGACGATCGGCGCGATGTGCGCCGCCGGCCTTGTCTCGACGATCGGCTTCAGCGGGTCGACGCCCAACACCACCGCGCATGTCCCTCCGGCGACGGTCCACACCTCGTCCCCCGCCGGCACTTCACGCTGACGAGAGCTGCTAGGGCGTCGCAGGCCAAGCCAGGCAAGGACGCAGTAAGCGACGTGTGCTCCGCACACGAGCGCACGAGGACGTAGCCTGGCGCCGCGCCTGCGGCGTCCTAGCCGCCAGCGACCGCGGGGAGGATCGTCAACTCGGCACCGTCGGGGACCGGCGTCTGCAGGCCATCCAGGAAGCGGATGTCCTCGCCGCCGAGGTAGACGTTCACGAAGCGTCGTAGCGAGCCATCCTCGTTGCAGATGCGCTCACGCAGCTCGCCAAAACGCTCATAAAGACCGTTCAGAACCTCGGCCACGGTCTCGCCCGAGACCTCGGTCTCGGCGGTGCCCTCGGCGGCGGCGCGTAGCTGCGTCGGGATCTTGACGAGCACCGCCATCAGACCGTCACGGTCTCGGGCACGTTGCTCTCGAACGCCTCGACGCTGGGGTCGATCTTGTAGGTCTCGAACGTGTCGCGCACCGCATCGAGCGTCTTCAGGCCATCACCCGTGATCACAAGCACGACGCGCTCGTCGGGATCGATGTCGCCGCGCGCGGCGAGCTTGCAGAGCACGGCTGTCGTGACACCGCCGGCCGTCTCGGTGAAGACGCCCGTTGTTTCGGCCAGCAGTTTGATGCCCGCCCGGATCTCCTCGTCGCTGACCGCGTCCACCGAGCCGCCCGTGCGGCGCGCCAGATCAAGTGCATAGGGGCCGTCAGCGGGGTTGCCGATCGCCAGCGACTTGGCGATCGTGCTCGGCTTCACTGGGCGGCAGACATCGTGGCCGGCGGCATACGCGCTGGCCACGGGCGAGCAGCCCTCGGCCTGAGCGCCGTTCATGCGCGGCGCATTGCCTTCGATCAGCCCGAGCTCTGTCCACTCCTGGAAGCCTCTGGCGATCTTCGTGAACAGCGACCCCGAGGCGACCGGAACCACGCAGCGGTCGGGCAGCTCCCAGCCAAGCTGCTCAGCGATCTCAAACGCCAGCGTCTTTGAGCCCTCGGCGTAGTAGGGGCGCAGGTTGATGTTCACGAACGCCCAGTCGCGCTCGGCGCACAGCTCGGTGCAGAGGCGGTTGACGTCGTCGTAGCTGCCGTTCACGCCGACGAGCTTGGTCCCATAGATGCCCGTGGCAAGGATCTTCTGCTCCTCGAGATCCGCGGGGATGAAGACATAGGACTCCATTCCCAGCGCCGCGCCGTGGGCGGCCACCGAGTTGGCGAGGTTGCCGGTCGAGGCGCATGCGATCGTCTCGAAGCCCAGCTCGCGTGCCCGCGTAACCGCCACCGAGACGACACGGTCCTTGAACGAGTGCGTCGGGTTGGCGGCGTCGTTCTTGACCCACACCTCGCGCAGTCCCAGCCGCTCGGCGAGCCTGTCGGCGCGAATCAGCGGTGTGCACCCTGCCGGCAGACCCACGCGCGAGGCCAGCCGGCCGGATGGGCCCGGGGGGCCACCGGCTAGCGGCAGGAAGTCCGCGTAGCGCCAGATGTTCTGCGGACCGCCCTGGATGCGGCGGCGCAGCTCACCGACATCGAGGCTCGAGCCGCTGTGGTCATAGGCAACCTCCAGCGGCCCAAAGCACTGCTCGCAGACGTACAGCGCCTCCAGCGGATACTGGGCCTTACACTCCTTGCACTGCAGATGACTGACAGCCATTGGGGCTCCTTCGCTCTAGTCTTCGCCGTGTCACGTGTGGCAAAGAGCGCGAAGCCCGCCACACATCGCCTGGAATTGGCACCTTCCCGCCTGTGACTTTGACGGTGGTTGCCGGGGTTTCGTAGGGCCAGGCCCTCCACCCCTCTGGATGTGTCCAGCAGAAGTATAGCGGGTGAGCGGGCGAATACAACACGAACGCAAGAGCTTTTGGAGAGTCGGTAACGCTCCCTCGGGCATGGTGTAGGACCTTGCGATGAGCTCACCCGTGCACGAGGACGATCGGCTTACAACGCCACAAGACTTCGAGCCACTACAGGCCGCGACGAAGCGGCGCATGCTGATCATCGTCAACCCCTACGCCACGACCGTCTCCGATCGCCTGCGCCATCTCGTCGTCTACGCCCTGCAAGGCCGCTTCGAGGTCGATGCCGTGGACACCGAGGCCCAGGGCCACGCCACCGAGCTGTGCCGGGAGGCCGCGCACGAGGGCTATGACGTGGTCGTCGCTTTCGGCGGCGACGGTACCGTCAACGAAGCAGCCAACGGATTGGTCGGATCGTCCGGCAGCTGGACGGGCGCCAATCCCACCCCGCTCACCTGCCTGCCCGGCGGATCGGCGAACGTCTTCGGCAAGATGCTCGGTATCCCCGGAGAGCTCGTCGACGCCACCGAGCACCTGCTCGCGATGGCCGATGACTGGCGCCCCCGCAAGGTCGATCTCGGCGTCGTCAACGGCCGTTGCTTCACCTTCGCCTCGGGCCTCGGCGTCGATGCGAGCGTGGTCGAGCGGGTCGACTCCAACCCGCGCCTGAAGGCGCGTCTGGGCGCCTACTACTTCACGTGGGCCGCGATCAGCACGTTCACCCGCCGCTATCTGGTGCATCCCCCGCGGATGGTGGCATGTGCTGGCGAGCAGAGGCTCGAGGGTGTCACCACGATCGTGCAGAACGGCTCGCCCTTCACCTACTTCCAGAACCGGCCGATCGAGATCGCCGAGGGCGCGGCGCTCGACTCCGGCGCGCTGGCCGGATGCGTGCTGCACCGCGCCACGCCGATGGACATGCCCTCGATTGCTTGGCGAGCATTCTCGGGGCGGGCGCGTATGGCCGGCCATCGCCACGTGAGCAGCTTCCCCGAGCTCACCGAGTTGACGGTCAAGAGCGCCGACGGGCGCCCCCTACCGTTGCAGGTTGACGGTGATTTCCTCGGCGAGGTCACCGAGGCCCGCTACAGCATCCTGCCGCAGGCGCTTCACGTCATCAGCTGACGGGGAAAATAAAGAGGGAGGTCTTGTACATATCAATCTAAGACTGCGTATAACGATAGTCATACGCAGTCTTAGAAGAACATATAAAACCCCTACACCCCTTCACCCTACAAACCCCCAGCCCCACTGCACCCAGTTGTGCCCACTTTCCACACGCATCTACCAAATCGTGCCCACTTCCCCCGCGATCCAACCGTTAAGTGCCCATTTTCATCAACGCGTGATCGCCCGCCCCACGGGCAACTTGGCTACCCCGCGCCGGGCGTGACGCGGTAGGCGTCGAACACCGACTCGATGTTGCGCAGGCGGGTCACGGCGCCTTTCAGCGTGTGGGTGTCGGCCACCTCCACGACAAAGCGGTTCTTGACCATCGGGGGAGTGGACAGGCAGCGCGCTTCGAGGATGTTCGCGCCGGACTCGGAGAATACGCGCGAGAGGTCCTCGAGCAGACGGTGGCGATCCCACGCGTCGATCTGAATTTCGACGACGAACGCTGTGGTTTGGTCACCTTCCCAGGAGACGTTTGTAAAGCGCTCGGGGTCCTTGCGTAAAAGCCGCGAATTGGGGCAGTCCTCGCGATGGATCGTGATGCCGCGACCGAGCGAGATGTAACCCACGATCTCATCGCCCGGCACGGGACGGCAGCACTTCGCCAAGCGCAGCATCACATCCTCCACACCCTCGACCCGGATCCCGTACTGGCCGGAGGACTTCGTCGGACGTCGCCGCGCGCGTCCCACCCGCAGCAGATCGGCGGCGGTCGCCTCGGCATCGGCGGCCTCGCCCTGCTTGAGACGTTGCATCACCTTGTTCACCACCACCTTCGGCGAGACCTTGGCGGCCCCCAGGGCGATATAGAAGTCATCCGCCTTGCGGTAGCCGACCTCGCGGATCACGTCCGCGAGCAGTGCCGAACCGGTGATCTTCTGCGCCGGGAGGCCCTGCTTGCGCAGATGCTCCTGGAGCAGGTCGCGCCCGATGTGCTCAGTGTCCTGGCGGGACTCCGCCTTGAACCACGCCTTGATCTTGTTGCGCGCGCGTGTGGTCTTGACCATCGCCAGCCAGTCGCGTGAGGGTCCGCGCTCACGCTTGGCGGTGAGAATCTCGACGATGTCCCCGGAGTGCAGCTCGCAGTGCAGCGGCACGATCTTCCCGTTCACGCGCGCGCCCACGCAGCGGTGGCCGATCTCGGTGTGCACCTCATAGGCGAAGTCCAGCGGCGTGGCGCCCGCCGCCAGCGACTTGACCTCGCCCTTGGGGGTGAAGACGTAGACCTCGTCCTCGAACAGGTCCGTGCGCAGGGTCTCCATGAACTCCTGTGGATCGAGCAGATCCTTCTGCCAGTCGAGCATCGAACGCAGCCACTTCAGCTTGGCGTCCTCGCCCGAACCGGACAGACCGTCCGGCCCGCCCTTGCCCTGGCCGGGCGGCTGCTTGTACATCCAATGGGCGGCCACACCGAACTCCGCCATTTCGTGCATCTCCTGTGTGCGCAGCTGAATCTCCAGCGGCCGGCCCTCAGGACCGATGATCGTCGTGTGCAGCGACTGATACATGTTGAACTTGGGCATCGCGATGAAATCCTTGAAACGGCCGGGCAGCGGCTTCCACAGCGAGTGGATCACGCCGACGGTCCCGTAGCAGTCCTTCACCGAGTCGACGATCACGCGCATCGCGGTGAGGTCGTAGATCTCGTTGAACTCACGACCCTTTTTCGTCATCTTTGAATAAATCGAATAAAAATGCTTAGCGCGTCCCGCGATGCGCGCCTCGATTCCCAGCTCTGCAAGCTCGCGCGCCAGATACTCGCCGGCCTCGCTCACATAGCGCTCGCGCTCGTCACGCTGCTGGGCGACCAAGCCCTTGATCTCCTGATACTTGCGTGGATGCAAGGTGGCGAAAGCCAGGTCCTCGAGCTCCCACTTGATCGCGTGGATGCCCAGCCGGTGGGCAAGCGGCGCGTAGATATCGAGCGTCTCCCGCGCCTTCTCGACCTGCTTCTGCTTGGGCATCGCGTCGATCGTGCGCATGTTGTGCAGCCGATCGGCGAGCTTAATCAAGATCACCCGCACGTCGGTGGCCATCGCCACCATCATCTTGCGGTAGTTCTCGGCCTGGGCCTCGTCACGCGACTGGAAGGTGATGCCGGTCAGCTTGGTCACGCCGTCGACGATCTGCGCGATCTCCTCACCGAAGCGCGCGCGCACCTCCTCGATCGAGGCGGATGTGTCCTCGACCGTGTCGTGCAGCAGCGCCGCACACAACGTCTCCGTATCCAGTCGCATGCCCGCGCAGATGCGCGCCACGCCGACGGGGTGCACGATGAAGTCCTCGCCGGACTTGCGTCGCTGCGCGGCATGATGCTCGCAGGCGAACACGAATGCGTCACGCACGCGGGCGCGATCGATCTCCACCGCCGAGTCCTCCGCGTGCTCGGAGACGATCGCGAACAGGTCTCCCAGCAGCCGCCGCTCAAACTCGTTCAGATCCAGGCGCTCGGCGTCTGCGACGCCGACCCCCGCAAGCGTGCTCGGGAGCTCCGGGAGCTGGGCGACAGGCAGACTCTTGGAATCCTTTGCGATCGGCATGGTCTAAGGGTAGGGGACGGACCGCCCGGTTTGAAGCGTTGGAAACACTGCGCGCAGACCGCCCTGAGACAGCGTCGAGCTCAGGAGAGGGCAAACAGCGTGAGCTCCTCGTGCGAGCGATCCTCCTCCCGTGCCGCGGGTGGCTCGCTGGGGCGCTCCTGCGGCTCAGATGGCTGCTCGCTTGGTCGTGCGTGACGGAGCACCAGCCGGGGCTCGGTGACACCATTCCACTCGTTGACCTCCAGCGTGAACGTCGCTTCGGCCGCTGTTCCCTCCTCGACCGGCAGCCGCCCGCCTGTCCTGAACGCGACGCCACGTGAGCGGACTCCGCATGACTCCACCGTAAAGCGCGCGTGCTTGCCTTCTCCCATCGGTCGCACGTCGCGGAACCTCGCATCCGCTACCAGCAGCGTGACACCCGGATTGCCGTTCCCGAACGGCGCCAGCCTCTGCAGCTCCTCCGCGAGCTCCATCCCGAGCTGATCGCCTCCCACCACGGCGTCCACTCGCTCCACCGGCACCATATCGGCGGGCTCGAGCACGCACTCGGCGTGCTCGCACAGCGCCGCGGCGAACTCCTCGACACGCCCGCGCTCGATCTCCAAGCCGGCCGCGACGCGATGGCCGCCATAGCTGCGTAGGTGCCCGCCACATGCCCTCAGGCCACCGAGCAGGTCGAAGGCGTCAATGCTCCGCCCCGATCCCTTCCCCCCATCCCCATCCAGGGCGATCAGCACGACCGGGCGACGGTTTTGCTCGACCAGACGTGAGGCGACGATGCCGATCACACCCGCGTGCCAATCCTCGCCCGCCAGCACATACGCGGCGCGCGGGTGGGCGGGATCCAATGCCGCGATCTGCGCTTCGGCTTCGTAGCGGATACGCGTCTCGGTACGTCTGCGCTCGTAGTTGGCACGGTCGAGCTCCTCGGCGACCTGCGCCGCGCGCGCCGGATCCTCGGTCAAGATCAGCTCCAGTGCCGCGTCGGCCCTGTACAGGCGCCCGGCGGCGTTCAACCGCGGCGCCAGCGCGAAGCCCACCGAGCGCTCGTTCAGCTTGCCCGGATCCACCCTCGCCACCGCCATCAACGCGCGCAATCCGGGCTTCGCGGTGCCCGCCAGCGCACGCAACCCGCGCCGAACCAGCATGCGATTCTCACCCACCAGCGGCACCACGTCGGCAATCGTTGCCAGCGCCACCAGGTCGAGATCCTCCTCCAGCGCGCGTCCATCGCGCACGGAACCATGCGCAGCGGCGGCGCTCTCCAGTGCCTGGGCCAGCTTGTGGGCAACCGCCGTTGCGCACAGCTCCGGGCACGGGTAGCCACAGACCGCGGGGTGCACGATCGGGGCTTGCGGCAGCGCGCCGTCGGAGCGGCGGGCGTGGTGATCGGTGACCACGACCTCCATCCCCAGCGCCTGCGCCTGCGCCACCTCATCGACGGCGGTGATCGCACAGTCCACACTCACCAGCAGGCGCGTGCCCCGCTCCGCTAGCCGCCGCACCGTGCTCGCCTTCAAGCCGTATCCGTCGCTCGCGCGGTCGGGCAGGTACCAGTCGACGTTTGCCCCGATCCGTCTCAGCGACCGCACGAGTACCGCCGTGGAGCACACCCCGTCGACGTCGTAGTCGCCGTGGATCGTGATCCGCTCGCGGCTCTGTGAGTATCGCAAGATCGGCTCGATCGCCTGCTCGATCCCGGCGAACGCCATCGGCGGATGCTCCTCTTCGGCCGCCAGAAACGCGTGTGCCCGCGCCGGCTCGCCCAGCCCGCGGCGCACCAGCACCTGCGCGAGCGGCCCGCTCACCCCCAGCACGCGCTCCAGTCTCTCGACCTCGCCCAGCGGACAATCGCGAATCTCAAAGCGGTATCCCTCCACCCCGGCCACACTACGACCCGCATGGGACAGAACCGCTGGGGCCACGCCGGATCGGAAAGCGCGAGGGGCTGACAGGGACCGGTCGTCAGCCGCGTCGTTCTCTGCGGATGCCCTCCAGGTACACGGCGGCGATCCCGATCAGCGCGCCCGGGATCGCGTACAGCACGATCGCGATGTCCGTCGCCTTCTCGCCGGGAATTCTCAAGGCGGACACCTTCACGCTGTAGATGATCAGGCCGACCACCATCGCCCCCACCAGCGCGCCCACGAACGCGCCCACGATCCCACCCCAGAAGCGGTCGGGGAGGAAGATCGTGAAGTGCCAGATCGCCAGGCCCATCATCACCCAGCCGAGCATTCCCATCAGCGGCTCCTCCCGTGACGGCGGTTGCGCGGGCGGCGGGTCTTCTCGCGTTTCTTCGGCTGTTCCTTCAACACCAGGTCCTCCGGCGTCAAATCCGCCGTCGGGTCGCGCTCGCGGGCGGCGGCCGGCTCGGGCTCGGGCACCGAGCCCCGCCGCGCGAGCGTGGCGCGGCTCCCCCGGGACTTCGGCTCGGCCTCAACATCCAGGTCGCGCACCAGCTCCTGGAACTCGTCTCTGGAGATCTGCTCGCCCGGCTCCTGGGCGGCGATGATGCTGCCGCGCCGCGAGCGTTTGCGCAACTGCTCCGGCTCCACGTCCACTGGCGCGCCCCCGACCGCTGTCGCATAGGCGGGCACCTGGCCCAGTTCGCGCACGATCCGCGCGCGGCGGTTGTGATAGGCGCCCTCGCGTTCCTTCCAGTGGGTCAGCACTGGTGAGGCGATGAAGATCGACGAGTACGCACCGGAGGCGATCCCGATCATCAGCGCGAACGCGAAGTCCTTGAGCGTTTCCCCGCCGAACAGCAGCAGCGCGATCACCGGCAGCAGCGTGCAGAAGCTCGTCGCCAGCGATCTGGTGACCACCTCGGACATCGAGCGGTTGACGATCTGCGAGAAGGCGGCGCGTGGCATGCGCGGGACGTTCTCACGTACGCGGTCGAACACGATAATCGTGTCGTACAGCGAATATCCGAGGATCGTCAACAGCGCCGCGACCGTCGCCGTCGTGACTTCCCGGCCGGTCAATGAGTAAACGCCCGCCGTGATCAGCAGGTCGTGCATCAGCGCGATCAGCACCGGCACCGCGTACTTCCACTCGAAGCGCAGCGCGATGTAGGCGGAGATCACGAGCAGCGAGGCAATGATCGCGATCACCGCCGCATTGGCGACCGTTTTCCCGAACGTCGGCCCGATCGAGGTCGAGGAGAAGTCCTTGGTGCCCGGCACGTTCGGTCCGTTGCCGAACTTCGTGTCAAGTGCGGCCTGGATGTTCTTGACCTTTTCCGGACCGAGCGTCTTGGTCGATATCTGATAACCGTTGCCGCCGATGCCTGCGTTCGTGTATTTCTGCACCTCGGCGTTTGGATAGCCGGCGGTGGTCATCACTTTTGCCACTTCGCTCTCGGCAACCGGCTTGATGAAGGCCGTCTGGATGCGCGTGCCGGACTTGAAGTCGATCCCGAAGTTCAGCCCCCTACCACCGATCGCCAGGGCGCCGATCAAAAGGATCGTGCCTGACATCGAGAAGAACCACTTCGAGGCGCCCATGAAGTCGAACGTCCAGCCTTTCCCGCGCCTTGCGGCGCCGAGCGCCGCGGGGTGCGATACCAATTTCGAGCGGCCCATCGCCCCGAGCGCGGCCTGCGTGGCGAGCACGGCGGTGAACAGCGACACGAGCGTGCCGATGCCCAGCATGAACGCGAAACCCTTAACTTCCGCTGTGGCCAGCGCGAACAGGATGAACGCCGTCATGAACGTCACCACGTTGGCATCGACGATCGCGGCGAATCCGCGCCGGTAGCCCGTGGCGATCCCCGAGACGATCGATCTTCCGCCGCGGATCTCCTCCTTGACGCGCTCGAAGATCACGATGTTCGCGTCCGCGCACACGCCGATCGTCAGGATCAGACCGGCGATTCCCGGCAGCGTCAGAGTGACGGGAATCAGCTTGACCAGCGCGAAGAAGTACGCCCCATAGATGACCAGGCCGCCCACGGCGATCATGCCGAGCACGCGGTAGAAGAGCAGCAGGAACAGGCACACCACGGCGAAGCCCGCGAGGCCCGCGATCAGACCCTGACTCAGCGCCTGTTTGCCGAGCGTCGCCGAGACCTGCGAGCGGGAGATCAGCGCCAGCTTGATCGGCAGCGCGCCGGACTGCAGCTCGTTGGCGAGGTTCTGGGCGGAGGTGATCGTGAACCCGCCCGAGATCTCAGAGCCGGTGGAGGCGTCGATCCCTTCCGGGTACTTCGTGTAGTCGATCGACGGCACCGTGATCAGCTGGCCGTCGAGCACGATCGCGAAGTGCTGCAGGGCAGCTTCCTTGGACACCCCCGGTAGCTGGGCTTCCTGGCCGCGGTGGGCGATTTCCTTGGTGACCCGTTCGAACACGCCCTTGCCGTGCGAGGTGAAGCCGAAGGTGACGTTCGGCTGTCCCGTGGATTCGTCGCTGCTCTGCGCCGGGTTGGTGATGTCGGAGCCAGTCAGCACCGGTTCGTCGTTGAGCACGTACCAGCTGTTGGGCGATGGGTTGGTGACCTTGCTCGTTTTTTCGTCTTCCACCGGGTGGGCCTGCACCAGCACGGTCCCGGGGTTTACGCGCACCGCCTTCACCTTCGCGCCCGCCGGCGGTTTGTAGCTGTCCGCGTACAGGTTCTGTTCGCTTTCTTCCGGGCCACGCAGCACCTTTTCGTGCGCCGTGTCGAGCAGGTACCAGCTGCCGTAGATGCAGCCGTTGACCTGCGCGGAGGTGCACCCCCGCGACCAGGTCGTATCCGTGTCGCGTAGGATCGGCGGTCGTTTGGCCGCGCGCAGCACCGCCTGATACTCGGGCAGCCCCGCGGTCACCCCGCCCGGGCCGCCGCCGGTGCTGTCACCGGTCACCGTGCCTTCGGTCGGCGCTTTCTGGCCGCTCGGCCCGATCACGTTCGGCTCCCAGTCGTAAAACTGCAGCTGCGCGGTCTTGCCCACCTCTTCCTGGGCGCGCGTCGCGTTGCTGACGTCCGGCAGGGCGACGTCGATTTCGTCAGCGCCCGAGCGCTGGATTTCCGGCTGGGCGACCCCCAGCTGGTCGACGCGCGTGCGCATGATGTTGATCGCGCGTTCGAGCGATTCGCTGTCCACCTTGGACTGGGCGGTCGCCCTGCCCTGGTAGACGAGCTCCACGCCGCCCTTCAGTTCGAGTCCGAGGCGCGTCTTCTTGGTGGCGATCATCGCGACCGACGCGGCCACGAGGCCCGCGACGATCAGGAGGATCAGGGCATTGCGGCGGCGGTCGGTCATCCAGTCAGCCAGCCTACTTGTCGGGCGTCAACACGAGCAACAGCCCGCCGTCGTCGTCATACGCCGGGAAGATGTCCGCCTTCGCGCTCGCCGCCACGTCGCGCTCCCCGCTCACCTGCACCGGCACCTCCAGCGCCCGCACTCCCCACTCGAGCACGGTGGCAACCGGATCGTCGCCGTTTGTGAAGCTCAGCCCCAGCACCTGCTCCACGCGCTGGCCGATCACATCTTCCTCCTCCAGACCTGTGAAGGCGAAGGAGTTCTTCCCGCAGCCGATCACGCGGCCCTCGCCGTCACACACGAAGAAGGCCGCGTCCGGCGCGGGGTAGTAGTCGTCGAGCAGTTCGAACAGGAACGCGAACCCGCACTTCGTGCAGCCCTTACGCTGGCGGGTAAAGCCGAGGTTGCGGTCGAGCTCTGACGTGCGGTGACCGCAGTTTGGGCAGATGAACGGGTGGGCCATTGATCGACAGAGTAGGGAAGCGGCGGTGGTCGGGTCGCGGGGTCGGTTGCTCTGTGCGTGACGTCCTGTTGGGAGGTCCATGGGGGGAGCCTGCTCCCCCCATGCTCTAAAACAGCGCCGGGTCGACCGCAGCGGCCGGTGGATCGGGGGCGGGTGGGATGCCTAAATGAAGGAACGCCGCCGGCGTCGCGGCACGCCCTCGCGGCGTGCGCTTGATCAGCCCCTGCATCAACAGATAAGGCTCATACACGTCCTCGATCGTATCCTGCTCCTCCCCCACGGCCACCGCCAGCGTCGACAGACCGACCGGGCCGCCGTCGAACTTGACGCAGATCGTGCGCAGGATCTCCCGGTCCAGCCGGTCCAGCCCGCGCTCGTCCACCTCCAACAGCTCCAGCGCGGCCGCTGCCGCAGCTGCCGTCACCACCCCCTCCATGCGCACCTCCGCGAAGTCGCGCACGCGCTTGAGCAGCCTGTTCGCCACGCGGGGCGTCCCGCGACTGCGGGCCGCGATCGCCACCGCGCCACCGTCCTCCAAGCCGATCTCGAGGATCCCCGCCGAGCGTCTGACGATCTGCGCGAGCTCCTCCACCGCGTACGGCTCCAAGCGCGCCTGGATGCCGAAGCGGTCGCGCAGCGGTGTCGTCAAGAGCCCCGTGCGCGTCGTCGCCCCCACGAGCGTAAACGGCGGCAGCTCGAGTGTCACCACGCGCGCGCCCGCGCCCTGCCCGACTGTGATCGGCAGCCGGTGGTCCTCCATCGCGGGGTAGAACGTCTCCTCCAGCGTGCGCGAGAGGCGATGGATCTCGTCGACGAAGAACACACTCCGTGGCTCCAGCGCGGTCAGAAACGCGGCGATGTCCCCCTTGCGCTCGAGTGCCGGGCCGGCGGTCTGCACGAACGGCACTTCCAGCTCCGCCGCAACGATCTGCGCCAGCGAGGTCTTCCCCAGGCCCGGCGGCCCCGCCAGCAGCAGGTGATCCAGCGCATCCCCCCGCGCGCGCGCCGCCTCGATCGCCACCGCCAGCTGCTCCAGCAGCGTCCGCTGGCCGACGAAGTCCTGCAGACGCCGCGGGCGCAGCGAACGGTCGAGCTCGTCCTCCTCGACCAGGTAAGGCGTTTGGATGCGGGCGGTCTCGGCGGTCATTGTGCGCGCGCGCTCCTCAGCGCTTGCGCCAGCAGTTCCTCGGCGCTGTCTCCCTCCGCACCCCGCAGCAGCTCCTCCGCCTCGCCGGGCGCGTACCCCAGCTCGATCAGCCCGTCACGGGCCAACGCCATTGGCCCATTGCCCCGGCGCGCCACGATCGGACCGCTTGCAGCGGCGTCGCCGACCTTCTCACGCAGCTCGACGATGATCCGCTCCGCCGTGCGCTTGCCGATCCCCGGCACCGCCTGAAAGCGGGCCGCGTCCTGCCCCGCGATCGCCGCCTGTAGCTCGCGCGGCGTCCCGCCGGAGAGCACGGCCAGCGCCACCTTCGGACCGACCGCCTGCACCGACAGCAGCATCAGGAACAGATCGCGCTCCTCCTCGGAGTGAAAGCCGTACAGCGACAGCGCGTCGTCACGCACGATCAGGTGGGAGTGCAGGGTCGTCTCCTCGCCCGCCGCCGGGACGTGCTTCAGCGTCTCCGCCGAGACCGCGGCGCGGTAGCCGACGCCACCGCACAGGATCACGACGTGATCGGTCCGGCGGACCGCCACCTCGCCCTTCAGCATCCCGATCATCCCGCGACCCCCGCGAGCGCGGTCTTCAGGGGCGCGCGGTTGGCGTGGCACATCGCAACCGCGAGGGCATCTGACGCATGGTCCGGGGTGGGCGCGTGGGGCAGCGTCAGCAGCGTCTGCACCATTCGCGCAACCTGCTCCTTGCCCGCCCGGCCGTTGCCGCAGACCGCGGCCTTGACCTGCTGGGGTGTATAGCTCGTGCACTGGATCCCACGCTGTCCCGCGGCGAGCATCACCGCGCCACGGCCGTGACCGACTGCGAACGCCGTTTTCACGTTCTGCCCGAAGTACAGCTCCTCCAGCGCCACCGCATCGGGCTCGTGCTCGGCCAGCAGCGCGTCCACCGCGGCGTGGATATCCACCAAGCGCCGCTCCTGCGGCGTCCCCGCACGCGTCTCGATCACGCCGCCGTCGAGCGCCACGAGCCGGCCGGCGGAGCTCTGCACCACGCCGTAGCCAGTGCTTGCCAGGCCGGGGTCGATTCCCAGAACGATCACCACTTGTGATTCTGCGCCTCCCTTCGGACGCCTGCCTGCCTTACGCTGGACGATGATGGCCGCGCAGAAGATCGACTTCGTAGCCGAGGGCCTGCTCGATGGTCTGGAGGGCGAGCAGCGCGCCGAGCGCTTGACGCTGCTCGAACAGCTCGCTTCCGAGGGCGTTTCGCTCTCAGAACTGCGACGGACAACGGCTACCGGCACGGTCATGTTCCTGCCGGCCGATCGCGTGATCGTGGGCACGGAGCGTTATACCGCCGTCGAGGTCGCGCAGCTGAGCGGAATCGATCAGGAGTTCCTGGTGGCCGTGCGCCGAGCGATGGGCCTACCGATCCCCGATCCCGATGAGGCGGTCTACACGGAGGCAGAGCTCGAGTCGGCCCGCATGATCCACGTCGGGCGCGCCGCCGGCATCACCGACGAGGACCTCCTCGATCTCCTGCGCGTGCTCGGTCGCGGTCTCGCCCAGGCCGCCGAGACGCTGCGGGTGCTGCCGTTGAAAGTGGTGCTCGAGCCCGGGATGAGCGAGCCCGAGCTCGCTGGCCGGTATGCCCAGGCGACCGCCCAGCTCTACCCACTGCTCGACCCCCTGGTGAGGAACCTGCTCGCCCTGCACCTGCGGCACAGCGCCCAGAGCGAGGTCATCAGCGCGATCGAGCGCAGTGGCGGGAACCTGCCGGGCTCGCGCGAGGTGGCCGTGTGCTTCGCCGACCTCGTCGGTTTCACGCGGCTCGGCGAGGAAGTCGCGCCCGATGAGCTCGGACGACTCGCCGTGCGCTTGGAAGATCTCGCGCGAGACGTGGCCGAGCCGCCCGTCAGACTGGTCAAGACGATCGGCGACGCCGCGATGCTCGCCTCGGTCGAGCCCGAGCCGCTGCTCGACGCGGCGCTCAGCCTGATCGACGCCGCGGACGCGGAGAGCGAGGATTTCCCCCAGCTGCGCGCCGGTGTGGCCGTGGGGTTCGCCCTCCCTCGCGCCGGCGACTGGTTCGGGCGACCGGTCAACCTGGCGAGCCGTATCACTCAGGTCGCCCGCCCCGGCAGCCTCTTGGCCGAGCGCGAGGTGCGCGAGTCAGCGCCTGAGTCCTACCGCTGGTCCTACGCGGGCGAACGACGCCTGCGCGGCATCCGGGAGCCCGTGGCTCTGTTCCGTGCGCGCCGTCTCGCTGAGACGCCCTAGTCCCACGCTCGCCAGGGGGCACTGCCCGACGCCCACAGGTCGTTCAATGCCACCGCATCCTTGTATGTGTCCATGCACTCCCAGAAACCCTCGTGCCGGTAAGCGCGCAACTCGCTCGCTTGGGCCAGGCGTTCGAGCGGCTCGCGCTCCAGCACGCTGTCGGGCTCCAGGTAATTCAGGGCATCCCGTTGCATGCAGAAGAAACCCCCGTTGATCCAGTGCTCCGAGCGGGGCTTCTCGCGAAAGCCGGTGACGCGGCCGTCCTCATCGTCGAGCTCAGTCACCCCGAACTGCAGCTCGGGGCGCACCACCGTCATGCTCGCCAGCGCGCCGTGTCCCGCGTGAAACTCCAGCAACGCCTCCAGATCGATGTCGGCCACCCCGTCGGCGTAGGTCGCGCAGAAGCGCTCCTCGCCCGCCAGCCGTTCCTCCAGCAACTTGATCCTGCCACCCGTCGGCGTTTCCAGGCCCGTGTCCTCGCACTCGACGCTCACGCCCTCTGGCCACGCACACTCGGCGGCGAACCGCTCGATCAACTCGCCCTTGTAGCCCGTCGCCAGCAGGAAGCTCCGAAAGCCCTGTACCGCGTACAGCTGGATCACGTGCCACACGATCGGCTTGCCGCCGATCTCCACCAGTGGCTTGGGGATCTCCTGCGTGTGCTCCTGCAGTCGCGTGCCGCGCCCGCCGCACAGGATCACGACCGGGGGTCTGCTCACGCTAGCCCGCAACGCGCTCGAGCACGTCTGCGGGCACATCAAAGTTGGCGTGCACGTCGTCCACGTCGTCGAGCTCTTCGAGAGCATCCGTGAGTCCCATCAGCTTGCGCACCTGACTCTCGTCGATCGGCACGAGGCTCGTCGGGCGGTAGGACATCTCGGCGCTCTCGGTTTCAACGCCCGCCTCCGAGAGTGCGCCGATCACGCTCGAGAAGCTGGAAGGCTCGGCCAGCACCTCGAACACACCGTCGTCGGTGACGATGTCATCCGCGCCCGCCTCGACCGCGACCATCAGGTCGTCTTCGGAGTAGCGGGCGGCGTCGATCACGATCGTGCCCTTCTTCTCGAACAGGTACGCCACCGAGCCCGGCTCGCCGAGGTTACCGCCGTGCTTGGAGAAGGCATGGCGCACATCGGCGCCGGTGCGATTGCGGTTGTCGGTCAGCGCCTGCACCAGCACCGCCACACCGCCCGGGCCGTAACCCTCATACAGGGCGGCTTCGATCGCCTCGGCCTCGCCTCCCTCCCCCGTGCCCTTCGCGATCGCGCGCTCGATGTTCTCCTTCGGCATCGAGGATTCCTTGGCCTTGCGGATCGCCAATTCCAGCGCCGGGTTGCCGACCGGGTCGCCGCCCCCGTCGCGCGCCGCGACCGTGATCGAGCGCGCCAGCTTCGTGAACTGCATGCCCCTGCGCGAGTCCACGATCGCCTTCTTGTGCTTGATGCTCGCCCACTTGGAATGTCCCGACATGACACACAGCTTAGGATGCGAGCCCGAATGAGCGCCATCCCCTCAGAGATCTTCAAGGCGTACGACATCCGCGGGCTCTACGGTGAGCAGATCGACGGTTGGGTCGCCGAGCAGATCGGCCGCGCGTTCGCGCACGTGCTCTCCGACCTTTCGGGCAAGCCCGTCCCCGAGCTGCGCATCGGCCTCGGTCGCGACATGCGCCTGACGGCGCCCGAGCTCTCGGATCGATATCGCGCCGGGCTGCTGGGAGAGGGGGCCAACGTGCTCGACGCCGGTCAAGTCGGTACCGAGATGCTCTATTACCTCGTCGGTTCGCGCGCGCTCGACGGCGGGTTGATGTGCACCGCCTCGCACAACCCCAAGGCCTACACCGGCGCAAAGCTCGTGCGCGAGGGCGCGATCGCGCTGTCCGGTGACAGCGGTATCCAGGACATCCGCCGCATGATCGAGGAGGGCCGGGCGGGCGGGACCGAATCCCCCAGCGAAGGCTCGATCGAGCAGATCGATCTCTACGGGGAGTTCCACGCGACGGTCCTCAAATTCATCGACCCCTCGGTGATCAGACCGCTGAAGGTCGTGCTCGACGGCGGCAACGGGATGGCCGGCCCCGTCGCCGGACCGCTGCTCGAGGACCTCGGGCTCGAGTTGATCGAGACCTGCTGGACGCCCGACGGGAACTTCCCCGAGCACGAGCCCAACCCACTGCTCCCGGAGAACCGCCAATTCATCATCGACCGCGTGCTCGCAGCCGGCGCCGACCTCGGGATCGCCTGGGACGGCGACGCCGACCGCTGCTTCTTCATCGACGAGACCGGCCGGTTCGTCGACGGCGACTTCCTCACGGCGCTGCTGGCCGAGTCGCTGCTCGCAAAAAATCCGAATCCCGCCCACCCAAAACAAACGATCCTCTACGACGTGCGCGCCTCCCGCGCCGTGCCCGACACGGTCACGCGTGCCGGCGGCACCCCCCACATCAACCGCGTCGGGCACGCCTTCTTCAAGACGCGCATGCGCGACGAGGGCTCGTTGTTCGGCGGCGAGGTCTCTGGGCACTACTATTTCCGCGACTTCTACTGCGCGGACTCGGGCACGATCCCGGCGCTGCTCGTGCTCGAGCTGCTCTCGCGCACCGGCCAGTCGATGTCGCAGCTGCTCGCGCCCTACCGCGGCCGCTACTTCATCTCCGGCGAGATCAACTCTGAGGTCGCAGACCAGGCCGGGAAGATGGCGGAGCTCGCCGCGCGCTACGCCGACGCCGAGCAGAAACAGCTCGACGGGATCTCGATCGACTACGACGACTGGCATTTCAACGTGCGACCTTCCAACACCGAGCCGCTGCTGCGCCTCTGCCTCGAGTCTTTGGTCTCGCCCGAGGACATGGAACGCCGCCGCGACGAAGTGCTCGAACTGATCCGCTCGTGAGCACCGAGGAGACCGCGCAGGAGCGTCAGGCGCTCGCGGTCGCGGCCGAGGCGGGGATCCACCGGCTTGCGATCCCGACCCCGTTCATGGTCGGCAGGGTCAACGCCTACCTGATCGAGGACTCCCCGCTGACGCTGATCGACTCGGGCCCCAACTCCGGCAAGGCGCTGGACGAGCTCGAGCAGGCGCTCCAAGCGCACGGGCACGCGATCGAGGACATCGAGCTGCTCGTCGTCAGCCACCAGCACATGGATCACTTCGGCCTTGCCTCGATCCTCGCGCGGCGCTCCGGAGCCGAGGTCGCGGCGCTCGACAAACTGGCTCCGTTCCTGGCCGCCTACGGGCACGAGACCGACCTGGAAGACCGCTTCGCCGAGCAGCTGATGCTGCGCCACGGCATCCCCCAAGAGGTCGTCACCGCGCTACGCGCGGTCTCCGCGGGCTTCCGCGCCTGGGGCGCATCGGTGCAGGTCACCCGCCCGCTGAGGGATGGGGGCGAGCTGCAGCTGCGCGACCGCACCCTGCGGGTGCGCCATCGGCCCGGGCACAGCCCCTCGGACACCGTGTTCCTGGACGAGGATCGCTCGATCCTGCTGGCCGCCGATCACCTGATCGCCCACATCTCCTCCAACCCGCTGCTCGCCCGGCCGCTCGGCGTGGGCGGCGACTACGACGGCCCGCGCCCGCAGGCGCTCATCACCTACATGGACTCGCTGGAACAGACGCGAGCGATGGACCTCGCGCTGGTGCTGCCGGGGCACGGCCAGCCCATCACCGACCATGTCTCGCTGATCGACAAACGCTTCCGCATGCACGACCGCCGCGCCGAGAAGATCCATGACCTGATCGCCGCTCAGCCCCGCACCGCGCACGAGATCGCGACCCAGCTGTGGGGCAACGTCGCCGTCACGCAGGCCTACCTGACGCTGTCGGAGGTGCTCGGACACGCCGATCTGCTGCTTGCTGATCAGCGCGTCATCGAACAGGAATCCGACGGCGTGGTTCGCTTTCACACTGCCTGAGCGACGCTGCTCAGGAACATCCGGTGCACGCGGTCATCCTTGGTCAGCTCGGCATGGAACGCCACTGCCAGCATCTTCGCCTGGCGCGCCGCCACCGGATGGCCGTCGATCTCTGCCAGCACCTCGACATCGGGACCGTGCTCGGCGATCCAGGGGGCCCGGATAAAGATGCCGCGCAGCGGCGGTGGGCCGATCGCGGCGATGTCGAGATCCGCCTCGAAGCTATGCAGCTGGCGACCAAAGGCGTTGCGCTCTGCGCGGATGTCCATCAAGCCGAGGTGGTCCCGATCGAGCATGATCAGCCCGGCGCACGAGCCGAGCACCGGCACGCCCTCAGTCACCAGCTCGCGCAGCGGTCCAGCCAGCCCCTCGCGCTCGATCCCCAACGTCATCGTGGTCGACTCTCCCCCGGGAATCACGAGCCCTTCGAGGCCATCCAGATCCGCCGGCGTCCGTACCTCGCTCACCTCGGCGCCAAGCCCGCGCAGCACCCGTCGATGCGCCGCGAAGTCACCCTGCAGGGCGAGTACACCGATCAGCGGCGCGCCCGCCATCGAGACCACGCGGGACGACTACCAGCCGCGCTGGGCTAGCAACTGCTCATCGTCCAGCTTGGAGCTCTCCAGGCTGACCATCGCCGGCCCGAGCCCGCGCGAGGCCGCCGCCACGCGCTCGGCGTCCTGCCAATGTGTGGTGGCCTGCACGATCGCGCTCGCGCGGGCGGGCGGGTCATCGGACTTGAAGATGCCCGAGCCCACGAACACCCCTTCGGCGCCGAGCGCCATCATCAGCGCGGCGTCCGCCGGCGTCGCGATCCCACCGGCGCAGAACAGCACGACCGGCAGGTGTCCGTCGCGGGCGATCCCGCGAACGAGATCGAGGGGGGCGCTCAGCTCCTTTGCGGCGGTCGCGATCTCGGCGTCGTCGAGTGTGCCCAGGCGGCGGATTGCGCCGTTGATGGCGCGCATGTGGCGCACAGCCTCGACGATGTCGCCCGTGCCGGCCTCGCCCTTGGAGCGGATCATCGCCGCGCCCTCGCCGATCCGCCGCAGCGCCTCGCCAAGGTTCGTCGCGCCGCACACGAAGGGGACCTCGAACGCCCACTTGTCGATGTGGTTTGACTCGTCCGCGGGTGTGAGCACCTCCGACTCATCGACGTAGTCGACCTCCAGCGCCTGCAGCACCTGGGCCTCGAGAAAGTGTCCGATGCGCGCCTTGGCCATCACGGGAATCGAAACGGCCTCCTGAATCCCCGCGATCATCTCCGGGTCACTCATCCGCGCCACGCCACCGTCACGGCGGATGTCAGCGGGTACGCGCTCCAAGGCCATCACCGCGGCCGCCCCGGCATCCTCGGCGACCTTGGCCTGATCGGGCGTGACCACATCCATGATCACCCCGCCCTTGAGCATCTCTGCCAGGCCCGTCTTGACCCGGAATGTCGCCTCGTCGCGCATTTGCCCAGTCTAGCTTGAGCCCCAGCCCACCGGACTTTTCCGGACGCTTGAAGAGCCGCGCTACTTGAGCCGGAAGGCCTTGATGCGGTCGTCGTACTGCGCTGAGTCCTGCGCGTAGACGCCGTAGGCGAGAGCCTGAATCAGGCTCAGCAGGGCGGTGTGCGAGCGTACGTAGGCAGGCGAGTTGGAGGAGTAGTAGAGCTTTATATGCGCGAGCTTCGCGACCTCGGAGAGCGTCGCATCGGTGATCGCCGCGGTGCGCGCCTTGCGGTGACGCGCGAGCTTCATCGCGCGCACCACGAGCGGGTGCGGCCGGCCAGCGGAGAGTCCAATCACAAGCGTGTTCTGGTCGATCCGGCCCAGACGACTGAGCGCCTCTTGAGAGGGGCTTGCCACAACATCGACGCGCAGGTCGAGCAGCATCAGCAAATGCCTTAGATAGCTCGCGAAGAACGCCATCTGGTCGGTGCCCGCCACAAGCACCTTCTCGGCTGACACGATCGCCTCGGTCAGCGCGTCCACCGAGCTGCGAGAGACCTTGCGGGCGGTCTCCTCGACGTTCAGGTGATCGGCCGTCAGGGCCGTCTCGAACTCGTTCTGGTCGAGCGAGAACAGCGGGGTCGAGCTCGCCGAGACGCCACTCTTCGGCTCGGCCTTGGTGTGTACGCGGCGGTATTCCTCACGTGCGGCCGCCTGCAGCTCGGGGAAGCCCTCGAAGCCGAGCGCCTGCGAGAAGCGCACGACGGTCGAGCTCGAGGTGTTCGCACGGCGGGCCAGCTCCTCGGCGGTTTGGAAAGCCGCCTCGTCGAGGTGGTCGACGATGTACTGGGCCACGTCCTTCTGCGAGCGGGAGCACTCGTCAAAGCGCGCCTGGATGTACTTCGAGAGGCTCTGGTGCTCGCTCGTGCCGTTCGCGGGCGGACGATCCTGGGTGGGGGTGGCGACACGCTTCATCGGCGCTCTTGTTCGACGCCACCGCCTCGCACTCCTCCCTGGCGCGCATCACGATCGCAGCGGATAACCCCATGGGATCGACCGAGAGAGCGCGCGCTGAGATGATCCAAGCGTCCAAAGCGCACGCACAATGCACACAATGGGAGACGAAATGCAGGTCAACCGAGCGGCACAATGAGGATCGCGATCGTCGGCGCGGGGGTCTCCGGCCTGCTCGCGGCCCACCTGCTGCATCGTGAGCACGAGATCGTCGTGTACGAGGCCGGCTCCTACGCGGGCGGGCATACGAACACGATCAGGGTGGACACCGAGCACCACACCCATCACGTGGACACCGGCTTCATCGCGATGAACGACCGCAACTACCCCAACTTCACGCGACTGCTCGAGCAGCTGGGGGTGGAAACCCAGGCGACGCACATGAGCTTCTCGGTGAAGGGTGAGGACGAGGACTTCGAGTACGCGGGCACCCCGCGCGGGCTCTTCTGCCAGCCCCGCAACCTCGCGAGCCCGCGCTTCCAGCGGATGATCGCCGACCTGCTGCGCTTCAACCGCGAGCTGCGCCGGCTGCTGGCACGCGACGAGGGCAGCGGCGAGACGCTCGGTGACTTCCTCGCCCGGCATCGCTTCTCACGCGCCTTCGTCGACCGGTTGATCGTCCCCCAGGTGAGCGCCGTGTGGTCGGCCGATCCGCGGCGGATGCACTCGTTCCCGGTGAGATTCCTCGCCGAGTTCTTCGCCAACCACGGCATGCTCGGCTTCCGCGACCGTCCGCATTGGACAACTGTCGCGGGTGGATCGGCACGCTACGTGGAGGCGCTCACGCGGCCTTTCCAGGAGCGCATCCGACTCGACTCCCCGGTGCACTCGATCGCACGGCACACCGAGCACGTCGAGCTCACCGCCGCTGTGCGCGAGGGTGGATGGAGCACCGAATATTTCGACCAGGTGGTGATCGCCACCCACTCCGATCAGGCGCTCGCACTGCTGCGCGATCCCTCTGGGCGCGAGCGCGAGATCCTCGGCGCGATTCCCTATCAGCGCAACGAGGCTGTGCTCCACACCGATAGCACCCTGCTCCCGCGCCGGCGCGGCGCGCGGGCCGCGTGGAACTTCCACCTGCTGCGCGAGCCCAAGGCGCTGAGCACCGTCACCTACTACATGAACCACCTGCAGCGGTTGCAAGCCGACCGCGACTTCTGTGTCACCCTGAACCGCACCGAGGCGATCGATCCGGCGAAGATCATCCGCACGATCTCCTACTCCCACCCGGTCTTCACTCCCGCCGGCGTCGCCGCCCAGTCTCAGCACGGGTCGATCGGTGGCCTCCAGCAGCGCACTCACTACTGCGGCGCCTATTGGGGCTGGGGCTTTCACGAGGATGGAGTCCTCAGCGCACTATGTGCGTGTGAGCCATTCGGGGTCAAACTGTGAACAGCTGCCTATACGAGGGCTCGGTCCGCCACCGGCGGATGGGCAAGGTGAAAGACGAGTTTCGCTATCCCCTGTTCATGACCTACCTCGACCTCGACGAGCTGCCCGGCTGCTTCGACGGGCGCTGGCTGTGGTCAGCTCGCCGGCCAGCCCTGGCGTGGTTTCGCCGCTGCGACTATCTCGGCGACCCCAAGCTGCCCCTCACTGACGCCGTGCGCGAGCTGGTGGCCGAGCGCACCGGCGTGCGCCCGCGGGGACCGATTCGTCTGCTCACTCATCTGCGCTACTTCGGCATGTGCTTCAACCCCGTCAGCTTCTACTACTGCTTCGACGTCACCGGCGAGCAGGTCGTGGCGGTCGTGGCCGACGTGACGAACACCCCGTGGGGCGAGCGTCATTCCTATGTGATGGGAGTCGCCGACGCAGCAGACCACGGCTCCGTGACGGTTATGCAAGCGCAGTTCGACAAGCGGCTGCACGTCTCCCCCTTGATGGGCATGGATCACTCCTACGACTGGCGTTTGACCGAGCCCGGTGAGCGGCTGCTCGTGCACATCGAGTCCCATCGGGCAGGTGGGCACAGCACAGAGAGCGTGTTCGACGCGACCCTTTCCTTGCACCGCCGGGAGCTGACGCCGAGCGCGCTGCGGCGCGCACTGCTGCGTTACCCGTTCCTGACCGCACGGATCCTCGTCCGGATCTACACGCACGCTTTGCGGTTGAAGCTGCGCGGGGCCAAGTATTTTCCTCACCCGCAGAAGGGAGCGCTGCCGACGTGAGCAGCACGATCGGACCACTGAGGAGAACGAGGGCACTCGACGCTCCCGCGCGCGAAACCGAGGCGCAGGCGCGCTGGCGCGACCGGCTGGCCCGTCGCCTCGTGCTGCGCCTGCTGAATCGCATTCACGATGGTGAGTTGACCCTCGTGGAGGGTTCGGAATGCTTCACGTTCGGCGACACGCCACCGCGCCCGTTGCGGGTCACGCTGCGCGTGCACTCGCCTCGTTTCTACCGGGCGCTCTTGCGGGGCAGCGTCGGGCTGTGCGAGTCCTACATGGACGGGCTGTGGGAGTGCTCGGACCTCGTCGCGCTGACCCGCATCGCCGCGCTGAATGTGCGTTCGCTCGACAACCTGCGGCACGTGCTCGCGCCCGTGTTGATCCCGGTGCAGCGCTGGATGCGCTGGTTGCGCAGCAACACGATCGGCCGCTCGCGCCGGCAGATCGCCGCCCACTACGACTTGGGGAACGAGTTGTTCGGGTGCTTCCTGGACCCGACGATGATGTACTCGTG
This sequence comes from uncultured Solirubrobacterales bacterium, assembly GCA_963842205.1. Taxonomy (GTDB): domain Bacteria; phylum Actinomycetota; class Thermoleophilia; order Solirubrobacterales; family Solirubrobacteraceae; genus Palsa-744. The sequence goes on from CAWJFR010000007.1 coordinate 89,049, forward strand.
CGCGATCTTCGACTCGCCGCACGTCACGCTCGAAGAGGCCTCGCTGGCGAAGCTCGAGCGGGTTTGCGCGAAGCTCGACCTTGCTCCCGCTGACCACGTGCTGGAGATCGGGACCGGCTGGGGCGCGCTTCGCCGTGTATGCGGCCGAGCACTACGGCTGCCGCGTGACGACAACGACGATCTCGCGCGAACAGCACGCCTACGCGAGCGAGCGCGTGCGCGTGCTCGGGCTGGAGGATCGTGTGACGGTCCTGCTCGAGGACTACCGCGACCTCGGCGGCTCCTACGACAAGCTCGTGTCGATCGAGATGATCGAGGCTGTCGGCTGGCAGAACTTCCCGACCTACTTCCGCCGCTGCTCGGAGCTGCTCTGTAATGACGGCGCGATGCTGTTGCAGGCGATCGTGATCGACGATCGTGCCTATCAGGTCGAGAAGGCCTCAAAGAGCTTCATCAACACGTACATCTTCCCGGGCGGATGCCTACCATCGCTGGAGCTGATCTCGCGTCAGCTGCCGCGCGTGACCGACCTACGGCAGGTGCATATGGAGGACATCACCGCCCACTACGCGACAACGCTGGCATTGTGGCGCGAGCGCTTCTTGAATGCTTCCGAGCGACTGGCGGACCTCGGCTACGACGAGCGCTTCCGCCGGCTGTGGGATCTCTATCTTTCCTACTGCGAGGGCGGTTTTCGCGAGCGGCGGATTCAGGACGTGCAACTGCTGCTTGCCAAGCCGGGCTATCGAGCAGAGTCGACGCCGGTAGTGTCTCTCGCTGCATGAAGCGGACCCTTTACGAAGACGTGCACGGAGACTTCCGCGCGAGCTTCCGCACATTTCTGGAGCGCGAGGTGCTCGGCGATGAGGGCCGCTACGGCGAGTGGGAGCGCAATGGGATCGTGCCGCGTGAGGTGTTCGCGCTCGCCGGGAGCGGCGGCTTCCTCGGCATGGCTGTGCCCGAGCGCTACGGCGGCGCCAGCGCGGAGGACTTCCGCTTCAACCTCGTGATCGGCGAGGAGACCCAGCGCGCGGGCGTCGGCGGCTTCGGGCTGGGGATCACGCTGCACAACGACATCTGCCTGCCGTACTTCCTGACGTACTGCAATGAGGAGCAACGCGAACGCTGGCTGCCGGGTATCGCCTCCGGCGAGCTGATCACCGCGCTGGCGATGACCGAGCCCGGGATCGGCTCCGATCTGGCGAACCTCTCCACGCGCGCGCGACGCGAGGGCGAGAACTACGCCGTCGACGGGACGAAGACGTTCATCACGAACGGGATCAACGCCGACCTCGTGATCGTCGCCGTGAAGACCGGGGTGGGTGGGCATCAGGAGCGCCACCGCGGCATCAGCCTGCTCGTCGTCGAGCGCGGCACCGAGGGCTTCGAGCGCGGGCGCAACCTCGAGAAGATCGGCCAGCACTCCCAGGACACCGCCGAGCTGTCGTTCTCCGATATGCACGTGCCGGTGGAGAACCTGCTCGGCGAGGAGGGCGAGGGGTTTCGCTATCTCGTCTCCAACCTGCCCCAGGAGCGCCTCTCGATCGCGGCCTCGGCCGTCGGCGGCGGCCGAAGCGGCATTGGATTGGACGCTCGACTACGTGCGCGAGCGCCAGGCCTTCGGTCAGCCGATCGGCTCGTTTCAGAGCTCGCGCTTTACGCTCGCCGAGGTGAGCACCGAAACCGAGATCGCGCGTACCTACGTCGACCGCTGCACGCAGGCTCTGAACGAGGGCGATCTGACTCCAGAGGACGCGGCGATGGCGAAGTGGTGGTGCACCGACCTGCAGGGCCGCGTCGTCGATCGCTGCCTGCAGCTGCACGGCGGGTACGGCTATATGACGGAGTACCCGATCGCGCGCGCCTATGCGGACGCGCGCGTCACACGTATATATGGCGGGGCGAACGAGATCATGAAGGAGATCATCGGTCGTTCGCTGGGGCTGTGAATCGCTCGGCGAGCGAAACGAAGTAGTCGAGCGAGCGAGGGTTGGCCAGGGAATCAACGCTCGCGGCCTCGGCGGGCGGGGAACCCATCAGGATCTTCTTGACCGGCACCTCCAGGACCTTGCCGGAGAGCGTCCGTGGGACCTCGTCGATCGCGAGGATCTCATTGGGCACGTGGCGCGGCGAGCAATCCTCGCGGATGCGGCGCTTGATCGTCTTCTCCAGGTCCTCGTCCAAGGCGACGGCCTCGCGCAACACGACGAACAGCCCCATCCATAATTCCTTCCCGCCCGCGGCATCGGTTCCCCCACCCTTGGGCACGTCGACGACAAGCGCGTCGAGCACCTCCGGAACCGCGGCGACGGCCCGGTAGATCTCGCTCGTGCCCATGCGCACGCCCTGGCGGTTGATCGTGGAGTCCGAGCGGCCGTAGATCACCGCGCCGCCGCGGGGCGTGATCCTGATCCAGTCCCCGTGGCGCCAGACGCCGGGGTACATCGCGAAGTAGCTCTCCCTCAGGCGCTCGCCGACCCCGCGGCAGCGTCCTCCATCATCGTCGTTCCAGAGGAACAGCGGCATCGAGGGCATCGGCTCGGTGATCACCAACTCGCCGACCTCGTCCGTCAGGCTGTTGCCCTGCTTCGTCCCAGGCCTCCACCGCGCAGCCGAGCGCCCGGCATTGCAGTTCGCCCTCGTAGACCGGCAGCAAAGGACAGCCTGCGACGAACGCCGTGCAGACATCCGTGCCGCCGCTCGTGGAGAACAGCCAGACGTCCGACTTGACGTGCTCGTACACCCATTTGTAGCTCTCCGGCGCCAGCGGCGAGCCTGTCGAGCCGATCGCCCGCAGCGCGCTCAGGTCGTGGTCGCGACCCGGCTCGATCCCCGCCTTCTCGGAGCTCGCGAGCAGACCGGCGCTGACGCCCATGCAGGTCATTCCCGTGCGCTCCGCCAGATCCCACAGCATCCCCAGATCGGGATGGCCGGGGCTGCCGTCGTACAGCACGATCGCGGCGTCCGACAGCAGGCAGCCGACGAGGAAGTTCCACATCATCCAGCCCGTCGTCGTGAACCAGAACATGCGATCCCCGCGGCGCAGGTCGAGGTGCAGGCCCTTCTTCAGCTGCTCGACGAGGATGCCGCCGTGGCCGTGCACGATCGCCTTCGGCAGGCCGGTCGTGCCGGAGGAGTAGAGCACCCACAGGGGATGATCGAACGGCACTTGCTCGAAGATCAGCTCTGTCTCAGATCCCCCATCCAGCAACTGCTCCCAGCTGAGGCCCCTGGGATGTTCGCCCGCGTGGGCGTCCAGATCAACTCGGGTGCCGGCATCGTTCGAGGGGTTCGCGTCGACTCGTGCCTCCTCACCCCAGCGGGCATCCGCATCCAGGTACGGCAGCAACACGACGTGCTCGACCGAGGGCAGCTCCGCGACGATGCTCGCCACGACGGCCTGGCGGTCGAAGTCCTTGCCCCCGTGCCGATAGCCATCGACCGCGAGCAGCACCTTCGGCTCGATCTGCGCGAAGCGGTCGATCACGCTGCGCGCCCCGAACTCAGGCGCGGCACTCGACCAGATCGCCCCGATGCTCGCCACGGCGAGGAACGCGATCAGCGTCTCGGGGATGTTCGGCATGTAGGCGACAACTCGGTCGCCGCGACCCACACCGAGCGCCCGCAGACCGCCCGCGGCGCGAGCGACCTCTGCGGCCAGCTCGCCCCGGGTGATCTGGGCGGGTGGGTTCTGATTCCGCAGCTCCGAAGCATGCAGGACCGCCGGTTCCGCGGGATCCCGGCCTGCACCCGATCGAGGGGTGGCTGGGCCCAATAAAAGGTTCTCCGCATAGTTCAGCTCGGCGCCCTCGAACCAGCGCGTGCCCGGCATCTCGTGTGAGCCGAGAACCGACTCGTATGGCTTTGAGGCACGCACTCCGCAGAACTCCCAGATGCTCGCCCAGAAGTCCTCCAGCTCTCCCACCGACCAGCGCCACAGCTCGTCGTAGTCGGCGAACGGACGACCGCGGCGCTCGCCGGCGAAGCGCATGAAGCGCGTCATCTCCGCGCGCTCGAGATCCCCGGCCGTGCGGTTCCCACAGCGGTACCTGCTCAGAGGCGCTGGACATGCGGGTATTCTCGCGGTTTGTGGACCTCACCGAGTTGCGTGCCGAGTTTCCCGTCCTGCGCGAGCTCGCGTACCTGAATGCCGGCACCGACGGTCCGCTGCCCGCGCGCGCCGTGCGGGCATCCGCGCGGGAGCTCGAGCGCGAGCTGGGCGAGGGCCGCGCGATGGCGCACTTCGAACGGCGCTTCGAGCTCGCCGCCGATCTGCGCAGTGCCTACGCCACCGCGCTCGGCGCCGACGCGGCCGATGTCGCGCTCACCACGTGCACGAGCGAGGGCATGGCGCAGGTGATCGGTGGCCTGGAGCTCGCACGACGCGACGAGATCGTGACCAGCGACGAGGAGCACCCGGGGCTGCTGGGTGCGCTGTCGGCCGCGCGCGAGTTGCGCGGCGTGGAGGTGCGTGAAGTTCCACTCGGCGAGGTGGCGAGCGCGGTCGGCCCCCGCACGCGTCTGGTGGCGTGCTCGCACGTCGGCTGGGTCAGCGGCTCGCTGGCGCCAGCGGAGCTCGGTGAGCTCGAGGTGCCCGTGCTGCTCGACGGCGCACAGGGTGTCGGCGCCATCCCCGTGAACGTGCACGCGCTCGGCTGCGACGCCTACGCCGGCGCCGGGCAGAAGTGGCTGTGCGGACCGGACGGCACCGGGTCGCTCTGGGTCAGCCCCGCGCTGCGCGAGCGTCTGAGCGTCTCCAGGCGCGGCTACGTCAACCTCGCCGACCCCAACGCGGGGCTCGACGCCAACGTGCACAAGGACGCGCGGCGCTTTGACACGATGTCGCTGAGCGCCGAGACCACCGCCTGTGCGCTCGCCGCCATCGGCGCTGCTGGAGTCCGCCGGCTGGGCTGCCGTGCATGAGCACGCGCGCTCGCTGGCCGCCCGCCTGGCCGAGCTGCTGGCCGAGCACGGGCGTCCCGCGGCGCCCCGCGCGGGCCCAGCACGCTCGTCTCCTTCCCCAGCCCCGACCCGCGCAGCCGAGCGCGAGCTGCTGGCAGAGCACGGCGTGATCGTGCGCAACATCCCCGGCCGGCCGTGGCTGCGAGCGTCCATCGGGGCGTGGAACGACGAGGGCGACCTGGAGCGGCTGATCGGGGTGCTCTCCCGGTGACCGTCGCCATGCCCTCCCGATGAGCGCCTCTCCCCCGGCCGCCGCGCCGGGAACCGCGGCTCTCGGGCGTGAACCATTGGAGCGAGATCGGGGACGAGCACGGCTCGCGCCGGAGCACCTGGCGCTCGCGGGGGTGCTCGCGCTGTCCGCCGTGCTGAACGTCAACAAGCTGTCCCAGAACGGCTACGCCAACATCTTCTACTCGGCCGGCGTGAAGTCGATGCTGCGCTCGTGGCACAACTTCGTGTTCGTGTCGTTCGACCCCGGCGGGCTGGTCACGGTCGACAAGCCGCCGCTGGCGTTGTGGGTGCAGGCGGCGAGCGCGAAGCTGTTCGGCTTCTCGCCACTCAGCCTGTTGCTGCCCGAGGCGATCATCGGGGTGCTCGCCGTGGCGGCGCTGTATTGGGTGATGGCGCCCCGCTTCGGCGCCTGGGCGGCGGTCGCGGGCGCGCTGACGCTGGCAGTGTTCCCGTCGTTCGTGGCGGTCTCGCGCGAGAACGGCGTCGACCCGCTGCTGATCCTGCTGCTCGTGCTTGCCTGTGGGGCAGGGCTGCGCGCGTGCGAAACGGGCCGCTGGCGCACGCTGGTGGGGTGTGGCGTGCTGATCGGGCTCGCCTTCAACACCAAGACGCTGGCCGCCTACCTGGTCGTGCCGCCGATCGCGCTCGCCTACCTCGTCTGCGCCCCAGGGTCGATCCCGAATCGCGTCTGGAAGCTCGCGGTCGCCGCTCTGGCGATGCTCGTCGTGTCGTTCGCGTGGATCGCCTTCGTCGAACTCACGCCCGCCTCTCAGCGCCCGTACGTGGGCAGCTCGACGAACAACACCGAGCTCGGCCTGACGTTCGAATACAACGGCTTCGGGCGCGTGGAAGGCCAGGTCGGCGGCCCCGAACAGCGTGGTCGTGCGCCCCGGCGCGTACGTGCCCGCGGCGCGCGAACGCGCGGCCGCCGCCGCCCGCACGGCCGTTGAGCCGGCCCACGGCAACGGCGCCGGGCCCACCTCGAGCACCGCTCACGAGCCCACGCCCACGCTCAAACCGATTGTGACCAAAGGTCGCGAAAAGGATCCGATCCCCTTCGGCGGACCCCCCGGCCCGTTGCGACTGTTCCACGTGGGTCTCGGCGATCAGGCCGGCTGGATGCTCCCGTTCGCGCTCTTCGGGCTGCTCGGCGTGGCGCTGCTGGTCGTGCCTGCGAGCGCAGGCGTGACCCATCGGCTGCCGCCGGCGGCACGCTCGTGCTGGGAGGCTGGTTCCTGGTGGAGGCCGTGGTGCTGAGCCTGTCCAAAGGAATCGTGCACCCCTACTACGTCTCGGCGCTGGGGCCGGGCACGGGAGCGATGGCGGGTGCGGGCGTTGTGGCCTTCGTCGAGCTCGCCCGCGGCCGCAGTGCGCGCAGGATCGGTGGCCTCGCGCTGATCGGCCTGCGCGGTCGCGAGCACCGTCGCGGTGCAGGTCGTGCTGCTGCACCGCGAGCACTACCTGGAATGGTTCATCCCGCTGCTCGTGGTGGGAGCCGCCTTGGGTATGTGCGCGCTGCTCGCGTTGCGCCGCCTGGCGATGCCGGCGGTCGCGTTCACCGTTCCTGCTGCTGCTCGTCGCGCCGACCGCCTACTCGGCCACCACCTGGCTCGCGCCGGCCGAGGGCACGTTCCCGGCGGCCGGACCCAGGCACGATCCCGGGCCCGGCGCCTACGGCGTCAACGCGCGCGACCAGGGGATCGACCGCGCGCTGGCCGACTACGTGAGCACGCACGATCCCGGCACGCGCTGGGCGCTGTTGACCGTCGCCTCCGACACGGCGTCTCCGATGATGCTGTTCGGCCTGGACGCGGGCGCGCTGGGCGGCTACAGCGGCACCGACCCAGCCTCGACGGCGCCGGGCTCGCGCGACTGGTGAGGCGGACCGTGAAGCGCGCTACGTGCTGCTCGGCGGCGAGTACTCGCTGCGCGGCGGCAACCGCGCCACGCGCGCGGTCCTGCGGGCCTGCACAGAGCTGGCGCCATCGGTCTGGCACAGCCCGGTCGCCTACCCGTACGGCCTGGCGCTGTTCGACTGCGCCGGAGCACGAACGGGAACTCGCGGCGCCAGTGAGTGCTCAGGCCGCGACGGACAGGTCGCGGTGGAAGGCCCGCGCGAACAGCTCGGTCTCGCGGCTCGCCGCCCAGCGGGGGACAGCCGACTCGCCGTCGGCGATCACGCGCAGCTCGACCTTCCCCTCGCCGTCGGGGGCGCCATTCAGCAGCGCGATGTCGACCCCGCGCACGAGCTGGTCGCGCGAGCGCTCGAGGTCCTCGGCCAGGCGCAGCAGCACAGCGCAGCGGTTCAGGCGCGCCGCGTCATCCGCCTCGAACAGTGCCGCCAGCGGCCCCGGCTCCGGCATCCCCTTGCGGTGATAGCGCGCGGCCTGGGCGATCGTCGCGACCTCGACCGGCGAGAAGCCCGGCAGGCCGCCGTTGAGGATCAGGTAGCGCGAGTGCTTGTGGTGGTCGTCGTAGTCGACGGACATGCCGATGTCGTGCAGCATGCAGGCCGCCCACAACAGCTCGCGCTCGCGGGCGTCGCCGGCGTGCAGCCCGAGCCGAGCGAGCTCGTCGAACATGCCGAGCGCCAGCGCGGCGACGTGGCGGGTGTGCGCGGCGTCGACGTTGTAGCGAGCCGCCAGGTTCATCACGCTCGTGCGCCGCAGGTCCTCGAACAGCGGCTGGGTCTGCACCGGTCGAGCAGGCGCTCGAAGAACACGCCCTCGCGCAGCCCCGCCTCGGTCGCCTCGAGGCCGTCGAAGCCACCGGCCTTGAGCACCCCCTGCACGACGATCGCCCCGGCGAGGATCAGGTCGGCGCGGGCCGGCTTGATGCCCGGGACGGTGCTGCGCTCGGCGGCGGGCAGCGCCGCGAGTCGCTCCACCAGCTCGTCGAGGGCCTCGCGCTCGATCGACCATCCCCTGCACGCCGTTGGAGGGCAGCCCCGCGGCGCGCTGCGCGGCGGTGGCGAGGCTGCGCACGGTCCCTCCGATGCCGACCAGGCGCCGGCCGGTCTGCGGCAGCCAGGAGGCCTGCTCGAGCTCGCGGGCCACGTGGTCGCGCAGCTCCTCCAGCTGCTTGCGCTTGGCCGGCCCGTTCGGTGGCAGGAAGCGCTCGCTCATCCGCACCGTGCCCAGGCGCCACGAGCCCGACTCTCGCGCGAGCCGGTCGGTCGACACGCACCAGCTGCAGCGACCCGCCGCCGAGGTCGAGCACGCAGCCGTCAGTCAGGGTCGTGGAGTTGACCGCCGCGAGATAGCCGTAGCGCGCCTCCTCCTCGCGGCTGAGCACGCGGATCGGCAACTCGAGTCAGCTCGCGCGCCCGCGCCAGGAAGCGCTCGGCGTTCTCGGCGTCGCGGATCGCGCTCGTCGCGACCGCGTCGACCGCAGCCGCTCATCCAGGCCCGCTGGCACGGCAGAAGTGGGCGAACACGTCGAGCGTCGCGAGCGCCCGCTCCATCGGCTCCTCGCCCAGCCTGCCGCTCGCCGCCAGCCCCTCGCCGATCCGCACCGGCTCGTAGATCTCATCCGTGCGCTTCCACCAGCCGTCGGCCGCCATGAAGACGACGAGCCGGAACGAGTTCGAGCCGAGATCGATCACGGCGAGACGCTCCCCGGGCTGCATCCCTTGAGCGTATTGGCCGCGGCGGAGGGCTTTTAGGAGGCAGCCAACACCACTACCATGATCGTTATATGGCTACAACTATCAGCGAGGGCGCCGCGGGAGAACAGGCTCCCGATCGCCGCCGCTATCTGATCCTGGCGATCTGCTGCATGAGCCTGTTCATCGTCGGGCTCGACAACACGATCGTGAACGTCGCGCTGCCCTCGATCCGGCGCGAACTGCACGCATCGGTGCCGCAGCTGCAGTGGACGATCGACGCCTACACGCTCGTCCTCGCCAGCCTGCTGATGCTGTCGGGGTCGATGGCCGACCGGCTCGGGCGCGCGCGTATCTTCAAGGTCGGGCTGGTGCTGTTCACGCTCGGCTCGCTGCTGTGCAGCCTCGCCCCGACCGTGCAGCTCTTGATCGTCTTTCGCATGGTGCAGGCAGTCGGCGGCTCGATGCTGAACCCGGTGGCGATGTCGATCATCCGCAACACCTTCACCGATGCCCGCGAGCGCGCTCAGGCGATCGGCTTGTGGGCCGGAGTGATCGGCGTCAGCATGGCGATGGGCCCGGTGCTCGGCGGCGCGCTGGTCGACGCGGGCAGCTGGCGCTCGGTCTTCTGGGTGAACGTGCCGGTCGGACTGATCGCGGCCGCGCTCACGTGGCGCTTCGTCGGAGAGTCAAAGGCGCCGCGCGCACGGCGGGTCGACCCCATCGGGCAACTCCTGGTGATCGTGCTGCTGGCCAGCACCGTCTACGCGATCATCGAGGGTCCCTCCCACGGTTGGCTCGCGGGCGAGATCCTCGGCCTGTTCGCGCTGGCGGCACTCACCCTCGGCGCGCTGGTCCGCTACGAGCGCCGGCGCGAGGACCCCCTGATCGACGTGCGCTTCTTCGCGAGCGCGCCGTTCTCGGGCGCGACCGTGATCGCGATCGCCGCCTTCGTTGCGCTTGGCGGCTTCCTCTTTCTGAATACCCTGTACCTGCAGAACTCGCGCGGCCTCACCCCCTTCCACGCCGGCCTCTACACGCTCCCGATGGCCGCCATGACGGTCGTTGTCGGGCCCTTGACCGGGCGGCTGGTCGGCGCCCGAGGCGCGCGGCCCTCGCTTGTGATCGGCGGCGTCGCGATTCTGATCAGCGGCTTGATGCTCACGAGCCTGACTTCGACCACCTCGCCGGCCTGGCTGATCGTCAGCTACATCGTCTTCGGGATCGGCTTCGGCTCGGTCAACCCGCCGATCACGAACACCGCGGTCTCAGGCATGCCGCCCGCACAGGCGGGCGTGGCCTCCGCCGTCGCCTCCACCAGTCGCCAGGTCGGCCAGTCGCTCGGGGTCGCGATCGTCGGCGCGATCGCCGTCGTGGCCAGCACCGACCGCATGCGCTTGGCCACGGCCAGCCACCCTGGATGGTGGCTCGTTGGCGAGCTGTGGCTTGCTGATCGTGATACTCGGGCTTGTGACGACGTAGCCCCTGGGCGCTGCGCACGGCGACCGCCACGGCCGCTCGCTTGTGTGCGGACGAGTCCCCTCCCGCAAGGACCGACGCAGAGCAGGTACTCCCCTTCCCCCTACCCGCCGGGGAGAATGGCTGATGAGCGACGCGGCGCATCGTAGCTGGCGGGCGATGAGGGCACTGGTGCTCGACCACGACCGCCGTAAGGAGGTCTGCGAGACGCTGGATATGAGCTTCGTACGCATCAAGACGCTGCTCGCGCTCGCTGGCGAGGAGCTGACGATGCGCCAGCTGGCAGCACGCCTGAGCACCGATCCGCCCTACACCACGCTGATCGTCGACGATCTGGAAGCGCGCAAGATGGTCATCCGCACCGTTCACCCGACGGACCGGCGGGCAAAGCTCGTAACCCTCACCCCCACCGGGCACGACACGGCACGACGCGCAGAGCAACTGTTGAGTGAGCCCCCCGCTGCCCTGGGCGCGCTGAGGGCAGAGCAGTTGCTCATCCTGGACGGAATCATGGCGCAGATCACATCGAAGCAGGCTTAAACGCGCGTCTACTGAGAGGGAGTCGAATTTATGAAATGGGCGCTGGCGGCCGATCCGTTGCCTTGAGATGCCAGTTCAACGCTCGAGCTCAGACATAGGTGAGATGCCGGTCCCGACGCCACCGACCGCCCTGATGGAGGAGCCCTCGGAGGATCTTCATCGTCTTGGCGAGGCGCTGAAGGCACGAGCCGAGGATGTGCGCAACCTGACGGTGCTGCGAACCGCGGGATCGGGCGAAGTGGTCGACGCTGTGGTTCAGGGCAGCTTTGAACGGATTAGCACCTCCTCCACGATGGCGGTAGCCCGGTGGATGGCGGGAGAGGGAATGGAGGTGGCACTCGAGGCCGGTCGGGAAACCTGGGAGATCTTCGGCGAGCTGGCGGCCCACCGCGCGGCGTCGCTGAACGAGGTGACCAGTCGCTGTTTCTCCTGGCGCAACGTGATGGCTGAGGTGCTGCACGAGAGCGCCACGCAACTGGACGTCTCGCCCGAGGCGCTCTCCCAAGCCCTGAGCATCCTGCAGCTGAGCCTCGAGTTCAGCCTCGTGCGGATGTGCGAGTGTTTTGAGGCTGAGCGCCAGCGAACAGATGAAGAGCTCGCGCGGCGCGAGGAGGAGCTGTCGTTCCTGGCTACCCACGACGCGCTGACCGGGCTCCCAAACCGGACGTTGATCCTGGATCGCGTCGAGCAGATGCTTGCACGCTCCACTCGCAGCCAAACGCCCGTGGCAGCGCTGTTCGTCGATCTGGATAACTTCAAGAGCATCAACGACACGCTCGGTCACGGCGTCGGCGATGAACTCCTGCGAGCGGTCGCGGCAAGGCTCGACGGCGTTATCCGCGGCGCCGATGCTCTGGGGCGTCTCGGTGGGGACGAGTTCGTCGTGATCTCGGAGGAGCTCTCGCTGGCGGTGGGGCCCGAGCTGATCGCCGAGCGCCTGCTCGACGCGCTCAAGCAACCGTTCAAGCTCGGAGCCGACAAGGAGACTCGCGTGACCGTGACGGCGAGCATCGGGATCGCGGCCGGCGACCACACCTCGGCCGAGGAGCTCCTGCGCAACGCGGACATCGCGATGTACCGCGCCAAGTGGGACGGTAAGAATCGCCACGTCGTGTTCGAGACCGACATGCAGGACACCATCCAGAACCGCATGGAGCTCGAGATGGACCTGCGCGAAGCGCTCGCAAACGACGAGTTCTTCCTCGCCTACCAGCCCACGATCGACCTCAGCGACATGAGCCCCACCGGAGTGGAGGCTCTGATCCGCTGGGAGCACCCGGTGCGCGGGGTTGTCCAACCTGACGATTTCATTCCGCTGCTCGAGGAGACAGGGCTGATCGTCGATGTCGGCAAGTGGGTTCTACACGAGGCCTGCGCTCAGGGTGCCGCGTGGCGAACGGCCGGGTATCCGATCGGGATGGCCGTCAACGTCTCCGGACGCCAGCTCGACACCGATCAGCTGATAGCCGACATCGAAGGCGCACTCTCCGATAGCGGCTTTGACCCTGGAGCGTTGACGATCGAGATCACCGAGACCACGCTGATGCGCAACGTCGAGGCGACCGCTCGCCGGCTCACCGCGATCAAGGCGCTTGGCGTGCGGATCGCGATCGACGACTTCGGCACCGGGTACTCATCGCTCGCTCACCTGCAGCGGTTCCCGGTCGACGCATTGAAGATCGACCGGTCGTTCATCTCGGGGCTGACACACAACGAGGAGGGCGAGACGCTGATCCACACCCTCGTGCAGCTCGGCAAGGCTCTCTCGATCGAGACGTTCGCCGAGGGCATCGAGCAACAGCAGGAGCTCTCCCTGCTCAGAGACCAGGACTGCGACAGCGGACAGGGCTTCCTGTTCGCCCGTCCCCTCGACGTAGAGGCCACCGAGGCATTCCTCCAGAACTGGGCGGAGAACGTCACCCCCGCCCTGACCACGCAAGCGCCACAGCACTCCTAGCGACGGGGCTTGACAAGCTGTCCTCGAATGGGCCCGCCTGGACTCGAACCAGGGACCTACCAGAGTGGCCGTACACCTGTCCAGGTGAGCCTACGGTCCGTTTTGAGACAAGCCCTGGGAGACCGGGGCTTGTGTTCTTAAGCGCCTTCGCTGCTTGCACCGCCGACGCCTTATCGCAGGCGTCACGCCCGGTCGGCGCGGACAGGCTTTCCGTCTGGGCGGATGAATGAGATGTCGATCCCGAGCCGCATCGCGTTGGCGATGTTGGCGAGCTGGCCGAGCGTGAGGTTGCGACTTGCCCGCTTCGACCGCGGAGATGTAGGAGGGTGAGACCCCGAGGCGCTCGGCGACCTCGGCTTGGGTCAGCCCGAGCGCTTGGCGGGTGTCTTTGAGCTCGCGGCCGACGACCTTGGCGTGGACGTCGGATACCGCAGTGCGCGGCATCGCCTCTACGCGGCGGTTGAGTAGCGGAACGCCACGCCGGCCGGCTCGGCCGCGGCTACCTCGCTGACCTCGACGTCGATGTCTCCGTTGCGGAAGGCGAAGGGCAGCAGTCGCGCCCAGCGCTCGGCGCCGTCGGCTCGCGTCACCCGCTCCCTGGTCTCGGGGTCGATGACGGCGATGTCGAGGTTGATCCACTCTGCGCGAGGACCACTGATCCGCACCTCCTCGCCATCGGCGATGAGCTCGGCGATAGGCAGCTCAACCCACTCGTGGGCCTCTAGGTTGAACTCGGACGTTGTGAAGCGGACTTGGATCATCGCAAGGCTCCTCTACACCATCGACCATTCATGTTGACCTCTTGAGTTATCATCGTATCACCCTCCGACGAGGCTTGCTGGTCCTCCTAGAACTCTCCGGGGCGCAGAACCTCGCCCCGCGCGAGCATCCGCTCGGCGCGCGCCCTGAGCGCCTGCGCGCGATCGGGCAGCAGCAGGCTCGCGATTCCGAGCAGGCCGGCGTCCCCGAGCAGACGCTCCAGCGCCCGACGCTCGGCGTCCAGCAGCGCAGCCGCACCGTGATTGCGCCGGGCCACAAGCAGATCCGTGTGGTTGAGGATGTCACCCGGCCGAGCGAATGCGTACCCGTGGTCGATCAACGTCAGGCGGCTTCCGTCCCAGCGCCAGTTGTCAGCGTGACGATCCTGCTGGGCGATCAACGAGTCGAAGAACGCCGCCGACGAACACCACATCGGGCTGAGCGTCGGCGCGAGATCACCCGGCCACCCCGACGCCTGCAACGACAGCGCTCCATCATCACCAGCGTACTCGCGCAGCACGCACGGCGCGACCAGGCCCTGCCACGGGTCCCCGAGCGCCACGGCAAGACGCCAGCCGACGGCATCGTGTAGCGGTGGCGTCTCATCGGTCTGTCCAAAGGCGAGTGCGTTGACGACGTTCACTCCCGAGAACGGCTTGTGAAAGACCGTCGCGCCGCCAGCGAGCGCAAGTCGCTTCGTCGCGTTCACTCCCGGCGAGCTCGTCGGCGCCGGCGGGCCGACGAAAGCATCGCCGAGCATCTGCTGCTCGATCGCCAAGGCGCCCTGCGCCGCCTTCACGGCCGCTATCTGCGTGTCGATGTTCACGGGCGAAGTGTGCCGAAGCTGCAGGACACACCTTCGGTGCCGTGGGACACAGCCAAAGCCGGGATCGCGCACCACAGCGATCCCTGTGCATGAGCAATCTCGCAACATTCTTGCTGTTTTGCTCAGGTCAGCAGGAGAGCCTTCGCATTCGATCTTCGTGGCTGTCGGAGCCTCCGCGACCGGCACGACGGCCCTCTAGAGAAATCCTGGGGAAATCCTCCAGCCCTTCCGATAGACTAAAAATGCTCTGTTTGCAGGGCTTTTCGCTATGGGCCCGCCTGGACTCGAACCAGGGACCTACCGATTATGAGTCGGCAGCTCTAACCAACTGAGCTACGGGCCCGAATCGCGCATCCCGTTGCGCGACCGATCAGGGATCGGCCAGCAGACGCTACCAGCGTGTGGAATGCTCTCGCCGGGCGCTTTGCTCTGGGCAAGGCTCTTTGTTTCGAATTCAGTTCTTCACGACCGGGAGGCAAGGCATGGCGGAGCGCGCGGCGATCGTCACGGGAGCATCGAGCGGGATCGGGCTGGCTACAGCGAGGATGCTCGGCGAGGAGGGCTACGGGGTGACGATGGCCGCGCGGCGCGCCGACAAGCTTGACGCGGCCGTCGCGGGACTCGTCACCGAGGGGCTGGACGTACACGGGGTTGCCGCGAACGTCTCTGAGGAGGAGGCGATCCAGAACGTCGTGGGATCGCATCGCGAGCGCTATGGGCGGCTGGACGTGCTCGTCAACAACGCCGGCGTCGGGTTCGGCGCGTCCGTTGGGGAGATCCAGACCAAGCACCTCGACATGCAACTCTCGATCAACCTGCGCTCGATCGTCCTGTTCTACCGCGAATGCGTCCCCCTGCTGGCGGCCGCCGCGGCGGAGCACAAAAACGCGCTCGTCGTCAACACCTCCTCGATCTCCGGCAAGTTTGGCCAGGGCTGGCTGTCGGTCTACTCCGCGACCAAGCACGGGGTCGTCGGCTGGACCGAGGCGATGAACAAGGAACTCTCCCCCCAGGGCATCAAGTCCACAGCACTGTGCCCCGCGTTCGTGGACACGCCGATGACCGAGTTCGCCAAGCAGCACGTCCCCGCCGAGGACATGATCCGACCGCAGGACATTGCCGAGGCCGTCCGCTATCTACTGAAGGTCTCCCCTGCCTGCATCGTTCCGGAGATGATGTTCATCCGCCCCGGTGACGCGCTCTAGACCAGAACGCTCCGCGTCGATCCACGGAGGAGGCGTCTCGCGCGGATCACGCCCGACGGGTCCGCCGCATCCGGTAGGCGCCTTCCTCGACGCTTGCGGCTCTTCGCCATCAGTTCGTGGTGCTCGGAGATCGCGCGGGTCAGCTCGATACCCGCGTCTTCCATCAGGCTCGCCTCCAGGTAGCTCACGAGAATACGCAGCTCGCGCTCGGTTGCGCCTCTGGCGTGCCTGCCGGCTCCGGTGAAGCGATCCCAGGACTTGGCGAACGACAGGAAATCCGTGCGCCCGCCACAGCGGTGAGCCGCCAGCATTGGGCACACGCCACCGTCGCCATCGACGTACGCGCCCACGATGATCCGATCGTTGATACGAAGCCCCTCCAGCATCGCGCGGCGCGTCGAGGCCGGCAGGCAGTCGATCGCGAGGCGCAGGTCCTCGACGAGTCGGCTGGAGGGATGACGACGATTTGCCATAGGCTGTGATCCCGCACGCGTTCTTCGCCTTGCGGATGCGCGCCCAAGCGTAGGACACGCGTCTCTTGCCGGCAACAAACCCCTCCAGCTGAAAGGAAACTTGCGTATGAAGCTCGGTGTGCACATCGGCTACTGGGGCCTTGGGTTGAGCTCGGAGGACCAGTTGAACATCGTCGGAGAGGCCGAGCGCCTGGGCTATGACTCGGTGTGGGCCGCCGAGGCCTACGGCTCGGACACCGCCACCGTGCTCGGTTGGCTTGCCGGGCAGACCTCGACGATTCGGCTCGGCTCCGGGATCTTTCAGATGCCCGGGCGGTCCGCCGCGATGACCGCGATGACCGCAGCCACGATCGACCAGATCTCTTGCGGGCGCATGATCCTCGGGATCGGCTCATCCGGCCCGCAGGTGGCAGAGGGCTGGCACGGGCAGCGGTTCGGCAAGCAGCTCCAGCGCACCCGCGAGTACGTGGCGGTGATCCGCATGGCGCTCGCGCGCGAACGCGTGGAGTTCCACGGCGAGACGCTTACCCTGCCACTCCCCGACGGCCCGGGCAAGGCGCTCAAGCTCACAATCGCGCCCGTTCAGGAGCAGATCCCGATCTACCTCGCGGCGATCGGCCCGAAGAACACCGCCCTCGCCGGCGAGATCGCCGACGGCTGGATCCCGACGCTGTTCTCGCCCGAGCACGTCTCCGAGCTCCGGCCC
Organism: uncultured Solirubrobacterales bacterium; assembly: GCA_963842205.1. Classification (GTDB taxonomy): domain Bacteria; phylum Actinomycetota; class Thermoleophilia; order Solirubrobacterales; family Solirubrobacteraceae; genus Palsa-744. The sequence continues at coordinate 105,791 of CAWJFR010000007.1, forward strand.
CTGCTCGAGGAGGGCGCCGCGCGCTCCGGTAAATCACTCGACGGATTCGACATGGCGCCGACCGTGCAGGTGTTCGTCACCGACGACCTGCAGGCCGCGCGCGACGGGATGCGGCCGTTCATCGCCCTCTATGTCGGCGGTATGGGCTCGCGCAAGCAGAACTTTTACAACCAGCTGGTCTGTCGCTACGGCTTCGAGGCCGAGGCCGCCACGATTCAGGACCTCTACCTCGAAGGCAAGCGCGAGGAGGCGATGGCGGCGATTCCCGACGCCCTGATCGACTCCGTCTCGCTGTGTGGGCCGCCCGATGTCGTGCGCGAGCGCCTGGCGATCTACCGCGACGCCGGTGTCGGCACGCTCGGCGTGACTCCGATCGCCTTCACCGCCGCCGAGCGCCTCACCCAGCTGCGGCTCGTGGCCGAGCTCGCCGCCGCCTGACACGGTGACCCGACGGCGGATGCTGCTGGGCGCCTTCGGCGACCCTGGGCACGCGTTCCCGATGATCGCCCTCGGATGCGCGCTTGCCGCGCGCGGGCAGGATGTCACCGTGCAGACGTGGGAGCGCTGGCGCGCGCCGATCGAGGCTGAGGGTCTGAAGTTCGCGCCGGCGCCCGAGTACCACGTGTTCCCCTCCGGACCTGAGCCTTTGGATTTCTACGAGGCCGTCGTCCATGCCACGCGTGACACCCTTCCGCTCGTCGCCGAGCTCGAGCCCGAAGTCGTCGTCGCCGACATCCTCACGCTCGCGCCCGCGCTGGCGGCGGAGCTCGAGGGCGTTCCCTCCGCGACGCTGATCCCCCACGTCTTCCCTCAAGGCGAGCCCGGCCTGCCGATCTACTCGCTCGGCGCCCGCCTGCCGCGTACAGCGGCCGGCCGCGCGTTCTGGCGACGCGCTGGACGGCCGCTCGAGCACGGCCTGCAGCTGGGCCGCGCCCAACTCAACGACGTCCGCGCGCGTCTCGGCCTGCCGGCTTTGGATTACACCCACGGCGGGACCAGTCGCGAATTGGCGCTCGTCGCCACGTTCCCCCAGCTGGAGTACCCGCGCTCGTGGCCGTCGCACGCGCATGTTGTCGGGCCGCTGATGTGGGAGCCCCCCGCCGCTGATGTGGAGCTACCGCCTGGCGAGGGGCCGCTCGTACTCGTGGCGCCTTCGACCGCGCAGGATCCCTTGCACCGGATGCTCCACGCCGCCCTGCGTGGGCTTGCCGACGCGCCCGTGCGTGTGCTTGCGACGTGGAACCGCCGGCTTCCCTCTCGCTCGTTGCCGGTGCCCGCGAACGCCCGCGTCGTCGACTGGGTCTCCTACTCGCGCACTATGCCCTTGTGCGATGTGGTCGTCTGCCACGCCGGGCATGGCACGCTCGTGCGTGCGCTCTCCTCGGGCTGTGCCGTGGTCGCGTGTCCGGCGATCGGCGACATGAACGAGAACGCCTCACGGGTGTCCTGGGCCGGAGCCGGGGTGCGGGTGCCACAGCGGTTTATCTCGCCACGGCCCTTGCGGCTGGCAGTGGAGCGCGCTCTCGGCGAGCCGTCGATTCGCGCCCGGGCGCGGGAGCTGGCTAGGTGGGCCCAGAAGCACGATTCGGGGGCTACGGCGGCGAATCTAATCGAGCAGCTGGGCAAATAACAAGCTCTGGGGGTGGGACTCGAACCCACAACTTCGGCGTTAACAGCGCCGCACTCTGCCAATTGAGTTACCCCAGATCGTCTACTTGTGCTACCTCGGAGATCCTGACACGGCGCTCGGAATCGACGCCATGCCATCCTCAACCTCCGCGTGACAATTAGAGCACAGAAGGACGCACTTCTGCGCCTCGACGCGCAGCTTCTCAAGCGCGATGGCGACTCCCTTGGCGTTGATCTCGTGCCGCTTCTGCGATGGCTCCAGATGATGAAAGTGCAGTGCGCGCATGTTGCGGCGGTATCCGCATATACAGCAGCACCCCCCGGCCTCCTCGACCAAAACCTCCTTGACCTTCCTGCGTCTACGAGCGACCGCGGCTGAGCGGCAGCGCTTGCAGCGGTAGTAACCACGCGCGTCGAGCCAGAACTCGGTCTCTCCATGATGCCTGCAGAGCATCGTCACCGTGACGAGCCCAGCTTGCTTGGCGGCTTTTACCTCCTGCGGAGGTCGTCTTCCCCGGCCATTATGCGTCTTCAGTCCATATCGGATCAACCAGTGCCGCACCGTCGCCTTGCTGCGCCCAACCGAGTCGGCGATTTCAGCGATCGTCGCGCCCTGCTCGACCAGCGGTTCTATGTCCTCACGCGTGAGACCGCCTTTGGCGGCGTGCTTGTCGTGACTGGCAGCCCGCAACCCATGTTTCTTGACCCAGTAGCCGACGGTCGCTTCATGCCGCCCGAACCGCTTACCGATCTCGGCGAGCGATAGGCCCTGACCCAAAAGCTGCTCCAAAGATGCGCGATCCATGCACTGCATTGTCCACAACACACCGGACGGAAAGACGCGAACACCCGTTCTGTTCCGCGCCGATCTGGCGCCATCTTTGTGTCCATTCAGCCGGACGCGTAACACCGTCCAGCTCGCCGTCAGCGCCCCCGATCCACCGTCTCCTCGAGCACTCGTTCGTTTGCCTTGTCGAACTCGCGTTTGACCTCGCCCCGGCGTTTGGCAAGCTCGCTCACATCGCCGCTCTCCTGCCCGCGCGCACGCTGGATCTGACGGTTGACCCTCGCCAGCTCCAGCTGCAGGCGCTGAACGTCCAACATCTCTGAACGGGGCTCTTCGCTACCGGCTTGCACGATCAGCTCGGCCAGCAATGCATGTAGGTCCGGATCATCATCTAGGTCGGGTGCAGACATCGAGACCGGCAGGCCATTGTCCATTAGGTATCGAGCGACACGACGCATAAGGCTGCTCGAGAAGTGCTCCTCAACGTCGAGGCGTCGGAGCGCGGTCAGACCGTCCTCGGGCTGTGCGATGCACAACGCGAGGAATTCACGCTCGGTCCTGTCTAGCCGTGAGAGGTCCACGCGCGCTTTGGCTGTCGTCTGGCCCGCCGCCGGGGTACTCGGCGTCCCCTTCGCCGGTTCAGCCAATCGTTTCTCGACCAGGTCATTGGGTCTAGCGAAGCGACTCGAAACGAGACGAGTCAGCTCATCGCGAATCGTGCTCCGCGATGGCAACGTGGAGAAGATTCCGCGCAGCTCATCAAGCATCGGCTCCTGAACCTCGGTGTCCGACGTGTCCCCGTTTGCGAGGACGCGCTCAACCCGAAAGCGTGCGAACTCGACCGATCTGTCGATCGCCTCTTGCACTGCCTTGCTCCCCTCCGCCAGCAGTAGGTCTGCTGGGTCAGTCCCTACCGGCAGCGGGACGACGCGCAGCGCCAGTTCACGCTCTGAGGCAAGCGTGTACGCCTTCAGCATGGCGGCCTGACCGGCCGTATCGGCGTCAAGCGCGAGTAGCACCGTGTTCGCCATCCTCGAAAGCTCACGTACTTGAGGTGGCGTCAGCGCGGTGCCCATCAGCCCGACGCAGTTCTTCATTCCCGCCTGATGCATGGCGATCACGTCCGTGTATCCCTCGCAAAGTACGACGCTATGGGCCTTGGTGGCCGACTGCCTCGCCAGCTTCGCCCCATATACGTGCGAGCCCTTGTGATACACGTCGTTGTCTGAGGTGTTGAGGTACTTCGGTTTCTGTTCATCGTGCATCGCACGTGCACCGAATCCAAGGATGCTTCCTTTGATGTCGGCCAGCGGGAACATGATCCGCGAGCGGAACCGGTCATAGAACTGCCCGTTCTCCCGCGAGCGCTGGGCCAACCCCGTCGCGTAGAGCTCCTGCTCTGAGAAGCCGCCTCGCCGTGAGGCCAACAGCACCCGATCCCATGCGCTGGGGGCGTACCCGACCCTGAACTCCCTGAGTATCTCCTCCTCCAGACCCCGTTCGCGCAGGTAATCGCGTGCTTTGCCGGCCTCAGTGGACTCCCATAGGTAACGCTCGTAGTACTCCGCTGTCCGCGATAGCAGTTGGAGGAGCCGCTCGCGCTTTTTGCGGCGCTCGGCCTCTTTCGAGTCCTCCTCCTCGCGCTCCAGCTCGACTCCATAGCGATCCGCAAGTAGCTCGAGAGCGCCTTTGAAGTCCACCCCCTCAACCTCCTGCACGAATGTAAAAACGTCCCCAGAGGCCTGGCACCCAAAGCAGTAGTAGACCTTCTGCCCCGGGTCGATCCCGAACGACGGGCTGCGCTCGTCGTGGAAGGGGCACAGTCCCTCGTACCGGCTGGGACCGGCGCGCCGCAGCTCAGTACGCGCCGAGACCAGCTCGACGAAGTCCACCGTGTCGCGCACGCGATCCTTGGACTCACGGGTGTAGAGGGCCATCGCCTCTACGGTACTAGTGGAGGGCGAACCTCTCCCCCGGCCGGATCCTCCCGCGACGGGGCCCTCCCTAGCGGGCGAAAGCTTTTGGCACTTGTAGCCCGGTGTATGCCCGGATGCAGTACCGGTCAGTCATGCCCGCCAGATAGTCCGTCACCCGTCGCGCCAGATCGTCCTCCTCGTGCGCTCCGTCTGCGGCGGGCAGATGGTCAGGTTCATCGACGTAGTGCTCAAACAGGGTTCTCACGACTCCCTTGATCCGTGCGTGCTCGGCGCGAACGGCGGGACCAAGGTAGACGTGCTCGAACATGAAGTCCCTCAGCTCGCTCATCGCCGCGCCCGCCTCCTCTCCCTGGACGATGTCGCCGGCACGCCCCGAATGCTCGACCATGTCGTGTACGAGCGCGTCGATCCGCGCCGAGCCGCTTGATCCAAGCACGGCGATCGGCTTCTCGGGCAGCTCGTCCTCTGCCAGCAGCCCCGCGCGCACCGCGTCGTCGATGTCGTGGTTGATGTACGCCACGCGGTCCATCACCCTCACGATCCTGCCCTCGAGCGTCTGCGGCAGGGGTCCACGGCTGGAGTGGCCGGCGATCCCGTCGCGCACCTGCTCGGTCAGGTTCAGCCCGGCACCATCGCGCTCCAAGCGCTCGACCACTCGCAGCGAATGCTCGTAGTGGCGAAAGCCCACCCCGAAGCGCTCTTTCAGGCAGTTGTCGAGCACCTCCTCGCCGATGTGGCCGAACGGCGGGTGCCCGAGGTCGTGGCCGAGACCGATCGCCTCGACCAGATCCTCGTTCAGGCGCAGCGCGCGGGCCACCGTGCGCGAGATCGTGGTGACCTCGAGCGTGTGCGTCAGCCGCGTGCGGTAGTGATCGCCCTGCGGCGCCACGAACACCTGTGTCTTGTGCTTCAGCCGGCGAAACGCCTTGCAATGCACGATCCTGTCGCGGTCGCGCTGAAACGGGGTGCGCAGCGCGCAGTCGTCCTCCGCGCGTGCGCGTCGTGCGGGGTAGGAGTGCGCCGCCAGCGGTGACAGGCTGCGCTCCATCTCGCGCTGGCGGTCGGCGAAACCAGCGGCGACCGTGTCCTCGTCAGCGACGATGCTCATCGCTCGATTGTGCCACCGGCTGCGGCCGATTCAGGCCCGAGCCCCGCGGGGCGCCTCTCAGCGCTCGTGATGCCAGTCCTTACGGCCGGTGTACTTGCGAAAAAGGTGGCTCCACTTGGTCTGGGTCGCTGGATCCTCGTCGTACACAGGTGCCTTGTGCTCTGGCGCGGGGAGATTCTGAGCGGCGGCTGAGTCGATCCGCAGATCGACGCCGTGTTCGTGGATCGACGCGATGGCGTCGGCCTCCAAGAAGCGAATACCGTGGCCGGGCGTGTTGATCAGCAGTCCGTGAAACACGTCCTCCTCGGGAGCGCTCAGCACGCTTCCCACGGTCCCTACCTGCTGCCCGTCGGACGCGAGCACAGGCACGCCGTCCTCGAGCACCTCATACGCGATCGGCAGGCCCTCGTCCATGCCTGTCACGATACAGAGCGCTCTTCAGGCGCGGGCCGTGGCCGGCATCAGCCGCAGGTGCGCGTGGTGCTCGAGCGTCTCGGAGATCGCCCGCTCGACCTGGCCGAGCGCCGGGTCGAGCGCGTCGGGGATCTCCGCCAACGAGCGGCCGAGCGCCTCGGTCATGAAGTCGTACGCATCCTTGCCGAGCGGGAATGACCCCGCCTCGCAGGCTCCGCACACGACTCCACCCGCCGCTCCGGAGAACCCGACCAGATGCTCTCGCTCCCCGCAGCCAGCACACGCTCCGAGCGCAGGAGCCAGCCCCGCCGCGAGCAGCAGCTTCAGGCGGAACGCCAGCGCGCCCGCCCACCTACCGACTGGCGGCACCGCCGTCGCAGACAGTGGTGGGCCAGCAGGTGGGCCTACCACTGCGGCCTGCTCGTCGAGCAGCGCAAGCTGGCGGCACAGCAGGTTGAACACCCCCGGGTGCGGCTCCGCAGTCTCGAACAGCCGTCCCACCGCATCGCATGCGCGCGCGGCGGCATCGAGTGCGTGGGCATCGCCGCGCAGGCGAGCGTATGCGTCGACCGTCTGGGCACCCGTGACCGTCAGCAGCTCGCCGCGTCCCTCGTGCAGGTCCATCCGCAGACGAAAGAACGGCTCCAGGCGCCCTCCGAAGCGGCTGCGCGTGCGCCTGACGCCCTTGGCGATCGCGCTCACCCGTCCGCGATGAGGCGTGTAGATGTGCAGGATGCGGTCGGCCTCCCCATAGCGCATCGAACGCAGCACCACCGCCTCCGTCTTCACAGGTCCGGCCATACAAGTGCAGTCGAGTCTATGGTCGCGAGCGGCGGGCAATCTCCGGGTTCCCGCACAGGCACCCTCAGCGGCGGTTGACGCATCACCAGCTACCCCAACGACGTGGCTATACTTTCTGAAGTAATGGATGATATTACCGTTTACACCACCGAGCCGTGCTCCTTCTGCACACGCGTGAAGGGCCTACTGAAAGCCCATGGGGTGGAGTTCGCCGAGGTCAACCTCTCGAAGGATCCAGCGGGCCGCGTGGAGCTCGCGAAGCGGACCGGGATGATGAGCTTTCCCCAGGTGATCATCGGCGGAGAGCTGCTGGGCGGCTTCTCCGAGGTCCAAGCCGCCGCGCAGAGCGGCCGCCTGGACGAGCTGCTGATCTGAGATCGTCCAGCAACCTGAGCGCTGCTCCTCTACGCGCGGTTGCTTCGCCTCTGCACGCGCCTGCGTCGCCGGGGTCGGGGTTGGCAGTTCTCGCACACGTAGGTCCCCCGCCCGGCGACGACCATCTTGATGATCGTCGTGCCGCATTTCCCGCACGGCTCCCCCTCGCGCCGGTGTACCTGGAACTGGTTCTGGAAGGACCCGCGCACGCCGTCGACGTGGCGGAAATCGTCGATGCTCGCCCCCCGCGCGTCGATGCCGGCCTTTAGCGCCGCGATTGTCGTCTCACGCAGACACGCGTACTGGTCACGGGACAGCCGCCCGGCTGGACGCAGCGGGTGGATGCCAGCACGGAACAGCGCCTCGTCGGCGTAGATATTTCCCACCCCGGCAATGCGGCGCTGATCGAGCAGGAACGCCTTGACCGGCGCCGTCCGCCCACGCGCCAGGCCGCGCAAATGCTCCGCGGTGAACCGCTCGTCCAGCGGCTCCAACCCCAGGCGAGCAGCGAAGAATGCCTCCAGCGCCTCCCCTCCCAGTAACAGCTCGCCGGTGCCAAACCGGCGAGGGTCGACGATCACCAGCTGAAGTTTGGGGCTGAGGTCCAGGCGGACTCGGACGTGCGCAGGCTCGGGCCGTGGTTCGCACAACACCGCGCCGGTCATGCGCAGATGCTGGACGAGATGCACATCCTCCTCCAGATCCCACACCAGGTACTTCCCCCGCCTACCCAGCCCCTCTACACGCCGTCCCTGCAGGGCATCGGCCAGTTCGCGCGGCTCAAGCGGACGCGACCAGCGCGCGTCGAGGATCTCCACGCGCTTCAGCCTGCGCCCCTCCACCAGCGGTGCGAGCTGACGCACGATCGTCTCGACCTCGGGCAGCTCGGGCACAGCCCTAGCTTATGCACGATTACTCCGGCCCTCAGGAACGATTCTCAGGTCTCAGGATCGGGGCTCCGGTCAGGAGCCTGCGGACGGCGAGAGATGAGTCTTCGCCCGCGGATGCGTCCTGAAGTAGACGTCCTTCAGTCGCTCGGCCGACAGGTGCGTGTAGACCTGGGTCGTCGCGAGGTCGGCATGACCGAGCATCTCCTGTAAGGAGCGTAGATCGCAGCCTCCCGCGAGCAGGTGGGTGGCGAAGCTGTGGCGCAGCGTGTGCGGGCTCATCTTCTGCTCCAGGCCGGCGCCGCAGGCGTAGCCTTGAATGATCTTGTAGAGACCCTGACGCGTCAGGCCGCCGCCGCGGTGGTTGACGAACAACCGCGTCTCCGTTCTGTAACCCACCAGCGCGGGACGCCCACGCTGCTCGTATGTGCGCAGCGCAGCGACCGCTTGGCGGCCGATCGGCACCAGCCGCTCCTTGGAGCCCTTGCCGCGCGCGCGCAGCACGCCCTCATCCAGGTCGACATCGCCCGCCTGCAATCCGATCGCCTCCGATGCGCGCAGACCGCACGCATACATGACCTCGAGCAGGGCGCGGTCGCGCAGCACCGAGGGCTCAGTCCCCTTGGGCTCGCTCAGCAGCTTCGCGACCTCCTCGCGCGTGAGCACCCGCGGCAGGCGCTGCGTCCTGCGCGGCCCGCGGAGCTCGGCGGTCGGATCGTGCTCGATCATGCCCTCCCGCCGTAGGTGACGGTAGAACGAGCGAAGAGAAGCCGCCTTACGCTGCAGTGTTGCCGCCGCAACAGGCGGGCGCTCGCCGACACCCGCGGCCAGTTCGGACAGGAACGCCGCGAGGTCGCCATGCCGGACCTCCATCACGTTCAGCTCCTGGCGATCCAAGAACTCGCCGTACTGCAGCAGGTCGGAGCGATATGCCTCGAGCGTGTTGCGCGAAAGACCCCGCTCGAGCTCCAGGTAGGCGAGGAAGTCGAGCGTCAATCGCTCGATGCTCGTCCCCGCGGCGGATGAGACGGTTCCCGGAAGGCTCACCCCTCCAGCTTCGCCTCCCCCTCAGAGGCTCCTTGGCGATGCAACAGGCCGTTCAACCTCCCCGGACCCGTCCTCGCCACGATCGACATCCCCCGCGAGCTCTGCCAGCGTCGCGCCGGCGGCAAGCGCCGCCCCGAAAAACAGCGGATCCTCGGTCAGCCCCCGGCCCATCGTCTCGGCCGACAGGCCGGCGGCGGCGTAGGCCGGAAGATCGACTGTCGCGCGGCGCCAGTCGTGGCGCGTGATGCGCGCGGGACGCTCGACGTCGAGATCGAGCGCTGGACGGCTCGGCAACGCCCCGCCAAAAACCGCGCCCAGGCCGGCGCGCAGGTCGGCGCCGACGGGCGAGCGCATCCCTGCGGGCAGCGCTACGGTGACCGGCTCGAGCAGCAGGTCGAGCACCGTGAGCGTGTGGTGTGAGATACCGCGATGGCGCGCCCGTGGGTCGCCTGAGGACATCCGCGCCACCAGCAGGGTGGGGGCGCCAAGCGCCAGGGCGGCGTGCGCGGAGTCGAGTGCCGACATGCCGCCGTGCCCGAGCGGAGAGCTTGAGCCAACGATCCCCGGACCGGGCCCACAGACCGCTGCGTCCCAGCCCAGGACCCGCAATCCGTGGTGCAGGGCGCCAATCGTCGTGATCGCCTCGCCTTCTCCGCCGAACGCGGCGCCCGCGGTCAGGTGTCCGGCCAGCAGCCCGCGCTCGCGCAGCGAGCGAACCGTGCGCGAGTGCCCACCGGGCAGCGCTCCGCCCGCAGTCTGCACATATCCCAGCCGGCTCCCCGGGAAGGCCTGCACGAAAGCCCAGGCGACCGCCGCGAGCTGGCCGTGTAACGCAAGCACCGCGACCGGCCGCTCCAGCCGACCGATCTCAAGAGCGGGCAAGCCTTCCTCGACTGGCTCCACGGCGTGCTGGAGGCTCGTGTAGTTGAGCTTCATCACATTCGGGCGGACGGGGCGGGCGGAATCCTCATCTTCCTCGCCCTCGAGACCGCGCGAAAGGTTGACGTGGACAATGTCGAAGCCCCCTGAGCCCAGGCCAAGGTCACGGGCCTGCACGTTGACCACCAACTCATCGCCGACCTCAGCGCGACCGACGAGCGCGACATCGGCGATCGCCTCCCGGCGGCCACTCTTTGGTCGGTCGCCGGTTCGCCCGTTGCCAGCACCGGCTGGGGCATCAGTGCCAGCCCCGACCCAGCTCTCGGGGCTGTGTGTCTCGTTTCTCAGCTCGATGACGAGATCCTGCTCGGGTCCGCCTCCGGGAGGACCGGCGTCGAGAACGATGGCGCGACGAAGCTTGAGCATCGGGCGCTGGAAGCTATCGCTCGGCGGTATGACCGCGCGTCGGCGCACCGCCAGGATCAGCCGAATGTCCATGAATCGGCACGCGGCCGGGTTCGGCTGAACCGTCCGGCCGTAACCACTCGACGCTCACGTCCACATCGCACTCGCACTCGGGTAGGTTGGCTATCTCGTGGGCGCGATCGATCATCTTGGCCGCGACCGTCTGTCCATGCAGCTCGTCGGTGACGCGGAAAACGGTCTCCACACGCAGCATGCGGACCGCGTCAGGCTCCACCCTGCGAAGTCTTTCGCTGCCCGGGAGATCCGCACTCACGGTCTGTCAACGAGCGTCGAGGTCCCGGCGCGCACGGCGGCTCGCTCCAGGGCCGCGGCGATAAAATCACGGAACAGGGGAGCCGGACGCTCGGGTCGGGACTTGAACTCCGGATGGAATTGACAGGCCACGAAGAAGGGGTGCTCCTCGAGCTCGACGACCTCGACAAGGCGCTCATCGGGCGACGTGCCGGAGATGCGCAGACCAGCGCTCTGCAGGCGCTTGCGCAGAAGGTTGTTGACCTCGTAGCGGTGACGGTGACGCTCGTAGATGACCGCCTCACCGTAGATCTCCCGTGCTCGCGTACTGGCGTGGAGCTTGATCGGGTCGGCGCCCAGACGCATCGTGCCACCGAGATCTGCGACCTCCTTCTGCTCGGGCAGCAGGTCGATGACCGGAAAGGGCGTCTCGAGGTCGAACTCGGTCGAGTTGGCCCCCTCCATATCCGCCACGTGCCGGGCGAACTCCGCCACGGCGATCTGCATTCCGAGGCAAATGCCCAGATAAGGAATGCCCTGCTCGCGTGCCATGCGCGCCGCGGCGATCTTGCCCTCGATCCCCCGTCCGCCGAAGCCGCCGGGAATCAGGATGCCATCAGCGCGGGTCAGTAGCTCAATGGCGTCATCGTCATCGCCGCCGTCCTCGCCCTCGGAACGAGCGCCCGATCCCTCGAGGCGCTCAGAATCGATCCAGTCGATCTCGACCCTGCCGTCCTGTAGCGAGGCCGCGTGCCGGAGCGCCTCGGAGACCGAAAGGTAAGCGTCCTCGAGCTGCACGTACTTCCCAACCAGCGCGATCCGCACTATGCGGCTGCTTTGACTGGCTCGCTCGATCGGCTCCTGCCAGCTCGACAGCTCGGGCGCGGGGGCCTCCAGGCCGAAGTGATCGAGGATGAAGTCGTCCACACCCTGCTCGCGGAAGGTCAGCGGCACCTTGTAGATGTTGTCCACATCACATGCGGAAACGATCGCCTCCATCGGCAGGCTGGCGAATAGGGCGATCTTCTTGCGAATCTCCGAGGACAGCGAGCCCTCCGATCGGCACATGAGCATGTCCGGAGCAATACCGATACGCCGCAGCTCGTTGACCGAGTGCTGGGTCGGCTTCGTCTTCAGCTCGCCCGCGTGGCCGATGTAGGGCACAAGCGTCAGGTGAATAAACATGCAGCGCCGGCGTCCGACGTCCACGGGGAACTGGCGGATCGCCTCGAGGAACGGCAGCGACTCGATATCGCCAACCGTGCCGCCGATCTCGGTGACGACGAAGTCCACGTCTGAGGACTCGGCGATCAGTGCAACACGCTGCTTGATCTCATCGGTGATATGCGGCACGACCTGGACCGTGCCTCCCAGGTAGTCGCCCCGGCGCTCGCGCCGGATAACCGTGTCGTAGATCCCCCCGGCGGTGACGTTGGAGGCGCGGCTGGTGTTGGCATCGGTGAAGCGCTCGTAGTGACCGAGATCGAGGTCCGTCTCCGCGCCATCCTCGGTCACAAATACCTCGCCGTGCTGGTAGGGCGACATCGTGCCCGGGTCGACGTTGATGTAGGGGTCGAACTTCTGCAGGCCCACGGTCAGCCCGCGCGAGACGAGCAGGCGTCCGATCGAGGCCGCGGCGATCCCCTTGCCCAGCGAGGACACGACGCCGCCGGTCACGAAAATGAACCGGGTCTTGGAGGGCGCGACGGCGTGGCGATCGGATGGACGCGGAGTCATGAAGGCCTGCCCCAAGAGTCTAGTGCGCGCAGTCCCGGCGTCCGTTCCACGAGCGCGGAGATCGACCGCAGCTCACCGTAGAGCGTGATTGCGACGAGCAGCGCGAGCGCGATCAGCTGGCCTGTCCCGGACAGGGTCAGCACCAGCCACAGGCCCGCCAGCGCGCCGAGCAGGTTCGCGCCGGTATCGCCGAGCATCGCACGCTCACGCAGGTCATACAGGCCGGCCATGAGCGCGGGCGCAACGAATAGGCCGAGTGACCACAGCGGCCTCAAGTCCATCGAGCCGAGTGTCAACCCCGCGCCGAGCAGCACGAACGCCTTCGTCGCTCGCCCAGGGCGCAGGTCCAGGAGGTTAAACACGTTGGTGGCGAGCACGAGCACGCCAGCCGCGAGCAGCCAACGCCCGTTCGACAGGCTGAGGTAGCTCATCGCCAGCAGTGCGAGGCCGAGCGATCCAGCCGCCTTGAGCACGCCCGTGGTCAGCTCGCCACGCAGTGCGGCCGCGCCGTGGCCACGCCAGCCGCGCCGTGCGCGAGCGTCGCCTGCGAGCGTGTCATCGACCAGACCGAGTGCCAGGACGCCGAGTCCGTAGAGCGCAATCGGCAGCGCGACGGGATAGAAGACTTCGCTGGAGGTCAGTCGCTGGATCAACATGAGCGGAATCAGCGCCATTAGAGCAGCGGCGAGGGCGAGGGCGCCGAACGGGCACGGGAGCAACCGTTCACGGTAGTTGGGCTTGGTGTGCCCCGCCCGTTTCAGTGCGCTCAGCAGGGCCGGGGCGAGGATTGCGGCGGCGGCGAGTGCCATCAGGAAAGGTAGGGCGCGCATGGGTGGAAACTAGCGCCGTGGGCGGACGCGCTCGGGGCACACTCTCACGGCTGGGCGGAGGCACCGGTGACCGTCGGCAGCAGCGAGTCCGCGGTTGACTTCGAGCCGAACGTGCCGCGGTCTCCGGCGAGCGTGTAGACGAGCGCAGCCTGCCCCGCGAGAGCATCCAGATCATCGACGCTCGAGAGATTCTTGCCTTTGTACCAGGGGATCTCCGAAGGTTCGGTGCTGGTCAGCTCGACCCCCACCGTCGGTACCCTGACGGCTGCCACACCGGCGAGCAGACCGGACTCGAATGCAGTGCTGGCTTCGCTCTCCTCAGCGCTCATGCCGGTGGGCTCGGCGCGCATCACGACGAGTCCTTCCAGGCGGGTGAGCTGCCCGTCGAAGGCGCTCAGGAGGCCGGCGCGCACACGGCTGATCAACTCGCGATCGACCAGCTGGCCGCCGCTGACGAGCTGACGTCCCATCAGATCACCGAAGCGTTCGACGAGCGGGGTGGATTCGGCGAGCGGCGCGTAGTGCGTGCCCGCGGCCTCATGGGCGATCCCGGTCAGGTCGAGTGGCTCACGCACCGCCACGACGGTCGCAACGTCGCCGCCCGCCTGCGCGACAGCGGTGCGCACGAGCGAGTCGACCTGGTCTGAGGAGCCGCCGAGGAACACCAAGCCGATGCTGCGCCCGTTCAGCAGTTCGTGGGTGGCGAGCGGATAGAGGCCGTTGGTGAACGTTTCCTCGCTGTTCAGCCGGGTCTGCAGCTGACCGGCCTGCCGCTGCGCCCCGTTCACTTCTGATTCGAGGTTGTGGACGATGCCGTTCTTGGCGGAGGAGACGAGGTTCGAGTCGCCGATCGCCACTCCGATCAGCACGCCCACCGCCAGGGCAAACAGGACTGCGGCCAGAGAGAGCGCGTGGTAGCGGTAGTCGAACATGCTCAAACGAGCCTCGAGTGCGAGTCAGATCAGCCGGAGCCGACCGGCCGGAGATCGGCCAGCAGCTGGAGCTTGAGCCAGAGCAGGTCGACCACGTCGCGCAGGGCGGGGGTCATCCAGACGACGGCGATCATCGCGATCAGGCCCGCTGCGACCACGACCAGCAGGGGAGTCAGACCCGGTCTGGGGTGGTAGAGGCGACTCACACCCTTGGCGTCTACGAGGATCTCGCCGATACGCAGGCGCGTGAGAAACGTGGAGGACATGCCCTTGCGGTTGCGGTCGAGGAACTCGACGAGGTTGAACTGGGAGCCAACCGAGACGATCAGGTTTGCGCCCTTCTCGGCGGCGATCAGCATCGCCACGTCCTGGCTGGTGCCCGGCGCCGGCACGAGCTTGAAAGGCAGGCCGAGCTCCTCCAGCCGCTCACGGCCCGGAGCGCGCCCGTCGGGATAGGCATGCACGACGAGCTCTGCGCCACCGCTCTTTGTAGAAGAGCCCCACCCGCCCCCGCCCCACCCGCCCCGGCCGCTACTGGCAGCCATCAGCGCCGCCTCACCAGCCGAGTCCATGTCCCCGACGATCATGTCGGGGTGCAGGCCCTCCTCCAGCAGCGCCTCGGCGCCCCCGTCGACGGCGATCAGGAGGGGACGCATGTCACGGATGAACGGCCGCAGGGCGCGCAGGTCGCGCTGATGATCGACGCCGCGAACGACCACCAGCGCGGAGCGGTCGCGGAAGTCGGTGGCAAAGCGCGGCATCTCGATCTTCCCGGAGAGCAGCTCGCGCTCCTCGCGCATGTGCTCGATCGTGTTGTGCACGAAGCGCTCCAGCGCCTCGCCGACCTCGCGCCGGCGGGCTTCTGTCTCGGCGAGCACGCGGGTGAGGTCGAGCACTTCGCCGCGAGCGAGCACTTCGCCGCGAGCGAGCACCTCGCCGTCGCGCACGGTTATCGCCTCTCCATCGGAGAGCGCGTCAAACAGCGAATCGTCCGGCATGTCCACCAGATGGATGCCCGCTTCGACGAGCAGCTGAGGACCGAGATTCGGATAGGAGCCGCTGGATGAGGAGCGGCAGTTCAACACCGCGCCGGCGTCCGCGGCGATCAGCTCCTCGGCGGAGACCCGGTCGATGTCGAGGTGATCGATCAGCGCGATATCGCCGCGAGAGAGGTGCCTCACGAGCAGCTTCGTCCGGCGGCCGGGGCGCACCGGCCCGCTGACGGTGCGCCAGGGCGCGACATCGCCTCCGGGCAGAGGGGCGGACGCTGGCGCGCCGGTAGAGCCCTGCGACGTGGGCTGCCATGAGCTACGTGGGTTCGCGGCCATCGAGCGAGAGTAACGGCCGCGGGCGCAAAGCGCACCGTCTGCGAGTGCTCAGGCGGCCTTGCGCAGGTCGCGTGCGTGGCGACGGGCGGCGCTGTCAGCGGCATCGGCGCCGAGCATCCGGACCAGCTCGGAGACGACCTCGTCATCGGCGAGCTGGAGCACCGCGGCGCGGGTGGGGTCGGCGGCGGTGTCCTTGACCACCGAGAAGTGACGGTCGCCGAGCGAGGCGATCTGGGGTAGGTGGGTGATGCACAGCACCTGCCGGGTGTGACCGATCTCGCGCAGGCGCTCGCCGACCGCGCGCGCGGTGTGGCCGCCGATACCCGCATCGACCTCGTCAAACACAAGCGTGGCGTGCGCGAGAGAGGAGGAGGCAGACGCGCTCGCCGTGCGGGCGCCGCCTCGAGCGGGCGCGGCGCGATGCGGCACCGTGGCCAGGGCGAGCATCACGCGCGAGAGCTCTCCACCGGATCCGATCTCGCGCAGCGGGCCAGGCGGAACGCCGGGATTGGGGGCAATCATGAACTCGACCGCATCGCCGCCTGTGGGGCCGTCGTCTCGCGGGCTGAGTGAGACTTCGAAGGTGGCGTCTGACATCGCCAGAGCCGCGAGCTGCTCGTGCACGGCGAGCGCCAAGCGTGGAGCGGCGAGCTCGCGCGCGTGGCGCAGGACGCGAACGTGGTCGTCAAGCGCCGCGTGTGCCTCGCCGAGGCGTGCCGTGGCTCGAGCGAGCGCTACCTCGGCGCCCGCCAGCTGATCACGCCGCGTGCGCGCATCGAGCGGCATGATCGAGCACGGCGGCGATTGTCCCGCCGTGCTTGCGCGTCAGCCGCTCGATGCTCGCAAGACGCTCCTCGACCGCGTCGAGCGAACCGTCCTCGCCCGCGATCCGCTCGCAGTAGCCGCGCAACTCGGCGGACAGGTCTCGAGACTCGATCACGAGTGCGCGCAGGCGCTCGGCGAGCTCATCCAGCTGAGGGTCGACTCCAGCGAGCGCATCCAGGCCCGCGGCGGCGCCCGCCATCAGCTGCGTGCTCCCGAGACCGTCGGTGCCGTCCTCGGGGGCGAGCGTATCCGCGCCGGCGCCCGCGGCGACGCGCAGCGCATCGAGACGGCCCAGGCGAGCGCGCGCTGCGAGCAGCTCGTCGTACTCGTGCTGGTCGAGCCCGGCGTCGTCGATCTCGGCCAGCTCGTGCTCGAGCAGGTCGAGCTCGTGCTCGCGCGCCGAGGAGAGCTCGCGCAGGGAATCGAGCTCTCCGGAGAGCAGGCGGGTCTCGGCGAAGGTCTTGGCACAGGCGCGCAGGCGCAGCGCGTGATCGGGGCCACAGATGGCGTCGAGAATCTCCAGTTGGGCGCCTGCGAGGGTCAGCTTGCGATGCTCGTGCTGGCCGTAGAAGGAGACGAGCCGCGAGCCGTACTCGCGCAGCTCGGAGACGTTGGCAGAGCGGCCGTTGAGATAGGCGCGGGTGCGCCCGTCTGAGCCGAGACGGCGAGCGAGGACAATCTCTTCGGCGCCGGCGGGTAACCGTTCGGCGAGCTCGGGGCGGAGGAAGTCAGGCAGGTCGAAGACACCCTCGACGTAGGCCTCGGACGCGCCGGGACGGATCAGAGTGGACCCCACCCCCCCTGCGCGCGGGCGGGTGGGGCCACCCATCAAGAGGTCGAGCGCGTGGGCGAGCACCGTCTTACCAGCTCCCGTCTCGCCCGTGAGCACGTTCAGCCCGGCCACCAGCCGCAGCTGCGCGTGCTCGATCAACAGAAGGTTCTCGACGTTCAACTCTTGGAGCACGCGGGCAGGTGTAGCAGCGCAAGGGGACAGACCGCACGGGTCGGAAGCCTTTGCTGGAGCCACATCCGGCGACATGCATGCTTGCTCGATGTTATGTAAAGGCGGCGGATGGACGATAAGCAGGCATAATCAAGCGAGCATCGCGGGATGGATCCCGCCAGGGACCATCCTCCGCCTCAGAGCGCCAACGGAATGGCTGCCAAAGACCGACATCTCAAGCGCTCAGGCCCACTCCCGGCGGGGTCGATCGTGTGCCTGTCGGCAGAGGCGTTGGCCGAGCGGTTGGAGGAGGAGATCAACCGCGCCGGCCGCCACGACACTCCGCTGAGCTGTCTGTTGGTGGTAATCGAGAACCTCGACGAGCTGGCGAAGGCGCACGGCAGCGAGCTGTCCGAGCAGACGCTCGTCTACGTGGGAGAGGCGCTGCGCCGCGAGCTGCGCCGCTTTGACCGGGTCGGCAGGCCAAGCGACGGCGAGCTCGCGGTCCTGCTGCCCGGCGCCGACGGCCCGCGTGGGGAGATCGTCGCCAGGCGCGCGCTCGCGCGGCTGCGCGCGATCAAGGTCGAAGCCGACGGGGAGCGCCGGCCACTGCGCGTATCGGTGGGGCTCGCGGCCTGGCGGGAGGATGTCGCCGGCAAGGAGCTGCTGGCCCAGACACGGGCCGCCGCACGCCAAGAGCACGGCGCCGAGGCGATCGAGACATAATCCCGCCCGATGCTCTCGGGATCAGAGTTGTGGCTGCTGCGGTTGATGGCCGATCGAGGCTTGGCGCTGCTCGACGCCGGCATGCCTACTGCTGGTGATCGAGGAGAGGGCGAGCTGAGGGTGGCGCGGGCGCGAGCGGCAACCCCGTGCGCCTGCGGATCGTGCCCGTCGAGGGCAGCGCGCTGGGCGCGCTCTACCAGGAGGGCAAGCCGGTGGCGCTGGACCGCCCCCGCGGCCAGGAGGCCGCCTTCCTCCACGAACTGGGGCTCGAGGCGCGCGCGGTCCTCGTCGAGCCGCTGAACATGGAGGGCCACGGCGGCGGCCTGGTGATCGCGCTGCGCAGCGATGGAGGCTTCCGCGGCCCGGACAAGCGAAGCCCTGAGCGCGTTTGCCGCGAGCGTCGCGCAGCGGCTCGCGGCGGAGCGCTCGGTGGAGATCAAGCGCCTGCGCTATGGCATGGAGGCGCGCGAGCGCGAGCGCACGCGCTGGGCGCGCGAGATTCACGACGAAGCCATTCAAGGCCTCGGCGCGCTGCGCCTGAAGCTGGCCCACGCCCGTGACCTCGACGAGCAGGCCGCGATGAGCGCCGCCGTGGAGGCGGTGCTGGAGGGGTTGGGTGAGGAGATCGACGGGCTGCGCCACCTGATCACCGAGCTGCGCCCAGCCGCGCTCGACGACCTCGGGCTGGCGGCGGCGCTCGAGGCGCTCGCCCGGCGCGCGCAGGCGATCGACGGGTTGGAGGTGCAGACCGAGATCGACCTCGGCCCGGAGTCCGATCAGCGCCGTTTGGACGCCGAGCTCGAGAGCACGATCTATCGCGTGGTGCAGGAGGCGCTCACGAACGTGAGCCGCCACGCGCAGGCGACGCGGGCGACGGTGAGCGTGCTCGAGCGCGAGGGGCTGATCCGCGCGTCGGTGACCGACGACGGGCAGGGACTCCCGGAAGCGGAGCGTCTCGGACCGCGGGGCGACGGACTGGAGGGCGGGTTCGGGATGTCGGGGATGCGCGAGCGCGCCGAGCTTGTCGGCGGCGAGCTGGAGCTCGTCCCGGCCCCGGGCAAAGGGACGACGATGCGCCTGACGGTTCCGCTCGCGGGCCGGCCCACTCCCAGCGCGGATGACGCACCGGGGTGGCCATCCGCGGGTGAGGCAGGCGCCCGGGCCCGCCCGTCGTCGCCTTACTCCACCAAGCCGAGGCGCCGTGCGTAGGCTGTGATCTCCGCCCGGGAGGAGAAGCCGAGCTTCTCGATCGCGCGGGCTCGATAGGTCTTCACCGTGCGCTCGGCCACGTGCAGCTGCTCGGCGATCTGGGGGTTGGTGAAGCCGTTTGCGATCAGCCGCACCACCTCGCGCTCACGCTCTGACAGCGCCACGCCGTCGCTGGGGCTCTCATCGCCGGTGGCCATCAGCGCGCCCAAGCGTGGGTGCAGGTAGTTGCCGCCGGCGACCGCCAGCCTGAAGGCCTGCAGCAACTCGGCCGGCTCGGCCTCCTTCAGCACGTAGCTGCGCGCCCCCGCCCGCAGCGCCTGGCGGGCGTACTCGGGGTCCTCGCGCATCGTCAGGATCGCAACCGCCAGCGTCGGATGGGCGACGAAGCACGAGGGCAGCGCGGCCAGGCTCGAGCCGCCCGGCATCGACAGGTCCAGCGTGAGCAGGTCCGGCTTGTGCTCGCGGACCGCTCGAACCGTGGCGGGCACATCGCCGGCTTCCGCCACCACCCGGAACTCGCCCACCTCCCGCTCGAGCACCATGCGAATGCCGTCGCGAACGACCCCGTGATCATCCGCGATGATCACGTCGATCGGTCGATCCACCCCTGGCGTGCCAGCCTCCATCGAAAGCACACCGTAGCGACTCAATGGGACAGCTTCCGAGGATCGCCGCACCGGCCCTTTAAGGACTACACCGATCGGCACCTTTGGGACCACACGATCGGCACCACTCGCTCTACAGACAAACGTCCCGCGAGGACCGATCATGTCGTCTATGCCGCACAAGGTCCCATCCGCAACCCATCCCACGACCTCGAAGGAGCAGACATGATCGCCCTCAGCATCGCGATGACCTGGTTGACCCTGACGGCCGCGGGCTTCGCCGCGCTCTCCGCGCTCGGTCGCATCGAGCTGCGCGACGACCTCGAGACCGATCTGGCCTCGCTTGGGTCCGAGCGGATCGCCCTCACCGACACATGGCCGGCGATGCCGGGAATGTCGCCGCCATGAGCCCCACCCGATCGCCCACCAGAACGCGCGCCCGATCGCGGGCGCCCGCGCTGCGCCTGCTGCCTGATTTGGGCCCCACTCACCCCCGCGCGCAGCCCGAGCCCCTTCGCGGGCACGACGTTCCCCCGCCGGCGCTGCGCGTGATCGACGGTCCCGCCCGCATCCTGCTCGCCGGCGCAGACGCGGCCCGGCGCGCGGCACTGCTCGACGAGCTGACCCAGACCCTCTCTGCGAGCACCGTGTTCGCGGAGGCAGACTCGGTATGCGAGGCGCTGGAGCATGCCCCCGACAGCCGCATGGCGATTATCGCCGGTGACCTCGACGACACCCCCGCTGAGTCGCTGATGCAGATGCTCGCCCACCGCCATCCCGAGCTGCCGGTGCTGATCGTCGACTGCCCCACCAGCAACGCCGGCGGGCACCTTGCTGCTCGCCACGACGAGCTCCGCGTCCAACACGCATAGAGACGCTCTCCGCTCGAAAAGGCGAGGATTTAGGTTCTGGGCAGGTTGTCGAGGAGCGAGTGTCGAACTGATGCGGCGACATCCCCAGGTCCAGATAGAGGAGGCGTTGTGATGGGTCAGGTTAGGAGGCTTGTGTGGGTGGTGGTGGTTGGGGTGTTTGTGTTGGGGTTTGCTGCGTGTGGTTCGTCTAGTTCGATTTCTGGTGGTAGTGGGATCACGGTCGCGAGGGGGATTCAGACGCCGCGGACCGAGGCGCAGAGTGGCGGTAAGCGTGGTGGCACGCTGACCGTGCTCGATCATACGGACTTCGAACATATCGATCCGGGTCAGGCGTACTACAACATCGATTACGAGGTGGTCTACGCTACCCAGCGTCCATTGTTCTCTTACAAGCCGAACACGTTCTCCAGTCCGAGTCCGGATATGGCCTCTGAAGCGGCGCAGATCTCGCCCGACGGCAAGACGGTCACGGTGCACATCCGCAAGGGAGTCCACTTCAGCCCGCCGGTTAACCGTGAAGTGACCTCGGCCGACGTCGCTTACGCGATCGAGCGGGGCGCCAACGGGAATGTCGCCAATCCCTATTTCGAAGCTTATTTCAGCTCGCTCGTGGGGGCCAAGCGGGAGATAGAAGGAGCAAAGGGTGGTCCCTTCCCGGGGATCACCACGCCGAATAAGGACACGATCGTCTTTCACCTCTCAGAACCGAAGGCGCCGATCGTGCTCGCTGCGCTTGTGCTGCCGCTGAGCGCGCCAGTGCCGGAAGAATTCGCTAAGCCTTACGACGCGAAGAAACCAACCGAATATGGCAACTACCAGGTCGCTACGGGGCCGTACATGTTCAAGTCAAATAGCGCCGGCAAGGTGCTCGGGATCGGCTACCAGCCGGGCAAGTCGGCGACGCTTGTGCGCAACCCTAACTGGAGTGCGAGCACCGACTTCCGCCCGGCCTATCTCAACCAGATCGATATCCAGATCGGCGGCGATCCGACGGTGATCGGCCGTCAGGTGCTGGAAGGATCGGACATGGTGCAGAACGAACTTCCCGCGCAGTCGATCGTGCGGCTCGCGTATGAAAAATTCCGCTCCCAGCTGGAGATCTCCCCGGGCGCGGGAGACCACTACATCGCCGTCGATAACAAGCAGGGCCCGTTCTCCAACGTCGACGTGCGCAGGGCGTTCTGGGCCGCGCTCGACCGTATCGCGATGAACAAGGCGCGCGGCGGGGAACTCGTGACGAACGTGATGACGCACTTCATCTATCCCGAAATCCCGGGCTTCGAAGCGGCCGGTGCTCTGAAGGGCCCACAGGTCGACTACAACGACTATCCCGAGGGCAACATCGCGGTCGCCGCGAAGTACATGAAGCTCGCCGGTTATCCGAGCGGCCGGTACACAGGAGGCAAGACGCTGCAGATCGTCGGCTCGACCGGCAGCCCCTCATCCGAAGACGCGGAAATCGTCAACCAAACGCTGCAGAACCTGGGTTTCAAGACGAAGTTCACGCTCGTCGATTCCTCGGTCATGTACTCGAAGTACTGCGGCACGCCCGCCGAAGCGATCGACGTCTGCCCAAGCGTCGGCTGGGTCGCGGACTTCGGCGATCCCCAAGCGGTCCTCGACGTGGCATTCAACGGCAAGAACATCCTCCCGAGCGCAAACAACAACTGGGGGTTGGTGAACAACCCCGAAATCAACAAGGCGATGGACGCGGCCGAGCTCGTCCTCGGCACCCAAGCGCGCGCCAATGCGTGGGCACAGATCGACCGGAAACTCGTCGCCCAGGCCGTGGCGATCCCATTCGACTGGGACAAGCAAGCAAGCATCGAGTCCAAAAACGTACTCGGCGTCGGCGATCTCTGGAACACCGGCCAGTGGGACTACAACTACACCTCACTGAAGTAAACAAAACCCGCCACCCACGATGACTGGCGACCAAAGAAGGCGCTAGCGTGGCGGCGTGCGATCACCGCTCTCCTCGCCCCGGCTGCGAAGGATCATCGCCGCCTACACGGTCAACCGGCTGGGCACCTGGTTCGGCTTGTCGCCCTGTCGGTCGCCGTCTTCGACCACACGCACAGCGCGCTCGCGGTCGCGGCGCTGCTGATCTCGGGGCAGGCGCTGCCCGCGTTCGCGGCGCCCGCGCTGGCGGCCCGGGTCGAAGCCTCGCCCCGTCGCGGCGTGCTCAGCGGGCTGTACGTGTTCGAGGGCATCGCGACCGCGCTGCTCGCGGTGCTGCTCTGGCACTTCTGGCTGCCCGCGATCCTGCTGCTGGTGGCGCTCGACGGCACAGCGGCGCTGGCGACCAGCGCGCTGCTGCGCGCCGAGACGGCGCGTGCCGCACGCGAGCAGGCACAGGTGCGATTGGAGACGCCGAGCGGCGGCCGGCAAGGATCTGCGAGGCGTTCGCGCAGGCGGCCGAGCGGCAGGCGAACGCGACGCTCAACATCGCCTTCTCCGGCCACGTTCATGCTCGGACCGGCGATCGCCGGCGTGGTCGTCGCCGCGGCCGGCGCGCCCGCCGCGCTGTTCATCGACGCCGCCTCGTTCCTGATCTGCGGCGCGATGCTGATCGACCTGCACCCCCACGCCGAGGAGGCCGGGGAGACCTCCGTGCGCGCGCGGCTGCGCGCCGCCTGGCGGCACGTCAACGCGGTGCCCGCGCTGCGCGCGACTGCTGCTCACGGAGGCGATCGCGCTCGTGTTCTTCAACTCGGCCGGCCCGATCGAGGTCGCCTACGCGAAGGCGACGCTGCACGCCGGCGACCGCGGCTACGGCCTGCTGCTCGCCGCCTGGGGAGTGGGCGTGGTCCTCGGAAGCCTCGTCTTCGCGCGCTCGCCCAAGCGCGGGCTGGGCGCGATGCTCACCGGCGGCACGCTCGCGATGGGCCTCGCCTACATCGGGTTCTCCGCGGCGGCCTCGCTCGAGCTCGCCTGCGTCGCGGCCGTGCTCGGCGGCGTCGGCAACGGCGTCGAGTGGGCATCGGTGATCAGCCTCGTCCAGCGGTTGACACCCCCGGCCCTGCACGGTCGCCTGATGAGCGCCGTGGAATCGATTGGCGCGCTGTCGCTCGCGCTCGGGCTGTCGCTGGGCGGCGCGCTGGTCGCGCTCAGCTCCCCCGCGAGGCGTTTCTGGTCGTCGGCATCGGCGCCACGGCGATGACGCTCGCGTTCCTGCGGCTCGTGCTGGGCGGGCTCGATCGCCGGCACGACCGACGGACGCTCCAGACGGCGAGACGCGGAGGGGACGCCCGCGCAACCGCACGAGGTACCCAGCTACGGGCTCGCACCCCTCATACAGGCAGACTCTGGCAGCGTCCACTCCCTGCTCTGCAGCACCTTAAGTCCGACGCGGCATCGGTCGTTAAGTACGACAGGGACTGACGAGATGCTCACGGCCCAGACAAAGCAGACGACTTTTCTGGCTCGCCGAGAGCATGCTGCTCGCGGCGGCTGTAGGCACGACCGTCCTGATCTCGCAGGCCCAGGAATGGAGCTCGCTGCCGCTTGTCGGCCTGTTGCTGGCCCTTGCCCTGATCGGGCAGCGGCTCGGGTGACACTCCGCAGCCAAGAGGTGACGGCCGCCTTCCTCGCACTGGTGCTCGCGATGAGCCTGCTTGGACCGGCTCCAGCGGTGTGCTTCGGCCTCATCGCCATGGTCATGTCGTCGGCCTTGAGACGTATATCCGCATCTTGGTGGCTCAACAACCTGACGAACTTCGCGGTCTTCCCGCTGGCCGGCGGGCTGATGATTCGCGCGCTGATCGGCGACGTGCACGATCCCCGCAACCACCAGCTGACGCAGAGCATCACGTTCGCGCTCGTGGTGTTCGGCGTGTTCATGATCACCAATGCCCTCAACTTCGCGATGGTCGCGGTGAACGTACGCGTGACCAAAGAACGCTCGCTGCGCGACCAGATTCGCGAAGTGTTCATCCCGCTCATGCCTGGTCAGATCGCGACGGGCGCCGTAGCGGCAATCCTGGCCGTCGCCTACACGAATCTCGGCCTTCCGGCGCTGCTCGGCTCGGTGCTGCTGCTCCTGATCTTCCAGTACCTCGCGGTCGCGCTGCTGCGCTCGGAGGATCGCGCGCGAGCAGCTGGAGGCACGCTCGATCCACCTCGCCTCGCTGCAGCTCGGCGTGCTGACCACGCTCGTGGAGACGCTCGCGCTGCGCGACCGGATGACCGCGCGCCACGCCGCCGCCGTCGCGCGCTACTCGCGCGAGCTCGCGCGCGAGCTGGGCTGCGACGAGGCCGAGCAGGATCTCGTCCACACGGCGGGGCTGCTGCACGACATCGGCAAGTTCGCGCTGCCCGACAGCATCCTGCACGCCGAGGTCCTCTCCGATCAGGACTGGGCGGTGATCCGCCGCCACCCCCAGGACGGGGCGACGCTCGTCGGCCGGCTCGACGGCTACGGCCCGGTCGCGGACGCGATCCTCTACCACCACGAGCACGTCGACGGCAGCGGCTATCCGGCCGGGCTGATCGGCAACGAGATCCCCCTGCCTCGCGCATCATCGCGGTCTGCTCGACCTACGACACGCTCACCGCGCGCGAAACCTACCGCTCGCCGATGACCCCGCAGGACGCGATCGCCGAGCTGCGGCGAGTCGCAGGGCGCCAGCTCGACGCCGAGCTGGTCGAGAGCTTCATCGCGATGCTCGAGCGCGACGGCCCGGTCACGTCCGCCCACGGCGACGACGCCGACTTCGAGGTCGAGCTCGCCTTCGAGCGGCGCGCGCGCAAGATCGCGCAGCCCGCGCCCGGCGGCTGACCCTTAAAGATCGAAAGCGCCGCGCACAGTGCACGACGCCCTCGAACACAGGCCGCCTTTGCAACCTGTTCAAGCTCTTTGCAGCCTTTAGCTCTAGCCGTAGTGGCCCATTACAGATCTCCTTCGCTTGAAGGCCCGAGGGCCAATTTGCGAAGCGGGCCCTGTTTGTCTCCATCCACAGGACAACCGCCACCTTTGAGTAGGTTCGAGGAGGATAGTACCGAGATTGGACGGAATGTCCAGCTTTGCCTCGATCTCTGCACGTTTGCTTGCAGACGAAGGGATTTGGCGACCCTCAGCGCCGGTCCCGAAGAGATTGCGCCGACTTTCTCGACCAAACGTCCACAAAGCTTCGCGGCGCTCAGCTTCCGCCCTCATCTGGCCGAAACATGGAGCATCACCCAAGCCCACCACCAGCGAGAAGGCGAGCCCATGCCCATCACCCCCCTCCAACCCCACTCAGACCGGCAGCTCGTCTTCACGAGCTCCCAGGCGGCCCGCTACGTCGGCGTCTCGCTCGCCACGATCCGCCGCTGGACCGACGCCGGCCACATCCATTGCTACAGGACGCCCGGCGGCCAGCGGCGCTTCTCGCGCGACCAGCTCGAAGACTTCGTCACCTCGATGCAGAACGCCGGCGAGATCCACGACTCGGCCAGCCGCAAAGGTTGCCTGAAAGGGACTTTCGCGCCCCGCTCCGGCGGGCGGCGGGGATATGAAACCCGCCCGCCCGGCCCCTCAGCTCGCCAGGCGACCGAACTTCTCGCGCAGTCTGCGATAGAACGAGGAGCCCGGCAGCTGGGCGATCGTCCCCGCCGCGTCCACAAACCGCGCGTCGATCGCCTCGCCCGGTGGGATCTCGCCCGCCGGGCGCCCATCGACCGCCACGTCGAGCGGCTCTCGCGAGCGGTTGTGGATCGTCAGCCGGTCGCGTGGCGCCACCACCAGCGTGCGCGCCGCGAGCGAGTGGGGCGCGATGAACGACACCACGAACCCCTCCACCCCCCACGCCATCACGGGCCCGCCGTTGGCCAGGTTGTAGCCGGTCGAACCCGCCGGGGTCGCCACCACCAAGCCGTCGCAGCGCACGCTGCCGACCTCCTCGCCGTCCAACGCGTAGGCGATCTGCGCCACCCGCTCGCCGACCTTGCGGTGAATCGCCACGTCGTTGACAGCCGTCAGCCTGCCGATCTCCGACCGCCCCCCTGGCGCGTCCAGCACGATCCCGGGCAGCCGCAGCAGCTCGAAGTCCCCGCCTAGCGCGCGGCGAATGCCGTCCTCGATGTCCTCCGGCTCAACCGTCGCCAGGAAGCCGATCTCGCCGAAGTTGACGGCGAACACCGGCACGTCCGTGCCCGCATACCGCTGCAGCGCGCGCAGGATCGTGCCATCTCCGCCCAACACCACGCACAGCTCGACCCCATCCTTCACCGGCGCGTCCACCGCGATGCCGGGCCCTGCCGTCAACCCGTGCTTGCGCGTCTCCTCCTCGTCCACCCGCAGCGTCACCCCGGCGTCCGCGGCCGCCGCCGCAAGCCGCTTCAGGGCCGCACTCGTGTCGTCGGCGCGGCGGTGCGTGAACACCGTGATCTCTCTCACGGCTCTACCTTCCGCGCCAGCCCATCGATGTCCTCCATAGATCTCGGCCCCGCCGGCGTGCCCCGCCTGGGCCAGCCACACGAACGTCTCTTTGTTGCCCTTCGGCCCTGTCAGCCCGGAGGAGTAATAGCCGAGCACGCTCGCCCCCAGCCCGAGCGCTGTCCGACCCACCTGCACAAGCGCAGCCCGGCGGTCTGCCGGGTCGCGCACTACGCCGCGCCCCTTGCTCGCGAGCGCGCGGCCGACCTCGAATTGGGGCTTGACCATCGCGAGCACGTCATAGGACTCAGCCATACACCCGAGCACCGCCGGCAGGACCTTGGCGAGCGAGATAAACGACACGTCGATGCTCGCCAGATCCGGCGTGTACGGGAGCATGTCGACGGTCAGCGCGCGCGCATTCGTGCGCTCGAGCACGCTCACGCGTGGATCGTTGCGCAGGCCCCAATCAAGCTGCCCGTAGCCGACATCCACCGCCACCACGCCCGTGGCCCCGCGCCTCAGCATGCAATCCGTGAACCCACCCGTCGAGGCGCCCACGTCGAGCGCACGTCTGCCTGACACGTCGAGCCCTGAAGCGGTGAGCGCATTCTCCAGCTTGATCCCGCCCCGCGAGACAAAAGCCGCCGTACTGCCACTGTGATGAACATCACACATAACCCTCTCTCGCCTGGGCATCATGATGAACGACCCGAAGCACAGCAGCATCCCTCCTCCCCGAAACGGCCCGCTTCCCCTGCGGGTCGTTTCATTTAACGGGTGCCTGACGCGCCCGCGGTCACAGAGTGTCGATCGAGGACTGCCGCCTGCACTCGTTCGGCGATGCGCGTGCCCGTGTAACCGACCTCCTCGTGTAGCAACACCGGCTTGCCGTGCGTCACGTAGCGGTCGGGCAGCCCCACGCGCACAATGCGCGGAATCTTGGCGCCCATCTCGTTCAGCGTCTCCCATACCGCCGATCCAAAGCCACCCGCGAGCACGCCCTCCTCGATCGTTACGAGCAGGTCGTGCTCGGCCGCCAGCTGCGCCATCAAACCCGCGTCGATCGGCTTGCAGAAGCGGGCGTCGGCGACCGTCACAACGATCTCATGTCGCTCGAGCTCTTCGGCCGCTTCAAGCGCCTTGCCCACGCCGCTCCCATAGCCGATCAGCGCCACCCGCCTGCCCGCGGGGCCGCTGGCACCGCCGTCGAGCAGGATCTCGCCGGTGCCGATCGCGAGCGCGCGCGGCTCGGCGGGCAACTGGACGCCGACGCCCTCTCCGCGGGGGTAGCGCAACGCGATCGGACCGTCGTCGTAGGTCAATGCGGTGCGCAGCATCTGCACCAGCATCGCCTCGTCGCGCGGAGCCATCAGCACGATGTTCGGCAAGCAGCGCAGGTAGGCGATATCAAATGCGCCGTGATGCGTCGGTCCGTCGTCACCGACCAGCCCGGCGCGATCCAGCGCGAACACCACGTTCAGCTTCTGCAGGCACACGTCGTGCACGATCTGGTCATATGCACGCTGCAGGAACGTCGAATAGATCGCCGCCACCGGCTTGATCCCTTGCAGCGCCAGCCCAGCCGCGAACAGGATCGCCTGCTGCTCTGCGATCCCCACATCGAAATATCGATCTGGCAGCGCCTTCTGCAGGATGTTCAGCCCAGTGCCCGAATTCATCGCGGCTGTGATCCCAACCACGCGCTCGTCTCGTTCGCATTCCCTCACAAGCGCCTCGCCGAACACCTGCGTGTACTGCGGCGCCGCTGGCGCGGCGGGCTTCTCTTGGTCGTTCCGTCCTGAGGCGTCCGGCGGCGTTACCGGGCGTGTCTCGAGGCCGTTCAAGATCGACTTCGGCTTGGCCGCGTGCCACTTCTCCATGCCCTCCAGCCCGCCCTCCTCGGCCGGCGCGAACCCCTTGCCCTTGACCGTCGCCACATGCACGACAACCGGACGTTCGGCGGCGAGCGCCTCCCTCAGCGCCTCTCTCAGCGCGCGCACGTCGTGGCCGTCCACCACGCCCATATACGCCCAATCGAGCTCCTCCCACCAGAGGCCGGGCGCCCAGAACGCCTTGATCGACTCCTTCAGTTGGGGGCCGATTCGCTCGAACGCGGCGCCGATCCCGCCCGGCAGGCGTGTCAAGCCGCCCTCGACGCCCTCGCGCGCGTGCCACAGCTTGGGATTCAGCCGTACCCGGTTGAAGTATCTGGACAGCGCCCCCACGTTCGGCGCGATCGACATGCCGTTGTCGTTGAGCACCACCACGATCGGCGTGCCCAGCCCACCGGCCTGCCCGATCGCCTCGAACGCCACCCCACCCGTCATCGCGCCGTCGCCGATCACGGCCACGACCTTCCCCTGCTCGCCGCCCCCATGGCGCATCCCCTCCTTGATGCCCACCGCATACCCGATCGACGTCGAGGCGTGCCCCGCGCCCATGATGTCGTGTGGGGACTCTTCGATCGAGCAGAACGGAGCCAGCCCCTCGTATTGGCGGATCGTGCTCAATCGCTGGCGACGACCCGTGAGGATCTTGTGCGGATAGGCCTGGTGGCCGACATCCCACAGGATCTTGTCGCGCGGGCTCTCCAGCAGCGAGTGCAGCGCCACCGCCAGCTCGCAGGTACCGAGGTTGGCACCGAAGTGCCCGCCGATCTCCCCAACCGTCTCGATGATGTGCTCGCGCACCTCGAGAGCCAAGTCGGCCAACTGCGCGTCGGACAGGCCATGCAGATCCTGCGGACCGTCGATCCCCTCGAGGAGGCGCTTTGATGGCTCTTGCTTGTCTTTGCTCATGAGGTGCGGGTGTAGATGAAGTCGGTTATCTGCTCGAGCTCGCCGGTCGCATCGTGCGGGTCCATCTTCGCGCCGGCCTCTGCGAGCGCCTCCCGCGCCATCCGGTGGGACTCCTCCGCCAGCTCCCTGGCTCGATCGATTCCGAACTCGCTCACATATGTGCGCTTCCCATGACGCTCATCGCTGCCTTGCGGCTTGCCGAGCGCGTCGTCGGTGCCTGTCACGTCGAGGATGTCGTCGACGATCTGGAACAACACACCCAGCTCGGCGGCAAAACGGCGAAACTGGATTGTCGCAGGTTCATCTGCGATCCCTCCCAACACTAGTACGCAGAGCACCGAAGCCCCGATCAAACGGCCGGTCTTCAGCTCGTGCAAGCGCCGCAGCGCCTGAGGCCCACTCGGCGTGTGTGGGCTCACATCCGCGTACTGCCCGCCAACCATCCCGCTCACACCGGTCGCCGCCGCAAGCTCTGTCGCGGCCATCAGCACCCGCTCGGCCGGCGAGCGCTGGTTGCTCAGCAGGTGGTGGAAAGCCTCCGCATACAGCCCGTCGCCAGCCAGAATCGCCACGTCCTCGCCGAACTTCACGTGACAGGTCGGCTGCCCGCGGCGCAGCGCATCGTCGTCCATCGCCGGCAGATCGTCGTGGATCAGCGAGTACGTGTGGATCAGCTCGATCGCACCCGCCAGCGGCAGCACCTCGCGCTGCTCCAGCCCGACCGCGCGAGCGCTCGCCAACGCAAGCACCGGGCGGATACGCTTGCCACCCGCCAGCAGCGAGTAACGCATCGCCTCCTCGAGCCCCGCTGTCAGCGCCTCCGCGGAGAAGCGCATCTCCGTGAGATAGCGCTCGACCTCCTCGCGCAAGTGCTCGGGATAGGCGTCGGTGCTCACGACCTCGGGCGGCCTGCTCTAAAGCAGGGAATCCTGGCCGGGCGCCGGAGCGAAACCTTCGGCTGATCGAAGATCGGCCAGCGCCAGCTGCTCGAGCTCCGCCGCGGCCTGCGTCGCCAGCGCGGCACAATCCTCGACCATCGTCGCAGCGGCGTCGGGTGAGAGCTCGCCCGAGCGCAGCTGCTCAGCGGCGCGCTCCAGTTGCGCAATCAGGTCCTCCAGGTGTTCGACTCCGCTCATGTGATTGGCTGATTCTCCCGTACCTCACGCAAAACTGCGGCCAGCACCCCGTTCACGAACGCCGGCGCCTCGCTGCCACAGAACGTCTTCGCGCTCTCCACCGCTTCCTCGATCGCCCCCTCAGCCGGAATCGGCTCTTCTGCGGGGGCCACGTCCGGATGCAGCATCTCGATCAGCGCTACGCGCATGATGCTCCGCTCCAGCGGCTGGATCCGCTGCACCGACCAGCCGTGGGCGTGGCGGTCGATCACCTGGTCGAGCTCGTCCGCGCGGTCGGCCGCCGCGTACGCCAGCGCACGGGCGAACAACGACGCGTTCGGGCCGAGCGTCTCCAGCAGCGGCCTGCCGGTCAGATCGTGCTGGTAAAGCGCCACCACCGCCGCCTTCCGCTGATCTGAGCGCCGCACCGCGGCGCCTTAAGCCCGCGAGACGTATTCGCCCGAGCGCGTGTCGACGCGGATGCGTTCGCCCACTTCGACGAACAGCGGAACCTGGATCGTCGCGCCGGTCTCGAGCGTCGCCGGCTTCGTGCCGCCGCCCGAGACGCTGTCGCCGCGCAGGCCCGGGTCGGCCTGCGTGACCTCCAGGTCCACCCCGCTCGGCAGCTGCACGTCGGCGGGCTCGTCGTCGATGAACAGCACGTCGACCTCGCTGCTCGGCTTGGTCCAGCGCAGCGCATCTGTGACCGTGCCCTCGGCGACGGCGATCTGCTCGAAGGACTCCGTGTCCATGAAATGGGCGTCGGTGCCATCGGCGTACAGGAACTGCATCCTCCGCGCCTCCGTCCTTACCGACCGGAACTTCTCCCCCGCCCTGAATGTCCTGTCGATCACGTTGCCGTCGGAGGCCCGGCGCAGCTTCGTTCTCACGAACGCGCCGCCCTTGCCCGGCTTCACGTGCTGGAACTCGAGGATCTTGAAGACCGTTCCATCGACCTCGATATGGTTTCCGTTCTTAAATTGGTTAGTGGTTAGGATGGTCGATCAGCTCCAAAACTGGCTCTACAAAGCGGATTTATAGGCCCGTTCCGATGTGGTTGACGTTATAGGCTAGAGGCTGGGGCGCGGTTCCGCGGCCATGTGGGTCGGCCCCGGACGACATCCCACTGCGCCGGAGCTCCGGGCGACGCTTCGATGTGGCGTCAGTCTCATAGGAATGCAGGGCGTCAGACAGCCGACGGCGTGGCGGCGCGAACGCGTTCAGCCCGGCCGTTCAGCGGCGTAGTCACGCGTGCGCAGGCACGCGTACTGCGCCAACAGCGGCGCGAGGATCTCGACAGCGGCGCTTTCGAGCTCGGCCTGAGGCAGCTCGATCTCGTCCTCAGTGCACAGCAAACGGGCCCGCAGCAGGCCCGCGATCGCGCCGCCAGCGTGCATTAAACCGTCGTCCTCGTCGTCGATCTCGTCCAGCAAGCCGTCGGCGGCGACGAGGATCTCATCGCGATCGAGGTGCCCATCCAGCTCGATCAGCACACCGGCTGCGAGCCGCCGAACGAGCACGCCGGCATCGTGGGCGCGCCGCTTGACAGTCTCAGACGAGCGGACCTCCCAGTAGCGCGAGGCCTCCGAGAAGCGCGCGACCGCCCCGCCGGCGTTGACCGCAAGTGAAACGATCATCGCCCACAGCTCGCTTGAGCTGACCGGCGCACCTCCCTGCCAGCCCCCTTCGACGGTCAACGGCCAGCCGCCGTCCTCGAGCAACTCCTCGAGCGTGCCTTGCAGCGCCGCGCGAGCCCGGCGCTTTGACTCCGCCGTGCCCGGCCGCCAATCGACCTGTGTCACGACCGCCCAGCCTAAACGAGCGCGGCCGCTCAAGCAAATCCCGGCCGGCGCCGATGCCGAACCATGAGGCTGCGAGCACGCGAGAACGCCCTGTGCGCGTTCCTGGCGGGGGCCGGCAGCGCGACAATGGCGTGGCTGGGTCTATATGGCTTCGCCTGGAGCGACTACGACACCGAGGCGCGTCCCGCCTTCGATGCGCTCACGCACGGACACGTGCTCGAATTCCTGCGCCTCGCGCCGGCCTACGGCGGCTCGCTCGTGGAGCGCGCGCCGTTCGCGCTCCTACCAGGACTGTGGGGCGGCGGTCAGCTCGCCGTGTACCGAATGGTCGCGCTGCCCTGCCTGCTGGCCGCCGCCGTGCTCGGAGTGTGGCTCTGCGCGCAGATGCGTACGCGCACAGACAGCTCCACGCTTGCGCGCGCGGTCGCGCTGGGAGTCTGCGTGGCTAACCCGTTGACCCTGCGCGCACTCGAACTCGGTCATCCGGAGGAGCTGCTGGGCGGCGCGCTGTGCGTCGCCGCGGTACTGCTCGCCGCACGCGAGCGCCCACTGTGGGCCGGACTGGCGTTGGGCTTGGCGATCGCCAACAAGGAGTGGGCCCTGCTCGCAGTGGGGCCGGTGCTGCTCACGCTGCCCTCGCGCCGGGCGCTGTGCATGCTGAGCGCTGGGGCTGTGGCGGCGCTCGTGCTGGCACCGCTCGCGCTCGTCGGCTCGAGCGGGTTCGTCGCCTCCACCCGCGGGGCGGCCGCGCCGCCCAGCTCAATCTTCCAGCCATGGCAAGCGTTTTGGTTCTTCGGCCACCACGGCCCGGCCGTACGCGGCCTGTTCGGTGAACTCAAGCCCGGCTATCGCACCGCGCCCGCCTGGGTGGGAATCGTCAGCCACCCACTGATCATCGCCGTCTCGCTGCCGCTCACCGCGCTGGCCTGGAGCCGCGGGCGCCGCGGCCAGTCGGATGCGCTGCTGCTGCTGGCGCTGCTGCTGCTGCTGCGCTGCGTGCTGGATACGTGGGACACCGTGTACTACCCGATCCCGTTCGTGCTGGCCCTGCTCGCGTGGGAGAGCCTCGGCGAGCAACGCCGTCCGGCGATGCTCGCGCTGTCGAGCACCGTGCTGGCGTGGGTTAGCTTCCAGTGGCTGCCGGCGCACGTCTCGGCCGACGCCCAGGCGGCCTTCTTCCTCGCCTGGACCATGCTGCTCGCCACAGGACTTGCCTTACATCTATACACGCCGGAGCTTACGGCGAGACTAACCCGAGGAGTGATGAGATCGGCGCGACTCCTTCCCGCTCAAGAGATCACGGTCAGCTCCTTGGACAGCCGCGTGAGCACCTCCTGACCGTCCTTCCTCACGACGACGAGATCCTCGATCCGCACCCCGAGCCGGCCAGGCAGGTAGATCCCCGGCTCGACCGTCACCACGTTCCCCACCTCCAGCGGGTCCTCGCTCGCCAGCCGCGACAGGCGCGGGCCCTCGTGGACCTCGATCCCGACGCCGTGGCCGAGACCGTGGCCGAAGTGCTCGCCCTCCCCCGCCTGCTCGATCAGCTCGCGGGCGACCGCGTCGAGCTCTTTGCCGTTCGGGCCCGCCCGGACCGCGGCGAGCGCCTGTTCTTGAGCCGCGAGCACGAGCGCGTATACCTCGCGCGCCCGCGCGGAGATCCGCTCGCCGGTCGCGTAGGTGCGCGTGCAGTCCGAGCAGTAACCATCGTGCAGCGCGCCCCAGTCGATCGTGACCAGCACGTGCTTACGGATCTCTCGCGCGCGCGCCGTGGCGTGCGGGAGCGCGCCGTAGGCGCCCGCGGCGACGATCGATGGGAAGCTCGGGCCCTCAGCGCCGAGACGGCGCATGCGCAGCTCCAGCTCGATCGCGACGTCCCGCTCGGTGCGACCAACGACGCCGGCTTCGAGCGTTTCCCGCAACGCCTCGTCGGCAAGCCTGGCGGCCGCGCGGATGCGCTCGATCTCCCCGGCGTCCTTGACCGCCCGCAGCCGCTCGACCGCGCCGGCGCAAGGAACAAGCTCCCACTCCTCCCCCAGCAGCTCGACCAGGCGCGCGTGCTGCTTGACGCTGACGCTCGCGTCGTCGAACCCCAACCGCCCGCCCCCCTCGCTCGATGAGGTGAGCACGTCGACAAGGCCCTCGAGCATCTCGCCCGCGACGATCTCACGTTCGAACGCGTCCGGTACTTGGGTGGCCGACTGGGTGGCGTAGCGGAAGTCGGTGAGGAATCGGTGCGCGGCAGCCTCCTCGGCATAGATCAGAGCCATTCCATTCGTGCCGGTGAAGCCGGTCAGGTAGCGCACGTTGACCGGCGTGGCGACGAGCAGCACGTCGACTTCACGCTCGCGCAGCTCGGCCGCGAGACGCTCCACGCGCTCGCCACTTGAACCACCCGCTCCACCCGGGTCGGCCGTCTTACGAACGCCGGCCCCCTTACGACGCTCGCTCACGTGCCGGCCTCATGCAGCTCCTCGCGCAGACGCGCAAGCGCGAGCCGGTAGCCCTCGGGCCCTTTGCCCGAGAACGTCGCCAGGCACAGCTCGCCGATCACCGACAGCCGTCGCCACGGCTCGCGCGCCTGCACGTCGGAGAGGTGTACCTCCACAGCCGGCAGGCCGCTCAGCTCCAGCGCGTCGTGGATCGCGTACGCGTAATGCGACCACGCTCCGGGATTGAGGATTACCCCGTCGGCTTCCCCCCGTAACGAGTGCAAGCGCTCGATGTACTCGGACTCTGCGTTCGTCTGAGAACAGCTCACCTGTAAGTCCAGCTCCGTCGCCCACGTAACGATCTGTGCATCCAGATCGGCAAGTGTCAGCGAGCCGTAGTGCAGCGGATCGCGCGCCCCGAGCATGTCGAGGTTGACCCCGTGCAGCACCTCTATGCGACCCCGCGCGCTCGTCATCCGAGCAAGAGCCTAGATCAACTCGGCCACGGCGCTTCGCAGGTCCGCCTCGGGGACTTCATGGCCGGTGACAACGTCGCCGGGAGCCTGGACGAGCACGAACGGCACGTTAGCGCCGACGCGCTTCTTGTCACGCGCTGTAGCCGCCACGATCTGCTCGACGTCGACCGATGCGTCCCCGAGCGTCACAGGGAGCCCACGGGCGAGCAACAGCTCGCGCACCTGGACACGCAGGGCGTCCTGCCCGGAGAGCCGCAGCGCGGCAAGCAAACCGAGGCCGACGGCCTCGCCGTGCCGATAGCGGGCGTAGCCGGTGACGGTCTCGATCGCGTGACCGACGGTATGCCCGAGGTTCAGGACCTGACGCCGCCCGGCGTCGCGCTCATCCGCTGCCACGACCGCGAGCTTCGTGCGCGCGCAGGCGAGGATCATCTGCTCTTCGACCTCGCCGCCGGCCGCCACCCGCTCCCACAGGTCCCCGCCGGCGATCAGGGCTGTCTTCAGCACCTCGACCCAGCCGGCGGCGAGCTCAGCGGCGGGCAGGGTCGTGAGCGTGTCGGGGTCGACGAGCACCCCCGCAGGCTGGTGGTAGACGCCTACATAGTTCTTGGCCTCGGGGAGGTCGACACCGGTCTTGCCGCCGTAGGCCGCGTCGACCTGGGCGACGAGCGTCGTGGGGATCTGCACCACCGGCACGCCACGCTGGTAGGTGGCGGCGCAGAAGCCGGCCAGATCGCCGACCACGCCGCCGCCGAGCGCAACCACGTGGTCGGCACGGGTCATGCCGGCGGCTACCAGCTCATGCCACACGCGCTCGGCGCTCGCAACCGTCTTGTGCTCCTCGCCGGGCTGGATCAGGATCGACGCCTGTAGATCCCCAAGCCGTTCGCCGTAAAGAGCAGCGACGGTCTCGTCGCTGACACAGAACGGGCGGGAGCGGGCGCGGTCGAGCGGCCAGACGTGATCCAGCCTCCCCGCACTGTCGGCCGACAGCAGGCCGCGCCCGATCAGCACCGGGTACTGGCCGGAGGCCGACTCGGCCCACAGCAGGTGGGCGTCGGCGAGCGCTTCGTACATCCCGCGCCGCCGCGCGTACAACGCCTCGAAGGCGTCGCGGTCGCGCGCCAGCGGGCGCTCGGCGCCACCGTCGCGGTGTACGCGCTCCCATGCGACCTCCGGCGCGACCTCGATCAGCGCGGTCGTGTGTCCTTCAAGCGCCGCGCGCACGCGCGCGGAGAGCACGCTGCCGCCGCCGAGCGCGATCACGTCGCGGGCGTCGACGCTCTCCAGCAGCCTGCACATGACCTCCTCCTCCGCCGCGCGAAACGCCTGTTCTCCGTGAAGCTCGAACTCGTGGGCCACCGAGTGCCCGAAGCGCTCCACAAGCAGCGCGTCGCCGTCGATCGGCGCGCGCCCGCGCAGCGCGGCCAGGCGGCCGGCGAGCGTGGACTTGCCAGCGCCCATGAAGCCGATCAGGACGAGCGCCACGTCACTCGCCCTCGCCGTCTCCCCCCGCGCGGCGCGCGGGGCTGGCGCTCAGCGGCGCCAATCGATCCGCTCCCCGTAGGCGCGGACGGCCTCCAGGACATCGTCGATGTGATCGCCGCCGAACTTCGCGCGGTAGGCGTCGGCGAGCACGAGCGCCACCATCGCCTCTCCCACCACTCCGGCAGCCGGAACGGTGCAGGAGTCGGTGCGCTCGCGCAACGCCTGCGCGGGCTCATGGGTCTCCGTGTCCACGGAACGCAGTGGTTTGGTGAGTGTCGGCAGCGGCTTCATCGCGCCGCGCACGATCAGCGGCTGACCGGTCGTCATGCCACCCTCGAGCCCACCCGCGCGGTTGGTCTCGCGGTAATAGCCGCGCTCGGGCGAGAAGAAGATCTCGTCGTGCGCATGGGAGCCTGGCACACCCGCGACCGCGAAACCGTCTCCGATCGACATGCCCTTGATCGCCTGGATCGAGCAGATCGCCATCGCCAGGCGACCGTCCAGGCGCTCCTCCCAGGAGATATGCGAGCCGAGCCCGGGAACCAACCCGAACGCCTGCACCTCGAAGACCCCGCCGAGCGACTCGTTCGCCTTGCGCAGCTCGTCGATCTCGCGCACCATCGCCTTCGTCGCCTCCGCGTCGAGGCAGCGCACGGGCGAGCTGTCCACCGCGGCGAAGTCATCCGGCGCGAGTGGCCGCTCGCGGGCGGGGGCGTGGACGGAGGCAATCTGGACCACGTGCGAGTGGACCGCAACGCCGAGCGCACGCAGGAACGCCTTGCAGAGCGCTCCGCCGGCGACGCGCGCGGCAGTCTCACGGGCGGAGGCCCGCTCGAGGATGTTGCGCACGTCTGACTGCTTGTACTTCTGCGTGCCCACGAGGTCGGCGTGACCGGGCCGCGGCAGGTGGACCTCAATGACGTCATCCCCGACAGGCCAGGGGCTCATGCGCTCCTCCCAGTTGGCGTAGTCGCGGTTTGCGACCTGGAGGGCGATCGGGCCGCCGAGCGTGCGCCCGTGACGAACGCCGCCCGTCACCTCGGCCGCGTCGCGCTCGATCTTCATACGCCCACCGCGGCCGTGGCCGAGCTGGCGGCGCGCCATGTCACGGTTGAGGTCCTCCGGAGACAGCTCAAGGCCCGCGGGGAGACCCTCGACGATGCAGGTCAGGCCGGGGCCGTGCGACTCGCCGGCGGTTATCAGACGGAGCGCCATCTCCGCCTTAGCTTATTTGCTGAGGATTCAGGACCTATCCGTAGGCCCCACACTCATCTCGGGAGAGGTGCTCAGTGTTGGTGGCGCCGCGCGGTATGAGCACGCGCGGCGAAGGCCGGGTGCCCGGCGAGCACGAGGCCGCCCCGCTGCGCCGAGTAGTGCAGCTCCGACAACGAGGGCACGCGACGCAGCAGTTCGCGCGTGGCCTTCGCTTCGGCGCGGAGGGCGTCGTGCACGCGCGCGGTGGACGCGGAGGAGCTCACGCTCTTGGTGATGCTGAGGAGCTTCAGTTCGTAGGTGACGGAGCTGCCGTTGGCTTCGACCACTTCGAGCGTCTCGGCCTGCCCGATCTGCAGCACGATCGCTTCGCACTGCGTCGGGCTCGGCTTGCAGATGGCGCTCCCGTGCAGGATCGCCGCGCCCGTGAACGCGAACGCCGCTTCCTTGCCGGTCTTCAGCACGACACCGAGGTACACGAGCTGGGGATTGGCCTTGCTGGGAAACGGTTCGTCGAGGGCTATGTCGTCGTGGGTCTTCAGCTGCGCGGGCTGCGGCGGCGCCCCTTCGGCCGACGGCGGCACGACGCCGAACTGCACGGTCACGTGGAAGTGGACGTAGACCTTGGGCTTCGCCGGCGTCGTTTCTTTGGGCGTCGTGGGAGTCGTTCCTCCGGCACTCGACGGGGACGTTCCCGACCCCGTGGAGGAGCTCGTGGTGGAGGAACCGGACGTGGTCGACGTGATGCTCGGGGATGACGCCTTCTTCGCTTCAGGCAGCGGCGTGAACGGGTCGTGCGCCTGGCCGTGGTGCTGCTTGGACGTGCCGTTCGGTGGTCTCCGAGATCGGCTGGTCGGGGTTCGCAGGGGCCTGGCTCACGGCCACGCTTCCAACCGCGCGCGGAGGCAGCCGGGAGCGGTCGTGGTGACGGGGGTCGGCGACGTCGAGGCGCCACCGCCAAGCGCGGCGTATGCCACCGCGGCGACCAGCGCTACTCCCAGCACGAGCAGGAACGGCCGCAGGCGCCTGCCCAGCAGGTCCTCCTTCAGGGAGGAGAAGAAGTCTCGTATCGCGCTCATCGTCCTGCTCCGATCACGGCGGGGGTGGTCGCTGGGCTCGATGCGCCCGAGCCCGAGGTCGTCTGCGCGCCGGTCGGCGACGTCGCCGTCGCGCCGCCGGTCAGCGCCCTGGCTCGCGGGGAGCACATAGGCGGTGGCGGTGATCGTGCCCGTCAGCTTGTCGCTCGAGCTTTTCGGAGCCCGAGGCCGCCTCCGGGGCCAACTGGACGCCCTGGATCGTGAGCAGGCGGCCGCTGACCTGCAGGCCGCCGGAGCTCGTGCGCAGGGTGAAGTGGTTCGAGTTGCTGAAAGAGGTTGTACGAGATCGAAGAAGCTGCCGTTGAACACGAACGTGAACGGCATCTGGGTGAAGCCGGCCGCAGCAGGATTTCACGCCTGAGCTCGCACCGGAGCCGCCGGCTGCTCCCGCCGCTCGTGATCGAGGCGAATTCGACCTGCTTCTGGTTGGACGCATGTTCCAGCTCATAGATCAGCGAGGGCACTTCCTGGCCCGTGGGAACGGCTTTGCCGAGGCTGACGAGCGAGGTATAAGCGGTCGTGTAGCCCGCCTGCGCGCTGCGGGCGCTGGACAGCTGGCTTTCGGCGCTGACAAGCTGCGCCTGCGCGGCGCTGACTTCGCCGCCGAGCTTGGATGCCTTTTCACGCTCGGGGGCGAGCACCAGCAGCCACGCGGCGGCGAGGACTGCCAGCGCGCCGAGCACGACGATCACGATGCGGTCACGACCGGTCATCGGGCGCCTCCTGTGGCTGTCGTGGGCTGCCCGGTGGCGGGCGTCAGCGCGCTCGCCGACGCGGTCGAAGTCGTGTCGGTGGAGCTCGTAGCGGGAGCGCTCGGCAGCGAGTCGAAGGCGATCTGCATCGCAAACGCTGGCCCCGGCGCAACTGCCGCTGCCACTGCCACCACCACCGCCACCGCCCCGGCCCCGGCCGCCTTGGTGGAGCTTTGCAGCGTGACTTCGCTGACCCCGTCGATCAGGCGCAGCCGGTCGAGCGTCAGCGCAACCGCGGCCTGGCTCGTGGCACAGCCACTGAGCGTGAAGGTCGGGACGCTGCCGGGCGGGGTCGCCGAGGACACGCTCGAACTCGACGCCGTCGCCGCGCCTGAGCCACCCGTGGCCGGCGTCGTTGCGCCGGTCGCGGCGGAGGCGGCTTTGCCCGCGCCCGCGGCCGTGTCTGGCGCCGGCCGAGGTCGAGCCGCTGCTCGATCCGATCGTGCCCGACAGCGAGGAGAGCGCGGCATCCTTGGGCAGCACCCGGCCGAGTTCGTGGAAGGCATGAGCCCAGTCGAAGCGCGAGTCGACGAGCTGGTCGACCGCCTGCACCCGCTGTTCGTGCAGCGCCATGAAGCTGACGTAGGGCGCCAGCCGAGCAGCCTGCGCCTGGGCTGCTTGCGCCTGGGCGTCGAGCGTCGAGATCTTGGCTGCTCTGGCTGGAGATCTGGCGGCTCGCTTTACCGTAGAGCAGCGCGAAGATCGCCAGCACGCCGAGCAGGCCGAGCACGACGAATGCGCTGCCGCCGGACTTGCCCGCGCCGGCGCCCGCCGCCGCCGCGCTCGTCGGCCGGGATCAGGTTGAAGGCCCTCATTGGGGCACCTCCTCGACCGCCAGGCCGGCGGCGATCGCCAGGCGATGCGCGGAGACCCCACCGAGATCCTGCTCATCCAGGCGCACGGACTCGCGCTCCACCTGGACACCCAACTGCTCCTGCAGGGCCTCGGCGAAGCCGGACAGATCGAGCGCGGAGCCGCTCAGCACGACGAGCGACACCTCGCCTCCGCCCTCCTGAGAGCGATGGAAGTCGAGCGAGTTGCGCACCTCGCCGGCGATCTCGCGGATGCCGTTCTCCAGCACCGTGCGCACGTCTGCCTCGGGTGCTTGCGCCACACCCGCAGGGGAGACCGCGGACGGAGCATCGAAAGTTGGCTCGGCGGGCGTCTGTGCGACGATCGCCATCTCGGAGTAGCTCATGGCCCGCTCGCGCGCGTCCTGATCCTCGTCGCTCTCAACCGCATCCCCGTCGGGAGCGACCTCGTCGATGATCGCGGTGGGCGCCTCGGGGTCGACCACGCTCTCCGGATCGAACTCGGCTTCAGCTTCCGCCACGGCTGTCTGCGCCGCCGGCTCGGGCGCTGGACGCACGGTCAGGTCGGCCGCGGCGATCAGCGCGCGGGCCTCGACGAGCGGGATCGAGCGGCGCTCGGCGAGCTCGCTCGCCATCGCCTCGATGCCGCCACCGACGACGCGGGTGAAGCGGCAGATCGTTCCCTCGGCGATCGCCATGTTCGTCAGCCCGTCGACGTTCAGATACAGCACGCGGCCGGCGTGCTCGGAGTCGGGACGGTAGAGCGAGCGGATCAGCGCGAAGGCGGACAGGTCGATGCCCTCCGGACGCAGGCCGGCGTCGCGCACCGCGGCGAGCAGACGCTGGACCATGTCGCGCTGGGCGGCCACCAGCACGACGCGCTGGCGGGGTCCCTCGGGCGTGTCGAAGATGCCGAGCGCGTGGAAGTCGAGCACCGCGTTGCTCAGCGGCATCGGCACCTGGTCCTGGGCCTGGAAGCGCACGGCCGCCTCGATCTCCTTGCGGTCGGTCACCGGTGGCAGCTCGAGCGTGCGCAGCACCGTGCGCTGGTTGGCGACGCCGAGGCGCACGCGCCGGCTGAGGCCGCCGTCCTTGAAGACCTCGCGCAGCGTCTCCGAAAGCACGCCCTCGTCGAGCACCTCACCCTCGCGCACGATGTCCGCGGGCAGCGGCGCGGCGGCCGCGTGCTTGACGACGATCGAGCCGTTCACGCGCGCCTGCACGGCGGCGACGTGCCCGGGCTGGATATCCAGGCCGACGACATCGACGCCGCC
This sequence comes from uncultured Solirubrobacterales bacterium, assembly GCA_963842205.1. GTDB lineage: Bacteria > Actinomycetota > Thermoleophilia > Solirubrobacterales > Solirubrobacteraceae > Palsa-744. The sequence goes on from CAWJFR010000007.1 coordinate 147,998, forward strand.
GCGACGGCCGAGGTTGAGTTTGAAGGAGGGAGCTTGCATCTGCTTTATGGCACTTCAGGGGAGAGGGCGGATCGCCCGCACGAGGGGTATCGGCGCGAAGGCGGCGGCGCTTTAGTGGAGAAAGTGATTTACGTAGAACTGCACGAGCGGCTGCCCGGCATACACGGCGACGATCGCCCCCAGCGCCAGGAACGGACCGAACGGGATCGCCGTCTTGCGCCCCGTCTGAGTTCCCTTGCGGGCGATCACCACGGCGCCGACGAGCACACCCGAGAGCAGCGCGATCAGGACCGCCGGGGCAACGGCGCTGCCGAGGAACAGCCCCATCACGGCGGCGAGCTTGACGTCGCCCATGCCCATGCCGCCGGGGTAGGCGAGCGCCGCGAGCAGCAGGAAGCCGCCGGCCGCGGCGCCCGCGATCAGACGTCCAGGCTCGCCGGTGGGGTCCAGCGCGATGCCGAGCCCGAGCGCGAGCACGGCGCCCAGAGCGGTGATCCGGTTGGGGATGATCCGGTGCTCGAGGTCGATCACCGCGGCCGGCACGAGGATGCAGGATCAGCGCGACGCTCAGGGCGATACTGGACACCGAGTCGTGTGCGAGCACGGCGCCGACGCACAGCGCCGCGGTGCCCGCCTCGACGAGCGGGTAGCGCGGCGAGATCGGCTCACCGCAACCGCGACAGTGGCCGCGCAGCAACAGCCAGGAGAGGATCGGGATGTTGTCGTAGGGCCTTACCGGTGTGCCGCACGCCGGGCAGTGCGACGCGGGGGTGATCACCGACTCGTGACGCGGCAGGCGGTGGATGACGACGTTCAGGAACGAGCCGAAGATCGCGCCGAGGACTCCGGCGAAGGTGATGGCCTCCATGGAGGACTGATCGGCCGTCGCGGGGCGGCGCTTGAGGCGGCTTGAAGCGCGACACGCAAGAGAGGCGGCCCGAAGGCCGCCTCTCTGTGACTGCTTTGATTCGTCTCGAGAACTAGCTCAAGACAGGATTGCTACCAGCTGTTGCTTGATCGATTTCCCCCGGGCAACCCGTTTTAGTGCCAGCGGTGCTTGCACATTTATGTTCCACTTCGCCGTTGGCGAGTCCGGACCACCGAGTATTCATCGCCGGTGTTGGCCGCCTTCGCCGTGACCGTGTAGGTGTTCAGTGCCAACGGTGGTTTCCATCAATTCAGGCTTCGCTGGCTTGGTCGCGATGTTCAGCGAGGGCTCGATTTCGTTCAGCTTTGTCCTGCTCCCACCGGTGTATTCACCGTTGTTTTCGGTCGAATACGTCTCCATCGCCGTCTGAGCCGTCTGAGCGACCGTCTTCGCCGAAGAGTCATAAGCCTTGCTCTTCTGGCTGAGCAACGCGGGGATCGCGATCGCGGCAAGAATGCCGATGATCAGGATCACGACCAGAAGTTCGATCAGGGTAAAACCACCCTCATCGCTGGTCCGCTGGCGTAGTGAATGCAACATTTGAATCCTCCTAGGATCCGATTCAGGGTGCCAGCCCCTGGTTCCACCGCCTCAAATGGCGATACGTCCCCCTTGCGAGAGCCGCCGGCTTTGCTACACACCCGATACGGGCGTTTGCCTTGGCACCTTGGCACTGGCCTTATCAGACCCCTCATCGGCCGCGGCGCACACGACAACTGAATAGCTGCATAAGACCTGGAACGAGATGGCCATCCGACTGACGGCGCTCACTGAATCGGCCGACCTCCGGCCGGCCGGCGCCGGCAGCCCCGTCGAGCCACTTGGCCTGGGCATCGACGCCGGTGAGGCGCACGCCGCCGCCATCACACCACGGGCAGACGACAGTGCTCGGCTCACCGCCGAGGTTGGAGATCAGCTTGCCGGTGCCCCGGCAGGGCATACACTCCCGCGGCCCATGGGCCGCCACCGCCAGCTCGTCGTCGTCTTGCTCGTCAGCCATGGGCGGGCGAGGTTAGCGTTCCGCCGATGAAAAGGTCTGCCGGAGGACTCACTTGGCCCGCGCTGGCGCTGATCACCGCCGGGGCGGCGGCGCTGCGCCTGATCCACATCGGTCAGGTGCCACCGGACCCGTTCTACGACGCGGCGGTCAGGAGCATGGAGCTGCTCCTGGCACAACTTCTTCTTCGGCGCGTTCGAGCCCGGCGGCAGCGTCTCGATCGACAAGCCGCCCGTCGACCTGTGGCTGCAGGTGGCGTCCGTCAAGCTGATCGGCTTCTCCGCCACGTCGCTGAAGCTGCCCGAGGCGCTCGCCGGAACCGTGTCGGTGCCGCTGCTGTTCGTGGCCGTGCGGCGCATGTGGAGCACCCCCGCGGGCGCTGGCGGCGGCGCTCGCCCAGGCGGTGCTGCCGATCGAGGTGATCACCTCGCGCAGCGACACGATGGACGGCGTGATGATGGCGCTGATCGTGCTCGCGCTGTACCTGATCGTGCGCGCGAGCGAGAGCGGCTCGAGCGCCTGGCTGTTGGCGGGCGCGGCGGCACTCGGGATCGCCTTCGACGTGAAGCTGCTCGAGTCGCTGGTCGCGCTGCCGGGCCTCGCGGTGCTCGCCTACCTGGGGCTGCCCGGGCCGCGCCGGCGGCGCCTGGTGCAGCTGTCTGCCGCCGGCGCCGTGTATGTGGCCGTGGCGCTCGACGTGGCTGGGAGCGACGCTGCTGGTCCCTGCCCACGACCGCCCCTACGCGATCGGCTCGACCAACGGCAGCGCGTGGAACGCCGCATTCGTGTTCAACGGCACCGACCGACTGGCGGGCAAGTCGATCGAACCCCAGACGGTCTATCAGCCCGGGCCACCATTACCCGGTGGCGACCCAGTCCGAGCGCGACCACATCCCGATCGTCCCGCCCTCCCCCACGCGCCTGTTTGCGCGGGTCGGCCCGCTCTCGGGCGAGCGGCTGGGGCTCGAGCTGCTGCTCGCGCTGCTGCTCGGGGTGCCGGCGCTGCTGTCGGCGGTGTGCGGAGACCGAAGGCTCCCGAGCGAGGCAGTAGCGGGCGACACAGATTCAACGCGACGGATGCACCGCGCGGCGGCGGCCGGGCTGCGGCGTCTGGATGCTCACCGGCATCGCGCTGTTCAGCGAGATGGCGCGCCTGCACCCCCGCTACGTGGAGGGGCTCGTCCCGGCCGTGACCGCGACGTTCGGGATCGGCGCTGCGTGGGCTACCTCCGCCTCCGGACGCGGGCGGCTGATCGCGCTGACGGTGGGCATGGTCGTGCTGATCTCCTACGCCGACCGCCTGCTGTACGGACGCCCGGAAAGCTGGTGGATCGCGCTCGCCGGCGCGGTCGGCGCGGTCGCGCTCGCCGGACTGGCGCGCATGCGCGTAAGACCCTCACGCGCGTTCCTCGGCACTGCTCGCGGGCGGGACGCTCGCGCTGACGCTGCTGGCAATCGCGGCGATCCCGCTGGAAATCGACAGCACGGCGATCGAAAACCGCGTCAGCGACGCCGGCTACATCGGCGCGCTGCCGGGCGAAGAGCAGCGCGAGTTGAGCTCCTACCTGATCGCCCACCAGGACGGCGCGCATTATGAGCTCGCGGCCGAGTCGGCCACCGGGATCGGCTCGCTGATCGTGCAGGACGCGCGCCCCGTGGTGATCCTCACGACCTACGAAGCGCGCGTCTTCACGAGCGTCGCGAAGCTGCAGCGGCTGATCGCTGAAGGCGCCGTGCGCTATGCCTTCTTGGAGACCTACTGCGGCAAGCACACCTCAACGACGAACGCCGCCTGCGCGGCGCCCGCCGTGTGGATTCGCGCCCACGGCACCGATGTTTCCCGCCAGGCTGGTCTCAGTCACGACAAGACTCTGTATCTGCTCCCCGGGAGCCAAGCCGTGAGCGAGATGACGAACAGCTCCCTGGACGCGTTGGCGGCCGCTGCGAAAACCGCCGGGCGGTTCGCGTTCGACACGGAGTTCATGGGCGAGGGCCGCTACCGCACGCTGCTGTGCCTGATGCAGCTGGCGGTGCCCGATGACCCGGCGCCGCCGAGCGGATCGAGCTGATCGACCCGCTCGAGCAGGATCTCGACGGCGCGCCGCTGGCGGCGGTCCTCGCCGACCCAGCGGTGCAGGTCGTCGTGCACGCCGGGCGCCAGGACGTCGCGCTCGTGCGCCGGCGCTTCGCCACGGAGGTGCGCAACGTATTCGATACGCAGGTCGCGGCGGGCTTCGCGGGGCTGGGCGCACAGTGCTCGTATGACACGCTGCTCGCCGAGATCCTCGGCGTGCGTCTGGCCAAGAGCGCGAGCTTCACGCGCTGGGACACAGCGCCCGCTCTCACCCGAGCAGCGGCAGTACGCGCGCGAGGACGTCGTCCACCTGCTCGAGCTGGCGGCGGAGCTGGAGCGCCGCCTGGCCGCGCTCGGCCGCCTGGAGTGGGCGCGCGAGGAGTGCCGCACGCTCGAGCGGGCCAGCGACGAGCGTGATCTCGACGGGATCTTCGCGCGCCTGCCCCGCGTTCGCGGCCTGAACGCCTCCTCGCAGACGATCGCCCGTGAGCTGGTAGAGTGGCGTGAGCGCACGGCCGCCGCCGCGGACCGGCCGGTGCAGAGCATCCTCGGCGACGCCGCGCTGGTCGAGCTGGCCAAGCGCAAGCCGTCTTCGACCAGCCAGCTGGAGCAGATCCGCGGTCTGGGCGCGGCCGGCCTGCACCGCCGGGCGCGCGAGCTGCTGGACGCCGTGCGGCGCGGGCGCGAGCGCCCGCCCGAGGCGCTGCCTGGAGACCCACGTCCGCCGGCGCCGGATCCCGGCGACGGGCCCCTGATCGCCCTCGCGGAGGCGTTGGTCCGGGCACGTGCCCGCGAGGCCGGTCTCGCCTACGAGCTGCTCGCCGCGCGCGCCGACCTGCAGGCGATCGTCGCCGCCCGGCGTACGGGTGGCGAGGAGGCCGACGTGCGCACGCTGCGCAGCTGGCGGCGTGAGCTGGTGGGAGCTGAACTGCTCGAGCTGCTGGACGGCCGCATCTCGCTGTCGGTCAAAGACCGCGGCATCAGCGTCAGCGCCGACTGACCTCATCATCCGGTGCCGGCAGATACGTCCGGTGGCGTGCGTCAGGATTCGATGTGATTGTAGACTTCGAACAGCGGCAAATACATTGAAATGACGATGAACCCCACCATGCGAGCCGATCACGATGATCATGATCGGCTCCATGATCGAGGTCAGCGCCTTCACCGAGGCATCGACGCGGTCCTCGTAGAACTCCGCCACCTTGTCGAGCATCGCGTCCAGGGCGCCGGTTTCCTCGCCGACGCCGACCATGTGCGTGACCATCATCGGAAAGATCGGCGCCTGCGCCAGCGGCGCGGCGATCGTGCCGCCGCGCTTGACCGAGGCGATCACACCCTCCATCGCCTCTTCGACCGCGACGTTGCCGCCCGTGCGGCCGGTGATATCCAGCGCCAGCAGCAGCGGCACCCCGGCGCTCGTCAGCGAGGCCAGCGTGCGCGACCAGCGCGCGACCGCCACCTCCTGCACGATCGTGCCGATCTTCATCGGGATGTGCAGGCGGAAGTGATCCCACTGCTTGCGCCCCCACGTGGTTTTCTTCCACTTGATGAACGTGAACACGACCGCCCCGGTGACGAGGAACATCGCCCAGTAGTAGCCGGTCACGACTTTGGACGCGAACACCGAGACCTTCGTGATCGCCGGCAGATTCGCCCCCGAATTCCTTGAAGACGTTGATGAACACCGGGATCAGGAAGGCGCACAGCGCGAGCATGATCCCGACCGCGACGACGACCACCAGGATCGGGTAGACCATCGCGGATTTGATCTGGCGGCGCAGCGAGGCATCCTTCTCCAGCTGGTCGGCGACGCGCAGCAGCGAGCCCTCGAGCACACCGCCCGTCTCGCCCGCCTGCGTCATCGCCACGAACAGCGTGCTGAACACCTTCGGGTGGCGCGCCATCGCGTCGCTCAGCGACAGCCCCGCCTCGACGTCCTTGCGGACCGCGACGATCGTCTCCTTGAGCATTTTGCTCTCGGTCTGCTCCTCGAGCACGTACAGCGCGCGCAGGATGCTCATGCCGGAGGAGATCATCGTCGCGAGCTGGCGTGCGAACACCGCCAGCTCCGAGGCGTTGACGCTTTCGAAGAAAGTGAGGTTGATCTCGCGCGAGGCGTGCTTGTCGGCGATGTCGAGGACGATCAGCCCGCGCGACTTCAGCTGGTCGGAAACCGCCTGCTTGGAGTCGGCCTCAACCTCTCCCTTGGCCTTGATGCCGGCGATGTCGATCGCCTTGAAGACATAGGTGCTCATCTGCCGGTTCCTTTATGCCGCCGCCAGCGATCCGGCGCCGAGCAGGCGCCCGAGCTCGTCAGGAGTGGACGAGCGCGCTTCGGCGAGCTTCTGGGTGATCTTGCCTTCGCGCACGAGCGTCGCCAGCGATGTGTCCATCGTCTGCATGCCCTGCGCGGAGCTGGTCTGCAGGACCGAGTAGATCTGGTGGGTCTTGCCCTCGCGGATCAGGTTGCGGATCGCCGGGTTGGGCACCAGCACCTCGGTCGCGACCACGCGGCCCGCGCCGTCGGCGGTCGGCAGCAGCTGCTGGGTCATGATGCCCTGCAGCGCGACCGACAGCTGCACGCGCACCTGCCCCTGCTGGTGGGATGGGAACACGTCGATCACGCGGTCGATCGTCTGCGCGGCGTCCTGCGTGTGCAGCGTGGCGAACACGAGGTGGCCAGTCTCGGCCGCGGTCAGCGCGGTTGAGATCGTGTCCAGATCGCGCATCTCCCCGACCAGGATCACGTCGGGGTCCTGGCGCAGGGCGGCCTTCAGCGCGTCGGCGAAGCTCTGCGCGTCGGAGCCCAGCTCGCGCTGGTTGACCAGGCACTTCTTGTGCGCGTGCAGGAACTCGATCGGGTCCTCGATCGTCATGATGTGCTCCTCACGCGTGCGATTGATCTCGTCGATCATCGCCGCCAGCGATGTCGACTTGCCCGAACCGGTCGGGCCGGTGACGAGCACGAAGCCGCGCGGGCGGCGCGTGAACTCGTGTACCGCCGCGGGCAGCCCGAGCTCGTCGATCGAGGTCAGACCGAAGGGGATCAGGCGGAAGGCCGCCCCGATCGCGCCGCGCTGGTAGTAGGCATTGACGCGGAAGCGCGCATGGCCGGGGATCGAGTAGGCGAAGTCAAGCTGCCAGTTGGTCTCCAGGCGCTGGCGCTGATCGCCGGTGAGGATCGAATAGACGATCTCGCGCGTGTCGGTCCCGGAGAGGACCGGATAATCCTCGAGCGCGGTCAACCGTCCGCGGATACGCACGGTCGGATGCGCGCCGGCTGAGAGGTGCAGGTCGGAGGCTCGGCGGTTGACGACCTCCATCAGGATGTCTGCGAAGTCGATGTCCATGCTGGCCCATCGACAAATGAGGGCCTGGCCATTAGCCCATGCAGCGCGCGTCCCGCGAACTGGACGAAGGTTCGAGACGACTTGTTAACCGAAAACTCCTCAGATCGTGTTCAGTGCCAGGGTGAGGAGAGACCTCGGAGTTTTCGGTTAGCTTTCAGCTGCTGCCGATCACGCGGGCGATCTCGGCGATCGAGGTGCGACCCTGTTTGACCTTCTCCAGGCCGTCATCGCGTAGACGTCGCATCCCCTGGCGCACCGCCGCGTCGCGCATCTCCTCGGCCGGCCGGCGTTCGAGCGCCAGCGAGCGGACCTCCGAGGAGACGCTCATCACCTCGTACAGCCCCAAACGCCCGCGGTAGCCGCTGCCGCCGCAGCGCCGGCAACCCGTCGGCTCGTACGCCTCGAGATCCACCAACGCCTTGTAGCCATTCTCACGCAGCACCCCTGCCGGGATGATCGTGCGTCGCTTGCAGTTCGGGCAGAGCATCCGCGCGAGCCGCTGGGCGACCACGCAGTCGAGCGCCGAGGCCACCAGAAACGGCTCGATCCCCATCTCGATCAACCGCGTGATCGCCGAGGGCGCGTCGTTGGTGTGCAGCGTCGAGAGCACCAGGTGACCGGTGAGCGCCGACTCCACGGCGATCCGTGCGGTCTCGCCGTCACGGATCTCCCCCACCATGATCACGTCGGGATCGGCGCGCACCATCGAGCGCAACCCGGCCGCGAACGTCAGGCCGGCTTTGGCCGCGACCTGCAGTTGCGTGAGGCCCTCCATTTCGTACTCGACCGGGTCCTCGACGGTGATGATGTTCTTCTCCGGCGTGTTCAGCAACTGCAGCGCCGCATACAGCGTCGTGGACTTGCCTGAGCCCGTCGGGCCGGTCACCAGCACGGCTCCATGTGTCTCGTGACAGGCACGTTCGAAGCGGCTGCGATCAGACTCGGACATGCCGAGCTTGTCGAGGCGGGTCACGACCGACTCCTTGTCGAGGACGCGCATCACGACCGCCTCCCCGTGAACGCTCGGCAGCGTCACCACGCGCAGGTCGACATGACGCCCGTCGACGGTCAGCCCGATGCGGCCGTCCTGCGGTAGACGTCGCTCGGCGATGTTCATCTCAGCCATGATCTTCACGCGCGAGACCGCGCCCGCCGCCATCCGCCGCGGGACCGTGGTGGCATCATGGAGCACGCCGTCCACGCGGAAGCGCACGCGCAGCTCGCGCCCGTCCGGTGCCAGGTGCACGTCGGATGCGCCCTGCTCCACGGCCTGCGCCACGATCTGGTTGACCAGCTTGACGACCGGCGCGTCCTCGGAGGTCTCGCGCAGGTCGACCACCTCGGCGCCGTCTTGCTCCAGCTCTTCGCTGTGGCCGTCCTGCTCAGAGACCACGTCATCGAGCCGGTCAAGGCGCGAGATCAGGTTGGCGATGTCCTCTGGAGGGGCGACCGCGACGCGCACCTCGTAGCCGGTCATGATCGCGATGTCGTCGACCGCGAGCACGTTCGACGGATCCGCCATCGCCACCAGCAGCGTGCGCTTGTCGGCAAACGCCACCGGCACCGCCTGGTAGCGCTTGGCGGCGATCGTGCTGACAAGGTTGGCCGCGCTCATGTCGACCGAGAAGACACCGAGGTCGAGGTGGTCGAGCCCGTAGCGCTCCGCGAGCGCGCGCGTCAGTCCGTCCTGCGTCAGCGCTCCGTTGTCGAGCAGCACGCGCTCCGGCATCGTGCCCGTACCGCGCGAGGTCTCGATCGCCTCCTCCACCTGCCGGCGTGAGACGAGGCCCAGGTCGATGATCACATCCGTCAGGAAGCGTGGTGAAGATCCGCGGCGGGAGGGACCGGTGATGCCGGTCAGCTCCCCGGTTTCCCGCTCCGCGCCCTCTTGAGCGTCGAGCTCCACGGTCAAATCTAGGTCCTCTCCTCGCTCGGTCTCGACGGCGCGATCGAGCTCCACAGCTGGCTCAGCCCCGACAGCACGCTCCACCTCGACGACATGATCGAGCTCCACAGTCATGTCGAGCGCCGCGGCCTGTTCGGACTCGAGGGCCTGGTCAGTGTCGATGCCAAAGATCGCGTGCAGGTCTGGGCTGGTGCGTTGCGAGGCCTCGCTCATCGCAACTGCTCACCCTTCGCCCGGCAGTCGCTGTGCGTGGTCGACTCAGCCGGCGTCGTGGAGATCGCCGGCGGCGCGGCGCATGACTTCCAGCGGCGCCGGTCGGCCGGTCCACAGCTCGAAGCTGAGCGCCCCCTGCGCAACGAGGATCTCCAGCCCGTCGAGCGTGCGCGCGCCGTGCTCTCGCGCAGCGGCGAGTAGCGGGGTGAGTCCTGAGCGGTAGACCATGTCGACGACATACGGGTACTCACCGACCTGATCGAACGTCAGCCCGAGTTGGTTGAGCTCCTCGGGCTCAGTAGCCGACCGTTCTAGAGGGTGGCCGAAACGGGGATTCGCGCCGAAGGCGCGTGTCCCCCGGCTTCGGTCGGGCCCCTCTAGTCCTCCGATCAAACCGACCGAGGTGCAGTTGATGAGCAGGTCGGCGCGAGCGGGCTCACTCACCGCGCGCGCGCCGAGCTCCCTTGCCAGCTTGGCGGCCCGCGCGGGAGTGCGGTTCCACACCGACACCTCACGCGCGCCGGCCTCGCGCAGTGCCCAGACCGCCGCGCGCGCGCTGCCGCCTGCCCCCAGCACGAGCACGCTCGGGCGGGCGGGGAGATCGACGAGTTGCTCCAGCGCCGCGATCAGACCGGGAGCATCGGTGTTCTCCGCGGCGATCGTCCCGTCTCCGGCGAACGTGAGCGTGTTCGCAGCGCCGATCGCCCGGGCCGTGACGCTTGACTGATCAGCCAGCGTGAGTGCCGCCTGCTTATGGGGAATCGTCACGTTCGCGCCAACGAAGCCCGCCTGGCCCAAGGCGCGGGTGGTCTCGGCGAAGAGCTCCTCCGGAACCGGCAGCGCTTGATAGCGCCAGCACTCCATCCCGAGTGCCGCAAGCGCGGCGTTGTGCATCGCGGGGGAGCGGCTGTGCGCCACCGGCCAGCCGAGCACACCCAGCCGCCGCATCACTTCCGCTTGCACACTGGAGGCTTGCCACCGTTCTGCTTGACCGCCGCGTCGTAGGCCGCCGCGTCGCGTTCGAACTGGGCATAGGTGGTCGAGAACACCTGCTCCCCGCAGCCATCGGCGCCGGCGACGTAGTACAGGTAGGGCACGTGCGCCGGATGGGCCGCGGCTTGGATCGAGGCCAGCCCCGGATTGGAGATCGGCGTCGGCGGCAGGCCACGATGAGTGCGCGTGTTGTAGGGCGAGTCGATGTGCAGTTGCGCCAGGGTCAGTTCGCCGGTGTAGGTGGCGATTCCCTGCGCCTGCTCGACCGCGTAGTAGATCGTCGCGTCGATGCCGAGTGGCATGTTCAGGCGCAGGCGGTTGTAGATCACGGCCGCGATCTTCGGCCTGTCACCCGGCAGTTGCGCCTCGCGCTCGACCATCGATGCGACCGTCAGCAGCTGGTATGGCGTGACGTGAAGCTCGCGCGCGCGGCGGATCTCCTCGGCGCCAAAGCGTTCGCGGAAGGCGGTCAGCTGCTCTGCCACCAGCCGGCTGACGGGCTCGCCCGCGGTCATGTCGTAGGTGGCGGGGAACAGGAAGCCTTCGAGGCTCGAGGTGCGCCTCGGCGCCCCATAGGTGGCCGGACTCAGCAGCGACGAGCGCTCCGCGGAGGCCGCCAGGTAGCTGCCGCTGAGACCGTCAGCGGCAGCGATGCTCGCGATCTGCAGGCGGGTCTCCCCCTCGGGAATCACGACCTTCACGGCGATCGTCGCCGGCGGCGGCTTGCTCAGCGCGGCGATCGCCGCCGCATAACTCTCGTCGTGACGCAGCAGGAAGCGACCGGAGTGCAGCTCGCCGCGCTTACCCTCGACGAGCGCGCGGAGGTCGAAGAAGAACCCCGATGAGACGACACCGTCACGGGCGAGGATCGAGCCGACCCTGCTCGCGCTCGAGCCCTTCGGGATCAGCACGATCACCCGTCCGTGTCCCGTACCGGCGAACGGCTGGAACAGCGAAGCCAGGAACCACACGACGGCGACCGCCGCGGCCAATGCGATCAGGGCGCCCATACGCGCGCGCGTCAGCCCGCGCCGCCTGCCGTCACTCGCCACCCGGCCGCTGCGCAGGCGGTGGCGGCGTTGGTCGAGCAGCGCGTCGCGACGAGCGGGCCGCGGAGGTTGGCTCTGGGACGGAGGCGGCGCCGGCGGATCCTCCACGGGCGCCGGAATCGGCGGGGTCTCGGGAGGTTCCTCGATCGGGGCCGGGATCGGTGCAACGACTTCGACGGTCTGAGGGTCCTCGGGCGTATCCCCCGCCGGCTCAACTGGCGTTGCCGCGACGGGTGCGTCCCGCGTTGCCTCGCTCATCAGTCCCGCGCGGCGGCGCTCGCGCTCCTCGCGGTCGTGCTCGCGTTCCTCGGCCGTGCGTTCGCGTGGAGGCTTTGATCGGTTGCCGCGAGCCAAGCAAGAGACCCTAACGCGATCGGGCCGTCAACCAGCTCTCCAACATGTGTGCCGCGGCGCGCGAGTCCTCGCTGGCGGTTAATGAAGCGCCCTCCCCGCGTTCCCGCTGAGCCATGCGCGTGGTGAAACGCTCATCGTGCAGCTCCACCGGCACACTCTCACCCAAGCGCGAGGACAACGTTCGAGCAAACGCTCGCGTCTCGCGCGTCTGCTCGCTGTCCTCCCCGCTCAGCGACAGCGGCAGGCCAACCACCACGCGCCCGACCTCGCGCTCGCGCACGAGCTCCTCGATCCTCGTCAGCCCACGACGTGTGCCGGGCCTCGGCACCATCTCGATCGGAGTGGCGATCGTGCCCGTCGGGTCGCTCAGCGCGCAGCCGCAGCGCGCGCTCCCGTAGTCCAGTGCCAAGTACCCGCATCAGCCGGTCGAGCGCGGCTACGATCTCCGCGCGCGCGGTGGCGAGCGCCTCCTCCAGCTTGCTCACATCGCGTCCCCCCGCCTGGGCCAGCGTGTCGCGACCGCCTCCACCACCGCCAACGACCGCGGCCGCCGCCTTGACGATCGCGCCGGCCCTCACTCCCCGCTCGACGAGTTCTGGCGCGACGCTCACGACCAGCGCAACCCTGTCCTGCACGCCACTGGCGAGCACGATCACGGCGCCGATCGAGCTGTCCCTTCAGGCGATCAACCAGCTCGAGCAGCGCCTTCGCGTCCAACGCCTCGAGAGTCGCCGTGAGCACGCGCGCGCCCGCCACCTCATCGGCACCTGCAACGAGCGCCGCCACGTCAACCCCCGCGCCGGGCGCCGCGCGCCCGCCCTGCTTCAACGCCTGCTCCAGCTCTTTGCGCCCGCGCTCGCGCGCCCGCATCGCCTCGAGCGCCTGGTCGGGAGCAGTGCGCAGCGCCTGAGCGATCTCAGCCAGCAGGTGGTCGTGCTCGCGCAGCAGATCCACCGCCACCGGCCCCGTGACCGCCTCGATCCGCCGCACGTTCGCCGCGCTGGAGGTCTCTGCAGAGGATATGAAACGGGCCGATCTCGGCGGTCAGAGCGCACATGCGTGCCCCCGCACAGCTCGCGCGAGTACTCGCCCTCGCCGACCTCCACCATCCGCACCACCTCGCCGTACTTCTCCCCGAACAACGCCATTGCGCCCAGCCGCTTGGCCTCGGGGAGCGTGGTGGTGATCGGACGCACGGGGTCGTTGCGCGCGATCCACGCGTTCACCTGGTCCTCGACGTCGCGCAGCTCCGTTTCGGTGAGTCCCTGGCCGTGGCTGAAATCGAAGCGCAGCTTGTCCGGACCCACGTAGGAGCCGGCCTGGCGCACGTGGCCGCCCAGCCGCGCGCGCAGCGCTGCCTGGAGTAGGTGCGTGGCGGTGTGGTTGGCCTCCGTAGCGTGCCTCGCCACGCGGTCGACCCGTGCGAGCACTCGCTCCTTCGCCTTCAGCATGCCCCGTTCGAGCACCACCGCGAGCACCTGGTCGTCGCCCAGGCGAAACACGTCCTCCACGCGCGCGCGGCAGTCGCCATCTTCGCACTCGATCGTGCCCACGTCTGCCACCTGCCCGCCGCCGGCGGCGTAGAACGGCGACTCGGCGAGCTTCACCAGATAGCGTGCCCGCCCGGTGCCTCGCCGGCGATCGCCGGCCGACGGGCCTCCGGCCGCTTCTCCTGCGCCAGCGCGGCGACCGTCGTCTGCTGCTCCTCGGTTTCATAGCCCGTGAACCTGCTCTTCGCGGGTGTCTGCTCGGCGAACTCACGGGCGCGCTCGCGCGGATTAGCTCCCTGCCCATTGCCCGCACCGGCGGCCGCGGGCACGGGCGCGCTGCGCGTCCATCAGCCGCTCGAAAGCCCCTCGTCGACCGCCAGGTCCTCCTCGGCCAGCAGTTCCTTGGTCAGGTCGAACGGGAAAACCGAACGTGTCGTGCAGCTGAAAGGCGTCCTCGGCTCGATCGAATCGCGGCCCGCCTCCCTGGCCTGGGCGATGTGCGCTTGCAGGTTGCCGAGTCCCTGCTCCAGGGTGCGCCCGAAGGCCTCCTCCTCCGAAGGTCAGCCACTTGCCGATCGCCTCGCGCTGCTCGTTCAGCTCGGGGTAGGCGCCACCCATCAGCTCGCGCACACGCTCGGCGTAGCGGCCCAGGAACCCGGCGCCAGCTCCAGGCTCAGCCCCTGCAGGATCGCGCGGCGCATCACCCGGCGCAGCACATAGCCGCGGTCCTCGTTTGACGGCACCACGCCGTCGGCCACGAGGAACGTCATCGCCCGCCCGTGGTCGGCGAGGATCCGCAGCGCGCGGTCGGTGGCGGGGTCCTCGCCGTAGGCGCGACCGGAGAGCTCCTCGCCCAGGTCGATCAGCGGCTGGAACTGGTCGGTTTCGAACACCGATTCCTTGCCCTGCAGGATCGCCGCCATGCGGTTCAGTCCCAGGCCCGTGTCGATGTTGTTCGCCGGCAGCTGCGTCAGGGTCGAGTCGCCGTCGGCGCTCACAGACTGGTCGTACTGGGTGAACACGAGGTTCCAGAACTCCAGGAACCGCTCGTTATCGCCCGCCCGGCAGATCTCCGGCCGCGCCAAACTCGATCCCGCGATCGAGATACAGCTCCGAGCTCGGCCCGCACGGGCCCGTCGGGCCCGGCCTGCCAGAAGTTCTCCGCGCGCGAGCACTCCACGATCCGCTCGCGCGGCACCCCGACCTCCTCCAGAAGGCGATCGCCTCCTCGTCAGGCCCCAGCCCCAGCGCCTCGTCGCCCGCGAACACCGTCACCCAGATGTCGTCTTCTGCGAGGCCGAACACCTCCCGTGAGAGCTCCCAAGCGAACTCGATCGCCTCGCGCTTGAAGTAGTCGCCGAACGAGAAGTTCCCGAGCATCTCGAAGAACGTCAGGTGCCGTCGTCGTGTTGCCAACGTTGTCGATGTCGACCGTGCGAAAGCACTTCTGGCAGCTCGTCAGCCGCGGCGCCGGTGGCTCTTCCTGGCCGAGGAAATAAGGCTTCAGCGGATGCATCCCCGCGACCGTCAACAGCGCCGAGGGGTCGTGCGCGGAGGGCACGAGCGACGCCGAGGCGATACGCATGTGCCCGCGCTGTTCGAAGAAGCTCAGGTACCGCTCGCGGATCTCATCCGAGGTCATCGTGCGGGTGATCTTAGGCCGCTATGCCGCAACGATGCCGTGGCCGACGATCACATCGCCGGAGTAAAGGCACGCGAACTGGCCGGGAGCCGTGCGCTCCGCCGGCTCCGTCCAGCTCCACGCTCACGCGCTCGTGCCGTCCCGCGCCCACCTCGCCGGCCAGCCGGCACGGAGCGCCGCCCGCGCGAGCGCACCTTCACGCCATCGACGCAGCCGCCGTCGCGGTGCAGCGTCACCTCCCGCACCTGCACGCCGTCCGCATAGCAGCTCTCGCGCGGGCCGACCGTGACCGTGTTCGCGCGCGTGTCGGTCGCGAGCACATACAGCGGCTCGCCGCCGCCGATGCCAAGGCCGTGGCGCTGGCCGACGGTGAACGTGTGCGCGCCGGCGTGCTCGCCGAGCACGTTCCCGGAGCGGTCGACGATCCTCCCCGGACGCCCACCCAGCCCGCCGTGACGCTCCAGAAAAGCTCCCTGGCGCGTCCCCGCGAGAAAGCACAGATCCTGCGAGTCGCGCCTGCGCGCGACCGCCAGCCCGGCCGCCTCGGCCAGCTCGCGCACCTCTGGCTTGCGCATCTCCCCCAGCGGAAACCGCAGCCGGGCTAAGCGACTCGGGCGCGAGCGCCGCCAGCACGTAGCTCTGATCCTTGCCCGGGTCGCTCGCCATCCGCAACAACGGGGCGGCCGACGCCTTCTGTCGCATGTACCCGCTCCCGCGACACGGCGGGCGTCGTCCGATGGCTGGGATGCTCGTCCTCGTACACGCGCGCGTAGTGACCGGTCGCGAGCGTCTCCGCGCCGAGGCGCCGCGCCAGCTCGAGCATCGCGTCGAGACGCACGTTCCCGTTGCAGCGCACGCATGGGTTCGGCGTCTCCCCGGCGCCGTGATCGGACAGCCACGGATCGACCACCCCGGCACGGAACTCCGCGCGCAGGTCGATCGACAGGTGCGGCATCCCCAGGCCATGCGCCACCTCGCGCGCGCCCCGTACCGCCTGTGCCGAGCAGCAGCTGGCCTCACCGTCGTTCTCCGGATCCGACCACAACTCCAGCGTGATCCCAACGGCCTGCGCTCCCTCCCGTGCGACGAGCAGCGCCGCCACCGCGCTGTCCACGCCGCCACTCATCGCCACCAGCGTGCGATCCGTCACCGGGCCCAGCGCGGCACGCTCGCGTGCCGCGCTGCCGAGCGCGCGGTGCAGCGCATCCGCCGCCAGCTCAGCCGCGTGGCGCTTTGCGCGCTCAGCCCGCCCAACTCCCGCGTGATCTCCTCCACGCCGACCCTCGCCGCCTCGAGCAATGGAGCGCCGCGCACCAGACCCACGACCGCGCTGCCGGCCGCAATCGTTGCGCCACAGCCACTCGCGTCGAAGCCCGCGTCGGCGATGCGCCCGTCGGGGCTGTCGGGGTCGAGCGCGATCGAAACCCGGATCAGGTCGCCGCACGCCGCGCCGCCCGCTGCGCCCGTGAAGGCGTCCGCGGGGACGTGCCCGCGCCCGAGCGGTCGTTCAAGATGATTTGCCAGGCTCTCGGTACTGCTCACCCGGTCGAGTGTACGGCTATGCCTGGCGTGCTTCGTTGATCGTCTGCTCGATCGAGAACGCATCGGTGAAGCCCGTCAGCGTCGTCGTCAACCCTTTCCGGTTCACGAACAGGATCGTCGGTGTCTGGTACACCTGGATCGCTTGCGTGATCGAGCCGAACGCGCCAACCTGGCTTGCTTCCGCAGTGTGCACCGCGATCTTCCCGCCGAGCTGCTTGCCGACCGCCTGCAGTTCCTTGCGTACCGCCACATCGTCGGCGCCCTGCGGGTTCCAGAACAGCAGCAGCACGACCTTCCCCTGTTTCAGCTCGCTTTCCACAGCCGCCTGTCGGGGCGGAATCCCGCCGGCCGCGGCCTTGTGCGGTGCGGCGGTGACGCGTGCGACGTGTTTCGTGACGACTGGGGTGGGCGCCTGGGTAGCGCCGTGCTTGGTGGCGACCGTCGTGCTCGCCGAGGTGTCTGTGCCCTGGCTCGGAGCTTCTGCCGATGAGCTGGCGGCCTTGTCGGCCGCCTGTTGCGACGCCGCGACCGCTTCGCGAGCGTGAGTGACCGCGCGCGTCATACCTTCGATATGTGTCGTTCCCGCAGGGGCCTTCGCTTTCGCCACCGAGGCAGGAGCCGGTGTGCTGACAGGCGTGCTGGCCACGGGCGTCGAGCTGGAGCTCGAGCTGTGCCCCTGCAGCGCCACGAACCACACGACCGCGAAGAGCACAACCGCCGCGAGGGCGATCTGGAAGGGACGGGAAAGCTGTGCCATCGTCCCCTACTTCGGCAGTTCTCGCGTAAGAGTTGAACGGCGCAAAACCGGCTGGACTCCTCGCTGCGTTTACGCCGATCCTCCGGAGGCCTCTCAGAGCGTGCGCAGAGCACGCAAAACGGCGTGGATGACGGTCTCCGTGGCGATCGTCTCCTGCCCACCGCCCTGCATATCCTTGAGCACCGTCTCGTCCTCCCCCACGATCGCCACATAGCGCGCGCCGAGTGCGTTTGCGTGCCCCAGTTGGCCCTTCAGCGAGCGTCCGGCAAGCTCCATCTGAGCTGTCAGCCCAGCCGACCGCGCCTCAGCCAGAAGCTCAAAAGCGGCCCGCCTCCTCACCACGCCCGAAGAGCGCAGCTCGTCCCCCGCGCGGGGTTCCTCGCCGAGCGCCACGAACAGATCGACCGGGCTCATCGCGATCGGCGGTGACTCGCCCGCCAGCAGGATCCGCTCGACCCCGGCCGCCCAGCCCATCCCGGGTGTGGGCGGACCGCTAAGCTGCTCTACCAGGCCGTCGTAGCGCCCCCCGCCGCCCACGCCGCTCTGCGCTCCGAGCGCGTCGGAGGTGAACTCGAACACGGTGCGCGTGTAGTAGTCCAAGCCGCGCACGAGCGTCGGATCGACCTCGTATGGAACCTGCGCCACGTCCAGCAGGTCGCGCACCTCGACGAAGTGCTCTGCGTCCTGCACGCTGAGATGGTCGAGCAGACGCGGCGCGCTCTCCATCACTCGCTTCGTGCCCTCGTGGTCGGAGTCGAACGCCCGCAGCGGGTTCAGCTCGATCCGGCCCCTCACGTCCTCCGACAGGCTCGCTTCGTGCTCGCGCAGATACGCCTGCAGTCGCTCGCGATACTCGCTGCGACTCTCCCTGCTGCCCAAGCTCGACAGCCGCAGCCTGATTCCACGCACCCCCATCTCCTCCAGCAACGTCGCGAGCAACACGATCGACTCGGCGTCCACCGCGGGGTCCTCGGAGCCGAGCGCCTCCGCCCCCACTTGCCAGAACTGCCGGTAGCGCCCCGCCTGCGCACGCTCGTGGCGGAAGAAGCTCGACAGGTACCACAGCTTCACCGGCTGCCTGCGCTTGTGCATCCCGTGCTCGACGTACGCCCTGCATACCGGCGCGGTTCCCTCCGGGCGCAGCGTCAGCGAACGCCCGCCGCCATCGTCCAGCGTAAACATCTCCTTCTGCACGATGTCCGTCGAGGCGCCCACCCCGCGCGCGAACAGCTCGGTCGCCTCCAGCACCGGCGTCTCGATCCGCTCATACCCGGCCCCCTCCAGGATCGCGCGGGCGCGATCCTGGAGCGTCGCGCGCACTCCCGCCTGCTCGCCGAGCACATCGAAGGTGCCCCGCGGCGCTTTGATCTGCTCCGCGCGGCTCAACTTCCGGCTGCCACGTCCGGCACAGCGCGCGCCGCCAGATCAGGCGCAGCGGCTGTCGTCGGCGCGCTCACGGCGACACGCAACTCCGCCAGGAACGGGTTCGTGTCGCGCTCGCGTCCCAGCGTCGTCGTGCCCATGTGCCCCGGATAGACCGCCGTCTCCGCGGGAAACGTTCGCAGCAGGCCGCCGATCGAGCGCTCGAGCGTCGCCCAGTCGCCGCCCGGCAGGTCAACCCGCCCAACCGACCCTCCGAAGAGCACGTCGCCAGAGAGCAGTGCCCGCTCGTTCGCCTCACCATCAGACACGGCGATCGCATAGGTCACGTGCCCCGGGCTGTGCCCGGGCGTGAAGATCACGTCGATATCCAGCCCCGCCATGCTCAGCCGCTCGCCGCCTGTGACCGTGTGATCGGCCTCGTAGCTCTCGAATGGCCCGAACCCCGGCGGCACCCAGCTGTTGATGTCCGCCAGCACGCCCCGCTCGATCTCCGGGCAGTACACCGGCGCCCCCGTCGCGCGCGCCACCTCGGCGACCGCGCCGATGTGATCGAAGTGGCAGTGGGTGATCAGAATCGCCTCGATCTCGACGCCCAGGTCTTTTGCTGCTCCCAGCAACCGCTCAGCCTCATCCCCGGGGTCGATGATGACCGCGCGGTTGCTGTGAGCGTCCGCGCGCACGATGTATGAGTTCTCCTGCACCGGCCCGACGGTGAACATCCTGACGTCGAGCGCGCTCATCGTGTGACCGCCTTGCCACCGCCCTGGGCTTTTTTGCGCATACGCCGGTTGTACATCCAGCTGTCGGTGTAGTAGCTGATGGGGACGTAGACGAGCAGCACCACCGGGAACAGCTCGATCGCCTCATTGCTGTGCTTGCCCAAGAGGAGCAGGCTGACGAGCAGCATCAGCACGGCGGCGATCATCGCTCGGTAGAACGCGCTCAGCCACGTGGGCGGGCGATCCTGGCGAGGGATGCGCTCCTCGCGCGGCTTGCCGGCCTTCTCGGCCGCGGTCGGCTTGCGCCCAGTGCGACCCCGCGACTCGACCACGCCAGCCGCGTTCCCGCGGTGCTTGGTCTGTCGCTTGCGCTTTGTCTGAGCCATCCTCTTAGCCTAGATGGTTGGTCTGGTCGTGGCCTTCACGCCTGTCATCTGGCGCCGTCAACCAAAGGCGTCACTCGCCCAGCGCGTTCTCGATCAGGTGCCTTGCCGGGTCGAACCCAACCAGCTGCACCTCCTCTGGAAAGCCCTCCAGCGCGGCGCGCGGCGCGAGCCCGACCAGCTCCGCGCTGCGCGATCTCAGCGTGCCGGCGCACCGCGTCGCACAACCCTCGCCAACGGCGCCTCGGAGGGACGCTCGACGTTCATCGACACCTGCGCCACCCCTCCGCCCAGCTCCACCCCGATCGCGCGCAACCCCGGCAGTCCCTCGACGCCACCCTCGCGGATCAGGGCTGCGATCCTGCGTGCGTCGGCGACTGTTGCCGGGGACGCCAGTACCAGGTTGAACGCCACCAGCGGCGGTCGAGCCGCCACGAGCGTCGCGCCCGCGCGCACATGCATCACCGCTGGTCCGAAGTCCGGCTGCAGCTCACCCAAGCGCATCCGCTCCGCCAGGCGCCCCGCCCCACCGCGCCGCAGCTGCGCGCGTGCCCGCCCGCCCGCGAGCGCCCCGTATAGGAACACCGGCACGTTGCACTCCTCGCCGATCCGGTCGGCCACCACCAGCGCCTCGGCGCACGCTGCCCCGCGCGCCGCATCGTCCAGATAGACCACCGGCACGACGTCTACCGCCCCGACGTGAGGGTGCTGGCCGATCTCCGATCGCTCCCGTCTATCGCCGATGTCGATCCGCTCCACCGCCACGCGCACGCCCCGCAGCAACGCATCCCCAAGCGCACCGGGCAGACCGGCCAGCGTGAACACCGCCCGGTGGTGATCTCCATCGAAGTGCGTGTCCAGAAGCCGGACCTTGCCATCAGCTGCGAATGCCTGCGAGATCGCTTCGACGGTGGCTACGTCACGACCCTCCGAGATGTTTGGCACGGCGAGCAGGGTTGGCGAAGGCAACGGTTCGCCCTACTTTTCTACGCGCCTGATGAACGGAGCCTTAGCCTCGGTGTAGGCCTCACGATCCTCGGGGTAGCGCGCGGCGAGGGCGCGCTTCAGCGCCGCATACTCACCTGCCAGCGCTGCGTCTGCGCGCAGCCGGTCACGGAAGTGCAGACGACGCTCGAGCTCTGCGCGGTCATCCACCAGATGGAGATGGTGGGTGCGATGCGAAGCCCTGGGATAGCACAGAAAACGTCGGTTGGTGAGGGTCCCATTGAACGCCCATGGATACTGGTAGCCGCCGCTCTGTATGAGAGCAGCGATCGGCGCTTCGAGGTCGCAGACAAGCGCGACGATGTCGATGATCGGCTTGGCTACCAGCCCAGGGACGGCGGTGGAGCCGATGTGATGGATCTCCAGTGCGTCGAGCAGCGGCGCGAGTCGCTGACGCTCGGTCTCATAGAGAGCCGGCCATACCGGGGCATAATCGACGAGCTCGACGCGCCCATTACGGACCCCCGCGCGCGCCAGGTCTCCCTCAGCGGCTGCCCGGCGGTCATCCGCGGATATGCGACGATCATCTCCCTGCATCGGCGCGTAGTCTCACAGACCACCATGGATCGGTGAGCCGATCGGGCTCGCCGTCAACCGCCTCCACCGCCAGGGCTCGCCGGTGCAGTGGCGAGAACGCTCCGAGCGGCACTCGAGTTTCTACTGGACGGTGAGCGTGCCTTCCATCCCGGCCATCCTGTGCCCGGGAACCGAGCAGAAGAACTTGTAGGTGCCGGGTTTGAGGTTCAACGTCAGGGTCTTGGAGCCGCCCTGAAATGTCGGGGTGGCCCCGAGAATCTTCCCGGAGGAGGATTCGAGGGTCATGTTGTGGCCCAGCGGCGCCGTGTTGGTGAAGTCGATCGAGACGTTGCCGGCCTTGGCCGTGAGCGAGGTCTTGTTGTATTTGAGCTGGCCTTCGGGATTGGCCGCGAGGTTCAAGGTCTGTCCGCCCGTGCTCGCGCCACCGGCGGGCGCCCGCGCGGTGGCTGGAGTGGAGGATGTCGCCGAGCTCGACCCAGTCGGTGTGGCGGCCGCGCTCGTCGGCGTGGAAGTCGAGGAGCTATTGGAGCTCGAGCCGCCACAGCCGGCGAGCGGGAGCAGCCCGACTGCAAGGGCCAGGATCGAAACGATCGGCATGAAGCGCGTCTTTGCTGCACCTGCTGCTTGGAGCTTCATGAATAAGATCCTCCGCTGGTTTGGGGACATCCCTCGTTCAAGAGGTTAGGGCACTCCCAGGCGCAGATCCTTCCCGTCGCAATCTCGGTGAGAGCCACATCTCTAGGGCTCGGTGTGCACGACCACGTCGGCGATGTCTTTGACCTGCTGACGTAGTTCCTCCTCCAGTTCGCCCGCCAACTGGTGAGCATCTGCCAGAGAGGCATCGGCGCCCGCGGCGACTGTCAGGAGGACAACGCGACCGGTCTCTGTGGAGAGGAGCCTCACCGAACGCGGCTCGATGCCGGTCCGCTCACGGACGAGGCACTGGATCTCATGGGTGGCCTGCTGGTCGGCTCGATCATCGACCGGACGAGCGAGCAGTGCTCGCTCGAGCGGCTCGAGATGAGTCTGCACATCGGCCACGCCTTCTCTGGCGCGGATGGCTTGCTCGACTCGCTCGGCGACCACATGCGCCGCCCGTAGATCGAGGTCGGCCGGGAACTTCAGGTGTAGGGAAACGCTGACCGATCCCCCCTGCTCGAAGATCGTGATGTCGTGTGTTTCCCTGACCAGCGGCTCGGCCAGCACGATCGCCAGAACACTGTCGCGGAGATCGAGTCCGCTGCGACGCGGCTCGACGTGAACCACGACATCACTGCCGGGCAGCGCACTCTCGACAGCCGCCTCCACCAGACTGGCGGCTTGATGGCCCTCGACGACCGCCTGCCCAGGCGCCACGGCGACGATCACATCGGCGAAGTAGCGCCCCGCGGACTCGCGCAAGCGCAGCCGCGTCAGCTCGATGTCCGGTTCCAGGCGGGTGATGGCCCCCTCGGCCGCCTCTCTGGCCTCCGCCGGAGTGCGGTCCATCAACACGTTGGCGTTCTCCGCGATCAGCCGCCCGGCGGCGGCGAAGATGATCGCCGCTATCACCAGCGCGGCGATCGTGTCGCCCTGAGCAAACCCGTCGCGCACGAGCAGCAATCCGACAAGCACCACGACAGACCCCGCCATGTCACCCGCGAAATGAAAAGCGTTGGAACGTAACGCGGCGCTGCCATAGCGCCGAGCGGTACGCAAAGAAACGATCGTGCGGCTGAGATCCACGACCAGCGCGACCGCGATGACCAGGAACAGATACCAATGGACCTCAGGCGCCATGTCCGTGCCGAGGAGATGTCTGATCGCTTCGATGCTGACGATCACTCCGCCGGCCAGCAGGATCGCCGCCTCTCCCAACGCACCAAGGTTCTCGGCGCGGCGGTGGCCGTAAGGATGCCCACGGTCAGCGGGCCGTCCACCCAGACGCACCGCGAAGAACGTCAGCGTCGCGGCGACGACATCGCCGCTTGACTCAACGCCGGCCGAGACCAACGCGAGGCTGCCGGTTGCCAAGCCGACTCCCAGCTTCAGGGCCACCAACAGGCCCGCCGCCGCGATCGAGGCCAGCGTCGTGCGTCTCTGCACGGCGACCTCATGGTCATGACTGGCCTGTGACATCGCGATACTGGCCTAGATTACGCGGTCAGGATCAACGCCCCCACGACGATCAGCTGCACCCGGGATGGTCACCTACACCAACAGAGCGCTCTGGACCCGGTTTAGGGGCACCCACAGGTTGTCGGTCGGCGTCAGCCGTCTCGGCGCCAGCACACCCAGCCGACGTGCTCCGGCCCGAGCTCGAGCGGATGCGCGCTCCAGGGGCCCGAGCGGCCGTCCGGCCAGGCACCCGGACCCTCGAGCCAGCGTGGGTCGTACTCCAGGGCGTCTCCGAGCGCCTTCGACAGCGCCTCCTTGCTCGACCACAGTGACGTGAAGAAACGGTCGGGGTCGTCTCTCGGCAAGCCGCCGGCGCGCTCGGCCGGAGTGCGGATGGAGTCAGCAAAGGCTTCGTCGCACGGCTCGATGCGCTCGATATCGACGCCCACCGCGTGGGTATGCCAGGCCACGAGCGCAAAGGGAAAGCGATAGGAGCGCGAACTGAAAAGACGCCCTTGCATCGGTGCTCCGCTGGCGCGCATGCTCGCGCAGCGCGGCCTCATCCGGAAGTCCGATAGTCCGCGCGTCGATCAGCCACACCTCGGGGAGCACCTCAGCCCCACTGCCCGCCACCAGCAACGGCCGATCGCTACTCACATGCTCTTGACGGGAGCGCCATGCCAGCGCGTGCCGGCCGGCAGCTCCTCGCCGCGTAGGACCACCGAGTGCCCACCGATGCAGCTGTTCACTCCAAGTCTCGTGTCGGGGAGCACCGCCGAGGTCGGGCCCATGGTGGCGCCGACGCCAACACTCGTCGGGCCGATGCGCAGCAGACGGTCGTGGAAGACATGGGTCATCAAGCAGGAGCCGCGGTTGATCGCGCAGCCATCCCCGAGCTCGACCACGTCGTACTCGGTGATCGCCGTCGTCTCGCACCACACACCACGGCCGACCTTGCTGCCCATCGCGCGCAGATAGAGCGACATCAGGGGCGTGCCGATGGCAAAGCGCAGCAGCCACTCGCCGGCGAGTTGCTCGTGGACTGCGTTGATGAGCTCGTCGCGCCACACAAAAAACGACCACAGCGGATGCTGGCCGGCGCGATAGCGACCGATCAGCACCCACTTCAGCGCGACCGCAATACCGGCTGAGAGGAGACCGGAGCCAAGCACCAACAGCGGGCAGATGGCGATCATCGTCAGGATGCCCAGGTGCTCGCCGACCACGTCGAGGATGAGCAGGTCGAGCAGGCCGATGGACAGCGAGATCGTGTTGGGCACGATGATGCGGATCGCGTCCATGACTCCCCGAGCCAGGACGAGTCGCTTCGGTGGATCGGTGGTGCGGGTCGAATCCGCGACCTCAGAGACGCGTGGCAGCTCGAGCGCGGGCACACCGAACCAAGAAGTTCCCTGCTTGCACTGGCGCGGAGCGAGCGTGAGGACGCCGATGAGACTCCCGTCGCCGAGCCGAGTGCCCTCGCGCAGCACAGCACCGGGACCGAGGAAGGTGCGACTGCCGATCTCGATCGGCTCGACGTGCAGCCAGCCCCCGCGTGCCCTGGCGCCACAGAAGCCCACGTCGTCGGTGGCGTGACTGCGCTCGCCAAAGGAGACCAGTGGATTCAGACCCGTCGAGGTCGAGATCTCGGTGCGTCGGCCGACGCTGATGCCCATCAGTCGCAACCAGGGGCGTGTGTACAGGGAGGCGTAGAGAGGAAACAGGGCCCCACCGGCCGACTCCAGCAGATCACCGGAGAACCACAGCGCCCACCCCAGCCCTCCGTCATCGCCGTGCCAGCCCGGGCGCACGAGCTTCCACACCAAGCGCAAGGTGAGGGCCAGCAGCAGGGCAAGCGTCACGGTGAAGAGGACCGCGATCACGGCCGCCTCGCCGATCAGCACCGCAAGTGAGCCGTCAAGCGTTGGCGCGGGAGCGCCGAGGAGCACGAGCAGGCCGACCCCAGGGAAGAGGGCAAGCAAGGCGAGCAGCCCCTCCCAGGTGAAACTCAAGGCGAACATGAGCTTCCAGAAGCCCGCGTGGCGACCGGGCGAGGGCGCCTGCGCCGGCCAGTCCGCGCCAGCCTGACCGAGATAACGAGCGGGACTGCCACCCCAGTGCTCGCCGGCGGGAATCGTCCCGGAGATGACGCTGCCGGGCTCGATCTCCGCGCCCTCGCCGATGCTGGTGCCAGGAGCGAGCAGCGTCCGCGCACCGATGCTCGCGTCCGCGCCGATGCGCACCTCGCCGATCACGAGCTCCTGGCCGTCGATCCACCAGCCGTCGGAGATCGACTTGGGACTCCACGGTGGCGCCTGGACCGATGTGCACGAGCGAGGTCAGCGTGGGCATGCTGGCAAGGCGCGCACGGGCGTCGACCTCGGCGCCGATCATGCGGGCATAGCGATCGGCCGCCGGCGTACCGGCGAGCCGATCGAGATGGCAGTACTCGCCGAGCCGCTCGAGGAACCACACACGACAGGCCAGCCAGGAGTTGCGGGGGTATCGCCCGGGCCGCAGACCGGGGCAGCAGGATGCGACGCGCCAGCGCGGCGATGGCGACTCGGCCGAAGGGACTGGAGAGCGCCAGCCATGCGCCGATCAGCCAACCCCAGCCGACATGGGGAAGCCCGTCGGATTCGATATTCCCGTAGCCCAACGCGGCGATGACCCACTGCGTGGAGGCCAAGGCTGTGAGGACGAGGACTCCGGCGAGCTGCATCGCGCCGAGCGCTCGCGACGGGGCGGAAACGGCGGTGCTCTGCTCGCGGGAGGCCTCCCCGAGCTGGTCGAGGCGCGCGGCGAGCGCTCCGAGGCTGCGGTACTCATATACGTCCGCGACCGCGATCGAGGGAAAGCGCTCGCGCAGCGCCGATATGAGCTTGGCGGCCACCACCGAGCTGCCACCACAGGCAAAGAAGTCCGTGTCGTCGGTCATGGGCATCGGACCAAGTTGCTCGACCCAACGTTCGGCCAGCCAGGCCGCCGTGCCGGTGAGCGATTGCCCGCCTGAGCTCGAAGCATTCTCGAGCGGCCAGGGCAGCGCCGCGCGGTCGACCTTGCCCGAAATCGCCATCGGCATCGCCTCGAGGACGACCACCAGCGGCTCCAAGCCGTCGGGCAGCTGCTCGGCGACCTGGGCACGGACGTGATCGGAATTGACATCGCCAACCACGTAGCCGACGAGGATCTTGTTGGCAGCAGCAGTGCTCTGCACCACGACCGCGGCGGCGCGGACGCCTTTCACGGCTCGCAGCCGCGCCTCGACCTCGCCGAGCTCCAGCCGACGTCCGGCGAGCTTGACCTGTTGATCGCGGCGGCCGACGAAGTCAAAGCCATGCACGGTCTCGCGTACGAGATCGCCGCTGCGGTAGGCGCGCTCCCACCCCAGCGAGGGCAGTGCGGCGTAGCGTTCGTCGTCGAGGAGAGGGTCCAGATAGCGTCCGAGCCCGGCTCCGCCGATGATCAGCTCGCCCGTCTCGCCGAGCGCAACCGGCTCACCAGCCTCGTCGACGATGGCGAGCACCCATCCGTTCAGCGGCCAGCCGATCGTCACGGGCGTGCCGGGCAGCAGACGTGTCGCGGTGCTGACGACGGTGGCCTCGGTCGGTCCGTACGTATTCCACACCTCTCGCTCGGCGGCGAGCCGCCAAGCGAGCTCGGGCGGACAGGTCTCACCGCCCAGGATCAGCAGACGTACCCCGGCGAGCATGTTCTCACTCCACATGGCGGCGAGCGTCGGGACCGTCGATATCACCTGACACGGCGCTCTGCCAACCATGGACCGAGATCCACGCCCGTGCGTAGCAGCTCGCGTGGCGCGGGCACGAGTGTCGCGCCATTGGCCCAGGCCAACCACATCTCCTCGCAACTGGCGTCGAAGGAGACCGAGAGCCCGGCCAGCACGCGGTCCTCGGGCAGGACCGTCCAGAGCTGGGCCTCGGCGTCCACGAAGGCCGTGGCCGCGCGATGGCTGACCGCCACGCCCTTCGGGGCGCCGGTCGAACCCGAGGTGAAGATGATCCAGGCGTCGTCCGCGGCGGTCGAGTCGCGCCCTGCGCCCGCCGGTGCGGACCGATCGGAGATCGGCCCGCGCGGTGTGAAGCTCAGCTCGTCCTGCAGGACGCCACAGACATCCGCGCTCTCCCAGATCGCCTCAGCGCGTCGATCCGGGTCATCGGCGTCCACGGGAACGTAGGCCCCACCGGCACGCAGCACCCCGAGAATCCCGACATACAGCGAGGACTCGCCGCTTGGCAGCCTGACCCCGACCCGGTCGCCTGGACCCACTCCGGCATCCCGCAGCTGATCGGCGACGCGGTCCGCGGCGTCTGCAAGCTGTCCGTAGGTGAGGACCGCGTCGACCCCATCGATCGCGACACGACTTTCGTGACGATCAACCGTCTCCGCGAAGACGTCGAGCAGCGAGCGTGTGGTGGGTGGTTCGCCGAGCGCGTACTGCGGCTCCGCCAAGGACGGCGAGCCGGGTTTGTTATCGATGGTCTTCATGGCGCCGGCTCTGTAAACCTTGCGTAAGAATAAAGTAGCGGTCCGTCCCGGTGCATTTTCGCTGGGATGCACAACTGCTCCGCCGGTCGACCGATCTGGGCGGGCTCACGTGCAACATCTCTGGCGAGGACTGCCCGAGCCATGAAGTCGGGGTTGATGGCGCCTATCCTCTATTTCAGTGATGGCAATCGAAGCGGAGTCTGCACTACCTCGACGTGGCCATCGGCGCCTGCTGCTGGGTTTCCTTGCGCCTTTGCTGGTTGTGATTCCGGCGCTGGTCGTGGCGCTGCTGCTGTTCTCGGGCGCGACGCTGACCAGCGACGCGACGGCGCTCGCGCGTGTGAGCGTGGGCCCGCTGGGCGGAACGATCGAGCACATCCAGGCATTGGGCCCGGCCGGCCGGCCGGTGCCGCTGGCGGTCAGCGGCGGGCGGTTGACCCCGCTTGAGCGACTGCACCCCGGCGAGCAGGTGTCGGTGGACGTGACCGTTCGCCGGCCAGGATGGCTGGGCTGGGCGTTGGGGAGTACGCACACCGAGCACCTGACGCTGCAGGCCCCGGTCGCACAGGTAAGCGAATACTGGATGACCGTCAGGCCCGGCACACCGGTGCACGTGGGCTTCGACGGGCCGGTCAGCGCCGTGGCTTACGGGAGCACTGGCAGCTTGACCCAGCACACCCTCGGCGGCGCTCAACGCTCGATCTCGCTCGGGGCGCAGCCGGCGACCGGCGCGGTAGCGATCGCCGCGGCGGCGCGCCCGTGGGAGACTCTCGGCGCGCCCACGCAGGTGAGCTGGTTTCCGCCGTCGAACGCTCCCGTGATGGTCAGCCTGCCCGCAGCGGGCTCGCACATCGGCCCCGCCACGCCGCTCTATTTGACGTTCTCAAAGCCCGTCAGCGAAGTGCTCGGCTCCGCACGCCCGCGGATCGTGCCGAGCACGCAGGGACAGTGGCATGAAGCTGACAGCCACACGCTCGTGTTCAGGCCCGAGGGCTTCGGGGCACAGCTCGGCTCGCGACTGCACGTGCAACTCCCCCATCCGGTCGCGGTGACCGCGGGCTCAGGCGGCGGGCTGCGCAACACCAACCAGATCGAATGGACGGTGCCGCCCGGCTCGACGCTGCGCCTGCAGCAGCTGCTCGCCGAGACCGGCTACCTGCCGGTCGACTGGCATCCCTCGAGAGGCGTCGTACCGCGCACCCCTGGCGCTCAGGCGCAGGCCGCGGTCACACCACCGAGCGGCACCTTCGGCTGGCGCTATCCCAACACCCCCCGCCAGCTGATGGCGCTGTGGAGCCCGGGGCAGTGGAGCGTGGTCATGAAGGGGGCGGTGATGAAGTTCGAGAACGCCAACAACATGACCGTCGACGGCGAAGCCGGTCCGGCGGTGTGGCGGGCGCTGCTCGGCTACGTGCTCGCCGGCAAGCGGTTGAGCGAACCGTACAGCTACGTATACGTGCACCGCGAAGTTCCAGAGACCATGACTCTCTGGAGCGCCGGCCGTACGGTCATCACCTCGCCCGCAAACACGGGCATTTCCGGCGCCGAAACCGAACTGGGGACCTTCGCCGTGTTCGAGCACATCCCCGAAGGCACGATGAGCGGCACCAACCCCGACGGCTCGCACTACGAAGACCCTGGGATCAAGTGGATCAGCTACTTCAACGGCGGGGACGCGCTGCATAACTTCGACCGCTCGTCGTTCGGTACCCCACAGAGCCTCGGCTGTGTCGAGCTCCCACTGGCGGCCTCTGCGGAGATCTGGCCGTACACCCCGATCGGCACGCTCGTCACGATCGAAACCTGAGAAAGACCCTGGGCATCCGATCGCTTCGCATCGACTCTCCTTACATGCCGGAGGAGGGACTCGAACCCCCGACACGCGGATTATGATTCCGCTGCTCTAACCGACTGAGCTACTCCGGCGGGTCTCGCAGTCTAGCCTCACACGCGCCCCGATCCCCTCCGACCTGCATCGCTGCGGGCGTTGGAGGTTCATATCAACTTTCTGAAGTGCGTATAACTATAGTCACACGCACTTCAGATTTTTTCTACCAACAGCCCCACTCCTTTACCTCAACCCCCAACCGCCGGTATCTCCATAAACTTTCAGCCGAGGCGTTACCCTCTACCCACATGAGTGAGCATCGAGACGCGCTGGGATCTTCGAAGGCTCACCACAGGGGCGTACCGCCCACGGGCATCATCGTGATGGCGCTGATCGCGACCGCGGCGGCGGTCGTGCTTGCCGGTCGCGATCACAGCATGAGCGGGTTGCTCGGTTCTAGTTCAGCCAGCGCGGCAACCCCTCTCGCGGCGGAGCCGCACACCACCTTGACGGCACTGCCTGACGGCCTGCGCGTCGACGGAACAGCTCCACTGTGGGTCAGGCTTTCAGGTGCACCCGCGCCCGACTCGCCGCGTCCAAGCGTGAGCCCGAGGGTGGCGGGCGCCTGGTCGACGGTCGGGGACTCTGAGTACTTCACGCCCGCGTCAACACTCGAGCCGTGCTCCTCCTATCAGCTCTCGATCCCCGCCTCGATTCAAGCCACCGGCCAAACTCCGCTTGGCAAGACCCGCACGATCGCGCTGAAAGTCGTCTGTCCACCCGTGAAGGCATTCCAGCAGGCACTGGCCCGCCTTGGATATCTGCCCTACACATTCCACTCCCTCTACGGAATCCACCTGCCGGGTGGACGGGAGACCAGAAGCATGGCCGCTCACCACGCCTTCCATCCGCCGACGGGCGTGCTGAGCGCCAATGTGCACGACGCCCCACCGCTGGACTATGGCCAACTGGACGAGACCACCCAGGGCGCTCTGACCGTCTTCGAGGCCGCGCACGGGATCGAAGCGACCGAAACCTCCACCGTCTCCGACGCCCGGATCTGGGAGAGCCTACTGGCCGCCGAGACGGACGGGCGCAGGGATCCGAACCCCTATACGTTCGTGACCGTCACGGAGTCCTCGCCCGAGACCCTGGAGGTACACAAGGGCAATCGGGTGGTGCTCTCGAGCCCCGCCAACACAGGAGTCGCAGGGGCGGAAACCCCCCAGGGGATCTTCCCGATCTTCGCCCGTGATGTCTCAACGACGATGATCGGAACCGACCCGGATGGCACCCATTACGACGATCCAGACGTCCCCTGGGTGAACTACTTCAACGGTGGCGACGCCGTGCACGGGTATGAACGCGCCTCTTACGGCGTCCCCCAATCCAACGGCTGCGTCGAGCTCCCCGTGTCCACCGCCGAGACGGTCTTCGGGATGCTGGCACTCGGCGACATCGTCTACATCACCGGCTGACCGGGCGGCAACTGATGCCCGAGGAATCCCCGAACGAGCCCACCGATCGGAGATCGGCCAGCCTGAGCGCAAGCCGGGCGGACGCCCACCCGCCGCTGCCACGCGACAAACGGGGTTGGCACGTCTCCCCCGCGCCCGACGGTCGCGGCATGCCCGAGCATGCACCGACCGGCCCGCCGCCACACCGCATGCGCGGCTTCTGGTACTTCGTGCTGGCGCTGATCGCGCTCAACTGGCTGTCGGTCCTGTTCTTCGCACCCTCCAGCGGCGAACAGCGGGTGACCGTGCCCTTCAGCCCGTACTTCCTCGAACACGTCAAGGCCGGCGAGGTCGGCTCAATCGCCTCCAAGGGCGACACGATCCAGGGAAAGTTCAAGGTCAAGCAGCGCTACCCCGCGACCGGCAAGAAGCGGGGGTCGCCGACGACCCTGTTCGCGACGCAGGTCCCGAGCTTCTGGAACGGCAGCCAGCTCTCGGCGTTACTGCAGGAAAAGGGCGTGAGAATCAACGCCGAATCGACGAGCACGAGTGAGTCGCTGCTCGCAGAGATTCTGCTCGGCTTCGGTCCGACGCTTTTGATCGTCGGCCTGTTCGTCTTGATCTACAAACGCGCCGCCAAGGGCGCCGGGGGCATGGGCGCGCTTGGAAAATTTGGGAGCTCGCAGGCGCGGCGAGTGGACCCGGCACAGATCCAGGTCACCTTCAAAGACGTCGCCGGCATCGACGAGGCCAAGGCCGAGCTCTCGGAGATCGTCGACTTCCTGCGCAACCCCGAACGCTACGGGAGCCTCGGCGGGCGCATGCCCCACGGCGTGCTGCTCTCCGGCGCGCCCGGCACGGGCAAGACGCTGCTCGCCCGCGCCGTCGCCGGCGAGGCGCACGCGGCGTTCTTCTCGATCTCCGCCTCGGAGTTCATCGAGGCGATCGTCGGCGTCGGAGCCTCGCGCGTGCGCGACCTGTTCGCCAAGGCCAAGGAGGCGGCGCCGGCGATCATCTTCATCGACGAGCTCGACGCGATCGGCCGCTCCCGCCAGGGCTCGGTGTCGGTGACCGGCGCCAACGACGAGCGCGAGCAGACACTCGACCAGATCCTCACGGAGATCGACGGCTTCGAATCCTCACAGGCCGTGATCGTGCTCGCCGCGACCAACCGCCCCGACGTCCTCGACCCCGCACTGCTGCGCGCCGGACGCTTTGACCGGCGGGTGACCGTGCAGGCCCCCGACCGCAAGGGGCGAGCCGAAATCCTCGAAGTGCACACGCGCTCGATTCCGCTGGACGAGGGCGTCGACCTCGACGCCCTGGCCTCCAGCACGCCGGGAATGGTCGGGGCAGACCTCGCTAACCTCGCCAACGAGGCCGCCCTGCTCGCCGCCCGCCGTGGCCACAAGAAGGTGCAGATGAGCGACTTCACCGATTCGCTCGAGAAGCTCATGCTCGGCTCCCCGCGCGGCATCCTGCTCGCGCCCGCCGACCGCGAGCGCACCGCCTACCACGAGTCCGGCCACGCGCTGGTGGGGATGCTCACGCCGGACGCCGATCCGGTGCGCAAGGTCTCGATCATCCCGCGCGGCATGGCGCTCGGCGTGACCCTTTCGACACCCGATTCAGACCGCGTCTCCTATACGCTCGACGACCTGCAGGCCAAGATCCGCGTGGCCCTCGGCGGCCGCGTGGCGGAGGAGATCATCTACGGCACGATCACCTCGGGCGCCGAGTCCGACATTCAGCAGCTCACCGCGATTGCGCGCCAGATGGTCGGCCGCTGGGGGATGAGCGAGGCGGTCGGCCCGATCGCGGTGCTCCCAGCCGACGGCGAGGGACCATTCTTACCGGGGGTGAGCGCGACCTCCGAGTCTACTCAGCGCCTCGTTGACGAGGAGGTCAGGCGGATGGTCGACACGGCTCATCAGGAGGTCACGAGCCTGCTCTCAGACCACCGCGACCAGCTGGAGAACCTCGCGCAGGCACTCCTGAAGGCGGAGACGCTCGACGCGTCCGACGCCTACGCGGCAGCGGGCGTGCCCGCGCATCTGCAAGAGCCGGCGGTGGTCTCCTAAGCCGTGAAAGGCGCCCGTCTTGGCCAAGCTATCCAGTGAGCGAGAACTCGGCATCGATCGCGATCTTGCCGGCACGCTCAGCAGTGACCCGCGTCCAACCGTCTGCGGCTTCGCTCACGGTCCCCAGCCCGGAGGAGACCTGCCAGTAGGGCGTGTAGTGCACGCGCACCAGGAACGTGCCGGGATGGGTGGCCTGCAGGGTGAATCCGTCGTCATCCATCGCCACCAGGCGTCCCGGTCCGCTGGCCAGCGGACGTGCGCCCCGGACCGCGTACACGCGCCAGTGCGCGCTCTTGAAAACCTCATGCAGGAACGGCAGGCCGCCGCGAATCAGCGCCGCCTCCTGACGGCTCGAGTAGTCCAGCGGCGCGTCTGACAGCACGACGAAACGCACACCTGTTTCCAGCAGCCAGGCGTGGTAGGCGCTCGCCGTCAGCCGTGGTTCGTAGAAGAGCGCATCGTTCTTCGTGTCCAGCTGGCGCTCCCAGCCGCGGGCAAGGAAAAAGCGCCGGCCGAGGATCACGCTATCCCAATGAGAGCTGATAAACGCCACCTCGATGCGCATCGGCGCGCCGGCACTCTGGCTGTCCAAATAGCGGATCACCGGCTTGTAGAACGAAAACCGAGCCGAGCGTTCATTCGAGGCCTGCACGGACTGCGCGAGCGGGCCATCCAGTTGCCAGAGCACCAATCCCAAGCCGACACCGACGAGCAGCAACCGGGCGAGCTTGGGCCGGACCGACTGGGAGCGATCGCGGTGAGCGGCGCGCGCAAACGGCCACCACGCGAGAGCCCGCGAGAGCGCCAGGCGGACATCCTCGACGCCGATCGTGCCCGCCCAGATAGCCGGCACGAACAGCACCCCCAGCCGCACCGAGTTGCTTCCCATCGGCGAGCGCACGAAGTAGGCGAGTCCCAGCGCCACCAGATACAGCGCCACCCCGCGGCGCAGCAGCCGCTCTCTGGCGGGAAGGATCAGCAGGAGCACCGCCGAGAACCCCGCGGCTGCCAGCAGCGAGGGGAATGCAAAGGGCTCGTAGCCGCCTTCGGGGAACAGCAGCATGAGCGCCAACGTCAGCCCCAACGCGGGCCCCGCGAGCGTCAGCGTGCGGCGGAACGCCCGGTTGGTGAGCAGGTCAGCCATGGCCGCGAGCGCCAGAAACAGCGCGGCCACCGGACTGGCCGCTGCGCAGGCGAGAGAAAGCAGCACCGTGAGCTTGCGGTGCCCCGTGGCGATGGCGAGCACACTGGCAACGCCGAACGTCACTCCCAGAGCAAAGGTCAGGCGGCCGATGAACAGATCCCCGCAGGCGCTCACCGCGAACAGCGCGGTCGCTCGCGATGCTCGTGAACCGAACTGTGCTCTGGCGAGGCGCCGGAAGGCGAGCGTAGAGCACGCGACCGACGCGACTCCCACCACTTGCAGGCTCACCAGCGTGGCCAGAGCCGGGAACAGCAGGCTGTAGTCCGGCAGGTAGTGACCGCCGTACCAGTTGTTATCCCACAGCGAGAGGCCGTCAACCGCGAACAGGTGGACCCGGTAAACCTGCGCCGCGAGATCCGGGCTCGGCGGGAACCATACGAGCCACGCCGCGAGCAACAGAACGAGGAGGACGACCGACGGATCTACGACGGCCCGCCGCTCGAGAACCCCTGGCTGAATCAGCTCGTCTCCTCGCCGCGGGTCACCAACAGCGCGAAGGTGGGACATGCCTCGGCGGCGCGCTTGGCCAGGGCCGTGAGCTCGGGCGGCAGCTCTCGCTCGTCGACGATTGGGTAGCCCCAGTCGTCCAGGGCGATCCGCTCGGGTAGAACCTCGGCGCACATGCCATGGGCCTCGCAGGCGATCGGATTCACCTTCAGCCGCACGCTCATCGACTCACGCGGCCGTGGCCAGTGCAATCGGCCTCGACAGGGGCAGCTCGTACGGCCCCGAGCATGCCTCGCATGGCCCATGCCGGGCGTGGTCGGCGAACTCCTCCGCGAATACGTCCAGGGCACTGGTTATGAAGCCTACGGCTCCGTCCGGGTGTGCACAGGCGCCGCGTCCCTTGGCCAGCGTGCTCCAGCGGGCGATCCGCTGCCCCACCCCGGCGGACGCGGCGCCGCCAGCGACCTCTTCGATCGCGCCGGCGATCGCGCGCAGGCCATGCACGCACGGTCCGCATTGACCGGAGCTCTGCTCGGCCAGCCAGCGAGCGACGCGCGAGGTCTCGGCCACAGGGCATGCCTCCGCGGAGAGCAGCACGACGACCCCGGCGCCGAGCGACGCCTCGTGGCCCGCCAGGCGATCGTTTGACAGCGCCAGCGTGGAGATCGATCCTGCGTCCAGCCAGGTGCCCGCGTAGCCGCCGAGCAGCACGGCGCGGATCGGCGAAGTCGTGCCGCCGGCTGCCGCGATCAGCGACGCGAGCGGCGCGCCCTGCTCGATCTCGTACACGCCGGGATATGCGACGGCGCCAGAGAGCGTGAGCAGCGCCGACCCGGGGTGCGCCTGCGTACCGAGCTGGCGGAACCACTGCGCTCCATGACGGGCGATCAACGCGATGTGGGCGAGCGTCTCGGCGTTGTTGATCAGCGTCGGCCGGCGGCGAACGCCACGCTTGGATGGCAGCGGCGGGGTGAGCGTCGGCTTTGCCGGCCCGCCACTGCAGAGGTTCACGAGCGCCGACTCCTGGCCTGAGACATATCCCCCGGGCACCGTCTGGATCTTGACCCCGATCGCGTCGCCGCCGGTCTGCTGGCGCTCTCTGATCGCCCGTTCCGCGCTCTGCAGAGCCAGACCGACCGACTCGTCGATACAGAGGATCAGCTCGTCGGCGCCAACGGCCCGCGCGGCCAGCACGCCGCCATCGAGCACGAGATGGGGCAGTCCCTCGAGCAGCACGCGGTCCTTGCGGCTCGCGGGCTCTCCCTCAGCCACGTTGGCGAGGACGATCGGTCGTCCACCGATCGCCGATCGGCCGGCGCCGGTAACCGCTCGCATCTTCGCCGCTGCTGCAAACGCGGCGCCCCCGCGGCCGAGCAGGCCGGCCTCTTCGACGAGATCGATCAGCTCGCCAGCTCCACGCCGCTCGCGGCGCTTGGCGAAAGGCGCCTCGCCGTGCCTCGCCAGGTGCGCGGCCAAGCCCATCGCGCCGTACGCCGGCATGCCGGCGAGCAGCCGCGGCAAGCTGGGCAGATCCGCCTGCGAGCTCATTTCCTGGACGTCCCAGCCAGCAGCGAGGTGGGCGTGCCCGAGCGGCGCGCCCAACCTCCGCCCAGCGGCCCGCCGGGCAACCACACCACCAGGAACAGCGCAAAGACGACCGTGGCGCCGAGCGCGGCGCCACGAACCCGGGCGTGGTCCGGCCACCCGGCGATCGCACGCACACCCACCGCCAACGCAACGATCACCAGACAGGCGATGTTCAGCCCGAGCAGCCAAGTGCTCTTGACATCGCTGCCGGTCCCGAGTCCGTGCAGCAGTGCGATCGGCCAGCAGGCATAGGCGAGCCAGTGCGTCGCGCGCCAGGCGCCGTATCCGAGCCGGCGACGCACGATGCTGGTGGCAGCCACGGCGAGCAGCAGATCGA
This sequence comes from uncultured Solirubrobacterales bacterium, assembly GCA_963842205.1. Classification (GTDB taxonomy): domain Bacteria; phylum Actinomycetota; class Thermoleophilia; order Solirubrobacterales; family Solirubrobacteraceae; genus Palsa-744. The sequence continues at coordinate 184,867 of CAWJFR010000007.1, forward strand.
ATGCGATCGCGCCGAGCCCGAGCCAGAACGGGCGGTAGCTGCCGTCAAAGGGAACGATCGCGTCCGTGAGCGATATCGAGGCGAAGCTGTCGAGTACCGCGGTGAGGATGTGCGCCACTAGGAAAGCGACCGCGAGCAGCGACACGTTGCGGTGCAGCGAGTCCAACACGAACCGCGGCCAGCGCGGACTGCGCAAGCGACTGACGCCGGCCACGCCGAGGGCGACGCTCAGCGTGAGCAGGATCAGCGACACAGCCCCCGTGGACCGCGTGAGGTACCAGTATGCGCTGGGACCAATTGCCCCGATCGGCGTCATGGCCAGTCGCCCACCAGACGCACGGCGCCGTCGGCGCTCACCAGGCGCGCCGGCAGACCGAGCCGCTCGAGCCACGCTGGGGCTGCGCCCGCGCGGACCAGCGCCGCTGTGCTGGCGATGTTTGCGTCGAGGCACGTCGCCGCCGCGACGCTTGCGGTGCGCCAGGTCCCCACGACGGGCGTACCCGTCGTGGGATCGATGATGTGATGCCTCGTCTGCCCCTCATGACGCCAGCGCCGCACCGCCGTGCTCGAGGTGGCGATCCCGCCCGAGACGATCGCGATCGTCTGTCCCTGCCCACCGGGAGCGCGGTGGTCGTCGGTGACATAGATCCGCCAGCCACCCTCGGGGGCGGCGCCGGCGGTGGCGATGTCGCCGCCCAGGCTGACGAGGCTGCCCGCCCCGGTCGCCTCGTGCACCGCGGCGGCGGCGCGATCGGCCGCCCATGCCTTCGCCGTGGCGCCCAGATCCAGGCGCACGCCAGTTGGAACACGCATCGCGACTCGCTCGCTGTCGATCTCGATCGCCCGCCAGCCTGGTGTCACGCGCGCCCGAATGACTGGCTGGGGCGCTCGCTCGGGCCCCTCGATCGGCTTCTCGAGCAGCGCCCAGTCGCGGTCATAGCCCGCAAGCACCAGGGCGTTGCCGACCGTTGGGTCGACATCGCCGTCTGTCAGCTCGGCGGCGCGCAGGGCGACTCGCACCGCCTCGATCAGCAGCCGGCTGACTCTCACGAACCGTCCCGCGCCGCCGTTCACACGTTGCAAATCCGAGTCCCCTCGAAAGCGGCTGCAGGCGCGGTCGATCTCTTCGAGCTCCCGCTCGACGATCGCTCGTGCTCTCCCCAGCGCCTTGGGATCGGTTACCTGCAGAACCACGCTGCTGCCAAGCGCCTCCCAGCTGCTGCTCACGGGTATCGTCGAGCTCCTCACGATCCTCCGGAGAGCACCGTGGCAGAGCTCGATTCGGCCGAGGAGCCCGCGGCGCTCTGCGCCTGCGTCGTCGCGGCCTGTTCGGGCGTCGTCGTCTGGGCTTCCGGCGTCGAAGCGGCTTGCGTGGATGTCGAAGCCTGTTCTTCGGTCTTTGCCGCCCCCGTTTCCCCCGATTCCTGCGCAGCGGCTTTGGGCGCCTGCGCGGGCGACTCCAGCGCTTTCGCGGGGCTCACCTTGTGCGCCGCACGAGCATGCGTCGCGTGGTGAGAGGACCGGGAGGCACTCCCGCTCGTGCCGGCGCCCTTCGCCGCGGTGGCCGCGCGCGTCTTGCCGGGGAAGGCCTGCGCGGCGAGGCCCGTGAATACCCCCGTCAGCGTCACCGAGCCGGCGATCAGCCAGCGGTTGCAGCGCGCCAGCCGCCGTAGAGCGGCGTCCCGCGAGCGACTCGAAAGCGACGTTCTCATGCATCTATGTTCGCCGCCTTTGCCTGCTTCTCACTAAAGAGCTGGTTAGAGATCTCTTACGGTCGCCCTTCCCTGCTCGTGCTTGTCTGTGGTTCTATGTGTCACCTAAACACAAAAATTCGAGACGTCATCAGTGGTGGTGCAGGTATACGTGTAGCCAGGGACCGAACTGGGGCAAAACGAGCACAGCAACGACCAGCCCGCCGACGAGCGCCCCGACAAGTGACAGAACGCGCCCGTCACGTCCCGGCTCGTAGCCCGGCAGTTCCTTATGGATTCGGTAGTCGGCGTGCAGCGTGGCTCCGAGACCCGGCAGGTGTCCGAGCACGTGCAGCGAGGTGAAGGCAAGCCAGGCGAAGAAGCTCAGCTTGTGAATCGGGAACAGCGTCCCGCGCGAGCTCGGTCCCTCCAGCAGCAGGCCGACGCCGCTGCCGATCACAACCACGGTTGAGATGACGAGGAAGGGGCCAAGCAGACGCATCGGCGTGCTGGGAGCACCCTTGCGGCGATAGGCCGGGTTCGAGGTGTAATAGCGGGCGAACCGATAGCCCGTGCTCGCCAGCTTCAACAGCACCGGTCCGATCAGCAGCATGCCCACGAACAGATGCACCCAGAGCAGCTGCCTGAGCCTCAGAATGCTCACCCCGATGACGGCGAGCAGCACGAGCAGCACGACGCCGGTCGCGGCGGTCAGACGCTCGTTGCCGGTCGTCCCGCCACCAGTCAGCCGCCCACTGCCGAGCCGCTGGCCCGACGACCGCTCGCCAGCGCGCCCAGCACCGACGCTGAGACGACTCTGATCGCTTGCCATGAATGACAGTCTCAGCCGTCGTATAAGGACGCACTAACCACTCGATGAGAATCCTCTTTGCTTATCTCCTCGCGCACCGAGGCGTTCCATCAGCGCATCTATGCTGGGCGGATGTGGAGTTCTCCCAGCGCCGATCCCTGCGCTGGAAGCGGGCGTGAGCCATGATTCTCCTGATCGAGGACGAGCCCGGGATCGTCGACTTCGTCACCCGTGGTCTGGAAGCCGAGGGGTTCCCGGTGGAGGCCGTCCTGGACGGAACCGAGGGCGAGCGGCGCGCGCTGCACGACAGCTTCGATCTGATCGTGCTCGACCTGATGCTGCCCGGCCGCGACGGCCTCGAGATCCTCGACTCGCTGCGCCAATCAAGGATTACGACACCGGTGATCGTGCTCACCGCACGCGGAGAGATCGAGGATCGCGTGACCGGCCTCGATGCGGGCGCGGTCGACTACCTCGTCAAGCCCTTCTCCCTCGCCGAGCTGGCCGCTCGCGTGCGCGCCCAGTTGCGTCTCGCCGCGCAGAGTCCGGCGGCAACGCTTTACGCGGGAGACATCGAGGTCAGCCTGCTCACGCGCGAAGTCCACCGGGCCGGACGTCCGGTGCGGCTGTCCAGCACCGAGCTCGACCTGCTCGTCCACCTCATGCGCCACCGCGGTCGCGTCCTCTCACGCGAGCAGATCCTCGCCGCCGTATGGGGCTACGAGCACGACCCGCGGACCAACGTCGTGGACGTCTACATCGGGTATCTCAGGCGCAAGCTGGGCACCCCCGAGAGCCCGGCGCCGATCCTCACGGTCCGCTCCGTCGGCTATCGCCTCGACGATGCGAGCTAGACGCATGCGCTGGGGCGGGTTGCGCTGGCGGCTGACGGCCTGGGTCGCGGTGGTGATGCTGCTGTTCGCCGCGGTGATCTTCGTCGCCGTCTACCGCGGCACGGCGACGCAACTGCGCCACCAGATCGACCGTGAGCTGGCGGGCGACGCGAGCGAGTTCTCCCACAATCTGCAGCTCCTGGACGCAGACTCTCCTCACGCGCTGAGGGCCGCCGCGAGGAGCTACATCCACGATCAGCCCTTCGGCGCCAGCTCGACGTTGCTGTTCGCGATCATCCCCGGGGCGGGCACGAGCACCAACCAGCCCGAGCTGCTCGGCAAAGCCGGCCCCGACAACGGCGAGACGGTCGCCGAACAGGACCACGAGAACCGCCTGGCCGATCGCGTCTTGAGCGCTCACGACGGGTACTCCACGCTACCCTTTCCCGACGTCGGCGACCTGCGTCTGCTCAAGCGCCGGATCAGCATCGACGGTCGGCTCGACGCCATAATCGGCGTGGGCGAGCCGTTGGCGGCGGTCGACCGTGCCCAGGCCGGCGTCGCGCGCGCTTTCATTCTCGCCGGCACGCTGGCATTCCTCGCCGCGCTACTGGCCTCCTACCTGGTCGGCGCGAGGGTCTCGCTGCCCCTGCGCCGCATGGCCGCGATCGCCGCCCGGGTCGACGCGGGCGAGCTCGAGCCCCGCATCCACGAGGCCGGCGGCCCAGGAGACGAGGTGCGGGTGCTTGCCGACGCCTTCAACCACATGCTCGACCGGCTCTCCGCCGCGTTCGCCGGTCAGCGCGCGTTCGTCGCCGACGCATCACACGAGCTGCGCACGCCGCTGACCGTCATCCGAGGCCAGCTCGAAGTGCTCGGCGCCCAACCCCACCCCCCGATCGAGGAGGTGCGGCGCGTCGAGCGCCTCGTGCAGGCGGAGGTCTCACGGATCACCCGCCTGGTCGATGACCTGCTGCTGCTGGCCAAGTCCGAGGAGACGCAGTTCCTGCGCCTCGAGCCGATCGACCTGCCGGTCTACGTGCGGGAGCTGTGGGACGGGATGAGCCTGCTCGCCGACCGGCGCTTCGAGCTCGACCCCGTCCCGGCCGGGACCCTGAGAGCCGATCCCGATCGCCTCGCGCAGGCGCTGCGCAACCTGCTCAACAACGCGATCGCACACACCACTCCGGGGGATGGACTGGTGCGGCTGAGAGTCAGAGCGCGAGGGCACAGATCGCCTGCGGTTCGTCGTCGAAGACGACGGGCCGGGCATTCCCCCCGATCAGCGCGAGCCGATCTTCGATCGCTTCCACCGCACCGACTCCGCCCGCGACCGCGCCTCGGGCGGAACCGGCCTCGGGCTTGCGATCGTCCGCGCCATCGCCAACGCACATCAAGGTCGCGTCACCGCTACAGACCGGCCCGAGGGCGGCGCGAGGATCGAGCTCGAGCTCCCGGGTTTCACCGCCTCGAGCAGCCGCGAGCGCAACTTTGCGCTCGCCAGGCCCGCCAGATGACGCGCCGCCGACGCCAACTGCGTCTGGCGGTGCCCGCCGCGCTGCTCTGCATCGCGATCCTTGCGATTCTGATCGCAGGTGCCCGAAGCACGTCTTCCACCAACGACCCCCGCTCCCACGGCCGTAAAGATGCGACTCGATCCTCGGACCGGCTTGCGGCGGCCCTCCCCGCGTTGCGTCAGAAGCGCATAGGCACGCTTGCGGCTCCGCTGCAGGACGCCGCCGCGGTGTCGCTGGGAGCAGGGCGCCTGGTGCTGCTTGGCGGCCTCGACAGCAGCGACACCTCCACGTCCGCCATCGCGGTCCTCAGCAAGGGCCACCTCAGCGCCACCGCGCGTCTGCCCGAAGCGCAGCACGACGCTCAGGCCGCGAGCCTCGGTGGAGCGCTCTACGTCTTCGGCGGCGGCCAGTTCAGCTCCTACGATCACATCCTGCGCTACGAACCCACCAGCGGTCGCGTCTCCCTGGTGGGGCATCTGCCGCGGCCCGCCTCCGATGTCGCGGTGACCACGCTCGGGAGCACCGCGTACATCGTCGGCGGTTACGACGGCGAACAGGCACTCGACACGATCCTCGCCTGGCGCCCAGGTGGAAACCCGACCGTCGTAGGCCGACTCCCCGCTGGGCTTCGCTACGCGGCCGTCGCGGCAACGAGCTCGCGAGTGATCATCGCCGGCGGCTCGACCGAAGCGGGCGCCAGCCGGGCGATCCTCAGCTTCGACCCCGCCACGGGCCGGATCACACAGATCGGGAGCCTGCCTCACCCGCTCACCCACTCCTCCGCGGCCAGCCTGGGCTCCACGATCTATCTGATCGGAGGCCGCGGCGCCGCGCTGGACTCCCAGACCTCTGCGATCCTCGCAATCGACCCCGCCAGCGGCCGGGTCCAGGACGCGGGCACGCTCGCGCTCGGGCTGTCTGACGCGGCGGTAGCCGTGGTGGGCGAGCAGATCGTCCTCGCGGGCGGCCAGAGCGCCAGCGGCACGCAGTCTTCGATCTTCGAGCTGACGCCCGTGACCGGATAGCTCAGGGAGCCTGCAGCGAGCGCGCAAAGCGCATCGTCAGCGAGTAAGGCGGCGCGAGGTCGACCCCGTCGGGGTTGGCCAGATAGCCCAGCTGCGAACCGGGCTGGTGGATGTGACCGTACTGCCAGACGATCCTGTTGGTGTGCGGATCTACGACGATCACGCGATCGTTCTTGTCGTCGTTTGCAAGCACATCCCCGTTGGGCAGCGGCAGCGCCAGCGAGGGCTGATCGAGCGCGTCCGACCCGCTGGGTTCGTAGCGCCACAGCAGCCGCCCGCTCGCCGTGAAGGTCTCGATTGCCCCCGGATTGGTGTAGTCGACGGAGAGGAACACGCCCGGCCGCACCTCGTTGGTGTCCGATGGGTAGCTGAAGCCCGGCGGGTGGGTGTCCGTGACCGGACGCCCATCGGGCCCCAGCACGTCAATCCAGTCCCCGTTGATCTCGGTGACCACGGTGTCACCGTTACCCATCGGGAACGCCCCGTTGGGACTGCCATAGGACACGCCGAGTTCGTGGTTGCAATTCCCAGTTTCGCCCAGCTGGTGAGACACGTAATGAGCCGGCGGGCGAATCACCACGATGCGGCAGTTCTTGATGTCCGCCGAGAGGATCGCGCCTGCGGGTGTGAGCATGGCATCGTCGGGGTTGTGCAGGTAACCGGGTTCTGAGCCCGGTTCTCCCGGATGCCCATAGCGATAGACGATCCTTCGGTGAGCGACATCAACGACGCTGATCACGAAATCGTCCTCCTGGGTGGCGACGATCTGGCGCCCGTCAGGCGAGTAGAAAGCATCGTCGGGCAACTCGAACGACTGACCCGCCGCGAGATCCCCTGCTTCCGGGAAACGCCACAGCACCTGACCCGTGGGGCTGACCTCCAACAGCCGGTTGTTATCGCGATCGGCGATCAACACCGGCCCCGGCAGCACACCGGGGTCAGAACCCACGCGCAGGTTCCCACCCGCCTGCTGGCCGCGCGCGGACTTCGAGCCACCGGCGTGATCAGCGCTATCGCCACGCGAGGGACTTCCCAGCCCCTGCACAAGCACGATCAAAGCGGTCAACGAGGCCACCGTCACCGCGACCGCCGTCAGCCGCCGGCGCGCGATCTCCTCCCGCCGCGCGCGCGTCACGCCTGGGTGATCGCGGCAGAGAGCATGCCGCCAGCATCGACTGGCCATCTAAAGCGTGGATCAGCCCCCGATGAGAAACCACTCACACCGAGATCCCCTGCCGCCTCGATTTTCGTTTCGTCACCGAGGTTTGAGCCTCTGCTCCCGTCGCTCCTGCGCCTCGCGCTTGAGCTGGGCTTGCTTTCCAGCTATCTCAGCGGTGCGCGCGGCTTGACGCTCCTGGACCAAGCTCCGTGATTTCGCGGCCTTGGCGATGTGATCCTTGCGCTCTTGTTCCCGATCCATACGACCTCCTCGTAGAGACAATCACTCTACGCCCCTGCACAACACCCACGGGGCCATGCTTCTTTAGCGAAGCCAAATAATTCTCTGCCAACCTCGCCGACGGCGAGCAGCGGGGCTTCCTCCGCGGCCCGCCAAGTAGTCGTATCAAATAACACAATCAATTTGGTTCTATGGGCAACTTCTTCTCCCAACACAAGACCACCAAAGACGCCATCACCAAGGTGCCCGAGATCACCCTGATCTTCTGGGTCCTGAAGCTCCTGACGACGGGGATGGGCGAGTCGATGTCGGACTTTCTCGGCCAGCAGAACGTCCCGATCGCCGGGGCGATCGGTATCTTCGGGCTGTGGTTCGCTCTCTGGCTGCAGATGCGCCAGCGCGAGTACCGGGCACCTGTCTACTGGTTCGCGGTGATGATGGTCGCGATCTTCGGCACGATGGCAGCCGACGGCATCCACGACGGCGCGAGCATCCCCTACTCGGTGACCACGCCCTTGTTCGGGCTGATCATGGCCGCGATCTTCTATCTCTGGTATCGCAGCGAGCACACCCTCTCGATCCACAGCATCACCACCCGCCGGCGCGAGGGCTTCTATTGGGCAACGGTGCTCGCGACGTTCGCGCTCGGCACCGCCGCGGGCGATCTCACGGCGCTCTCGCTGAACCTCGGCTTCTTCCCCTCGGTCGTGCTGTTCGCCTTGGTGATCGCGATCCCGGCGATCGGCTGGTGGCGCTGGCAGCTCAATCCGATCCTCGCGTTCTGGTTTGCCTACATCGTCACCAGGCCGCTGGGCGCCTCGTTCGCGGACGGGTTCAGCAAGCACGGCAACACCGGCCTCGGCCTCGGCGACGGCACGGTCAGTGCTCTGGCGCTGATCGTGTTCATCGCCCTCGTCGCCTGCGTGGCGCTCACCAAGCTCGACGTCCAGGGCGAACTACGCGCCACACCAGCTGGTGGCGAGCACGCCGCGCCACACTCCCACCCGCACCCCCGGCCGATCCTCGACCCGGAGTTCGACTGAAGCAACGACGCCTATGACGCGTCGCTTGCGTATTCGTCGTGACGGCGCCACCACTGATATGGCGGGGTTTGTGGCCATCCGGCGGGTGAGTCCTCCCAGTCCTCTTGGCGCCCGAGCGGTGTCAGGTCGAGCAGGGTCCAGGCGCTGCCGAGCGCCTCGACGCCGCGTCCAGAGGTGAAGTAGGTGCGATAGACACGCTCACCGTCGCGCACGAATACGCTGAGGCCGAACGTCTCGCCCTCGTTCTTGCTCACGCCGAAGTCGATGTTGAAGTCGCTGGGAGAGGAGGAGTACCACGGCAGATCCCAGCCCATACGCTGCTTATAGGGCTCGATCTGCACCGGCAGCGCGCGGGACACCAGCACAAGCGAGGTGTCGCGGGCGCGGAGGTGGGCGAGGTGGCAGATCTGATCGACGACCATCGAGCAGCCGGGGCAGCCCGCCGTCGGCCAGCCCTCGACGTCCGGGGCGAACATGAAGTGATAGACGATCAGCTGGCGACGTCCCTCGAACAGATCGAGCAGGCTCGCCTCGCCATTGTCAGGGCCCGCGAAGACGTAGTCCTTCTCGATCAGCACGATCGGCAGCCTGCGCCGCTCGGCGGCCAGCGCATCTCGCGCTCGAGTGGCCTGCTTCTCCTTCGCGAGCAGCCCCTCGCGAGCAGCCCGCCACTCGGCCGGTGAGACGACTTGCGAAAGATTCATCTGCCTCCTCGAGCTCGTGGCGTCAACGCGGAAGCTTGACGATACGCGCAAGCGCTGCAGTTCGCTTACTCGGACTGTTGTTCTTATCGACTTCTTCGCGTGCGTCGGCCTGGTTTTGCATGACGAGCTTCCTCGCCGCGATCCGGCTCAGCCTCGGCGCGATACACCGCGCGCGCCACGCCTGACCGAGAGCGCGAGCAGCCCGAACACGGCGAGTGGCATGACCCACCAGGCCGAGACGCCCGCTGCGGCGACGAGCGCGGTCAACGCGAGTGCCAGTGCCACGCCGATCGCGGTGCGCCAGTCATCGCCGACGACGAACTCCCAGACGGCGAGCAGGAACCCCCGCACTCGTGTCATGCGCTCACCGGCGCCTGTCGGGCTGGATCGGCGGGTGTCGACGGGACCTGCCCGAGGGGCGTTGCGTGCGCCGTGCGGGTCAGGATCCGGGCCATCGCGACCGCGACTATGAGGACACCCGGAATGATCGCCAGCAGAGCGGCGTCGCCGCCGGGCCAGCTCGCGCCGGCGCCCTCGGCGCCCCAGAACATCCCGAACGAGCTGAGCATCACGCCAACCGCGAACTTCATGGTGTTCTCCGGCACCCTCGCGAGCGGCGCTCTTGCCGCGGCGCCCGCCGCGATGACCGTGAGCACAGCGAGTCCGGCGGCCGCGGCGGCCAGGGCGAGATTGTGCTGGTTGGCGCCGAATGTGAGCACGATGAACGCGACCTCGAGCCCCTCGAGGAGCACTCCCTTGAAGGCAATCGTGAATGCATAGCCGTCAAAGCCGGAGGGCTTGGCGCCGACTTCGCGTGCCGCCTCCGTCTCCTGCTTGTAGCTCTGCAGCTCGTCGTGCTTGGCCTTAAGTCTCGCGGAGCGCAGGATCGCCTTGCGCAGCCACTGCATGCCGAAGATCAACAGCAGGCCGCCCACGATCACCCGCAGCACTTCGATCGGCAGCGAGGTGAGCGCGGGGCCGAGCGCCGCCACGATCGCGGCGAGCGCGAGCGTCGCGGCACCGACGCCGCTCAGCGCCGATGACCAGCTGCGCGTCGTGCCCACAGCGAGCACGATCGTCAATGCCTCAACGGCCTCGACCGTGCAGGCGAGGAACACCGAGAGGACGAGTCCGATCTCCGCGCCGCTCATGCTCGTGATTTCCGTTGTAGAAGGCTCACGGTGCCGCCTTTGCAGGTTATCGGTGTGATCGCGAGGTGATCGATGTTCACTGCGCGAGGTTGGCGAGCTCTTCCGGCGTCACGAGGACGTGTTCAGTGCGACGGCGGCGCGAATGAGCGCCTCGAGTGCCCTCTCGTCGATCTCCTCGTCCTCATGGAAATCGATCGCACGCCTGGTGTTGCCTTCGAGGCTGGAGTTGAAGAGGCCGGCAGGGTCCTCCAACGAGGCGCCCTTGGCGAAGGTCGTCTTCACGACGTGCTTGTACGTCTCACCGGTGCAGATCATTCCGTCGTGCGACCACACCGGAACCCCTCTCCATTTCCAGTCCTCGACCACTTCGGGGTCGGCCTGCTTGATGACAGCTCGGATCCGAGCGAGCGTCTCGCCCCGCCAATCGCCCAGCTCCTCGATTCTCGCATCGATCAGCTGAGAGGGAGAGTCTCCTCCTGCTCCTTCCTTCGGGCCACTCTTGCTCTTCTCCATGGTTGTTTTCGCTTTCCTCGGCACTCATCAGTCTTCGGGAAGAGCGGCAAAATCGCGCTTGGCCTGCCTGTACCACCCCATTCCTGAAATGGGATGCTTCCACCTGCCCTGCATGTCTCTCAAGGCATCCGTATGCGTCACATCACCGCTCGCGACGATGTCCTTCAAATGTTTATCTTGAGCCTTTATAACCTCATTAGCAGTGTTTCCGTGGTGCGCAAGGTCACATGGTCCACCCAATTGTTTGCATGTCATTGTCTTCATAAGTTTTTCGCTTCCTTTCCGTAGTATGCGGCCGTCCACTACCAGGTACGGCGCGGGAGGGGACCACTCATGGGTCCTGCACCAGCCCGAGGACGTTGCCGTCGGGGTCGGTGAAGGTGGCCACCATGCGACCGCCACCGACGTCGTGCGCGGGTTCCTTGACGGTGGCGCCGGCAGCGGTCACCTCGACCAGCTTCGCCTCGATGTCCGGCACGTCCCAGAAGGCCACAGGCGAGGTCATGCCCTGAGGTCCACCGCCGGGCACCAGCCCGATCTGCTGGCCCTCCGCCTCGAAGCCGACGTAGTAGGACGAGTCCGCCTGCGGCGGGATGCCGAGCAGAGCTGTGTACACGGCCTTGGCGCTCGCCAGGTCGGACACTGGATGCAGCACGATCTTGATTCCCTGGGTGGAAGAGCCGGTCATGGTCGCTCCTGAAGTAGTGGTGGTGATGTCCTTGGCGGTCACTCTAGTTGCAGCTCGTGACCGGCGCTTCTCGATTCCTGACTGGTCTGGTCACCTGTTTCGCAACGCACGACGGCATCCCCACGGTCGCCCGCGCGGCATGGCACCCGGCTCCGCCGAGCATTTGGTAGGACAATCCACCTGAGACCCATGATCGACCTTCCCGCCGGCTTTCTCCCCAGCCCACCCAGCAACGGATTCTACCTGGGCCCGCTGTTCGTCCACGCCTACGGGCTGGCCTACGTCGTCGCGGTCATCGCCGCCGTGACGATTACCGTGCGCCGCTGGGAGGCCAAGGGCGGGAGCCGTGATCTCGTCTACGCGGTGGCGATCTGGGGCTTCCCCGCCGGGGTGATCGGCGGGCGCCTGTACTTCTTGGCGACGAGCTGGAGCGAAGTCCCCCCGCACTGGTGGGGACCGTTCGCGATATGGGACGGCGGCCTCGGTATTTGGGGAGGGATCGCGCTCGGCACGCCGGTGGGGATCTGGAGGCTGCGCCGTCATGGCGCGAACATCCCGCTGTTCATGGACGCCGCCGCCCCGGCGCTGCTGGTCGCCCAGGCGATCGGCCGCATCGGCAACTACTTCAACCAAGAGCTGTTCGGAGGACCGACCAAACTGCCGTGGGCGCTCGAGATCTCCTCAGCGCATCGTCCGGTCGGCTATCTCCAATACGCCACGTTCCAGCCCACCTTCTTGTACGAGCTGATCTGGAACCTGCTGCTGGCCGGTGCCCTGGTGTGGCTCGGGCGTCATCGGCGGATCCGCGCGCCGGGCCTGTTCGCGCTCTACGTGGCGGGGTACTCGTTCGCGCGGATCGGTGAGGAGCTGCTGCGCGTCGACCCCGCCCACCACATCTTCGGCCTGCGCCTGAACTTCTACGTCGCCAGCATCCTGTGCCTCGTCGGGATCGCCTGGTTTATCCGCATCCAGCGAGCCGGTGCAAAGAGTGCCGTAGGACCGGCGATGCGGCGCGGTGGCGCGCTGCTCGCCGCGGGCGGTCTGCTCGCGCTCACCGGCTGCGGGCAGGCCACGTCAGCTCAGCCACGCGGACAGCTCCTGCAGAGCGTCTCCGATCACGTAGTAGTAGGCCCACAGTCCCTGGCGCTCTGAGTCGACGATCCCGGCATCGCGGAGCTTCTTCAGATGATGGGAGAGGGTGGGCTGGGAGATGTCGAACAGGGGCACGAGCTCGCAGACGCACACCTTGCCTGCGTGCCTGCGCAGCACGTCCACCAACTGCAAGCGGATCGGATCGCCGAGCGCCTTCGCGACCTCGGCCATCCGCAGCGCCTGCTCACGCTGCACGTCTGGGTATACGACGGGCTCGCAGCAGCGCTCGCCGGCTGGACGCTTCGTCTTGGGGGTCAGCTCGAGGACCGGCAGATCGACGCTCATCAATCTACTTATATCAATAACACTCACGTATGTCGATCTAATAAGATCGGCTTGTGGACACGCCACCGCTTGCCCGCCGGCTGCTCGCCGAGTTGCTCGGCTCCGCGTTCCTCGCGGCGCTGGTGATCGGGTCGGGTATCGCGGCGCAGACGCTTTCCCCGGGCGACGTCGGTCTCGAGCTGTTCGAGAATGCCGCTGCTACGGCGGCGGGGCTGTACACGATCATCTTGATGTTCGGCCCGGTGTCGGGCGGGCACTTCAACCCGGTCGTGTCGCTCGCCGACGCGACCTTCGGCGGCATCGCCTGGCGCGACGCGCTCGCCTACATCCCCGCTCAAGTGACCGGCTGTGTGCTCGGCGCGATCACGGCGAACGGGATGTTCGCGAAGGCCGTGATCAGTATCTCCACGCACCACCGCGCCTCGCCCGCGCACCTCCTCTCCGAGGTGATCGCCACCGCGGGTTTGCTGCTCGTGATCTTCTCGCTCGCGCGCACCAAACGCGCAACCACGATTCCCGCCGCGGTCGGCGCGTACATCGGCGCCGCCTACTTTTTCACGAGCTCGGCGAGCTTCGCCAACCCAGCGATCAGCGTCGGGCGCATGCTCTCCAACACGTTCGCGGGGATCGCTCCCGCGTCGGTGCCGGGCTATGTCGTCGCGCAGCTCGCCGGAGGCCTCGCGGCGCTCACGCTGCTGCGAATCCTCTACCCCAATGTGACGCCCGCCGAGGCGGCAGAGATCCTCCTGCCACACAACCAGGAGGCCTCCGGCTGATGGCGAGGGTGCTGTTCGTCTGCCTGCACAACGCCGGCCGCTCGCAGATGAGCCAAGCGCTGTTCGAGCGCGCCGCCGATGGACGCCACACCGCTCTCTCCGCCGGCACCACCCCGGCCGAGCACGTCCATCCCGAGGTGCTCGCGGTCATGCAAGAGCTCGGCATCGACCTATCCGACCGCAGGCCCCAACTACTCACGCGCGCGATGGCGGAGCGAGCAGACGTGGTCGTCACGATGGGCTGCGGGGACGCCTGCCCGTATGTCCCAGGCAAGCGCTACATCGACTGGGACCTCCCCGACCCAAGCGGACGCCCGCTGGATGAGGTCCGCGCGATCCGCGATGACATAGCCAGCCGCATCGACTCGCTGCTCACCGACCTACCCTGAGGGCCATGGCCGCGACCTATGAACTCGTCAAAGGCGAGCTCCATCGACACGGCGCCATACGTCACGCCCACGCCCACACGGGCCCGCACGAGCTGCCGGCTATGCGGTCTCTGGGGTGTCCGGCTGTCTGATCGCTCGCCATCCACGGCGGGTGGTCGTTGCCGCGAGTCCGCCGGCGATCGCCATCACGATCAGTTGCACGATCAGCGAGACGTTCGTGCTGATGGCTTGCAGTGGCCCGTTCGGCGCGCGGGCCAGAGCGGACGCGTCGAGTGGCAAGGCGACCGCATATATGGCGGTGGCGAGCGCGATCGCGACCATCGTCGCGCTCACGAGCGTTGCACAAGCCAGCGCAGCCACAAGCCAGCCTCGCGCGAGAGGCACGGCGAACAGGACCTCCCGCGAGGCCGCCACGCAGACCGCACCACACACAAGCCCGGCCAACCCCCAAGCGATGAACACGACCCCGCCGACCGTGGCTGGCGCTCGAGAGTGCGGGGAGTGGGCCACCCAGACCAACAGCACGGTGAGAGCGGCGAATACGACCACGGCCAGTACCGGCAGGCTCACCAGGATCCGCAGGCTCCGATCGCGCCGCGCGTGAGCCAACGCCAGCAGGACCAGCGGCAGCGCTCCAGCCAGCACGCCGACACAGCCGAGAATCGCCAGAACCTGCACAGCGAGATGAGCACCGCCGAGCACGGGGTGGGCGTTGCCGACGGCTTGGTTATCCTCGGTCGTCTTGTAGAAGCCGAAGCTCGCCGCCGCGAATGCCACCCAGCACGCCAGCACGCCGCTTGTGCTCGCGCGCAGACGATCCATGGGATCGAGCACCCCGGCAGGGCCAACCGTCGGGCGTAGGTGGGCGGCGAGCGCGCCGCGCAGCAGGTCGAGCAGCGTCAGCGCCCGCGGTGGCGTCTGGTCCAGCAGCGCGCGCATCTCCTCGCCGTAGCGCCGGCGAAATGCCAGCGGATAGCAAAGCAAGACCAGCCGAGCCAGACGACGGGTCATCGCGCGGCCTCCGCGACGCGCAGCCGATCAAGGCCGCTGCGGGCGACACGCTCGAGCGCTTGCAACTGCTCCGCAAGCGCCGCGCTGCCGGCCCCGGTCAGGCGGTAGGGCCGACGACGATCTTCAGCCGGCAGGGCCTCGATCAGGCCGTTGCCCTCGAGTCGCGCCAGCGCGCCGTAGAGCGTCCCGGGACCCAGTCGCACGCCGGCGAGCTGCTCGACATCGTGGGTGATCGCATAGCCGTGCTTCGGGCCCTCGGCCAAGCTCGTCAACACGAGCAGCCCCGGGTCTGTAGATCGCTCACTGGTATATCGCATAACGTATTAGTAGCAGATCGATCTGGCCGGTGCGACCCAGTCCTGTGGGATGCTGCGCGCATGACGGGCAGCCCAGGCCCCTCAGGATGGCAATGGACGGGTCAGCCTGGTCCTGACGATCATCATCGTCGCCTTCGTCGCCTACCTCGCGAGAACCCGCAGGGACGTGCAGCTCGACCGGGCCGCCGCCTAACGGCGAGACAGCGGCCGTTGTTCTCCATTAGTTGCGCAAAGGCGTTCACGTTCATCGACGAGCGCGGTCACGTGCGCCATCCACGAGTGACGGCGATGGGTGGAGGCGCACCACCTCGACAGATCCTGCCGGGCAAACCGGTGTCTCTGAAGATGTACGACGTACTTCCAACGGGCAACGGCGGCCTGGAGTGGGCACCCGACGGTGGACGACCAATCGCCTCCTGGGACTTCGACGTCGAGATCGACTGATGCCGCGCAGTCGAGCGAGCTCCCTTCTTCACGGTGGCCGGTTCGTCAGTGTTTGAGCCCGCCCACCAGACTCCACCGCACCTATCTTGCGTCGAATGAGCTGGTAGGTTTCAGGGCCGGGATGTACCCAGCAACGGGGCGCTGCTGATATGAGGACACCTGGGGCGCAGCGAAGCAACGATTTGCTGACGGGCAGCGGTGTGCTTGCCGTGGTCGCGATGTCCATCGCCCTGACGTTCCTCGTGTTCTCCGGCTCCGCCCTGGCGGCCTACTCGCCGAAGATCGAAAGCACCGTGGCCTACCAGCTCACTGAGACCGCCGCGACCCTCGAAGCAAAGATCAACCCGGAGGGCCTCCCTGGTGAACGTGGCGCCTACTACCAGTTCGAGGTCGTCGCGAACACGACCGAATACTCGCCGGAAATCGTCTGCCCCGTACAGGAAATCTGGCCGCTCGGGCTCGACGGATGTATCGGCACGCACGCGGAAGCCCTGCCGATCGGCTTCATCGAAAGGGGCACGGGAGGCAGCTACGTGCACGTCGACCTCGCCAAGGCGGGTGTGACGCTGACGCCGGGCACCACCTACCACTATCGGGTGCTCGCGGCCAGAGCGAAGCAGACCGAAGACACGCTCGAATGGGAGGCTCCGGCAGTCATCGGTCCTGATCAGACGTTCACGACGCTCACGCCGGGCACACCGCCTGGGATCGAAGGCGAGACCGCCTCCAACATCACCTCGAACGACGCGACACTCGAAGCGAAGATCGACCCCGAGGGTCTCGCAACGACGTACGAAGTTTATCTCGAAGCACCATCGTGCCAGAACGACAAACGGGTCGAGGCATGCGAAGCGAGCGGTGGCGTTCCAATCGCAAAGGGGAGCGTTCCGGCCGGCTCCGCCGCTCAGACCGTGAGCGTGGACGTGGCCGCTACCGGGCGCAGCCTGTCCCCCAACACGATCGAGGGCTATCGGGTGGTTGCCAGCAACTCCGCCGGGACGAGCTACGGCGGCGAGAAGACGTTCGTTACGCTGCCGGGTCCGCCGCCGGTGATCGACTCGGTGTCGCTCTCGCATCTGACTTCGACCGATGCGACGCTCGAAGCAAAGATCGACAACGAGGGAGTGGCGACGAGCTACCAGTTCTATATGTGGTCCTCCTGCGCACATGAAGCGTGCGAATACATGAGGCCGATTCCTCTCCCGCCCGGAAGCCTCCTCGGCTCGTTCGTCGGCCAGAGCGTTAGCCTCGACGTGGGCAGCGTGGGCGTCACGTTGAGAGCCGGGGAAGAGTACGGCTGGGGAGTGACCGCCACCAACGATGCGGGCAAACACGCGAGCGCGAACGGTGGAGTGTTCGAACCGCTGGAAAGCGTGTTCCAATCGCTCATCAGCACGACGTCGCCCCCGTCCGGCGCCGGCCAGCCCGCTGACCCGAACACCAACAGCGGCGGTCAGCCCTCGGGGGACTCCTCGTCCTCGTCGACACTGGGCGTGCAGTCTCCCGGTTTCCAGGTTGGGAAGACAACCAAGCTCAAGTCGCTGACGAACGCCCAGAAGCTCGCAAAAGCGTTGAAGGTCTGCGCAAGAAGCCGAAGCAACAGCGGGCGACCTGTAGGAGGCAGGCGCATAAGCAGTACGGTCCGGTGAAGAAGAAGGCTTAGCTCACCGCCCCGGCCCGAAGTTGCACGCGGCCGCCGCCTGCTCAAACGCCGGCGAGCTCGTGTCGATCGACTTCGGGATCGCAAGGTAGTACCCGCCGCTGCCGATGATCCCGCTGTTGCCGGCCGGGTTCGATGGAGGCGAGGTGCTCGGGTCGGGGAAGCCTGAGATCCCGTGCTTGCGCATACATGCGGACACCTCGAGCATCCGTGCCTGCGCCTGCGGGGACGGGGGTTCGGGGCCCGGAGGGCCCTTCGGCAGCAGGCGCTGGCACGAGTGCGCGGCGGACTGGAACGCGGGCGACTGCATGGTGCTCGGCGAGCCCATCCGGACCGTTTGGCCACTGACCTTCGGGTCGGGGAAGTTCGGCACCCCGTGCGAGCGGATGCACCTGGAGAACGCGACCCCCGATTCGACGGCGCTCGCCGCGGACGCCGAGGTGCTCGCGCCGCCCGTCGGGCTTCCCGAGCTTCCCCCGCATCCTGCCACCAGCACCCCGCTCAGGAGTGCTGCGGCGGTGAGCAGCCGGGCTCGCGGCGGGGTGAGCCTCTTGGTATGGATGCTGTACGGCATTCGGTTTCGTCACTTCGTTTCATCAGTGGTTGTGCAGCGGGAACGCGCACGCGGCCGCCGCCCGCGTGAACACCGGCGACTGCTGGTCGATCGTGCTGGGGAACAGGAGGATCACCCCTTCGATATCGCTGATCTCGCCGATGCCGGAGCCGAACGGGTTGGGCGGGGCCGAGGTCCGAGGGTCGGGGAAGTCGGAGACGCCGTGCTGGCGCATGCACCGCGCGATCTTCAGAAACCTCGCCAGCGTCTGCGGGGAGGGTGGGGGCCCCGAGCCGGGGCCGGGGGGCATGAAGCTGCCGGCACTTCGCCTGCGCCGCCTTGAACGCGGGCGATGAGGATCGAATCCAGCGCGCGCGGACGAGGAAGCCCGCCGCTGGCGTTCGGGTCTGGGAAGTTGGGCACGCCGTTGGCGCGCATGCACTTGGCGAAGGCGATCATCGCCTGCTGGAGGCTCGCGGGGCTTTCGGGCGACGAGCCGCCGCTTTCGGAGCTCGCCGATGAGGCGCTCTTTGCCGGAGGAGAGGTGGGCGACGCCGGGGCTGGAGGAGCCGCCCGCAGCCGGCGACCGCCAGCGCGACGCTCAGGAGGGCTGCGGCGGTGAGCAGGCGCGCTCGCGGCGGGGTGAGCCTCTTGGTGTGGATGCGGTGCGGCATCTGGTCTCCTTCGGGTCTGCTTCGGCGGTTTGCGTCCTCGTCCCGGATCGGTTCTACGCGGTCGGGTTGTTTCGGCGTTGTTTCGCTCTCCGAGGCCGGCAGCGGTTTTGTTTGACGGAGCCGGCGAAACAGCGTTGAAACACTGCGGCGCTACCTTCACGACAAGGAGCTACGGATGCGGGTGCTTGTGATCGAGGACGACGAGGAGCTGGCCGGCACGGTCGCCGCCGGCCTGCGCCACGCGCGGATGGCGGTCGATGTCGCGTTCGACGGCGAGGCTGGTTTGACGCGCGCGCTGGTCAACGATTACGACGTGATCGTGCTCGACCGCGACCTTCCCGTGCTCCACGGCGATGAGGTGTGCGCCAAGCTGGTCGCCGCCGGCGGGCGCAGCCGGGTGCTGATGCTGACCGGCGCGGCGGAGAACGAGGATCTGGTCGACGGGCTGGGGCTCGGCGCGGACGACTACCTGGGAAAGCCGTTCGACTTCCCCGTGTTGGTGGCGCGCATCGGCGCCCTGGCTCGCCGCGCGCAGCCGAGCATCCCGCCGGTGCTGGAGCACGGCGACGTCGTGCTCGATACGGCCAAGCGCTGCGCGCAGCGCTCTGGCCGTGATCTCGAGCTGACGCCCAAGGAGTTCGGGGCGCTGGAGCTGCTGCTCGCCGCCCAGGGCCGGGTCGTCTCGGCCGAGGAGCTGCTCGAACGCGTGTGGGACGAGAACGCCGACCCGTTCACGGGCGCCGTGAGGATCACGATCAGCCGGCTGCGCGCCAAGCTCGGCGATCCCCCCGTGATCGAGACCGTCGCGAAGGCCGGCTACCGCATCGGAGGCCAGTGATGGGCGTCGCGCACCCCCGGCTCGCACCACCCTCTTGGCTGCGATTGCCTCGCCGCACGGCCCGGCTGCGGCTCACGGCTCTCTACGGCGGCCTCTTCCTGCTGTCCGGCGTCGCGTTGGTCGCCACCACCTACGTCCTTTTTGAGCGGGCGACCGAATACAAAGCGCCACACCTACCGAAGATCCCCCACACCCCCGCCATCCAGCATCTCCAGCTTCCGGTTCCGCCTGCACCTGCAAAGCCTCCGCTCTCGGGCCAATCCGTCGTTATCCAGCATCCGCATCAGCTGGCACAGGCTCAGCAGGAACTGGGACAGGCTCAGTACGAGCTGGCACAGGCTCGGCCCCGGCTGATAGTGGGTGTGCCGACTCAGCTGGCACGGGTCCAGCATCAGGTGGCACGGCCCAGCATCAGCTGGCACAGGACCAGCATCAGCTGGCAGACGCTGTGCATCAGCTGGCACAGGTGGGGCCCGTCCAAGCCGCACAGCGCGCTGCCGACTCGCACCAGCTTCTGGTCAACTCGGGAATCGCTCTGGCGATCGTGGCCGTGCTCGCCCTGCTGGCCGGCTGGCTCGTTGCCGGCAGGATGCTGCGACCGATCCGGACCATCACCCGCACGGCCCGACGGATCTCCTCCACCAGCCTGCACGAGCGCCTGGCCCTCGACGGCCCGCAGGACGAGCTCAAGGAACTCGGGGACACCCTCGATGACCTGTTCGGGCGGCTCGACGCCGCGTTCGAAGCGCAGCGCCAGTTCGTCGCCAACGCCTCGCACGAGCTGCGCGCGCCGCTGACGCGCCAGCGAGCGCTGATCCAGGTCGCGCTCGCCGACCCGGACGCGAACTTCGCCTCGTTGCGCGCGGCCCACGAGCGCGTGCTCGCCTCCGAGCAGCACCTGGAGCAGATGATCGACGGGCTGCTGGCGCTCACGCGCGGCCAAGCGGGGCTGGAGCGCCGCGAGCGCCTCGACCTCGCGGCCCTCGCCGCCCAGGTCCTGCGGATGCGGGACTCGGAGGCCGCAAACCCGGCCTCGACGTCCGCGCGACGCTCGCCCCAGCACCAACGGCTGGCGATCCGCGGCTGGTGGAGCGCCTGATCGCCAACCTCCTCGACAACGCGATCCGCCACAACATCCCTGAGGGACACGTCGAGATCACGACCGGCACCCGCCACCAGCACGCATTCCTGACGGTCACCAACAGCGGCCCGACGATCCCCCCGAGGAGGTGCCGCGCCTGCTGCAACCGTTCCAACGCCTTCACGGAACCCGCACCACCCACGCCAGCGGGAACGGGCTCGGCCTCGCGATCGTCGACGCGATCGCCGCCGCCCATCGCGCCACGCTGACCGCCCAACCGCGCCCGGGCGGCGGGCTGACCGTCGAAGTCACTTTCCCCTCCACATCCCTCGACGCGAAGCTGATCAACACGACCACCGCCGCCGTATCTACGATGTCAGGATGACGCGCTCCGAGCTTCCACTGATCGGTCGTTTCCTTCCCGTGCCGGTCGCGGTGAAGGTCCCGGAGGTCATCTTCGTCTTCTGGGTGGTGAAGATCCTGACGACCGCCGGCGGGAGGCCCACGCGGACTACCTGAAGACCTACGGCAACTTCGGGGGCGGCGGGATCGAGGTGCTCGTGATCGTCGTGGGGCTCCTCGTGCAATTCGGCACCCGCCGTTACCGAGCCTTTGCTTACTGGTCCCTGGCCTTCGCGATTGCGATCACGGGGACCGGCGTCTCGGATTTCCTGCATCTCGATGTTCACATCTCCTACGCGGGGACGAGCCTTTGTGGGCTGTGGTTCTGGCCGCGATGAGGGGCGCGCTATAGCTACGACAGCGGCTGAAGCCTTGCAGGACGATGAGATGCTCGGCCGCGACGGAGACTTCACCGCGATCTCACTGAACCTCGGCTACCTGGACGCGGGCATCCTCTTCACGATCGTCATCCTGATCCCCGCGCTGGCGCACTGGCAATTTGGCCTGAACGGCATCGCCGCATTCTGGATGTCCTACATCGTCACCCGTCCTCTGGGTGCGTCCTTCGCCGACTACATCAGCAAGCCCAAAAACACCAGCGGGCTCAACTTTGGCGACGGCCCCACAGCGATCATGTTCGCCCTCGCCGTCCTCGTCCTGGTCACCTACCTCGCGCTCGCCCGCCCGGACATCCAAAAGCCACTCGAAGTCTCCACGGCGGCACAGAAACGATCGACGCCTGCGCTGCCCGATCTCCCCACATGGGCGAGCCCGAGCTCGAGGTGGACTAGCGAAGCCCTCCAATGCACAGGCGCAATCAGGCCCATTCGCTCGGAGCGCTGCTCGCAAGGATGAGTCTGTCTCACACGGTCCGCAGCGCTTCGGTGGGTGAGAGGCGCGCGGCGCGTAGCGCGGGGACGAGGCCGGCGACCGCGCCGATCAGCATGGCCGCGCCGAACCCGCCGGCCCAGGCGAGGGTGGGGATCACGATCGTCCAGCCCTTGGTGGTGGCGTAGATCGCGGTCGCGAGAATGCCGGTGCGACACCGACCGCGCCGCCACCGAGCCCGAGCAGGATCGCCTCGGAGAGGAACTGCGTGCGGATCTGTCCGCGGGTCGCGCCGAGCGCGCGCCGAGCCCGATCTCCGAGCGGCGTTCGAGCACGCTGATGACCATGATGTTCGCCACACCGACGGCGCCGACGAGCAGCGCGACGGCGCCGAGCCCGAGGAACAGACCGTTGAACGCGCCCTGCGCGTCGGCGCGCGCTGTGAGCGTGGCGGAGGGTTGGCTGACGTTGACTTCGTTGGGCGCTTCCGGGTCCGCGGTCGCGGCGAGCACCGACTGGACGGCCGGCACCTGGCTGTTCTGGGCGCGCAGGTAGACGGTGTTGGGGTGCCCGTTGAAGTGCAGGTAGCGTTCCGCGGCCTTGAAGCCGACGAGCACCGAGCTTTCGATTCCGGGCGCGAGCACCGATGGGCCGAGGATCCCGACGATGTAGACCCACTGGTTTGCGGCCCAGATCCGCTCGCCGGGGTAGATGTGGTCGATCCCGAGTCGCTGCGCGGCGGCGGAGCCGAGCACCGCGACCGGCTCGGTGGCGGTGGCGGCGTTCAGGTAGCGGCCCTGCACGACCTGGACGCCGAGCGTGTGCAGCAGGCCGAGGCTCGCCGCCTGGATTTCCAGCGCGTTGGTTTCGACGGTGGGGATCAGCGGCGAGCGGTACACCTTCCCTTCGACCTTCCCGGTCTCCGCGACGGTTTCGACCGGGTCGATACGCGCGATCATCGCCGGCGCCACCAGCGGCAGCTCCGCGGTCTTGCCCGCGAAGCTCTGACCGTTGGTGACGGTCAGCAGATTCGTGCCGAGCCTGTCGATCTCTTCGAGCAGCCCCGCCTGGCTGGAGGAGGACAGGCCGAGCACCGCCACGATCGCGGCGACCCCGATCGCGATCCCCAACGCCGACAGCCCCGCCCGCATCCGCCGCGTGCGCAGCCCCACGCTCGCCACCCGCGCGAGATCGGAGGCCCGCAGCCTGCGCGGGGCGAGGTCCGCGCCGGCGGCATGCTCTCGGGTCCGATCGGCGACGACGCTCACCGCGCCCTCACTGAGACTGGCCGGGGGCTTCGTTTACGAGCGCGAACGCAGCCGATCTGGCCGGCTTGGCGCTGGCCTTGACGATGTAGCCGCCCGGCTGGCGGCTGGCGGTGAAGGGGGGCGCCACGGCGATCCCGCAGGCGCCGGTCTTGACCGCGACCGTGTGGGTATAGGTGATGTGGGCGCGGTGGCGGCGGGAGCCATGGGAGCGGATGGTGAAGCGCCCGCCGGCGCCGGGGGCGGAGAACGTCACGAGCGCGCCCGGGACGGGGTTCTTCTGCGCGTCGGTGACGGTGACGGCGAGCCGGATCGGGAACGCACTCCCCGCCGCGGTGGACTGCGTGGAGCCGACGCCGGGAGCGATCTTCGCGGGCTTGCCCGCAAGGTTGGTGAGGGTGAATAGGGCCGGTGCGACGCTGCTGGTGGATGTGCCGCCGTGCGGTTCGCTGCCGCCGGAGCTCCCCAGCGCGGCGCTCGCGCTGAACGTCCCCGCCTCGCCGTTGGCGGTGAGGGCCGGCGAGGTCGCGATGCCGGAGGCGTTGCTCGTCGCGCTCGCCTGGGCGGCGCCGCCGGCGAAGCTCGCGTCGGCGGCGGAGCCGGCGCTCGAGCTGGAGCTCGTGCCGCACGCGGACGAGCCGGTGGAGGCGGTGAGCGTGAACGTGACGCTGGCACCCGCCACAGGGTTGCCGTCGCCGTCCAGCACCTTCACCGCGAGCGCCTGCCTGTAGCGGCCCGCGACGGTGGCGGTCTGCTTCACGGGCGAGACCGCCACCAGCCGCGCTGGTGTTCCTGCCGCCGTGTTCGTGAGCGCGAACGACACCGACCCGTACTGCGAGGAGGCGGTGACGGTGTAGCTGCCCGCGATCCCGTTGGCCGTGAACGTGGGGGCCATGATGGCACCGCTGCTGTCGGCGCCGACGATGACCGTGTTCGTGCCGCTGGTCGAGAACACACCGCTCGCGCCACCGGAGGGTGCGCTGAACGTGACGGGGACCCCCGCCGCCGCGGTCGTGACGGGGCAGCCATCGCTGTTGCTGAGCGCGACCTGCAGCCCGGTCGCGAACGCGCTCTGCAGGATCGCCGTCTGTGGCGTGCCCGCGACGAGCGTCATCTGGTTCGGCGGGTTGGACGACGGACAGTTCGACGTCCCGGTGCCGGTCGGTTCGGTTGGCGATCCGCCGGTTTCCCCCGCGGCAAACGCCGGGCCACCCACGAGCATGCCAACCGCGATGCCCAAGCTCGCGGCCACGATCAGTCCGAGTCCCGCCCAGCGAACACGCCGGAGCAACCACGTCATTGGAGCCATCAGCGCACTGCTCCTGCTGCGGTGGTGTCATTCACGATGCGTCCGTCGAGCACCTGGACTTGGCGGGGGAGGCGGGCGGCGAGGTCGTGATCATGGGTGATCACGAGGATCGTCGCGCCGTCGGCGTTCAGCTCTTGAAGGAGCGTGAGGATCGCTTCACCGGACGCGCTGTCGAGGTTCCCCGTGGGCTCATCGGCCAGCACGATCGCCGGAGCGCCCACGAGGGCCCTGGCGATCGCGACCCTTTGGCGCTCGCCGCCGGAGAGCTTGCTCGGACGGAAGGTCGCGCGCGCGGCGAGACCCACCCGGGCGAGCGTCTGCGCTGCACGCTCGCGGCGCTCGGCGACAGCAACGCCGGCGTAGAGCAGTCCTTCGGCGACGTTCTCCAGGGCGGTGGAGTGCTCCGCCAGGAAGAACTGCTGAAAGACGAACCCGATACGCGTGGCGCGCAACGTCGCGAGCTCACGATCGGACAGCCGTGCGGCGTCGAGGCCCGTGATCGACACGACGCCCGAGCTCGGGCGCTCGAGCGTGCCCATCACGTGCAGCAGTGTCGTCTTACCCGACCCGATGGGCCGACGATCGCCACGAGCTCACCCTCTCCCACCGCGAAGCTCACTTCCCGCAGCGCGTACACGGGCGGCTCAGCGCCGTAGACCTTGCTGACTCCGTCAAGCTCCAGCACCATCGGTGCCTCGTCCGGGTATGTGACGTCTGTTAGCTGGTCGCTCATGATGTCGCCGGCACCACCACGCGCTGGCCGGCGGACAGGCCCTGGCCGCTGACCTGCACGACGCCTTCGGCGTCGTCGAACAGGCCGACGGTGACGGCCTCGAGACGGTGCACGCCGCCTTCGGCGACCTCCACCGCGTAGCCACCGCCGGCGAGCGCGAGCAGCGCGTCGACGGGCACCGCCAGCACGTTTTCGACGCGTTCGGTGGTGATCTCGACGTTCACGGGCGCCTGGTCGAGGTGGCCCGTCGCCGCCGGATCTGTCGGTGTGGCGTCAACTTCGACGGTTGGCGCGCTTTCTTCTTCGCCGCCTTTGCCAGAGCCAGACGGCGTGGTGGCGACGCTGGAGACATAGGTGATCCGTCCAGGCGTGGTCTCGTTGTCGGGAAGCGTGATCGTGACCTGATCGCCGACCTTGACGCTCGCCTGCTGGGAGGCGTCGAGCGCGATCTTGACCTGGCGGGCGGTCGAGGTGATCGCGAGCACCGGGCCGGGCATGACCGTCTGGCCGACCGTGGGGGTGACGCTCGTGACGCGCACCGGCCCGGGCGCGAACACGACCGACCCCAGCAGCAGCTCGCCGGTCACGCTCAGCCCGTGCGCGGACTGCAGGGCGCGAATGGCGGCCGCGGTCGCAGTCGTAAATTCGTCGCCGGCGAGCCCTTGCCCGTAGCTGAGCGCGTCGAGGTTCGCGTTCAGCTCGGCGACATCTGGCCCCGCGGACATCCCCTGCGTGAACGCCCGCGTCGGCTGCACCGAGCCGTACAGCAGCAGCACCGGCTGGCCTGAGATCTCATACACGCTCTGCCCGCGCCTGATGATCTGACCGACCGACGGCAGCGCCGTGAACGTGGAGCTCTGACCGTAGAGCGCGGCCGCCGACCGCGCCGTGGAGAGATTCGACTCGGCGCTCGCGAGCTGTTTTTCGGCCGAGGAGACCTGGGAGCGGTCGGCGCTGACCTTCGCGGCGGTGCTGGTGGCGCTCTGCTGGGCGGAGGAGACGGCCTGCACGTCGCTCGAGCACGAGCTCCCGCCACTGCTCGGCGAGTTGTTTTCGCTTCCGGGCGAGGAGTTGGCGGATGCCGCTTCCGCGGCGCCCTCGCCCGCGCAGTCGACCTGCTCCTTCGCGCGCGCCGCCTCAAGCGTCGCCTGATGGACCGCGAGCGCCTGCGTATCGGAGGCCAGCGTCGTGGTGGCGCTCGCCAGCATCGTTTCGGCGCTCGTGACCTGCTGGCTTGACTGCTGGACGGCGGTGGGCGCGGTCCCGGACGGCACGCGGATGCTCGAGGAGCCCGCGTAGCCGAGCGTGCCGCTCACCTGCGTCTGCTGCGAGAGCGACCGGCTCCTCACCGTCGCAAGCGAGGTCGCAGTCGCGTTATCAACGACACCACCAGTGGATTTCCCCGAGCCGCCAAACGGGTCCGTGACGATCACCACCACAACCGCCACGACCAACACCAACCCCACGATCGCGAGCGTCCGCCGGCGAGCGCCGCCGGACCCTGGGCCGAGGTTTGATGGCTCGCCATCGCGCTCGACCGTCAGGGTCGCCCCGGGCGCAGACGCCGCCTCACCAGACACAGGATCACTCATCGATGCTGTTTGTACGACATCAACGGTTTCGGAAATGTTTCGCCGACCTCACGAACGACCGCGCGCTCACGGAGCCAACACAGCCTGACCCCCGGATTCCCCGCCGGAACCGCCACTGGAGCTGGTGGAGGGTCCACCGCCCCCCGGCCCGGCGCCCTTCGGCCTGGGCAGGTCGGACTGGCACGTTTTCTGCGCGGCTTTGAACTGCGGCGAGTTGGGATCGATCCCGCTCGGGTTGCCCTTCTTGCTCCCGATTCGTATCCCGACGCCGCCGCCACTGTGGAATTCCGGATCGGGGAAGTTGGGGACCCCGTGGCTGCGCATGCAGGCGGAGAACTTCAGGGCGCCTTCCTGCAGCTTGGCCTGTTCTGCCGGACTCGGGGCCACCTTCGAGGGCGCGTACTTGCTGCACGCCTTTTCGGCCGCCTGGAACCGGGACGATTCTGGATTCGGGCCGTGGCCGTTGTGATTCTGGATGCGTATGCCACCTTCGGTCGGTTCGGGGAATTCGGGTTCCCCGTGGGTACGCATGCACTGCGAGAACTTGACCATCTTCTGCTGGGCGCTCGCGCTGCTTTCCGGGGAGGACGAGCCGCTCGCCGCTTGAGGGCGAGCCGCTGGACGTGCTGGAGGAGAGGTGCGCGACACCCGGACTCGAGGAGCTGCCACCGCAGCCGGCAACTAGCAGTGCGACGCTCGCAAGCACGACCACGCTGAGGTTCATTCTCGTCATGCCGACATCATGCGGGAAGCAACCTGAGAATTGGCTGAGAGAACGCGAGGAACTTCCTAAACGACGCCGGATGCCGTCGGGGCATCCCGCGCGGATGCGGCGAGCTCGGCGTCGGTCATCTGCAGCGCCGGCAGCTCGAGCGTCAGGCGGGCGCCGCCACCGGGATCGTTGGCGGCGTGCACGGCTCCACCGTGAGTCTCGGCCATCTGCCTGACGATCGCCAATCCGAGCCCCGACCCGGGTCGCGCGCGCGCGCCGGGCGCGCGGTAGAAACGGTCGAACACGCGGGGTAGATCCGCCGCGGCGATCCCCGGACCGTGGTCGCGGACCTCCAGAACACCGCCGCGGACACGCACCTCCACTGAGCCGGTGGGCGGGCTCCATTTGCAGGCGTTGTCGAGCAGGTTGGCGATCGCCCGCTCCAGGCGCGCTGGCGCGGCGCGCACCAGACAGGGCTCAGCGTCGAGAACGAACTGGCACTGCGGTGCGTGTAGGCGGGCGCGCTCGATCGCCCCGGCAGCGGCCAGATCCAGGCGCACGTCCTCGACCTCGACCTCGTCGATCTCGGTCTTGGATAGGTCGACCAGATCGCCGACCAGCACGGTCAGCTCCCGCAGCTGCGCCTGCGCGACGCCGAGGATGCGAGCGCGTTCGCGGGCGGGCAGCTCCTCGCCCATCGCGAGCGCGTCGAGGTTCGCCTGCGCGCTCGTCAGCGGCGTGCGCAGCTCGTGCGAGGCGTCGGAGACGAGCTGGCGCTGCGCGAGGCGAGCGTGCTCGAGCGCGGCGAGCATCGTGTTGAAGCTCCCGGCCAGCCGCCCGAGCTCATCCTCCTCGCCGGCCTGGATGCGGTGGCCGAGATCCTGCGTGCGCGCCACGCGCTCGGCGGCGCCTGTCAAGCGCCGTACGGGCACGAGCGCCGCGCGTGAGACGAGCAGCCCGAGCGCAGCCGCGAGCGCGATACCGCCCAAGCACACGAGCGCCAGCACCAGCTTCAGGTGCGTGAGCGTGCTGTCCACATCGCTCAGCGGCAGCGCAACCTGCCACACCCCGCCTTCGCCGGCCCGCTCGGTCAGCACCCGCACACGCGTGCCACCGACTGTCGCGTCACTGAAGAACGCGCCACGGCGGCCAGCGGCCACGGCGCGAGTCGCGGCGGTGACCGGGAGCAGCGATCCCTGGGTTTCGGAGCGCAGAACCTGCCCGTTGGACTGGAACAGCTGGACGTAGCCGGCGGCGCCGCCGAGCGAGGGAGTGGGCAGTACGAGCTTGTTGAAAGGGCTCACCCGCACATGCACGCCCGGCTTCGCCGCAATCGCGACAGGGCCGCTCTGCGCGAAAGCGGCGTTACCTTCGACCGCGACCGCTTCCCCAGGCAGACTCTTCCCACCGCTTTCCTGGGCGAAATTTTCCCTTCCGTGCGCTTCCCCGCCGTGTGCCGAGCTCTGCCCGCCGGAGCGGATGTTTCCCGCCGCCACCCCGCCGAAGGCGATCCGCGGCAACGCCACGGGCGGCAGCCTGCCTTCTCGCTTCAGCTTGGCGAGCTCTGCCGAGCTGAGATTCACGGTCTTGATCTGGACGGCCTGCGGCAGGCCGGGAGTCAGCTTCTGGCGCAGGCTCGAATCGATCTGCCCGCGCAGCTCGTTGCCAGTCACGACGTAGACGACGACCGACGCGATCAGCGATCGCCGCCGCCACCGCCCCGGCGGCCAACAGCATCATGCGCCGGCGAAAGCTCATCGCGAGGATGACCTCAACACGTAGCCGACTCCCCGGACCGTGTGCACCACGCGCGGCTCGCCGGCGGCCTCGGTCTTGCGCCGCAGATAGCCGACATAGACCTCCAGGGAGTTCGAGGACGGTCCGAAGTCATAGCCCCACACGCACTCGAAGATCTTCGTGCGCGAGAGCACCTGACTGGGATGGCGCATGAGCAGCTCCAGCAGCAAGAACTCGGTACGCGTAAGCTCGAGCGGACGCCCGTCGCGGCGCGCCTCGTGCGCGAGCGGGTCGAGCTCGAGATCCTCGAAGCGCATCGTCTCCTCGTTGCCCTCCCACCCCGTGCGCCGCAGCAATGCGCGAAGCCTGGCAACCAGCTCCTCGCTCGCGAACGGCTTGACCAGATAATCGTCGGCGCCGGCCTCCAACCCCGCCACCCGCTCTGACACCTCGGCACGCGCGGTCAACATCAGCACCGGCGTGCGATCGCCGGTCGCGCGCAGCCGCCGGCAGACCTCCAGGCCGTCCAGGCCGGGCATCAGCACGTCGAGGATCACCGCATCGGGCCGGTCCACCGCGAGCGTGCGAATCGCCTCGCTGCCGTCCACGGCCGTCGCCACCCCGAACCCGTTGAGGTCCAGCACGAGCTCGAGCGCCTCGCGAACGGAGGGATCGTCGTCAACGACCAACAGACGCATCAGCCGATGCTGACAGGCCAACCTGAAAAAAAGCTGAGGACGGGCGGGATTATGGCGCTGGTTGGGGCGAGGAGCTCGAGCCGCCGTGCACTCCCCCTGGGATCAACGATTCGCAGGCCTGTACCGCCGCCTTGAACGCCGGCGAGCTCTCGTTCAGCCCCCGATGTTCGATGTGCACGCCGCCGCCGGAGAACGTCGGGTCGGGGAAGTTCGGCACGCCGTGGGAGCGGATGCACGCCGCCGCCTTCAGGTACCGCGACTGTTCGGAGGGGGTGATCTGGTGGTTGCCTTCCCCGCCTGGACCACCGCCCGGCAGCAGCTTCTTGCAGGCCTGCTGCGCCGACTTGAAATGAGGATTGCCCGAGATCGACGGATTGATCGCGATCGCCACGCTCCCCTCGTTGCCGTGGGTGGTGATTTTTGGGTCGGGGAAGTTGGGCACGCCGTGTGCGCGCACGCACGCCGAGTACGCAACGGCCTGGCTGCCCGGCGAGGATTCGCCACCGCCCGTCGAGCCGGCCGCTGTCGAGCTCGTCGTGGACGTTTTCGACGCGTGCGACCCGATGCTCGCCACGCCCCCGCTCGGCGAGCTGCCACCGCAGCCCGTCACGAGCACGCCGAGGGCGACGAGGGTCACGGCCAAGCAAGCCGCTCCCGATCGTCGCACGGTTGCCGTGCTCCGCTCACCGCTGTGTTTGGCGTGGCCTTGCATGTCGTCTCCTTTGCGGCTCGAAAAAGGTCGTGCTCTGTGCTGTTGTACGACATCGACGGTTTCGGGAAGGTATCGCCGCCCAGGCGGTGAGGCGAAACCGTGCTGAAACCGCCGAGAAGTAGCCTGGGCGAATATGCGGGTGCTCGTGATCGAGGACGACGAGGAGATGGCCGAGGCGATCGCGTTTGGTCTGCGTCAGACGGGCATGGCCGTGGACGTCGCGCTCGATGGCCCGGCCGGTTTCGCGCGCGCCACGGTCAACGACTACGACGTGATCGTGCTCGACCGCGACCTGCCGGGCATGCACGGCGATGAGCTATGCGCCAAGCTCTTGAACAGCGAATGTCGTAGCCGGGTGCTGATGCTCACCGCCGCGGCGAGCATCGAGGACCTGGTGGACGGTCTCGGTCTCGGCGCGGACGACTACCTGCCAAAGCCATTCGACTTTCCGGTGCTCGTCGCGCGGATTGGCGCCTTGGCGCGTCGTGCTCAGCCCGCGATCCCGCCGGTTCTCCGCCACGCCGACATCGTTCTCGACACCGCACAGCACCGCGCCTTTCGCGCTGGACGTCAACTCGAGCTCGCACCAAAGGAATTCGGCGTGCTGGAGTTGCTGCTCGCCGCGCAGGGCCGCAGCGTCTCCGCGGAGGAGCTCCTGGCCCGCGTGTGGGACGAGGCCGCCGACCCGTTCACCAACGCGGTCAAGATCACGATCAGCCGCCTGCGCTCAAAGCTCGGGGATCCCCCGGTCATCGAGACCGTCGCCAAGTCCGGCTACCGGATCTGAGTGGCCGCTGTGGGCCTCGGCCGTCGACTGACCAGTCTCGCGCGGCGTCTGCCCCTGCCGCGGCGCACGATCCGCCTGCGTCTGGCGCTGCTCTACGGCGGCCTGTTCTTCATCTCGGGCGCGGCGCTGCTGGCGATCACCTACACCGCCGTCTCGCACACCCATGGCGTTTATTCGCAGGTCATCCCAGTCCAGTTCGGGCACTCCAGCTCGAGCGCCAAGTCATCCGGCCCCCCTCCCCTGGGGCTCGCCGGGCCTGGCGAAGAAGGTGTGCAGCCGACGCTGCACGCACGCCCTGGCGGAGCCTCGGTGCAGGTGTTCAATCCCGGCCAGCACGGCGCCGACCTGCGGGTGCTCGCATTCGTGTCGGTGATCGCACTGGCGGTGATGGCGGCCGTGTCGATGGGACTCGGGTGGCTTATGGCAGGACGTGTGCTGCGCCCGCTGAGCACGATCACGAACGCGGCCCGCGACATATCCGCCACAGACCTGCACCGGCGGCTCGCGCTCGACGGGCCCAACGACGAGTTCAAGGAGCTCGGAGACACCTTCGACGGGCTGCTCGCGCGACTCGACGCGTCCTTCCACTCCCAGCGTCAGTTCGTCGCCAACGCCTCGCACGAGCTGCGCACCCCGCTCGCGCGGCTCAAGACGCTGGTGCAGGTCACGCTGGCGGATCCCAACGCCTCCCCGGAGTCACTGCGCGCCGCCCACGAACGCGTGCTCGCCTCCGAGGAGCAGCTCGAGCGGCTGATCGAGGCGCTGCTCAGTCTCGCCGGCAGCGAGCAGGCCCTCGACCGCCGCGAGCCGGTAGACCTGACGGCGGTGACCGAGCGAGTGCTCGCCGCTCGCCGTCCAGAGGTCGAGCGCCGTGGCCTGCATCTGAACGCCACCCTCAGCCCCGCCGGGATGGAAGGCAATCCGCAGCTCGTCGAGCGTCTCGTGGCAAACCTGATTGACAACGCGATCGCGCACAACGTGGCCGACGGTCACATTGATGTCACGACCGCGATCGATGCAGGACAGGCCGTCCTGTCGGTAGCCAACGACGGCCCCGTGATCGGACCCGAGGAGCTGGACCGCCTCCAGCAGCCCTTCCAA
Source organism: uncultured Solirubrobacterales bacterium (assembly GCA_963842205.1). GTDB lineage: Bacteria > Actinomycetota > Thermoleophilia > Solirubrobacterales > Solirubrobacteraceae > Palsa-744. The sequence continues at coordinate 217,298 of CAWJFR010000007.1, forward strand.
CAACTTGGCGCCGAGCGCATCACACAGGGCGGCAGACATGGCCTAGGGCTATCAATCGTCCACGCGATCGCCACCTCCCACGGGGCAACCCTCACCGTCCGCCCTGGGCCAAACGGAGGGCTCGATGCTGAAGTGCGCTTTCCCGCGACGGATACGGAAGAGCCAGTCGGCGCAGATGACCAGGACAGATCGGCGGGCAGGTCCTGACCGGCGTGATCTGAGGACTGCCGGCCAGGAGACTCGCGCGTCAGTGCAGCTGATCAATGAAGGTGTAGATGACCATCAGCACAGGCCGGCTGTAGCGCGTGGGCTGAGCAGCGCTCGCGGTACGGGCCGGGAGGTCTCGCCGCGGCGGTGCTCAGCCCATGAAGAACTGCTGGTAGAGGAGGAAGACGTTTAGCAGGCTGATCAGGCCGGCGCAGCCCCAGGCGAGGATCGTGGTGAGGCGGCGGTTGACGTGGATGCCCATGACGTCTCGGCGGCCGGTGAGCATGACGAGTGGTACGAGTGCGAATGGGATGCCGAAGGACAGCACGACCTGGCTCAGAACGAGGATCTTGGTGGGGTTCAAGCCGACCGCCAGGACGACGATGGCGGGGATCATCGTGACCGCCCGGCGCAGCATCAGCGGGATGCGGATGTTGATGAAGCCTTGCATGACGACCTGCCCGGCGTAGGTGCCGACGCTGGATGAGGAGGCGCCGGAGGCGAGCAGTGCCACCGCGAACGCGAGTGCCGCGGTGCCGCCGGCGAGGCGCCCGAACTGGGCGTGGGCTTCCGGAATCGAGGTGAGACCCGAGAGGGCGGGGATGTGGAAGAGCTTCGCGGCGACGGCGAGCATCGCCATGTTCACGAGGCCGGCGAGACCGAGCGCGATGATCACGTCCAGACGCTCGAAGCGCAGCACGCGGCCACGCTCGCGGTCGTTGCGGCAGGGCATCCGGCCCTTCGTCAGCGCGGAGTGCAGGTAGATCACGTGTGGCATCACGGTCGCGCCGATGATGCCGACGGCGAGGTAGAGCGAGGTGTCGCCGTGCAGATCGGGCAGCAACCCGTGCAGCGAGCTGTGCACCGATGGGCCGATGTGCAGCGTCTCGTATAGGAAGCCTGCAAAGATGATCCCGAGCAGCGCGGTGATCGCCAGCTCGAAGCGGCGGAAGCCGTGGGTCTGCAGCTCGAGGATCGCGAACGCGATCACACCGGTCATCAGCCCGGCGGGGAGCAGAGGCACGCCGAACAGCAGGTTCAGCCCGATCGCGGCGCCGAGGAACTCGGCGACGTCGGTCGACATCGCCATGATCTCAGCCTGCACCCACATGCCCCACGTAAACGGGCGGGGGAAGCGCTCGCGCACGACCTCGGGATAGTTGCGGTCGGTGACGATCCCCAGCTTCGCCGAGAGATACTGGATCAGCATCGCCATCACGTTCGCCAGCAGGACGACCCACAGCAGCAGGTAGCCGAACTGCGCCCCGCCTTCGATGTTCGTGGCGAAGTTACCCGGGTCGACGTAGGCGATCGAGGCGACAAACGCCGGGCCCAGCATCATCAGCGTCGCGCGCACACGGCCCTTGGCCAGAAGCTGCTCGAGCGCGCTCGGCCCCGCGAGCGCCCCCCCGAGCTCCCCGGGCAACGCTACGGAGGCGCCCTCGACCGCACCCTCCAGCGCGGGAACCGGATCGGGGCGCAGCGGCGTCATCCCCGCTCCGTCTCGACCTCGACGCGCATCGCGCCGGCGAGCTGGCCGCCGATGGCGTGCTCGCGCTCGCCGAAGAGGACGAACAGCGGGCCGCCGAAGGGCTGGCGCTCGCGCACCGCGAAACGGTCTCCCGGCGAGATCCCACGGCCGGCCAGGTAGCGCAGCATCTCCGGGTCAGAGTCCGAGACGCGCACAAAGATCCCTTGATCCCCCGGGACCAAGCTCTCCATACTGTCTGTCGGGCGCTCCTTGAGCTCGAGGTCGGCGTTGGGGATCGGGTCGCCGTGGGGGTCAACCGTGGGGTGCCCGAGCTTGGCCGCGATCAACTCCTCGAGATCCTCGGAGAGCACGTGCTCGAGGACCTCGGCCTCGGCGTGAACCCGATCCCAGGGCATCCCCAGGGCATCGGCGAGGAAGCTCTCGAGCAAGCGGTGATGTCGGATCACCTCAAGCGCAAGCCGCCGCCCATCGTCGGTGAGGCGCACTCCCCGGTAGGGCACGTGGGTGATGAGCCCCAACTCATCGAGCTTCTTGAGCATCGCCGAGACCGACCCCGGGGTGATGCCCAATCGTTCGGCCAGGGCATTGGTGGAGACCGGCTGATCGCCAGGTGACTGCAAGGAGAAGATGGCCTTCGAGTAGTCCTCGACCGCCGGTGAGCGCAACACCTCTTTGGTAGTCATGGTAAAAGAATATGGCAGGCCAAAATATTAGTCAAGTCAGCTAAGAACTTAAAGTCCTCGGCGACGAAGTTCCGAGTGCCGGTGCAATCGCCGCCGGCCGTGACGGCAGAATGGTTCGCCCATAGGTCAGATTCTCGAGAGGGTGGCGCAGTCGGCCGGAGGTCGAGGAGCCGAGCCCTCTTCTTCCAGTCAAAGGAGACGAAGTCACCATGGCGAGCACCCAACAACCGATCCAGGCCAGCAAGGACCCGCTGCGCCACTACGAGCACTACCAGGACGGCAAGGATGGCCAATCCCCCTACGCCGGGGGCAGCAGTTTCATGGAGCGCGTCTCAGAGGCCGTCGCGAGCGGCATGGGCACCGTCGGGTTCCTGCTCATCAGCTCGGGCATCATCGTCGCGTGGGTGCTGTCCAACCACGTGATTCATTTTCTGAGCAACTCGTGGACTGGGCTGCTCAACGGAAGTGGTTTCGATCCCGCTCCCTTCATCCTGCTCAACCTCGTCTTCTCTGCGGTGGCGTTCTACACGGGCGCGCTGGTCATCATCGCCCAGAAGGCACAGACGCGGACCGACAAGGCCAACGAGGAAGCCGCCGCGAAGCACAGGGACGAGCTCGCCGAATACCAGGAAGCCGCCACAAGGCGCAGAGACGAGCTGATTCAGCTGCAAGCCGACCTGCTCAAACGCAACACCGACCTGACGGAGCAGATCCACACGCTCAGCCAGAAACTGAGCACGCTCACCGAGGAGGTCCATGAGGCGACCTGCAGGGGGACGACGTAAAGACCGCACAGAGCTGGAAGCGACGCCCAGTGCTACTCGGGCATCTCGATGTTCAGCAGCTCGCGAGGTTGGTGGTCCACCTGGAGGGTCGTGTGGTGCAGGTCGAACTGGTCGTGCAGCATCCGCTCCAGTCCGCGACGCGCAGCGTGGCAGTCGTTCTCGCGGCCGACGAGCACGTGCGCCGAGAGCGCCGGGAAACCGGTGCTGACCTCCCAGACGTGCAGGTCGTGAACCTCGACCACGCCGGCCTCTCCTACCAGCGCCCGGCCGATCTGCTCGGGGTCGAGCGCCTCTGGGGCGGCCTCCAGGAAGACTCGCCCGGATGCCTTGACCAACCCGTACCCCGAGCGCACCATGAGCCAGGCCACGAACAGCGAGACGATCGCGTCCGCGCGCTGAAAGCCGGTGAGCAGGATCACGCCGGCGGCGATCGCGGTCCCGATGAAGGCATAGAGGTCGGTGAGGATGTGCTGGAAGGACCCCTCGACGTTCATGCTCTGACGGTTGGCCCTCGCCAACGTCCAGGTCGCCACGAGGTTCACGGCGACACCCACCAGCGCGACGGCGAGGATCAATCCGGCCTGTACGTGCGGCGGGTCGAACAGGCGACGAATCGCCTCGTAGGTGATGAGGGCGGCGAGGATCAGCAGCGTCACGCCATTGGCCTGCGCGGAAAGGATCTCCACGCGCTTGAAGCCGTAGGTCAGCGCGCCTTTCGCCGGGCGGAGCGCCAGCCTGGCGGCAAGCAGCGAGAGACCGATTGCGGCGGCGTCGGTGAGCATGTGCCCAGCGTCGGAGAGCAGCGCGAGGGAGTGAGCGATGACACCGACCGTGACCTCGAGGACCATCAACCCCAAGATCAGCCCGAGCGCGACGGCCAGCTTGCCTGCATCGGCATCAGCGCTCACGCCATGCGAATGCCCGGCGCGCTCCTCAGCCTGGAAGCTCACGCCCACACGCTAGCGAGGCGCACTGTCACCGACAGCCAGCTCGCCCGTCGGCCGCGGCGCTGTCGTTGGTCGGCCATCAGTCGAAGATGACGACGATCTCGTCGTGCTGGCCGACGGCATTCTGGATCTGGGGCCGGATCGGCTCGATCTTGGGCGAGAGGTTGGGGATCAGGCGTGCTATGCCTCGCGCCTGTGCTTGGCCGCCGGGTGGGTAGAGCACGTAGACGCCGGTGTGCAGGTTGGCGTTGATGTTGCCGATCTGCCCGAGATGGACCCGATCGGCCTTCAGCTCACCGGCGATCCGGTGGGCCTCGCCCGCAGTGCTGGTGGCGTTGAAGACGGCCACTGGCACGGGTAGGTAAGAGCCACTCGGCTTAGAGGGGGGGAACACGTCAGCCTGAAAGTGAACGGCAAGGATCGCGAGGATTCCCGCGATCGGGACGCCGGCGATTGCCAGCATGCCCTTTCGCCAACGTTTTGGCGCGTGGTAGATCGTGGGTGCTGGTGATTCTGGCTGCGGGAGGCCGACGCTGGTGGCAAGCAGCGGGCGTTGGTGGGCTTCGAGGAGGAGCGCCCGTGCCACTCGCTCGCGCAGGAGGATCAGCTCGCGCCGGCGGGAGAGCACCAGCGGGGCGAGGAGGGCGACGGCAAGAAGGCCCAGGATGCCGAGCGCGGCCTCGAGCTTGGAGGTCACGCTTGTGGCGGCGAGCGCTCGTGGAGGCAGTTTGAAGCCGCGCAGGGTCGGGGTCACCGGGGCGCCAGCGCCAGGGGCGATGACGGGCACAGTCTGCTCGGCCATCGCCAGCATCTCGCGTGGCTGGATGCTGTTGGTGAGCGTGTTCTGGATCCAGTACTCGGCGCCCAGCTCCCGCCATGCGATCGTCCTGATCTCTTCTCCCGCGTAGAACAGGCTGTAGGTACGCGAGCCGATCTGCACGGTCTGACTCGGGTCGTTCAGCAGTGGCGGGTCGGTCCAGGTGCTTCCCTGCACGTCATAGAATTCACCCAGACCGCCGCGGTCGATCACGACCACATAGATCGGGTGAACGTGACCCTGCTCGTCGCGGACGTCATAGAGGCGCAGCGTGTCGGGCGAGGCGCCCGCGTAGGCGTTGCGCGCCCGGGGATACTCGAGCGGGAAGGGCAACTGCGGCGCAGCTGAGCGCGCCCGGTCGAGCGCTTCGCTGGAGGTTGGCGTCAGGGAGAGTCCTGGAGCGCTGCTGTGAGCGTGAGGGCGCGGGCGAGCGGCATGCACCGCCTCGTTCAGCTTGCGCTTGGAGATAGCGGCGGTGCCGTTCAGAAACGATTGCGCCGCTTCGCCCAGCTGCTTGGGCGTGGCGGTATCAAATGTGGGCAGCAGGGTGACGTGGAAGGGCACCTGGCGGACCGGCTTGCCGGCCGATTCGATCAAGAGCTCCAGCAGCTGCAGCACCCCTTCTTCACCATGCAGGTCGGTTTCCACAGCCCTACCGAGGATCCGCTCGAACTTTTCGCGATTTTCAAAGAGCGTCGACCCGTACTGTGCCTTGACTTCGAGCAAGAACCGCTGGTCGCGCGCGTCGCGGGTAAGTGAAGTGTCTTCGTGACGGTTGGCGACGAATTCGAGCGCCTGCTTGCCACACAGCCGCTGGTAACCAGGCTGCAGGTTGATTTCAAAATACTGTTCGCCTCCCGGTTCGTTGACGTGGTAGTAGCGGCGGTCCACCGTCATATAGACGCAGCCCATTTCGTCGACCGCGCGCCTGAACTTCGGAAACGTGACGACGAACACGTGGTTGACGGAGATGCCGAACAGGCTCTTGATCGTCTTGAGCATGAGGTTGACCCCGCCATAGGTGAAGGCGGAGTTGATGCGATTCGTAATCACTTCCCCGTTGGGGGCGGTGAATGTGACCTGCAGCTCGCGCGGAATCGAGAGCATCGAGATCGTCGGCTTGCTGGGGTCGATCCGCACGAGCAGCATCTCGTTGGAGTGCGGCAGGACGCTGCCGAAGGGGTTGTCCTTCGGAGGCGGCCGCTGATCGTTGCCGACCAAGAGCAGCGTCTCGGGCGCGCCTTTGCTCGTGGGAGCGAGCACCTTCGGCGCGAGGTTGACCGCCCTGGTCTGGCCAAGCGCTTCGACCACTTTGCCGACCTCATTGCGAGCCAGTACGTAGGTCGCCGCGCCCGTGAGCAACACGATCCCGACCGCCGCAAGCAGGACGCGCTTTGCCAGCCACCAGGCGCGACGCGGCGGCTCAGACAACATCGACCCCGGGGGAGTCCCGCCGGACGGGGGCAATGCGGGCTGGGTCGCGACAGTGCTCACCGAGGCAGGTGGAATGGTACCGTCGTGATGACGATTCCCTCGTAGACGATCAGGGAGGCGCGCAGGCGTGTGGCGATGCGGTTGTGCAGGATCCGCTGCCAGCGCTTGGCGACGACGACCTCGGGCACGACCAGTGTGAGCGTGACGTCGGGTCGTTGACGGTGCAGGGCGGCGATGTAGTTGGCCAGCGGGGCGACCGTCGCACGGTAGGGGGATACAACGACCTCGAGCGGCAAATGGTCGCCCCAGGCCTGCCACGCGCGGTGGAAGCGCTCGGCCTCCTCCTTGGTGGGGCTCACGTGCAGCGCGAGCACCGGCTGGGCAAGCGAGACGGCGTAGGCGAGCGCATGCAGGGCGGCGAGGTCGAGCACCGCGACCGGGACGACGGCAAAGCTGTGCACCTCGGACGGGTCATCCTGCGCCTCGGCCAGGCGCGCGGAGGCCTCCGGCCGCAGCCGGGGCGGCGTCACGCGAGCCCTGCGCCTTTTGCCGCCCACGGCGGGTCGTGGCGCGTCGGGTCGTGGCGTGAGCGCCTCGCGGGCGCTCACGTAGTGCGCGTGCACGCGGCCGCACGCCAGGACGATCAGCGGGACCAGCACCACCACGACCCAGGCGCCCTCGGTGAGCTTGGTGATCGCGGCGATCAGCACGACCGCCCCCGAGAGGATCGCGCCGAGGAGGTTGGTGGCGAGCGCCGGGCGCCACCCCCGCTCACGGTGGCGCCACCAGTGCGCGACCATCCCGCTCTGGGCGAGCGTGAAGGCGAGGAACACGCCGATCGCAAACAGCGGGATCAGTGGGGCGGTCTCACCGCCGAAGGCCGCGTAGATCACCGCCGCGGGCACGGCGAGCACGAGGATGCCGTTGCTGAACGCGAGGCGATCACCCATGCGCAGGAACAGCCGCGGGACGTAGCCATCGTGGGCCATGAAGTACAAAAGCCGCGGAAAGCCGTTGAACGCGGAGTTGGCGGCGACCAGCAGCACGAGCGTGGTAGCCACCTGCACGAATCCGTAGGGGATGCCGCCACCGACGCTGTCATGCGCGATCTGGGAGAGCACCGTCTGGCTCCCCCCCGGGGCAGCGCCGTCGAGGTGAGCGACGAGCACGACGCCGACGAACATCGAGATCAAGAGCCCCATCATCACCGAGAGGGTCTGGCGGGCGTGCTTGGCCTGCGGCGGGCGAAACACCGGGACGGCGTTTGAGATCACCTCGATTCCGGTCATCGCCGTCGCGCCAGATGCGAACGCGCGCAGCAGGAGCAGCACGCCGACCGCCTCGATCGCCCGGTGGGGCGCTGCGGTGGCGGGGTGAAAGCCATGGGACCCCGCCTTGATCAAACCGGCGATCACGACCAGCGCAATCGCGGCCACGAACAGGTAGGTCGGGGCGGCGAAGGCGGCGCCGGCGTCGCGCACGCCGCGCAGGTTGCCGGCCACCAGCGCCACGATCACCACCAGGCCGATCACCACCCTCGCCGAGTCAAGCGAAGGTAGCGCCGAGGTGATGGCTTCCACCCCGGAGGCGACCGACACGGCGACGGTGAGGATGTAATCGACGATCAGCCCCGCCCCCGCGAGCAGACCCCACTGCCGTCCCAGGCTGTCGCTCGCGACGATGTAGGAGCCCCCGCCGTGCGGGTAGGCCCGGATCACCTGGCGGTAGCCGAGGCCGACAGAGAGCATCAGCACCGCGAGGGCCGCTCCGATCGGCAGCGAGAGCTTCAGCTCGCCCGAACCGGCGAGCACGAGGATCGCCATCATCGCTTCCGGCCCGTAGGCCACCGAGGAGAGCGCGTCGGGCGAGAGCACGGCGAGGGCGAGCAGACGCCCCATCTGCTCCTCGGCGATCGCCGTACTGCGCAGCGCCGGGCCGATCAGCAGGCGCCGCAACGTGTAGGCCACGCGGCCCGAGGGCGAGTCACCTTCCCCCGCCTGCACCGTCGCTTCGAGCTCGTCATCGTCCCCCCCACGCCGCGCGCTGCGGATCTGCAGAAAGCGCCCGGCGCGAGAGGAGGATTGGAGATCGGCGAACTCGAGGCGCCGATCGACGGGCAGCGCACGCTCCCAGATCTGCCGCGCCGGCATGCACCCCGCCCAGTCCCGGCCCACCTGGCTCAGCGCGGCAAGCGCGCGCTCGTCGAGCTCGGGCAGCTGTGCGCCGGCCGTGACGGTTGAATCGAGCCCACCCGCCCCACCCTCCCCCGAATCAGTGCCGCTCGAGGAGGCGTCTGGCGGCTCGCGGTCACCGGTGCGGTGGGGGAGGTCGCGAGCCATTGCGGAGAAGTTATTGGGTTAGGCGCTCGGGACGAATGTCCCGCCAGCTGAGGCCCTCCGCGAGCAGCGCGGGGATGCCGAGGCCGACGGCGGTAAGCACCTCGACCGCCTGGAGGATGATGCCGTAGGCCAGACCGGGCCCCGCGCCGACGCCATAGGCGGCGAGCACGACCAGACAGGCGGCCTGGAACACGCCCACGTTGGACGGCGTCGCCGGCAGGACCGCGCTGACGTTCACGGCGAGCAGGATCGCTGCGGCGGTCACCAAGCCCGCGTGCGACTGCAGACCCAACGCGAGCACGACCATGTAACAGGCCAGCCACTGCAGCGCCCACGCTCCAAGCTGGCAGGTGACGGCGGTGAGCCCGTAGCGTGGGCGGGCGAACACGACGAGCCCGCGCCGCGCCAGCGCCAGCAGCTGCGCGATCGTATTCGCGCTGCGCACGACACGCGTTGAGCGCGAGCGTCTCCCCAACCTCAGCAGTCGCGGGCCGGCAAGCACGAGCACACAGATCGCCAATGGGACCGCGAGCACAGCCGTGATACCCGCCAGGTCTCCGTGGAGCAGCGGCACGCCGGTGAACGTCACACCCGCGAGGATCGCGAGCGCCAACAGGTTGATCAGCGTCTGCGAGAACACGGTACCGGCGAGAACCGGCAGCAGCCTGCTGGTAGGGCCGTCGAGCCTGCGTATCAGTACGATCACGCGCGAGGGCTCGCCGATCCGTCCTGGGAACAGTGCCGAGGCCATCACACCGATCATCGTCGCCCGCGCGACCGCCGCCCAGCCGATCGGCTTCTCTCCCAGCGCGGCGTGCAGCGTCTCGTGCCAGGAGGCCGAGCGCAACAGCAGCGAACAGGCCATCAGCACGAGCGCGAGCGCCACCCAGCCCGGCGTCGCGGTGATCAGGGCGTGGCCGATGCGGTGCAGTTCCAGGCGCGAGAGACCGAACACGACCAGCCCCACGAGCAGAATCGCGGCGATGGCGATACCCGCGCGCCTGTCAATGCGCGGCCGGCGCCGGACCGGCCGGTTCTCCAAGATGCTCATCTGGGGATCGATCGAAGGGCGCCAGCGTGTTCAGGTCCGCTCAAGCTGGAGAGCTGTTTGCAATCGTGCACCGAACCGTGATGGTCTCACGCGTTTGCGCCGATTCGAGCAGGAGTCATCGTACGCGAGGGGGTGTAGCCGATCAGATCGAGGATCGCGGTGCTCGCGCACGCCCGGTCGTGGGTATATGGAGCGAGCGCCTGGGTGCAGCCGAGCGCTTGACGCAGCTCCCGTGTGAGCTCATGGGAGTCCTTGGCGTGTCTGATCAGCCCGTGGCGCACCATCGCCTGCGTGTTGTGGCGTACATGGCCGCGCGCGAACCCATACGCGATCACGGGACAACCTTGAGCGGCGGCCTCCAGGCAGGTCATTCCGCCGGTTGAGTGCACGAGCACATTGGCCGCGCCAAGCAGGTCGGCCATTGCGTGCGTGTAACCCAGCACGCGAACCTGGGAGTGCGAGGAGTAGTGGCTGCTCAGCCGGCGGGTCGCAGGCTCGTTCTCTCCACAAACCACGATCACCTGCACATGCTCGACCGCGAGTGCGGCCGAGATCGCTCCGCGCAGGTCGCCTACGCCCCAGCCGCCACCCGAGACGACGATCAGTGGCGGCTCGGGATCCAGTCCCAGCGCACGGCGGGCAGAGCAGCGTCCCGGGCCGTTCCAGTGGGCAAGGCTCAGTGGAGGCCTGGCCGCCCTGGCGGGAGCTCCACCGGTGATCGCGGCAATCTCTCGGAGGGACTCGGGATAGCTCGCCAAGTGGAGATCAGCACCGGGGTGCGCCCAGAAATGCAGGCTGGCGAGATCGGTGACGAGCGCACACACGGGAACATGCAGCTGGCCACGTTGGCGCATGACACCCAATGGCGCGGTGATCCCGGGATACGTGGAAACCACCACATCGGGCTTCTCGGCATCGATCAGCGAGCCCAGACGGGAGCGGCTGGCGCCGTAGAGCACTCGCAGCGCGACCTGACGCCCCAGCTTCCAGCGCACGCCGACCGCGTACGAGAACGAATATGCAGAAGGCCAATGCGTGAGCTGCCAGCGTGTGAAGCGCTCGAGGAAGACCCGCAGTGGACCCCTTGATGCCCCGAGACCATTGTGCACGGTCACCCGCACATCGGGTGCCATGCGAAGCAACTCGTCGCGCAGACCCTCCGCGGCGCTTTGGTGACCACGACCAACGCCAGCCGCAAGGATCAGCACGCTCCGGCCTGAGCCGGAGCGGCTTACGCGAGGCGAGATCGGAGCTTGGATGGCTATGGGAGCACTGATCGTCGTCCACAGGCAGCGAGCGGCACGTGGGTCAGGATGACCCACGGAGATGAGATGGACCTGAGAGGCCATATCAGTCGACGATTGGTGCGCGGGGCAGGATGAGCCAGACGTCCGCGCCTCCCTGCGGCAGATTACTGGCGCAGGCATCTCCCTGGTGGGCTTGGGCGATCGTCTTGACGATCGCGAGACCGAGGCCGGCGCCACCGCGCGAGCGGGCGGGGTCTGCGCGGCTGAATCGCTCGAACGCACTGGGCAGGAACTCAGCTGCGAACCCTGAACCTTGATCGGTTACGTGCAGCTCCACGCCCGATCCAGCGGACCGCACGCTGAGCGTAATCGTCCCTCGGCCGTAACGCAGCGCGTTGTCGATCAGATTCCCCGCCGCTTGCTGCAGACGGTCGAGATCGGCGCAGACGGTCACGCCGTCGGACTCAGCGCCCACCACCAGCATTCGCCCAGCGCGCTCAACGGTCGCCGTGGATCGGGCGGCCAGGGCGCCCAGTAGCTCAGGGGCTGAGAGCTCACGTCGCTGAATCGGCAGCTGGCCCCGTTCGGCACGTGCCATGAGGAGCAGATCCTCGGCGAGGCGGATGATGCGATCCGTCTCCTCAGCGGCTGACGCGAGCGCTCGCCGCAGCTGGCTGGCGTCGCCGTTTTCTCGCAACGTGACCTCGAGCTCGGCCTTCAGCACGGTGAGCGGCATCCGCAGCTCGTGGCTGGCGTTGGCGACGAACGCCCGCTCGCGCACCAAGCCGTCCTCCAAACGATCGAGCATCTCGTTCAGGGTGCTGCCCAGCCGATGGATCTCATCGATGCTCTGCGGGAGCGGGAGACGAGCCCCAGCCTCGCTGGAGGAGATCGTGGCCGCCCGCCGGCGCATCGACTCGACCGGTCGGAGCGCCGCGGCCGCCAAGCCGTAGGCCGCGATCGAGGCCAGCAACAGAGCCAGTGGCCCACCGGTGATCAGTGCGTCATCGAGCTTGTCCAGCGCGGCGTCACGCTCGGCGAGGGAAACCCCGGCGACGATGATCGCGCTCCCGCGATTGATCGGCATCGAGAACAGCCGCGACTGCTGATGGCGCTGAACGAGCAGAGAATGCTCGGCCGCCACAGCTATCTCGCTGCCCGCCAACAGCGCGGGCCGGTCAAACCCGGGACTGGCCGCGAGCACGCGGCCGTGGCGGTCGAGGATCTGTACGAAGTTCTCACCGCGCCCGGGCAGTGGGTCATAGGCGCTGTGGTCTCGCTCGATATCGACTCCGCGCACGAGGCTCGCGATCTCCTGTGCGCGGGCCCTGAGTGACTGATCGATGTTGTAGTCCAGATCCGAGCGAAAGTGCAGATACAGGAAGGCGCTGAGCGCCGCCAGCAGGACCGCCATCACGCCCGAGAACAGCAGTGTGAGCTTGAGACGGATTGGCAGGCGTCGCGTGAGGCTCAGTCCGGGCACACCCTGTATCCAACTCCACGTACGGTCTGCAGAGTGTTGCGCTGGAAGGGCCGGTCGATCTTCTCGCGCAGGTAGCGCACGTACACCTCCACGACGTTCGAGCGGTTCTCGTATTCACAGCTCCACACCTGCTCGAGCAGCTCAAACCGCGAGAGCACATCACCCGGCCGGCGCATGAGCGCCTCCAGCAGCGCGTACTCCCTGCGCGAGAGATCGATCGGATGCTGCCCTCGCCACACCTGATGCTTGGCGGAATCCAGCCGTAGATCGCCGACCTCGAGGACGACGGGACGCTCGATCGGGCCACGGCGGCTCAGCGCACGGACACGCGCGAGGAGCTCCGCGAACGAAAACGGCTTGACGAGGTAGTCATCGGCGCCACTGTCCAAGCCGTGGACGCGATCCTCGATGGAGTCGCGCGCGGTCAGCATCAGCACCGGCGCCTGGATCTCACCCGCGCGCAGCCCGCGGCACACCTCGAAGCCGTCGACGTCCGGCAGCATCACGTCGAGCACGATCACGTCGTAGGCCGTCGCGCCGGCCCGAATCAGAGCGCTGCGGCCGTCACCGACGGTGTCGGCGGCGATCCCGTCAGTCGCCAGACCCCGCAGCAAGACCGAACCCAGCTTGATGTCGTCCTCGACCACCAGCACACGCATAGCCAGAGCCTCACTCACGAACATGAGAAGAGCCTGAACAAGATAGCCCCGCGAAGATCACCGTGCCATGCTTCGCCGGTGCCGGCGCCACGAGATAGAGCCCCCCGAGTCGCTGCGCAGCCGTCGCGAGGCGCGCCGACAGGAACTTCGCCACCGTCGCCAGACCGGGGGCTTGATCGCCCTGGTGGTCGTGGTGGTGGGCGCCGTGCTGCTGGGCGATATCTGCGGTATCCAAGCGGGGAACACCGGTGTCCAATCCCCGGCCGTCGCGAGCCACACGCCCTCCACCGACGGCGCGCGCGGTCTCTCCCCGACAGAACCAGGGACAGGCACGGGCTACGGGGAGCGCGGCCACGGGGACCGGCCGGGGGGTGGGCCACCCGGTAAAGAGGCGGTGCCGATCCTGATGTACCACGTGATCGCCGCGCCACCGCCGGGCGCCCCGTTCCCCGGGCTGTACGTCGTGCCAGAAGAGTTCGCCGCTCAGATGCAGGCGCTGGAGCGCGCCGGCTGGCACGCCGTGACGCTCGATCAGGTGCAGGCGTACTGGCAGCGGGGCGTGCCGCTGGGGCCGGGCAAACCGATCGTCCTCAGCTTCGACAACGGCTACCAGTCGCAATACACCCAGGCGCTGCCCGTCCTTCGTCGGCTCGGGTGGGTCGGCGATGAGAACATCCAGCTGACCGGGCTGCCGCCCTCCCAGGGCGGGCTCAGCCGGAAACAGGTCAAAGGCCTCCTCGCGGCGGGCTGGGAGCTCGACACCCAGGGCTTCAGCCACGCCGACCTGATCACGCTCGACGCCGAAGCAGCTGCACTACCAGGTGGCCGGTCGCGCGGAGCACCGTTCAGCAGCGCTACCACGTGCCGGTGAACTGGTTCTGCTACCCCTCCGGGCACTACAACGCGACCGTGATCGCCGCCGTGAAGGGGGCCGGCTACACCGGGTCGACGACCGTCGTCCCCGGCTGGGCGCAGCCCCAGCGAAGACCGCTACCGCCTGCACCGGCTGCGCGTGCTCGGCGGGACCACGCCGCAGAAGCGCTGCTCGCGCAGATCGCGGGCATCCGCGAAGACCCGCCGGCGCCTGCCTCCTACAACGGCACCTGAACGCCCGAGACCAGCACCTCGGGGTGCGCTTCGGTGATCACGTGCCGGCGCAGCGTCGCCTCGGAGACCGCACGCGGCGTCGGCGAGACGAAGCGATAGACGATCAGGCCGTTGACGTCGTCGCGGCTCTCGAGGCGAAAGCCGGGCGCCGGCGGGCTGCCCGCCGAGGCCGTCAAGGGGGAGTAGCCGGTCTCGTCGATTTCGCTCACCGTCACCGCCGTGCCCTCGGCGAGGTTGTGCAGCGGTGGCAGGTAGTACTCCAGCGGCGCGGCGCCGAGCTCGACCGTCGTGATCACGCGGTCGTTGCCGGCGGTGCCACGCAAGTACCTTGGCGACACCGCGCCAGTCGCCGCGCTGCAGACGCGGGCTGAGATCGACGTCGATCGAGATCGCTCCGAACGCCACCGCGATCGTCGCCGCGAGCACCGCCCCGGCGCGCCCGGCGCGCCGTGCCGTGACGACGCACCGCGATCAGCGCGGTCACGGGGATCATCGCCGCGACGAGGTTGCGCGGCGCCAGGTAGTCGGCGCCGAAGGCGACGAGCACGATCGGGAGCAGCACCCCGCAGGCGGCGATCGCCAGCGCGATCAGCGCGCCGCGCTCCTCGCGCTGGCTCGAGCACGCTCCACAGGCCGTAGCCGAGACCGGCGAGGATCGGCAGCGCCACGAGCAGCTCGATCCCGTGCCCGAGCGGCGAGCCCATGTAGCCCGTCAGGTAGTACTGCGGGATCGCCTCGAGGCGGCTGGCGAGCGCCCATTCGCCGATCCACTGCGCGCCGTGGCCGCCCTGCGCGGAGACCAGCGGCAGCAGCGCGAGGCCGACGAGCGACCGCGCACGCCAGCACGCGGCGCAGCGCTCGCCCCCGCCGCTCGGTCGCGTCCGAGCCACGGCAGTCGCATCAAGCAGCATCACGACCATCGGGGCCAGCGAGGAACACCGCGAAGTAGTGGCTCAGCAGCGCCAGCGAGGCCGTGACGCGCGAAAGCCGCCAGCCGCCGTCGGCGTCGGCTCGCTGCAGCGCGCGCAGGAAGCAGAGCATCGCCAGCGCGCTCGTCAGCACGAACAGCCCGTAGGCGCGCGCCTCCTGGGAGTACCACACGAACAGCGGGTTCACCGCGACGAACGCGGCGGCCGCGATCGCCGTGGCACGGCGCCCGGTCAGCTCGCGTCCGATCGCCCACGCGACGGGCACGGTCGCGATGCCCGCGAGCGCGGAGGGCCAGCGCAGCGCGATCTCGCCGGTGCCGAACACGCGCGAGTCGGCCCAGGCGATCACGTACCAGAGCGGCGGCGTGTTCTCGGTGTGAACGACCGAGCGCAGCGTCGCCCACAGGCTCGGGTGCAGCACGTGCACGGGCGTGAACGCCTCGTCGTACCAGAAGCTCTGCAGGTCGAGCGTCGAGAGGCGCAGCGCCGCCGCGAGGATCGTCAGCGCCGCGAGCGGCCACCACGCTGCCAAGCGTGCGCCCGCGGATGACGGCGGCGCTGCCCATGCATCGGCCGGCGAATGCGACCGTCGCGCTCACTGGCCGGCTTCCGGCGAGGCCCCTTCGGCGCTTTCCGCAGAGCCGCGCGCAGCCGCGACCGCAGAACTGCGCCGGCGTCGCCGAGCCGAAGCAGCCGTAGCGGAAGGCGGGCACGTCTTCGACCCTCGGCGGCAGGTACCAGCCGCCGCGCGCGGCGCGCCGTCCGTGGACGACCGGCCCGGTCATCTGCAGGCACAGCTGGACCCGTTCTTTCGGGGGCCCGGGCGTGGTGTTGCCGCAGACCACGTCTCGCGTCGTGTGGCCGTACAGGTCCTGTTCGGTCGAGACGTTGTTGTAGTCGTGGCCGGTGTACTCCCGCCACGTGCGCAGGTCCGCGTTCAGGCGATGGTTGACGTGGGTCTGCTCGCACCACGTCGTTGACCGTCGCGACCGCCAGCAGCAGGCCCGCGAGGATCAGCAGCGTCACCTCGACCAGCCGCCGGCGACCGGTGCCCCGCGGCTCGACATCGCGCGGCGCAGCCACGCGGGCAGGCGATCGCAGCGAGAGCCGCTCGACTCGCTGGTAGTGGCGGCGTCGCTCATGTAGACAGGCGCCAGCAGCGGCGCCATCTGGTGGATGATGAACAGCGCCTGCACCGCCAGCGTCGCGGCGAGCAGGCGGCGGTCGCGCACGACCACCGCCAGCGGCAGCGACCACAGCGTGTACCAGGCAAGCAGCCAGGTGCTCGTGACCGAGATCGCCAGCAGCGTCCAGCCGGACGGCGGCGACCCAGTCATAGCCGCGCCAGGTGCGCCACAGCAGGTAGCACGACGATCAGCACGAGCGCCCGCCTTGAGCAGGTCGTGGTCGATCGGGAACACCCCCGGCTTGCCGACCAGGTGGGCGAGCTCGTTCGGGAAGCTGTCGGTCGAGACGAACGCCGCGTCGCGGTTCAGCGCGGCGACGACGTCGATCCCGTGGATGCCGAACACGGCGTAGCCGACCAGCGCGCCGCGAGCGCCAGCGCGCCGAGCGCGCCGAGGATCGGCGCCGAGCTTGCGGCGCGACGAGGATCATGAACGGCAGCAGCACCGCGACGGTCGCCTTCACGAGCGCGCCCGCGACCACCGAGGCGGCCGCCGAGGCGTCGCGTCCGGCGAGCGTCAGAGCGTACCGCGGCCATCATGAACAGGGTCATGATCAGGTCGTTGTGCGCGCCGCCGAGGCCGTAGATCACCCACAGCGGGTTCGCGCCGACGACCAGCAGCGCGAGCACCGGGTCGAGGCCGCGCACGCGCGCGCAGCGCCAGGTGAGCGCGAGCGTGCCGGCGCTCGCGAGCAGCGCCTCGAGCTTCATCCCCCACAGCGCGCCCTTCAACCCGAGCGGCGCGAGCGGGTAGGAGAGCAGCGTGTACAGCGGACCGTAGGCGGTGGCGACGTGCAGCCAGTCTTGGCCGACGTACTGATAGACCGGGTCGTGCGACGATCGCGATCGGGCCGTGCGTGTAGGGGTTGATCGCGTGCTCGACGCCCATGCGCGCGTAGGCGATGTAGCTGAACACGTCGGTCGAGATCAGGATCGGCCCGGCGAACACGATCAGCTGCAGCGCCGCCACGAGCACGATCGCCCAGCGCTTTGAGATCCGCCCCGCGAGCCCCAGCAGCACCGCGTAGGCGCCGGTGAAGGCGAGCAGCGCGATCAGGAAGGTGCGGTAGCCGAGGCGCTCCCGATCCCGCTCAGCCAGCCGGCGATGTCGGGCTGTTTGGGGATCAGCGCCGAGTGCCCGACCGCCGCGTCGAGCACGATCTCGGCGGTCGCGGCGAGCAGCACGAGCGCGCACAGGACGAGCAGCGCCCGCGCCCAGCGCTCGGCCTGCGGGTGCTCGCGCAGCCGCGCAAGGCGCCTGCAGGCGACGCTCAGCGACTGCCGCGCGCGTCACCTGAGGGCGCTTCCGCCGGACGATCTACGACGCGAGGACCTACAACGCCGCCGCCGCTCCCTACAACGCCGTCCAAACCGTCTTTGTCTCCAGGTAGGCGTCGAGACCGTCGTGGCCGTGCTCGCGACCGATGCCGGAGGCCTTGAAGCCGCCGAACGGCGCCGACGGATCGACCACCCCCCAGGTGTTGATGTAGACCATGCCCGCCCGCAGCATCGCGGCCAGGCGATGGGCGCTCGAGACATCGCGCGTCCACACGCCCGCCGCGAGCCCGTACTCGCTCGCGTTCGCCCGCGCGGCGACCTCCTCGAGCGAGTCATACGGCGAGGCGACCAGCACCGGGCCGAAGATCTCCTCGCGGGAGATCCGCAGCTCGTCGTAGGTGGTGCTGAACAGCGTGGGAGCGACGAAGTAGCCGCCGCTGTCGGTGAGCGCCGCCTCGCCGCCCGCCAGCACCTCGGCGCCTTCGTCGCGGCCGGCCTCGATGTAGCCGAGCACGCGCTCGTGCTGCTCGGCCGAGACGAGCGGCCCGAGCTGGGTGCCGGGATCCAGGCCCGGGCCCGAGCCGCGCCGTCTCGGCCTGCGCGGCCAGGCCGCTCATGACCTCGTCGAAGCGCTCGGCCGGCACGAACAGGCGCGAGCCGGCGTTGCAGGCCTGGCCGGAGTTGAAGTAGATCGCCTGGTAGGAGCCCTTCACGGCCGCGTCGATGTCGGCGTCCGGGAGAATGATGTTCGGCGACTTGCCCCCGAGCTCGAGCGTCACGCGCTTGAGCGCTCTGCCGGCCTTCGCGCCGATCTCGCGCCCGACCGCGGTCGAGCCGGTGAAGGCGATCTTGTTGACGCCCGGGTGATCGACCAGCGCGGCGCCGGTCTCGCCGTCGCCGGTGAGCACGTTCAGGACGCCCGGCGGGAAGCCCACCTCCAGCGCCAGCTCGCCGATACGCAGCGCGCTCAGCGGCGTCTGCTCGGCCGGCTTGAGCACGATCGTGCACCCGGCCGCCAGCGCCGGCCCGAGCTTCCACGCGGCCATCAGCAGGGGGAAGTTCCACGGGATGATCTGCCCGCACACCCCGACCGGTTCGCGGCGTGTGTAGCAGTGCATGTTGGGCGCCGTGACCGGCAGCACGCTCGCCCTCGATCTTCGTCGGCCAGCCCGCGAAGTAGCGCAGGTGCCCGACGGCCCCATTCACGTCGACGTACTGGGCGAGCCCGACCGGCTTGCCGTTGTCGAGCGACTCGATCTGCGCGAGCTCCTCGGCGCGCGCTTCCATCGCGTCGGCCAGCGCGCGCATCAAACCCTCGCGCCCGGCCGCCGGCATCGAGGCCCACGGGCCGTCGTCGAACGCCGCGCGCGCCGCCTCCACCGCGCGCTCCACATCCTGCGGCGCCCGCGTGGGACACCTGGGCGATCTCGCGGCCCGTGGCGGGGTCGAGCGTGGCGAACGTACGCCCATCGGCGGCCTGCGGGCGCTCTGCGCCGATCAGCAGACGATGGGGCCCAGCGATGAACGCGCGCGCGGCGGATCCCAGCGCGTCGGGGAGGATCTGAGGGATGGCGGTGTCGGCAGCGGCGGTCATAGCGGCTCCTTGCACGTGGTCAATGGCTCGAGCGGGTTCACGGCTTCAGCACGATCTTAAGCGCCTCACGCCGGTCATACAGCGCGTAGGCCTCGGGGGCATCGTCGAGCGGCATGTGGTGGGTGACGAGCGGGCTCGGGTCGAGCAGACCGGCGGACATCATCGCGAGCACGCGGTCAACGTGGCCGATCACGTTGGCGTGGCCGGCGCACAGCTGCAGCGACTTGATCCACAAGAGGCCCATGTGCAGCTCGCAGCGCTCGGCGTAGACCCCGATCGCCTGCACGGTGCCGCACTTGCGCGTCAGGCGCAGCGCGAGGTCCAGTGCCTGCGGATGGCCGACGGCGTCGATGCACACGTCCACGCCACGTCCCTCGGTCGCCTCGCGGGCGGCGGCGCGCGGGTCTCCCTCGCTCAGGTGCACCGGCTGCGCGCCGAAGGACTCCGCCATCGCCAGCCGCTCTGGCACCGAGTCGACGGCGATCACGTGCGTCGCGCCGGCCGCCTTCGCCGCCTGCACCGCGCACAGCCCCACCGGCCCGAGTCCGAGCACCGCCGCGACATCGCCCGCGCGCAGGCCGCTCTCGGCGACGGCGTGGTAGCCCGTGCCCATCACATCGCCCGCGAACAGCGCCGTCTCGTCGCTCATGCCGGCGGGCACCTTGCGCAGCACGAGATCGGCGTTCGGCACGAGCGCCCGCTCGGCCTGCGTGCCCTGGAGCGAGCCGAGCGCCGCGCCGTGACCGAACGTGCGTGAGTGATCGCACTTGTGAAACCACCCGCGGCGGCAGAACCAGCAACGTCCGCACGCGGTCTGAAAGCAGCCGAGCACGCGGTCGCCGACGCCACACGCTCGCGGACGTCCTCGCCGGCGGCGATCACCGTACCGACATACTCGTGCCCGATCGTGAAGCCCGGCTCGATCTGCACGCGGCCGTGGTAGATGTGCAGGTCCGACCCGCATACGCCCGGTCGCCTCGATCCGCACGATCGCGTCCCCGGCGTCTGAGCACTCCGGCTCGGGGACCTCCTCGACGAGCACCTCGCCGGGAGCCTGGAACGTGACCGCACGCATCGACGCTCCAGCCTAGAGAACGGCGGCGCCTTTTGGCGCCACGCAGAACCCTTATGCTGCTACGCCGATGTCCGAGATCTCAAAGGCGGTGCTGATCACCGGCTGCTCCTCCGGCATCGGCGAGGCCACGGCCCGGCGCCTGGCCGCCCGCGGCTGGACCGTATATGCCACCGCTCGCCGGCTCGAGACGATCGAGCACCTGAAGGACGCCGGTTGTCGCACGCTGGCGCTCGACGTGACCGACGATGCCTCGATGCGCGCCGCGGTGGACGAGGTCAAGCGGGCCGAGGGCGCCGTCGGCGTGCTCGTCAACAACGCCGGCTACAGCCAGGGCGGCGCGATCGAGCAGGTTCCACTGGAGGCCGTGCGAGCACAGTTCGAGACGAACGTGTTCGGGTTGATACGCGATGACCCAGATGGTGCTGGGCGGCGATGCGCGCCCAGCGCTGGGGCAAGGTCGTCAACATCGGCTCGATGGGCGGCAGGCTGACGTTCCCCGGTGGCGGTCTCTACCACGCCACCAAGTACGCGATCGAGGCGATCGCGACGCGCTGCGCTTCGAGGTCAAGGGCTTTGGGATCGACGTCGTGCTGCTCGAGCCGGGGTTGATCGTGACCGAGTTCGCGGCCAACGCCGTCGCCAAGGCCGGCGAGAGCACCGCGGATGGCCCCTACGCGGCGTTCGACGCGAAGGTGGTGGCGCTCACCACGGGCGTCTACGAAGGCCCGATGCGCCACTTCGGTGGCGGCCCGGAGGTCGTGGCCAAGGCGATCGACAAGGCGATCTCGCGCCGCCGCGCGCCCTCACGAGTGCCGGTAACGGCATCGGCGCGCCTCTCGATCCTACAGCGCAAACTGCTCCCGGATCGCGCCTGGGACGCGGCGATGCGATCCCAGTTTCCGCAGCCGAAGTAGACGATAAAGAGAGCGGATGCTGTCGGATGCTGTAACAAGGAATTTGAAGTGCGTCTAACGATGGTTATACGCACTCCAAAACTTGTTTGTTCATCCTCGAGCCGCGTCAAAGTTCGGGCACAAATTGGCCTGATTTCGGCGGGGTATGGCCAAGCTATGACGCGAGCGGGACAACCGGGTGCGGGCGGCCCACCTCGAACCCCTGGGCATAGTCGACGCCGTAGTCGTGCAGCAACTCCACCGTGGCGGCGTCCTCGACATACTCGGCGATCGTCTGCTTGCCCATGCCACGGGCGAGCTCCACGAGCGCCTTGACCACAAGCTGATCCTGCGGCGAGCCGGCAGGCCGCGGATGAAGTCGCCGTCGATCTTCAGGTACTGAAACGGCAGGTGCTTGAGATATTGGAAGGAGCCGAAACCGGCGCCGAAGTCATCGAGCGCGACCGCGCAGCCGAGCGCCTGCACGCCCGCGCAGAAGGCGCGCGCGCGCGCCATGTCGGAGATCGCGGCGGTCTCGGTGACCTCGATCACCAGCTGCGCGGGATCGACCCGCGCACGCGCGAGCGCTCGTTCGATCTCAGCCAGCATCCCCCCATCGGTGATCGACAGCGACGAGCAGTTGATCGCGATGCGCACGTCCTGCTCGCCGTGCTGGACCGCCGATCTGCGATCGGCAGCAGCGCGGCCACCTGGCCCAGCACCATCCGGTCGATGTCGCGGATCAGCCCGTAGCGCTCGGCCGCGGGCAGGAACCTGCCGGGCGCCACCAGTCCTCCGCCCGGCTCGTCGGCGAGTCGCACGAGCGCCTCGTAATGCGACACGCTTCCGTCGTTCAGCGACACGATCGGCTGGTAGTGCAGCACGAACAGCTGCTCCTCCAAAGCGCGGCGCAGACGCGCCAGCCATGGCCGCCTGTGCAGCCCCGCGGGAGAGGACAGGCCACCGCCCGGCGAGCGGGGCTCGGCCAGGCCGGCGTAGCGGTTGTGCGCCGGTTGCGGCGGTGTCCGCAGGAACAGGCGCGGCGTCGCGGCGATCGTCGAAGTCAACACGGCCCAGATTTTCGACGACATCCGGAGCTCACCTGCGCGGACGCGGGTTTATGGAGGTTCTAGCCCGGAAACATCAACAAACCTGCACAAACGCGTTCGCGCAAGGGATGAAAGTGCGCAGCCGCTGGAGGAGCTGCTGTTCTCTCACGTCTGCGTATATCCATAGTTATACGCAGACCAAAATCTGTTTATGTCCGCCGCCGGGCATCCGGAGCGAATCTCACCCCCGGCCCCCATATGGCCGTCGCGCCCGGTCGGAGATCACCAGCAACAGCGCGAGCAGCACGAAGTTCATCACCACCGAGGAGCCGCCGTAGGCGACGAACGGCAGCGTCACCCCCGTCAGCGGGATCACGCGCGTGACGCCGCCGACGATCACGAACACCTGCATCGCCACGACGAACGACAGCCCCGTCGCCAGCAGCTTGGAGAAGGAGTCCTTCGCGAGCATCGCCGTCTTCAGGCCGCGCGCGACGAACAGCAGATACACGAGCAGCAGGCCGGTGGCGCCGACGAGGCCGAGCTCGTCGGTGATGACCGCGTAGATCATGTCGCTTTCGGGCACCGGCAGGATCGAGCGACGCACGACCTGGTGGTTGGCCAGTTGGACCGGGTACAGCAGCAGCGACTGGTCGAAGCCGGTGCCCAGCAGGCCGCCGTCGGCCTGGGCGAACAGCGACTGGGCGAGCTGGTAGCTGGTCCCGCTCTTGAACAGCGGACCGGGTCGAGTGGGTGTTCCCAGGCGAGCACGCGCGCGTGCACATGCCCGACGTGCCCGGCGACGAACCACGCGCCGAGGGCGAACAGGACCAGGCCGATCAGCGGGAACGAGAACCGCCCGGTGGCGACATACAGCAGCGCGAGAAACGCGCCGTAGAACATCAGCGAGGTGCCCAGCTCGCCCGTCAGCAGCAGCGTGCCCATCGCCGCGCCCCACACGAGCAGCATCGGGCCGAACTGCTTCATCGGCGGGATCGTCAGGCCGAGGACTCGCCGCCCGGCGGTGACGAGGATCTGGCGGTTGTCGTGCAGGTAGCTCGCGAGGAAGATCACGATCGCGATCTTCCCGAGCTCCGCGGGCTGGAAGGAGACGCCGCCGACATGGATGTCGAGATAGGCGCCGTTGACCTGCTCGCCGATCACCGGCACGCGCGGCAGCACGGTCATGCCGATGCCGAGGACCGCGATCGTGTAGCGGTAGCGCTCGAGCACGCCCACCCCGCGGCGGCGCAGCGCCAGGATGCTCGCCGCGAACAGCACCAGCCCGATCACCATCCACTGCGCCTGCTGGCGCGCCAGCGTGGGGTTGATGCGATACACCATCACGATCCCCACGCTCGCGAGCACCGCCCCGAGCGGAAACAGGTAAGGGTCGGCGTGCGGCAGCGCGAAGCGGATCACCAGATGCGCCGCCAAGCACAGCCCCAGGAACAGGGCCCCATACGTGAGCGATACGCTCGAGGCGTGGTTCAGCGTGAGGTTCGTCGGGGCCTTCGGCGAGTTGTTCTCGGCCTGGATGAAGATCGCGGTGAAGCCCGCCGTCACGAGCAACGCGGCGGGCACGAGACCCAGCAGCTCGCGGTTTCTCGGGCTCAGCATCGATCGAGGGTAGCCGTCGGCGCGGCGCGGGTGCCCCGATGGGGACGCTGGCCTGGCATTCTGGCGCGTGCACGCCGCCCCGCTCGCTAGCCTTGCTCTACGAGCGCGCCGTCCGAGGAGAGCAGCGCCCGCTTTGCCCAGCAATATATGAGCGGCTATCCGGTGACATCTCAGGACGACGAGCGCCCGCCCGCGCTGGGCCTGGGCATGTGGAAGCGCTTCCTGATCGCCGGCGTGCTGATCGTGCTGCTCAGCGGCGGAGCGACGGCGACCGTGGCGTTGAACAGGATCACGAGCATCGCCGAAGAGGTCTTTCCGAAGCTGAACGAGATCACCGCGCCCAAGGGGGTCGTTACGCCCGAGTACAGCGGCGGTCCGCAGACCTTCCTGATCCTCGGCTCGGACCGGCGCGTGGGCTCAAAGGACGCCTACGACCGCGAAGACCCGCCGCACAGCGACACGATCCTGCTCGTGCGCTTCGACCCCGCACAGGAACAGACCTCGGTGCTGTCGATCCCCCGCGACCTGATGGTCAACATCACGACCAAGAACGGAGCGAGCTATCCCGGGGAAAAGATCAACGCGGCGTACACGATCGGCAACAGGCTCGACGGCACGAAAGGCGGGATGGTGCTCGCCGCCGAAACGATCGAGCACGAAGTGTTCCCCGGCCTGCAGCTGAACGGCATCATGGACGTCAGCTTCTCCGGCTTCATCAAAGTCGTCGACACGCTCGGCTGCGCCTACGTCAACGTCGACCACCGCTACTACAACGAGAACGTCGGGTCCACCGAAACCGACTACACGAGCATCAACCTGCAGCCCGGCTACCAGAAGCTCTGCTACGAAAACGCACTCGACTACGTGCGCTACAGGCACACCGACTCGGACTTCGTGCGCGTCGCCCGCCAGCAGGACTTCCTGCGCGACCTGCGCGAGCAGATCTCGGCGACGAACGAGCTCGGCCAGATCGACACGGTCGCCAAGGCGGTCGGGCGCGCCATCAGCACCACCTTCCACGCATCCGCGAGCGAGCTGATCGAACTGGCGAAGCTGATCGCCTTCTCGCAGGGCAAGCCACTGCGCCAGGTCAAGTTCCAGACGTCGAACGTCGACTTCCAGGGACCGAACGGCGGCTCCTACGTGACCACAACCCCCGCGCTCGAGCAGGCGACGCTCGCTGACTTTCTGCACGGCGACGAACAGCTGAGCCTGCCGGCGCCCAAGCCCCGCACGCGCAGATCACGCCACAGCCACCACCACTCCAGCGGCGCAGGCGTCTCCCCGCGCACACTCGACCTGTTCCCGAGCAGCGCGGCTGGCAACAGCGAAGCGGTGAAGGCCGCCATCGAAGTCCCCTTCCCCGTCCTCTACCCGGTCCTGCAGACCGGTCCGGCTGAACAGCAGCAGGTGCGCGCCTACACGCTGAAGGACCAGCAGGGCAATACCCACCACGCCTACGTCGTCGTGTGGCAGCAGAACATCGAGGGCGGCTACTACGACTTCGAGGGGTCGGACTGGCTCAACCCACCCCTGTTCGCGCACGCCCGCGTCCAGAGCATCGACGGGCGCTCCTACCGGCTCGTCGACGATGGCGCACACATCCATGTGATCGGCTGGCGCTCGGGCAGGGTGCTGTACTGGCTGACGAACACGCTCCTGGAGGAACTCTCCAACGCGCAGATGATCGCGCTGGCCAAATCCGCCCAACCGCTGCACTGACCCATTCTCAGCCCGAGGTAGTCGCGCGCGCTTGGTCGAGCGCGGCGTTGACGAGCGCGTCGGCGTGCGCGTTCTGCGCGCGCGGCACAGTCCGGATCGACCAGCGCTCGAATTCTCCCAGGGCCGCCGTCGCCTCGCGGTGCAAAGGCTTCATCGCTTCGTGCTTGACCTTGTAGAGACCTCTCACCTGCTTGACGATCAACTCCGAGTCGCCCACCACCTCGACGTCCGTCACTCCCAGCTCGCGTGCCCACCGCAGGCCGAGCAGTAGCGCGCGGTACTCGGCGACGTTGTTCGTGGCATCGCCGAGCAGCTCGGCGTGCTCGCCCAGAATCTCGCCCTCGGGCGTTGAGATGACGCACGCGGCGGCCGCCGGGCCGGGGTTGCCGCGCGCGCCGCCGTCGACATGAACGATCGCCTTGGTCATCGCAGAGCGAAATTATGCGCCGCGCTTGGGACGCGAGGCGCGCGCCGCACCGAGGCGCACCCGAGCGGACGTGTCCCCTGCCGTGAAATGCTCGCTAAGAAGCCGTGGCGAGCGGGGGCATATCCCCGGCAACGCGGGCCCTGCGGCGATCACGGATCACGCGCCGCGGCGCGCTCTCGGACGCCGGCGCTTTGGCGAGCGAACTTCCCCGTCGCCCGCGCCGGTCGAACTCACGCCGGTCAACGATCACCGTCACGTTGTCCTCGTGCTGGTAGTGCTCGAGCAGCTTCGGATACAGCTCGTCGGCCAAGGGCTTGGGGACAACGCAATAAATCATCTGGCCCAATTCTACTCTCCCGCCGCAAATAAGCAAGCGGCGCGCCCGAACGCCCGGCAGCGACTCGTCGAGTCGAACATCCGCCGCCTGCGGTCAGCCGCCGACGCGCGACAGCTCGCCGCGCTCGTCGGCCGTGGCGTTCACAAGTCGGTCCTCCTCCGCGAGCTCTGCAAGCTCCGTCCCCTGTGCCGCCACCCGCGCCCCGGCCGCCTCATCTCCGAGATCCACCTCATACCGGTACCAGCACAGCTCCCACGCGACCACGATCGCGACCATGCTCCCGGAGTCGGCGACCGGGCGGACAGCCACGCTCGGCTCGCCCAGCGAGCGCGCCACACCCGCCACGCGCCGGGGAAACTCACCGGCGTTGAACACCTCGAGCGCCCGCTCGACCTTTACCTCGCCACTGGTCAATACGACAGCCAATTCCTCGCTCGAGGTAACCGAACTCGCACCCGAGGACTCCTGCGGAGCCCCCGCGATGGCTCCCAGGAAGTCATACGACTCGGGCTGGAGGCCCTCCACCGCGGGTGCGATCACAATCCCCTCCGCCACGAAGTCCTCCGCAGAAGAAGCGGAGATCGGCTCCCGCTGCGGGCGCAGCCGCTCGAGCAGGTTGCGACCGCGCCTGGAGCGCGACGGCGCCAGGCTCACCGAATGGCGGTCCGCCTCGCGTAGCCACCCCTCGTGCGCCGCGCGCGGCGCGCACAGCTCGCATACCGTGCGACGCCGGCCACCGGCCAGGAAGACGTCGGGCAGCTCGCCGCGCAGCAGCCGTCGCCCGCACACGTCGCAGGCAACATCGGGCTGGGAGGTTACGATCGAACGGGTGGCCATCGACTGAGGAGCCTAGTCGATCAGCTGTCGAACGAGTCCTCTTGCATGCGCGAGCGCAGGCGCAGGACGGCCTTCGTGTGCAGCTGAGACACGCGCGACTCGGTCACACCGAGCACCTCGCCGATCTCACGCAGGGTCAGGTTCTCGTAGTAGTACAGCGCGATCACAAGCTTCTCGCGCTCCGGCAGCTTCGCGATCGACTCGGCGATCCGGTCCTTCAGGTCGCCCACGTCGAGCGCCTTCGCCGGGTCGGGCGCCGCGTGGTCCTCGATCGTGTCCATCAGCGACACCTGATCGCCGCTGGAGTCCGAGACGCTCCACAGCTCGTCCAGCGCGACGATCGAAGAGTGCGAGATCGCCAGCAGCGACTCGTTCAGCTCCTCGACGGTGATCTTCAGCTCGGCCGCCAGCTCCTTATCGGTCGGCGCCCGCTGCAGGCTGTGCTCGAGCTTGGCGTTCGCGCGCTCCAGTTCGCGGGCACGCGAACGCACGCTGCGCGGCACCCAGTCCATTGCGCGCAGCTCGTCGATGATCGCGCCCTTGATGCGCATGATCGCGTACGTCTCGAACTTGATTTCCCGCGAAGGCTCAAACCGCTCGATCGCGGAGATCAACCCCACCAGCCCGTAGGAGATCAGGTCCGCCTCCTCGACATGCGGGGGCAGCCCCGCGGCGGTGCGCCCGGCTACGTACTTGACCAGCGGCGAGTAGGCGAGCACGAGCCGCTCGCGGGCACGCCGATCACCGTCGGCCTTGTACCGCCGCCAAACTTCACGCAGCTCGATTGCTTTGACATTCGTCTCCAGTGTCTTCTCCCCCTCGCTCAGGCCCGAGGGTGACTACGCGCATAGGCGCTTCTCAGCCTGGCGGACTCTACCCGAGTGTAAACCTGGGTAGTCGAGACGCTTGCATGGCCGAGCAGCTCCTGGATGCTCCGCAAGTCCGCTCCGCCGTCGAGCAGGTGCGTCGCGAAGCTGTGCCTCAGGGCATGCGGCGTCGCTCCACCGGGGATTTGCGCGCGTGTCGCCCATGCACGCAGCCGCCTGCGCACATCGCTCGTGCCCAGCGGTCTGCCCGTCCTTGAGAGGAACAGCGCGCCCTCCTGGACCGCGCGCGCACCCGACACGCCTGGAGCGGTGAGCCCATTGCGGCCCTGTTCCACGTACAGCCTCACGGCCGCCATCGCGACCTCGCCGACCGGCAGAAAGCGCGTCTTGCGTCCCTTCCCCTCGACGCGCAGCTGCTCGCCGTCGTAGTCGATGTCCGCGGTCTTCAGCGACACGAGCTCCTCGGCGCGCAACCCGCACGAGTAGGCCAGCTCGAACAGCGCACGGTCGCGCTGGTCCAGTGGGCTGCGCGTGGGAATCGCGTCGAGCAACCTGGCCGCCTCCTTGCCCTTCAGCACGCGCGGAAGGTAGGACGAGCGCCGCGGGGTGCTCACCAGGTCGGCCGGGTTCTGGGCGATCATTCCGTGCTCACGCTGGCTGCCAAACAGGGCGCGCAGTGCCGCCAGCTTGCGCGCGGTGGTGCTCGCGGCCGCGTTTCCTTCGGAGAGCACAGCGACATAGCGGCGCACGTCCCGCGGGCCGACACGCTCGGGCTAGAGGCCCCGCGCGCCGGCCCAGCGCGCGAACTGGCCGAGATCGACGCCGTAGGCGCGACGGGTCCGCGCGGCCGCGTCACGCCGGCGCAGGTCGTCTTCGAGCAATTCCAGCGCCGCACGCCAGAGGAGATCGATACCTGCCGCCTCGCCGGGCGCCTGTAGTCCCGTGCTCATGACGACCCTACTTCGCCGTCGTGTCCCTCAGAACCTGTTTCCTGGCCGCTTCCCCTCGCCCCGCTCCGCGCGAGTTTCAGCCGCTGTGAGCCAAGGAACGCGCCTTGATCGCCAGCAGCGGCTCCAGCAGCCGCTCGAGCTCGGGCCAGTCGCGCGCACAGAGGATGCCCTCCTCATCGCACAGGTCCCTGTTCCAGGGATGGGAGATCGTGGCGGCGGCGATACCCCGCTCGAGCGCGGCGGCGAGGTTCAACGGGCCGTCGTCGATCAGCAGGTCGATCTCCAGCTCGGCACAGCGAGAGACCTTGTCGTAGGAGCAGTGCAGGTCATCGAACGGCAATCCGATCTGCTCGAGCCACGCGGCAGTGGCGCGCTTGCGGTCGGCTGCCCGGTGGCTGGTGATGTGCACGAAGTGAGATTCCTCATGCCAGCGGCGCACCGTCCGCACGGCACCCGGGTAAGGGACGCCGGCGAGAATCCGCTCGTCTGAGTGGCTCTCGTCGATGCAGATCTCGAGCTGCTCGGGCCGCAGCCGGGTGATCCCCCAGGTGAACTGCTCGTCGTAGGGCAACTCGATACCAAAGCGCCGCACCGAGACCTCCGAGAGGATGTCCCAGTAGTGGTGGAGCGTCGAGTCGATGTCGATCGCGATCCTCATATTTATGCTGATCCTCGGGTAGATAGAACGGTTGTGAACCCGACAGCTACGGCCCCTCCCTCGCTCCCCCAGCTGGACGATCAATCAGTCTACGGCCCCCAGGGGCGTTCCCCCTGGCTCGACGTCGACTGGCGGACACATCAGCGCTGGGTGATCGTAGACGGTCAACCGATCAATGTGGTCGAGCGAGGCGTTGGCCCGCCGCTGGTGTTCGTCCACGGCCTGATCGAGCGCTGGACTCAGTGGGTCGAGCAGCTGAGCGCGTTCTCGTCAAGCCACCGTGTGATCGCCATGGACCTGCCCGGTTTCGGCGACTCGCCGATGCCTGCCGAGAAGATCTCGATATCAGGCTATGCCCGCATGATCGAGCAGCTGCTGGACACCCTGGAGGTCGGCGCCGCCGCCTTCGTCGGCCACTCGATGGGTGGCTTCACTTCGGTTGAGCTCGCGATCAACTTTCCGCAGCGCGTGCAGCGCCTCGTCCTGGTCTCCCCCGCGGGCCTGAGCACCTACAACAACTCTCGCGATTTACGGCTCGTTGCTCAGATGCGTCGGTTCAGGTGGATCGTGAACGGCTACCACGCCCGGGTGGCGGCACACGCGGAGCTGCTCGCCAGGCGACCGCGTCTGCGCCTGCTCGAGCCCACGACGCATGTCGTCGCGCGCCATTCTGACCGCTTGCCGGCGCCGTTCGTGGCGGAGTTCGTGCGTGGGTTGGGCGCGCCCGGCTACATCGAGGGAATGGCCGCGAACTTCGACTACGACTATCGCGACCGCCTTGCAGAGGTCGCCTGCCCAACCCTGATCGTGTGGGGCGAGCACGACCTGGTGGTGTCGGCGAAGGACGCTGACGTGTACGAGCGGCTGATTCCAAACGCGCGCAAGGTGATCTTCAAGGACACGGGGCACATGGCGATGATCGAGCGTCCGGCGGCCTTCAACGCGCTGCTGAAAGACTTCTTGAAGGAGTAGCGCGAGGCTGCGCGGCGACTCACTCAAGCCGCCGGAAGGATCGCGCCGGGTCGGAGTCCTGGGTGCTTAGAGCGTGCATCGGCTCCTTTGGTTGGACGAGCACGCGGGACTGACTGGGTACCCGACTAGAGAGGTGGGCTGAGATTGTGAAGCTGCGTAAGCGTTACCTACCCGTAGCAGCCGTGCTCGGGGCGGCCGTCGTGATGGTGCCCGCGCTCGCTGCCGGCCCGTCCGAAGCGAAGCTCGAAGTCAACGAAAACTGCGTCGAGAACAACTGGCCGTGCTGGAACGCAGGGACCCCCGGATCGGAGTCGCCCGCGAGCAAGGTCACGATCGCCCCGGGTGGCAAGGTCAAGTCCATCGACCACGGTAAGGAAGCGAACATCAAGTGGACGAGCACGCCGAGCGGGCAGCCCACCTGCTCCTCAGAAGTGCCCGTGAGCCCGATGCCGGCGAAGACCGGCTGGGAAGGCACGTGCGAATTCGAACAACCTGGGACCTACAGGTTCGAAAGCTCGACCCTCTTCAAAGACGCATACGAGAACTACACCGAATACGAAATCGTCGTGGAAAACGCCAGGCACGCGGCACAACAACCACCTCGACGACCACAACCACGACGACCACGACCACAACCACGACACCCACCACAACAACGACCACCCCCACGACGACTACGCCGACCGCAACCACACCGACGACTACAACGCCGACGGCCACGACCTCCACCCAGCCCTCCGGCGGCGGGGCCTCCACGGCCACGACGCCCGGCTCGATCGAAACGCCTCCCCCGCCGGGCGGGGGTAGTCCCGTCGCGACGCTCGCGCTGGCGAACGCCCAGCATGGTGACGCTGTGCATGGCACGGTCCAGATTCCCGCCGCCGACGGCGGCGCGCGTCTGGAAGTGCAGCTGCTCGCCCAGGGCGCCTCACTGGCGAAGGTCAAGCGAGGCTGGCAGCTCGCGCGTCGGGCGGCTCGTCCGCTCCTCGGCGCCGGCCGGCACGGTGTCCTTCACGGTCTCGCTCGACGCGCAGGCCAAGCGCGCGCTGCGCCATCATCACAAGCTGGCGCTCACCGTGAAGATCGTGCTCACACCCAAACACGGCGCGGCGATGACCCTCACGCGAAGCGTGGTCGTACGATGAGGCCGCGCATGGTTTCCAGACCACGCATGCTCGTGCTTGTCGCCCTCGCTGCGCTGGTGGGAGCGGCGGTGGCCGTGCTGCCCGCTCTGGCTGCTGCTCCTCCGTCCGAAGTGAAGCTCGAAGTCAACGAAAACTGCGTCCAGCCCGACTGGCCATGTTGGGCAACCCCCGGCTCGGGGTCGAACCCGGCACCCGCGCTAAAGGTCACGATCGCGGCTGGCGGCGTAGGTCATGTTCACCGACCACGCGAACACCGCGGCGACCGTCTCGTGGACGGGCTCTGCGCCAACAATGTGCCCCGGTATACCTGCGAGCGCCACGACCAATTGGGTAGGCACGTGCACGTTCGAAAAACCAGGGACCTACAACTTCGAAAGCTCGACCCTCTTCAACGGTGGAGGAAGCGAGAACTACACCAAATACGAAATCGTCGTGGAAGGCGCCGCCACCGGCACAACCCCCACCACGCCGACCACAACCACACCGACGACCACAACGCCGAGCCCTACTGGGGGATCGGGTTCGGGAGCCGCGCCCTCCTCGCCGCTGGTGGGAAGCTCCATCTGAAGCCGTCAAGCTCGCCAGAACCCAGCATGGCTCCTCGGTGCGTGGCTCCGTCAAGATCTCCCAGGCCGGCGTCGGAGGACGACTGGAGGTCGACCTACTGGCAAGCGGCGCATCGCTGGCCAAGGCGGGGCACTCGCCGCGGGTGCGGGTCGGGCGCCTGGTGCGCTCGTCGCTGTACGCCGGCACGACATCCTTCACAGTGCCGCTGAACGCGAAGGGCAAGGCCGCGCTGCGCCGCCACCGGCGTCTGGCGCTGACGGTGAAGATCACGCTCACACCTCTACACGGCGCGGCGGTGACGGTCACCCGCGTCGTCGTCGTACACGCCTGAGCTGAGAGGGGGCGCTGAGTCGGGAAGGAATCCCGTAACGCCGGAGTCAATAGGGGCTAGCGCGCGATGCAGCTATGCACCGGTCCCTGCTCTGCAAGCCGTCATCCCCGATCTCGAACGACAGGAGTAGTCCCAGTGCCTAGAACGTCAATCCTTGCCCTCGCAGGCATAGCACTCGCTGTCGCTGGCTGCGGCAGCTCCAACAGCAGCTCGTCCAGCACGCTGGCCGCTGCGAATACTGCGACCACGACCTCGAGCGCAAGCTCTGGCCCTTTCCTGGCCAAGTTCACGAACATCAGCAAGGTCGCGTCGACCGTCCCCGCCAACGGCGATATCAACCCGTACGGCATCGTGACCGTGCCCACCAGCGTGGGCAAGCTCCAGGCGGGCCAGATGCTGATCAGCAACTTCAACGCCAAGGAAAGTGCAAAGGAGAACGGTCAGGGCACCGGCACGACGATCGTGCAGGTCTCGAGGACCGGGAAGGTCTCGCCGTTCGCGACGATCAACGTCAAGACGCTCCCCGGCCCATGCCCCGGCGGCGTCGGGCTGACGACAGCGCTGAACATCCTGCCGGGCGGCTACGTCGTCGTGGGCAGCCTGCCGACGACCAACGGCAAGTCAGCGACCGCGAAGTACGGCTGCCTGATCGTGCTCGACTCAAGCGGCAAGCCTGTGAGCACGATCTCGGGCGCGAACATTCAGGGGCCGTGGGACTCGACTGCGGTCAGCGAAGGGTCAAAGACGACCCTGTTCGTCAGCAACGCGCTCAATGGTGGCGCCGCGAAGGGCATTCACACGATCAACAACTCGAACGTCGTGCGGATAGTCCTCGAATCGGGCGAAGGGCAGCCACCGAAGGTCACCAGCGAAACGGTGATCGCGAACGGCATCCCCTGGGTTGATTCAGCAGAAGCCCTCGTGCTCGGCCCGACCGGACTCGCACTCGCCTCCAACGGGACGCTGTATGTCGCCTCGACCGAGTACAACAAGATCTTCGCGATCTCCGCAAGCAATGACACGCACGACGCCCGCCGCGAAAGGCGGCACCGTCCTCACCGAAGGCGGCCACCTCAAGGAACCGCTCGGCATGGTGCTCGCACCGAACGGCAACATCATCACGAGCAACGGTGGTGACGGCAACATGGTCGAAACCACACCCGCCGGCCAACAGGTAGCCGTGCAGACCGCCGACAAGAAGACCGGCGCGGGGTCGCTGTTCGGCCTGGTCGTCGCCCCGGAAGGCAAGGGCATCTACTTCGTAGACGACGGCGAAAATACACTGAACCTGCTGCACTGAGGGCGCGCGGTTCACCGAAAGCTCTGGGCGTTGCCAACCTCCCCGTAGGCAGCGCCCAGCGCGAATCGGTCACAGGCGCCGCGGAAGGAACGCGCCGGCCCGGAGTCCTTATGAATACGGCAGGACCCACATGCGCCAGCACGGTGCCCGACCTCTTACAGGAGTGACACATGCGCCACGTACTCAAGCTGTCCCTACCAGCAATCGCCGCGTCGCTCCTGATCGCCGCCTGCGGCAGCAGCTCATCCAGCAACACGACCAGCTCAGCCGCCAGCACACAGCCAGCCGCCCAGAGCACCAGCAGCCCGTCGAGCGCCGCCGTCGTGAAGACGGCCTCCAACTCGCTCGGCACGATCCTGGTCGACAGCCAGGGCATGACGCTGTACCACCTCAGCGGCGAGGTCAACGGCAAGTTCATCTGCACGAGCTCCTCGTGTGTCGGCGTCTGGCACCCGCTGATCGCGCCATCCAGCGGCGCACCCAGCGGCGAAGTCGGCTCGCTCGGCACCGTAAAGCGTCCCGAAGGGACCGTGCAGATCACCTACAAGGGCACGCCGCTCTATACGTTCACAGGGGACAAGCAGTCCGGTGAAACTAAGGGCCAGGGCATCAAAGACGTGGGCACCTGGAGTGCCGTCACGACCAGCTCCAGCAGCACCCCGCCGAGCACGAGTAGCACGCCGGCGACACCCGCGCCGAGCACGGGCGGCTCCTCGGAACCGGAAAAGTCGAGCGGCGGCAGCTCAAGCGGCGGCGGCTACGCCTACTGAGCCCTCCCGCGGATGCGCGGGCAGCGCGCGTGGGGTGACACGCCACACCAGCGCGGGCTCGTCGCTACTTGATCGGGC
Source organism: uncultured Solirubrobacterales bacterium (assembly GCA_963842205.1). Lineage (GTDB taxonomy): Bacteria > Actinomycetota > Thermoleophilia > Solirubrobacterales > Solirubrobacteraceae > Palsa-744. The sequence goes on from CAWJFR010000007.1 coordinate 252,094, forward strand.
GCCAGCTGCTTGGCGACCTTGCCCTACCGCGGCTTTTGACCCCAGGCGGAGACCACGCTGCCGCCGGTGATGACGGCATCTGGGCTCCCAAAAAAGCCCTCCAGACGCTCGACGTCCGTGTCCTGCATCAAGCCCGCCGCGATCAGTCCAGGAACGGACTCGAGCACCGTCGCCCGCGCGAACTCATAGTGCGGCTCACCTGGACGGCTGACCCGAGTTTCGATTTCACTGCCGCACCGCTCAAAGCCGCCGGCCAGCAGCAGCGCCGGCAAGGTGCGGCCAAAGCGAGAGTTGAAGATACCGGCCTCCGTGAGCGCATCGTAGGTCTGCCGCGCCCTTTCGTTGAGCTCCTCGGCGTCCGGATGCCCGCCGTAGTAAGACAGTCCGTAGTCGCCCTCCTCGGCGAGCAGCGTCCCGCCGGGCGCGAGCGCCGCCGCGAATCGAGCGAGTGTTGCCGGCGGGTCGGGCAGGTGCATCAGCAGCGCCCGGCAATGCACGAGGTCGTAGGCGCCGGCCTCGACCTCCTCCTGGCGGATGTCCAGCGTGCGCACCTCGACGTTCTCCGGCATGTCGGTGAGGAAGCGCGGGTCGATGTCAACCGCCACCACTGACCCGGTCGGGCCGACTCGGTCAGAAAGCCAGCGGGCAATCGAGCCACGTCCCGCGCCGACCTCCAGGCACCGCCAGCCGACGCCGACTCCAAGCTGCTCGAGGCGGCGGATGCTCCCGGGATCCCGGCATGTCTCGAGCAGCGCGAGCCGATCAGACTCCGCCGCCGCATCGATCCCGGCCATCACGTACTCGCTGCCCTGCGTCATAGCCGGGTAACCATACACATAGGGGTTGAGATGAAGAAGAAGCCCATAAACCCAAACGAGCCTGTTGTAGGTAGTCCTGCAAGCAGACGTCCATCCCACTTCGCCGCTCCACCTGCACCCTGGCTGGCCAGCCAGTAGCATCCATCCGCACATCCCGCGGCAGCGATCTTGGAGGTTGGAAATGGCGACGGCCGGGCGCGACATCAAGGACGTTGAACTAACCGAGGAGGAGCTGTGGGTCGACGGCCCGCCGCACGCGGCGTTCAAGCAGATGCGCAGAGGCTGCCCGATCCACTGGACCGACAGCTTCGAACTGTTTCCCGAGGAGCCCGGGTTCTGGTCGGTGACGACCGCGGAGGACGTGCACACGGTCAGCCGCGACTGGCAGACCTACTCCTCCGAACGCGGCGGCGTGCTCGTGGCCGCGGCCGGCTTTCCGCTGGAGCTCGCTCAGGCGATGTTCATCGGCATGGACCCACCCAAGCACGACCGTCTGAAGGCGCTGTTCCAGGCGGGCTTCACGCCGAAGCGGATCGCCGCCCACGAGGACGCGATCCGCGCGATCGCGATCAGGGTCCTCGACCGTTTAGAGGGCCCGCCCGCCCGGGAGACGTGCGACCTCGTCACCGACGTCGCCCAGCCGGTCGTCGCGCGGGTGATCGGCAGCTTCATGGGGATCGACGAGCAGGACGACGCGATCTGGGCGAAACTGATGAACTCGACACTCGGCGCCGCCGACCCGGACATCAACCCCGGCGGGTTCGAGGGCGCTGTGGAGAAAGACGTGCCGGAGATCTTCGAGCGCTGTCGCAAGCTGATCGCCGCGCGCCAGGAGCATCCGACCGATGATCTGACGAGCGTGCTCGTGCACGCCGAGATCGACGGGGAGAAGCTCGAGGAACACGAGATCGTGATGGGCTTCTTCCTGCTGATGGCCGCCGGGAACGACTCGACGAAGGCGACCTACTGCAGCGGCATGCGGGCGTTGATGGAAGACCCGGAGCAGATGCGGCTGCTGCTCGACGATCCGTCGCTGATTCCGAACGCCGTCGAGGAGTCGCTGCGGATGTTCCCCGCCTTCGCGCACTTCCGCCGCACCGCCACCTGCGATACCGAGCTGCACGGGCAGCAGATCAAGGAGGGCGAGAAGGTGGTGATGTGGTACGCCTCCTCCAACCGCGACGAGACGCGCCACGAGGACCCCGACCGCTTCGACCTGCGCCGCACCGAGGAGCATCAGGCGTTCGGCGCCGGCGGCCGGCACTTCTGTCTCGGCACGGCGCTCGCACGCTTGGAGCTGAGGATCCTGTTCGAGGAGACGCTCAAGCGCTATCCCAAGATCGAGCTCGCAGGCAGGCCGGCGTTCGTGCAGTCGCTGTTCATCAATCAGCTGAAGACGCTCCCCGTACGACTGTCGTAGGCCTCTGGAAGTAGATGTGGCTCTCAAAGCTGTAGAGGTTTGCCCTCACTCAAGCCCGGAGGAGCCACCTGGGGTGACTCACGTCACTCTAGCGTCCCTAAGGTGCATAGTGCGAAGCATGCGAGTGAGATCGGCGACGAGCGTAGCTCTCTGAGGGAGCACGGCTGGGCATCCCGCCGACGCCGCGAACCCGACGATGAGCCCCGCCCACCGGGCACGCTCGATCTTGAGAAGGGCGCCGCCGTAAAACGTAAATCCTATGCGGCCCGAGTTCGCGACCAACGCCCATCCACCAGCTCCACGATCCAGGGCCCCCTTGCCAAGTAGGCTCACAGGACGGGTCACGGGTATTCCCGGCTGAGACGCCTGCGGCAGTTCGGTCAGCAGCTGAGTAAGTGCACTCTTGCGGGTCACGGCCGTGCTCGAATGGACGAACCCCGAGGCCGTGCAGTGAGGCGCGAGCGTAAAGTTGAAGTTAGCGTCTCCGTTGTCGGTCCGGCTGTACTTTGCACCCCATGCTCGCGGGATCACGAAGGTCACGTATCCGCGGAACCGTAGTCGGTCAGCGCGAACGGATCCTGGCTGGGACAGGCGCAAGCTCATCACCACAGTCGATCCCGCGCGATCCTTGCTGACCGCGCTGCCCGCAGTCTGTGCGACTGCGGCCGTCGCACACAGGAGCATCAGGACACATAGGCAGCCTACGGCAGTTGTTGATCTCGGCGTCATACACCTCTCCTAACACAAGCGGGTCGCGGTTGTTCGGGTTGGATCCCCTCCCCCGCGTCCACTCTCAGCCCGCCTGCGCTCAGCTTGTGATGGTGAAGTGCAGTGTTCCCGTCATCGAGTACTTGCCCGACGCGGTCGCGGTGACCAGCAGGATTGGACCGGAGTACCGTAATCGACGCCTGGGCGACCGTCAGCCGCTGACCGCGGCCAGGGCGGCGCGGCACTCCTCGATTTCGCGTGTGATCCCTCCCGCCCCCAGACGAGTGGCGGTCGCCCTCGGCCTGCTCGAGCATGTGCTGTGCGCGGTCGAGGTCCTCGGGCCGGCCGCGGGCGATCAGCGCGCGGGCCCAGCCGAGGCGCGGGTGCGGGCGAGGAACAGCGGCGCGCCGAGCCGCTCCTCGATCTCGGCGGCGGCGGCGAAGTGGTCCTCGGCCTGCTCGTAGCGCTCCAGGGTCGCGGCGAGCGTGCCGAGCGCCCAGGCGATCGACCCGTACACGACGAGGGCGCTGGCGGCGAGCTGGCCGGAGAAGGGCGCCAGCAGCTCGTAGAGCTCGCCCGCGCGATCGACGACGCAAGCCGGGAGCACACCATCGCCCAGACGATCATCGCCGTGGACCAGCCATGTTCCCAGCGGGATGCTCTGCAGGTCCTCGGCGAGCGCCAGCTCGCGCGCCTCATCCTCGCGGCCGCTCTCGATCAACGCGAGCGCCGCGCCCGCGCGGTACCCCGCGACAGCTCGTCCTCTTCGCCGGCGGACTGCACCACCTGCTCGACCAGCTCCCCGAAGCGGCCCTGGAAGTAGCGCAACGTGAACAGCTGCACGCCGAAGACCATCGCGGCATCGGGCTCGCCGGCCGCCGTGCCGGCGTCGGCCGCCTGGATCGCCCACTGCTCGGACGCCTGCGAGGTCGCCCTGCGCGAGACTCCAAGTCGCCTCGTCTACCAGCAGACCCCAGCCGATGGTCGGCTGGGGCACCGACGCGGCCAGAGCTCGCATCGTCAGCAGGCTGGACTCGACCTGCGAGCGATCCCCGGACTCAACGCCGGTGGCGAAGCGCCAGGCGGCCGCGAAGTGAGCTCAGCCGTGGGTCGTCCAGGCGCTGCGCGAGGTCGACCAGCTCGTCGACCAGCAGCCGGCGCTGCGCGAGCGTGTCCGGCGCCGAGATCGCCCAGCTGGCATAGGCGAGCGTATGGGCCAGCGCGGCCGCGATCGCCGGCGGCGCGGGCCATCTCGATCGCCTCGGCGGCCAGCTGCCGGCAGCGCGCGGGCTCCCCGGCGTAGTGAAGCTCGCAGGCCAGCAGCGCGAGGACCTGCGCGCGCCGCGGGTCGCCATCCGGGAGGGCAAGCGCTGCGGCTTCTTGCGTTTGTACCCGCTCGTTGTCCACCGCGCCCGAACTGGCTCGTCAATCCCCGCGTGTTGGCGAGCACCGCGCGGGCGAGCCGGTCGGCGTCGTCGAGCTCCTGGGCGAGCTGCGCCGCGTCGAGCAGCGTCTGGCGAAACTCGGGGTTCCCGGTCTGGCGCTGGGCCTCCCCCAGGCCGATCAACAGGTCGCAGCGCTCTGAGCGATCGCCGCCGGGCGCCTGGTCGTGGAGCTCGAGCGCCTGGCGATACCAGCGCGCCGCCTCATCCGGGGCGAGCTGCTCGAGCGCGCGCTCTGCCGCCCGCCGGGCGTAGTGGATCGCCTTGGCGGTGTCGGTGCTGACGACCGCCGCGGCCCAGTGGCCGGCGAGCTCACCCAGCCGCTCGCCGGGCTCATCCCCGCACTGCTCCTCCAACGCCACCGCGACCCGCTTGTGCAGCCGGGCGCGGCGGGCACGCCCGAGATCCTCATACAGCGTGTGCTCGACGAGCGCATGGGTGAACGTGAAGCGCCCCGCGCGCTCTGGGCTCTCCTGCAGCAGCGACGCCGCGACCGCCTCATCGAGCAGGTCGAGCAGCCGCGTCCTCGGGAAGACTCGACGACGGCCAGCAGCAGATCGAGGTCGAAGTCGCGGCCGATCACCGCAGCGGCGCTCAGCGCCGTGCGGGCGTCTGGACCGAGGCGCTCCACACGCCGCCCGATGACCTCGCGCACGCTCTGCGGGCAGGCCCAGCTCGGCCAGCTCCCCAACCAGCCGCCAGCGCCCGCCCTCCTCTTGCACGATCGCCCCGGACTCCGTCAGGTGGCGCAACACCTCACCCGCGAAGAACGGGTTGCCGGCCGTCTCGCGCGTGATCTCCTCGCGCGAGCGCACGCCCGTCCGTCGTCGAGCTCGTGGCCCGCCGCCGCCTCCATCAACGCCAGCACGTCCTCGGAGTCCAGGCCGGTGAGCTTGATTCGCTCCACCCCCTGCTCGCGGTGCAGGTCGGCCAGCAGCGCCGTCAGCGGATGCTCGCGCGAGAGATCGGAGTCGCGGTAGGTGCCGACCACCAGCACCGGAATCGAGGGGCCAGCCGTAACGACATGGCGCAGCAGCGACAGCGTCGGCGAGTCGGCCCAGTGCAGGTCGTCGAGGATCAACAGCAGCGGCTCGTGCTCGCCCGCCCCCTCCAGCAGGCCCGCGACCGCCGCATACAGCAGATAGCGCTCGGTCTCAGGATCGCTCTCGCGCGGAGCGGGCAGGTCGGGCACGCGATCGCGCGAGGCCGGCACGAGGCGCGCGAGGTCGCCGCCGAAACGCTCGACATGCGCATCGAGAACTGGCTGCGGCACCTCTCTGACGAGGTGGCCGAGCGCCTGCACCCACGGCTGGTAGGGCACGCCGAGATCCTCGTCACAGCGCCCATAGAGCACCGTCGCGCCCTCCCCGTGCGCCTCCAGCGCCAGGTGGGTGGACAGCCGCGTCTTGCCGACACCCGCCTCCCCGCCGATCAGCGCCAGGCGCAGCGAACCCTCCCGCGCCTGCCCCCACAGCTCTGCGAGCCGCTCGCGCTCTGCCACCCGCCCCACATAGCCGGTCGCCGGCAGCTCCCGCAGCCGCTCGGGCAACGCGATCCCCGCCACCGGCGCCGGCTCCCACTGGAGCTCGAACGCCTGCACCGGCTCGGAGATGCCCTTCAGCTGCAAGCTCGCCGAGCGACTGGAAGCTGTGGCCGTCGCGTGAGCCAGCGAGCTGACGCACGAGGTCGTTGACGAGGATCTGCCCGCCAGCCGCGTGGGCGCACAGCCGCGCGGACTCGACGACCGGCTCACCGAAATAGTCGCCGTCCTCGCACGTGGCCTCGCCGAGGCTCACGCCGATCCGCACGCCGAGCTGCTCCTCGGCGCGACGGTTGCGCGCCTCGACGGCCTGCTGCATCTGCGCCGCGCACGCCAGCGACTGAGCGGCGCTGGCGAACACCACCATCAGCCCATCGCCGAGGTTCTTCACCTCCCGGCCACCTGTCCGCTCGAGCGCCCCACGCAGCAGCCCAAAGTGCTCTTTGCGCAACTCCTCCGCCGCCGCCGGGCCAACGCGGTCGGCCATCGCGGTCGAACCCACGAGGTCGGTCATCAGGACCGCGACCATCTCTGTGGCAGTGGAGCTCACCCGCGAATCATCCGACTTTCAGAGGACTAGTGCAACGACGTCGCACCAGCGGTGGCGCTGTTCTCGTGGTCGATGTAGCATCACCGCCAACGCGAGCGAGGAGGTGTCGATGGCGGCGGTTTCAAGCGATCTCGAGAACGTGCTCGTCGGCGAGCGCGAGTGCTGGCGGGACGGTCCCCCGAACGAGCTGTTCGCGCAGCTGCGTCAGGAGTGTCCCGTGCACTGGACCGAGCGCATGACCGAGTTCCCGGAGCAGGCGGGATTCTGGTCGGTGACCACCGCGGAGGACGTCCATACGGTCAGCCGTGACTGGCGCACCTACTCCTCCGAAGTCGGCGGCGTGACGTCGACCAACATCGCCTTCCCGCTGGAGCTGACGCGCGCGATGTTCATCGGCATGGACCCGCCCCAGCACGACCGCGTCAAGGCACTGTTCCAGGCGGGCTTCACGCCGAAGCGGATCGCCGCCCACGAGGACGCGATCAGGGCGATCGTCCGTGAGGTTCTGGACAGGCTGGATGGTCGCGAGAGGTGCGATCTCGTCTCAGACGTCGCCCAGCCGGTGGTCTCCCGGGTGATCGGCAGCTTCATGGGTGTCCCACCGCAGGACGACGGGGCCTGGGCGCGGCTGATAAATGCGACGCTCGCGATGACCGACCCCGATCTGAACCCAGACGGTGTCGAGCAGGGGATCAAAAGAAACAGAGCGGAGCTGTTCGAGCGCGCCGGCAAGCTGATCGCGCAGCGCCGCGAGACACCCCACCGACGATCTCACGAGCCTGCTGGTGCACGCCGAAGTGGACGGACAGCGCCTGGAGGAACACGAGATCGTGATGGGCTTCTTCCTACTGATGGCCGCCGGCAACGACAGCACCAAGGCGACCTACTGCAGCGGCATGCGCGCATTGATGGAGAACCCGGACCAGCGCCGACTGGTGCTGGAGAACCCCACGCTGATCCCCGGCGCCGTCGAGGAGTCGCTGCGGATGTTCCCCGCGTTTGCGCACTTCCGCCGCACCGCCACCTGCGACACCGAGCTGCACGGCCAGCAGATCAAAGAGGGCGAGAAGGTCGTGATGTGGTACGTCTCCTCAAACCGCGATGAGACGCGCCACGAGGATCCCGACCGCTTCGACGTGCGCCGCACCGGCGAGCATCAGGCATTCGGCGCCGGTGGACGGCACTTCTGCCTCGGCACGGCGCTCGCGCGGCTGGAGCTGCGGATCCTGCTCGAGGAGACGCTCGCGCGCTACCCCACGATCGAGCTCGCGGGCGGGGCGGGCGGGCCTCAATCCGTGGAATCGGTGTTCCTCAACCAGCTGAAGACGCTGCCCGTACGCCTGACGCCGTAACAGCTTCCCGGCCCGAGCACGATCTCCTCGTTTGAGCTCAGCTATATCGCCACCGGTAGCTGTCGGGCTCGCGTACCTCTTACGCTACGCCACAGTCTTCGATCTATTTTTTGGGAGACCAGGTCGCCAGTCCACCGCCGCAAGGTCAGTGTTACCGGCCACCACGCGGGCTGGACGAGTCCGCAGCAGCGTGGACCGCGTACAGCTGCCAGGTGTCGGGAACGCCCTTCAGCGTGTGCGTGCCGCGATCGCTGAACTCGATCCCTGACCCGGCCACCAGATCTTTCACGGTCCTGGACACAACCAGCTCGCGGGCGCCGGCGTATGCGCTTACGCGGGCCGCAATATGCACGGCGATTCCGCCTATGTCCTCGCCCATGACCTCGCAGTCGCCCGTGTGTAGTCCAGCGCGAACGCTGATCCCCAACGGCTCAGACGATTGCAAGATCGCCTGAGCGCAGTTGATCGCGCGGGCGGGGCCATCGAACGTCGCCAGGAAGCCATCGCCGGTGGACTTCACCTCGCGACCGTTGAAATGGGCGAGGTCCTCGCGTACGGCGCGCTGGTGTCGCTCGAGCACCTCGCGCCAGCGCTTGTCGCCCAACTCCACGGCCGTTCGTGTGGAATCGACGATGTCGGTGAAGAGCACCGTCGCGAGCATGCGGTCACTCACGGGCACAGCCCGAGCTCCGGTGAGGAACTCCTGTATTTCACCGAGCCACTCGTCAGGGTTCTCATAGAAGAACGGATGGTCATCGCCCTCGAACTCAACCATCCGCGCATTCGGCAGGTGCTCGGCCAGCCACCGTCCATGACGGACGTTGACGAGACGCGGAGAGGCCCGAGCCGCGACGGTCGAACGTGATGACCCGCGCGAACGATCCCAGGCCTTCGAGCAGCCGTGCCGCTGGCTCGTGCTCCCAGTTCAGCTCGACATGGCTGGTGAAACCCCAAACCAATACAAGATCGATCTCGCCCTCGCCGAAGACCTGGTAGGCGATATGGACCCCTCCGCTTTTCGCGTACTTGGTCTCTACTCGCCCCATCGGTGTGCTGTAGCCCTGTATGAGTCCACCTCTCCTGTTGGATACCGCTCGGCGACGAGCTTGGTCCGCTCCGATCTTCGCCGATACTCAGATCTTGTGGATGCGTGCGTTTGTGCCGGCTGCGTCGAGGAGGTGTTTGATGTCTGTGGGGTCGCTAGTGAGGATCGTGTCACCCTCCTGGGCGAGTAACGCGATGGCGGCGTCGGCAATATCACTGGTACCTGCGTGTGAAAGCAGTAGGCCGCAGCGGCGGGCGCGTGGCGGGTCCAATGGCCACTCGAGCACGCCCCGGAGCGCACGCACGAGCCTTGCCTGACGCGCTGGATCGCGCCATACCTGGGCAGTGCACGCCGAGGAGGTGATGACCTCGATGCCGTCTTGCGCGGCGGCTGCCAGCATCGCGCCAACGCCCCGGTCACCGCGGTCTAAGGCGATCAGCGCGCCGGCGTCGAAGACGAGGGCAGCCACCCGCGCGCCTCTGAGAGCTCACGCTCGGTATACGGGCCTCCGGTTGCCTGCGCGATCTCCTCGGAGACGGTATGCAGAACGTTTGCGCGCAGGCGCGCTTGAGCGGCGCCGGCGAGCCAGCTGGACACCCCGGCGGGACCGGCGGCGTCACGCACGCGCCGGTACAGGTCATCTTCCAGGCTCACGCTGATCTTCGTCATCTCCACCAGGGTAGCACCGCTAGTCCTACCCGTGCTGATTCAGCCAATGCCGCGGATCTCCGCCACGGTGTTCGGCGCCTGACCTACAACGCGGTCAGCTTGGATCGGGAAGGGCTCGCTCGGAGCGGGCGAAGCGCTGCTCGGCCTGCGCCATCTTGGGGGCGTCATACCAGCGTTCAGCCCAGTATGAGTTCGGCTTGGCCAGCCGGATCGCGGCGATCAACCAGACGAAGGGAACGAAGAAGCCCAAGAAGAGCAAGCCCGGCTTGCCCTTCAGCCAACAGACCAGCAGCAGACCGATCCCGACCATAGAGCTCACGATGTAGCCGGCCTGGCGAGGCGCGACCGCCCCGAGGAAGATGACGAGGATCAGTACACCGAGCAGCACCGCCATGCGGATTGTGCGGGCGTCGAGTCTCACCATGCACGTCTCATCGGCACCGTGGCGCGCCGTCTTGACGCAACTCGGCCTTCCTGCTCGAGCTTGGGCGGGGCGACCGCGCGTGCTGGTGCTTGGCGATTACCGGTCTGACCCAGACTGCCTCGGTTCGCCCTGGAGCACCAACCACGTGGCCATCCCCTCCCCATCCCCTGTCCCAATGGTATGGCACTATCGTGCGGGGATCGGTGTTCGACCAAGCGGCGGCGGCAGGCCTCAGAGTCCGTCAAGTGCCCGTTTACGTGGTCTATCCGCCCGAGCGACGTTCGACGCCTTCGCCGTACCTGCCAAGAGCGGGTGAGTCGGCCAGATCGTAGGCGTTCGTGCCGATGGATGCGCCCCGAAGCGGTAGGGGGCTACGGGACCAACGGGAACTTGAGGATGAGCTGTCTGACCCGCGGTCGTGGAATTGTTAGCGTCTGTGTGATCGTGCCGTCATAGACGAACGCACTGTTCCCGGCGGCATCGTGGAGGGACCTTCGAGCGTGTGGGAGCCGTTGGCGAATTGGTCGCTTCCAGCGGGACGTGAGGCCACTTGTTGCATGCGCTGGGCATAGGGAACTCGCAACGCCTTGGCGTCATCGCCGATGCTCGGCGCATCGACCACCGTTCGTTTCCGGGGTGCCCTGATAGACCTGCTTGCCGTCGAACGGTTCAGCGAACTAGCCGTTCCGCCGGTACACGTGACCTGTGTCCACTCGCCGGCCCGCGCCGCCGGCGCCCACGCGAGGCAGACGCCCAGAACCAGCGCCGCCGCGACCCATCTGCTCCCGCGCCGTTCCGTCGCCTGTCCTATCGACAAGCCTCGCATCTCCCACGTCGCTTTCATGAGCTTCCTACCTACCCACGCGCATACCCCTTATACCGACGATTCCGTGCGAACGGGACACTGGGGCCTCGCGGCATGGACTGGTAGTAATAGGTATTTGGGATGCTGTGAGCGGACCCACCTACGAGGCGGCGGGGGTCACCCCCACAGCGTGCAGATCGGCAGTGCGAAGATCCGCTCGGCGAGTCGGAACGGCCGCGGGCCCGTGTGGAGCACCGCACCGGCGAGGAAGCGCTCGCCCAGTTGTTCGCGCAGCCACTCGAGGTGACGAGCATCGTGACGCGTGGGCGCCGAGGAGGACTTGATCTCGACCGCGACGACGTTGCCCACGGGACAGCTCGGCGATCAGGTCGATCTCGTGACGGCCGTTCTTCTCGCGCAGGTGATACAGGCGGGGCGTGAAGCCGGCCAGCTCGAGCTCCGGGCGGATCTGCGCCAGCACGTAGGTCTCGATCAGACGCCCCAACAGGTTTCCATCGCGCATCACGGCGAGCTCGTCCAGGTGCAGAGCGGTCCTCAGCAGCGAGGTGTCCGTCAAGTAGCGCTTGGGGGCCTTGACAAGACGCGAAAGCCTGTTTGTGCTCCAAGCGGGGAGATGGTCGAGCACGAACATGTTCCTCAGCAGCCGCTCGTAGGCGACGGCCGTCGAGCGACTGATGCCGGCGGCGTCGTAAATGGTCTTCTCGGCCGCGATGCCGGCGCTGTTGACGGCCAGCGCCTCGAAGTAGCGTCGCAGCAGCTCTGGGTCGCGGGGGCCGTCGAGGTGGGTCGCGTCGCGGGTGAACAGCTCGCCCAGGTAGCTCTCCAGCCAGCGTTCGCGTGCACCGCCCTGCAGGCGTAGAACGGGTTCGGGATAGCCGCCGGCAAGCGCGAGCTCGACGTAGCCGAGCAGATCGGGAGCGTCGGCTGGCGTGTGAAACGCGGTCAGATCGGCGCGCGAGAGGGTCTGCAGGAAGGGCGGTTTGGGAGGGGAGCCGAGGATCTCGCGCGCGGTAAGCCCCCACATCTTCAGGGGCACGAGCCTGCCGGTTCCGGGCCAGGTGGGAGCGTCGAGGCGACCGTGGACGCTGCCGGTAACGAGAAAGCGGGTGGGGCCCAGTCCCTGATCGACGGCCCGCTTGACAGCGCCGAGCACCTGTGGAACCGCTTGCCACTCGTCGAGCAGCACGGGCTCCGGCAGCGAGCGCAGCGCGGCGTCCGGGTCGTCGCGAAACGGTTCGGCTTCCGCCGGCTGATCGAGATGCACAACGGTCGCGGCCAGGCGCCCGACCGTCGTCGTCTTCCCGGCGGCACGGGGACCGGTTATCAGGAGTGCGGGCAGCTCATCGAAAAGCTCGCGCAGCCATTCATCGATCAGCCGAGTCGTGTAGCTGGGAGCAGGCACAAAGCCATAATAGCGATTTGGACCATGTAGTGGTTGTGTTTTAGACCACTATTAGTAAGCATTTTAGACCAGCTTTCAATGACGCTCTGGACCATCAATCGCTCCCACTTTCGTTGGCCACGGCACAAACCCTTGCCTACTTGAAGGGCATCAGCTCAGGCTCTGGGTGCTGGCCGCCGAGCTGTTGACTCGAGATGACACTTCGGCGCTCCAGCTCCGGAATGGCTGGGATGCGAGTCCCTTCGCCGTCGTCAGCCGCGGTAGAGCAGTCCGGGGAGGATCTCCGTCGTCTCGGCGAGGAGCTGAACGCTCGCGCCGAGGATGTGCTCGCTGGAACGGTCGCTCGAACCCAAGCATCGAAGCACGTCCTCGACACGGCCGTCGAGGAAAGCTTCGAACGCGTTGGTATGGCTTCGACGGCGGCTGTAGCGAGCTGGATGGCGGGGCAAGGCCTCGAGGCAGCTCGTGAGATCGGCATGGAAACCTGGCACGTTTTTGGCCAGCTCGCCGCTGACCGGGTCGCACCGCTGAACGAGGTCCTCAAGCGCTGTTTGCGCTGGCGTGATGCCGCGGCCGATGTGCTGCACGACAGCGCGAAAGAGCTGGGCGTTCCCGCGGAGGTGCTCTCTGTGGCGCTCGTCGCGTTGCAGCGCACCCTGGACATCACGCTTATCCAGGTGGGCGAGTTCTTTGAGTCAGAGCGCCATCGCGCGGATGAGGAGCTCGCGTTCATGGCCACCCACGATTCGCTGACGGGGCTGCCGAACCGGACATTGATCCTCGACCGCGTCGAGCAGATGTTGGTGCGCGCGCGTCGCAACCACACGCCGGTCGCGGCGCTGTTCATCGATCTGGACAACTTCAAGAGCATCAACGACACGCTGGGTCACGACGCCGGGGACGAGCTGCTGCGAGCGGTCGCGGCGCGACTGGACGGCATCGTGCGCGCCACCGACGCGCTCGGGCGCCTCGGGGGCGATGAGTTCGTCGTGATCGCGGAAGATCTCTCGCTCGCGGCGGGCCCTGAGCTCGTCGCCGAGCGGCTGCTGGAAGCGCTCAAGCAGCCGTTCACGCTCGACGGAGGCGACGGCGCGACCACGTTGATGGTGACGGCGAGCGTCGGAATCGCGGCGGGTGTGCGGCCCTCGGCCGGCGATCTGCTGCGGGACGCCGACATTGCGATGTACCGCGCCAAGTGGGACGGCAAGAACCGCTACGTGGTGTTCGAGGCGGTGATGCAGGACGCCATCCAGCGCCGGATGCAGCTGGAAATGGACCTGCGCGTCGCCCTGGAGAACCAGGAGTTCTTCCTCGTCTACCAGCCGACGTTTGACCTGCGGGACATGAGCCCCACCGGAATGGAGGCCCTGATCCGCTGGAACAGTCCGGCACGGGGCGTCATTCAACCCGATGACTTCATTCCGACACTGGAGGAGACCGGCCTGATCGTAGAGGTCGGCAAGTGGGTGCTGGAAGAGGCCTGCCGGCAGGGCGCCAAATGGCGCGAGGCCGGGTATCCGGTCGGCATGGCCATCAACGTCTCCGCTCGCCAGCTCGACACCGACGAGCTCGTGAGCGAGGTGCGCGACGCGCTCTCACACAGCGGCCTGGAGCCGAGCGCGCTCACGCTGGAGATCACCGAGACGAGCCTGATGCGCAACGCCGACGACACCGCGCGACGACTGGTCGCGATCAAGGCACTCGGCGTGCGGCTGGCAATCGACGACTTCGGCACCGGCTACTCATCGCTGGCACACCTCCAGAAGTTCCCCGTCGACGCGCTGAAGATCGACCGCTCGTTCATCTCCGGCCTGACCAACAACCAGGAGGGCGAGACCCTCCTACACGCCCTCGTGCAGCTCGGCAAGGCCCTCTCGATCGAGACGCTCGCCGAGGGCATCGAGGAGCCGCGCGAGCTCTCGCTGCTGCAAGCCGAGCAATGCGACACAGGCCAGGGCTTCCTCTTCGCCCGGCCCCTCGACGCAGCGGCCACAGAGGCGTTCCTGCGGGACGCGGCCAGCAACCCCGCCCCCACACCCAACTTCTGACTAACTACGGCCTGTTCGGTGGACGCGAGCGGGCAATCTTTGTGGGGCACTCACTCGGCGGAGAGGTCGCGATGCAGTGCTCCTACCACTTCCCGGAGCCATGCGTCCAGCACGAGGGTCACGAGGCCGATCCCTACCGCCTGTCGAGTATGCGTTCGCGCTGGTAGCGGAGCCACATCCGCCGGGCGGCCGCGAGCGCAGCGGCCAATAGCGCCAGCGGCACAAGTATCGCGGCGACGATCAGCAGGACGACGAGCGTCACGACGAGCACTCGACCTGCGTCGTGGAGCCCGCGATGGAGGGTCAGCCCTTCGCTTCCTGTGTGCGCGTCGCCGAGCACGGTCACTTCGATTTCGGCGGTGCTCGCATGTTGTGAGACCGTTTGCAGCGCTGAGCGAGCCTGGGCGATCGCACCGCGGTTCTGTGATATTCGTTCGTGCAGGCTGTCGATCTGGCCTTCGGTGGCTGCCCTGGAGAGTGCATGGAGCAGCGCCTGCCGTTCGGCGGTGGCATCGCTGAGTCGCTGAGAAGCCGCGTCGTATGTGTTGGTGATGTCCTGCAGCGACTGGCTCTCGGCACGCACCGGGGCGAGCTGTCCCAGAGCGGCGAGAGCGCCGCTGAGCTTGGCACTCGGGATGCTCAGCATGAGGTTGGCTTCACTTGTGCCCGCCCGCTGCACCTGTACGTGAGAGCTCTGCACGAAGCCGCCATCGCTCACCGCCAGTCCAGACACGCGGTCGGCGGTTTCCTGCACGTCGCCGGGAGTCGCGGCCAGGGTGATCGAGGCCGCCAGCTGCTGCACGCGTCCGGGCGGCACGGCCACCCCACTGGAAGCCGGTGCGTTCGAGGCCGCGCCCGCGGATGCCGAAGCACTGCCTTGCGCTGTGGCGCTTTTAGCCGCACGGAACGCACCCTTCGGCGCGCTGACGCCTAGGTGGTCAAAGGATTCGGCCCGGCCCGCGCCCGTGGACGCGGCCGACTGGCGTGGGAGCGCCTCGATCGGCCCAGTGCCGGCCCGCCAGGGGCCGGCGATGACCACGGCCGCGATGACGGCCCCGACGGCCGCGATACCGGCTGCGGAGCCCAAATGACCGCGTGGACGCAGCCAACTCAATCGGCGGTGCGGCTGGTTGGGGGCAGCACGCGTCGCCCGCTCGGCGATCCGCGCTCTGAGCTGGCGCTCGAACTCAGGATCCACCGGTGGCGCCAGCGCTCGAACATCCTGGCGCAGCTCGCGCCAAGAATCGGCGATCGCACCTCCGCCCTCGCCATTCAGCGCCGCCTCGAGCTCTGCCAGCCAAGCCTCGTCGGGGCTCGCGGAGCCACCGCCTGGGAAGGGAATGATCCTCATGCGACCTCCTCTCGGTCGATCTGAAGGCAGTGCTCGCGCAATCGCGTGAGCGCTCGATGCAGACGGGTGCCGGCATTTGACTCGCTGATTCCAAGCGCCCGCGCAAGCTCGCTGCCCGTGAGCTGGCCGTGGAACTTCAGCAGCACCACCTCTCGTTCGCGCAGCGGCAGTCCCGCAAGCGCATCCCGGACAGTCGCACGACGCTCGACGCGCTCGAACGCCTCTCCACAGTCAGGATCGGCGCTCAGCTCATCCTCCAGCTCATACCGGGGTTGGCGTCGCCGTCGACGCAGCTCATCGAGCGCGGCATTGCGAGCGATCGCGAACAGCCACGCCCGAGGGGAACCCCTACGATGGTCCAGACGCGCACGCGAGCGATAGAGACGCTCGAACGCCAGCGCGGTCACGTCCTCAGCCGCGGCTCTGTCGCCGAGCAGCGAGATGGCATAGGCATGCACGTCGGACCCACACTCCCGGAAGAGGGTCTCGAAGGTCTCCGCATCGAGGGCACCGGGCCACGCTTGAGCGATGGCCCGCTGGGCATGCTCATCAGACGAGGGCACGGGTCTGCTCATCACCCTAACTACGTTCAGGGTCGAAGGTTCATCACAGATCGTGTCAGCCGCCGTGGCCGGCCATCGACTCATCGTGCGATCCTGCCACCCTGGGCAGCGAGAGAACTGGAGCTTCGGATGCCACCTCGAACAAAACGCAGCCGCGAAGACGTCAGGCACACGACCTTGCACGGTCACGACGTGGCCTATCGTCAAGCCGGCAGCGGCCCCGTCGTCGTGCTCGTGCACGGGATCACGTCCAGCTCGGCGACCTGGGAGCAGGTGATGCCCCACCTCGCTGAGCGCTTTACGGTGATAGCTCCCGACCTGGCCGGTCACGGCCAGTCGGCCAAGCCCAGGGGCGATTACTCACTCGGCGCCCACGCGAGCGGCCTGCGCGATCTGCTGCTCGCCCTCGGACACGAGCGGGCAACCTTTGTGGGTCACTCGCTCGGCGGAGGGATCGCGATGCAGTTCTCCTACCAGTTCCCCGAGCGCTGCGAGCGACTCGTCCTGGTCGACAGCGGCGGCCTCGGCCGCGACGTCAACTGGCTGCTTCGCGCCGCAACGCTTCCCGGCTCGGAGCTCGTGCTGCCCCTGCTCGCGGCAACCCGCCTGCTCGACGCGGGCGCGCGCGCCGGCGGCTTGCTCAGCCGGTTGGGTCTGGGCCTTCCGACGGATCTCGAGGAGATCGCCCGCGGGCATTCGACGCTGTCTGACGGCGCCACCCGTGCCGCCTTTGTCCACACGCTTCGCTCGGTCGTCGAGCCGGGCGGCCAGCGGGTCGACGCCTCGAACCGGCTCTATCTGGCCGAACATCTCCCGTTCCTGCTGATCTGGGGCGAGCGCGACTCGATCATCCCCGTCTCCCATGGGCACGCGACCCACGAGCGGCTGGCAAACAGTCGCCTGGAGGTGTTCCCGCGTTCAGGTCACTTCCCCCAGCTCGACGAGCCCGAGCGCTTCCTGGACGTGCTCGTCGAGTTCATCGACTCGACCGAGCCGGCCGCACAAGAGAGGAGGGTTTAGAGGGCTGTCTGTCGGGGTAGAAAGCTGCTTAGAGCCGTGTTTCGCGGTGCTGTTTGGATGCGCTTTCCAGACAAGGGTCGCAGTGCTTCGTGATGCGGATGCCAGCTCAAGATAGGGAGTAGCCGTGAACTCTTTGACTTCGGACACAATCGCGGGGCGAGGATCATGCAGCTCGCATATCGACGATCCGATCGATCCGGTGGAGCTCGGAGAGATCAGGGAGCAGATTGAGCGACCGGGCGAGTATCTGGCGTTCAGCGAGGACGGGCACGAGAAAGTGGTGGCGCTCACACGCGAGTGGACCCGGATTGGGCGCAGCCTGACCGGCGATCTGCGTCTGGACGACCCGACCGTGTCGCGCCGGCACGCCCTACTCGGGCGCCAACCCGACGGGGCACGCCTGCTCGACGATCGCAGCCTCAACGGAGTATTCGTAAACGGCGAGCGCGTGGAGTGGACGATCCTGCAAGACGGTGATGAGATCGAGATCGGCCGCTACAGGCTGAACTTCATCAGCCTCGCTTCCGACGCCGGGCGGTTTGCGGCGAGATTCAGGTCTCGTCAGCGGGGACGTCTCGCAAGCGGTCGCGTCGCACTCCCGCGCCGATGAGCCGGAACGCTCACACGTTGCGTGTCCTGTCCTGACCACGCCCTCGATCCCAACCCGCCCGACCCAGGGAAGCTGGGATGAAGACGAAATCGACGCGGTTCCGGGCCGCTTGAGGAACCCGCTCCAGTCGACCCGAAGATCGGTTGCCCGACCCGAAGGTCTGTCGGTTTGGGTGGCGCGGCCTCACACCTCGGTGGCCTCGCTCTTTGCGACTCGGTTCCGCGTCGCGAGCAACATAGGTGCCTCCGACGGCGAGCACAAGTGCTCCGTCCCGGAGCTTCCTGCAGTTTGCGAGGAAAATGCGTCGGCGACCGATAGAACGCGTGTCTCAGGTGACGCTTGGGGTAGGCGCTTCGAGCTGTGACACCCTCTCAGGGCTGCTATATGCTCCCGCCCATGCGTACAGCATTTCGCTGGCTGACGTCAGTTCTGTTCGTGGCGGTCGTCGTGCAGGTTGGGTTCGCGGGATATGGCGCGTTCGATGTGATCCACAAAGCCGAACAAGCGTCGGTCTCGGTTCCGAAGAAAACGATCGAAGACGCCTTCAACGCGCATGCTGCGCTGGGCGCGATCATCGTTCTCCTCATGCTCGTGCTGCTGGTCGTTTCGTTGGCCGGGCGTCTCGGTGAAAGCCACCTCAAGTTCTCGGGCGGGATCTTCCTACTCGGCGTCTTGCAATTCGTCCTCGGCGTCGCCTCCACGTCGGTCCCGTGGCTCGGCTTTCTGCACGCCGTGAACGCGCTTGCGATCTACGCCGCGGTTGCGCTGCTCGCTCACAGGGTGTGGACGCAGGATCGCCCGAGCACAGCGCCTCCGGCAACCTCACACGACCCAACCGAGACCATGCAATGAAGCGACTCACCTCACGCCGTGGTCAGCTCTGGCCCGGGGACACGATGCCGGTCTCCTAGCAGTCGTCAGTACTCAGCTGGGCCCCACCCGCCGCAGGCGCACTCCCCCGAGCTCGATCGCCTCGCGTCCACCGGGCAGCTCGCGCGGGAGCTCGAGGGCGATCTCCACCAGCCCTTCCGCGCGCTCGCTCGCGGCCGTCTCGAAGTGGACCTCGCCGCCGTCCAGGCGCAGCTCCGGCCGATCCTCACCACTCACCCGAGACCCAGCACCTCTCCCCACCGCGCCGCCACGGCCACCGGATCGCGCACCGCAAGCGTGACCCCCGCGAGGCGTCCGGGCGTGCCCACGCCGATCCGTCCTGTCCATCGCGGCCCACCCCAGCGCCACGTGCCGTAGGGCTCGGAGCGGTCGAGCGAGACGATCGCCCCGCGCATGTCCGCCGGGTGCAGGTGCGTGCCGGAGATGTCGGGCAGGTCGATCTGCCAGACCACGCGCGCGCCCAGCTCCAGCGCGCGCTCGCGCGCGCCCTCCAGGTCCTCGAGGTCGAAGATCACCATGTAACCGCCGTCGCCACCATGGCGAGCGAGGTAGCGACCGGCCGCGGTGTCCGTCTGGATCGGCGAGACGACCTCCACGAAGCAGTCGCCCAGCGCGAACACCACGTTGGCGAGCCCGAACTCGCCGACCCCGGGGTCGCGAAACGGCTCGTCGAGGTCCAGCGCGGCTCGCAACGCGGATGCCACAGGCTCGAGCTCAGCCGCGACGAGCACCGCCTGACGCAGCCTCACCCTCGATCCGCCCGCACTCATAGAGCTCAACTCCACCACCGCGCCAATGCGCGCACACGCTAGACGCCCAGTGCCGCGAACCGCGGGTCACGCCGCGCCACGAAGCTCGCGACCCCCTCCACGAAGTCGGGCGCCGTGAACGACGCGAGCATCAGCCGGTCCGCCTCGGCGAGGGCCTCTGCCAGCCCGAGCTCGAGGTCGGCGTAGACCTGTCGCTTGATCGTCGCCATACTCGCGGGCGAGCAGTTGACGACGAGCTCGCGCGCGTAATCGAGCGTCTCCTCGAGCAGCTTCTCGGGCGCGCACACGCGGTTGACGAGACCCAGCGTCTGCGCCTCCTCGGCAAACACAACGCGGCCAGAGAGGAGCAGGTCGAGTGCTCGCGCGGGGCCGATCAGCCTCGGCAGCATCCAGGAGATGCCGTGCTCGGCCACCAACCCGCGGCGGGCGAACGCGGTCGTCAACTTGGCCCCCTCGGCGGCGAAGCGCACGTCGCACATCAACGCCTGAACCAGGCCGATCCCGGCGCACGCGCCGTTGATGGCCGCGAGAATCGGCTTGGAGATCGACAGCGGGAAGGTCTGCGGGCGGCGGCCCAGGCCACCCTCCGCGTCGACGTCCACCTTGCCGTCGCCGAGCGCCTGCAGCTCCTGCATGTCCGCGCCCGCACAGAAACCCCTGCCGGCGCCCGTCACCACGATCACGCGAACCTCCTCCGCCTGAGCGCACTCCTCGAGCATCGCGAAGTAGACACGCTCCATCTCCGCCGTCCACGCGTTCAGGCGATCGGGCCGGTTGAGCGTCAACAGCGCCACACCATCCTCGACCCGCCTCTGCACGACCTCGCTCATCTGCGCTCCTCCCGCTCGCCTCTCAGCACTCCCGCGAGCCTACAGGGTGCAGGGACGCCGCGGAAATGGCCTCGCTGATGTACGGAACTCAGACTGGTTGATCGTTCTTTGGTTCTATGGGCTTTTTCTTCCACAGAACTGCGAAACCAGCATATAGAGGCCTGCCTAGGATCTATGACCGTCGTGCAGCGCCAACAGGATTTCGCCGCCGAGGTACAGCGTGCCGGCAGGCAGGCCGCCGCTGGGGTGTAGGTACAGGTAGGCGCGCGCGTGCTTGTGGTGGCCGAGTAGCTTCATGGCGGTCTTACTGCTGAACATGGGTCCTCACGCACGCGCCGGCGGCATTCATGGCTCGCTCGCCGAGCGCACAAGCTCACAAACCGTGAGTCGCCACACGCCCGGTAGCGTTTGACGGCTACCCGGCGCCAACGGTGCCGATCTCTGCCGTGCACAGCGGGCAGCGGCGAGCCTTGACCGGGATCGCGCTGGTGCATTCCGGGCACTCCTTTGTATCCGGGTCCTCCTCAGCCCGGCGGGACTGCAGGTAGGTCATCGGCTTGATCACGAAGAAGAACACCGCCGCGGCGACTGACACGAACGTGATCAGGTTGTTGATGAAGTCGCCGTAGTGGAATTCGCTCGAGTTGATCGTGAACGACAGCGTCCCGAAGCTGGGCTTGCCGAAGATCAGCGCAATGATCGGGGTCAGCAGATCCGCAACGAGGGCTTTGACGACCAGGCCAAACGCGGTCCCGATCACAACCGCCACCGCCAAGTCGACGACATTTCCGCGGAGCAGGAACTTCTTGAAATCACCGAGCAAAGTCACGACACCAACCTCCCGTATCTCGTGCTCTCGGCGACGCACAGCCCGCCGGAGCGGGTATCAAGCA
Organism: uncultured Solirubrobacterales bacterium; assembly: GCA_963842205.1. Classification (GTDB taxonomy): domain Bacteria; phylum Actinomycetota; class Thermoleophilia; order Solirubrobacterales; family Solirubrobacteraceae; genus Palsa-744. Next base: position 273,266 of record CAWJFR010000007.1, read on the forward strand.
GTTCTAGCGATCATACCCAGTCCGGAACCGGGAGTGAACGCCCGACTTCTTTGGAGGCCATTCACCCACGCCGAACGCGCCTGCTTCCGAGGAAGACCGAGCGCGTCCACCACACCGATCCGCCCGTCATTCTCCCCCGCCTCCGAAAACGCGAGACCAAGACCCGGCGAATCGAACCAACTTCGGCCGGCAAGGCCGCAAACCGGCCGGATAAAACTGCGTCGTGCGCCGTAGCAGGATTCTAGAATCGATTACGTCTTTCATTGTTTCGTGCGCCGCAGCTATTTACTTTTAATCGAACAACAAGCTTTAAACGAGCTGCGGCGCCCGGGAAATTGCATAACCGGGCGCGGCGACCTTACGAGTCACCCTCAGCCACCCCAACCACAATCGACAGGTGCAACTCACCCGCCGGCATCACCAGCGCGTGGAGCGCTACTCGCGGCCCAGACCTCGAGCCGCGCCGGATTTCGCGCAGGACGAACGCAATCAGTCGCTCGCCTGCGGCGATGCGCGCTGCGATGTTCGCGCTGTGGTCCGCTGGTATGTAGCCCGCCTGCAGCAGGCCGCTGGCGTCCCACACGGCCACGGCGTTCGCGTCATATGGGTTCTCGGGCTCGGGGCGCAAAAGCGCCGTCGAGCCGGGCTGCAAGCGTGACCCTTGCAGTGCCGTCGGGTAGTGCTGAGCACCCGCGATTTTGCAGTACAGGACACGCGGGTCGGACAGATACCGGCCCAGCGCCAGGAACTGATGCTCGGCGTCCTGCGCGCCCGTGATCGGTGCGTAGCCGCCAGAGAACCAAGTGCTGCCGTCAGCCCTCGCGTACTGATGCGTGTCCTCCGCAACTCGCACCGTGATCGACGGTCTCGGCGCGCTCGCCGACGATTGGGCAGGGCTTGATCGATGGGGAGTCTCCCGGGAGCGCTTCGACAGGCGTACGTCCGGCAAACCAAGGTCCGCCTGGCGCGCCCACGGGTTGCGCCTCCGTTTTGGCAGGGCCCGTCTCATCGCCCGCGGCAGCACCACGCCGACCGCAAGCGCACACGGCGCCGCGGAGCTCATAGCGGTTCGCTGATCGCGTTCATGGCACGCACGCTACGCACGCCCTGTGATGGAACTCTCGCGGCGTGGCGCTTCAGGCACAAAACCCCTGCAAAGGTGCCCCGCCAACGACTCTCGACCGCCTGCTCGCCAAACGCCCATCCGGCAGCAGCTGCGACCCCCATTTTTGGGAGACCAGGACGCCAGTCCACCGCCGCAAGGGCAGTGTCGCCGGCCACCAGGCGGGGTGGACGAGTCGCCCGACGCGCTTCCCTCGCGTCGTGGGCTCCTCTGCAGCTGTTTGTGGAGACAGTCGGCCTACAACGAGGGATCAGGACATCCGCACTATTCGGTCTTTAGATATGAGCTACGGCGCACGACGCGTTCTATTCCGACCGGCCGATAGCCTTGCCGGCCGTACATATTTCGAAACGCCGGGTCTTGGTCTCGCGTATCAGATCGCGGATGGCCGCGGACGGGCGGAGGTTTAAAGAATAATCAAAAACACGAACCACGGCCGAGGTCAGTCTCCCGTGCAAGCGCAAACGCGAGACCAAGACCCGGCGAATCGAACCGACTTCGGCCGGCAAGGCCGCAAACTGATCGAATAAGGAGCGTCGTGCGCCGCAGCTAATTTCCCTTATTCCATCGCTTACCCACTTATCAAGGCATCTTCGTCGCCCGGTGGCATAGCTTTTACTTTAAGCGAATAAAGCTTGTTATATCTGAGCTACGGCGCACGACGCGAGTTATCCGGTCGGCCGATAGCCTTGCCTGCCGGTCGTGGTTTCTATTCGCCGGGTCTTGGTCTCGCGTTCCCGACCGCGGATGGCCGCGGACGGGCCGGGCGCGTCTTTTATTTCTTATAAACGCGCCTAGTCAGCCTCCCGTGCGACTGAAAACGCCATCTCCCCGCCCCCACAGCCCTCCTCGCGCTCACCGCGTTCGCCCCGCCACCACACCTCCGCCTGCCGCTTTTGGGATTACGAGAAGGAATAGGTCCATGCCCGTGGCACTCCTGCTCTACCCCACGATCAGCTTCCGTGGCGGCGGGCCGAGGCAGGAAGTCATGCCGAGGGCCTTCAAATCGGCCTGGACCTTGACCTCGAGCCGGTAGGACTCTTCCAGGAGCGAGAAGGCGTTAGCCCCCTTTCCTTCTTTTCTGGAGAAGTAAGCCCCGTTGCCTGCTTTCCTTGCGAGCTTGCGCAAGGCAACCTGCTCTCTCTGGCGCGCAGCCATGTCTCTGATCAACGTCGCGACACGAGGTAGCTTGCGCTCGGAGTCGATCAGCGCGCGCACCCCGGCAAGGTCCGTGCCCAGATCAAAGTGATCTCCCATGTCCTCAGCATTGCGACATGCAGCGTTGGCAACCGCGGCGAGATGCGCTTCGGCCCGCGATAAAGCGCTGCCACCACAGCCCGCCACGGCAGCCACGACGCAGATGAGCACCGTGGCCAGTGGACGGCGACGTGCGCTCACGGGTGCATCCTAACCGCCCCCTGAATGACCGAGACTATTGGACATGTATCATCGGCGAGCTAGAGAGGAGCCGTGAGATGCCTGATAGTGCCGCAGCGACAGAGGCGGACCGTCAACTCGATTTCCATCCTGCTATGGGCGAGCGGTGGGAGATCACGCGGAGCACCGAGGACACCTCCGGGGAGGTGTTCGAATCGACGGTTTGGTTCGATCCTCGGATGCCGGGGCCTCCCCCTCATCTGCATCCGAACAGCGAGGAGAGCTTCGAGGTGATCGAGGGGTCCTTCGATGTCTTCAAAGATGGGCAGTGGACGACGTTGCGTGCCGGCGCGACGGCGACCGTTCCGCCCGGCGTGCCGCATACGTTTCGCAACGGGGCCGATGAGACGGCGAAGGTTGTCATCCGGATCCGGCCCGCAGGGAGATCGGAGGCGTTCTTTCGTCACATGCACAAGTTGATCGGCGAGGGCAAGATCAAGCGGCTGCCGCCGAAGGAGCCGCGGTCCGCGATCTACTCGGTGATGCTGTTCGACGAGTACCCCGATTGGACTCGCCCGACCGGGCCCATGAACGCCGCTTTCAAGGCACTCGCGCTCGTCGGCAAGGCGCTTCGGTTCGAGCTCTAGCCCGAGGACTTTCTTCGCCACGGACGGAGTAACGCATCCTCATCGCGCCGCTCGCGCGAGCGGATCAGCGATAGCTCCCAGGGCTCGAGAACGGCAAGATCACGCGGGAATCCCGACATACGAGGGCGTCCTTTCAACTCTCGATCACCCGCGCTTTCGAGACCGCGTTGTTCGCCCGCAGCTTCCCCCGAGAGCCACAGCGCGTGCACGTGCCTTCCCTGATATCGGTGCCGATCACCAGCTTCTGGTCGTGTTCGGAGCCGCAGTTCCTGCAAGCAACCCCCGCCATGTAGTACGCGCCAGCACCGAGGGCCTCCTCTACATGCTCGACATAGTGGCGGTGCGATTCAAGCACGTTGAGGCACATCTCGCCAATCCAACCGCAATCGCAGACACTCTGCCACGACCCGCCCTCGTGTCGATGCTCCAGGCGATGAAGGCTCACACGGACCTCCACAGCCGCCAGATACGCCATCTCCTCATCAGCACATGATATCCAACCCATCATCGACCGCGAACAACGCTCGTTAATCTGCTACGGCGCCCGGGGAATCGCAGTACCAGGCGCGACGGCCTTGCCGGCCGAACGTCATGAATCTTGCAAGGTCTCGGCCTCGCGTTTCTGATCGCGGATGGCCGTGGACGGGCGAAGGTTTGAAGAATAATCAAAAAAAGCAATCACGCCCGAGGTCAGTCTCCCGTGCCAACGAAAACGCGAGACCAAGACCCGGCGAATCGAACCAACTTCGGCCGGCAAGGCCGCAGACCGCCCGAATGCCACGCGTCGCGCGCCGCAGCTCACCCCTACTCCGACGCCACATCCCTCATCCTCGATCAACCCGACCCCACGTCAGCGTTCCGCCACCCAGGCTGGTCTGACCCACCCCGACCGCCAGTTTCATCAGACTCGTCTCGCCCGGTCAGTCTCCCCCACCGTCGTAAACGCGAGACCAAGACCCATCAATTCGCACGACGTCAGACAGCCTCGCTCGCGCGTCACAAACTGCGGGCCTTCACGATGTAGTGGTTGTGGGCGTCGATGATGACCATGCCGATGAGGCGCTGCTTGTTGCGGGCCGCAGCGACGCGGAGGCGTTTGGGCTCTTCTACGGACGGCGCGTGGACGCCGTGCTCGCGTTCTTCCTGCGGCGTACGGGCGACCGCGAGCTCGCGGCTGATCTGACCGCGGAGACGTTCGCCGCGGCGCTGTCCGCCCTGCCGCGTTACAGCCCGCGGCGGAGCTCGGCGCTCGCGTGGCTGTTCACGATCGCACACCACAAGCTGGCGGACTCGATCCGCCGCGGACAGGTCGAGGACCGGGCGCGCAGGCGCCTGCGCCTCGAGCCGCTCGTGTTCAGCGACGAGGACCTCGAGCGCGTGGAGCAGCGGGCGGCGGCGGCTGACGGCGGCGCGGCGCTGCTCGAGCTCGAGCGGCTCTCAGCGCAGCAGCGCGGCGCGATCGAAGGACGGGTACTCCAGGAAACCGAATACGACGAGCTGGCCCGGCGCCTGCGGTGCTCGGAGTCGGTGGTCCGCAAGCGCGTGAGCCGCGGGCTCGCTGAGCTGCGCACACGAATGAAGGAGGCCTGAGGATGGACGCGATCGACAGGTTCGGGCAGGAGCTGGTGCTGGCCGGGCGCCGCCGACGGCCGCTGGGGGCGCTCTCCGGCACACGCTTCGCGCGTACATCACCGCGACGCCGCGCATCCGCGCAGCTGCGCGTCGCACTCGTCGCGCTCGCGCTCGTGCTCGCCACCGCCGCGATCACGCTCGCGGCGACCGGAGTGATCCTCACCGGCTCGCCGGTCGGGACGGTGCGTGCTCCGATCGCCACCGCCGGCGAGGGCATCCCGGTGGCGGGCGGCGCGCGGCTGCTCCCCCTGCGAGCGGCGGACCCGGCGGGCGGCCTGCCGTGGGGAATGCGGATCATCCACACCACGCGCGGCCTGATCTGCGTGCAGATCGGCCGCGTCTATGACAACCAGCTCGGACAGCTCGGCGTCGACGGCGCGTTTCACAATGACGGGCGCTTTCACCCGCTGCCCACAGACGCGCTCCCCGACGATCTCGCGGACGTAACCGGATGGATGTCGGGAAATTGCGCGAGTCCGGGAGACATCTACGCGGGCGACAGTGTCGGGCTCCAGGTCAGCGCCGCGAGTGCTCCCCACGCGGGGGCCGGTGTGGCCGCGGATCGCCGCGAGGTCTCGTTCGGCCTCCTCGGCACACATGCCGTGAGCGTCACCTACCGCTCGGGATCTGAAACACACACCGAACCGGTCCTGCCCGGACTCGGCGCCTACCTCATCGTGCAGCGCTACACCAGCGGCAGGCCGCTGGGAAGCGTCAGCGAGACCGACGGCAGAGACGAACCGGGCAACTACAGCTCACCGGCCGGCCCGAACGGAGCGCTGAGGGCGATCACCTACAGCTACGCGGGACGGACGTGCGTCGACCGGGGCAACCTGCGCTTGGCCTCATGCGGACTCTCGGAAGTGCCGCCGCCACATCCGGCTGCGCTGCCGATCGTGCGCGAGCCGCTACGCGCACACCTGCACATCCACAACCACGTGATCACGAGCGCGCAGATCAGCTTCCACGCGCCATATCCCGTCACGAATGCCGACGAGAACTACTCGGTGACGGCGCCTGTCTTCTGCCCCAGCCACGGCCTCGCCGGTGCAGGCTCTCAGGCCGACGTCGCGGGCGGCGCGCTCGTGACCATACCCGTCGGGGAGGTGCTCTCCGAGGCATGCAGCCGGGCGGTGACGTTCACCGTCGAATACGTCGGCTTCGCCGGCGGGCTTCCCCAACCCACGCGTGTCGGCAGCATCACGATCCACGAGCCGCCCGGCACGCACCCCGCACCGCTACCGAGGCGCGTTGTCGAACAGCAGCGACGGTCGGACCCGACACGCAGCCTGCACGCGAGGATTCAGCTCACGCTCCTGCCCCAGACCCGCGCAGCGTGCAACGCCGCGTTCCTGCTCTACCCGTGCTACAAGGGTGAGGTCGGATTCACGGCTCCCTATGCGCTCACCTCCGCGGCCGCGGGCTACTCCAGGGCCGCCGAATACTCCATCGACGGGTTCGCCACATGCAAGGCCGGTGGCCGGCCCGAAACGAGCTGGGGCCTACGACGCAACGTCAGGGCGCACGAAGCAATCAGAACCACCTCGCTGGGGCTCTTCGTGCTCACGCCCTCCTGCGCATCGAGCGAGGGGTTCGAAGTCACCTACCTGAACCAGCAGGGCCCCTCGGCCGGCGCACCCCACGAATCGGTCATCGTCGGCACCGTGACCCTGAGCAAGGCAACACTACCCAACGGGCAGAAGCCGAAGCCGCAGCGATAGGCATGCACATAGGCCCATCAGACCGATCAGGTTACGTGTTTCTATTGTCTCAAGCGCCGCAGTTCGTATATAGGTAGTGCGCCGGAGCAAACTTAAAGATTCGTTGTTCGATTAAGAATCATTGGCCGCGGCGTCCGGGCTGGTGTGGTGTTGGCCAGCGCGAAGGGGGATAGCTGCTACGGCGCACGACGCGGTTAGCGGACGGGCCGATAGCCTTGCCGGCAGAACGTTGTTAATCTTGGAAGGCTTTGGTCTCGCGTATCAGCGGGCGGATATAAACTGACCAGGCGCCTTTACATCGAAAACCACGAATAACGATAAGCCTGATACGTCGCCGGTCTGGTCCTATAAGTCGTTTCGGCTCGTGATTGTTATTGCTTATAAACCCGCCAGGTCAGTCTCGGGTGGGTGGGGATTTATTCCAAACGCGAGACCAAGACCCGGCGAATCGAACCACCTTCGGCTGGCAAGGCCGCATACCGCTCGAATACAACGCGTCGTGCGCCGCAGCTCGATCAATACTTCGCGCCTACACCGCTCTCTTGGACCGGAGCTCTTCGCGCAGCAGGTCCATCAGCAGGTTGTCGTGCCAGCGGCCATCCGCGCCACGCTCGTAGCAGCGCATTGCCCCAACGGGGCGGAAGCCGACCGCCGCATATGCGCGAATCGCGCGCACGTTCTCGCACGCCGGGTCGATCGTGAGGCGATGATGTCCACGCTGCCCGAAGAGCCACTCCGCGGCGAGCCGCAGCGCAGCGGGTCCCAGCCGTCGGCCTTGGTACTCCGGCGCCAAAAAGATGTCGAGGCTCGCGTAGCGGTGATCGGGATCGGTCTCTTCGTTGTACCCGAGCCACCCCGCCAGCGCGCCGTCGACCTCGATCGAAAACGCAGCGCCGTCGTTGGCAAGACCCTCCCGCGTGTGCTCGGTATCGTCCAGCGACCCCCACCACTCCCTGACACCGGGGCGCGTCAGCATCGCCGCGAGCTGGTCAACCTCGCCCTCTCCCAAGGGCCGCAACGTAACGCGTCCAGCACACAGGATCGCAAGCACCATGCCAGTGTGCCACTCCCCGGCGTCCACGGGGTTAGCTGTCGGGCTCGCGTACCTCTGAGCGGCGGTTGCGCGCCTCGATCGCCTGCTGCATCCGGGCCGCGCACAACAACGCCTGAGAGGCGCTGGAGAACACCACCATCAACCCGTCGCCGAGGTTCTTGACCTCCCGGCCAGCCGTGCGCTCGAGCGCACCACGCAGCAGACCAAAGTGCTCTGTCCGCAGCTCCTCCGCGGCCTCCGGGCCGACGCGGTCGGCGATCGCGGTCGAACCGACAAGGTCAGTCATCAAGACTGACACCGTCTCTGTGGCGGCGGAGCTCACCCGCGAATCATCCGCCCTTCAGGGGAATGGCGCAACGACGTCACACCGCCTGGGCCCTACACCTCGCAGACGGCGATTGCTGGGGCGTCGCGCCGCGCCTTCTCTGTGGCTGTGGGTAGGTCGGCCAGGGTTGTGTAGGTGACGCGGTCGGGGTCGAGATCGAGTGCGGACGCATCGTCTGGTTCCAAGCGCTCGAGCAGGTCCTTTGAGGCCAGGGTCCGTCCGCCGCTGGCGCACGCCTCGATGCGCGCGCCCTCGTTGACCTCGTCTCCGAGCGCTGTGACCTCCGCGCGGCCGCTGGTGGTGATCTGCCCGACGTACAGCGTTGATCCCCAGTGCAGGCCGAAGCGCATGACGAGGTCCTCGGGCGCGAGCTCGCTGCGCGCCGCGACATCGACCATCGCCTCTCGGATCGCGCGAGCTGCCTGGATGCAGAAGCGTGCCGCCGCGGATTCCGAGCGTGCGCTCTCGGCGAGGAAGAAGGCGACTACGCCGTCGCCGACGTGACGGCCGACGAGCCCTCCGGCATCAATGACGCACTGGTCCGCGGCGCGGGCCATGCGCCTGCCGAGGGAAAAGTAGTTGGCGGTCGAGAGCCTCCTGGCCAGCGGCGTGGAGGACTCTAGGTCCGCGAACAGGATCGCCGCCGGACGCCTGCCCGGTTTCGCAACCTGCTGCATCCGCTCGAAGTGGCGCAAATCACCACTACCGCCCATCGCGGCGAGCACCGCCATGCTCGCCGCGGGCTTGCTCAAGATCACGGTTCCCACGAGCTCGCCATCGCTGTCCCTGACCGGTATCAGCGTGAACTGGACCTCCACGGACATGCCGGCACCGTGTCCGGGAGCCACCGCCGAGCGCGCGTAAACCAAGTCAACTGGCGAGAGCCGATCGACGATGTCGCGGAGCCTCTCATCGACGAGCTCGCGCAGTTCCTCACGGCCGCCCTCGGCGGCGGCGAGCTGGTAGCGGCCAGACCCTTCGAACCTTTCCCGCATGACCTCCAAGGTGTTAAAACGGCCGCGCCCCGCAAGCCGCGCGCTCAGCGACTCCGGGCTGTTGACGTGAACGCCGACCGGGAAGGGGGCGAGTTCGACCAGGCCACCTTCGCTGAGACGTTGGGCGTCGGTCATGTAGAGATTCCGCCAGTTGCGGTCGACGATGAGGGCCCAGTAGCCGGCGTCGTTCAGCGCCCTGGCGATCGCGGCAAGCGTCGGATCCTCCGGCAGCGGGCATATGTGCTGACCCTCCATCGGCGCGACTCTACACGCGAGGAAAACGCCGCGGGACAGAGCGACCCCGGACAGCGGATCGCGTCAGCCTACTTTGCTCGACCCAGCAGCAGATCAGGCTGCCACTTTGCGGACGCGCTCTGGACAGTAGGGTGTGTCGATGACGAGAGCCATCGAGGTCCAGGTTGAGGTGCAGATCGCGCGAGCGCCCGAGGATGTCTGGGCCTTCGTATCCGATCCAGAGCGCCTGCCGGAGTGGTTGGGCGAGTTCCGTGAGGTCGTCAAGCAGTCGGAGGGGCCGATTGGCAAGGGGACGGTCTTGCGCTACACAATTGACCCGGGCGAACGCTCCGGCACGATGCAATTCGTCGAGTGGCAGCCAGGGCGTCGACTGGCGTGGGACGGACCGCCGCTGCAGTGGCACGGCGGTGCGGCCCGGCCGCGAGGGTTCCTCGAAGTGACCGAAGCCGGCGAGGGACACACCCGACTCGTCTGCTGCTTCCAGCCCCTGCTGACGGGCTCCATGGCACTGCTTGCTCCCGTGATGAAGCGCTGGCTGCGCAAGCAACGCACGACCGATACCGCTACGCTCAAAACGCTGCTGGAGAGTTCTCGCTAGCGCCTCGACCCACCCAAGCCACCCACCCCCGTAAACGCGAGACCAAGACCCGGCGAATCGGACTACGTTCTGCCGGCAAGACGCAAACCAATCGAATACAACGCGTCATGCGCCGCAGCTCGACCAATACTTCGCGCCAGCCCACCGCCCAAAGGGACAGTGTCGCCGGCCACCACGGAAATTCGGTGAGTCCTGGCAAAAAAGGCCAACGGCCCTACACGTGCTGTGGCGCCCGTGCCGGTGCCGGAGGACCCTTCGCTGCCCAGTTCTGCAGGAATGCCTCTGTGGCGTCTACGTCGAGGGGGCGGGCGAACAGGAAGCCCTGTCCTGTGTCGCAGTCCTGGTCTTGAAGCAGGGAGAGCTCCTGCTGGTCCTCGATGCCCTCCGCGAAGGTCTCGAGTGAGAGCGCCTTGCCGAGTTGTACGAGCGTGTGGATGAGGGTCTCGCCCTCCTTGTTGTGCTGCAGCTGGGAGATGAAGGAACGGTCGATCTTCAGTGCGTCGACGGGAAAGCGTTGCAGGTGAGCGAGGGACGAGTAGCCGGTCCCGAAGTCATCGATCGCGATCCGCACGCCCAGGGCCTTGATCTCGGTGAGGCGACGGACGGTGTCCTCGACGTTGCGCATCAGGGTGGTCTCGGTGATCTCGATCGTCAGCGCTTGCGGATCCAGACCGCTGTGGGCGAGCGCGCTCTCAATGTCGGTGATGATCTGGTCAGTGTCGAGCTGGCGCCCGGAGACGTTGACGGCCATCCCGATCGGATACCCCGCGGCGCGCCAGGCGGCGCCCTGTGAGCATGCCTCTCTCAGGACCCACCCGCCTACCTCGACGATCATGCCTGTCTCCTCTAGCAGCGGGATGAAGTTGTCGGGTTGCACGGTCCCTCGCACGGGGTGCTTCCAGCGGATCAGGGCCTCCACTCCGGTGGGGTTCATGTCGTTGAGGTCGATCGTCGGCTGGTAGGCGAGAACGAACTCTTCGTTCTCCAACGCTTCGCGCAGGTCCATCTCGAGCTCCATGCGGTGCTGCATGGTGTGCTGCATACCGGTCTCGAACACTGCGTAGCGGTGCTTGCCGTCCCACTTCGCGCGGTACATCGCGATGTCCGCGTTGCGCAGAAGCTCCTCGGCGGGGATCTGCTCTCCCACGGCAATCCCGATGCTCGCCGTCACGGTCACACGGGTTTCCTCCTGCGCTCCGAGCATGAACGGTTGGGCAAGCGCGTCGAGCAACCGCTCGGCGATCAGCTCGGGCCCCACCTGGAGCGTAAGCGCTTCAGAGATCACGACGAACTCGTCCCCACCGAGACGGCCCAGCGCATCGGCGTCACGAATCGCGCTGTCCAGTCGCGCGGCGACCGCTCGCAACAGTTCGTCGCCGACGCCGTGGCCGAGCGTGTCGTTGATCGACTTGAAGTTGTCCAGGTCGATGAACAGTGCCGCGACCGGCGTCTGGTTGCGCGTGGAGCGCGCGAGCATCTGCTCCACGCGATCCAGGATCAACGTCCGGTTCGGCAAACCGGTCAGCGGATCGTGCGTGGCGAGGAACGAGAGCTCCTCCTCGCGACGCCCCAGCTCCTCGTCGGTCTTGCGCCGCTCGATTTCGAAGGACCCGCACATCCGCACGAGGCTGAACTCGAGGCTCAACTGCAGGATGCTCAACGCCTGAGTAAGCGCCTCCGGTGAACTGTGAAGCTCCGCGGCGCTCTCGTGCAGCACCTCGGCCATCACGTTGCGCCACGCGAAGCAGCGCCTGGTCACCTCTTCCAGCGAAGCCGCGCGCTGCTCCGCCAGCTCGGCGAAGATCTCCCACGTCTCCCGGCCGACCTCGATCGCGACCTCGATGCCCTCCCCAGCGATCCAGCGCGACACCGCCATCGTCGAGCTGACGCTGATCCTCTCAAAGCTCCCCTGGACCACAGCGTCCACTTGGTCATAGCCCGGCCCCGCTGTCACCGTGACCGTCTGCGCCAGCACATCCTCAGCGCGCGCCTTCAACGCCTCACCGAGAGCAGGCAGATCCTCCACCGGCTCCTGCAGCGCAGCCGGCGGCACCGGCGGCACGTGCTTCTCATCCTTCCCCGGGCTGGAGCGTCGAACGGTCATCTCAAATCTAGAATCGGCACACGGCAAAGATTCGATAAGTCCGACTCTTCCGTCGTAAGCACATAATGCCTTGGCGCCTACACAGTCAAGTCTCAACCCGCCTTGACACTCGTCCACCCCTGTGGAGTGCTACGCGAACGAAAACGACGCGGTCCCGCAACGCTTGAGCTTGTGGTTGTGAAGCTCAGCGCCTGAGAACGGATCAGCGATCCGCCCCCGTCAGTCTCCCCTGCCTACGAAAACGCGAGACCAAGACCCGGCGAATCGAACCAACTTCGGCCGGCAAGGCCGCAGACCGCCCGAATGCCACGCGTCGTGCGCCGCAGCTGGCATTTATTCCATAAACCTTGGACCGTACAACGCGTCGTGCGCCGTAGCAAACTTAAATCTTGTTATTCGGTTAATAAGCATTGGCCGCGGCGTCCGGGCTGGTTGGAGTTTCGATTGGGAAGGGGGATACCTGCTACGGCGCACGACGCGAGTCATCCGACCGGCCGATAGCCTTGCCGGCAGAACTGAGTGCGACAGGCACCATCTCTTTGGACGGCACGAGCGTGACCGTCAAGGGTGTCACGGGCTCCGTCGAGCTGACCTGCAGCGGAACTGCCACCTGCTCAGGCAAGCTCACGCTGACGGCGAAGACCACCACTGCTCATGGCAAAAAGAAGCGCTCAAAGACACAGACGATCGGCACCGCGAGCTTCTCCGTGGCGGCGGGCAAGACCGCCACCGTCCAGATCGAGCTGAACGCAACCGGGCGCAAGCTGCTCAGCTCCGGCCATGGCCACCTCAGCGCTCAGCTGCGCATTTCAAAGAGCTCGCCGAGCCCATCCGAAACTCAGACGAACAAGGTGCGTCTGAGCGAATCCAAGCCGGCGAAGAAAAAAGCATAAGGGACCATCCTAACCCTTCTTTTTCTTCGCTCGCCGCCGACCCGAGCCGGCCTTCCCGGCCGTCCTGATCTTCAGCGGGGCGAGCCTCGCCGTCGCGCCCGGTCCCGGCAACATGTTTCGCCCACCCTCGGCGGTCACGGTCGCGCTGAAGCTCTCAAACGGGAGCACGTTCGCCAGCTGCACGCCGCGGCGGCTCGGCTTTGTGAAGAACGTCTGCAAGCGCCCGTCGCTGCCCTTGACGAGCACCTTGTACTGGCGGGCGCCGGCGACGGCGCTCCAGGTGACCGATGCGCTCGCGCCGTGACGCGCGATCTTTGCCTTACGCGGCCGACCGGGCCTGAACGCGCCCGGAGCGGTGTAGCGGCCGACCGTCAGTTCGCGCACGACCGCGCCTTCGCCGTTCAGCAGGTAGGCATGCACCGTGCGTGCCCGTCCGAGCGCTTCCTCGGGAGTGAACGAGACCGTCCCCTTCGCCTTGCTCACGGTCCCGAGCAGATGGGTGCTGTCGCTGCCGCGTTCAACGAAGCGCACCTGCGTGCCGGCGATGAAGTGCCCAATCCTGTAGGCGAGCGACCACTTCGCGCCGCGGCGATGGCCGACGCGTACGCGCACCGTCGCGGGCGCCACGTCTTCGGCAAATTCGACGTTGGCGATCGGCGGCGACCCGGCCGCGGGCTGGATCTGCCAGGTCCCGCCCTTCGGGTGGCGCAGCAGCACCAGCACCTGATCCGGATCGGGCGCCACGGCGCTCATGAACTGCCCCGGAACCGTGACGAGATGTCCGGCCGCCGAGGGCGTCGTGTACGTCACGCCGCCGGGCCCTGAGAGCGTCACGACCGGCGTGCCCGAGGATGAGGTGATGCGCAGCTCCTGGCCGAGGGCGCCACTCGGCAGCGTGAACGTTCCGCCGCCCGCGGCGGCGGATCCCGCGGTCGGCCCGGATCCACCCAACGCGCCCAGCCCACGCATGAGCGAGCCGCCGGCCCCCGGCAGGAAGATCGCGGATTCTTCTTTGACGAAACCGCCCTTGTGTTCCTTTTCCGGTTTCTCGCTGTACTGCTTGAGCTGATCGGAGCAGTTGTCATTGCCGAACAGGCCGCCTGAGATGTTGCCGTCGGAGAAGCGGTAGCGCCCCTGAACCCCGCCGCCGAAGACTCCTTCCGCGCCGACGTGCACGCACCCGGCCGCGTACTGGTTGTTGATCAGGCCCGCCACTTCCGCGCTGATGATCCACAGTTTGAAGTAGACGTTGCCGCGGGCCTGCCACAGCCCGCTGGCGGGTTCGTCCCAGAAGCCGGCGCCGCCAGAGACTTCGATGACCGGTTCGCTGGATTCGAACGGGAAGTGCAGGTTGAACGTCACCTGGGCGTCGACATAGCCGTCGGAGTAGACGTCGGCCGCAAGCGTGGCGATGTCGTCATCTTTATATGAGAGCTTGCCCTGGCCGCCGAAGAAGCCGAGTTCGGTCGAGGTGGCTTCGCGGAACTTGAACGCCAGTTCCAGCTCGAGCAGTTCCGCGATCTTGGCGCCGAGGCTGCCGCCGAACGCGAGCGGGTGGACGCCGACCGACGCGCCGATCTCGTTGAGCGCGATGCCGGGGTAGATCGGCACGCCGGGATTGGCCGTGAACTTCATCGAGGCCGACTGGAATTCACCCTTTTTGAAGGCCAGTTCGGCTTCCAGTTCGGCGATTTCTTCACCGAACGTGATCGTCGCCTTGGCCTGCCAGCTGTCGCGCTTGGATTCTTCATAATATTCGGGGAAGTAGTAGACGAACGAGGCCTTTTTCACCTTGAAGATCGGCGCCAGGCTCGCTTCGGGGATTTCGAACTGCAGCGACTGCAGTTCGATGCCCGTTTCGAGGTTGGCCTCGATCTCGAGCGCGCCGGTGGCTTCGAACTTGACCGCGCTCAAGCTCAGCCCGACCTGCACGTCGAACAAAGCCTGGCCTTTGTTGGTCAGGTAGACGTCGATCTGCCCCTCCAGCGGGAAGTTCCCGGGCAGTTCCCCGCACGCTGTGAGTCCGTTTTTTGGTGGACAGCAGCCGGCCTTCCCCTTTTCGTTGCCTTCGCACTGTTTCCCCACCCCGATCGCCATCAGCAGGGTCTTCGTCGGCTTGTCGGCGACGTGCGCGCGTGACCGCTCGAGGCCGTGGTAGTACGGGACCTGCAACTGGTTGAGCGCGCTGCTCACTTCGAGATCCATCGGTTCGGCTTCGAGGTCGCGTTCTCCAAGCACCATGTCGCCGATCGGCGTGTTCAGCAGCTCGATGTAGACCTGCCCACCGTAGAGCTGCGTCGCGGTGCCGTCGATCGCGTAGTCTTTGACCGTCCTGATCTTGAGGAACCCACCGCTCTTCGGCACGAGCACCATGCCGTTGATCTCCAGCTGTGGGCCGCCGATCACGTAGCCGCCGCCGGGCACCTTCTGGATGCATTCCGCGAGCAGGTGCGCGTCGCCGATTTCGAGCGTCGGCTGGCATTCGCCTTCGCCGCCGTCGGGAAGATGGACGTGCGAGAGTGGAGGCAGCGTGAGGCCGAAGCGCGAAGTTGATTTTTCGTTGTTGGAGTTCGTCACCGTCAGCGCGATCGTGTGCGCTCCAGGCCCGAGCATGATCTGCGCGATCGGGTTGGTGCCAGTGCTCGTTTCGATCTTGGGGCCGCCGCTGAAGTTCCAGCCGTAGGAGATGATGTGGCCGCTGCCGGGCGACGAGCCCGCGCCGCTGAGGGTGATTGGCTGACCGGCACTGGGGTTCGGCGTCGCGAGCGCCAGCGCTGCCGTCGGGGGCGTGGGGGGAGTCGAGCCGGTGCTGCCTCCCGTGGAACCACCACCGCCGCCGCTCTTTTCTTTTGCTTCTGTTGCTTCTTTTTCTTTAGCTTCTTTTTCTTTCTGTTGTTTTTCTTTTTCTTCTTTTTCTTCTTTTTCTTTTTTGGTTTCTTCTGCGACCTTTTCAAAGCTGAGGTTGTCGATCGCGATTTCCTGGGATGTGACGATCCCCGTGCTGATCGCGAAATAGCTGATCTTGCCTTCCCCGTTCAGGCTGGCGGCGATCGTCGTCCAAGCTCCTGAGCTCGCTTTGCCGGTGCCCTTGGCCACTTCCTTGCCGGCGGCGCTGTAGCCGATCACGTGCACTTCCACATTGGGTGTGGACGTCAGGTTGCGGACCTCGACCGACAAAGAGCCGCGCGGGGGGCCGAGCAGGGCGCCAAAGGTCCCCTGCGTGTTCGCGGCACCAAAACAGGTGGGCAACACAGCGTAGTTGGGCGCTGACGCGGCCGGAGTGGTCGCCGTTCCTTTTTTGACAGTCGGCGAGCCACAGTTGCCGGCCACCGAGGGCTGGCCGAATGCTTCCGCCTTGCCCAGCTTCAGCCCTTCCGCTTCCCACTGGTTGGTCACGACTTCCCCCGCTGGCACCGCCGCGCCGCCGGGAAATTGGTCGAAGCCGATCGTCGTTTCCGCGGCCGAGGCCGCCGCAGCGCTCGCAAGGGCCAGCGTCAGCGCGAGCAAAATGCTTGCCAGAGCAATGCCAAGCCTTGACCCCAAAGGCTGCCGGCCGACCATAGACGCGCGAGCATCGCACCTGCCCTGAGGCTTGTCAACCCGGCCGACGGGGCGCAACTGCTGCGGCGCTGGCGCCTGGGAAGGTTCGCGGCGTGGCGGTGTCTAGGAGGTGGAGATCACAGTCCACACGCCCGATCACCCCGACACTCGGAGGAACCCATGAAGCGAGCTTACGTCCTGATGAGCACCGTCCTGGCCAGCGTTGCAAGTGCCGCAACGGTCGCGAGCGCAGATCCGGGCGCCCCAGCCGCGCACTCGAGCCACGCCGCCAAGGTCTCGCTGCGCCACACGAACCTCGGCAGCATCCTCGTCAGCTCCTCCGGTCGCACGCTGTATGAGTTCACGAAGGATCACTCGGGCAAGAGCAGCTGCGCGTCGATCAGCGGCTGCTCAGAAGTATGGCCGTCGCTGAAGACGAGCGGCCGCCCGACGGCCGGCGGCGGTGTCAAGGCATCGCTGCTGTCGTCGATCGACCTGCCCGGAGGCGGCGAGCAGGTCACCTACGCCGGTCACCCGCTCTACACCTACAGCGGCGACAGCGGGCCAGGAGAAACGTCCTACGTCGGGGCAAAGCAGTTCGGCGGATCTTGGTACGCAATCAACTCCTCGGGGCACACGGTGAAGTAGGAGCCGGCCGGCGGGTGGGTGGGACTCGGGGCCGCGGCTTCGTGCGCGCTACGCTGCCGCGGTGGCAAGCGATTTGAGTCCCGTCCTGTCAGCGTCGCAGCTGGCGACGCTGCGTCTGCACGGCGAGGAGCACTCCGCGGCGGTCGGCGATGTGCTGTACCGGATCGGCGACCGCAGCTATCCGTTGATCGCGATCATCGAGGGCGAGGTGGCCGTGCTCGACGCGGCGGGAGGAGAGATCGTCCGGCACGGCGCCTCGGGCTTTCTCGGTGAGATGAACCTCCTGACCGGCCAGACGGTTTACGTGACCGCCCTCGTCACACAGGCGATGCGCTACGTCGCGGTCGATCGCGACGAGCTGCGTGCGCTCCTGTTCGAGGACGGTCCGCTCAGCGATCTGCTGCTGTCGAGCTTCATGACCAGGCGTGAGGCGCTCCAGCAGCAGCAGGGCGTCGGCATGGAGGTGATCGGTCCACGCTCCTCGGAGTCGACGCGACGGATGGTCGAGCACGCGCAGCGCAATCGCCTGCCATACACCTGGCGCGATCCCGAGCACTCTGATGATCCGGTTGTCGGGGCGCTGATCGATGGACTCGATCCCGGCGAAGTTCCGCTCGTGCGACTGCCGGGCGGGACGGAGCTGCGCAACCCGACCGGCGGCGAGGTCTCGCGAGCGCTCGGAATCGGGCTCGAGCTCGCGGCCAGCGAAGAGGTCGACCTCGTCATCATCGGCGGCGGCCCGGCCGGCCTGGGGGCAGCTGTGTACGGAGCCTCGGAGGGTCTGGACACGCTCGTCGTGGAGGGCACTGCGCTGGGCGGGCAGGCGGGCACGTCGCGGCGGATCGAGAACTACCTCGGCTTCCCGGCCGGGATCAGCGGTTCGGAGCTCGCGAGCCGCGCGGTGACGCAGGCGCGCAAGTTCCAGGCGCGCACCGCCACGCCCTATCGCGCAGTCGCGCTGGAGCCGGGCGCAGAGCGCCATATTGTGCGCTTGGAAGATGACCACGAGGTCTCCGCGCGGGCGGTCCTGCTGGCCACCGGCGCCGACTATCGCCGGCTGCCGGTGGCGGACCTTGCCGACTATGAGGGCATCAGCGTGTTCTACGCGGCGGGGCCGCCCGAGGCGCAGCGCTGCGGCGCGAGCAGGGTCGGTGTGATCGGCGGCGGCAACTCGGCCGCCCAGGCGGCGGTCTGGCTGGCTCGAGGCGGTGCGCTCGTGACGCTGCTGCATCGCCGTGGCGACCTGCGCGAGACGATGTCTGACTACCTGGTGCTCGAGCTCGAGCGCTACGGGGTCGCCGTGCGCGACCGCAGCGAGGTGGCCGCGCTGCACGGCAGCGACGGTGAGCTCGAGGCGGTCACTTTGCGCGACGGTGAGCGGCTTTCCTTCTCCTTCCTGTTCCTGTTCCTCGGCGCGGCTCCCTGCACCGAGTGGCTGGGCGACGTCGTCGCACGCGACGAGAAGGGCTTCGTGCTGACGGGCGCTCATGCTGGGGTCGACGGTCTGCTCGAGACGAGCGTGCCCGGGATCTACGCGGCCGGCGACGTGCGCTCGGGCTCGGTCAAGCGATGCGCCACCGCTGTCGGCGAGGGCGCGATGGTCGTGCAGTTCGTCCACAAACGACTGTCCGGCGTGCCCGCGTAGAGCGCCTGGCGCCCGCGAGAGCGCCGCGCGTACGAAAATGACGCGGTCCCGGGCCGCTTGAGGAACCTTCCCCGGCTCGCCTTGCGGCGCTCCGGTTCGGGTGGCGCGGCCTCACACCTCTAATGGCCTCGCTCTTTGCGGCTCAGTTCCGCGTCGAGAGCAACATAGGTCTGCTCAGAGGTGATTTCAAGCCCCTGGCCACAGGGTTCCTGCACGTTGCGAAGAAAACGGCGATGTCCTGGACGACTCGGCGGAGCGCGAAGCTCATGACGGCGCACTCGCGGTGACGATCCACGTCGAGGCCGGGGCGATGACGCCGTCGGGTGAAGCCCAGTCGGCCAGACCGTCGCGCAGCGCTTGGGCAACCGGCTCGCGCAGGTGCGCCGCGCGCTCGCCGGCCAGCCGCAGGATCTCGCCGGCTGGGCCGATGCTCATGACCATCTCGACGGCCTCGTCGATGTCCCGTCCGATCATGATCGGTATGTCACAGCGCCGCAGCGCGATGTCCTCGAAGCCGGCGCTCAGCAGGATGCCGCTCGTGGTGTCGGCGTTGGCCATCGAGAATGGCCCGGGGCCGCAGGTCGGCTCGTCGTACTCCTCGGGCTTGGTCACAAACCGCTCGGTGATCGTCTGGGCGCGGTAGAGCCAGTCGTTCTCGACCTTTGCGCGCCAGACGATCATCACCAGCCCGCCGCCCGGGACCAGCGCCTCGCGGACGTTGCGCAGCGCCGCGACCGGATTGGCGAAGAACATCGTCCCCATCCGCGAGAAGGCCATCTCGAAGCGCTCAGCGAAGGTGGTCGTCTCGATATCGGCGACCGCGAAGCGCACGTTGCCGACCCCCGCCTCCCGCGCCTCCCGGCTGGCGGTCTCGATGAAGCGCGGCGCGGCGTCGACGCCCAGAACCTCCCCGGTGGCTCCGACGAGGCCGGCGATCCGCTGGGTGCTGTCACCAAAGCCGCAGCCGATGTCGAGCACCCGCTGAGCGGGGAGGGGCGGAACGAGGCGCAAGGCCTGCTCGCCATGCGCGCCGAGCCCGGTCGTCATGACATGACGAAAACGGACGAACGCGTCATACAGCGGCCCGTCCCACGCGCGGATCGCCTCCTCGTTGGCAGTCGCGGTCTCCCCCATGCGTGACATCCTACGGCCAGCCGCCGACCGCAGCCAGGACGGCGCGGCACTCGGCGACTTCCCGCGCGATGCCTGCGGCGCCCAGGCGCCCGGCGACCTCCTCGGCCTGCTCGAGCATCTGCTGTGCGCGGTCGAGGTCCTCAGGTTGGCCGCGGGCGAGCAGCGCGCGGGCCCAGCCGGCGTGAGTGCGGGCGAGCAACAGCGGCGCGCCGAACCGCTCCTCGATCTCGGCGGCAGCGGCGAAGTGCTCCTCGGCCTGCTCGTAGCGCTCGAGGGTCGCGGCGAGCCTGCCGAGAGCCCAGGAGAACGATCCCGACACATGAGCAGCGGCAACCACGAGCTGGCCGGAGAAGGGAGCGAGCAGCTCGTAGAGCTCACCCGCGCGGTCGGGGACGCGCAGACGGGAGCAGGCATCGGCCCAGAGGAGCATGGCTGTTGACCACACCAGGTCCCATGGCACGCTTTGGAAGTCCTCGGCAAGAGCCAGCTCGCGGGCCTCATCCTCACGGCCGGCTTCGATCAGGGCGAGCGCCGCGCCCGCCCGCCACCCCGAGCGGTTGTCCCGTTGGTCGGCGAGCGCCACCGACTCCTCCACGAGCTCTCCGAGCCGGCCCTGGGCATGGCGAACATGGAACAGTTCCACGCCGAAGTTCAGCACAGCGTCAGGCTGGGCGGATGCCCTGCTGGCCTCGAACGCCTGGATACCCCACTGCTCAGAGGCCTGGAGCTCCCCCTGAGTAAGGGCCCAGCCTGCCTCACACACCAGCCGTTGATATACGAAGAAGGGCTCAGGCACGGAAACAGCCAGCGTTCTCATCGCCGCAAGGCCGGACTCGATCTGCGGGCGATCCCCGGCCTCCAAGCCAACGCCCAGGCTTCTGACGGCCACCCGGAACCTCAACGACGGGTCGTCCAGGCGCTGCGCCAGCTCGAGGAGCTCGTCGGTCAGCTGCTCGCGCTCCTTCAACGTGTCAGGAGCCCAGACTGCAGCGGTGGCGTTGACAAGTGTGTGCGCGAGCGCAGCCGGATCGCCTGTGGCTCGGGCGATCTCGATCGCCTCCGCCGCCAACGCTCGGCAGCGCGCCGGCTCGCCGGCGAAGTGAAGCTCGCTCACGAGCAGCGCCAGCACACGCGCCCGCCGCGGATCGCCGTCCGGGAGGGCCTCCGCGGCAGCCTCGAGCGCCTGCACGCGCTCGGAGTCCACCGCAGCCACTTGGCTGGTCCATCCCCGGTTGTTTGCGAGCACCGCGCAACCGAGGCGGTCTGCGTCGTCGAGCTCCTGGGCGAGCCCGGCCGCGTCGAGCAGCGTCTGGCGATGCTCGGGGTTCCCGACCTGGCGCTGGGACTCCCCGAGGCCGATCAACAGGTCGCAGCGCGTCGAGCGCTCGCCGCCCGGCGCCTGGTCGTAGAGATCGAGCGCCTGGCGATACCAGCGCGCCGCCTCATCCGGGGCGAGCTGATCGAGCGCGCGCTCTGCCGCTCGCTGGGCGTAGTGAATCGCCTTGGCGGTGTCGGTGCTGACGACCGCTGCGGCCCAGTGACCGGCGAGCTCGCCCAGCCGCTCGCCGGGGTCCTCCCCGCACTGCTCCTCGAGCGCCTCGGCCACACGCTTGTGCAGCCGGGCGCGGCGGGTGCGCCCCAGGTCCTCATACAGGGTGTGCTCGACCAGCGCGTGGGTGAACGTGAAGCGCCCGGCGCGCTCTGCGCTCTCCTGCAACAAGGACGCGCTGACGGCCTCGTCGAGCAGATCGAGCAGCCGATCCTCGGATAGCTCGAGCACCGCGAGCAGCAGATCGAGGTCGAACTCGCGGCCGATGACGGCAGCCGCGCTGAGCGCCGTCCGCGCATCTGAACCCAGACGCTCCACCCGCCGCCCGACGACCTCGCGCACGCTCTGCGGCAGGCCCAGATCGGCCACATCCCCCACCAGGCGCCAACGCCCGCCGTCTTGTTGAACGATCGCGCCGGACTCCCTCAAATGGCGCAATACCTCGCCTGTAAAGAACGGGTTGCCAGCCGTCTCGCGCGTGATCTCCGCGGCGAGCGCCCGCCCGTCCTCGTCGAGCTCATGCCCGGCCGCAGCTTGCATCAGCGCGAGCACATCCTCGCAGTCAAGGCCGGTGAGCTTGATGCGCTCCACCCCCTGCTCGCGGTGCAGGTCGGCCAGCAGCGCCGTCAGCGGATGCTCGCGCGAGAGGTCGGAGTCACGGTAGGTACCCACGACCATCACCGGGATCGAGGAGCCTGAGGCAACGATATGCCGGAGCAGTGACAGCGTCGGCGCGTCAGCCCATTGCAGGTCATCGAGGATCAACAGCAGCGGCTCCTCATCGCCGGCCCGCTCAAGCAGGCCGGACACGGCCGCATACATCAAGTAGCGCTCGGTCTCCGGGTCGCTCTGGCGCGGAGCGGGCAGAGCGGAGACGCGCTCGGCCAGGGTCGGCGCCAGCCGCGCCAGCTCGCCGCCGTAGCGCTCGACGTGAGCGCCCAGAACCGACTGAGGCGCCTCGGCGACGAAGTGACGCAGCGCCTGCACCCACGGCTGGTAGGGCACACCGAGATCCTCGTCGCAACGGCCATACAGCACCGTCGCGCCCTCCCCGTGCGCCGCGAGCGCCAGGTGCGTGGACAGGCGCGTCTTGCCCACGCCCGCCTCGCCGCTGACGAGCGCCAGCCGCAACGAACCGTCATGCGCCTGACCCCACAGCTCCCCCAACCGGGCCCGCTCAGCCACCCGCCCCACATAGCCCGTGGGCGGCAGCTCACGCAACCGCTCCGGCAACGCGATCCTGCCCCCCGCGGCCGGCTCCCACTCGAGCTCGAACGCCGGCACCGGCTCGGAGATGCCCTTCAGCTCGAGGCCACCGAGGGACCGAAAGCTGTGACCGTCGCGTGAGCCCGCCAGCTGGCGCACCAGCGCGTTCACCACGATCTGCCCGCCCGTCGCTTGAGCGCACAGCCGCGCGGACTCGATCACCGGCTCACCGAAGTAGTCACCGTTCTCGACATTGCTCTCGCCGAGACTCACGCCGATCCGCACGCCGAGCTGCTCCTCGGAGCGGCGATTGCGCGCCTCAACGGCCTGCTGCATCGCAACCGCGCACGCCAGCGACTCGGAGGCGCTGGAGAAGACCACCATCAGCCCGTCGCCGAGGTTCTTGACTTCCCGGCCACCCGTGCGCTCGAGCGCTCTTCGCAGCAGCCCGAAGTGCTCGGTGCGCAGCTCCTCGGCCGCGGCTGGGCCAACACGGTCGGCGATCGCGGTCGAGCCCACCAGATCGGTCATCAAGACCGTCACCGTCTCCGTGACTGGAGCGCTCACCCCCTCATTATCCCCCAATATCCATCCGCTCGGATGTGCCCGCCACGACGGGCGGCGAGGACTCAGCGTGCGACGGCGCCCTCGGCGGCACTGCCGACGAGCTTTGCGTACTTCTGGATCGCGACATCCACGTGCTCGTCGGCGCGCGGCGGCTGGCTGTAGGCGCTCACGCGCGCGGCGATCTCCTCGTCGGACAGGGCCACGTCGAGGCGGCGCGTGTCCGCGTCGATCGTCAGCTCGTCGCCGTCATGGAGCGCGCCGATCGGGCCGCCGCGGACGGCCTCGGGCGCGACGTGGGCGACCATGAAGCCGTGCGTGGCGCCGGAGAAGCGCCCGTCGGTGATCAGCGCCACCTCCTCGCCGAGCCCCTCCCCCACGATCGCCGCGGTGACGGCGAGCATCTCGCGCATGCCGGGACCGCCGGCGGGACCCTCGCCGCGGATCACGACCACGTCGCCCGCCTGGATCTCGTGCGCGAGCACGGCCGCCATCGCCGCCTCCTCGCCGTCGAACACGCGCGCGGGCCCGGAGTGTTTGCGCCGCTCGTGGCCGGAGAGCTTGACCACGCAGCCGTCGGGCGCCACGTTGCCGCGCAGGATCGCGAAGCCGCCGGTCGGTTTGATCGGGTTCGACAGCGGGCGCACGACGGGCTGGCCCGTCGGTCTCGACCGGCCTCGTCGGCGTGTTCGCCGATCGTCCTGCCGGTGACCGTCGGGCGCGTCGGCGTTGAGGATCCCGGCCTGCTTCGAGCCGCGCGAGCACGAGCGGCACGCCGCCCGCCTCGTAGAGCTCCGTGGCCACGTACTGCCCGCCCGGCTGCAGGTCGCACAGCAGCGGCGTGCGCTCGGAGATCGCCTCGAACTCGTCGATCTCCAGCGGCACGCCCATTTCGTGCGCGACCGCCAGCAGGTGCAGCACGCCGTTGGTCGAGCCGCCGCTGGTGGCGACCGCGGCGATCGCGTTTTCGAGCGCGGGCTTGGTGATCACGTCGCTCGGACGCTGGCCGCGGCGCAGCACATCCATCACCAGTTCGCCGACCTGCACGGCCACCTCGAGCTTGCGCCCGTCCTCGGCGGGCACCATCGCGGAGCCCGCCGGCGAGATGCCGAGCGCCTCGAACGCCATCGCCATCGTGTTGGCGGTGAACTGGCCCCCGCACGCGCCCGCGCCCGGCGAGGCGACCTCCTCCAGCTCGTGCAGCTCCTGCTCGGTGATCTTCCCGGCGGCGAACTCGCCGACAGCCTCGAACACCTGCTGGATCGTGACCTCGTGCGCCCTTGTAGTGACCCGGGCTTGATCGAGCCGCCGTAGAGCATCAGCCCGGGGATGTTCAGGCGCGCGAGCGCCATCACCGTGCCGGGGATCGTCTTGTCGCAGCCGGAGATCGTGACGAGCGCGTCGAAGGCGTGGGCGGAGGCGACCAGCTCGATCGAATCAGCGATCAGCTCGCGTGAGACGAGCGACGCGCGCATGCCGGCGGTGCCCATCGTGATCCCGTCGGAGATCGCGATCGTGTTCAGCTCCATCGGCGTGCCGCCTGCTGTGCGGATGCCCTCCTTGACCTTGGCGGCGAGCACCCGGTTGTTGAAGTTGCACGGCATCGTCTCGATCCACGAGTGCGCCACGCCGACGATCGGCTTGGCGAGATCCTCGGCCGAGTAGCCGATGCCGTGCAGGTAGGCAGCGCGCGGCCGCGCGCTCGGGGCCCTCGGTGAGGGCGCGGCTCTTGTGGCGAGGTCGAAGCTCACGCGTGCAGCGTATCGGCGCGACGACGGGCCGCGCGGCATCGCGCCCCACGGCCGAGCTCCCGGTCCTGCTCCCAGCGGGCGAGCCGCAGCAGGTCGCGGCGCACCCGGCCGGGGTCGATCTGACGGCCGGGCAGGTGCATGTTCGCGTCGGCGATCAGGCGGCGCTCGTCGGCGGTGAGCGCCATCCACTTGGCGAGCACGTCGTCTGAGTCGGGCAGCCGCGAGCTGCCGTAGGGGCGCGAAAGATCGGGGAAGGCGACGCAGTACTCGTTCAACAATGCACTCGTCTGGGGCACGAAGGCGACGAGCGGCCTGTGGGGGTAGATCAGGTAGGCGTAGCTCGCGTGCTCGCCCCGCCCGTGCTCGCCGAGGCCACCCCACACGCGCAGAAAACCGAGATCTCGATACATCGCCCAGTCGCGCTCGTCGATACACGAGCGCAGCAGCGCGCGCGCCCGCAGCTCGGCGCGACGCTCGCGGCCGGGGTCATAGCCGCCCGGCGGGGAGGCGCTTGCACGCAGAGACCAGATCAGCCGCCCGCGTGCGATGGCGCGTTTGAGCGTTGGCCGCACGAGCTCCCAGAGGAGCACGACGAGCAGGATCGCACCGGTGCCCAGCGGGAGCGCCATCAGCGCTGGAGCGTGCCGCCGGCGGCGCGGGGAAAGAAGATCACGCGCTCGGCGTCGCGGGGCACCTCGGCAAAGCTCTTGACGAGCTCGGCCTCGCGACGAGAACCGGCGGCTTCGGTCGGCACGGCCGCCCACATGCCCGCGTCCAGCTCTCGACGAAACGCCTCGATCAGCTCCCGCTCCTGCTCCGGCACCTCAACATCCCCCTCTGCGAACACGATCTCACCATGACCCGGCTTGAGACGAAGCAACTTCATCGTGTCTCGATTATGCCACGCCGACGCCGGGCTGGATGACGCTGCCGGGCCCCACGCCGCGTGGGCGAGCGTGGAGATCTCGTGAGAGGGGGTGAAGGTCGCGGGCGAGCGTGGGAATCTCGTGAGAGGGGGTGAAGGTCGTGGGCGAGCGTGAAGATCTCGTGAGAGGGGGTGAGATGTGAGTCATCTACTTTTAAGACTGCGTATAACTATTGTTGTACGGAGTCCTCAATTTTCATATACGGCGGGCGCGGAGTCCTGCAAGTCCAAGCACGTCGACCGGACCCGCGCCCGCGCCGACGTCGCGCAGGCCGTTCGCAACAGCTTCGCCCGCCAGCGCACGAGCGATGTGCGCAGCTTGGAGCGGCGTGAGGCCCAGCGCGAGCTGAGCCGCGAGCACAGATGAGTGGGTGCACCCGGAGCCGTGCGCGGCGCCATCAGGGTGGCGCTCTCCCTCGATGTTCACCACGGATCCGTCGCCGGCGGAGTCGAGGAAGAGGTCTGCCGCGCGCGCGCGATGACCGCCTGTGAGCACGACGACGCGGGGACCGAGCGCGAGCAGCGCCCTGGCCAGGGTCTCGACTTCCTCGTCCTCGTCCTCGTCCGCCGCGCGTGCCGTCCAATCAGCCAGGATGCGCGCCTCGGGCAGGTTCGGGGTGAGCACGGTCGCGCGCGGCAGGATCTCGTCCACCAGCGCCCGGTGTGCGTCGAGATCGAGCAGTCGCGCGCCCGACTCGGCGACCATCACCGGATCGACCACCACGGGGGTGCCGGCGGGCAGCTCGTCCAGCGCTCGCGCGACTGCAAGCGTGACCGAGGCCGTGCCGAGCATCCCAACCTTGACCGCGTCGACGCCGATATCCGCGGCGACGGTGCGCACCTGGGCGAGGATGATCTCCGGCGGCAGTGGATGGACGGCGCTGAGGGCGATCGTGTTCTGCGCGGTGATCGCCGTGAGGGCCGTCATGCCGTGTACGCCGCAACGCGCGAACGCCTTCAGATCGGCCTGGATGCCCGCACCACCGCCGGAATCGGAACCGGCAATCGTCAACACCGCCGGCGTTGCCCGCGCTCCCCGACCTGTCGGCCCGCGATCGGCGCCTGGCATCGTCCGGGTCAGGGCGCTGGCGTAGACGACCGCGCCGCCGGGGTCGCGGCGTGGTCGCGGGGCGGGAAGATCGTATAGCTGCCGATTGCGCTCACCAGCAGCCGGCCATCCTCGTGGCGGACCTCGCTGCGCATCACGGCCGCCCTGCGGTTGCGCCGGTCGAGCGTCGTGCGACAGACGATCTCGCCCTCGACCGCGGTCTGGACGTAGTTGATCGAGATGTTGATCGTCGCGATGCGCTCCTGCTCGGTGGTCTGCGCCCACAGGGTAGAGCCCATGCAGTAGTCGACCAGCGCGTAGGTGACGACGCCCGAGAGCAGACCACCGCGGTTGATCAGCTCGGGCCTGATGGTCAACCGGACCGTCTGCGGATCCTCCCAGCGCATGCCCATGAATCCGCTGACGCCGTCGAGCGACGCCGGGTCGGGAGCAGTTGGATCCTTGGGGTCGTTCTCCATGGGGCGAGAGGCTACGCGACCGGAGCCGGACAGGCACGACTGGTCGAGATATCCGCGGACAAGTGCCTACCTACCGCATCGGATCTAAGGACCCACCCAGACAGGGACGTGGGTGGAGTGATGGCTGAGGGCGTGAAGGTGATGGATGGGCCGCACGAAGGTGATGGATGGGCGAGCGTGGAACGGCATATTAACTTTCTAAACTGCGTACAACTATAGTGATACACAACTGATTCTGTCGGACAAGCGGCGCACAGCGCGAGTCTTTTTGCGACTCGAGCGCTAAATCGGCACAAACAGGGGTCTTGCGTCACATCTTTCGCCCTAGCGTGATCGACGTGCTCTCCGACGGCTCCTCACCTTCATCCGAGACCTCTGACACCGAGGCCCAAGGCACCGACATACGCCGCGAGCTGGGCCGTCTCGGCGAGGAGCTGGCGATGGCCCACTTCCACCGGCTCGGGTTCTCCCCGCTGGGCCGCAACGAACGCACTCGTCACGGCGAGATCGACCTGATTGCTTTCGACGGGCACACGCTCGTGTTCGCGGAGATCAAGACGCGTCGCGTGAGCGCGCAGACACAGGGCGTTCGCCCCGACCAGCAGCCCCTGGCGTGGCTGCGCCCGCGTCAGCGCGAACGTCTGCGCCGGCTCGCCGCCGCATGGCTGCATGACAAGCAGCACATCCGGCCAAACGCCCACACGATCCGCTTCGACGCGATCGGCGTGATTCTCGACACCAAAGACCGGCTCATATCACTCGACCACATCGAGGGAGCCTGGTGAGCGCGGAACGGCCGTCTCAGAGAGCCAGCTGCTGGTAGGCGAGCGAGCGGAAGGACATCCTGTGCAGCGGAGAAACGCCTTGGCGTTGAATCGCCTCGCGGTGCACGGGCGTCGAGTAGCCAACGTGCTCGGCAAAGCTCCAACCCGGGTGCAGCACGTCAGCGTGGCGCATATAGCGGTCGCGTGTCACCTTGGCGACAATCGACGCCGCCGCGATCGCCGCGCTGGTGGCGTCACCGTTTACGACGGCGCGCTGAGGCCGCTCGAACGCGGGAACGGAAAACCCGTCCAGCAGGCACGCGACCTCACCCGAGACGCCGGCGGTGACCCCCCGGATCGCGTCGCGGAGCGCCGCGAGGTTCGTGACGTGCAGCCCTCGCGCGTCGATCCCGCGCGCGCACCGTGAGACGACCACCACGCGCGCGGCGCTGCGCAGCACCAGCGGGTAGAGCTCCTCGCGTGCCGCGGGCGTGTGCTGCTTGGAGTCGTTCAGCGCACTCAGAGCGCGCAGCTCGCGAGTGGTGAGCGCCTCGTAGTCGAACAGCACGCCCGCCGCGACCAGCGGCCCCGCAAGGCAGCCCCTGCCGGCCTCGTCGGCACCCGCCACGAGACGCACGCCGAGACGGCGGTCGAACGCGAACAGTCGTTGCCCGCTCGTACCTGCCCGACCGCGGCGTCGCACCGCGCGTGTTGTGCGGGCTCGATTCCCGGCTGACATACCGGATGCGCGCTGGGAAACCCCAGCCGCCGCGGCGAGAACGGCGGGCTCAGAAGCAGCATCAGCGAGGGCCGTGGGCTTGGAGGCCGCGGCGGTGCTGAGGGTGGGCTCAGAAGATCCCGATCCGGTCGGGAGGCCAGTAGGTGGCGATGGCTTCCCCGATGATCCACCCGGTGGGGACAGGTCCCCAGAACCTGCTGTCGTCGGATTCACCACGGTTGTCCCCCATCATGAACCAGTGACCGGCGGGAACCTTGATCGGCGTCGGGAAGTTGCACTCGGGGCTCGAACCACATTCGCGGATGTAGGAGTCGTGCTCGCGGACGAACTGGCTGGTGCCGGCAGCCCTGCGGAAGGCGTGGCCTTCCTTGACGTAGATTTCATCGCCGGGGCCGGCCACGATGCGCTTGATGAAGTTGACGCTCGAATCTTCCTTTGGCACCGGTTCTGAGCACGCCTGGCCACCCAGTTTGACGGTGTGCGGGACGGGTCCGCACTCCTCCTGCTGAGCGCCTTCGGGCGGATGAAATACAGTTATCTCACCGACGTGCGGTTTGCTGAAATGGGTGCCGATGCGGTCGACGAGCACGCGCTGGCCAACCGTGAGCGTCGGTTCCATCGAGCCACTGGGGATGCGGTACGGCTTGATGATAAACGCCTGGATGGCGAGCGCGAGACCGAGTGCGACCGCAACGATCACGACCAGCTCGACGATCGAGTTCATAGCCGACCTCTTGCGCTGGGTCTTGGCCGTCACGCCGAGGTATCGCCGTCGAGAGTGCCCCCCCGGGCATCACTGACATCGGCGGAGGACCCAGCGTCCTCAGCCGGGTCATCCTGATCGATACCCTCGGCGCCGTCCGGCGCCACGTCCGCCTCGGACGCCGGCTGGGCCTCTGATCCGCCGCCCTCGCCATCGTCCGCTGCATCCTTGAGCCGATCGCCACCCTCGGCGCTGCCAGCAGGTGCCACCTCCGCCTCCGGCGCCGGCAGATCGCCCTCCGCCCCGTCAGCCGGGGCCGCCTGCTCCGTGGCGTCCGCGGGGCTGGCCGCCGCGCCAGCCTCTGGTGCCGCCGCCGTCTGCATATCGGCCAGCACAGCCTCCTCCGCGGTCAGGCCATCCGCGTCGGTAGCTCCCTCGGCCTGATGAAGCAGCAGGCCGGGCTCGACCGTCTCCTCCGGACCCGTGTAGCGACGCTCGCGCACACGCGCGCGCTTGCCGACGCGATCGCGCAGGTAGTAGAGCTTCGCACGGCGCACATCGCCACGCGAAGCCACCTCGATCCGCTCAATCTTCGGCGAGTGCACCGGGAACATGCGCTCGACGCCGACGCCGAAGGACTGCTTGCGAACGGTGAACGTCTCGCGCGCGCCGTGCCCCTGTCGCTTGATCACCACGCCCTCAAAGATCTGCACACGACTGCGGGTGCCCTCGATCACCTGAAAATGAACCTTCACGCGATCGCCCGGCGCGAAGTCGGGAACGCGGCGCAGTTGCGCGCGCTCGATGGTTTCGATGACGCTGCTCATGACGTAAAGGAGGTGCGCCCCGATGACCCGATGAAGTGGTCCCGAACGGGGCATGCGGCCGACGCGATGAGCAATGGTAGCGGACGCCCGGCCCACGCCGCCGCACCCGCTCTAATGCCGCCCGCCTCGGGGGATCGCATCCCAGGCATGCCAATCCCCCTCACGGAGTTGGACTCACTCCTCGCGCCGCGCCTCGCGGGTCTCCTCGCTCCGGCGCTCGCCCCGTTCGGAGCTGCGCTCGCGCCGCCATGCGTCGATCCGCTCGTGATGGCCGGACAGCAGCACCTCCGGCACACGCCAGCCACGATACTCAGCCGGGCGAGTGTAGTGAGGGTACTCCGGGTCACCTCCGAGCGCGGGGCTGAAGGACTCCTCGAGAGCCGACCGCTCGTCCCCGAGCGCGCCGGGCAGCTTGCGCAGGACCGTGTCACATACGACCATCGCCGCCAGCTCGCCGCCGGAGAGGACATAGTTCCCGATCGAGATCTCCTCGCTTGCGAAGTGCTCGACGATGCGCTCGTCAAAGCCCTCGTAGCGCCCGCACAGCAGCGTCAGTGCCGGCTCGGCCACCAGCTCGTCGGCGAGGCGGTCGTCAAGCATGCGCCCACCCGGTGCCAGCGCGATCACCCGGCGCTGCTCGCTCAGCCGCGCGGGGTCAACCCCATAGTGGGCGCGCAGCGCACTGTCCATAACGTCCACGCGCAGCACCATCCCCGCTCCGCCGCCGAACGGCGTGTCGTCGACCTGGCCACCGCTGAGCCGGGTGTGCTCGCGGAAATTCACGCACCGCAGGCTCGTACCCGCCGCGAGCGCGTTGCGGACGTGGCGCTGGACGGTGAACCAATCAAACCACTCGGGGAACAGCGTGAACACGTCGATCTCCATTACGGCCCCTCACCCTCGCCGAGGAAGCCCATGTCGACCTCGATCCGCGCCTCGTCGACCGCGACCCGACGAATCGCGTCCTTCACCATCGGTACCAGCAACGGCTCTCCACCCTGCTCGCGTCGTACCTCCAATGCCTCGCACGAGGGCAACTCGATCAAACGGCTGACCGTGCCGAGGAGCCGCTCGCCGTCCACCACAGTGCAGCCCTCGAGCTCATGGGCCCACCACTCGCCCTCGGCGAGCGCGGGAGCCTCAAGCTCCTGCACCGTCAGCGCCATGCCGCGCAGCTCCTCAGCCCCCGCGCGGTCATCGACGCCCTCCAAGCGCACGATCGGACGCTGCTCGGTCCCCGCGCGGCGCACGATCACGGCGCGACGTCCCGCCACCGTCACGCTGACGCCGAGGGTCAGCAATCGCGGCCGGGGGGCCGTCACATAGAAGCTCCCATCCAGGCCATGCGGGCGTCCGACGCGACCCGCCTGCAGATCAGACGCCAGATCGCCCATCTTCGCCATTGCTTGCGCTTCCGCCGGCGCCGCGCGTCAATCGACGATGTCGAGCAGCACGCGTCGCCCCTCGCCCGTCGCGGCGGCTTTCACGACCGTCCTCAGCGCGTGCGCGGTGCGCCCGCCCCGCCCGATCACCTTGCCGTAGTCGTCCTCTGCCACGCACAGCTCGAGCACGATCGTGCCGTCGTCCTCCTCGAACTGCTCGACCGAGACCTCATCCGGCTCATCGACCAAGCCCTGTGCCAGGTACTCCAGCAGCTTGCTCGGGGTGTCACTGGACATCGTGCACGCTGCCGGAATGCTCTGCGCCGTCCGGAGGGCGCTAGGCGCTCCGGGTCTCGATTCCCTGGATGCGCAGCAGCTTGCGCACCGTGTCCGATGGTTGCGCGCCCCGCGCCAGCCAGCTGCGCGCGCGCTCCTCGTCGATCACGATCGTCGACGGGTTGGTCTGAGCGTTGTAGTGGCCGATCGTCTCGATCACGCGACCGTCACGCGGGGAGCGCTGGTCGGCGACGACCACACGCCACATCGGGTCCTTCTTGCCGCCCACTCGCGTGAGCCTGAGCCGTACCGCCACGTTTTCCTCTCTGAGCGCTATACGTAACCGTGTCACTTCACGCCAAACATTGCTGCCTTTGCTTATTTGGCCTAACAGAGCTTAGACGGTGGCCTCGGAGAAGGGGGCCTGCTCCTCGGAGCAGTGTTGTGGTCACTCAGCGAGCTTGGCGGATCAAGGCGCCGATGTCCGGCGTCTTGCCGCGTCCGAGCTGGCGCATGACCTTGCGCATCTGCTCGAACTGCTTGACCAGCCGATTGACGTGCTGCACGTTCGTGCCCGACCCGCGCGCGATCCGCAGCCGGCGCGACCCCTTGATCAACTCCGGCCGCTTGCGCTCTTCCGGTGTCATCGACAGGATGATCGCTTGGATCCGGTCCAGCTCGCGCTCATCCACCTTCATGCCCTTCAGCTGCTGGCCGCTGAACCCGGGGATCATCCCGAGCACGCTCGTCAGGGGGCCCATTTTGCGGATCATCTTGAGCTGGTCGAGAAAATCGTCGAGCCCGAACTCGTTGCGCCTCAGCTTGCGCTCCAGCTCGACCGCCTCGCCCTCGTCGAACTGGCGCTCGGCCTGCTCGATCAGGCTCATCACGTCGCCCATGCCCAGGATGCGCTGGGCCATGCGGTCGGGGTGGAAGCGCTCGAACTGCTCGAGCTTCTCGCCGGTCGACGCGAACAGGATCGGCTTGCCGGTGACCGCCTTCACCGACAGCGCAGCCCCGCCGCGCGCATCGCCGTCGAGCTTGCTCATCACCACGCCGTCGAGGAGCACTGCCTCCGCGAAACTCTCGGCCACGTTCACGGCGTCCTGGCCGGTCATCGCGTCAACGACGAGCAGCACGTCGTGCGGTTTCACCGCCGCTCTTATCCGCACGAGCTCGGCCATCAGCTCCTCGTCCACGTGCAGACGGCCGCTGGTGTCGACGATCAGGACGTCCTTGCCCTCCTGTCTCGCGCGCTCCAGCGCCCACGCGGCGATCTCCACCGGGTCAACTTCGCTTCCCCGCTCGTAGACCTCCGCGCCGGCCTGCGCGCCGACCTTCACGAGCTGCGCCACCGCGGCCGGGCGATACACGTCGCATGCCGCCACCGCAACCGTCGAGGAGTGTTCTTCGCGCAGGTAGCGTGCGAGCTTCGCCGTCGCGGTCGTCTTGCCCGAGCCCTGCAACCCGGCCATCAGGATCACCGTCGGTGGTCGCGGGGAGAAGCTCAGGCCGGTGGCGACCCCGGTGGGCGGGCCCCCCATCAATTCAGTCAGCTCCTCCGCGAGGATCTTCACGACCTGCTGGCCGGGGTTCAGCCCACCGATGACATCGGATCCCAGGCAGCGCTCCTTGACATGGGCGGTGAACTGCCTGACGACCTTGAAGTTGACGTCCGCCTCCAGCATCGCCAGGCGGATCTCGCGCATTGCTCGGTCGATGTCCTCCTCGGTGAGCGTCCCGTGGTTGCGAACATCGGCGAGCGTGCCCTGCAGCTTCTCCGCGAGCGAGTCGAACATCGGGCTCTAGGACTCAGGCTTGTCCTGCCCGCCGCCGCGCGCCAACGCCGCGCCGATCCCACCGAACGCCTCGGCGAAGTCGGATGGGATCACGAACACCTTGTTCGAGTCGCCTTCCGCCAACTGGGGGAGCATCTGCAGGTATTCGTAGCTGAGCAGCTCGCGGTTCGGTTTGCCCTCGTGGATCGCTTTGAAGACGGTGTCGATCGCCTTCGCTTCGCCCTCCGCGCGCAGGATCGCTGCCTGACGCGCGCCCTCGGCCGTCAGCACGGCCGCCTGCTGCTCGCCCTCGGCGGTGAGGATCTGGGCCTGCTTTTCGCCTTCCGCCGTCAGAATCGCCGCGCGGCGGTCGCGCTCGGCTCGCATCTGCTTCTCCATCGCCGTCCTGATGTCCGCCGGCGGGTCGACCGACTTGATCTCCACTCGGTTGATCCTGATTCCCCACTTGCCCGTCGCCTCGTCCAGGACCACCCGCAGCTCGGTGTTCACGTTCTCACGCGCGGTCAGGGTCGCCTCCAGCGAGAGCCCACCGATCACGTTTCGCAGCGTGGTCACAGTCAGCTGCTCGATCGCCTGCAGCGGGTTGGCGATTTCATATGTCGCCGAGCGCGGGTCGGTGATCGTGAAGTACAGCACCGTCTCGATCCCCACGACGACGTTGTCTTCGGTGATCACCGACTGCGGCGCGAAGTTCACGACCTGCTCGCGCAGGTCAACCAGCGGCTTCACACGATCGATGAACGGCGTGACGATCGTCAAACCCGGCTCGAGCGTGCGGCTGTAGCGGCCCAGGCGCTCGACCACGCCCGCCCGTGCCTGGGGAATGACGCGAATCGTGCGCGCGGCCACGACGAGCGCGAACACGACGACCACTACGACGACGATCAGAGCGATCATGGGAGCTGTTTCCTTTTCATTTGCCTTTTTTCCTCAGCGCATGACCAATGCCGTTGCGCCTCGGATCTCGACTACCTCGACTTGCTCACCCGGGTCGATCACTGCGTCCTCGGCATAGCTGCGCGCGGTCCACACCTCGCCATCGATCTTCACGCAGCCGACGCCCTCCTCGTTGGCAATCCGCTCGAGCACGAGCGCATGCTTGCCCACCAGCGCCGCCGCGCCGGTGCGGATCGACGGCGGCAGCCGCCGATGACGGCGGGCTACCGGGCGCAGCGTTCCGAACACGATGCCCGAGCCGGCCAGGAACACGACCGCAGAGAGCCCCGCGCCTACGCCAAGCAGTGCCACGACGGTAGCCAGCGCAGCCCCCAGAGCGAACGGCGCCAGGTAGAAGCCACCCTGGTGCATCTCCCCTACACCGAGCACGCAGGCGGCCACCAGCCAGATTATCCATATGCCCATATGTCCAGGTTACCCCTCAGCGATCAGCGCGCGGGCAAAGTCCTCAGGATCGAACGGCCTCAGATCCTCAACCGTCTCGCCCACGCCGATCAGCTTCACCGGTATCTGAAGCTCGCGCGCGATTGCCAACGCGATCCCGCCGCGGGCGGTGCCGTCGAGCTTGGTCAGCACGACACCCGTTACCTGCGCTGTCTCGGCGAACATCCTTGCCTGGCGCAGCCCGTTCTGACCGGTGGTCGCGTCAAGCGTCAGCAGCGTCTCGTGCGGCGCGTCCGGGAGCTGTCTGGCGATTACCCTGCGGACCTTCGCCAGCTCAGCCATCAAGTCGTCCTGTGTGTGCAGCCGCCCGGCGGTGTCCACGATCACGACGTCCACTCCGGTGCTTCGCGCCCGGGCGATCGCCTCGAACGCCACCGCGCCCGGGTCTGAACCCGCTGGCCCCGTCACGATCTCGGCGCCCGCACGCTGCGCCCAGCCTTCCAGCTGCTCGCTCGCCGCGGCTCTGAACGTGTCGGCAGCCCCCAGCAGCACGGTCCGCCCCAACTCGTGTCGCAAATGCCACGCGAGCTTGCCGATCGTCGTCGTCTTGCCCGTGCCGTTCACGCCAACCGCGAGGATCACCGTCGGGCTCGGGCGCACATCGATGCGGCCGTCGCCCACCCGCGCCGTCTCAGCCAGCAGCTCGATCAACCGCTCGCTCAGCGCCTCGCCGCCCGTGAGATCACCCTCGGCCACCTCCGCCTCCAGCCTCGCGACAACCGATACCGTCGTGCTTGCGCCGACATCGGCCATGATCAGCGCCTCCTCGAGCCGTTCCCAGGTGTGCTCGTCGAGCGTCCCCCACAGGGTCGCGTGAATCTCGCCGCTCAGCGCCTGCCGCGTCTTCGACAGATTCTCGCGCAAACGGCGAAACAAACCCCGGGGTTGCTCCGCGCCAGCGACGGGCTCAGCCTCGCCGCTTCCAGTGGCTTCGCGGGTAATGAACAGATCGCTCCAATCGCGGGCCACGGGCCGCGCGAGGATAGCAGCGGGCGGAAGCCCGATCTCGGTCCGGGCCGGCACAGTGAACGCCGGTATGGTCGTGGCTATACCGATTGACCCCGGGCAGAGCGGACGGGCGCTCGGCTCAGGCGACCTCGGCGACGGGGGTGCTCTGCGCGAGATCCTCGCCGTCCTCACCGGCCCGCTCGACCGCCTCCGGGGGCAAGCGACGGGAGAGCACCTTCGATACCCCATCGCCGCCCATCGATACACCATACAACCAATCCGCGGCCTCCATCGTGCGCTTCTGATGGGTGATCACGATGAACTGCGCGCGGTCGGAATATCGACGTAGCAGCGCCAGGAAGCGATCCAAGTTCTCCTCGTCGAGCGCGGCCTCGACCTCGTCGAGGATGTAAAAAGGGCACGGGCGCGCCAGGAACACCGCGAACAGGAACGCGAGCGCCGTCATCGACTTCTCCCCACCTGACAGCAGCGACAGGCGCTTCGTCGACTTGCCGGCGGGCGTGATCTCAATCTCCACGCCCAACAGATCATCCCCCGCCTCCTCCTCGCGTTCGGCCTCCGCCTCGGCGGCTGCCTCCGCCGCCTCCTCACCACCGTCGTGTCCGTCCCCGCCCTGCGCTCCGGCCGCGGGCAGCGGCTGCCCGCCGAGCACCGCTCGCGGCGCCTGCTCGTCGCGCACCAGCCGCAGCCTGCCCGAGCCACCCGGGAACACGTCGCCCGCGAGCTCCTCGAAGTTGCGCGCTGCGGCGGCAAACGTCTGCTCGAAGGTCTCCTGAATCTGACGATCGGTTTCGCGGATCACCGCTTTCAGCTCGCGTAGCGCCGTCTCCAGGTCGGCGCGCCTGCCCTCCAGCTCCTCCACGTGGGCCACGGCCTGCGCGTACTCCTCCTGCGCGAGCGGGTTCACGGGGCCGAGTTGTTCGCGCCGCCTTTGCAGCCGCTCCACCCGGGCGATGAGCGCCTCGGCCTGCTCCTGCCCCAGCGGCTCCACCTCCTCGGTTCGCGCCTGCTCTGAAAGCTCCAGCTGCTCGGCAACCGCCTGCGCCTCCTGCGCGGCGTCCTGCGTCTTGTCGCGCAACCGCTGCGCGGCCACCTCGGCACCGGTCACATCCTCGCCCGCCGCGCTCAGCAGTGCTTGAATCTCGGCCTCCTCCCCGGCGCAAGCGCGCAGCTCACCGGCCATCTCCTCACCCGTGACGCGATCGAGCGACAGCTGCTCCTCCAGCTGCTTGACCCGCTCCTGCACCGTCTCGCCGGCGCGCTTGCACGCCACGGCCAACCGCGCTGCGACCGGCGCCAGCACCAAGTCAGCGGCGTGCTGTGCACGCAAACGCTCCACTCGCGTCACCCGCTCGGCCTGCTCGCGTGCCGCGCGCTCGGCCTGGCGACGCTCGGCCGCAAGCTCACCCTCCAATTGCGCTCTGCGCACGGCCAGCGGCCCCTCCTGGGGGGCGGCCTTTCGCTGCTCGATCAGCCACTCTGTGCGCCGCCGCGCCTCGCCGCCCTCAGCACAGCGGCGCTCGGCCTCGCGCAGCGCCGCTTCGGCCTGCGCCCGCACCTCCTCGACGGCGCCCACCTCCCCCAGCGCATGCTCGATCGCGCCCTTGGCGACGCGCTCGGCCTGCTCAGCCACGTCACCGGCCGCGATCTCCCGCTCGCGCTTATCGCTCAGCGCAAGCACACGCTCGATGCCGTCCACGATCAACTCGCGCACCTCTTTCCAGGTCGCCGACCAGATGCGACCGGTGCGGGCGGCCTCGACGCGCTGCTCCGCCCGCTCCCGAGCCTCGCGAGCGCTCTCGACCTCCAGCTCGAGCTGCACGACATGCGCCACCTCGCGCTCACGCGTGCCTTCCAAGCCCTCGATCTCCCGCTCGATCTCCCGCTCGCGCGTGCTCTCGATCTCGGCCAGCTCGGCCTCCAGCGCAGCGATGCGCTCATCGCTCGCCCCCGTAGTCCCATCGTGCTCGTCTGGATTGCCCGCGCCCGTTCTCTGCGCCCCAGCCTCTCCCAGCGCACTCAGCTCCAGCTCCACCTGCTCGATCCGCCGTGCCAGCGCTTGCGCGCTGGCGCCGGCCTGCTCGGCGCGCAACCCCAGCCGCTCGCGCGCGGAGCGGGCGTCATACACGCGGCGCGCCAGCGCGTCGTGGCGCTCTGCGCGCTCGGCCAGCGCCTGCTCGGCCTTCCCCCGCCGCGCCACCACCGCCTGCAACCGCTCCTCGATTTCCGTTCGCGCCGTGCGTGCCTCTTTCACCTCGGCCTCGGCCCCATCGAGCTCAATCCCACTGGCACGCAACGCCTCGCGCGCGAGCTCCCAGCGGGCTTCGAGCGTCTGGCGCTCCAACCGCTCGTGCAGCTCGGCCGCCTCGGCCTGGCGCTTCAGTGGGCGCAGACGACTGCGCGCCTCGCGCTCCACGTCAAGCGCCCGGTCCAGGTTCTCCTGCGTTCGCTCCAGCTTCAGCTGTGCCCGCCGGCGACGCTTGCGGTGCTTGCCGAGCCCCGCCGCCTCCTCGATCAGGAGCCGCCGCTCGCGCGGCTTGGAGGTCACGATCGCCTCCACCCGCCCCTGTGAGACGACCGAGTGCGTCTCCTTTCCCAGTCCCGTGTCGGAGAGCACCTCGATTACGTCAGTCAGCCGGCAGCGGGCCCCATTCAAGCGGTATCCACCCTCGCCTGCGCGGTCCAAGCGCCGCACGATCGAGATCTCACCCAACGGCAGATCGACCGTGCCGTCGGAGTTGTCCAGCACAATCTCCACCTCGGCGGCGCTCCGCGCCTGCACGCCCCGTCCCCCGCCGAAGATCACGTCCTGCATCGACTGGCCTCTGACCGCAAGCGGCGACTGCTCGCCCATCGCCCAGAGGACCGCGTCGGTCACGTTGGACTTGCCCGATCCGTTCGGGCCGACCACGACGCTCACGCCAGGGCCAAAATCCAGCTGCGTGCGCTCGGGGAAGGACTTGAAGCCCTTCAGCGTGAGTGACTTCAGACGCATCGGCTCACCGATCTCACTCGTCGCTCGTCAGTCCCTCGACGGCCTCGCGCGCGGCCTCCTGCTCGGCGTGCTTCTTGCTCCTGCCACTGCCCTTTCCCAGCTCCCGTCCATCGACCTTCGCCACCACCTCGAAGGTGCGGTCGTGTGGCGGTCCTGCTTCGCGGGTTATCTCGTAGCTCACCTCTGCTCCACGCCGCGCCAGTAGCTCCTGCAGCGCCGACTTGAAGTCCAGCGGATGCTCCAGCGCCTGCTCGATCTCCGGCCCAAACGCCTGCACCACGGCAGCCGCGGTGCGCTCGTAACCAACCTTGAGATAGCACGCCCCGATCACCGCCTCGATCACCGATGCCAGCACTCGCTCGGTTTCCACCAGCGCCGTCGTCGCGCTCGCCTCGGCACCCGCGGGCGCCGCCGCGCGCAGCCGCCGCGGCACCTCCAAGCGCTCTGCCACCACCCTGCAGGACGCCCCCGACACAGCCTGTGCCCGAATCTTCGTCAGCCTCCCCGCCCCAAACCGCTCCGCCTCCAGGCGCGGATAGAGATGCGTGGTCACCGCCAGCGCCAGCACGCTGTCGCCGAGGAACGCCAAGCGCGTGTAGGAGTCGCTCGAGCGCTCGCTCCACGACGCGTGCGTAAACACCTGTCGCTCGAGCTCCGCGGGCAGCTCGTCGAGCAGTTCGCCCAGCAGCTTCATCGCACATCAGCCGGCGGTGCCGTTTGCCAGCACGAAGTCCACTGCCTGCCCCACCGTCAGGATCTTTGCCGCCTGCTCATCGGACATCTGCACGCCGTAGGTGTCCTCCAGCTCCTGCACGAGCGTATACAGATCCAGCGAATCGGCCTCCAAGTCCTCCTTGAAGCGGGTCTCTCCATCGATGTTGCCCGGATCGACGTCCAGCTCGTCGGCAAGATGGGCCTGGATCAGAGTGAAGACTTGCTCGCGGGTCATCTTGCCTGCGGCAGGCTAGCGGCCCGGGCGGATGATGGCCCATCCGCCCCCTCCCTCAGCGCCCCGGCCTGCTCGAGCGCCATCTGGGTCCGTCCCACGAGGTCCTGCCGTACGCCGCTCTGAGCGCGCAGGATCGCCCGCGCGAAGCCGTTCCGCGTAAAGCGCCCATGGGGAATGACGCCCAAGCTCCGCAACCCCAGCAGGTAGGCGCCGCCCTGCTCCTCCGGGTCCAGCTGATCCCGCACTTCCCGCAGT
The DNA here is from genome assembly GCA_963842205.1 of uncultured Solirubrobacterales bacterium. Classification (GTDB taxonomy): domain Bacteria; phylum Actinomycetota; class Thermoleophilia; order Solirubrobacterales; family Solirubrobacteraceae; genus Palsa-744. The sequence goes on from CAWJFR010000007.1 coordinate 313,538, forward strand.
GCGGGCCGCAGCAAAGCACCTCCCAGCTTCGCCTTCGCTGAGGCCATCGCGGCGTCTCTGACCGCACCGAGCAGCGCCTGCGAGACCCCCTCCATCAGCTTCAGCGCGATGTTCCCCGTGAGCCCGTCGGTCACGATCACATCCGCCGCCCCGCCCACCACATCGCCCCCCTCGACGTTTCCGACGAACTGGAGCGCTTCGCTGCGACCCGCCCGCGCGGCCAGCTCTTCGCCGGTCTCCACCACCAGCCGGCTGCCGCGCGCGGCCTCCTCGCCGTTGGACAGCAACCCCACGCGTGGGCGCTCCACCCCGAGCACCGTGCTCGCCAGCGCCGCGCCCATGAACGCGAATTGCACGAGATGCTCGCGCCGCGCCTGCGCATTCGCGCCCACGTCCAGCAGTGTCACCGGCTGGTTGGGAACGGGCAGCGGGATCGCCAGCGCCGGTCGGTAGATGCCCTTCGCGCGCTTGATGCGGAACAGCCCCGCGGCCAGCGCCGCGCCCGTGCCGCCCGCGCACACCAGCGCCTGCGCCCTACCCTCCGCGACCGCTCGCGCGGCCTGCACGATCGAGGCCTCCGGCGTCGCCCTCATTGCGCTCACAGGATCAGCGCTCTTGGCGATCGAGACCGGTGCATCCACGACCTCGATGCGCTCCCCTCCCGGCAGGGTGAGCGGGATTTCCATCTCTTCCGCGGGCCCGAATAGCAGGACGCGGGCGCCCTCCCCCACGGCCAGCACGGCACCGGCGAGTACCTCGGCCGGGCCCAAGTCGGCACCGTTGCAATCGACCGCGATGATCGGGGGCCCGCCCGCAGACGGCTCGAGGCGGGCCGACGAGCGGGCCGAGGACCCGATCATTGGCTACTCGTGGTCGTGGTCGTGCTCGGCGTGGTCGTGCGCGCTCTGCACGACGACTTCTTTGCCCGCGTATGTCCCGCACACCGGGCACACCCGGTGTGGCCTGCGCGGGCTGTGACATTTCGGGCACGCGTTGACCGCGGGCGTGCCGATCTTGTGCTGCGCGCGGCGCTTGGCCGTACGGCTGTGCGATTGCTTTTTCTTGGGGACGGCCATCGGTCGAGAAGGGTACCAGCCCCACCTGGGTGGGCAGGCATTTCATCCCGCGGGTGGGTGGGGACTCCATTCCTATTCCAGCTTCAGCTCGCTCAGCTTCGCCCACCGCGGATCTCGCTCCTGCTCGTGGCGGTGCTCCGGTCCGGTCTCGTTCAGGTCCGCCGCGCACACCGGACACAGCCCCGCGCAGTCGATCTTGCAGAGCACCTTCAGCGGCGCCGCCAGCGCGAACGCGTCGCGCGCCCACGCCGCCAGGTCGAGCTTCTCCCCGTCCACGTAAGGACTTTCCAGCTCCTCGCCCCCACCTGGCCTATTGACCTCGCGCGCTTCCACCTCGACCTCCGAGCTCGCCTTCTTCAAGCAGCGCATGCACGAGCCCTCAAGCGTCGCCTGAAAGCGCAGCCTCAGCGCGTACCCGCTGCCGGTCATCCGCGACACCTCCAGCTTCACCGGCACCCTCTCCGGCTCGAGCACATACCGCTCGCCGCCCAGCACCAGTGGATCGATCCTCACGCCGAGCTCGATCCTCCGCCCCTCGCCGACGCTCAGCCGCAGGCCTCCCAGATCGAACTCATCAGCTATGGCAGTCATCGTCCCCAGCTAGTCGTGTTCCTTCAGCTCGCGCTTGAGCACCTTGCCCGTCGCGTTTCGCGGCAACTCCTCCAAGAACACCACCTCGCGCGGCACCTTGTACCGGGCCAGGTTCTCCTTCACGTAGCCCTTCACCATCTCCGCGCTCAACTCCGCGCCGTTGCGCGGCACAACGAACGCCTTCAACCGCTGGCCGAACTCATCGTCCTGCACGCCGATGACCGCGGCCTCCTCGATCTGCCCATGGTCAGCCAGCAGGTCCTCGACCTCGCGCGGGAACACGTTCTCGCCACCGCTCACGATCATCTCGTCGTCGCGCCCGTCGACGAACAGGCGCCCGTCCGCGTCGAAGTGGCCGACGTCGCCGGTGCTCATCAGACCGCCCACGATCTCCTTGTTGCCGCCGCCGGTGTAGCCTTCGAACACCATCTCGTTGGCGACGAAGATGCGCCCGCCCTCGCCCGGCGCCGCCTCGTGGCCCTCGGCATCCAGCAGCTTCACGACCGTCCCCATCGGCGCTCTGCCCGCGGTCCCCGGCGCGGCGCGCAGATCCTCGGGCGTCGCGATCGTCGCCCACGCGACCTCCGTCGATCCGTACAGGTTGTACAGCACGTCCCCCAGCGCGTCCATCGCGCGTGTCGCCAGCTCGCCCGGCAGCGCCGATCCGCTCAGCGAGATCACCTTCAGCGAGCTCAGGTCGTACTTTGCGATCGTCTCCTGCCCCAGCTCGAGGATCCTTTGCAGCATCACCGGCACGACCGCCAGCGCACTCGCGCGATGCTGCGCGACCGCGCGCAGCGTCTCCTCGGGGTCGAACTTGCGCCGCAGCACCAGCGTCGAGGAGAGCGGCTCCGCGAGGGTGAAATGCCCGAAGCCCCACGAGTGGAACATCGGCGCGGCGATCATCGTCGTCTCGCGCGCCTTCAGCGGGATCTTCGAGAACAGCGCCGCCAGCGGCTCTATCGAGTCGGGCTGCTTACGCGCGGCCCCCTTCGGCGTGCCGGTCGTGCCCGAGGTCAGTATCACCACCCGCCCCTTCTCGGCGGGGGGTTGTAGCGGCGAGTCCGCCTCCGCGTCGATCAGCTCCTGTAGCAGTGGATCGGCCTCCGACAGTCCTCGTTCGCCCGGCTCATGCCACGCGACGAACCGCTTGCGTTGCTCGCTGCCCGCGCTGACCAGGTCGCCGAACTCCGCGTCGTAGATCAGCGCGACCGGGTCCTCGCGCCGCATCACATCCGCGATCTGCGGCCCCGCGAACGCGGTGTTCAGGTACAGCGCGTTCACCCCCAGCTTCGAGCACGCGACCGTCGACTCTATGAAGCCGCGATGGTTGCGACACATGATCGCGACCCCGTCTCCTTCTTTGACCCCCGCGTTGCGCAGCCCCCGCGCGAGCGCGTTCGTGCGCCGGTCCACCTCGGCGAACGTCAACGTCCCCCGCTCGTCGATGATCGCGGCTCTCTGCGGATAGCGCGCGGCCGAGCCCGTGTACGCGGCCGCCGGCGTCGGCCCCCAGCGATGCAGCGCCATGATCGAGCGCACGGCCTTGTCCGGACGCACCGGCTTGATCATCCCGGTGCCCAGCAGCGTCCTCGCGACCTGCAGCTTGTACTTCGCCTCGTGCGCGTTCATCACGCGCGGACCCTACTCAAAAAAACGCGCTAGCTCACTTCGGCAGGCTCGTCCTTGCCTTGCAACCGCTCACGGCCGCGCTGCACGGCGGCGATGAACTTCGACAGGTTCACCTCGAGCGTGTTCAAGATCTCATCCGCATAGTCCTCCGCGCCCAACCTGATCTCGCGCTCTCTCGTGCGGGCGTCCTCGACGATGTCCTCAGCCGCACGCTCGGCTTGCTTGGTGACCTCCTCCTCGCCCACCAGCCGCTCCTGACGCTCACGCGCTTCCTTGACGATCCGCTCGGCCTCCTTCTTAGCCTCAGCGAGCATCTCCTGGCGCTCCTTCACGATCCATCTGGCCTGCTTGATCTCCTCGGGGATCGTCGCGCGCATCTGGTCGAGGATGTCGTAGATCTCCTCCTTATCCACCCTCACCTGATCGGTCATGGGTACAGATTTGGCGTTGTGCACCAAGTCATCCAGCTTGTCGATCAGTACTAGGACATCCATAGAGAGGCTACCTCCGTGGGGCGCTCCGGCCCCACGATCTGAAATCAAAGTTCGACATCACTTCTCACATCCCATTTCGTCAGCGTCTCAGCTCTTCCTGCAACCTTCTGGCGACCTCGTCGGGGACGAGGTCGTCGATCCTTCCCCCAAACGTGGCGAGCTCCTTTACGCCACTCGAGGACAGAAAACTGTACTGCGGGCTCGCCATCAGGTAAACCGACTCTATCTCGGGGTCCTGCCGGCGGTTGAGCTGGTTCATCTCCAGCTCGTACTCGAAGTCCGAGATCGCGCGCAGCCCCTTCACGATCGCCTTCGCTCCCACGAGCCGTGCGAACTCAACGACAAGCGTACTGAACGGCTCGGCCCTCACTCCCTCCAGAGGAGCGATCGCGCGTTCGATAAAAGCCATCCGCTCATCGATCCCAAACAGCGCTTTGTCCTTGCGCACCGAGCGGTTCACGACTCCCACGACGACTTCGTCGTACAGCGCCCCGGCCCTGCGGATCACATCCAGATGGCCGTTCGTGATCGGGTCATACGAGCCCGGACACACCACGATCGACTTCTCGCGGGCCGTCATCGCTCACCCACGTAGATCATTGAGGTCATTGGTAACGGTGGATTGTGATCGAAGTGTCGCCATAGCGCCGTTCCTTTACGATCTCCCAGGGCAGCTGTAGCGGCGCTCGGCGATCGCTCTCGACGACCACGCGCGCCTTTGCCGCAAGCAACGACGCCAGGACCACCGACAACTCGCGTCCCAAGTCGCTCGCCCGCCTGTACGGAGGGTCGATCAGCACCAGATCGTACGTCTCTGCGCGCGCTCGTGCACTGCGCAGCATGCCGAGCGCCTCGCCGCGCCGCACCTCCGCCTCGTCCGACTCCAGCTCAAGCGCCGCCAGATTGGCCGTCAGCGCGTCCAGCGCGTGCGTGTCTCGCTCGGCGAACACCGCCCGCTTAGCGCCCCTCGACAGCGCCTCGATTCCCAGCGCTCCGGTGCCGGCGAACAGATCGAGCACCTCCTCCCCCGCCACCGTGCCGAGCATCGAGAAGATTGCCTCCCTAACCCGATCAGACGTCGGCCGTGTGATGGCTCTGCCCTTCGGCGCCTGCAAGCGCCTACCGCCCCAGCGTCCGGCGATCACCCTCACGCCGGGATCGGCTCGAACGCTTCGACGCCGAACGCATGTGCGAGCGCCTCAGCCCAGTAGCACGTGCTCTGGCCCCTCGAGCTCGGGGTCCGTCGCCATGATCGCCTCTGCCCTAGCCCGCGCCCGCTCCAGCAGCGCCCCGTCCTCGGGCAGGCATGCCACCTCGAACTGACTCAACCCCGATTGACGAGTCCCCACCAGCTCGCCCTCCCTACGCAACTCCAGATCGATCTCCGCCAGCTTGAAGCCATCAGCGTGCTCCACCATCGCACGCAACCGCCTCGCGCCGGGAGGCCCGACGAGCAGGCATGTGGAGCGATGCTTGCCGCGTCCGACCCTTCCCCGCAGCTGGTGCAGTTGCGAGAGCCCGAAGCGCTCCGCGTTCTCCACCAGCATCACGGTCGCGTTCGCCACGTCCACGCCGACCTCGATCACCGTCGTGGCCACCAGCACGTCAGCCTCGCCCGAGGCGAACCTCGCCATCGCCTCCTGCTTCTCGCGCGGGCGCATCCCGCCGTGCAGCAACACCAGCTCATACTCCTTCAGCTCGCCCTTCGCCAATCGCTCGTACTCGGCCGTCGCGGCTCGTTGACCGATCTCCGACCGGTCTGCGACCGCGCCAGCGACAGACGCCCCCACCTCAATAGATGGTCTCACCTCTGCGGATGGCCCCGCCCCGACGGGCGCGGGCTCGCCTGCGCCGGCCGGGCCCGAGGCGGATGCGTGGGGCGGAAGGGTCTCCTCGATTAACGGACACACCACGTATGCCTGCCGGCCGGCGCGCAGCTCCTTGCGCAGCTCCTCATACGCGCGCTCACGCGCGCTATCCCCCGCCACGATGCGGGTCGCGATCGCCTGCCGTCCCCGGGGCAGCTCATGCAGTCTGCTCACGTCCAGATCCCCGTACCCCGCCAGCGCGAGCGTGCGCGGAATCGGCGTGGCGGTCATGTGCAGCACGTGCGGTGCTAGCCGATCTCCGCTCGGCCCCCCACCACCCGCCGCCAAGGCTCCCTTCCCGTCCAGCGCCGCACGCTGGCGCACACCGAAGCGATGCTGCTCGTCGACCACCGCCACCGCCAGCGAGCGGAAGCGGACATCTGGCTCGATCAGCGCGTGGGTGCCGACGATCAGCGCCAGCTCACCGCTTGCCAGCTTGCCCAGGATGTCTGCCCGACGGCGCGCCGGGGTCGAGCCGGTCAGTAGCGCGGCGGATACCGGCTCGCCACCGATCAGCCTCTGCACGGTGGCGAAATGCTGCTCGGCGAGCGTTTCCGTCGGCGCCATCAGCGCGGCCTGGCGCCCGTGCTCGACCGCGCGCAGCATCGCGTACAGCGCCACCACCGTCTTACCGCTGCCCACCTCCCCCATCAGCAGCCGCTGCATCGGGCGAATGCTTGCCAGCTCCTCGCGAATCGTGTCCACCGCCCTGCGCTGGTCGCCGGTGAGCGCGAACGGCAGCTCGCGCTCAAGCCAGCGCTCACTCAGCGATGGCGGCTCGCACAGCGCAGACGCGTCCGTGCGCGCCCTGCGCCTGGCGCGGCGGCGTAGGAACACCAGCTGCGTCAACAGCAGCTCTTCGAACGCCAGCCGCTCGCGGCCCGTCTCGCGATCCTCGGCTGTCATGCGGGAAGTGCATCGCGGCGAGCGCGCTCCTGCGGTCCGGCAGCCCCTCGCTCATCCTCGATCGCCGCCGCCAGCGCCTCGGGCACGTCCGCCAGCGCATCCCTCACGCCCTGCACGAGCGTCAATATCTGCGTCGAGCTCACGCCCTCCGTCGCCGGGTAGTGGGCGATCTCGCCCGGCGTGTCTGGTCGGGTAGGCACCAAAATCATTACCGATTGCGTGGTGGGCCACGTTGAACGTCCCCCTCACGGTCGTCTTGCCGTGCAGCACCAGCCGCGTCCCGGGCTCGTAACGTTGCGCCAGCCACGGCTGGTTGAAGAACGTCGCGCGCATCGTCCCGGTCGCGTCGAACACGGTCGCTTCGACCAGCGGCTTCATCCCCCGCCTCCTCACCGCCCGTGCGCCGATCGTCCGTACCTGCACCGCGACCGTTGCCTGCTCACCCACCTTCAGCGCGGCCACCGTACGCGCCTCGCGGCTGTCCTTTGGCAGGTGCTCCAGCAGCGCACCAATGCTCGTCAGCCCGAGCGCCTCCAGGCCATCGGCAAGCTTTCCGTGCGGCACATCCAGTGGATCCTCCAGACGCGACGGCCTTGGCCAGCGCACTTGCGCCTGAAGCATCTCCGCGCGAGACAAGCAGCTCCTGGAAGCGAATGCGCGCTGGCCAAGGGCCGGCATCGCCGGTGATGCCGATGGTCGGCCCGGCGGTGAGGCTGTGGATAGCCGGACGGCTGACTGTGTCTCCTGCGGCGAGGACGTCGCGATGGCTGTGCCAGCTGCGGACATGCGAACGTTCCATCATGCACGCCCTCCGGCGGTCGCGAGGAGATCTACTCCGCGGCCAGCAACCACCAGTAGGCTGGTTGCCCACCGTGGCGAAGCTCGAGCTCGACCCCGCCGTCCAGAAGCCCGGCAACGTCCTCGGGCTCCAGCGGAGCGTCCTCACCCGCGAGCACGCTGATCAGCTCCGCGCCATCGGCAAGCGCCATAAGGACGGCTCGCAGGGTCTCGCCAGGGTCGCCCCACGCGATCACCTCGTCTGCCACAAACCCCACTGCCTCACCGCGGGCAAAGCGTCCTCGCGCGTCGTCGCGAGCCGCCTGCGCGACCGCCCCTGTGCGCAGGTGCGTAAGCGCCTGCGTCAGCGTCCGCGCGTTCTCCTCCACAGTGCGATCGGGCGCCAGAGCGACCGCAGCGGCAAGACCCGCCTGCTGGCTGGTGGTGGGCGCCACCAGCACCTGCTTGTCCGACAGCTCGGCCGCGTGCTCGGCCGCCATGATCACATTGGCGCTGTTCGGCAGCACCACCACCTCCTCGGCCTGCACCTCGTGGATACCCGCCAGCAGGTCATAGGTGGAAGGATTGAGCGTCGGACCACCGTCGATCGTGTGCACCCCCAGCTCCTCGAACAACGCCGCCAGCCCATCGCCACTGACGACCGCCACCGCCCCGCAGCGAACCTCGGGCCATGGGCGAAAGACCGGCCGGCGGCCGGCTCCCCATCAACTCCGCCGGCTCCGGCGTCGGCGCCCTCCCCGCCGTCTCTCAGCCGCTCGTCGCGCTCGCTCACCTGCAAGCGCATGTCCGCCACGTCCAGATGCGAAACCTCGCCCGCCTGCGCGAACACCGCGGTCGTCCGCTCGGGCTCGTCGGTGTGTACGTGCACCTTCAGCGTCGTCGTGTCGCCCACGACCAGCACCGAGTCGCCCAGCTCCTCCAGCGGCGCGATGAACCGTCCCGGGATCAGCCCGCTGCCGGTAACGGCGAAGTTCGTGCAGAAGCGATACGTGCTCGAACGATGCTCGGGATGACTGATGCGCGCAGGCGCGTGGTGATCGAGCTCCGGCGGATCGTCACCGCGCAGCGCGGCCACGACGCCCGCAAAGATGATCGTCAGCCCGTACCCGCCGGCGTCGACCACGCCAGCATCGCGCAGCGCCGCCAGCAGCTCGGGACCGCGCTTGACCGACTCCTGCCCCGTCCTCACCGCCCGCTCCAGCGTCGCGGCGATCGTCGCATCCTGCAGTCCCGGCTGCCGCGTCGGGGTTCATGCGCGGGTTCTCGGAACTGTGCGCAACGTCAGTCATGATCTGATGAGCCATCTCGCGCGCCACGGTCAAGATCGTGCCCTCCGCCGGCTCGCGCACCGAGGAATAGGCGCGATCCGCCGCGTTGGCCAGCGCCGCGCCGATCAACGTCGCGTCGATCAACTCGCCGGGACGGCTGACCAGCTCCTCGGCGGCACCGCGAATCAGCTGGGAGAGGATCACGCCCGAGTTGCCGCGCGCCCCCAGGAGCGCCGCGCGCGCGACCGACTGCACGATCTCCTCACGCCCGATCTCATCGATCGTGCGCGCCTCGTCGCTCCCCTGCAGGCGGTCGAGCTCGGCCAGCACGGCACGCAGCGTGAGCGCCATGTTGTCGCCGGTGTCGCCGTCGGCGACCGGGAACACATTGAGGACGTTGACCTCCTCGCGGCGCGATTCCAGGTGCGCCAGCGCACCCGCCACCGCGGCGCGGAAGCGGACCAGATTGGTATCGGTCACCCCGACACCTCTATCATCCCGGGCGCTTCCGCCGCTCGCACGGCGGCCTATGGTTGTACCTTGCCGGCTTTCAGGCAGCGGGTGCACACATAAACGCGCTTCGGCGCCTTGCCCACGAGGATCCTCACCTTTTGCAGGTTCGGGTCGAAGCGCCGCTTGGTCGCGACCATCGAGTGACTGCGGCTCTGGCCAAACGCCGGGCCCTTTCCGCAGCTGTGACACACCTTTGCCATGCGCCGCGCAGTCTAGCCGCTTGAAAGCTCGCGGCGCAGCGCCGCCATCCGAGCACAGCCTCAGCGGCGTGGCGGCCCTGATCGCGCTTATCGCCCCCGGCGCGCGCAAGCGCCTGCTCCATCGTCGCGCAGGTCAACACGCCAAACGCGCACGGCACCCCCGTCTGCAGCTGCACCTGCATCACCCCCCGCGCGGTCTCGGCACAGACGAAGTCGTAGTGGTCGGTCTCGCCCTTGATCACCGCCCCCAGACACGCCACCCCCGCGAAGCGCCCGGACTTCGCCGCGTAGCTCGCGGCGAGCGGCAGCTCGAACGCGCCAGGCACGTCGAACACCCCCACCTCCTCATGACCCGCCTCCGCGAATGCCTTCCTCGCCCCGTCGAGCAGGCGCTCGGCCAGCTGCTCATAGAAGCGCCCGACGACGATCGCATAACGGTCGCTCACGACTCTCGCCGATCCGCGGTGCGACGCTCAGCACTGCGGCGATCTTGAGCGCGGTCAAGCTCGCGCTCTGAGTGCAGCAGCTCCTCGTCGAGGTTCAAGCCCTGGTGGTGCAGGGTGTGTCCCATGCGCCGTGCCTTCGTGCGCATGTACTGCGCGTTGTGCTCGTTCGGGGCATGCTCGATCGGGATCTGGGCGCTCACCGACAGCCCGTAGCCCTCCAGGCCAAGGATCTTCTTCGGGTTGTTCGTGAGGATCCTGATCGAGGAGAGCCCGAGGTCGACGAGGATCTGCGCGCCGATCCCGTAGTCGCGCAGGTCCGCGGGCAGCCCGAGCTCGAGGTTCGCTTCCACCGTGTCCATTCCCTCCTCCTGCAGGCGGTAGGCCTTCAGCTTGTTCAGCAGGCCGATGCCCCTGCCCTCTTGGGCGAGATACAGCAGCACCCCCTCGCCCTCGGCCTCGATCATCGCCAGCGCCGACTCGAGCTGCTCCCCACAGTCGCAGCGCAGCGAGTGGAACACGTCGCCGGTGAGGCACTCCGAGTGCACGCGCACGAGCACGTCGCTGCGCCCGGACACATCGCCCTTGACGAGCGCGACGTGGTGCTTCTCGTCGAGCGAGCGAGCGATAGCCGACGACTTCGAACTCGCCGAATGCGGTCGGCAGGCGTCGCCGCGGCGACCCGCTCGACGAGCTTGTCGTGACGCCGGCGGTAGGCGATCAGGTCGGCGATCGTGATCATCTTCAGCTCGTGCCGCGCGCAGTAGCCGGCGAGGTCATCCACTCGTGCCATCGTCCCGTCGTCGTTCATCACCTCGCAGATCACCCCGGCAGGGTTCAGCCCAGCCAGGCGCGCGAGATCGACCGCCGCCTCGGTCTGCCCGGTGCGCTCGAGCACGCCTCCGGCGCGCGACTTCAGCGGGAAGATGTGCCCCGGCTGTACGAGGTCACGGGGATGGTCTCAGGGTCGATCGCCACCTGGATCGTGCGCGCGCGATCGTGCGCGGAGATTCCCGTGGTCACGCCTTCGCGTGCCTCGATCGATACCGTGAATGGCGTCTCGAACGACGATTCGTTCTTCGCCGCCATCAACTCCAGGCCCAGCTCCTCGCAGCGCTCGGGGGTCAGCGACAGGCAGATCAGCCCGCGACCCTCCTTGGCCATGAAGTTGATCGCCTCAGGCGTGGCAAACTGCGCCGCCAGCGTCAGATCGCCCTCGTTCTCGCGGTTCTCGTCATCGCACACGACGATCATCCGGCCCTCGCGGATCTCCTCGAGCGCCTCCTCGATCGTCGCGAAGGGTGTGGTCGTGCCGGTCTCGCTCATGCTCTGGCCTCCAGCAGACGCTCCACGTGCTTGGCCAGCACATCCACCTCCAGGTTGACCTCTATCGCCGACGGCCATCTTCCCAGGTTGGTGCGCTCCAGCGTCTCCGGGATCAGCGAGACCTCGAAACCATCGTCGTGCAGCGCGCTGACGGTGAGGCTAACGCCGTTCAGCGCGATCGAGCCCTTCTCGACCAGATAACGCGCCAAGCCCGGGCTCGCTCTCGATCTCAGCACGCGCGCGAAGCCCTGCTCGTGGATCTCGCCGACGATGCCCGTCCCGTCGACGTGGCCCTGGACCACATGCCCGCCCAAGCGATCGGCGGCCCGCAGAGGCAGCTCGAGGTTCACCCGCGCGCCCACCTCCAGATGCTCCCAGCGCAGAGCGCTCGAGCGTCTCGCGCATCGCCTGCGCCGCGAAGCGTCCGTCCCACACCTCGGTAGCGGTCAGGCACACGCCGTTGACGGCGATCGAGTCGCCCTCGTCCAGCTCGCCCGCCAGCCGCGTGCCGATCTCCAGCGTGGCGCCCTGCCCGTCGTCGTGCAGCGCGGTCACATCACCGAGATCGGCAATCAGGCCTGTGAACATCAGCGCCCTCCCAGGCGCGTCGCCTGCATCGCGCTCACCACTCGCGCAGGCGCGCGGAGATCAACAGGTCCTCGCCGACACGCTCGCAGTCGAAGGTGAGCGCGCGCAGCGCCTCGGAGATCTGCTCGACTCCCTTCCCCTCCAGGGGATCGCGAGCCGCGCTTCCGCCCAGCAGCAGCGGCGCCAGGAACAGGCGGATCTCGTCGATCTCGCCCGCGTCCAGGAACGCACCGGCGAGATGCGGGCCGCCCTCCAGCAGGATCGCGGTGACAGCCGAGCGACCCCAGCTGCTCGAGCCCCGAGCGGACCCGTGCCGGCTCGTTCTCGCCGGTGGCCACCAGCACCTGTACTCCGGCCGCCTCCAGCGCGTCGGTGTCCGCCCGCGCCGCCGCGCGCGAGACCACGACCGTGAGCGGTATCTCCGCCGCCGCGGCCACCAGCTGGGAGGTGGGCGGCAGACGCGCGAGCGAGTCGAACACCACGCGTCGCGGCTGGTGTGGCAACTCCGCCGCCAGCCCCTCCGGCCGCGCCGTCAGCCGCGGATCGTCCGCCAGCGCCGTGCCGATGCCCACGACCACCGCGTCGACCGAGGCCCGCCAGCGATGGGCCAGCTCGCGGCTGTCCTCGCCGCTGATCCACTGCGAGTCGCCGGTGCGGGTGGCGACCTTGCCGTCGAGCGTCATCGCGGACTTGAACAGCACCCACGGCCGCCCAACGCGAGCGTGCTTGCGGAAGGCCTGGTTGAGCAGCCGCGCGCGCGCCGCGAGCTCGCTGTCGGCGAGCAGCACCTCCACGCCCTCGTCGCGCAGGATCCCCAAGCCGCGCCCCGAGGCCTTCTCCGTGGGATCGTCGGAGGCGACGATCACCCGCTTGATCCCCGCCTGCAGGATCGCGTCGGTGCACGGCGGCGTCTTGCCCTCGTGACAGCACGGCTCCAGCGACACGTACAGCGTCGCTCCGCTCAGGTCCGCCACACCACACGCCTCGATCGCGTTGACCTCCGCGTGCACGCCACCGAACTCTTCGTGCCAGCCCTCGCCCAGCACCTCGCCGTCGCGGGCGACCACGGCGCCCACTACCGGGTTGGGCTTGACCGCGCCCAACGCCGTTGCGCGCCGAGCTCGATCGCGCGCTCCAAGTGCGCCCGGTCGGTATCGGTGCAGGTGGTCATCTCCTTATCCAGGATAACCCCGCCCAGCGCCAGCTTCCGCTGAGCGCCTGCACCGGCCTCCGTGCAGCCGGTAGATCGTCATTTCCGGCCCCGGCCGGTAGTAGGCGAGCGGGTAGTAGTCGAAGCTCCAGTCGAAGTCGAACGCCACCCGGCCCCGTCCATGCGAATAGGGCGAGGCGCGGTAGACGACTTCACCCTGCCTGGCCAGCGCCGCGTAGTAGGCAATCGCCTGCGGCACCGCCTTCGGATCGGCGAACGCACGCCCGGACTGCGTGGAGCCGCTCACCACCCAGCAGTAGCCGTTGCGCTCGTAGTAGCCGATCAGCGCAGGGCTGAGCGTGCGCTCGTAGTCCTCGATCCCGACTTCCCGCGGCTGGCTCGTCGCCGGTTCGAGCGCGCCGTCGGCGGAGATCCGCGAGAACAGCGAGGCGTACTTCGGCCAGCGATAGGGATTGCCCGCGGTCGCCGTCCCGGGGATCACTTCGCGCGCCCATTCGTCGGGGGAGACGGGCTCGGCCACGATCGGCGTGCCCTTCGGCACGTGCGCGACCATCCACGCGCGCGTCAGGTTGCGCGTGTCGGCGCGCGAGAGCACCAGGCCGGAATGGACGCTATAGACGAGGCCCTGGGCCAGCAGCGCCACGACGAGCAGCGCGGCGACGCCGAGCCTGAGCCTGCGCGAGGCGCTGAGCGCCTCCGCCACCCGCAACGCGAAGAACGCCGCGAGCAGGCAGAGGATCGGGAAGATCGGCAGCAGCCAGCGCCCGAAGTAGCGACCCTCCAAGCCCATCAGGAGCGAGGAACAAGAGCGGCGCGGGCACGAGCAGCCAGCCAAGCCGCCGCGTCCTTGCGCCACACCGCGAGCACCCCGCCGAGCGCCGCCAGCGCGGGCACCCAGCCGAGACCCCAGGTGAGCGACCACAGGTAGTAGAGCAAGGCCGCCCTCTTTCGGCGCGCCGAGCTTGCCCTGGGCTTCGGCGGAGAGCGTCGACTGGTGCACCAGTTCGGAGTGGAAGCCCCGGTAGTCGAGCACCGCGTAGGGGTTCGCGACCAGGAAGGCGACGAGCGCGGCGCGGCCCGCGAGCACGAGGCCGAGCACCGCGCGGCGGCCGAGCAGAGACGCGCGCGCGTGAGGCGCGACGTTCAGGTAGCGCGCGGCGGTCGCCGCCAGCAGCGGCAACAGCGACGATCCCGGCGGTGTACTTGCTCGCGCAGGCCAGACCCAGCCCGATGCCGGCCAGCAGGTAGTCGCGCCGGCGGCCTTTGCGCAGCACCCCGGCGCTCCCCAGCAGCGAGAGCGTCAGCGGCGACGAGCGTCGGCACGTCGTTGAGCGCCAGATGCGCATAGAAGACCGGCAGGAACGCGACCGCCTCGATCGCCGCCGCGAGCAGGCCGACGGCACGGCTGAACAGCCGCGCGCCCGTCGCGTACAGCAGCCACAGCGCCACCGTGCCGAGCAGCGCGGCGGCCACGCGGGCAAGCGTGTAGACCCCGTCAGGGTGCAGCGCGAGCGCCCGCACCGCCCCGGCTGCGCCCCCGTACCAGAAGCCGGAAGAGGAAGTGCAGCAGGTACGTGAACGCGGGCGGATTCGCGAAGTAGTGCGGGTTGAGCGTGCCCTTCTGGAACATTTCGACCGCGTGCGGCACGAAATGCTCGGCCTCGTCGACGTTGTAGGCGTAGGGCAGCCCCTGCCTCACACCCCACAGGCGCAGCCCCAAGCCGCCGAGCAGCACCACCGTGAGACCGGACCACGCCCACCGACGGGCTCGGCCCGGCTCGGCCCCTCGACGTGTTGCGCCGATCTTCGATCCCTCAGCAGTTGCCATAGACCGCGTAGTAGCGACTCGTGAAGATGCGTTTGAAGCCGGCGAGCGGGATCTGGTCGCGCGGGTCATCGCCGACGTCGACGATCGCCTCGAAGAACACCGCGCTGCCCAGCGGGTAGACCGCGACGCTGCCGCGGCGGATGCGATTCTCCAGCGATCGGCGCGCCTTTGTCGGCGTCGGCGCGCGCCTCGCTGCGGGCGACGATGTTGCGCTGCCCGACGCTGTCGAGAATCCAGCGCGCGTCGGGGATCAGCTTGTTGTCCGGCAGCGAGAGCAGCGGACAGCGCTTCAGCTCCGCCTTCACCGCCGGGTCTGCCAGCGCGACGGCCAGCCCCTTGTGGAAGTCCTCGTGATAGGCGAGCGTCGTGCGCAGGCTGGAGAGGCTCAGCGTGGTGGCAGCCGAGCACTCCGCCGTAGAGCACCAGCGCCGCGGCCGCGACCATCCACACGCGGCGCAGCTTCGATCCGCGCTCGAGCATCGACCAACCGCCGATCGCCACCGCGCAGAAGATCAGCAGCACCGACGCGGCGCCCATCAGGTAGCGGTCGATCACCGACGCGCCGACCGCTCCCTCGGCGACGAACACCACGATCAGCACCACCAGCGCCGCCAGCGGCGTGAGCACGCGGCGCGGCGCCAGCCACACCGCCAGCGGCACGCCCAGCGAGTGCGCCGAGGATCACCGGCAGCTTGTCGATCCGCACCCCGAACGTCCACACCGACGCGACCACGCTCGATAACCCCTGCGTGCGTTCGAGTTCCTGGGCCAGGCCGGCGGTCGAGTGCAGCGAGTACAGCGGATTGCCCGTCACGACCGTGTCCACACAGACCCACACGAGCGGCGCGATCAGGGCGAGGCCGAGGTACCGAAGCCGCCGGCGGTCCTCGACCGTCAACGGCTTGGGCAGAGGAGCCTCGCGTGGTGGGCCCTCGGGCGGTGGCGACGGCTCGCTGGAGGACCCGCCGCGTAACGCGCGCTCGGTACGTCGCGGCCACGCGCACCACAGCCAGTAGACGCCGCTCAGCACCCACGCGTCGGGGCGCAGCAGCCCGGCGGCCGCGAGGACCAGGAAGACCGTCGTCCCGCGCCGAGGGCGTTCGACCTCGAGCGCGATCGCCCACACGATCAGAGCGACGTAGGAGATGTCGAGGTAGCCCTGCGCGGCGAGGTTCTCGTCGAAGAAGCGGCTCAGCATCAACAGCGCCGCGAACATTCCGACGACCGGCCCGAAGCACAGCCGCCCGAGCCGGTAGACGCCCGCCACGAGCGCCACGAACGAGGCGATCGAGCCGAGCACCATCAGCCGCGCGCCGCCCTGACCGAACAGCGAGCAGAGCACGCCGAAGGCGATCGCCAGCGGATGCTCGGTGGGCCCGCGGTAGACCCTGAAGTCGGGCAGGTGCAGGTGCAGCAGGTCGCGACCCCAGAGCAGCGCGTAGAAGGAGTCGTAGGTCGGGTAGGTCGGGAACGCGAAGTACCCGACCAGCGCCACCACGCAGAGCACCGCGAACGCGAGCTTCGCCCATGTCGCAGGTGGCACCGCACGTAGCCGCGCCGGCCGAGATCGGGCCCGGTCGCCGCCGGGTGAGCGTTGCGCTTTGCATCGAGTGCTTGCCCGCTGTAAACGGGCGGCACGCCATGCTCCTGCGCTTGGCGGCGAGGCCTGTCCTCTGGGATACTGCCCGGCGAGAAGTCTACGCCAACCGCCGTCGATGCTCGCCGGCGCCAGCTCGACCGCACGGTGGGCTCAGAGCCACGAGGTAATGAAGCTCATCATTCAGATTCCCTGCTTCAACGAGGCCGATCAGCTCCCCGGGACGCTCGCGGACCTGCCGCGCGAGGTCGAGGGCTTCGATGTGGTGGAGTGGCTGGTCATCGACGACGGCTCGACCGATGAGACGGTCGCGGTGGCGCGCGCACACGGGGTCGACCACATCGTGCGCCTGACGAACAACAAGGGCCTTGGCGGCGGGATTCCAGGCGGGCCTGGACGCCTGCCTGAAGCTCGGCGCCGACGTGATCGTCAACACCGACGCCGACAACCAGTACTACGGCCCGGACATCGCAAGGCTCGTCGTGCCGATCCTCGCCGGACAGCGCCGACATGGTCGTCGGCGACCGCGAGGTCACGGGCATCGAGCACTTCTCACCGCTGAAGAAGTCGCTGCAGCGTCTCGGCTCGTGGGTCGTGCGCCAGGCCTCCTCGACATCGGTGCCAGACACCACCTCCGGCTTTCGCGCCTACAACCGCGAGGCGGCGATCCAGATGCTCGTCGTCTCGAAGTTCACCTACACGCTGGAGACGATCATCCAGGCCGGCAAGCAGCTCGTCGCGATCGATCACGTCCCGATCCGCACCAACCCGAAGACGCGCGAGTCGCGGCTGTTCCCCTCGATGGGCGCCTACGTGCGCCGCAACGCGGTCTCGATCTTCCGCATCTACGCCCAGTACGAGCCGCTGCGCGTGTTCTGGAGCCTCTCCGCGCTGATCGGTGTGGCCGCGCTCGCGGTCTGGATCCGCTTCGTCGTCGCCTACGCCGACGGCAGCGGCAAGGGCCACGTGCAGTCGCTGATCCTCGGCGCGGTGCTGTTCATCGCGGCCGTCGTGCTGTGGGCGCTGGGTGTGATCGGCGACCTGCTCGCCGCCCAGCGCGTGATGACCCAGAAGACCTTCGAGCGCGTGCGGCGCATCGAGCTGGAGCTGAACGTGGCGCCCTCGCACTACGAACCCGGACAGGCCGATCGATCGGAGATCAACCGGAGCACGAGGCGGTGCGCCTGTGAGCGGCGGCCGTGACCGTCTCCGACGAGGGCATCGTCACCGGCAACACGTACGACAAGTACGGCTCGACAAACCCCGTCGTGCGCCGTTTGATGGGCGCCTTCGAGCGCACGCTCGATGAGCTGTTCGCGCAAGCCGAGCCCAGCTCGCTGCTGGATGTCGGCTGCGGCGAGGGAGTGCTCGTGCACCAGTGGGCGCAGCGTCTGGGCGAGCGGCGCGTCGTCGGGATCGACCTGGAGGAGGAGTCGATCCAGGCCGGCTGGGCGCAGCGCCAGGCGCCGAACCTCGAGTATCAGGTGATGCACGCCGAGAACCTGCCGTTCGCTGAGAACGAGTTCGACCTGGCGAGCGCGATCGAGGTGCTCGAGCACGTCCCCGACCCCGAGCACACGCTGGCCAGGAGATGGCGCGCTGCGCCGAGCGCTCATCTGCTCGTCTCGGTCCCGCGCGAGCCTCTGTGGCGGGTGCTGAACATGGCGCGCGGCGCCTACTGGCCGGAGCTCGGCAACACCCCCGGGCATCTGAACCATTGGTCCAAGCGCTCGTTTGTAAAGGTCGCTCTCGCGCTACGGTCAGGTCGTCGAGATCCGCTCGCCGTTCCCCTGGACGATGCTGCTTGTCCGCCTCTAGCTCCGGTCGCCCCGCTCGTACGGCAGCGGCGCGCGCATCCTGTCGATCGGGATCGCCTCGACGGGCCTGCTCACGCTCGCTTACTTCTCGATCGCAAGCCACGTGCTCGGGGAAGAATCGGCCAAGCGCCTGGACGTGCTGTGGTCGGTGATGTTCGTGATCATCTCGGTGATCTACCGGCCGATCGAACAGCTGCTCTCGCGCACGATCGCCGAGCGCCGAGCGCGCGGGCACGCCGAGCACTCCGTGCGCGTCCCGATCGCGATCCAGGCCGGTTTCGCGCTCGTCTTCCTGGTCGTGGCACTGGCTCTCACAGCGCCACGAGCTGGTGGACCACGTCTTCAACCACTACGCCGCTCTCTACGACGTGCTCGTCGTCGGCACGCTCGCTTACGCCGCCAGCTACTTCGCGCGCGGCTGGCTGGCGGGACACGAGTACTTCGCTCTGTTCGGCGGCCTGGTGCTGATCGAATCGCTCTCGCGCCTGTGCTTCGCGCTGGCGGTGGCGCTCGGCATCACACACGGCCAGACGGCGGTCGTGCTCGGGATCGCGGCGGCGCCGTTCGTCTCGCTCGTCGTGGTGCCCGCGGCGTTTGCGCGAGGAACGAGGCCCACCCGCCCACGCCCCGCGGGGCGCCGGAGATCGAGGAGCTCGACGCGGCGCTCGCCGGTCCGGGAACGGAGGGCGTGGAGGCGGCCGTCGCCGCGGACGAGCTCTCGCTGCGGCGCGGGTCGGGCTTCGCGTTCTCGGTATCGGGGGTGATGCTCGCCGAGCAGACGCTGCTGAACGCGGCGGTGCTGACGGTCGACGCGACATCCGCCGACCACGCGCTCGCGGGCGTCGTGTTCAACGTGCTGCTGATCGCCCGCGCGCCGCTGCAGCTGTTTCAGGCGATCCAGACATCGCTGCTGCCCCATCTGACCGGCCTGGAGGTGACCGAGGGCCACGAGGCGTTCGCCCGCGCGATCCGCGTGACGGTGCTCGCGATCGCCGCATTCGCCGGGGCGGTGGCGCTCGGCCTGCTGGCGATCGGTCCGCCCGTGATGCAGCATCTCTTCGGCCAGCACCACGCCTACAACCGCTTCGGCCTGGCCCTGATCGGGCTCGGGATGGGGATGCATCTGACTTCGGGAGCGCTCAACCAGGCCGTCCTGGCCCGCAACCAGGCGCGCACGGCAGCCGTGTGCTGGCTGATGGCGGCTGCTGTTTTCGTCCTGTGGATGCTGCTGCCGAGCAGTCGGCGAAGAACTGCTGCGCACCGAGATCGGCTATCTCGGCGCTGCGAGCCTGCTCGCGCTGATGCTCGGAACTGTCTACAAACGCGGTGCGCGGAGCGTCTCAGTCGGCGCCGGCGGCCGCGACGATCGCCCGGTAGGCCTCGCCCGGGTCAGGCGGGAGAAGATCGCCGAGCCGGCCACGAACACGCTCGCGCCCGCCTCTCTGCACTGTGGGTGCGGTGGCAGGGATCGATGCCCCCGTCGACCTCGACCGCCACGCCCGCGCCGACGATCGCGCGGACGCGCTCGACCTTCTGCGGAGAATGGGCGATGAACGGCTGCCCGCCCCAACCGGGGTTGACGGTCATGCACAGCGCCATGTCCAGCAGACTCCACGACCTCGGCCAGCGCGCCGACCGGCGTGGCCGGGTTGATCGCCACGCCGACACCGGCGCCGCCTTGCGGATCAGATCCGCGGTGTAGGCGACGTGCGGGGTGGCCTCGGCGTGGAACGTGATCGAGTCGGCGCCGGCTTGACGAAGTCGGCGACATGCCGCTCGGGGCGCTCGATCATCAGGTGCACGTCGAGCATCGCGCCGGCTTGGCTCACCTGCTCGCGCAGCGCTGCGACGACCAGCGGACCGACGGTGATCGGCGGCACGAAGTGCCCGTCCATCACGTCCACGTGAATCATCCGCGCACCGGCGTCCAGCACCTCCCTCGACCTGCTCGCGCAGCTGCGCGAAGTCGGCTGACAGGATCGACGGCGCCACGCGCACGCCATGCAGCAGATCGCTCGAAGTGAGGCTCATATCGGCTGGAGCATCGAATCGCCGCAGTTATTGCACTTCACGAGCGCCGTCGAGGACATGCGCACGATCGTCGAATGCTCGCCGCAGTTGGGGCACACCGACGTGAGCTCGAAGCGGTGCAGGCAGTACACGCAGCGATAGCGTCCCGGCAGGTTGGTGGCACGCAGCCACGGCTCGCCGCAGTTCGGGCACTTCGGCCCGAGATCGACCGGCGCGGTACCTGAGGCTCCCTCGCTCGCCATCGCGCTCAGCTCCGGCGCAGCCGCGCGATGAAGAAGCCGGCAGTGTGGTCGCGGTGCGGCAGCGTCGTCATCAGCTCATCGCGGCTGAAGTCTGTGTGGGCATCCAGGAAAGCGGTGATCTGGTGCTCGTTCTCGGCTGGGGAGATCGTGCACGTAGAGTAGACCAGCACGCCGCCCGGACGGAGCAGCCGCCGCGCCGGCCGCGAGGATCGAGGCCTGCGTGCGCGTCATCTCGCGGACGTCCTGCGGGGTCACCCGCCAGCGCAGGTCGGCGCGCGCCTGCAGCGTCCCCAGACCAGAGCACGGTGGATCGACTAGTACGCGGTCGAACACCGCTCCCTCGCGACGCGCGAGTGGCGGCGTCGGCGACCTCAACGCGGACATTGGCTGCGTGCAGACGCTGCGCGGTGCGCGTGAGCATGCCTGCCCGCCGTGAGTTGCGCTCGACCGCCACGACCTCGCCCTCGCCCCTGCATCAAGCGCCGCCAGGTGGGTGCTCTTGCCGCCGGGCGCGGCGCACAGGTCGAGCACGCGCTCGCCCGGCTGCGGATCGAGCACCCGGGAAACTTGCATCGCCGCGCGCGACTGCGCCAGGAATGCCCCTGCGCGCCACGCCGGCGAGTCGTGCGCGTCGAACGGCCCCTCCAGCACGAGCGCCTCGGGCAGATCCGGATCGGTGTGGGTTGCCACGGGCAATTCGCCCGCCAACGTCGCGGCGTCGGTGAGCAGCGTGTTCACGCGCAGCGCGACCTCTCCCGGCTCGTTGTCGTAGGCCATCAGCGCGCGGGTGTCGCTCGCCCCCAGCTGCTCCCACCACAAGCGCGCGATCCACTCTGGATGGGAGTGCTTCACCGCCGCCTGCTGCGGCGTCTCGTCGCTCAACCCATCCAGCAACCCAGGGCCCTCGCGCGCGCCCCGGCGCAGCACAGCGTTGACCAGGCCGTGACCGCCGCGAGCACCTCCCTTGGCCAGCTCCACCCCATCCGCCACGACCGCGTGGTCGGGCGCGCCACCCAGGTACAGCAGCTCATACAGCCCCAGCCGCAGCGCCGCCAGCAGCCGCGCGTCCAGCCGCTCGGAGGGACGCTCGGCGAGGCGCTCGATCAGATGGTCGAGCGTGCCCTTGCGCTGCACCGCTCCATAGATGAGGCGCATCGCCAGCGCCCGGTCACGCGCGTCGAGCTCCTTCGCCTCGGCCTGCAGCGCACGGTCGGCATAGGCGCCGTCCTCGAACACCCTGCGCAGCACGGTGTATGCGCAGACTCGCGCCTTAGCGGGCATGCCCACGCAGGTAGGCAGCCGCATCCATTGCACGACCGCCGGGCGGTTGCACCTCGAGCAGCTCCAGCGCACCAGTCCGACAAACGAGCAGCAGGCGGCCGTCATGCGCCGTCATGCCCAGCCCACCCGCCGCCTCGCCGTTCGCGAGGTTGACACCAGCGACGGGGTCGTTGACAGCTGGCTCCATCTCCGCGACGCGCGCGCGGTGAACGCCCAGCAGCGTCCCGTCCGCAAGCGCGACCCGCGCACCGATGTGCGGGTGCAGGGCGCGCACGACGCGCTCCAGCTCGCTCGCCGGCCTTGACGGATCGAGCAGGCGATCCTCGGGGCCGATCTTCTCGGCGTAGGTGACACCCGCCTGCACCTGCTCGGCAAACGCCGGCGGCTCGCCCGTCGCGATCAGGTCCAGCGCGTGCACGAGCAGCTCGCCACCGATCTCCGCAAGGCGCGTGGCGAGCGATCCGTAGGTGTCCTCGGCAGCGATTGGCTCTGCGGCGGTGAGGCACACCGGACCGCTGTCGAGCCCGGCGGTGAGGCGCATGATCGACACGCCGGTGCGCTCGTCGCCAGCCATGATCGCGCGCTCGATCGGCGCCGCCCCGCGCCAGCGGGGTAGCAGCGAGGGATGCACGTTCAAGAGCTCGTGCTCGGACAGCAGCGGCTCCTTGATCAGCGCGCCGAAGGCGCACACGACCACCACCTCCGGCTGCGCCTCTGCGATCCGTGCACCGACTGGCGGCTCGTTCACGCTCTCGGGCTGCTCCAGCGCGATCTGAAGCGCGCGTGAGCGCTCCGCGACCGGTGGTGCGGCCATCGCCGGCCACGGCCTCGGGGTCGGTCGGGGCGACTCAGCACCAGCGCCGGACGGTGATCGCTCGCGGCCAATCGCTCGAGCACGGCGGCGGCAAACTCAGACGTGCCAAGGAAGACGGTGCGCAAGATCAGGACCCCGCCGCGAGCCGCCGCTAGGCGAGACTCGCATCCGGGACAGCCTCGCCCGCATCCGGGGCAGTCTTGCCAGCATCAGAGGCTGCCTCGCCTGCATCCGGGGCAGCACGATCGGCGCCGCTGCCGGTCTTGTTCGCCTCCTGCTGCGCCTCGCGCATCGCGCGCATCGCCTCCTTGCGCTCCTCCCGCGAGATGCGGTCGATCATCAGGACGCCATCGAGGTGGTCCATCTCGTGCTGGATCACCCTCGCCGTCAACCCGCTGGCCTGCACCTCTAGATCCTTGCCCTGCGCGTCACGCGCGCGTACACTTACTTCGGCCGGGCGCTCCACGTCGACGTGGACGAAGGGAATGCTCAAGCACCCCTCGCTCGCGATCTCGGTCTCTTCGCTTGACCATTCCAAGACCGGGTTGACGAGCGCCGTCACCGGATCCTCGGGGTCCGCGCGGTAGACGAGCACTCGGTGCAGCACACCGATCTGGGTGGCCGCCAGCCCGATGCCGAGCGCGTCACCCATCAGCTCGCTCATACGCTCGATCTCGGCCCGAAGCGCCTCGTCGAATCGATCGACCGGGAGCGCGCTCGCGCGCAGCACCGGGTCTCCGAGCTTGCGCACGTGGCTCAGCGCCGCATCGCGGCGTGCGCGGATCTCTGGGTCGAGCTCCGCGACGGGTGTGGCGTCCTCCTCGCCGGCATCCTCCGCACCCTCGACCAATTCATCTGTCTCGGCCATGACGATTAAGTCTATTGTGGGTCAACATCCACGCTGAAGCTCACACCCGTGTGCTCCCGTGTGGCCGCCACACGCCGAACGGCCTCTCCCACCGCGTGTACAGCGGGACGGCGCTCGGCCGCCTTCACAACCAGCACCTGGCGCTCACGACCGCGCAAGCGAAATAGATCAGCGGGACCAAGCACGCTCGCGTCGGGGCCGGGAGGCAACGACCGCAGGCGCTCGCGCAGCGCATTCGCCGCCGCGCGCACCGGGGCGTGGTCCACAGCGGCGCACACGATCCTGATCAGGTGCGAGAAAGGCGGGTAGCGGAGCGCCTCACGGCGCTGGAGCTCGCCGGCCAGGAAGCCATCGCTGTCGTGCCTGGCGGCGTGCACGATCGAGCGTGCCTCGGGAGCGATGCTCTGCACCAGCACGCGGCCCTCGCCGCCGCGCCCGACGCGCCCGGCGAGCTGTGCGATCAGCGCGAACGTGCGCTCCTCTGCTCGGAAGTCGGGGAAGCGCAGGGTGGCATCGGCGTCGAGCACGACTCCGAGCGTCACGTCGCGGAAGTCGTGGCCCTTGGCGACCATCTGGGTGCCGATCAGGACCCCCGAGGAGGCCGCCTCGAAGCGGCGCAGCAGCGCGCCCACGCCACTGTCCTCACCCGCGGCGCCAGCCACGTCCGCGTCGAGGCGGAACACCGGGAAGCTCCCGTCGTCGAGCGTGGCCGCGAGGTCGTGCTGTACGCGCTCGGTGCCCGCGCCGTGGCGCGCCACGGCTGTCGAGCCGCAGTCGCCACAGCGCGCCGGTGCTATCTCGCGATATCCGCAGTGATGACAGGCCACATACCCTTCGCCGCGGTGCAGCACAAGCGCCACGTCGCAGTCCGGACAACTCCATACGCGCCCGCAGGAGCGACACGATAGGAAGTTCGACCAGCCGCGACGGTTGAGCAGCACGATCGCCTTCCCACCGGCGCTGCGTACTTCGGCAAGCGCCTGTGCGGTCTGTGGGTGCAGCCCCTGGGTCTCACCGCGCATGTCGAGGATCTGGACCTCGGGCAGCGGGCGGCCATCCACGCGGCCGGGCAGGCGCAGCGGCCGGGGCACGACGCGTACGCTCTCCGGCCGCGGAGTGGCGCTGCCCAGGAGCAGCAGTGCTCCGCAGCGCGCGGCACGCTGCACCGCGACATCGCGGGCGTCGTAGCGGGGGTCGCCCTCGTGCTTGTAAGAGGCGTCGTGCTCCTCGTCGACGACGATCAAACCGAGGTCTTCGATCGGCGCGAACACGGCCGAGCGGGGGCCGACGCACACCCGTGCCTCCCCGGCCCGCAGGCGCCGCCACTCCTCATAGCGCTCGGCCGGGCGCAGTCGCGAGTGCAGGACCGCGACGGTGTCGCCGAAGCGTTCTGAGAAGCGCCCCACGATCTGCGGGGTCAGCGCGATCTCCGGGACGAGCACGATCGCGCCCCGTCCCTGTCCCAGCGCGGTCGCCGCGGCGCGCAGGTAGATCTCCGTCTTGCCGGAGCCGGTGACCCCGTGCAGCAGCCGGCGTGTGGCCGTGCGCGCGGTGAGCGCCGCCGTGAGCGACTCGAGCACGTCGCGCTGCTCGTCGGTCAGCGTCGGGGGCTCGGGACTGCGCGCGCCGACGGGCAGGTGCACGCGGCGGGTGACGGCGCGGCGTTTGCGCCCACTCAAGCGGCGCGCGGCGCCGGGCGGCAGCACGAGGCCGAGCGCGCGTGAGATCGTCGAGCAGTACTCGGCCGCGATCCACTCGGCCAGCGCCACCAGATCGCCGGGCACGCCGAGCTCCAGCGCGCGCAACGGAGCGAGCAGCTTCTCATCGGCGACCTCGCTGCGCTCCGCCATCCCAACCACCACCCCCAGCACCTCACGCCGGCCGAAGGGCACGACCAGCATCGAGCCGACCTCCACCACCCCACCGCGCAGCTCCGGGGGCAGCCGGTAGTCAAACGGCCCGCGCAAGGCGCGGGCCGTCGTCATCGGCTCAACCTGGGCGATGGCGGACACCTCGCCACCTTAGAGGCGCTCTCGGTCAGAGGCCGGCGGCGGAACGCAGCGCGGCGGCCTTGTCGGTCCGCTCCCACGTGAAGTCGTGATCGTCGCGGCCGAAGTGCCCGTAGGCGGCGGTCTTCTGGTAGATCGGTCGGTGCAGTTTGAGCTCCTCGCGGAAGGCTCCGGGACGCAGGTCGAAGTGCTCGTCCACGAGGCCAGCGATCTGGCCGCGGCCGATCTGCTCGGTGCCGAACGTCTCGACCATCACCGACACGGGGTGTGCGACGCCGATCGCGTAGGCGACCTGCACCTCGACGCGGTCGGCGAGGCCCGCAGCGACGATGTTCTTGGCGACCCAGCGCGCCGCATAGGCCGCGGAGCGGTCGACCTTCGACGGGTCCTTGCCCGAGAACGCGCCGCCACCGTGGCGGGCCATGCCGCCGTAGGTGTCGACGATGATCTTCCGTCCCGTCAGACCGCAGTCACCCATCGGCCCGCCGATCACGAACCGTCCGGTCGGGTTGACGAGGAAGTTCTTCACCAGCTTGCCCTCGTCGTACAGATCGCTCGGCAGCACGGGGCGCAGCACATGCTCGAGCAGGTCGGGCTTGATCAGCGCCTCGGCGTCGATCCCATCGGCGTGCTGGGTGGAGATCAGGATCTTCTCGATCTCGACCGGCTTGCCGTCCTGGTAGCGGACCGTGACCTGCGTCTTGCCGTCCGGGCGCAGATACGGCAGCACGTCGCCCTTGCGCACCTCCGACAGGCGCCGGGCGAGCTTGTGCGCGAGCGCGATCGGCAGCGGCATCAGCTCGTCGGTCTCACGCGTGGCGTAGCCGAACATCATCCCCTGGTCGCCTGCTCCCGCGACGTCCAGCTCGTCCTCGTCTGCCGGGTCGTGGCGCGTCTCATACGCCGCGTCGACACCCTGCGCGATGTCCGGCGACTGTTTGTCGATCGCGTTGATCACCGCGCACGTGTCGCAGTCGAAGCCGTAGGCCGCGTTGTCGTAGCCGATCCGGCGGACCGTCTCGCGCGCGATCTCCTGGATGTCCACGTAGGTGTCGGTCGAGATCTCCCCGGAGACCACGATCAGGCCGGTGTTGACGAGCGTCTCGCAGGCTACGCGGCCGTAAGGGTCGTCGGTCAGCACGGCGTCGAGCACCCCGTCAGAGATCTGGTCGGCGATCTTGTCCGGGTGCCCCTCCGTGACCGACTCGGAGGTGAACAGGTACTCGTTGTCAGGAAGCTGGCTCATGGGTTCGGGAATCGCTCCAGGGGTCGCAGGCGAGATAAAAGTCGATAGAGAATAGGTGAGTTAGGAAGACGACGAGGGCGAGAAAAATAAAGACGGGCCGAAGTTTTGTATAAAAAATGAAGTGCGTGACACCATAGTTATACGCACTTCAAAAGGAAGAACATGATTCCGGACAGCTTTAGAAACCATCACCGCCCTCGCACAGCCCCCGACACTCTCCCGCTGCCCACCGGCGCCTCGCGGCCACGCTGGCCGCGCTCGACGAAGTCGATCACGAGCGGCACGCCGTCCATCCCGTAGCGGGCGCGCAGGCGGTTCTCCAGGAAGTAGGCGTAGTCGCGGGTCACGCGCGTGCGCGAGTTGATCTGGATCGCAAAGCGCGGCGGGCGCTCGCCGATCTGGGCCATGTAGATCAGCTTCAGCCGATGCTGGCTCGAGCCTCGGCGCGTCCCCACCGGCGGCTGGCGGGCCTGGACGGTCTCGGCGAGGAAGCGGTTCAGCTCGGCGGTCGGGATGCGCCCGGCCATGCGATCGCCGAGCGCGAGCGCCTCGGTCAAGAGGCGCGCGACGTGACGGCCGGTCAGCGCGCTCGCGGTCAGCACACGCGGGCGCAGGCGCAGCTTTTCGGCCACGCGCGCGCGCTCGTGGTCGAGGTCGTCCTCGGAGCCTATCGTGAACGTCCCACTTGTTCAGCACGATCGCGGTGGCGCAGCCGGCCTTCATCGCGAGCTCCGCGATCCGCAGGTCCTGGGCGGTGACGCCGTCGCGGGCGTCGCACACGACCAGCGCCACGTCCGCGCGCTCGGCGGCGCGCTGGGAGCGCAGCGCGGTGTAGTACTCGACCGAGTCCGCGACCTTCGACTGGCGGCGCATCCCGGCGGTGTCGACGAGCATCAGCTTGCGCTCGCCGACCAGCAGCGGCATGTCGATCGCGTCACGCGTGGTGCCGGCGACATCGGAGACGATCACCCGCTCCTCGCCGAGGAAGCGGTTGACGAGCGAGGACTTGCCCACATTCGGCCGGCCGATGATCGCAAGGCGCACCGTGTCCGTGTCGGGCTCGTCGTGGGTGGGCGGGCTCAAATCAAGCAGCTCGACGATCCGGTCGAGCAGGTCGCCCGAGCCGAGGCCCTGGGCGGCGGAGACGGGGAGCGGCTCGCCGAGGCCGAGGCGATGGAACTCGGAGGCGAGCGGCAGCTCGGCGACGCCGTCGCACTTGTTCGCCGCCACGATCATCGGCAGCGTGCGAGCGGCGCAGCAGATCCGCCATCTCCTCGTCGCCGGGGCGCACCCCGGCGCGCGCGTCGACCACGAGCACCGCCACCTGCGCGTCCGCGAGCCCCGCGCGCGCCTGGTCGCGGATCGAGCCGGCGAGCGGATCTTCGTCTTGGAAGTCAACCCCGCCCGTGTCGATCAGCGTGAAGCGCCGCCCGTTCCACTCGCAGTCGAGCTCCTTGCGGTCGCGCGTGATGCCAGGGCGCTCGTGCACGACCGCCTCGCGCGTGCCCGTGAGACGGTTGATCAGCGAGGACTTCCCCACGTTCGGATAGCCGACGACGGCGACCTTCATCATCTGGCCAGTATGACCGGGGGAGGGTCGGCCCAGTCAAACCAAGGTCGAGGCCGCGCGTGCGAGCGTCGCGATGCGCTCGACCACTTCCTCGATCGTCAGCCCGCTCGTGTCGAGCACGACCGCCCCCGGGGCGGCCGCGAGCGGACTGTGCTCGCGCGTGGCGTCGCGCTCGTCGCGCAGCGCCTGCTCGGCGAGCACCGTTGCAGGGTCGGCGCCCAGCTCGGCGGCGCGCCTGCGCGCGCGCTCCCGCGCAGACGCGGTGAGGAACACCTTCAGCTCGGCGTCGGGCGCGACGACCGTGCCGATGTCACGGCCCTCGGCAACCCAGTCGTCGCCCGCGATCAGCGCGCGCTGCTTTGCCACGAGCGCCTCGCGCACCCCCGGATCGGCCGCCACGCGCGAGGCCGCCTCCGAGACCTCCGGGGTAGCGGATCTCCTCGGTCACGTCGCGCCCGTCGAGCAGCACGCGTTCGCCCAGCTCGATGCGCGCCGCTCGGGCCAGCGCCGCCGGCTCTGAGCGGGCATGGCGAGCGACAGCAGCGCCACGCAGCGGTACATCGCGCCGCTGTCCAGGTAGGTGAAGTCGAAGCTCGCGCGCAACCGCGCGGGCGACGGTGGACTTGCCGGCCCCAGCCGGGCCGTCGATCGCTACGAGCATGCGATCCGCCTATGCGCCGTCGCAGAACACCCGAATCTCCTCTCAGACCACTCGCGCGGCACGCCCGCGGTCACGAGCACAGCCGCTCAGGTCCTCGACGAACCCCGGGTAGGAAACCGCCGCGGCCTCGATCCCGACGACCTCGACGCCCTCGCGCGAGGCGAGGCCGGCCACGGCGCCCAGCATCGCCAGGCGATGGTCGCCGCGGGCATCGATCGTGCCGCCCCGCAGGCCGCCGCTGCCGCGCACCGCGAAGCCGTCCTCGGTCGCCTCGATCTCGGCGCCGAGGCCGCGCAGGCCCTCGACCACACCCGCGATCCGGTCGGACTCCTTCACGCGCAGCTCCTGCGCGCCGTGCACGACCGTCTCGCCCTCGGCAAAGCAGCCGAGCAGCGCCACCAGGGGCAGCTCGTCGATCGCCAGCGGCACCTCCTCGGCCTCGACGACCGTCCCCTCCAGCGCGCCGTGGGCGACGTCGAGGTCGCTGACCGGCTCGTCGCACTGACAGCTCGCCCGACTCGTCCTCGAGGTCGCCGAGCACGATCCCGCGCATCCGGCGCAGGATCCGCAGGAAGCCGGTGCGCGTCCAGTTGACGCCGACGTCCCCGATCAACAGGCGCGAGCCGGGGACGAGCACTCCGGCGGCGACCATGAACGCCGCCGAGCTCGGGTCGCCGGGCACCCGCACCCGCTCGAGCACGAGCTCGTCGGCGTTTACGACGGTCACGTGGCGGCCGTTGCGGTGGATGTTGACCCCGGCGCGCAGCAGCATCCGCTCGGTGTGATCGCGGCTGCGCGCCGGCTCGCCGACCGTCGTGGCGCCATCGGCGGCGAGCGCCGCCAGCAGCACGCACGACTTGACCTGAGCGCTCGCGACCGGCAGCTCGTGGGAGATGCAGCGCAGCCGCGCGCCGTGCACCTGCAGCGGCGGGAAGCGTCCGTTCGTCGCTTTCAGCTCCGCGCCCATCAGCCGCAGCGGCTCGGCCACGCGGTCGACCGGCCGGCGGCGGATCGAATCGTCGCCGTCGAGCGTGAACGAACGCCCCTCCTGGGCCGCCAGCCAGCCAGGCAGCAGGCGCAGCAGCGTGCCCGCGTTGCCCACGTCGATCGGCCCGTCCGGCTCGCGCGCCTCGCGCAGGCCGGTGCCGCGGATCACGACCTCGCGCTCGCGCATCTCCACGAGCGCGCCGAGCGCGCGGACAGCCTCGAGCGTGGCGGTGGTGTCGGCGGCGTGCAGGTAGTTCTCGATCCGCACCGGCTCGGAGGCCATCGCCCCGAGCAGCGCCGCGCGGTGGGAGATCGACTTGTCCGCCGGGGCGCTCAGCTGTCCCTGCAGACCACTCGAGGGCTCGAAGCGCATGTTCACGCCCGCGCCACCGGAAAACCGAGGTCAGCGATCAGCTCCTGCGCGCGGGTCGCGTGGGGCTCGCCGCTGACCCACAGCGCGACGACGCCCTGGCGGTTGTCCTCGGAGGGAGACAGCGCCATGTCGACGATGTTCACGCCCGCCTGGCCCAGGGCCAGCGCCAGCTCGGCGATCACGCCCGGGCGGTTGGGCACCGAGGCGCGCAGCTCGAGGACCGCCTGCCCGCCCAACCCCGCCGCTAAGCCCCGCGCCGAGCAGCGCCTCGCGGTCTGCGCGCGCGCGCTCGTTCCAAGCGGATACCGCCGCCGCGTCGCCTGCCTGCAAGGCCGCGCGCACCTCGCCCAAGCGCTCGGTCAGCCCATCGATGCCCGCGATCAGAGCGTCGCGGTTCGACAGGTAGATGTCCGTCCAGATCGCGGTGTTCGCGCCGGCAACGCGCGTGGCGTCGCGGAAGCTCGGGCCGACCGCCGGCAGGCGCTGGTCCTGCTCGGAGCCGAGCACGCTCGCGGCCTGGGCGACGAGCAGGTTGGCGAGCACGTGCGGCAGATGCGACACAGACGCCATCAGGCGGTCGTGGGTATCAGCGTCGATCGCCGCGGGCTGCGCGCCGAAGCTCGTGAGCAGGCGGTGCAGCCGCTCGTACAGGACGCCGGCGGTGCTGCCCCGCGCGGGCGTCAGATACCAGGTGGCGCCGTCGAACAGGTCCGCGCGCGCGTGCTCCACGCCCGCCGTCTCGGCCCCGGCAAGGGGATGCCCGCCGATGAAGCGCTCATCGGCCACGCCCGCCTCGGCGACGAAGCGCTTGGTCGAGCCGACGTCGGTTACCACGGCGCCGGGGCCCGCGTGAGCGAGCGCCGCACGTACGGTCTCGGGGAGCGCCCCAACCGGCGCGGCGGCGAACACCACGTCCGCATCCCGGACCGCACCGGGGATGTCCGCCGCCTGCTGATCGATCGCGCCCAGCTCGAGCGCGGCCTCGCACACGCGCGGGTCGGGGTCATACCCGCACACCTCCACGCCCGCTGGCCGATCCCGATCGGTCGTCGTGCCGCCAGGCCGATCGAGCCGCCGATCAGCCCGACCCCGAGGATCGCGACCCTCACGCTCGGGCTGCAGCGCCTTGCCTGCCAGCGCCGCCGCACGCTCGACCGCCGCGGCGTACTCGGCAAAGCCGTCCGCTCGCAGGGCCTGCGGTCCGTCGCAGACGGCTTCCTCGGGATTGGGGTGCGTCTCGACGATGATCCCGTCCGCCCCGACGGCGGCGGCCGCGAGCGACAGGGGTAGCACCAGTGCGCGCCGCCCGGCGGCGTGGCTGGGGTCGACGATCACCGGCAGGTGCGAGAGCTCCTTGAGGATCGGAACCGCCATCAGGTCGAGCGTGACACGGCGATGGTCGGTCTCGAACGTGCGAATGCCACGCTCACATAGCATCACGGAGGGATTGCCTTCCTTGAGGATGTACTCCGCCGCCATCAACAGCTCATCCAGCGGCGCGGATAGGCCGCGCTTGAGCAGCGCGGGACGCCCTGAGCGTCCGATCTCGGCAAGGAGCGGATAGTTCTGCATGTTGCGCGCGCCGATCTGGATCACGTCGGCGACCTCCAGGACGGCGTCGAGGTCGCGGATATCCATCAGCTCGGTGACGATCGGCAGGCCGGTCTCGGCCTTCGCCTCGGCGAGCAGGCGCAGCCCCTCCTGGCCGAGGCCCTGGAAGGCGTAGGGAGACGTCCGCGGCTTGTACGCCCCTCCGCGGAACAGGCTGGCGCCGGCGTCGCGTACTACACGCGCGGTCTGGAGCGTCTGCTCGCGCGACTCGACCGTACAGGGCCCGGCGATCAGCGCGAAGTGCTCGCCCCCGACCTTGCGACCTTCGATATCGAGCACCGTGCGCTCGCCGTGAGTGATCTGCAGAGAGGCGAGCTTGTAGGGCTTCAGGATCGGCACCACGCGGTCGACCCCTGGCTGGCCCTCGAGTCCGAGGCCCTCGACGCTGACGTCCTGCTCGACGTCGCCGATCGCGCCGATCACGGTCACACGCGCACCACGGCTGCGGTGGGCGAGCGCGCCGGCGCGCTCGATCTTGGCCACGACCGCCTCGACCTCATCGTCGGTCGCGGTCTCCTTCATGACGATCATCATCGATTCATCCTTTCACTTACACCTGGAGCTTGTGTGTTGGTTGCGCGAGAGGGGCGCGGGACGCCCGGGGGGCGGCACTCGGTCCAGGCTGTGGACCCAAAGCGGCCGATCGGAACCCGCTCACGAACGGGCCGGGCCGAAGCGCCTAGCTAAATCGCCAGGTGCGATAGGACGACCACGTGGCACGCGCGGGGATGTGAAGCGTCGATACGGGTGCGGAGGTGATCATCACATGCAGTTGTAGCACCTTCAAAGCACCTCGGCAAGCGCCTCCAGGAAACGTGCGTTTTCCTCGGGAGTTCCATAGGTGACGCGTAATGCGCCCGCTCTGCCGAGAGCGCCGCCGCCGCGCACGAGCACGCCACGCTGCTGCAAGCCCTCCATCACCTCTCCCTCGTCGCGGTCCTCGCCAAGTGCAAACCAGCAGAAGTTGGTCTGCGAGATGGTCGGGTCGAGGCCCAGCGCGCGCAGCCGCTCGTCGACCGAGATGCGCTCGGCGATCGTGCGCGTCACACGCTCGGTGACGGCGTCCTGATGGGCGAGCGCCTCGACAGCCGCGGCCTGGGCGAGCGCGTTGCAGAAGAACGGCTGGCGAACCTGGTCGGCCGCGCGCGGCAGATCCTCCGAACCGCACAGCGCGAAGCCGACGCGCAGCCCGCAGAGGCCGTAGACCTTGGAGAAAGTGCGCAGCAACACGACGTTCGGGTGGCGGTCGAGCAGCTCCACCGAGGCGTCGGGGTCATCGAGCAGGTTGAACTCGCAGTAGGCCTCATCGATGATCACGCACACGTGCGGGGGAACCTCGTCGATGAACGCGGCGACGTCCACGAGCTCCAGCGCGGTCGCGGTCGGGTTGTTCGGATTGCAGATGATCGCCAGCCGCGTCGCGACAGTGATCTCGCGCAACATCGCCGTGAGGTCGTGGCGCTCTTGGGAGTCGAGCGGGACGGTTATCGCGCGTGCGCCGGACGCGGCGGAGAGGTGCGGGTAGATCGAGAACGACGGCCATGCGTACACGAGCTCGGCGCCGGGCTCGAGCAGCGCCTCACCGGCCGCGAGCAGGATGTCGCAGGAGCCGTTTCCGATCGCGATCCGCGCGGCGGGCACCCCGTAGCGGTCGGAGAGGCGTGCGCGGAGGATCGAGTTGGTCGGGTCGGGATAGCGGTTGAGCGTGGTCAGCGCATGCTCAATCGCCTCGCGCACCGCCGGCAGCGGCGGGTAGGGCGACTCGTTGCTCGCCAGGCGCACCAGAGGCTCCTGCTGGGCGTAGCCGCCAGCCGCGGGGTAGACCGGTATGCGCTGGATGCGCTCTGAGAACTCAAGGGTCATCGTGACGTCCATTGTGCCGCGCGCGGGCCCAGGACGCCGGGCAGCGACGTTGCCGTCCGGAGGCGGGGCCCGCCGGGGCGCGCAGCTACTGCGCCGCCTCGAGGTCAGCGCGTAACGCGCTGGCCTCCCCGAGGTAGACGTGCCGGGACTCGTGAGCATCCTCGGCGTAGTAGTGGATCAGCACCCGGATCACGCGCGGCAGCGCGCGCGGGACCGGGATCTCCCGCGCGCACAGCAGCGGCACGCGGTCGTAGCCCAGCGCCCGGGCGGCAACGGCAGGGAACTCCGCGTTGAGGTCGTTCGTGGCGGTGAAGATGCAGCTCACCACGTTCTCCGGCGCGAGCGTGTTGCGCTCCATGATCGCCTTCATCAGCTCGGTCGTCGCGTCGAGGATGTCCTGCGCGTCGTTGCGGTTCACGCTGATGGCGCCGCGCAGGGCAAAGAGTCGTTGCTGCATGGCGGCGATTGTGTCAGTTGTCCCCACCCACTGTTGGCGACCACCGCACGACGGTTGAGTGGGTTCGTGACCCACTGGTCGGCGTGGAGGTACCTATACTTTTCGGGCTGTGTATATCTATAGTTATACGCAGTTATTTTGTATGTACTACATCGCGCCGGTTTTATCTTCCCGTCACCGCCTGTCACGATTGCGTCAAAGCGCGCGCAACACCTCGATCTCCTGCTCGCTGCAGCGCCGGTAATCACCGGGCGCGATGCCGTCCAGGCGCAGTGCGCCGAATGCGACGCGTTCCAGCGCGAGCACCGGATGGCCGACCGCCTCACACATACGCCGCACCTGGCGGTTGCGGCCCTCATGGATGGTCAGCTCGATCAGGTTCGTGCCGAGGCGGCGCACGCGCGCGGGCGCAGTGAGGCCATCCTCCAGCTCCACGCCACGGCGCAGCGTCCGCAGAGTGCGATCTCCGATGGGACCGCCGCCGAGCTTCGCGCGGTAGGTCTTTGGCACTTCAAAGCGCGGGTGCGTCAAGCGGTTAGCGAGCTCACCATCGTTGGTGAGCAAGATCAGGCCACTGCTATCAATATCCAGACGCCCCACGGGGTACAGGCGCCGCTGCTCGTCTGAAAGGAGGTCGAGCACGGTTGTGCGCCCGTGAGGATCGTGTGCAGTCGAAAGCACACCCACCGGCTTGTGTAGGACATAGAGCACTCGTGGCTCCTGCCCAGCCAGCTGCCGACCATCCACAGCCACATCGCTCGAGTCGCTCACGTCGCGGGCCGGGTCGATCACGACCTCGCCGTCGACGACTACGCGGCTTTCGGCGATCAACGCCTCGGCCGCGCGCCGCGAAGCGACACCGGCGTGGGCGAGGTACTTGGCGAGACGCATCGGCTGCCACCATAAGGGCGATGGATCTCGCGCTACTCGATCAGACGCTCGCCGCCAACGGCCAGCCTCCCTTCCGCGCTTCCCAGATCTGGGCTTGGGCGGCCAAGGGGGTACAGGGGTATGAGCAGATGACGAACCTTCCGAGCGCCCTGCGCGAGACGCTCGCGCGCGACTTGCCGTTCTCCAGCCTGACCCTCCAGGACGAGGCCCACGCAAGCGACGGCACGATCAAGGCTCTCTTTCAGACCGCCGATGGCCGTCCCCTGGAGGCGGTGCTGATGCGCTATCGCGACAAGCGACGCTCGATCTGCGTCTCCTCGCAGTCCGGTTGTCCACTCACGTGTACGTTCTGCGCCACCGGCCAGATGAAGTTCGCGCGCAACCTCACCGCTTCCGAGATCATCGATCAGGCCCTTCACTTCCGCCGGATCGAGCCGATCGACCACTGTGTTTTCATGGGCATGGGCGAACCGATGCTGAACCTCGACGCAGTGCTCGCCGCCTGCGAGCGCCTGCCCGACATCGGTATCACCCACCGGCGCACCGCGATCTCCACCGTGGGTTGGATACCCGGGATCGAGCGACTCGCCGAGCAGCCGATGCCGCTGCGCCTGGCGCTCTCACTACACGCAGCCGACGAGGCGCTGCGCTCGGAGTTGATGCCCGTCAACGATCGCTATCCCCTGAAGGACGTGATCGAGGCATGTCGTGCATTCTACGCGCGCAAGCATCGCCGCGTGTTCGTCGAGTACGTGATGCTCGCCGGCATCAACGACCGCTACGCGCAGGCCCTCTCCCTCGCCAAGGCACTTTCCGCCGGGCGCGAGGGCGAGGCGGGCGGGGACTCAATCTTCAAGGTCAACCTGATCCCCTACAACCCCACCGACGTGGGCGGGCGGGATTCTTATCAGTGCTCCTCGCGCGAGTCGATTGCCGCGTTCCGCGCCGCGCTGCAATCACGCGGTATCCCAGTGACGGTCCGCCTCACGCGCGGCCGCGATATCGACGCCGCCTGCGGCCAGTTAGCCGTCCGCACGGCCTGAGCTACTCCGTCGACGCACCGCTGTCCGTGCGAGCCTCGCCCGCGCGCAGCAACCGCTCGCGCAGTGTCGCCTGCTCTTCCGGAGTCGGGTCCCAGCGGGCGACATCGGGTAGCTCATCGAGCGTGCGCAGGCCGAACAGCTTCAGGAACTGGGTGCCCGTTTGGTACAGCACCGCGCCGAACTGAGAGCGACCGCCCTCCTCGATCAGGCCCCGCTCCAGCAGCGTCGCGGTGGCCGAATCGGCGCTGACACCGCGTATACGCGTGATCTCCGGACGGGAGATCGGCTGTAAATAGGCGACGATCGCCAGCGTCTCGGCTTGAGCGGGGGTGAGCGTCGCGATACGCTTGCGGCTGAACAGGCGCCGGGCAGCATCCTCCGCCGCCGGGTCGCTCGCCAGCGTCCAACCCCCGCCGAGCTCGCGCAGTGTGATCCCGCGCCGCCCCTGGGCGTACTGCTCGGCGAGCGCACCCAGCGCCGCCCCGACCTCATCCGCATCAGTCTGCGTCGCTTCTGCCAGCTCCTGCTCGCTCAGTGGATCAGGAGCCAGGAACAGGAGCGCCTCGATCGTGTGCGCCAGCGGCGGTGTATCACGCATACCACGCTCGCCCAGCGGGCTACCCTGCTCCTGTGGCAGGTGGCCGTGCGCTTCAATCGCACCCACAACCTCCACCGCGCCGCTCACCCCGCGACTGCCTCGGCGTAGGTCTCCACTGACACAGCCCTCGCCTGGATCGCGATCTCGCCGAAGCTCTCCCCCTGCTCCCATTCGGCCTCGCCGCGCTTGTACAGCTCGAGCAGCGCGAACAACGTGACCGCGACCGTCATCCGGTCAGCTCCCTTCACCGCCTCATCGAAGCTGAAGCGCCCGTGTCGCAGCAGGTCGCGTAGGTGCGCCAAGCGCTCTGCCACCGTGATCCGCGGCACGCCGATGTGGCGCAAGCTGATCGCCGGCGGCATCTGTAGCAGCCGGCCGACCGCCTCCCCCAAGACATCCGGATCCTGCGAGCCCTCCGCCGGCTGGCGGACTGTGCGACGCAAGCTCGCCGGCAGCGGCACCGCGCGAAAACGCACCCCCTCCTCGCTTGCGAGCAGCTTGCCGAGGTGTCCCGCCACCGCGCGATAGCGCCGGGCCTCCAACATCCGTGCCAGCAGCTCCTCCGCCGCCTGCGCCGGCTCGATGTCGAGCAGCTCGTCCTCCTCTTCGCTGTTCAGCATCAGCCTCGACTTCAACTCCAGCAGCGCGGCGATCAGCACGATGAACTCGGTCGCGGTCTCCAGGTCGAGCTCGCCCTGCGCCTCCAGGTGGTCGAGGTAGGCGAGTACCACGTCGGCCAGCGCGAGCTCCAGCAGATCGACCTCTTCGCGCAGGATCAGCGTCAACAGCAGGTCAAACGGGCCGCTGAAGAGATCGAGGTCCAGCTCAAGCGAGGCGACGCTCATTCGTCCACCGTACCGGTCAGCCAAGATGGCCACCCCGCCCGCCCGCGCCGACTCCCATACGCTCGCGCACGTCCGCCAGCGTTGCGCCGGCGATCTTCCGAGCGCGCTCGGCGCCATCGGCCAGGATTGCCTCGAGCGCGGCCTCCTCCGCTCGCAGGTCGGTATAGCGATTGCGTGCGGGCTCCAAATAGTCGATCACCGCGCTCGCGACCGCGCTCTTCAGTTCGCCGTAGCGCGCGTCCTTTAGCCCGGCTTCGACCACCTCCGGGGCTTCGTCACGTATGGCGGCGAGAATCTCGATCAGGTTGCTCACGCCAGGCTTCTCCCGCGAGCGACGCACCTCGCTACCGGAGTCGGTAACGGCGCTCTTGAACTTCTTCTCGATCGTCTTGGGCTCGTCGAGCACGAGTACTGTCCCCTGCTCGCTGCCGCCGGTCGTGGACATCTTGCGCTCTGGCGCCTGGAGGTCCATGATCCGCGCGCCGACCTCGCGGTAGCGCCCTTCGGGCACCACCAGGGTCTCACCGAAACGCGAGTTGAAGCGCTCGGCGATGTCGCGCATCAGCTCGATGTGCTGGCGCTGGTCGTCGCCCACCGGCACCTCATGGGCGCGGTAGGCGAGCACGTCAGCGGCCATCAGCACCGGGTAGGTGAATAGGCTCGCGGAGACCAGATCGCGCTGGGCGCCGGACTTTTCCTTGAACTGGTGCATGCGGTTGAGGTCCCCAAAGGCGGTCACGCTCGCGAGCAGCCAGGTCAGCTCGGAGTGCTCGGGCACATCGCTCTGGCGGAAGAACACACACCGCTCGGGGTCGAGGCCTGCGGCGAGCAGGATCGCGGCGGTGTCGTATAGGCGTTCGCGCAACTCGGAGGGCTCGTAGGGAACGGTGGTGGCGTGCAGGTCGACGATGCAGAAGATCGCCTCGCCGCGCTCCTGTGCGGCGACGTACTGGGTGATCGCGCCGATGTAGTTGCCTAGATGCTTGCGGCCGGTAGGTTGAATGCCTGA
The DNA here is from genome assembly GCA_963842205.1 of uncultured Solirubrobacterales bacterium. Taxonomy (GTDB): domain Bacteria; phylum Actinomycetota; class Thermoleophilia; order Solirubrobacterales; family Solirubrobacteraceae; genus Palsa-744. The sequence continues at coordinate 352,053 of CAWJFR010000007.1, forward strand.
GAAGATGCGCATGGCGCGCTAGCGCCGCCGCAGCGAGCTGTTGGTGAGCCAAGGCGCGTCCCAGCCGGTGTCGTTCTGGTTGACGTTCGTTCCCGGCGGGACGATCTCGTCGATCCGGTCCAGCACGTCGGCGCTCAGCGTCCGCTGCAGAGCCGGTAGCTGGCTCTCAAGCTGCTCGATCGTGCGCGGGCCGATGATCGCCGCGGTCACGGCCGGATGGCCCGTCACGAAGGCGAGCGCCATCTCGATCAGCGAGATCCCGGCCTCGTCGGCCAGCTTGCCGAGAGCGTCCGCGGCCTCGAGCTTGGCCTGGTTGGCAGGGATCGACATGTCATAGCGCCGCGGGAGCATCTGTGCGCGCCTGCTGTCAGCCGGCGAGTCGCCTCCCTTGCGATATTTGCCCGACAGCCAGCCACCGGCGAGCGGGCTCCAGGGGATCACGCCCATGCCGTACTTCTGAGATACAGGCAGCACGTCTACCTCGATCCGGCGGATCAGCATCGAGTAGGGAGGCTGCTCGCAGACGAAGCGCTCACGGCCACGCCGCTCGGCGGTCCATTGCGCCTCGACGATCTGATGCGCCGGGAAGGTCGAACTGCCGATGTAGCGGACCTTGCCGGCGCGCACGAGGTCGGTCAAGGCCCCGAGTGTCTCGTCGATGTCGGTGTCCGGCTCGGGGCGGTGGATCTGGTAGAGGTCGATCCAGTCGGTTTTCAGACGCCTGAGGCTGTTCTCGACCTCCTGAACGATCCAGCGGCGCGAGTTGCCGTATTGATTTGGATCATCGCCCATCGTTCCGTGCACCTTTGTCGCGAGCACGATCGAGTCCCGTCGCCCGCCGGCGAGGGCCTTGCCGACTATCTCCTCGGACTCTCCCCGCGAGTACACGTCGGCGGTGTCGATGAAGTTGATGCCCGCGTCGAGCGCGCGATGGATGATCCGGATCGAGTCCTCGTGGTCGGTGTTGCCCCACGCTCCGAACATCATCGCTCCGAGACACAGCGGACTGACCTTGACGCCGGTGCTGCCGAGATTGCGGAGGGCGATCGCCACGGCCGCCAGCCTAGCCCAGGGCCTGACGAATCACCGGGTACTTGGCCGCCGCCACCTCGTCAAGGCGGCGTACGGGGGTCGTATAGGGGGCCTGGCGGGCGATCTCGGGATCGGCGGCGGCCTCGCGCAGGATCTCGGCGATGGCGTCGGCGAACGCGTCGAGGGTCTCCTTGGTCTCGGTCTCGGTGGGCTCGACCATCAACGCCTCTTCGACCAGCAGCGGGAAGTAGACCGTGGGCGGGTGGTAGCCGAAGTCGAGCAGACGCTTGGCGAGGTCAAGGGTCCTGATCTGCAGCTCGCGCTTCATCGGGCCTCCGGAGAGGACGAACTCGTGCAAGCACAGCTCGCCATAGGCCAGTGGTAGGTACTCGGCGACACCGTGCTGTTTGAGGCGCGCGAGCAGGTAGTTGGCGTTGAGCACGGCGATCTCGGAGGCATCCTTCAAGCCCTCAGCTCCAAGCGAGCAGATATAGGCGTAGGCGCGCACGAAACAGCCGTAGTTGCCATGGAAGCCGCGCAGCCGGCCGATCGACTGCTCACGGTCGTAGTCGAGGTCGTACGTAGGTGTCGGAGCCGCCGCGCCATTGCCGTTGTCGCTGCCAGTCAAGGGGGTTGTGGATTTGTTTTTACTTTTGCCAACGGGTGCGCCATGGTTGATACCATCCTCGCGGCGCACGACGAGGGGTCGCGGCAGAAACGGGGCGATGCGATCGGACACCGCGATCGGGCCTGAGCCGGGGCCGCCGCCGCCATGGGGCTGGGTGAAGGACTTGTGCAGGTTGAAGTGGACAATGTCGAAGCCCATGTCCCCAGGTCGAGAGATTCCCATCACCGCATTCAGGTTTGCGCCGTCGTAGTACAGCGTGGCACCCACTCCGTGCACGATCGCAGCGATCTCCTGGATGTTCGCGTCGAACAGTCCGAGCGTGTTCGGGTTCGTGAGCATCAGGCACGCCACATCGGAGTCGGCCTTCGCGCGCAGATCATCCAAATCCACACCGCCATCGGGATTGGTGGCGAGCTTCACGACCTCCAGTCCGGCCATCGTCACTGTCGCGGGGTTCGTCCCGTGCGCGGTGTCGGGCGTGAGCACCTTGTGGCGGTGCTCACCCTTGGCCTCGTGATAAGCGCGTGTCAGCAGCACGCCGGCGAGCTCACCGTGAGAGCCCGCGGAAGGCTGCAGCGAGACGTGCGGCAGGCCCGAGATCTCCGCGAGCGCCTGCTGCAGGTTCCACATCAACTCGAGCGCGCCCTGCGCTCGCTCCGGGTCCTGGAGTGGATGCAGCCGCGCGTGTCCGGGTAGCGCCGCAACCCGCTCGTGCAAGCGCGGGTTGTGCTTCATCGTGCACGATCCGAGCGGATAGAAGCCCGAGTCGAGATCGAAGTTCCGCTTGGACAGTCCCACGTAGTGGCGCACGATCTCGGGCTCGGAGACCTCCGGCAGCCTTGGCGGCTCTCGGCGACGCAAGCGCTCCGGCAGCAGCTCCTCCGCGTCGACCTCGGGCACGTCCCACTCTGGGCACATGAAGGCGCGGCGCCCTGGAGCGCCCTTCTCAAAGATCGTCTTTGCGCGTTCGCGCTGCAGCGGCAGCTCGGTCACCGGTGTCATGCCGGCACCATCTGCCGCTCGGCGGCCACGGCCGCCCCCAGCACCTCGGCCAAGCGGTCGACGTCGGCCCGTGAGCGCTGCTCGGTGATCGCCACGAGCAGCCCGCCGCGGTCCTGATCGCGCCCGGTCAGCTTCTGCAGGTCCACGCCCGGGTTGACGCCCTCAGCGGCACAGCGGCGCTTGACCGCGCCGACATCACCGTCCAACCGCACCGCGAACTCGCGGATCACCGGCTGGGAGTGCAGCGGTTCGATTCCATCCAGTGCGGTGAGGGTCTCGCGCGCGTAGTGCGTGCGTGCCAGCAGCAGCTCCCCCAGCTCGACGATCCCACGGCGGCCGAGCCACGTCAGGTAGACGACCCCCGCGAGTGCGTTCAGCGCCTGAGCGGTGCAGATGTTGGAGGTTGCCTTCTCGCGGCGAATGTGCTGCTCGCGTGTCTGCAGCGTGAGCACGAACCCGCGCCGGCCGTCCATGTCCACGGTTTCCCCCGCGATCCGCCCCGGCATCCGCCGCAGGTACTCCTCGCGGGCAGCGAAGAAGCCAAACGAGGGCCCACCGAAGTCCAGGCGATTGCCGAGCGGCTGGCCCTCGCCGACGGCCACATCGACTCCGCTTTCGCCAGGTGCAGCCAGGATGCCGAGCGTGATCGGGTCGACCTGGGCGATCACGACCGGCGCGTGCTCACCCGTCTTAGCCGCCGCGCTCAAGGCCGCGGCGTCCTCGACCGCCCCGTAAAAGTTCGGCTGGGCGAAGATCGCCGCGCTCGTGTCTCCGTCGATCGCCGCCGCCCACGCGTCGGGGTCGGTCACGCCGCCGGCGGGGCCGGCGGTCAACGGGACCTCGATGACCTCCATCCCGTAACCGTGCGCGTGCGTGCGCAACGTCTCGATCGAGTGCGGATGCAGCCCCGCACTGACGACGAGACGATGCCCGCCGTTGTGCAGCTTCGCCAGGTAGCCGGCCGCCGCAACCGCGGAGGGCCCCTCGTAGACCGATGCGTTCGCGACCGGCAGCGCGGTCAGCTCGGAGATTGCGGTCTGGTACTCGAACATCACCTGCAGCCCCCCCTGGGAAATCTCCGGCTGGTAGGGGGTATAGGGGGTGAGGAACTCCGAGCGCTCCATCAACATGTCGATCAGCGCGGGCACGTAGTGGTCGTACATCCCAGCCCCGAGGAAGCTCAGCTCGTCTTCGGCGGAAACGTTACGCGCGGCGAGCGCGCGCAGGTGCGCGAAGACGTCCTGCTCCGGCATGCCCGCAGGGAGCTCAAGCGGACGCCGCAAACGCATGACCTCGGGGATCTGGCGGTCGAACAGCGCCTCGATCGAGGGCACGCCGATTGTGCCGAGCATCGCGTCGAGGTCCTGCTGAGTGATGGAGGTGTAGCGACTCAAGGTCCTGCCGTCAGCTTAGGAGCTAGCCGCCGAGGGTGGCCGAATACGCGGCGGCGTCCAGCAGCGCGTCGCGCTCGGAGGGGTCGGCCAAGCGGATCTTCACCAGCCAGCCCTCGCCGTAGGGGTCCTCGTTGATCGCCCCAGGATCCCCGGCGAGATCACCGTTGACCTCGACGATCTCCCCCGACAGAGGCGCGAGCACGTCGGAGACTGCCTTCACCGACTCGACCTCGGCGTACGGCTCGTCCTTGACGAGCGTCGTCCCGATCGCTGGCGGATCGAAGAACACCACCTCGCCCAGCGCGTCCTGGGCGTACCAGGTGATGCCAAGCGTGGCGATCTCATCTTCGACGCGCGCCCAGTCGTGCTCGGGGTGATACAGCAGGTCAGCGGGGTAGTTCGCCTCGGCCATGGGGATGATTAGATAGCAGAGGGGCCCGATCGAAGCCGGGTGACACGCCTTCGGCGAATCCCCGTTTCGGTCAGCCGGCCTTCGGCCGACTGCGCCACCCTTTAGGGCCCTTTCGGTAAAGCGGCTTCTCCTTGACGACAGCCGGCCGGATCTTGCCACGAACATCGATTTCCAGATGTGTGCCGGCCGCAGCGCTTGCGGCGGGGACATAGGCCAGGCCGATGCCAACCTCGAGACAGGGGGAGAGCGTGCCACTGCTCACCTCCCCACCTCCGACCACCTGATTGCCCTGCCGTGCGATGCCAGGACCCTCGACGGCGAACGCGACGAGCTTTTCCGCCGGACCGGCCTCTCGCACGGCACGGACGGCCTCGGCGCCGATGAAGCCGGCCTGCTCGCGGCAGCACCAGCCGAGCCCCGCCTCGATCGGGCCGCGCTCAAGATTGAGGTCGTTGCCGTAGAGGTGGAAGCACACCTCCAGTCGCAACGTGTCGCGCGCGCCGAGTCCCACAGGGGTGGCGCCGCGGCGCACGAGCTCATCCCACAGGGCGGGCGCCGCCACGGGCTCGCAAAGTAGCTCTACGCCGTCCTCGCCGGTGTAGCCGGTGCCGCAGACCAGTACCTCGGCGCCCATCAAACGCAGCGTGGCGGCCGTCATCCGAGGCGGGAGCGGTGCGTCGGAGATCGCCTGCACGAGCTCTCGCGCGCGCGGCCCCTGGACGGCGAGCATCGCGTAGTCATCCAAACGATCGGTCACCACGACGTCGCCGAAGTTCTTTGCGTGCGTGCGGAACCAGTCGAGGTCGCGCTCGTGGTTGGACGCGTTAGTGACAGTCAGATAGCGGTCTGGCTGGAGCCGATAGGTGAAGAGGTCGTCGAGCACGCCGCCGTCCTCGCGGCACAGCACGGAGTACTGCGCCCCGCGTATCGGGACCCGAGCGACATCGTTCGAGAGCAGCCGCTGCAACAACGCGAGCGCATCGGGACCGGCGGTTTCGATCTCGCCCATGTGCGAGACATCGAAGATGCCACACGATTCGCGCACCGCCATGTGCTCCTGACGGATGCCGTCGTACTGGATCGGCATCTCCCAGCCGGCGAACTCCACGAGCTTCGCGCCGGCGGCCTTGTGGCACTCGAACAATGGGGTACGCCGGAGCGTGGCAAGGACCGGTGAGGACACTTCTCCCAGGCTATCGAAGGGACATGGAGCTGAACGCTCCAGCAAAACGGGACGTCGATGTCTTCGGTGGCGATGTCCCTGTCCAGAGACCTAGCGCAGGAACGGCGGTACGTCGATGTCGTCGTCTGAGATCTCGAGCGAGGAGCGTTGACGGTCGTCGATGCGGGGACCTCGATCGGGTCGGCCGGCGCGACTATCGCGGCGCGCGGAGCGACCCGGGCGGTGGTCGAAGCCCGTGCCGATCACGGTCACGCGCACCTCATCGGACATGCTCTCGTCGATCACCGCGCCGAAGATGATGTTCGCGTTCGGGTCGGCCGCGTTCTGGATGATCTCCGCGGCGTCGTTGACCTCGAACAGGCCGAGATCCTTACCTCCGGTGATGTTCAGCAGGATGCCGGTGGCGCCGTCGACGGACTCTTCCAAGAGCGGCGAAGAGATCGCGGCCTTGGCGGCGTCGGCGGAGCGGTTCTCACCACCGGCCACGCCGATCCCCATCAGGGCCGAGCCGGCGTCGTGCATGATCGTGCGCACATCGGCAAAGTCGAGGTTGATCAGGCCGGGGATCGTGATCAGGTCGGTGATGCCCTGCACGCCCTGGCGCAGCACGTTGTCGGCCTCGCGGAAAGCGTCGAGCATCGAGGTGCGCCGCTCTACGACGGTGAGCAGCTTCTCGTTGGGGATCACGATCAGCGTGTCCACGACTTCGCGCAGACGCTCGATCCCCTCGGTCGCCTGGCGGCCGCGCTGGGAGCCCTCGAAGTCGAACGGGCGCGTAACGACGCCGACCGTCAGCGCGCCGATCTCGTTCTTGGCGATCTCGGCGATCACGGGCGCGGCGCCGGTGCCGGTACCTCCGCCCTCACCCGCCGTGACGAACACCATGTCCGCACCCTTCAGCCCCTCCTTGATGTCATCGCGCGACTCCGACGCCGCCGCCAGCCCCACGTCGGGGTTGGCGCCCGCGCCGAGACCCTTGGTCGATTCGTGGCCGATGTTCAGCTTCACGTCGGCGTCACACATCGCGAGCGCCTGGGCATCGGTGTTGGCGGCGATGAACTCCACGCCGCGTAGCCCCGCGTCGACCATACGGCTGACAGCGTTGGTGCCGCCGCCGCCTACACCCACGACCTTGATGACCGCCAAGTAACTTCCGCCGCCGCTCTCCATGAGTTCTGTGTCCGAAGCCTTCAGTAGTTGTTAAGGGTTCGGCACACTACCTCATCCGAACCACCCAGATCGGCACGTTATGCAGGGATCTTCGCCCTGTCAACGAGAACTGCCAATCTCGCAAGATTCGTTGCAGATCGCGTAACTCTCGACCACCACCCGAGGATTGCCTTTTCGCTAACCTCACGCTTAAGTTGAGCCTTACTGTCTGAAGATAGGCCTTCAGCCGCCCGGCGCCGGGGCAGCCGCTGGAGTTTCCGATCCGCTCGTCGATTTCGATTCCGCCGCTCCGGAGGCCGCTCCGGCTTCTGGGGTTGCCGCCGATGACGCTTCCGTCGTTGCAGCCGATCCAGCGACTGGCGTCGCCGCACCGGCCGATGTTGTTCCGCCACCTGCAGTCGATCCACCGCCCGTGATAGCGGTCAAACCTTCGGCGAGGGCTGAGACGGTCGATTCCGGCGTGCCTGCCTGTCCCGTTGTGGAGACAGCGCTAGCTGAGGGAGCACTCCCGGCGGAAAAGCCGGCGGCGGGGCGTTCTGGCAGGCGCACGTCGATGTAAGAAGCGCCCGCGGAGCTCGGGTCGGCGAGCACCCTTGCGAGCGCCGTCCACTTCGCGTGCGGCCGCGCGGTGTCACCGAAGTACGCCAGCAGGCCGCTGCGGAACGCCACGGTGAGACCGTCGGGGCCGGTGTACACGCGTGCGACCACACGGCGAAGCGGAGTGGGCGCGGCGCCGAGGACCGCGACGGCCGCGAGCACGTTCGGACCCTGGACGCGCGCTCCCACGAGAGCCTCGTGGTAGCCAGCGAGGGCCGGCAGCGCGCTGGAGAGCAGCGCGGGACCGAGCACGACCCCGTCGGCAGCCACCGCGGTGCGGGTGCCGTCGACCGTGAGAGCGGCGACCGGCGGTTGCTCGACCACCTCGATCCGCAGGCTATGGGGAAAGCTCGGGATCGCGCGTACAGTGCGTACGACGGGAAACGACGCGACCGCGGCGCGTAGCGCACCGCTGCGCACGTCGAGCGTGCTCATGTGACGCGCCACGCCGTTCAGGGCGACTTCGATCGCCTGCTCCTGCGGCCCGTGCAGTCCGCTCACCGTCACGTGCTCCACCGACACCAGCGAGGAGTCCCGCAGCCACAGCCACCCGCCGGCGAGCAACGGCAATGTCGCGAGCGCGACCAGGAGCGCAACACGCACACGGCGGTGGCGCGAGACGAGCAAGAAGCAGGTTCGCGTCAGGCCACCGACCGCCACGAACGGCCGCCACAAGATTCCAGCCGTCTCACGCCAACGCCCAGTCTCCAGGCGGCCACGAGGTCGGCCAGCACGGCTAGGCGCAGGCGCAATGAACTGGCGGCCGAGACGCGCGGTGAACGAGCGATCCATTCACTGGGTTTTCGACCCCGGCGGGCGAACCCCTACCAGGGAAAGCGCACGTCCCCGAGAGTCTGCACCTCTGCCTCCAGCTCCACGCCGAAGCGCTCCTGCACGCGGCGGCGGCCCTCGGCCATTACCGCGATCACATCCGCAGTGCTCGCCGAGCCGGTGTTCTCGATGAAGTTCGCGTGCTTCTCGGCGAAGCGCGCGCCACCAATCGTTAGGCCGCTGCAACCGGCCTCCGCCAGCAGCAACCCGGCTGAACGGCCCTCGGCGCGCGGATCCTCTGGGTTCTTGAAGGTCGAGCCGAACGTCTTTATCCCCTGCGGCTGGGCCGCGTGACGGCGTTCGCGCATCTCTGCAAGCGTGGCCTTGACCGTGTCTGTCCGCGCCGGCACGAGCGCGAACGAGGCCCGCGCGACGATCTCCCCCGCGACCAGGTTCGAGTGGCGATAGCCGAACCCCAGCTCCGCCGGCGTGCGGCGCTCTGCACCCGCGGCGGTCATCACCTCCACCCACTCGAGCGCCTTCGCGAGCTCTCCGCCGTAGGCGTTTGCGTTCATCCGCACGGCGCCGCCGACGGTGCCGGGGATGTTGACGCCGAACTCGATCCCCGACAGCCCCGCCTGCGCCGCGCGCGCCGCCACCGAGGGCAGCCGCGCACCGCCACCGCACACGATCCGCTCTCCTTCGTGTTTGATCAGGGCGAGCTTGCGGTCGAGCTTCACCACCAGGCCCCTCACTCCCTCATCGGCAATCAGCAGGTTCGAGCCGGATCCCACGACGGCAACAGATACGTTGATCGTTTGCGCCCATCCGAGCAGCTCCCGCAGCTGGGCGCCCGACCCGGCCCTGGCGAAATACTCGGCCTCGCCGCCGGTCCGCACCGTCGCCATCCGCTCGAGCGGGAAGTCGCGCTGGACGATCGATGGAGCACCGTCGATCCTCATCTTGCCACCAACTCTTGGCCGAGCGCATCGATGTTCCCCGCGCCCATCACGAGACATATATCGCCCTCCTCGAGGATCCCCCGAAGGACTTGCCCGGCCTCCGCAAAGCCGGGCAGCCAGTACACCGGCCTGCCTTCGGCCGCGTCCGCCGTGACCTCGGCGATCAGCAGCCCGCTCACCCCTGGATGGTCATCCTTGTGCTCGCGCGCGGGATATACGTCGAGCACCGCCACCACGTCGGCCAGCGCCAGGGCAAGGCCGAACTCGCGCGCCAGCAGCTTGGTGCGCGAGTAGAGATGCGGCTGGAAGACAGCCACAAGCCGCCGGTGGGCAAGCGTTCGTGCCGCCCTCAGGGTGGCCGCGACCTCGGTCGGATGGTGGGCGTAGTCGTCGTACACCAGCGCGCCGTTCCCGGTCTCGCCCTGCCGCTGGAAACGCCGGCCGGCGCCCTTGAAACCAGCCAGCCCATCGATCGTGCCTTTCGCATCGGCGCCGGCGAGCCGCGCAGCCTCCAGCGCAGCCGTCGCGTTCAGCGCGTTGTGGGCGCCGGGCACCGCCAGACGCACCTCGCTGCCGCGCCACTGGAATTGGGAGCCTCCCGCATCGAGCACTGGGTCGGATACGTCGTAGGCAACGACCTCGATCTCCGCGGCCCGATCCCCCACCAGAGCAAGCAGCTCGGGACGATTCCATACCACGACCCCTCGCTCGGCGTGTGCCAGCAACGCGCGAAACGCCTCTTCCAACTCCGCCAGCGAGCCGAAGCTCGCGTGGTGGTCGAGCTCGACGTTCGTCAGCACACCGATCTCCAACTTCAAACTCAACATCGAGTGGTCGGACTCATCCGCCTCCACCACCAACCACTCACCCTCTCCCCACTCGGCATTTGGCAAGCCGCCCCCCACCGGAGCACCCACCAGCCATCCCGGCTCAAAGCCGGCGGCGCGCAGCGCGTGCACCAGCATCGACGCGGTGGTCGTCTTCCCATGCGTGCCCGCCACCGCGATCGTGCGCTTCAGCGCGGTGAACTCCGCCAGCAGCTCCGCACGCGGGCGCTCCGGCAGTTCCAGCGCACGCGCGGCCTCGCGCTCGGGGTTATCTACGGACACCGCACTCGAATAGATGACCTCTACCTCCGCTCCGATTGGCACGTTCTCGGTGGCGTGACCGATGTGCGCCTCCAGCACGCCGTCCGCGCGCAAGCGTTCCGCGTAGGGAGAGAGAGCGCCGTCAGAGCCCGTCACCTCGGCCCCCAGCGCGTGCGCCGCACGCGCGTAGCCGCTCATTCCCGCGCCCCCCACACCTACGAAATGCAAGCGCCGCCCGCTCCATGGTCCGTCTGGCGGGCTCATCCCGCGGCCGCCTCCAGGAGCGCGCGCGCGACCTCACGCGCCGCGGCGGGGCGAGCCATCCGACGGGAGGCCGCGACCATCTCTGCCAAGCGCCCCCGGTCGGCCAGCAGCACCGCCACCTCCCGCGCCAAACGTGCCGCGTTCAGCTCCCCGTCGGGGATTACGATCGCCGCACCAGCATCCGCCAACCAGCGTGCGTTCGCCGTCTGGTGATCGGCTGAGGCGTGCGGATAGGGCACGAGGATCGCCGGTGTGCCGTGAGCGGCGATCTCGAACACCGAGCCCCCTGCCCGCGCCACTACCAGGTCGGCAGCGGCAAGCGCGTCGGCGAAATCCTCTCCGTCGAGATACTCGCGCAGGTCGTACCCGTCGGGGAGAGGGCGCGCGGCCAGCTCGTGGTAGTCGCGCCGGCCGGACACGTGCAGCACGCGCACGGCCGCGCCCGTGAACGCCTCAACCGTGGTCATGTTGATCGAACGTGCCCCGAGCGAACCGCCAAACACGAGCACGCACTGCTCTGTAGGGACGATCCCCAGGCGTGCACGTGCGCCCGCGCGATCTTCCTGCGGCGGGGGGACAGGCCGGCCCGTCACCAGATAACGCTGCCCGCCCGCGCCCTGCCGGCCGGCTAAAGGAAATGCCAAGCACACGCGTTTCGCGAACGGCGCAAGCAGGCGATTGGTCAGCCCCAGGTGGCTGTCCGCCTCGGTCAGCACAAGCGGAATCCGCAGCGTCACCGCGGCGAGACCGACCGGTCCAGCGACGTAGCCGCCACCGCCCATCACAGCATCGGGAGCCAGCTCTCTCAGCAGCGAGCGCGCGTGCAGAAACGCAACTCCTGCACGTACCAGCGCGCGCAGAGCGCGCAGCGGATTGGTACGGCTCACACCTTCCACCGAGATCTTCCTCAGCTCGAAGCCCGCGACGGGCACCAGCTCGGACTCGGCGCGCTCGCCGCCGACGAACGTGACCTCAGCGCCCTCAGCTCGCAGCGCGCCGGCCACCGCCAGCGCTGGCACCACGTGCCCGGCGGTCCCGCCGGCGGCGATCACGATCCTGCTCTTCGATGTGCTCACGAGCCAATCCTGCCGACTCGCGCGCCCGCACGTCGGCTGAACGCCGCTTACGCGCGGGCGCCACCTCACGCACGTGCGCGGTATCGCCCGCGGCCACGTTCATCAACAGCCCCATCGCGGCGAGCATCACGATCAGGCTACTCGAGCCGTAGGACACGAATGGCAGTGGTACCCCCGTGAGTGGTGCCAACCCGAGCACAGCGAACACATTCAGAATCGCCTGCGAAACGATCAGCGAGGTCATCCCGACCGCGATCAGAGCGCTGTACAGGCTGCGTGCCCTCTTTGCCGCGCGCAGGCCCGCGTAGGCGATCAGCCCATACAGGAACAGCAGCCCGCACACCCCAACGACGCCCAGCTCCTCGCCGATCACCGCGAGGATGAAGTCAGTCGGCGCCTCGGGCAGGTAGAAGATCTTCTGCACCGACTGACCGGGGCCTACCCCGAACAGCCCGCCCGAGCCGATCGCGATCTGTCCCTGCACCGCCTGGAAGCCGCTGCCCGAGGCGTGCGACCAGGGGTCCACGAACGACGTCAGCCGCGCGCGTGCATAAGGCTGTACGAGCGCGTACACGAACACCAGTGCCAGCGCCGAGCCGCCGAGGATCGCCAGCTTGCGCAGCGGGATCCCAGCGACGATCAGCAGCGCACAGGTTGTGAACGCGATCACCATCGCCGTGCCGAGATCCGGCTCGGTGACGACCAGCAGGCACGCCGCGCCGACGACGAGCAGCAGCGGGTTGGCCAGCGCGCGCAGGTCATGCACGCGCTGCGGGCGCCTCGCCAGCAACGTGGCGGCGTACAGCACGAGCGCAAGCTTCAGCAGCTCCGACGGCTCGAACTGGAACGATCCCGGGCCGATCCAGCGGCGTGCACCGTTGACGCTCACGCCGACGTGCGGGATATGCACCGCGAGCACCAGCACAAGCGAGGTGACGAGCAAGGGCGCGGTGATGCTCTGGACTTTTTCGACCCCGTCGCGCGCGAGCACACGCATCAGCACCAGCCCCAGCGTCCCATAGAGGACGTACCTGATGAGATCGCCGCTGCCGTTGCCCTGGCCCTGCAGCAGCGTCGTCGCAGAGGAGGCGCTGTAGACCATCACCGCGCCGAACGCGAGCAAACACAGGGTGGCGGTCAGCAGAATGCGGTGCTCGAGCGGCTGCCGCTTGGCAGCCGTCTTGCCTGACGCGCACGAGCGCGCCGATCCACGAGGGCCGGAGGCTCCCGCGGCGCGAGCGCGCCGTGCTGCGGCTGTTGACATCGATGCTCACTTCGACACAGACGAGCCGAAGCCTTCCACGTGCGACCACGACCCCTATCCGCTGGGTGCGCGGTGCAAAACGAGCTCCCGAAAGCGCTCGCCGCGGGCTTCGAAGTCCTCGAACTGGTCAAAGCTCGCGCAGGCCGGAGACAGCAGCACCACATCCCCCGGCACCGCCGCCTCCCGCGCCTTTCTGACAGCTTGCTCCAGGTCTCCGCATTCATGCACCGGGGATCTCCCACCCTCCAGCGCGGCGGCGATCAGAGGTGCGTCCTCGCCGATCAAATACACCGCCTTGCAGCTCTGCGCAACCGGATCGCCCAACGCCGCGAAGTCCTGCCCCTTGCCCTGTCCGCCCAAGATCAGATGAATGGCATTGCCCGCAAAGGCGTCCAGAGCCACGAGCGTGCTCGCCAGGTTCGTCGCCTTCGAATCGTTCACCCACAGCACGCCCTCCTTACGTGCCACTTCCTCCAGGCGATGGGCGACGCCCTTGAACGAACGCAGGCCGGCGCGCACCGCGTACACGCTGACCCCGCGCGCCAGGCACACGGCCGCCGCCGCCATCGCGTTCTCCACGTTGTGTCTCCCCGGCAGGCGGAGCTCGTCGACCCGCAGCAGCGCCCGCTCCTCCCACCACAGCTCGCCGGCGCTCAGCGACAGCGCCGCGCCCGCTCCTTCACCGAAGCACACCCGGCGCGCGCAGCCACCGAGATCCTTGACCCCGAGCCCCAGAGGCGCGACCGCGATGTCGTCGTTGCCCTGCCGCGCGAAGATCTCGAGCTTCGCCGTTCGATACCGCTCGAACGTGCCGTGCCGGTCCAGATGATCCGGGGTGAGGTTCAGCAGCACCGCCGCCTCGGGCGCGAACGCGAGCGTGTCCTCAAGCTGAAACGAGGAGACCTCGCACACGACCATCGTCCGCTTGTCCAGCTTTCCCACCAGACCGCTCACCGCCACGCCGACGTTCCCCGCGACGGCGACCGGCAATCCCGCCTCACGATGGATGTGCCCGATCAGCTCGACCGTCGTCGTCTTCCCATTCGTGCCCGTTACCGCCACGAACTCGTTTGCCAGCATTCGCCACCCGAGCTCCAGCTCACCCAACACCTCCTTTCCCGCTGCGCGCGCGGCGGCGATCACCGGCGCCCGCGCCGGGACGCCCGGGCTCTTCACCACCGCCCGCACCCGCTCCAGCAGCGCCATACCATCCTCACCCTCGTGCAGCTCCACGCCCGCCCCCGCCAGCGCCTCCGTCCCGCCGGGCGTGCCCGTGTCCATGCCGATCACCTCCTCCCCCCTCTCCCGCAGCGCCAGAGCGACCGCCACGCCGGAGCGAGCCAATCCCACCACGAGATAGGGACCGCGCGGGAGGTCTGGTCGCGGTCTCACCCGCCCCTGCTCTGCCGGTAGATCGTGAAGCCGATCGCACAGCAGATCGAAGCGACGATCCAGAAGCGCAGGATGATCTTCGTCTCAGACCACGCCTTCAGCTCGAAATGATGGTGGATCGGCGCCATCAGGAATACGCGTTTGCGCATCGTCTGAAACGAGACGACCTGGATTACCACCGACAGCGCCTCGATCACGAAGATCCCGCCGAGCAGGATCAGCAGCACCTCGGTCTTCGTCATCACCGCGAGCCCCGCGATCGCGCCGCCCAGCCCGAGCGAGCCGGTGTCGCCCATGAAGATCGTCGCGGGGAACGCGTTGAACCACAAGAAGCCGATACACGCGCCCACCAAGCAGCCGGCGAGCATCGCCATGTCGAGGTCTTCTCCAGTGATGAACGTGATCCCGATGTAGGCGAGCAGCACGATCGCCGCGCAGCCCGCAGCCAGGCCGTCGAGTCCGTCGGTGAGGTTCACCGCGCTGGTCGTGCCCGCCACGACGAAGTAGATCAGCAGCGGATACAGCGGGCCAAGGTCGACGTGGTAATCGACGAAGCGCAGCCACAGTGTGGGCGCCAGGTGCGCCTGGTGTTCGGCCACATACCACAGCCCGAGCGAGATCGCGATCGTCACGCCGAGCTTCGTGCGTGCCCTCAGCCCGAGCGAGCGCCGCCTGACGAGCTTGATGTAGTCGTCGGCAAAGCCCAGCAGCGCGCATGCGATCGCTACGCCGAACACACCGACCGAGCGCCATTCGTAGTTGCTTAGGATCAGGAACGGGACGGAGACCGCAAGGAAGATGATCACCCCGCCCATCGTCGGCGTCCCCGCCTTCAAATGATGCCCTTGCGGCCCGTCCTCGCGAATCTGCTGGCCGAACTCACGCTTGCGCAAGAACTCGATGAACTTGGGGCTCAAGAAGATGCAGATCAAAAGCGCGGCGGTGCCCCCGATGAGTATGCGGCCCATTCAGTGCCTTCCCGTCGACCGAACCGCCGATCGATCGGAGACCGGCCGTGTCGCGTGCCCCTGCGCTTCGGCCACCAGCGCCTGCGCCACCCGCTCTAGGCCGACGCCGCGCGAGCCCTTCACGAGCACTGTGTCTCCCTCGTGCAGCAGCACTCCAAGCAGTTCAGCGGCGGACGCCGCATCGGGCACGGAGTGGGCCTCCCCTCCGAACGCCTCCCCCGCCATTGCCGCAGCCAGTGGACCCACGGTCACGAGCACATCGACGCCGCGCGCAGCGGCATGCCCCGCCACCTCGCGGTGCAGGCGAGGTCCTGCCTCGGAACCCAGCTCAAGCATGTCACCGAGTACCGCCAAACGGCGCGCCGAGGCCGTTTCGGCGAGATCGTCGATCGCGGCGCGCATAGACATCGGGTTGGCGTTGTAGCAGTCGTTGATCAGGATCACTCCGCCGGAGAGGGTAAGCCGCTCGCCACGCAGCGCCGAGAAGCGCACCTCTATGCTGCCCTCCGGGGTGAGGCCGAGTGCCCGCGCGGCGGCCACCGCCGCGAGCAGGTTGCTCAGGTTGTGAGGCTGCGCAAAGGATGGGCGCAGGCTGAGCCGCTCAGTTCCGGCGCGAATTACCACCTCGCCGTCCGTCAGGCGCTTGACCAGCTGGACGTCGCCGCCCACGCCAAACGTAATGGTGTTCATATCTTCGCGCCGGTGTGGCTCGAGCAGTGGCTCATTGGCGGGCACCACCACCGTCGCGCCGGTCGCCATCCCTGCGATCAGCTCCCCCTTCGCCGCGGCGATCGCCTCCAATGATCCGAGCAGCTCGAGGTGCACCGGGCCCACGTTCACGATCACGCCGACATCGGGCTCGGCGACTCCGGTCAGCTCTGCAATCTGCCCCGCGCCGCGCATCGCCATCTCCAGCACCAGCGCCTCGGTGCCCACGGGCGCCGCCAGCACCGACAGCGGCAAGCCGATCTCTGTGTTCAGATTCTGCGGGCTGGCCACGGTATGCATCTGAGCACCCAGCACGGCGGCCAGGATGTCCTTCGTGGCGGTCTTCCCGGTCGAGCCCGTGACAGCGAGGACCTTTGCCCCGGCCTTCCCCAGCTCCCGTCGCCACGCGCGTGCGAGCGCCTGCAGGCCCACAAGCGGATCGGAGTGCACGAGCACCGCCCCACCCGGCCCGGCCAAAGCCGCTGCCAGGGCCCGCTCGGCGTGCTCCGGCGCGACCAGCACTCCCCACGCGCCCGCGTCCAATGCCTGCGCCCCATACTCACCCCCGTCCTGGTGCTCTCCGCGCAGGCCGACAAACAACTCGCCCCGCCCCACCGCGCGGGAGTCGATCACCGCATACCGGGGACCTGGTTCACCCCCCATCGGAGACGGCTCTGCGATTAGCCGGGCACCCGCTGCGTGGGAAATACGCGCGGCGTCCCACCCCCTCATGCGCTCGCTCCGGCCCGCGCGCCGGTGCCCATGCAAGCGCGCAGGGCATCACGGGCCACGCTCATATCGTCGAACGGCAGCTTCCGGCCATCCTCAAACTCCTGCCCCTGCTCATGCCCCTTGCCCGCGATCACCACCACGTCTCCCGCTCTGGCTCCCTGAATTGCCCGCAAGATCGCCTCCTTGCGGTCGACGATCGACTCGATCGGTTGCGCGCCCCGCGGCCGGACCCCCACGGTCCCAACGAGGATCTCGGCGATGATCGCCTCGGGATCCTCCGAGCGCGGGTTGTCCGAGGTAACCACCAAGACATCTGCCAAGCGCGCACCGATCTCGCCCATCAAAGGACGCTTGCCGCGGTCGCGGTCGCCCCCCGCGCCGAACACGCACACCACGCGCCCCTCCACCTGCTCACCGGTCCCAGTCAGCTCGCGCGCCGCGCCGAGCGCATTCTTCAACGAGTCGGGCGTGTGAGCGTAGTCGACCAGCACCGCGAAGTCCTGACCCTCGTCCACCGCCTCCATCCGCCCAGGCACGCGCACGCCGTGCTCCAGCGTCGCAATCAGCACATCCAGTTCGCCCTTGAGCGCGTGTGCCGCGGCAAGCGCCCCCACCGCGTTCGCGACATTGAAGCGGCCCGCCAGCCCCAGCACCACCTCCCGCTCGCCCGCGGGCGTGTGCAGCGTGAAACGACATCCCCCGAAGTCGCAGCGCAGGTCGGTGGCGCGGTAGTCGGCGCCAACCGCTGCGTTCCGGCTCCGCCCATCCGACTCCACGACGAACGTGCGCACGCCGTCGATCTCCTCCGCGAGCCGCCGCCCGTATTCGTCACCGACATTCACCACGCTCACGCCCGGCGGCTCGTTCAGGGACTCGGACAGGCGCCTCTCCACCTCGGCGGCTACCCGCGACCGAGCCTGGGGCACGAACAGCCTGCGCTTGGCTCGAAAGTAGTCCTCCATCGTCTCGTGGAAGTCCAAATGGTCCTGCGTCAAGTTCGTGAAGATCGCAGCGGCGAAGTGGACGGCATCGACGCGACTCAGCTCCAGCGCATGCGAGGAGACCTCCATCACACAGGCCCGATCGCCACCCTCGAGCATCGCGTGGAAGTCCGCCTGCAGGTCGATCGCCTCGGGGGTCGTACGGTCCAGCGGCCGTTGCTCGCCGCCCACGATCGACGTGACAGTCCCCAGCAAACCGGTCTGTTCGCCGGTCGCCTCCAGCAGCGCGCGAGCGAGGAACGCAGTTGTCGTCTTGCCGTTCGTGCCCGTAATCCCGACCACCTTCAGCCGCGCGGTCGGATCGCCGTGCCACCGGGCCGCCACGGGCCCCATCGCCGCGCGCACTGAGGGGACCGCAACCTCGGGCACACCCAGCCCCAGGGACCGCTCTACGACGAGTGCCACGGCGCCGTCCCGGACCGCCTGGGCGGCGAATTCGTGACCGTCTCTGCGATATCCGGGAACGCAAAAGAAGAGTGTGCCCGGCTGCACGCGACGGCTGTCGTATGCGAGCCCGGTTATCTCAACGGCCGCACCCTCGCCGACGGTATCGGCGGCGATCAACTCGTCGAGTCTCATGCACTGATGCTATCCCGGTGGGATGCGCAGGTATGGCAGCGCGAAGGACATGATCTGGCCGAAAGCGGGTGCGGCGACCGTTCCGCCGTAGATCGACCCGGCCTGCGGTTCGTCGACGACCACCGCACACAGGAGCTTCGGGTTCGACGCGGGAGCGAATCCTATAAACGAAGCCACAAATGCGCTTTCGGAGTATTCGCCGGTCGCCGGGTCAACCTTGCTGGCCGTGCCGGTCTTGCCCGCCAGCTGATAGCCGGGGATCGAGACCTCGCTGGCCGTGCCCCCCGGAGCGAGCACGCCTTCGAGCATCTTGCGCACCTCGGCGGCGGTCGTCGCGGAGATCACGCGATTGCCCGTCGGCTCTCGCTGGGGATGGCCGTTCACCGCGCTGACGATGTGTGGCGCACGCAGGATCCCGCCGTTGGCGATCGCCGCGTAGGCGCTCGCCATCTGCATCGGCGTAACGAGCTCCCCCTGCCCGATCGGCAAGTTGCCCATCGAGGAGCCCGAGTATTCACTCAGCGGCAGCGGCCGGCCCATTTCCTCACCGGGCAAATCGACCCCGGTCCGCGCCCCGAAGCCAAAGCGATGCACCCATTCGTTGAAGCTGTTGGCACCATCGAGCGCGCCGATCTTGATCGCACCGACGTTGCTGGACTGCGCGAGGATCTGCGCAGTGGTGAGTGTCTCTTCGGCATGTTCGGTGTCATCGTGGATCGTGCGGTTGGCGACCTGGATCTGGTCGGGGATGTCGAAGGGAGTGCTCGGCGTGATCAGCCCACGCTGCAGCGCGTCGGAGACCGCGATGACCTTGAACGTCGAGCCCGGTTCGTAATTGAATCCCACCGCGCGATCCTCGAGCGCCCCCGCGGGGGCGCTGCCAGGATCGTTCGCGTTGACCTGCGGCCAATTCGCGATCGCCAGGAGCGCTCCGGTGCGCGGATCCATCACGATCGCCGTCGCGTCTTTGGGATCGAACACCTTCCCGACGGCGTCGAGCACGTTTTCCGCGCGCCGCTGAATGTTCGCGTCGAGCGTCAGCGACAGCGAGGCGCCGGGAACCTCCGGGTGCGCATCGTCGATCGACACGGGCTGGCCGAGCGCATCGCTGACCACGCGCCGCTGCCCGGAGCGCCCGTGCAACAGAGCGTTGCGCGAATACTCGAGCCCCATGAGCCCATTGCCTTCGGTGCCCACGATGCCCAGCACCTGCGCCGCGAGCGTGCCGCGCGGATACACGCGGCGCATCACCGGCGTCTCAGCGATACCGGGGATCGCCATGCTCATTACCGCCTGCGCCTGCTTGGCCGGCAGCGCCCGCGCGAGGTACGCGAAGCCACTGTGCTCGCTCAGGTCGCTCAGAACGGTCGCCTGCGTCTGGCCCAGAAGGGGAGCCAGGCGCTGCGACGCTTCCAGCGGATCCTTCACCAGATACGGCGTCGCCGAGATGTCCTCGGCGGGCTCGGACACGGCCAGATCGATGCCGTTGCGATCGGTGATCGTGCCACGCTGGGCGGGCACCGTTTCGTAGGTCAGCTGCTGATCGCGGGCGGCCTGACGCAACGTCCCGCTGTGCAACGTGCCGAGGTATAGCGTGCGCCCGGCCGCGAGCACGAGCAGCAGGAAGAAGAGCCCGAAGATCGCTCCTATGCGGTGCTGGACGACGGCCACCCGCTACCCCTCGGGGGTGGTGCCGCCACCGGTCGAGGCCGAGCTGGTCGAGCTGGCCGGGACACCGGCACCACCTGAGAGGCCGCTGCTGGGCGAGGAGGCGCCTGAGGATTCCTGGGTCGTGGCGCTCGGGCTTGTGGAAGCTTGAGTCGCGGCGCTCCCGGTTTCAGACGTGCCACCAGCGGCAGGAGTGCTCGCTGCAGTAGCGGAGGTTTCCGCGCTCGCGGCGGATGACGTCGATGCGCCCGTTTCCGTGCCTGAGAAGCTTTCGGTGGTCGCGGTAGCACCAGATGGCGTAATCGGAGTGGTTGCGCTCCCACTCGCCGTCGAGGCAGTCGCACTCAAGGCCGCCGCGGCCTTGAGTGCGTCGGTCGATGGACGCGCGGCGAGAAAATGCAGCGCGCCCGGCGGGATCGGTTCCATGCCCATGTGCTCAGCCTGCACTTCGACCCGTTCGCCCGCAGCCATTTCGGAGTTTTCGGCGCTCAGCATGGCGTTCTCGCGCTGCAACAGCGCTTCACGCTGCAGCGACCGGCCGATGCCCGCGTTCAGCTTCAGTAACCCCAACTGCATCGTCACGATCCCGATCAACGCGAACGCGATCACCCCGATCCAGATACGTCCGGAGATCAGGCGGTCGAGCAGTCGGTGCGTCGCCACGGCCTCCGCGACCCCGGCCGCGCGCGCGGGACTGCGCGTCGGGTGGGCAGGACCGGATATCCGTCGAGGGATGCGGGGAGCGGCTGCCGGCCGGCGGGATGGGACGGAGCGCCGCGGGTGGATCGCCGGGGCCGCGGCGGCGCTGGCGGCTGGTGGTGTCATGCCGCGTCCCCCGCTCTCAGCTTCCTGGCTGCACGCAACCGGGCCGAGGCGGCGCGCGGGTTGTGCGCGACCTCGCCTGCAGATGGCATGATCGCGCGGCGCGCCAGCAGCGCGGCCTCAGCCTCACGCCCGCATCCGCACACAGGCATCTCGGGCGGACAGATACAGCCACGCGCGCGCTCTGTCAGAAAGCGCTTCACGCGGCGATCCTCGAGCGAGTGAAAAGAGATTCCGGCCAGCACCCCGCCCTCGCGCAGCAGCCCCCAGGCAAGTGGCAGCGCGCGATCCAGCTGTCCCAGCTCGTCGTTGACAGCGATCCGCAGCGCTTGGAAGGAGCGCTTGGCGGGATGACCACCGGCAAACCGAGCGGGGACCGGAATCGCGGAGTTGATCGTGTCCACCAGCTCCAGCGTCGTCTCGATCGGGCCCTGTTCACGCCGACGCACGATCATGCGGGCGATCGCCCCCGCATGGCGCTCCTCGCCGAAGTCGCGCAGCGCCCGCGCCAACTGGCGCTCGTCCCAGCCGGCGATGATCTCGCGGGCGCTCAGCTCCTGCGCGGGGTCCATACGCATATCCAAGGGAGCCTCGTATGAGTAGGAGAAGCCGCGCTCGCGCGTGTCCACCTGCATCGAGGACATCCCCAGATCGAAGTAAACGATGTCGGCTTGCAGACGCTCCTCGGCGAGCAGCTCGAGCGCCTCGGCATAGCTGCCCCTGATGAAACGCACCGAGCAGGCAACCTCCTCGGCCAGTTCCTCGAAGCGCTCCTGCGCCAGCGGGTCGCGATCGATCGCGATGAACGTCCCCTCGGGGCCAAGCCGCTCGGCGATCAGCTCCGCGTGGCCACCGCCGCCGAAGGTGCAGTCGATCGCTGTCTGACCCGGGCGCGGGTCGAGCAGCTCGATCAGCTCCCCGACCAGCACCGGGATGTGGACACTTCTCATGTCAAGCAGGATGGTCGACACGCGCGGTTATCTCCGCGACGCCGCTCAACAGCGTCGGTCGATGATCATTCCAACGGTCCCTCCTCCACAGCTCCAACCGGTCCCCCACCCCCACGACCACGACCTCCTTCGCCAATTCGGCGTGCTCGCCGAGGAAGCCGGGGACCATGATCCGCCCAGCGGCGTCGAGGTCCATGTCCTGGGAGCTGCCGTAGAAGAAGCGCTCCAGCTCCGTCAACCGGGGCGACAGCGGCGGCAGCTCCGCCAACGCGCGCTGGGTGTAGCGCTCATAGTCCTCCGGGCGCCAGATCCCGACGCAGGGCTTCAGGTCCACCGGCATCGCGATCACCACACCCTCGGCCAGCGTCGCGCGGTAGCGGGCCGGCACCGTGAGCCGGTTCTTCGCGTCGAGCGTGTGGTCGAAGGTGCCGCGGAAGGGGACCATGGGAAGCGGGGGTGGATGGGTTCCAATTAGTTACCGAGCCGCGGTGGAGGAGTGGGAGGAGCCCCTCCACCCCGGCTCGCTGTCCGCGAACTTATCCCACTTTCCCCCACAACGCAACCCTAATTGCACATTTTTTCCCACTTACCCTGCCCACCCCCCTTTGAAACGCCGAAAATGCCCGCTCACAGGGTCTTTCCGCAGCGTGGTGCGTGCGCCCTCCCCGGGGGTCCCATAGTGCAAATCCCCATGCACAGCCCCGAAGTGCAACGCTCGTTGCAAATCGGCGGCCCAGTCGGACTCTTCGCGTGATGCTCTGCACGACCCCGCCGATCAACAGGTACTTGCGTGGGCAGGCTCGCGAGGAATACGATCGCTGCTGATGCCTGATCTCCGACTCCACCGCTTCCCCGCCGCGCTCGTCATCGCCGCGACCGCCGCCGTGCTTGCGGGCTGCGGCTCCTCGTCCTCGCCCGGCACCTCTGCCGATCCCGCCGGCGTGATCCCGGCCTCCGCGCCACTGTACGCCGGTGCCGTCGTGCGCCCCAGCGGCATCCTGAAGACCGACGCAACCGCCGCCGCGACGACGCTCACCCACCAGCCCGACCCCTACGCGCGCCTCGCCGGGGTCCTCCAGGTCCCCGGTAGCCCCCCGCTCACCTACAGCCACGACATCGCGCCGTGGCTGGGCCCCAACGCCGGGATCTTCCTCTCCTCGCTCTCAACCTCCTCCGCCGCGACTTCGCAGCTGCAGCAGTTGCTCAGCCAGGTCCTCCAGAGCGGCGCCTCGACCACGCCGAGCGCGTGGCCATTCGCCTCTGGAGTCCAGGGCGCGATCGTGCTCGACACCAGCGATTCCGCCAAGGCCAGCTCGTTCATAGACACCGAGGCTCAGCATGCCGGCGCGCACGCGGCAAGCTACCGGGGCGTCAGCTACCAGGCCACCTCGGGCGGCGAGGCGTTCGGGATCGTCGATCGCCTCGCCGTGCTCGGGACAGTCACGGGGCTGCACAGCGTAATCGACACTTCACTCGGCGGGCCCTCGCTCGCTCACTCCGCGGACTACTCGAAGCTGCTCGCAAGCGCCCCGTCCAGCACGCTCGCCCACGTCTACTCGAACCCCAGCACATCGGGATCAGGCAGCGCAGCGGGCGGATCGAAGAGCACCTCCGGTAGCGGAGCCCCCTCCGGGGCCCGCACCGCCTCGGGCAGTGGCGCGCAGGGCCTCGGCGGCCTGGTCGGGCTGCTCGGCGGCGATCGCACGCTGAACGTCTCGCTTGTGCCCTCGCCCACCTCGATCGCGCTCGACGTCGACACCCTCGCCTCCCGCGCATCGGCCGGCAACGGCGGACTGCTGGCCTCCGCGTCCGGAGGTGCACAGGCTCTCAGCGAACTGCCGGGAGAATCCTGGCTGGCCGTGGGCCTCGGCGACGTCGGCGTCACCCTCGCGCGCGATGACCAAGCGCTCCACGGCCTCGCCTCGCTCGCAACCTCCTTCGGAGGCTCGACCGCCGCCGGTTCCTCGGCGGAAAGCTCGGCACCCGGGGGCTTCAATGTGAAGGGCCTGCTCGAAGGGATCCTCACGCCGCTCTCCGCACTCAGCTCTCCCGGCGCCCAGAACCAGCATGACTTCCTCAGCTGGATGAGCTCCGCCGGGCTCTTCGCGAGCGGCAGCACCGTGGTTGACCTGCGGGCCGGAATCGCGATTGCCTCGAAGAGCCCATCGCTCTCCCAAGCCGCGGTCGCCAAGCTCGGCGCCCTGCTGAGCAAGGCGGGCGGCTCGGTGCAGCCAATCTCGATCCACGGCACGGACGCCGCGATCTCGGCGAGGGTGAACGGCCTTCCGGTCGAACTCGACATCGCCAACGGGCGCAGCTCAGGCGGTCAGACCGAGTTCGTGATCGGCCTCGGCGAAGCCTCCGTGCAGGACGCGCTGCACCCGTCGAGCACGCTGTCGAGCGCCGCCTCCTCGAGCGTTGCCGCCGCCACCCTCGGCGAAGGCGCGCGGCCGAGCCTCACCGTTGAATTCCCTCCGCTTCTCAGCCTGCTCGAAGGGGTGGGCCTGAGCGAAGATCCAAGCATCTCCAAGATCGTCCCCTATCTGCGCTCGCTCACCACGCTCGTCGGTGGCGGCAAGAGCCTCGGCGGCGGCGTCGAGCGCTTCCGGCTCGTCGCCGGGCTGCAACAGGCCGGCTGACGCCGCTCGGTGTGGCCCAGCTCAGCGAACGTTCAGCACCTTGTAGAACACCGCCTGCCCGTCTAGGACCCTGTCCACGCCGTAGCGCGCGAGGGTGGTTTCGCCATCGGGTTCGATTGAGTAGCGGCCGAGCACCGACTCGCGATGCTTGATCGCAAAGAACCGATCGACAACCGTCTGCCGGTCGTTGCCGCGCAGGCCCGCATTGCGAATCGCCGCCAGCGCGACGCTCATCGCCTCGTACCCGTACAGCGCATCCGCATCCCCTTCGCTCCCGAAGCGCAGGCGATACTCCGCAAGCACACTCACCGCCGCGTGCGGATAGAGATCCACAGGCAGGATCGGCGTCGTCAGATACGTGCTTGCCGCCGCCGCCCCGATTTCGGCGGTGAACGAGCTGTTGACCATGTCGCTCGACCCGAGCAGCAGCAGCCTCGAGTCGGCGCTGTGCAGCTGCTTCCACAGCGCCACCGTGCCTGTACCCGTGCCGCCCGCGAAGAACACGGCCTGCGCGCCGCTTTCCGCCACCTTTCCGACCTCGCCGCCGAAGCTCGTGCTCGCGGTCGTATCGGTCATGTCCAAGCTGTCGTGGGAGGCCACCGTGATGCCAGCTCGTTCGGCGTCGCCGGCGACGAGCTCAGCGAGCGGGACCTCGAACGGACCCTGGTCGTCGAGCACGTACAGCCGCTTTACGCCCAGCTCCTTCATCAGCTGCACCTGCGCTTCGGACTGTGCCGGATCACCCGGTTGCAGGCGCCCGAAGGTGCGCCGCCCCGAGGGATAAAAGCGTTCTGGCTCGTCCTGGCCCGCGTCGAGCGAGGACGTCAGCCCGACATAGGGGCTCGCCGGGCTGATCTGCAGGATGCCCGCGGCGTTGATCAGCGGCAGCGACACCGCGCTCGCACCCGAGTTGTAGTCGCCCAGGTAGGCGATCGTGCTGGGATCCTCAGCGGCCGTCTTCGCGTTCGTCGCGGTTACTCCGGGGTCCCATTCTCCGCTCGTCGTACTCGAATCGTCCATCGACAGGTAGCTGATCTTGAAGGGGCCGATGCGCCCGCCCGCCTCGCTCAGCGCCAGCTTCTCGCCGTTTACGATCTGCTGGGAGCTGGCCCCCGAGGGTCCCTGCAGCGGCAGGCTCGAGTAGATCGTCAGCTGATTGCCCACCGCGCTCGAGGCACCCGACACGCCCACGCCCCCGCAACCTGCCACTCCCAACGCGGCTATAGCTAGCGCGGCGGCCGCCAGTAATCCAAGCCAGCGCGAGCGCACTGGATGCTCAGCTACGGCGGCCGGGAAGGTAGCCAGAGAGGATCTTGACGGTCGCTCCCGCCACGATGATCGCCCCCGCGAGCAGGAACGCGTCGAAGCCTTTCGCGCCGAGCGCCCAGAGCACGACCCAGATAACCAGGCCGACGGTGACGGTGAGGACCAGTCCCATGCCGCCGGAATCCTAGCGAGCTATCGCAAGGCCCGTTGCCAGTCCACCGACGACCGCGCCGACGGCGCCAGCAGGATTCTCCGATTCGCCCGCGGCGCGTACCAGTCTGGTGCCGACGATCACCCCGTCAGCACCCGCCTGCGCGGCCTTGAGCGCATGCTCGGGCGTGCTGATCCCGAAGCCCAGCGCGACCGGCACCTCGGTGCTCGCCTTCGCACGCGCCACGACTTCCACAAAGCGCTCCCCCAGCGCGTCCCGCTCGCCAGTGGTGCCCACCACCGAGACCGTGTACAAGAACCCCTGCGCGCTCTTCCCGATCGCCGCCAACCGCTCCAGCGGAGTCGTGGGTGCCACCAGTGGCACCAGCGCCAGCCCATGCGCACCGCACGCGACCCGGATCTCTCCGGACTCCTCCAGCGGCAGATCCGGCACGATCAACCCGCTCGCACCGGTCTTCTCCAGCCGCGCCACGAACGCCTTCGTGCCCGGGGCCAGCACCATGTTCGCGTAGCACATCAGCACCACCGGCACGCTCTGCGCCAGCGCGCGCGCCACCTCCAAGACACCCGCCACAGTTGCCCCCGCCGCGAGTGCCTCCGTGCCCGCCGCGTGGATCACGGGTCCGTCGGCGAGCGGGTCCGAGTAGGGCATGCCCAGCTCGATGATGTCCGCGCCCGCCGTTACACATGCCTCGCCGATCCTGATGGAGTCCGCCAGCGTCGGATATCCACCCATCAAATATGGCATCAGCGCCGCGCGCTTATCCGTCTGCGCAAAGGCGCCGGCGATCCGGTCGATCCCGGTCGCGCCGTCCTCGCTCACCTCGCCAGCACCTCCGCGAGGTCCTTGTCCCCGCGCCCCGAGAGGCAGATCAGATCGAGCTCGCCGTCTTCCTGGGCGAGCGTCCAGGCCAGCGCGTGCGCGGTCTCGAGAGCCGGGATGATGCCCTCCAGGCGCGCCACTTCCTTGAACGCCGCGATGGCTTGTAGATCGGTCACCGCCACGTACCGCGCCCTCCCACTGTCACGCAGGTAGGCGTGCTGGGGCCCAGCTCCCGGGTAGTCGAGGCCCGCCGACACCGAGTGCGCCTGCAAGATCTGCCCCTCCTCGTCCTGCATGATCGCCGAGCGCGATCCGTGCAGGACGCCCGCGCGCCCGCCGACTGTCAGCGGCGCTCCGTGACGTGGCGTGTCGATTCCCTCGCCGCCTGCCTCCACCCCGATCAGCTGCACATCCGCGTCCTCCAAGAACGCACTGAAGATGCCAATCGCGTTCGAGCCGCCGCCCACGCAGGCGATCACCCGCTCGGGCGGCCGCCCCTCGATCTCCAGCATCTGTGCCCGCGCCTCGTCGCCGATCACGCGCTGCAGATCGCGCACCAGCGCCGGGTACGGAGCCGGACCGACCACCGAGCCGATCACGTAGTGAGTGCTCTCTACGTTGGTCACCCAGTCCCTGATCGCGGCCGAAGTCGCCTCCTTCAGTGTCCTCGCGCCCGCGTCCACCGGCTTCACGCTCGCCCCCAGCAGCTCCATACGCTGCACGTTTGGTCGCTGTCTACGTGTGTCCTCGGTGCCCATGTACACGACGCACTCCATCCCCAGCAGCGCACACACGGTCGCGGTAGCCACGCCGTGCTGGCCGGCACCGGTCTCGGCGATGATTCGCTGCTTGCCCATCCGCTGTGCCAGCAGCGCCTGCCCGAGCGCGTTGTTCAACTTGTGCGAGCCCGTGTGGTTGAGATCCTCGCGCTTTAGATAGATTGCTCGTCCGGCTCGCTCGCTCAGCCTCCCGGCTTTGTACAGGGGCGTTGGCCTGCCGCCGAAGTCGCGCAGCAGGCCGTCCAGCTCTGCTCGATATGTGGGGTCCTCGCGCACTTTTTCCCACGCCTGCTCCAGCTCCACCAGCGCCGGCATCAGCGTCTCGGGAACGAACTGCCCGCCGTACTGCCCAAACCGGTGCTCGACCGCACTCACGCGCTCGCCCCGACCGCCGACCGCTGAGCGGCAGCGAAGAACGCCTTCAGCTTGTCCGGATCCTTCTGTCCCGGCGCTTTCTCAGTGCCGCTCGCGCTATCCACCGCGAACGGTCGCGTCACCGTGATCGCCTTCGCCACGTTGTCCGCGCTCAAGCCACCGCTCAGGATCAGGGGAACCTTCGATTCACGGGCTCTCAGCAACGTCCAATCGAACGTCTCTCCCGTTCCTCCCCTCAATGCCTGCTTCTCGGGTGCCTGCGCGCGAGCGTCGAGCAGATGGAAGTCCACGTGGTAGCGCTCTAAATCCCTCACATCGCCCGGGCCAGCCACCTGGGCCGCCTTGATCACCCGCGCGCCGGTCCTTCGCGGCACCTCGCCACAGAACGCCGGGCCCTCGTCCCCATGTAGCTGCACCATCGTCAACCCTAAATCCTCGCTGCGCTGCACGACTCGCTCCAGGGGATCGTTCACGAATACCCCGCACAGCTCCACCTTCCGGTGCAGCGCCGCCGTGATGCGCTGCGCTTCCTCGATCGAGCACCTGCGTGGGCTGCCCTCGTAAAAGACCATACCGAGGGCCCACGCGCCCAGCTCGACCGCCAGCTCAGCGTCTGCCAAGTTGGTAATCCCGCAGATCTTCACTTTCGGGGATGTCTCAGACATCCCCCAACCGTAGCGGGGGCTGGGCGCTTACCCTTCGGGCGTGTTCGGGTTTTCCACCGAGTTCGGGCGTTCACCGAGCTTCACGCTCACCGTCTTGTGTTCGTAGCCGCCCTTCCCATTCGCCCGTTCCAGCCCGATGCTAACGGTATCGCCCGGTTTCTCGGCCTCGATGTCGTTCGCGAGGTCTTCCGAGCTCGTAACAGCTTTGCCGTCGATCGAGATGATGATGTCGCCGCCGACCGCGACCTGGCCGCCTTCCACGGTGCCGTTGATGTTGCCACCGCGAATACCAGCCTTTTCGGCGGCGGTTCCCTTCTGCACGCTCTGCACCAGCGCGCCCTGCTTCACCGGGAGGTTAAGCGCCGACAGGGACCCGTCGATCGTCAACGATGTCAAGCCGAGGTAGGCGCCGCGCACGGTGCCGCCCTTCTCGAGCTCAGAGATCTCGCTCTTCGCCGTGTTGATCGGAACGGCGAAGCCGATGCCGACGCTGCCGTCGCCGCTGCCGCCGGTCTCGATCTGCGAGTTGAGGCCGATCACTTCACCCGCGGCGTTCAGCAGCGGACCACCGGAGTTGCCCGGGTTGATCGGCGCGTCGGTCTGCAGGACGTTATCGATCGTGAAGCCGTTCGGCGCGGTTATCTCGCGCTGGAGCGCCGAAATCACGCCGGTGGTTAGCGTCCGTTCCAAATCGAACGGGTTACCGATCGCAAGCACCGGATCGCCCACCTCCACGGCGCTCGAGTCACCGAGCGTGAGCGGGTGCAGAGTCAGGCCATCGGTCGGAATCCTCAGCACCGCCAGATCGTTCGAGGGGTCCTTGCCCACCACCTTCGCTTCGACCGCGTTGCCTTTTTCAAAGCTCACTGTGACCTTCACGGCGTTCTCGACGACGTGGTAGTTGGTCAGGATCGTGCCGTTGGCATCGATCACGATGCCCGAGCCGGTGGCCTGACCCTTCTGCTGGCTTTCCCCGCCGCCGAACAGGTTGAAGGGCGATTCCGTCTTCTGCACGACCGTGGATGTCACGAACGCGACACCCGGAGCGTCGCGCACATAGATGTCGTGCGGTGTCAGCCCCGAGGTCTTCTGCGAGGCGTTCGAGGGCGCGATCGGGGCGGCCTGGATGGTGGTGATCGTCTTCTGCGAGGTGCTCAGCCCGCCGAACGCCGCAATCACCGCTACGACGACACCTCCGCCGATCAGGGCGGAGAGGAAGGGAATGAAGAATGTGCGTTTCATCGATTCATCACAATGACTGCTTGCCATCAAGGCGATCTAAAGCAAGGCCCCGCTCCTCCTAAAACTATCGGAACCCCCGCCCAACCCGTCGCCCTGGCGATCCCTCGGCGCTACCGGCGCACGATCTCCCCGCAGCTCCCAGGCGCTTCGCCTCAGGGTTCTCCGAGACTCATCAACGCCTCCCCCACGAGCACCGCATCGACGCCGGCCGCCTCCAGCCTGTATCGAGCTGCTCCGCCTCCGCGATCCCCGACTCCGAGACCATGGTCATCGCTCATCCTTCGGGATCTCGCCTATGAGTTGCGCGGTGCGCTCCACATCGACGCTGAAGTCCCTCAAATCGCGGTTGTTGATTCCGACCAATCGGCCTCCACACCCAGCGCTGTGCGCAACTCCTCACGGTCGTGCACCTCCACCAGCACATCCAACCCGAGCTTTCTGCGCGCCCTCGTGCAGCGCGATCAGCTCCTGCCGCTCTAGCGCCGCCACGATCAGAAGCACCGCGTCCGCCCGCGCCACCTTCGCCTCGTGTAGCTGGTACTCGTCGACGATGAAGTCCTTACGCAGAATCGGCAGACTCACAAGCCACGCGAGCCGCCCGTAGGTCCTCGAGCGAGCCGTCGAAGTTCGGGCCCTCCGTCAGTACGGACAGCGCAGTTGCGCCGCCGCGCTCATACGCACCCACTATCTCATGCAGATCCGGGGCCTCGCGCAGCGCGCCCGCCGAAGGCGAGCGACGCTTGAACTCGGCGATCACCGCGATCCCGGGCTCTCTCAGGAACCGCCACGCGAAGGGCCCCTCGCCTTGCGCTCCCCACTCGCCGAGACGCGAACGCCTGATACTCGAGCTCCTGAAGCGAGCACTCCCGCTTGCGGACGCTTCACTTCACTCGGCGCGTGCTCTCCAGAATGCGCGCCAACACCGTTGGTGTGTGTGCACTCATCACACGCTCTCCTCAGCGGGCGCGTACAGCCGACTCGCCTCCAGATAGCGCTCCAAGGCGCCCTGTGCGCGCCCGTCCTCGATCGCCGCGCGCGCGGCCTGTACGCCATCCGCCAGCGTCTGCGTGACGCCGGCGGCGTACACCGCCGCGCCCGCGTTGATCAGCGCCAAGTCGGCGCGCACCCCCGACTCACCCGCCAGGATCGCGCGCGTCACCGCCGCGTTCTCCTCGGGGGTTCCGCCGTCGTAGTCCGGCTCGGCGACGAGCTCGAGCCCGACATCGCCCGGCGTCAGCGTGTAGCGGCGCAACTCCTCGCCGTTCACCTCGACCACGCGCGTCGCCGCCCCGATCGAGACCTCGTCCAGCCCGTCCTCCCCGGCCACGACCAGCGCCCGGTGCACCCCCAGCCGAGCCAGTGCGCCCGCAATCGTCTCCAGGAAGCTCGGGTCCGAGACGCCGATCAGCTGCCTTTGCGCGCCCGCCGGATTCGTCAGCGGCCCCAAGAGGTTGAAGATCGTTTTGACCGCCAGCTCGCGCCTGACGGGCACGACGAAACGAGTCGCCTGATGATGCGCCGGCGCGAACATGAAGCCGAAGCCCGCCTCCTCGATGCAGCGCGCCACGCCCTCCGGCGGCAGGTCGATCCGGGCACCCAGCGCCTCGAGTAGATCCGCCGACCCCGACAGGCTGGTGGCGGAGCGATTGCCGTGCTTGGCCACCGCGCACCCAGCGCCAGCGGCGATCAGCGCCGCCGTGGTCGAAACGTTGAACGTGCGCTTCCCACCCCCCGTACCGGAGGTGTCGAGCAGGTCCTCGCGCTCCGTGGCCACGTGCGCCGCCAGCGCCCGCATTGTGCGAGCCAGCCCGGTGAGCTCGTCGATCGTCTCGCCCTTCGTCCTCAACGCGATCAGGAAACCCGCGATCTGAATCTCCGAGACCTCACCGTTCATGATCTCCGCCAAGACCTCCGCAGTCTCATCCGCGCTCAAGTTACGACGCGAGGAGAGCCCGTCGATCGCTCGCGTCAGGATCACGTTAGGCATCGGCCGGTCCTTCGAGGAAGTTCTTCAACAGCAACTTCCCCTCGTCGGTCAGCACCGACTCCGGATGAAACTGCACTCCCTCCGCCGGCAGCTCAATGTGGCGCAGCGCCATCAGCACGCCGCCACCGTGTGCCGAGGACTGAAGACAATCAGGCAACTGGGGATCGACCACGAGCGAGTGATAGCGCCCGACCGTAAGCGGCGTCGATAGGCCCTTGAAGATCGTGCGCCCGTCATGCTCGATGCGTGTCGCCTTGCCGTGTACCGGCTCGTGCAGCACCACCTTGCCCCCGAACGCCTGCGCCAGCGCTTGGTGACCAAGGCAAACCCCGAGCGTGGGGATACCGGCCTCGGGCAACCGTCGCGCGGCCTGCAGGGAGATGCCGGCCTCGTCCGGTGTGCACGGCCCCGGTGAGATCACGCAGCGCTCGTAGCCACCCGCCAGCAACTCGTCAACCGTCGCACGGTCGTTGCGCACCGCGCGCACGTCGGACCCGAGCTCACCCAGGTACTGGACGAGGTTGTACGTAAACGAGTCGTAGTTGTCGATCACGAGCACCCTCATCGTTCGATCGCGATCACGCTCATGGCCAATCCGCCTGTTCGCAGGCCAAGGCGATCGCCTGCATCACCGCGCGTGACTTCGCGACCGACTCCTCGTACTCATACGCCGGCTTCGCGTCGGCCACGGTCCCGCCGCCCGCCTGCACGTGGGCAACCCCATCCTTGACCACGACCGTCCGGATGTGAATCGCGGTATCGAGATCCCCGGCGTAGCTCAGGTAGCCGATCGCGCCGCCGTAGCCACCCCGCTTGACCGGCTCGAGCTCGTCAATGATCTGCATGGCCCTGACCTTCGGAGCGCCAGAGAGAGTCCCGGCAGGCAGCACCGAGCGCAGCGCGTCCATCGCGCCCACATCCGCACGCAGCGTACCCGACACGGAGGAGACGATGTGCATCACGTGGCTGTAGAGCTCGACCTCCATCATCTCGTCGACGGCGACCGAGCCGTACTCGCAGACGCGGCCGAGGTCGTTGCGGCCGAGGTCGACCATCATCACGTGCTCGGCGCGCTCCTTCTCGTCGGCGAGCAGCTCCGCGGCGATCCGCCGGTCCTCCTCCGGCGTCGCGCCGCGCGGGCGCGTGCCGGCGATCGGCTTGGTCAGCACGTCCCTGCCGCTGACGGTCAGCAGCGGCTCGGGGCTCGCTCCGGCGACCTGGAAGTCGCCGAAATCGAGAAAGTACATATAGGGACTCGGGTTGACCGCGCGCAGGCCGCGATAGATCGAGAAGGCCTCGACGGGGCTCCGCGCCGACCAGCGCTGCGAGGGCACCACCTGGAAGGCGTCTCCGGCGTAGATGTACTCGACGATCCGCGCGACCATCGCTTCAAAGTCAGCGCGGGACATGTTCGACTCGAAGCTCGGCATCTCGCGCGGCGGCCGCGGCTCCTTGCGGGGCACCGGGCCCGCAAGCGCCTCGCGCACTTCGGCGATCTGGGCAACTGCGTCCGCGTAAGCGCGGTCGACGTCGGGCTGCACATCGAGGTTCGCGTTGACGAGGATCGTGATCGTGTGCCTCAGGTGGTCGAAGACGACCAGGCCGTCGGTCAGCATCAGGGCAAGATCGGGCAGTCCCAGCGGGTCGGGGTTCGCCGGCCCGAGCGGCTCGACGACCCGCACGAGGTCGTAGCCGAAGACCCCGACCGCGCCGCCCGTGAACGGCGGCGCATCGGCCATCGGCGCCTGGTGCAGCCGCGCGAGGCGCTCGGTCGCGATCGAGTACGGGTCGCCGCCGTCGGCGGGTGACCAGCGCAGAACCTCGTGCGGCGCGAAGCCGATGAACGACCAGCGCCCCACGCGCTGACCCTGCTCCGCCGACTCGAGCAGGAACGCCGGGCCGAGCGGGTCCAGCGAACGGATCTTCAGGAACGCCGAGACGGGCGTCTGCGTGTCGTCGACGAAGCTCGTCGCAAGCGGGATCAGGTTGTGCTCTAGGGCGAGCTCGCGAGCCTCCTCGAGCGTCGGCGAGACGGGTGGCGTCCCCGCCCTCCCGCTCTCCGGCGGCTGGGCGCTTTCAGCGACGCTCATCGAGCACCCGCTCGGCGTCCGCAAGCGCGCGTCCGCGGCTGTGCAAGAGCACGAGCAGGTGATAGATCACATCGGCCGCCTCTTCGTCGACCCGCTCGTCGGACTCCTCGCGCGCGGCGCGCGCGACCTCCTCGGCCTCCTCTTGCACCTTCTCGCCGATCCGCCCCGGGTCATCCAGCAGCTCGACGGTGTAGGAGCCCGCCGGGCGCTCCTTTGCGCGCGCATCCAGCGTCCGCTCCAGACCCGGCAGCGTCTCATGCGGTGCCGGTGGCTCGAGCTCGCCGCGGTGAAAGCACGTCCGCTCGCCGGTGTGGCAGGCGGGACCGGCCGGTTGCACCAGCGCGAGCAGCGTGTCGCCGTCGCAGTCCAACCGCAGCGCCTTCACCATCTGGGTGTTGCCGCTCGTTTCGCCCTTCTTCCACAGCCGATCGCGCGAACGGCTCCACAGATGCAGCTCACCCGTCGCGCGCGTGCGCTCCAGCGCCTGCTCGTTCATGTAGGCCATCGTCAGCACCTCTCCGCTGCGCCAATCCTGGATCACACACGGCACGAGCCCGCGCTCGTCGTAGGAGATCTTCCGCGTCGATCGTCTGCTCGCCGGTTGGTGTGCTCATCTGCGGGATTGTAGGTTGCATCAGGACGATGGCATCCCTCCTGGACCGCAAGCTGCTCGTGCTCACCGGCAAGGGCGGCGTGGGCAAGACGACGGTCTCTGCCGCGCTCGGCCTGCTCGCGGCCGAGCGCGGACTGCGCGCGATCATCGTCGAGATGGGTCAGCAGCGCCGGCTGGGAGAGCTGTTTGGTGTCGTCCCCGTGCAGGAGGGCGCCGAGACGAAGCTGCGGCAGAACCTCTGGAGCATCTCGATCGATCCCGATCGGGCGCTGCTCGAGTGGCTACAGTCGCTCGGCGGGCGCGTGTCCGGCAGGGTGCTCGCCTCCAGCGGCACCTTTCAGTATTTCGCGGCCGCCGCCCCCGGTGCCAGGGAGCTGATCAGCATGGTCACGATCTGGAAACTCACGGAGGGCAAGCGTGGAACAGGCAAGCGACCGGGCGGCTATGACCTCGTGATCCTCGACGCGCCGGCCACAGGACATGCCCTGGGGATGCTCCACTCGCCGCAGACCTTCGGCGCGATCGCACGCGTCGGGCCGATCGCCTCCCAGACCCGGCAGGTCGGTGAGCTGCTCTCCGATCCCGCGCGCTCCGGGTATCTGGCGGTCGCGCTCCCGACCGAGATGGCCGTCACGGAGGCGCTCGAGCTCCAGGACGGCCTGCGCCGTCAGATCGACCGCTCGTTGGATGCGGTCGTCGTCAACGGCACGCTGCCCCGGCGCTTCTCCGCCGCAGAGCTCACCCGGGTCGAGAGTCTGGACGCAAGCGACTCCGTGACGCGCTCGGCCACACTGGCAGCGCGCGCTGTGCACAGCCGCGCAAGCTTCCAGCACAACCAAGTCGCCCGCCTTCGCCGCCGGCGCTTCGAGGTGCTCCCCGTTCCCTTCCTCTTCACCTCCGAGCTCGATCTGCCCGCCGTCGAGCAGATCGCCGAGCACCTGTCAAAGCAGCTCTAGTCGAGCGAAGCCGTCCACGGCCAGCTCGCTCAGATGATTCCCAGCCGGTCGAGCAGCCCCTCGTCTCCGCGCCAATCGCGACGGACTCGCACCGATAAATCGAGGTGCACCTGAGCACCCAGCTCTCGCTCGACTTCACGGCGCGCTGCCACCCCGATCGCCTTGATCATGCGCCCGCGCGCGCCGACCAGGATCCCCTTCTGAGACTCGCTCTCCACCCAGATCAGCGCCCTTACCCGCGCAAGGCCATCGCGCGGGAATTCGATCTCCTCGACGATCACCTCCACCGCATGGGGCAACTCCTGGAAGGTGCGCTTGATCACGGCCTCCCTGATCAGCTCAGCCAGCAAGACCGCGAGCGGCTGATCGGAGCTAGCGCCATCCTCGAACATGAACGGTCCCTGCGGCATCGCTGCCGTCAGATGCTCGCTCAGCGCCTGCACCCCGGACCCGGTACGCGCCGAGATCGGGAAGACGTCCTCGGACACCTCGAGCTCGACTGCCTGCTCCAACACCGTGATCATCTGCGCCCGCGTCAGACGATCCGCCTTGTTCACGGCAATCGTCACCGCTGCGCCCGTCCCGGCGAGCGCCTGCGCGATGAAACGGTCGCCGGGGCCCACACCCTGCTCGCCGTTCAAAACCATCAATGCCGCGTCGCAGCCATCCAGCTCCTGGCGCACCCGCTGCGCCATCCGCTCGGTGAGCGCATCGCGCGGGCGCTGAACGCCGGGCAGATCGACAAGCACCATCTGGCAGTCGCCGCTGGTGCACACCCCACGGATCGCTCGCCGCGTGGTCTGAGGACGGTCGGAGACGATCGCCACCTTCTTACCCACCAGCGCGTTCACGAGCGTCGACTTGCCCACGTTCGGCCGTCCAGCGAGCGCGACGAAGCCGCTTTTGCGAGTCATCGGCTCTCCCACGCCAAGAACTCTGCCTGCAGCGCCAGCATCTCGCCGTTGTCGGTCTCATGGTCCATGCCCACCAGGTGCAGGACACCATGGACGATCGCCTCGCACAGGTCGACCGTGTGCTCGGGGCAGATAACCACATCGCCCAGCTCTCTCGCGGGGCCGTCGATTGGAGTGGCGCCGTCGATCGGGAAAGACAGCACGTCTGTGGGGCCTTCGTTGCCGCGATGCTCGACATTCAGTTCGGTAATTCGCTCCGCATCGACGTACTCGATCGCCAGATGACCATCCTCGACACCGGCCGATGCGGCCGCCAGAACGCACAGGCGCCGCACCTGTGCCAGCGGAGGCGCATCGGGAGCGAGATCCGCGCCAAACACCTCAACCTCGAGCATCGCGCCGCCGAATCTCAGGCGCGGCGGCGATCGGCGGCGCGTAGCTCCGGTGTCTCGCGCTGGGAGTGCTCGTCGTAGGCCTCCACGATCCGCTGCACGAGCTTGTGGCGAACCACGTCCTCCCCGCCAAAACGCAAGAACTCGATGCCCTCGACCCCGTCGAGCACCTCGCCCACCACGATCAGCCCCGACTGCTGCTCGCGGGGCAGATCCACCTGTGTGACGTCGCCGGTCACCACCATCCTCGAGCCGAAGCCCAAGCGGGTCAGGAACATCTTCATCTGCTCGGGCGTGGTGTTCTGGGCCTCGTCGAGGATCACGAATGAATCGTTCAGCGTGCGTCCCCGCATGAACGCGAGCGGGGCAATCTCGATCACGCCACGCTCAATGTACTGCGACACTTTCTCCGGGTCGAGCATGTCGTGTAGCGCGTCGAACAGTGGGCGCAGATAGGGATCGACCTTCGCCATCAAATCGCCCGGCAAGAAACCCAACCGCTCGCCGGCCTCCACCGCCGGGCGCGTCAGGATGATGCGGTTGACCTCGTGGCGCGCCAGCGCTGCAGCGGCCATCGCCACCGCGAGGAACGTCTTCCCAGTGCCCGCCGGACCAACCCCGAAGGTGATCGTGCTTGAGCGGATCGAGTCCACGTAACGCTTCTGGTTGACCGTCTTCGGCGCCACCCGCAAACCGCGGTGCTGCCAGAGAACGTCCTCCAGCACACGCGCCGGGGACTCGTGCACATCCAGTGCGCCCGTCACGGCAGCGATCGTCTCGGGGTCGAGCTGGTGACCGCGTGCGATCAGCTCCGCGAGCTCTCCCACCACGCGCTCACCCGCGCGCGCCTCGGGCTCCTCGCCATCGAAGGTGAGCAGGTTTCCTCGCAAGAACACCTTGCACTCCAGCTGCGCCTCCAACGCGCGCAGCACAGCATCCTGACTGCCCGCCAGCTCGGCGGCGACCTCGTTCGACAGCTCGATCTGCGACCTCATCCGTTGAGTGCGGCTCGCACGAGCGCGGATACCCGCTTGCCATCGGCGCGGCCATCGACGGCCGCCATCGCCTTGCCCATCGCGGGACCCATGTCCTTCACCGACTCCGCTCCGCTGTCGCGCACAGCCTGCCCCACGATCTCTGCAAGCTCTCCATCGGAGAGTTCAGCCGGCAGGTAACCGGTGATCAGCTCCCCCTCGGCCTCCTCCGCGCCAGCGCGATCCTCGTGTCCGGCCTCGCGGTAGGCGTGCGCGGCCTCGAGGCGACGTTTGCGCTCGCGGCGCAGCACCGCCAGCTCGTCGTCTCCACCCTCCTTCGCGGCCTTCTGCAGCTCAGAGAGCACGAGTCGCAGCGCGCCAACCTTGTCCTTCTCACCGGCGCGCATCGCGCCATGCAGGTCGGCCTTCACTTCGTCGAGTATCGCCATCTCCGATCAGGATACGCTGAGGCGGCGCGCTTGTGTGATCAACCGTCGAGATCCTCGCCCCGCCCCAGGGGAGTCGGGCTGCCCAGGCGTCCAGGCGCCGAGGTGTCCCGACCGAACAGCAACGCCACGTTCCAGTCCACCAGCAGGCGCAGCTTGCGTCCCACACCGGGCATCAGCAGCAGGTGATACGTGCGAGCGATGAACCACGCCGGCAGTCCGCGCCAGCGCACTCCGAGCGTCAACGCGACCGCCTCTCTGTCTCCGAGCTCGGCGACAACCCCTTTCGTGCGATACCGAAACGGTCGTACCCTGCCGTTGCCGAGCGTCGCGGCCACGTTCGCAGCCACCAACCGCCCCTGACGGATCGCATGCTGTGCGGTCGGAGGGCAGGACTGCCCTCCTCGAGCAGGATCGGGAACCGCAGCGCAGTCGCCGATCGCCCACACGTGCTCGTAGCCGTCCACGCGCATGGTGCGATCCACCACCACCCGTCCGCCCCGATCTGTCGGCAAGCCCAGCTTGCCGACCGCGGGGCTCGGCTTGACTCCGGCCGTCCACACCACCGTACGTGCCGAGATCCGCTCACCGTCGGACAGCGTCACGTCGCGCTCGGTGATCTCTTTCACCGTGGTCTCGGTGCGGACCTCTATGCCCCGCGCACGCAGCTCACGCACCGCGAACTCCGAGAGTCCCTTCGGGACCTCCTGCATGATCCGATCCTTCGCCTCCACCAGCACCCATCGCATCCCCTCCGCGCGAGATCGGGGATACAGCTCGATCGCCTGTGCGGCGAAGTCCTGCAGCTCGGCCAGTCCCTCCACGCCGGCGTATCCAGCGCCGACGAATACGAACCCAAGATACTCAGCGCGCTTGGCCGGATCCTGCAGGGACTCCGCGATGTCCATACAGCTCAGCACCCGGTTGCGCAGGGCGATGGCATCCGACAGGCTCTTCAAGCCGGTCGCGTGCTCGGCGAGCCCTGGAATCGGCAGCGTGCGCGAGACCGATCCCAGCGCCACAACCAGCTGATCATAGCCCAGCTCGATCCGCTCTCCATCGATTCGCCTCACGCTGAGCGTTCCTCGCGCCTGGTCGCCTTCCGCCACCTCTCCGATCACCAAATCGGTGCCTCGCAGCTGTGAACGCAATGGAACGACCACGTGACGCGGGTCGAGCGTGGCGCCGGCG
This sequence comes from uncultured Solirubrobacterales bacterium, assembly GCA_963842205.1. GTDB lineage: Bacteria > Actinomycetota > Thermoleophilia > Solirubrobacterales > Solirubrobacteraceae > Palsa-744. Next base: position 391,239 of record CAWJFR010000007.1, read on the forward strand.
GCGCCAGGGAGCAGCGGGGTGTACAGCATGAAGTTGGCCTCGTTCACCAGCGTCACCTTCGCGCTGTTCGCTGGCAGCAATCGCTCCAGCGCACGGGCGGCATAGAACCCGCCAAAGCCGCCCCCCGCGATCACGATCCGCCAAGCCATTGCTCAGAGAGGCTAATCGGGATGTGTGGTCGAGACCAATGCCACGAACGATCCACAGCGCAGCGCCGGATGACCGGCAGCGAATAGGGTGCGGCCCGTGAACGCCTCATCCGTCTACAGCGACGCCCTTGCTCCCTTCCTGGCCGAGGTGCAGAGCCTGCGTCCCTCAGGCGCCGAGGTCTTCGATGCCCACACGCACCTTGGGCTCGACGAAGACGGGCGTTCCCTCGCCCTACCCCAGTTGCTCTCGCTGCTCGACAGCGCGGGCGCACGCAGAGCCTGCGTCTTCCCGCTGCACGACCCCGAGCGCCGTCCCGCCTACAGCGTGCCCAACGACCGCGTGCTCGCCTGGGCGCTCCAGAGCGAGGGGCGACTGATCCCCTTCTGCCGCCTCGACCCGGCCGAAGACCCGCTTACAGAGGGCGAGCGCTGCCTCGCGGCCGGCGCGCGCGGAATCAAGCTGCACCCTCGAGCCCAGGACTTCGGATTTGACGGACCCGAGATGGAGGGCATCTTCGCGCTGGCCGAAGCGGCCCGGGTGCCGATCCTGATCCACGCGGGACGCGGCCTGCCGCCGCTGGGGGACGACCTCGTCGAGATCACCCTCCGCCATCCCGAGGTGGTCCTGATCCTCGCCCACGGCGCGATCTGCGACCAGGGCATCATCACCTCACGCCTGGCCGACCATCCGGGCGTGCTGTACGACATCTCCTGCTTCTTCCCGCTCGACGTGATCGAGCTGCTGGCTCGTGCGCCGATCGAGCGCATCGTGTTCGCCTCCGACCCCCCCTACGGCCTACCCGCGACCTCGCTCTACATGGCGCTGCGCGTCGCCACGTATGCTGGCCTCGACGACGCCTCTGTTCGAGGCGTGCTCGGAGGCACGATCGCAGGGCTCTTCGATGGTCACGGCCTGCCACCGACCACGCCTCCACGGCGCGGCCCCTCGATCACCCTCTCCGGTCGCCTCGCCCGCGTCTACGGCTACGCCAGCCTGACCGGTCCCGCCATCTTCGCCGGCACCCCCGACCAGGCGCAGGCGATGCTCGACATGGCACTCGCGGCCTGCCGTGACCCCGATCCGGGAGATGTCGGCGAGGCACTCGAGACGATTGAGGCGGCGCTCAGCGCGGCTAGCGCCCTGATCCGTCTTCAAACCGAGAACGAGACCCGCGCGGCAATCGATCTGATCTATCGCGCGATCGTACGCGCCGCAACCGAGTTGCCCGATCGCGGCTGATCGTCACGCTCACTGCCTCTCGTCAGCCACACGACCGCCCACTCTCCGCGCTCGCGCCGTTCACGCTCACGCATGCCCAGGCGCTCACCGAACGCTCCTGCCACCTCGTCGACCTGCTCCTTCAGCAGCCCCCCCGCCAGCAGATGTGCCGGAGCACGGGACATCTCACGCGCCAGATCGAGCAGCAAGGGACGCAGCAGGTTTGCGACCATCACGAGTGATCCCGGCGGTACCTCCGTCGCGTCCAGCCACGGCAGCGCCTGCGCGCGCAGATCGAAGCGGTGCACCTCGATTGTGACCTCGTTCACCCTCGCGTTCTCCTCTGCGGCCGCAACGCTCTCGCGCTCGTGATCGAGGCCCAGTACAGGTCCAAACCCCAGTCGCGCGGCGGCGATCGCCAGCACTCCCGACCCGGTGCCGACGTCCAGCAACGGCCCTGGCCGGTCCTCGAGCGCCGTCAGCTCCAGCAGCAGCTCCAGACACAGGCGAGTGGTGGCGTGAGCACCAGTGCCGAACGCCTGCCCCGGGTCGATCACGATCTCCTCGGCATCCTCGCGATCACTCGGCGCCTCCCACGGGGGTCGCACATGCAGGGCGGGAAGTCCGTGCGGAGGCTCGATCAGGACGGGGTGATGAAAGCGCTTCCAGCGCTCGGACCAGTCCTCAGCGACCTCGGTGCTCGAGACCTCCACGGGCGTCTCCCCCACGGCTGCGTTCAAGTTGGGGATCTCCGGCAGCTCTCCCGGCGCCCCATACACGGCGTACTCGACCGTCCCCTCGCCAATCCTCACCTCTTCCACACCGGCGGGCGCGAGCTCCAACAGCTCAGCTAAGACAATCTCCGCGTCCTCGCGCCTGACGCGCACCGCGAGACGGATCACGCCGTGCAGCCGATTCCGGCCATAGCCAGCCCAGGTCTTTGGGCGATCACGCCGCTTGGCCGCGCAGCGTGCGGCGCAGCTTGGCGAACATCGATTCCTCCGAGCGTAGGTTCTCCTCAGTGAGCGTTCCGTTCAGCCGCTCCAGCAGCTCGCGCTGCTCCTCGCTCAAACGGCGCGGAACCACGACGTTAACCACCACACGCAGATCCCCGCGCCGGCCACGATTTAGCGCGGGCATCCCCTCGCCCCGCAGCGTGATCACCTCGCCCGGCTGGGTGCCGGCCGGCACGTCAACCGAGGCCATGCCATCCAACGTCGGTGTCTGCAGCGTCGCGCCGAGCGCCGCCAGCGGAGCCGCAACATCAAGCGCCGCGATCAGATCGTCGCCTTCGCGCACCCACCGCTCATCCTCGCGCACCCTGACGAGCACGTAGAGGTCGCCCGCTGGAGCGCCTCGCTCGCCGGCGTGCCCACGCTCAGAGAGCCGGATCCGCTGACCGTCGGAGATCCCGGCCGGCACATCTACCTCTACCTCGCGCCTAGCAGCCTTGCGCCCGGAGCCACGGCACTCACGGCATGGCTGCTTGGGCACGCGACCATCGCCGTGGCAAACGTCGCAGACGATCGTGCGTGCCATCTGCCCGAACGGCGTGCGGGTCACTGCCTGCAGTTGCCCATTCCCGCCGCAGCGCTCGCAGGTCTCGATCGGCGTGCCCGGCTCGGCACCATTGCCACGGCAATGCTCGCAGCGCTCGACCGCCTCGTATTGCACCTGCACTTTCGCGCCCTGCGCCGCCTCCGCTAGATCGATCTCGACCGCCACCGCCAGATCACCGCCGGCCGCCGGACCGGAGCGTCCACCGAACAAGCTCCCACCCCCGAAAAATGCGTCGAACAGGTCTCCGACCGAACCAAACGCATCGAAGTTAGGGGCGTATCCACCGGAGCGCAGGCCCTCATGGCCGTAACGATCATATGTGGCGCGTCGCTGCGGATCTGAGAGGATCTCGTTGGCCTCAGCGGCCTCCTTGAACTTCTCCTCGGCCGCCGGATCGTGCGCATTGACATCCGGGTGCAGCTCCATCGCTAGCGCACGAAAGGCCTTCTTGATCTGCTGCTCGGAGGCGTCACGCTGCACGCCGAGCACCTCGTAAGGATCGCGCGGGCTGGATGTTCGGCTCATCGTCGGTCTCGGTCGTAGCGTTCAAACATCGCGGAGTCGCCCTCAGTTCTCGGCGTAGGCGTCTTCGACGAAACGCGACAGCTCCTGCGCCGCCTCGCGCACGGTGACGATCGCGCCGGCATAGTCCATGCGCACCGGTCCGATCACCGAAACGGCGCCCAGCTTGCGAGCACCCACGCCGTAACCGGTCGCGACCAGGGCGAGCGAACGCATCGCGGGAATCTCGTTCTCGTGACCGATCCTCACGTACACCCCGGACTCGCCAAGCACCGTCCGTAACACCCGAAGCAGCGCGACGCGACGCTCGAGCAGGCTCATCAGCTCGTTGATCTGCACTGTGTCCTGGATCTGCCCGGCGGAGAACAGCCGCGCCGTTCCATCCAGATACAGAGCGTCCTCCGCCTCGGAGGAGATGTCGCTGAAGGCGGCGGCCAGCCGCGCGAGGAAGGCCAGCTCAGTCGCCGACAAGCTTGGGTCGACCAAGCGCTGATTAAGCATCCTTGCCCCCAACCCTAGGCCGACGAGCCGCTCGTTCAGGTACTCCCCCGCCCACGCCACGAGCCCCGAGTCGACCGCGTGCTCGAAAGTCACGAGCATCTTCGAGACGCCACCGGTGGAGGTAATGATCACAACCATCACCACCTGTGGCTGCAGCGCCAGCACCTCGATGTGCCTGATCGTCGCGGTGTGCATTGCCGGGGCGGAGACCACCGCCAGCAGATTGGTCACCTGCGAGAGGGTCTCGGTGGTGGCGCGCATCGCCTCCTCCACCTCGCGCCGGATCAGCGACAGCTCCAGGCGCCGCGCCGGCAGGAGACCCTGCCCGGAGGCGAGCATGCGGTCGACCACATAGCGATGGCCCGCATCCGTCGGGACGCGGCCCGCCGAGACGTGCGGATGAGCCAACAGGCCGTGCTCCTCGAGCAGCGCCAGCTCATTTCGCACGGTGGAAGGACCGCAGTCGAGCTCCGTGTCGGCGGCGAGCGACCTCGACGCCACCGGCTGCCCGGTCCGCAAATAATCGTCCACCACCTTGCACAGGATCAACTCCTGTCTGGGAGTCAGCACGGATTTGATTCTAGGAGCCGCAGTGGCAGGCTCATTGAGCGTCCGCTCTTCGGGATGCCCATGACGTGGCGGACGGGGCGGTCCATGCAAGCACCAGTGCCTATGCGACCTGGAGCTCCGCCTCGGCGTTGCGGATGATCTGCTTGCCGCTCTGCTCGGCCACGGTGTCGACGATCACCCGCCCCTCGCCGGACTCGCGCACCGTGCCGCTCACGAGCGACCTCCTGCTCGGGCACACCCATGCCCCGGAACTGCACCTCCAGGCGCTTCAGGTGCTCGGGGCCGCCCGCCGCCTCGGTCTGCGCCCGGGCCACCTGGGCCATCGTCCACAGCCCGTGCAGGATCCTCCCGGGCAGACCGACCGCTTTTGCGAAGTCCTCGTCGATGTGGATCGGATTGAAGTCGCCGGAGGCGCCCGCGTAGCGAGCGGTGAGGTACTTATCCGGCGTGACCCTCACCTCGGGAATTTGTGCTCCCACCGCTAGATCCGCCATTTCACACTCCTCGGACGATGTTCGTCCATGTTCCGCGACAGACCTGCTCGCCGCGCTGATTTCTCGAGACGGACTCGAACACGTAGTACCCACGACCGTCGCTTTCGTGGATGTCCTTGACGCTTGCGACCGTCGTTACCTCATCGCCGGCCACGACCAACGGCCCCCACTCGAACTCCTGGCCACCGTGCACCATCATCGCGAAGTTCAGCTCGATCTCGGGATCGAAGATCGGCGGCCCCACCGACGGGGCGCTGTAGACGACGGCGAACATCGGCGGCGCGACGACGTCCGCGTGACCTGCCGCCCGCGCCGCCTCGACATCGAGGTATACAGGGTCGGTCTCACCAACCGCACGGGCGTACTCCCTGATCTTCTCGCGGCCCACCGCGTAGAGCGTGGGCTCATAGGTCTTGCCGACCGCTTGCGTATTGACTGGCACCGGACTTAGCTCCTCGTGCACGGGGCGATTGCGTGATTGCTGGGATGCTGCGGCGCGCCAGTTTACGCGGCCGGCACGCCACGCGGCGTGCCGGGTCGCCGCCACGTAAGTGGTGGGGGCGCGTTCGACGCCCCCACCACCCTGTACGCGGCTGTGCAGGAGCGATCGTCTAGAAGACGAGATCGCCATCCTCGGCGCCCGCGCCAACGCCGACGAGCTCGCTGGCCGAGCTCTGATCGGTTTCCTCTCCCTGATCGATCTTCTCGCCGCCGAAGCCATCGCTCGGCTCACCGTCCCACGGCTGGCTGATCTCCGAGCGCTCGCCGGGACTGTCCAGGAACAGGACCGTGTCGGCGACGACGCTTACTGACTGACGCTTCTCCTGGTTGGCTGTTTCCCACTCGCGCCATTGCAGCCGGCCGTCGATCGCCACGCGGCGGCCCTTGCGCGTATAGCTGTTGACGTTCTCCGCGTGGGCACCGTAGACGGTCACGTCGAAGAAGTTGGGCTTCTCCTGGTAGTCGCCCTCGGCGTCGCGGCGGGCCGAGTTGCAGGCGATCCGCAGGCTGCACACGCTCACGCCCGAAGGCAGCGCACGCAACTCAGGATCCCGTGTGAGACGTCCGATCAGAACAACGCGGTTGATGGTGAAGTTAGACATGAATGCTCTCCGTTTCATCGATGAGTTGACCCCCGCTGAAAAACTTACGCCGAGCTTGAGACGGCTCTCTCGATCGCGTCCTCACGTGCAGCCGAAGCTCACTTAAGTCGGTATCCGACGCCCCACACATTGATCACCCAGAGCCCGCGTCCGTCCACGTCGAGCTTGCGACGCAGACGGCTGGCGTGACTGTCGACGGTGCGTGTGGGCGCGCACGACTGGTATCCCCAGATCGAGCACAGCAGCTCCTCCTTGCTGAACACGCGCTCTGGGGCGCTGGCGAGCAGGACGAGCAACTCGTACTCCAGCCGGCGCAAGTCGAGACGTTCGCCGTACAGACTCACGGCGTGGGCGTCGACGTCGATCGCAAGCGGTCCGACCTGGAGCAACCGCTCCCCTGAAGCGACACTTTCGCTCCGACGCAGAAGCGCCCGCAGGCGCGCCCGCAGCTCGAGATACCGAGCCGGGCGGGCGAGAAAGTCATCAGCGCCCACCTCGAAGGCCCGGAGCACGTCTGGCTGCTGAGCCCGCGAGGAGACCACGATGACCGGCAGCTCCCGCGCCCAGGGAGCACGCTCTCGATCGGCCTCGCGAATCTCCCCGAGGAGCATCAAGGATTCCCGCGGCTCCTCGAGGTCTCCGATGACCACCAGCTTTGGCATCCGCCGCGCGGCCAAGATCCGGGCGTGTTCGGCAGTGCCCGCCAGCTCGGCCAGATAGCCGTCGGCGACGAGCTGCTCGACAATCGCTGCACCCAAAACCCCATCGGACTCGACCACAAGAATCGCAATGGGATCGGAGTCTTGGCTTGAGTAAACGCTGTGTCGCGGCATCCGGGGACGAGCACTCACCACCAGGCCGCCGGGCCTCGAGGGTGCCATACGAGCGTTCAGAGTCCCGACTGAAGGACTTGCGACTCGCTGCTTGACCACGAGCGCAGCGTGGACGGTCATCCGAGCTCCACCTCGCGCGGGCTGATCCCCAGTCCACGGCGCGCAATCAGCGCCAGCACATCGCTGTGGATCCACGGCGTGGGGGTACTCTCACCGCCCTCTGGGGCGATCCCCAGACGTCGAGCCAACCAGCTCGTCTCGCCACTTTCCTTACCCCTGGAGTCGTGTTTGACCCTTCCGCAGCGCATCGCGATCTCGCTCATACTCAGACCCTGCGCAGCAGCAGCAGCGAGCACAGCCCCTCGCAGCCCCCGGTTGAGCACGATCTTGCTCACTTCCATCCGTGCGCGCTCGGCACGAAGCACCGCGATCGAGACCGCCGGGTCATCACGGTGCAGTGCGAGCGCCCTGTGTGTGAGTGCGCGCACGGGCTCGTAGCTCTCGAGGCTCGCGATCGCCTCGCGCATGCTGATCGGCTGTGATGGTTCCCCCTCCGCAGCGGGTGAGCGCCGGCACCAGCGCAACTCCGGAATCGACATCCCTGTTGAGCGGCGCTCCAGGCAATAGGTGCGTCTTTGTCGATCGGTCAGTGCCGTCACGCTCGGGGTCGCTCCCGCCTGGAGCTCGATCTCTTCCTCCTCGGCGAAAGGCACGACCTCGAGATCCTCCGGAGTCACGCGCCTGCACCAGCGGCCTGCCGGGTCCCGCAGGTAGTGCCCGCATACCAGGGCGGCGTTCTCCCACGGCTCATCTGGGGCTAGATGCGCCACGAGACGGCGGTCGCCGAGGGTGATTGCATCGCGGTCCACGACGAGCACGCTTCCACGAGCTCCGGGCAGAGCGACCACCTGGCGGAGACGACCCGAGCGGTCGATGTAGCGACCCAACAGGCCGGGCTCGCTGCGCCCCGGACCCCGCTTGGCTCGCGTAGTTCGACCGGTCTTGGACCGGGACCGCACGCCGGCCGACCCAGTTCGCGATGTCACGCGGGTCTTGGGCCGAGTCGCTTGGCGTGTGACTGAGTGTGGGGGCGAGATGGTGGGGGTCATGGCTGGTCTCCTGCTGGTCTACTGCGGGCAGCTGCCCGAGGGTGAGGTGTTGGCACGCCTTGTAGGAGCCGACCGGAACGCCGTCAAGTGGCGGCACTTGAACATGGGCCGCGCAGCGAAGCGGTCCGAGATCCCCCCTAAAGGGGGTCTCGGAGATCTCTGCCAGGCCGCTTCTTAGGCGTCAAAGTTGGCGCGAAAACGCTCACGGACATCCCGGCCACCGTCGGGTGAGATCCCGGCAGGCAGGGAACTACTCGCCGGTCGGCATCACCGCGAGGAGGTCTCTCCGCTCGGCCACCGACTCGCGTGCTCGCGGATCGCCATGTTCCGCAGCGCAGCGCACATCCGGCGGCAGCCGGGGGACACCGTACCCGCGCAGGAGCCCCTCGTGCGCGTCGCGCTCTGCCACAAAGATGATTCCCTCCCGTCCCGGGTACTCCCAGTCGATCGGGTACTCACCGGCATACGCGCGACAGGCTGTCAGCACCACGTCCGCCCTCCTCGCGCACTCCCGGGCACGGGCACGGTCACGGCACACAAACACGACCAAGGGCGGCACCCCGAGCCGGCGGCCATAGCGGTTGGTATGCACCGCCCAGCCCGCCACGAGATGGTCGTAGCGCTCTAGCTTTGCCGCCGACCGACCGGTGGGCAGGCGATCGTCAAGCTCGACCAGCAGATCGAGCGTGCCCATCTGCTCGGCCGCTTCGGTGACCATGTCCTCCGCACTGATGCCCTCCGTGAGACCCATCTTCGCAGCGCGCGCTTGCGCCGCGATGCGCTCGCGCAGCGCTCCGGGCAACTCGATGCTCACGTCTGGGCGAACCGTCTCGAAGCGCTCTACCTGTACCCGCTCGCCCCGCGGGTCGGTGCGCATGAATTCGTGCGGGGCACGCCCACCCGGGAGAGTCAGATCGCTCGGTCCAAGTGCCGCGCGTCCCTCTGTTCCCGAACGTTGCGGCGGAGACAGCACAGATTCGCGGGCGCCGCGCAGCTTCAGCGGCGCACCGTCCACGGCATGCTCGAGCGCCAGCACCCAGCCGGCCACGTGCACGTCGTGGCGCGCTTGGCGCAGCAGCCGATCGCCCTCCACCGGAGCTGCCGGTGACGGAGGCTCTGACAGTGTGTCGACATCGTCCTGCTCCAGCTCGGTCAAACGGTCGTGGGCGTGCAGCAGCTCGAGACCGGCAGCGGTGACCGCATAGCACATCGGCACTCCTCCGCCGTCACGGCGATGGAACTGGAAGCGCCGCACCAGACCGGCATCCGAGAGGCGCTTCAGACGACGCTGGGTGGTGGTGACCGCCCGCCCTGGATTGAAGCGACGATGCATCTGACTGCCCAGCACGTGGCGCATACATGCCACGAGCGCCAGGATCTCCAGGTCGAGCGGCTCGGGATCCAACGACCGTGCCTGGAGCACCGCCTTGGCCCAGCGCACGCTGTGCGCATCGTCGAGTTCGACCAGCTCGCGGTAGCTGTCCGGAGGAGCTGCAGGGACTGTGGAGCCTCCCTCCGGCGGAGGCTCGGGCGCGGCTTGCTGGGACCCATTCTGAGCCGGCGCCGTTCGCTCTACTGGAACTTTGAGAGCGCGGTCCTGGACAGGCACACGGTCCTGCGCAGGCGCGATTTGCTGGGTTGAATCTGGGAGAGGCTCATTGCCCTCATGGGCATCCCGCGCAGTCTGTGTGGCCAGCGCGTCCTGCGTGACCGGCGTGGCCGGTTGGTCCGCGGGTTGGCCTTCGGGTTTTCCATTGTGATCCGCCCGGCGCTCGCGATCCCAGTGGGGCTGGCGCAGATCGGTGCGGGAGCGCCCACCGCGCTCGGCCTGGCGCGCGGCATGCAAGGCCAGCCGCTCCCGGTCGACACGCAGCGGAATCGTTTCGGCCACGAACGGAGACTGCCGGCCCTCGGGCGTGCTCCAACTGACGATCGCGTGGTGGCGAGGCAGATGCAAACGCGCATCGGGGTGACCGAGCGCGGAGAGATGATCCATGCCCGGACGCACGGTGTCGGAGAACTCGGCCATCGTCAGTGCCACCGCCGCTCGCGCATCGCGCACAGAGGCCGTCGCGAAATAAACCCGGTGGGCGAACAGCGCATCGAGCTGGTCGCGAACCTCGCGTTCGGTCCACTGCGCCTCTGTCTGCCAGCACGCCACCGTCTCCAGGCCCGCGGAGCGCTTCAGCGCCATCGTTTCGGTGAAGCCGCGGTTGAGCACCAATGGCGCCTCGTCGACCTTCAGCGCGACCGCCACACGTTGTGCCTCCGCCACGAGATCCTGCTGGCGAGCCAGCGCCGCGTCGAGCATGCCAACGAGCAGTTGCATCAGCACGGAGGTGTTCCCAGCTCCCATCGCCCCCAAAGCGCCCTTCACGACGAGCACCTCTTCCCCTGCTATCACCCGGTCGAAGTCGACTCTCAACGAATCGTTCAGCAGCACCCGCTTGATCGACTGCGAGTTCAGCAGTCGCGCGAGCTTGTTGACCGGAGCATCCAGCTTGGCGGTCGTCATGCTGCGCGCATCCGCCAGCTGTGCGGTGAGCTCGGCGGTGAAGAACTCGGAGATCTCCTTGAACTCCGGCAAAGCCCGCACACGCGCCCCGACACGACTCCGATAGGAGTACCCCTCCTCGCCGACCGACAGCAGCCGCGCCGCGTCCCACAGGCTCGACTCGCGGTCATACGCCAGCACCGCGATGATCGCGTTGCGCAGATACCGATCTGAGGACGCCCTGATGTCGCCGTCGTCAAAAAGATTCTTCATCGCCGCCACCACGTAATCGGCGATCACATCCGCCGGCGCATCCACCGCGAGCGGATTGAACCCACACGTCGGCTTAGAGAAGTCCAGCAGCGTGCACGTCCGCCCCTCTGGCACAAGGCTTACCGCGGCCTCGGCGGCGTCCCCCTTGGGGTCGAGCACGATCACCGCGCAGTGCTCTCTGCGCAGATCCTCGGCCACCGTGGCCACGAGATAGCTGGACTTGCCCTGCTCCACCGTGCCAGGCACCGCCGTGTTCTGCTTGCGCATCCCCGGATGGATCGACACCGGCCCCAGCGCGTCGCGCAGCGTGCCAACCCCGTCCGCGGGACGCAGGATCGCCGGTGGCGCGGGCGCCACGGGCAAGACGCCGCGGGAGAAGGGAACGGTCGTGTAGTCGATCGATGGCAGATGCCAAATGGCCGCCAGCTCTGTGGAGGCGAACACGCCCTTGTGAAAAGACGGCAGCGGATTGCCCTCTCCGCGCTGCACGCGGCGCCCGTATACACCAAACAGGCCGTGACGCACGGTCGTTCCGCGCTCGACCAAACGGTTCTCCTCCTCCTCGGCTCGCAACTCCGAGGCGATCCGCTCGCACTTCTCCCGATCGGGAGCGATCACGCGTAGATCAACGAAGAACAGCGGGCGGTGCTGGATGTCCAAGCCACCGCGCAGCTCGATGTCCTCGACCATCGACCGGTCGCGCACCATCAGGTGATCTCTGCGCTCACGCGAGAGGCGCGCCTCGTGGCGCTTGTACAGCCGCTTGGCGTGGCGCTCGAACATCGACGGCGTGGGCGTCATCGCCACCTGCACGAACGCCTCGCTTGCGCAAGCGCTCATCACGGTCATCAGCCGGTTCATCGGTGGTTCGCGCTCGTGCTCGAAGCGGTCGAGCAGCTTCCCGCGCTTGATGAACTCGGCGTGCTTCTTCAGCCGCAACACCGCCGGGGGCCGACCGGGCAGCCGACGCTCCGCCACCAGCCGGCAGTTCGGGTAAGCCGTCCGCAACGCCGCCTGCACCATCCCTTCCAAACCCAGCGGGCACGCCACCGCGAGCCACGCCGCGCCGCTCGTGTGGTGCACCTCGAGCGCCACCGACGGCTGACCCCGCAGCAGCCGCCGCCACCAGCGACGCAGCAGGCGTTTGTGCAGCGCCTCGAACATCGACACAACCGCTTCCGCGCTCGCCTTGTCGGTGCGATATGTCTCTACGCGCATCCGCACATACCGTCGCCGTCGCCGTGCATACCAACGTGAGGTCGCGACCAATGCCCCGAGGAGAAAGACCGACAGGGCCAAGAGCCTCGTCACGGGAGCCCCGCCAGGAGCCCAGCCCCAGATCGCACGCGCCTCTTCTGCCAGAGCGCCCGTCAGCGAGTCGGCCGCACGCTGCGCGGTACTCGATGCCGTGGACGCTCGCAACGCAGTGCCCGAGGTTTTGGACCCTCGCAGGCCCGTGCTCAAGGCCGTTGACTCTCCTAATGCGCTCGTTGCCGTGGACCCGGATCCACGCAGCGCCGTCTCGAGTCCTCCGTTGAGCAGCCATGCGCTGGAAGCAAGGGCCACGAGAACGGCGAGCAGGCCCAGGGCTCGCCACAGCAGAAAGTGGAGCACCTCGTCTTCCTGCTCCGACCGCCGGCCGCAAACGGGACAGGCTGGCGCGTGCTTCCGGGCAGCACGGGCGCCGCTCACGAGGTGTTTTCTTGCGCTTAGCGTGGGTACGAGAACGCCGAAATGTTGATTTTGTTTTAGTAGTGGGCTTGAAATGCCGAAATATTCGTTGTAAAATATCTACATGGTGTCTGTGTACTTCTTACGAAATGATATTGGACATTTTCTGGTCTTTATGACGACCTTTTCTCGTTCGAGGGTATTTTGATGGCTACTACCACGCGGTTTTCGCTCGAGGATCAGGGCGAGGTGTTCTTCAGTTCGACCGCGGCCTCCCGCGCGATCCGCAGTCTGCTGCGCGCAGGACAGGTTCGACACGTCGGTGGCCGCCTCTATACGAAGAACCTCGACGAGCCACTCGAGGACGTGTTGCGCCGTCGAGCGTGGGATGTCGCCGGCGGTTTCTTCCCGGGCGCGGTGATCGTCGACCGCAGCGCCTTTGAGCCGCTACCCGCGGGCCCGGAGGGCTCGATCTTTCTTTGCTCGGACACAGTCCGCGTGGTCAGACTGCCGGGGCTGGTCCTGAACTGTCGCCGCGGCGCCGGTCCCGCATACGGGGACATGCCCTTCCTCGGCGAGGCGCTGCATATGAGCTCCTGGCCAAGACGGTTCCTCGACAACATGCGCCCATCGCGCGCACGCTCTGGCACGCGGCGCACGCTGAGCCGGCCCGAGCTGGAGGCGCGCCTGGAGATGCTGCTGGCCAACCGCGGCGAGCAGGAGCTCAACCGGCTTCGTGACGAAGCGGCTGCAGTCGCGGGGGAGCTGGACCGCGAGCAGGAGCTCGAGCAGCTCAGCTCGCTGATCGGCACGCTCCTCGGGAGCCGCGATAGGCCGTTGGCGAGCCCGCTCGCGCGAGCGACGCGTGCTGGAGAAGGATGGGATGAGGGGCGCCTTGTGCTGTTCAATGACCTTTTCGCCGCGCTACATGCGTACGTGCCGGTCGATCGCCCAGCACCCGAGCGGATCAGCCCGACATTCTCGTTTTATGAGGCGTACTTCTCGAACTTCATCGAGGGGACGGAGTTCACCGTGCAGGAGGCCCGGGAGATCGTCTTCGACGGCGCGATGCCCGTGGACCGCCCCAAGGACGCCCACGACATCCTCGGCACCTTCGATCTCATCAGCGACCCGACATGGCGCGCGAGAACGCCCTCGCGCGCGGAGGACTTTCTGTCGCTGCTCAGCGACTCTCACGCCCGGATCATGGCCGGTCGTCCAGAGGAGCACCCCGGGCGGTTCAAGATCCGGGCGAATCGGGCTGGCAGCACCGAGTTCGTCTCCCCCAAGCGGGTCACGGGCACCCTCGCGCGCGGCTTTGAGCACTACCTCGTGCTGGAGGCCGGGTTTCCCCGCGCGGTATTCGTGATGTTCCTCGTCGCGGAGGTGCACCCGTTCGCGGACGGCAACGGACGGATCGCCAGAGCGCTCGCGAACGCGGAGCTGACCGCGAGCGGCCAGCAGCGGCTGATGATCCCGATCGTCTTCCGCGACGACTACCTCGCGGCGCTACGCGCGATGTCGCGGCGCGGAACGCCAGTGCCCCTGATCAGAGTGCTTAGTCGAGCACAAGCGTGGGCGGGCGAGGTCGATTGGTCGAGCATGACCGCCGCCGAGAGGGATCTCGATCGCACGAACGCCCTACTGACCCCAGGCGAAGCCGAGGAACGCGGAGTCATTCTGCGGCTCGGAAGCGAGCTCGAGGAATGACCGCGAGCAGGCCCAGGGCTCGCCACAGCAGAAAGTGGAGCACCTCGTCTTCCTGCTCCGACCGCCGGCCGCAAACGGGACAGTCGCTATGAAAAACTCATACCGCTACGGGGATTCGAACCCCGGTTTCCGGCATGAGAAGCCGGCGTCCTAGTCCCCTGGACGATAGCGGCGCGCAATCTACGGCTGATGAGGCTAGCAAAGTGCTCGGCCCGTCCTCGGCCAGTGCGATATCTTCGCTTTCCAGCGGCACGCGGATGTGGCGGAATTGGTAGACGCGCACGGTTCAGGTCCGTGTCTGAGAAATCAGGTGGAGGTTCGAGTCCTCTCATCCGCATCGCAAAAGGCCTGCAAATCGTAAGTTTTTGTGATTTTGTGACCTGTTTGTGATCGCGTACACAAGGTCACTGGCAACATACGTGACAAATACGTCCATCTCTCGCGTGCTGTAGGCCTGGGTCCTTATAACCGAACTCCGTACCCGCCGGTATCGCCGGCTGATGCTCGGTGAAAGCTGCTCTGCCTGCTACGTGGGCCTGGCCCCACATAGGATCGGCGCCATGACTTCCGATCCTCTACTTGACCGCCTGCGCTCACAGCTACGCATCCGGCGGCTCACAGGCATCAAAAGCGCAGTAACGATCAGGACGGCGGGCACCGCGTATGGCGAGCGAACCGTGGTGCAAATCGACCATCGTCTGCCTGAGCCTGGCCGGGGTACTCGAGCTGTCTTCCGCGTCACGACTGCAGAGCAGTTCCTCCCCCGTGCGCACTTCGACCGTTCGGTGCGGGAGACCGTCAATCGGGCCGCCGCAGAGCGCGGGAGGCGCATATACGCAATCGACTTGAGCGGCCAGGAGATCATGGCCGTGCTCAGCTACCACCTGCACGACAGCTCGAGTGGGCCGCTGCTGATCACAGCGCTCGGGACACGTGCCGACGCGAATGCCACGCCCGATCTATACGCGAGGAGCCTGGCACTGGTCTGGCTGCTCAAGCAGTACGCGCACGCGATCAGCGAGCGCACCAACCGCGGAGGCTACGTGGATATGGATGCGGCAAACCGCCCCGATGTGATTGCCGTCCTTCGCCAGCTCGGCTTCCGCGACGCCCCGCGCGTGAGCGGGTTCAGTCCCTCAGGGCGACACTTGCGCCAGGACGCTACCGGCCCGCATTAACCAGGGCGGGGGGCCGGGTGCCCTCGGACGCCTGGTAGACCCGCCGCACCTGCTCGTATAGATAGGCGGGCAAAGCTCGCTCAGCCTCCGCGAGGAACTCGCTCTCCGAGCGCGCCGAGGGCATGCTCTGCTCAAAGAAGCACTCAACCTCCTCCTGCACATGCTCCGCGTGCTGAGGAGAGCTCTCCAGGGCACGACCGATGAGGTCAGCGGCTACCTCACCGAGAGAGCGCTTGCGGTAAACGGAGGCCAAGCGCATCACCTCCCCGGCGGGAACCCGCTTGTCGCGCTCGCCCATCCGCTCGACCACGAGATCGTCCCGCCGCGATAGCGTGGACGCGCTCACGCCAAGCAGACGAGCCGCCTCCGTGAGTGTCGGATAGGCAAGCAATGAGATGTCGAGCGTAGGAGTCACGGCAAAGCCTCAACGCACACTCTACACGATCGATGCACGAAACGCAAGAGACGCAATGTACGGAATGAATGCCGTCAGGCACACGAGTTACGCAGCCCCATCCGTGGCAACATTTTGGCAACATACGTCCCGTCAGACCCATCCGGTGCGTCCGCGAAACCCCGCAATTTGGACGCTTCGGACGCCGCTGGACCCATCTACGCGGCGTTCAGGTCGCCGTGTTCGTAAGGACGTGGAGGTTCGAGTCCTCTCATCCGCATCCGTGCTATCCCCGCCAGGAAGATGAGCGTCCTCGACATCATCTGGCACGGCGGTAGATGAGCGTCCTCGAAACGATCTGGCACGGCATCGAAAACGCCTTCCTGATGGCCTGGACGGTGTGGTGGGCCTTGGTGCTCGGCTTTGCGATCTCGGCCGTTGTGCAGGCATGGGTCCCACGCGAGCGGATCGAGCGGGCGCTGGGCGGCGAGGGCTTTCGTCCCCTCGCCCTGGCCACCGGGCTGGGCGCGGCTTCCTCGTCCTGCTCCTACGCGGCGATAGCGATCGCCAAGTCGCTCTTTCAGAAGGGCGCCTCGGCCGCCTGCGCGCTCGCCTTCCAGTTCGCCTCCACGAACCTCGTCGTCGAGCTGGGCGTCGTCATCTGGGTGTTGATCGGCTGGCAGTTCACGCTCGCCGAGTTCGTCGGCGGCCTCGTGCTGATCGGAGTGATGACCCTGCTCCTGCGCCTGTTCGTCTCTGAGCGCCTGGAAGTGCAGGCCCGCAGCCATGCCCAGCAGGCCGACGGCGGCCACCAGCATCGCTCGGCCGGCGAGGCGCTGAGCATCCGTCAGCGTCTGCGTTCGATCTCGGCCTGGTCAGACGTGGCCCAGCACTTCCGCAACGACTGGAAGATGCTCTACAAGGAGATCCTCGCCGGGTTCCTGCTCGCCGGGTTCGTCGGGTTGCTTCCCAACAGCTTCTTGGGCGGCCTGTTCCTCGAGCACGCCCCCGCGCTTCCAGGCTGCTGGAGAACGTGATCGTCGGTCCGATCATCGCCGTGCTCAGCTTCGTCTGCTCGGTCGGCAACGTCCCGCTCGCCGCGGTTTTGTGGTCGGGCGGGATCGGCTTTGCCGGGGTGATCGCATTCATCTTCGCCGACCTGATCGTGCTGCCGATCGTGGCGATCTACCGCAAGTACTACGGCACGCCCTTCGCCCTGCGGATCGTCGCGCTGATGCTCGTCACGATCGTGATCGCCGCGCTGGCCATCGACGGGCTATTCAGTCTCGCCGGCCTGATCCCGTATACGCGTCCCACGCGCACGGACATCTTCGGCTCGGTCACGTTGAACTACAAGCTGTTCACGAACGCCGTGGGCCTCGCGATCTTCGCGACCCTCTTCGCGCTGACGATGCGGCGCGGCGATACGGCCGCCGACTGAAAGCCGGCGGCCGTATCGGTGTGCTCTTGCTTCAGATCGTCTGTGGCTCAGCGCCCGCTGTCGCGACGCTGGCGGCGCTGCATCACCATGATCGAGCCGCCTGCGCATACCAGGAGCAGCCCACCGCCAACCGTCCAGCGCAGATCGAAGCCCGTGAACGGCAGCGAGCTCGCTTTCGCGGGCGACGTGGTCGTGGTCGGAGCGCTGCTCGCGGTCGCGGGTTCGACTGTTTTGGCCGGTGTCGTCGGGGTCTTGGTCGATTTCGACGGCGACGTTCCGCTTTTTGGCGCCGGCGGCTTGGTGGCGTAGTTACTTTCTGCGCTGCCCGTCGCCAGGGCCGGCGCGACGGGCGCCAGGCCCAGCGCCAAGACGACCGGCAGGATCACGAGCCTGCGCCGCGCACGGGACAATCCGCTCCTCGTCGCTTTATTGGTTCGAGTCATGCCAACCTCCCGTTCGTGGTCTGGTGAGCGCTGCGGCCCTTCCTCAGGGCCCTTTCCATGATTTGCCTGGTGATTCTATTGGCAAAGCGCGGTCCTCGCTCGTGTTTCGCCGTTCCCAGGCGGCTCCCTGCCGGCGAGCCGCCTTTTCAATCACAACGTTTATCACCACTGGCGGTCATCGTCGTCTGCGTCATCCGCGCTTCGCTCCTTGCACCCGCGAGGTCTGGTGTGGCTGTACCCGCAGCGTTTGGCGTGGCGCCAGTTCGCTGTAGATCGCATGCGTGCGCTGCGCGATGTCATCCCAGTCGAAGCTCAGCACGTGCTCGGAGGCCTCGGCCACTAACCGGTCGCGCAGCGTCTCGTCGACGAGCAGCCGCTCGATCATCACGCCCAGATGCTCCGCGTCGCCGCCGTTGAAGCGCAACCCCACGCGCTCCCCCGAGGGCACGACCTCGCGCAACCCCCCCGTGTCGGCGACGATGCACGGGCAGCCGGAGGCCATCGCCTCGAGCGCCACCAGCCCGAAGGGCTCGTAGATCGAGGGCACCACGCACAGGTCGGCAATCCGGTAGAGCGAGTGCAGCGCGTCGTCGCCGATCCAGCCGAGGAACACACCATGCTCGGTGAGCCCCAACCGCTCTGCCTGGGACTTCAGCTCGGCCTCATGCGTACCGCTGCCCGCCACCAGGAAGCGCACGTTCTCGACCCGCTCGATCACACCCGGCAGGGCGTCGAGCGCCAGCTGGAAGCCCTTCTCGTAGACCAACCGTCCGACCAGCAGTACGAGCTTCTCCTCGGGCTTTGCGAACTCGCCCCGCAGCGCCTGCAAGTCGTCCACAGGCCGCAATTCATCCGGATCGATCCCATTTGGAATCACCGCAATCCGCCGCTCATCGATGTCGAAGATGTCGGCGACATGGCCGCGCATGTAGTAGGAGCAGACGATCACCGCGTCCGCGCGCTGGGCCATCCAGCGCTCGACGGAGTGGATGTGCGCCTGCGGCTCGTCCTGCACCCAGCCCTGGTGGCGTCCGTGCTCGGTGGCGTGGATCGTCGTCGCATAGCCCACGCCCAACCGGTCGGCGAGCGCGGCGGAGGCGCTGGCCACGAGCCAGTCGTGGCCGTGGACGAGGTCGTAGTCGTGCTGCTCGGCGAGCGCGACCCCGGCCGCGAGCATGTCCTCGTTCATGTGCTCGACCCACGCGACGAAGCGATCGAGGTCGCGCGGCCAGCTCGGCTCGCGTACGCGGTGGACGTTCACGCCGTTTCGCTCTTCCACGGTCTGCGCGGGCAGCGTCGCCGATTGGCCGGCCGCTCCGCGCGTGAGCACGTCGACCGCAACCCCCTGGCGGACAAGCGCCTCGGCGAGCTTGCACACGTGCCGTGCCAGGCCACCCTCGATCACGGGCGGGTACTCCCAGGAGAGGAGCAGCACGCGATTTTTGCTCATCGCTGCACCCTATCTGCCGCCGCGCCGCGCCGCCGCGCGCGGATCTCAGGTCCCGCCATCCCGGCAGGGACCCGGCGGGACCCTTACACGCTGATCAGCCCGAGCTCGTCCAGTGCTCGCGCGGCGTTCGAAGCCCACGCCGCCTCAGCGGACATGCCCAGCACGCCCTCTCCCTCAAGCCGCTGCAGCGCCTGCTCAAAAGCCTCCTCGCCAACCTCTGATCGGCCAGCATCCAGTTCGGTCCTCAACTGCGCGCGTGACCACATCCGCTCGCGGTCGTCACGCAGCAACTGCAGGACGATCGCCCGTTCTAGCCCTGGGCCGTCCGACCCTCGCGACCATTTTGATTCTGTGCCCATTGCAGCCAATCCCTTCGTACGGGGCTCCGTGCTTTGAAGTCGCGCCGGAGGACCCGATTGCCAATCGATCCGAAGATACACACGGCTTGGAACGGCTTAGCTCGGCGGGTGCGCGGGTCGAAGAGAGGCCGCCCAGTTCACTCGGGGAGAAGCGAGGGATCCGAGCTCGGCGTCGCAACTTCCGGGTAGATGGCCTTCCAGATCAGATCGTCGAATGGCTGTTGATCGAGCATCTTGAACAGCACGGCGGGGTTGGCTTCGCTCGCCAGGAAGTACTGCGCCAGCGTCTTGCGGTCCGCAGTGTCAGGACGCTGCTCGAAGACCACGGAGGCTCGTCCCTCCTCGTCGTGGAATGCGGCTTGGAGGCTCGCGCGCGTGGCTGAGATCCAGCGATGGATCTCGTCTGGCAGATCGATGAGGAGGCTGTCGAGGTCGTCGCCGTCACGCATCGACTCCCAGATCATGCGGGCGCTCACCTCGGTGACGATCTTGTGCAGTCGCAGATACTCGGCGAACTTGATCTTGATGCGCAACCCCGACTCGAAGACGACGACAAACCCCTCACGGTTTGGCTCCTCCATGGCGGCCAGGCTGTCTATGTCAACCTGGCCGTGGCGTTGCACGACCGGTCCCGAGTATCGGGGCAACGGCTTGTCCAGTCCCGTCTCGTTGCTGATCGCGGCGAGCAGAATCAGATCACGGCGGTCGCCGTAGTCCACGACGATCCTGTTGCCGGGATAGACGATCTCAAACAGCGGCGTCACACCGTCCACCCGCTCGATCTCCTGCTCGCGGATCATCGCGGTTGCCTCGATTGCCTGCTTGCTGGTGAAGTTCCCACGTGTGGCGATCCACGGTGAACCATCGAGGTAGTAGAGAATGCCGAGGCTCCCGTCGATCTTCTCCATGACGAGGAAAGGCTCGGCGGGAACGCTTGCCACCTGAGGGCTGCCGTAGTTGAAGAACTTCGAGAACGGCCGGGCCACCACGTCGCCCGCCTGATCGAGTATCAGCCCACGGCAGACGAGCGTCTCCGGGGTCCAGTTGTTCTCATACTGGGTCTTCTCCGTGTAGTTATAGATCCACAGATCGGCGTGCGGATGACGCTGGCTGCGAAGCCATCCATCTGCAACCAAGGCGTCCAGACGCTCGCGATCGAATTGACTCATGCCGTAACCATAATCGCCCATCCAGCGATGGCCCGTGCTCGACCCCCCGTGGTGGATTCTTCATATTTCAGTTGACATTAAGACAAATAAGTTAGGGTCGATGGGTGACTGCCCGTGTTGACTATGAGCGCCACGGGCGCACGTATGCGTCCCATCGGCGTGCGGACCCGCGGATCGCCGCGCGGATCCACGAGGCGCTCGGTGACGCCCGAACGGTCCTGAACGTCGGCGCGGGCGCAGGGTCCTACGAGCCCGATGATCGTTGGGTGCTCGCCGTCGAGCCGAGCGCGACGATGCGCGCCCAGCGCCCCGCCGGCGCGGCGCCCGCGATCGCCGCTCGCGCGGAGGCGCTGCCGTTCGACGATGACACGTTCGACGCGGCGATGGCGTGCGTGACGATTCATCACTGGGAGTCAGCTGAGGCGGGCCTGACCGAGCTTCGGCGGGTTGCTCGCGGGCCAGTCGTGGTCTTCACGTTCGAGCTTGACCACCTGCCTGCCTGGCAGCTGGAATATCTGCGCGAGGGGGTCGCGAAGGAGCGGCCGCGGTTTCCCGCGATCGACGACGTCGCGGCTGCACTGGGTGGGCGCACGCGCGCGGAGCGCATCCCGACACCCGGCGATTGCATGGACGGGTTCTTCGAGGCATTCTGGCGGCGACCCGAGGCACTCCTCGACCCGCAGGTCCGCGGCGCCCAGTCGGTGTGGGCGCTGCTCGAGCCGGGTGTGGAGCAGCGCATCGTCGAGCGCCTCACCGACGCCTTGAAGTCCGGCTCCTGGGACGCCGAACACGGGTATCTGCGCGAGCAGGACGAGATCCAGGGCGCCCTGCGCCTCGTGATCTCCGAAGCCTCCTGAAGGCCGCTACTGTTAGCCGACCGTGTCGCTTCCCGTCGAGGGTTATCAGCTCAAGGGGATCTCGTCGAAGTCCTACGAGCATCCCGCCGACCGTGCCGCCACGGCGGCGCTGAAGGCGATTCCGCATCTCGACACGGTCGTGCGCAAGGTCATCGAGTTCGGCTACGAGCGTGCCCTGCGCCGCGGCGTCCTCGGCTCGGCGGTGCGCCTCGGCGAGGATCAGCTCAGCCACGTCTGGCAGGCCCACGCGCGCGCCTACGCGACCCTCGACCTCGAGCCGGTGCCCGACCTCTACCTCACGCAGTTCCCGATCGCCAACGCCCTTACGATCGGCGCGGGGCGGCCGGTCGTCGTCGTCAACTCCGAGCTGGTGCAGTTGCTCGACGCCGAGCAGCTGCGAGGGGTCTTTGGCCACGAGGCGGGACACGTGCTCTCAGACCACGTGCTCTATCGCACGGCCCTCGTGATCATGCTCAGACTGACGGCGCTGCCCGGCATACCGGTGCCGCTGTTTCCGCTGCGAGCGGCGCTGATGGAGTGGTTTCGCGCGGCCGAGCTCAGCTGCGACCGCGCCGCCGCGCTCGTGATCCGCGACCCGCTCGCGGTCTGCCGCACGCTGATGGTGATCGCCGCGGGCGCCGAGGCCACCAACCTCGATCTCGACGTGTTCATGAAGCAAGGCCAGGACTACCGCGAATCGGCCTCGCCCTTCGACCGCTTCTCGCGACTGCTGAGCGACCTCAACCTCACGCACCCGATGTCGGTCCAGCGGGTGCACGAGCTGATGGAGTGGGTCAAGTCCGGCGACTACGACCGCATCGTCGGCGGTGAGTACATCACGCGCGAGGAGCCGCAAAGCGCACGGGCCGAGGCGGGCGATGCGGTCGCCCACTACGCCGAGCGCTTCCGCGACACGTTCAAGGAGCTCGGAGACTCGATCGAGGACGCCGGCCAGCAGCTGAGCGACTGGCTGCGCAAGACACGCGACGGCGATACCTAACCGTGCCGTGCATTTGGTTCTAAGGTCAACCTAACCCAAAACAGCCACCCCGATCAACGGGGCCTATCCGGTTTGGGCCTCGGGCTGTGAGTGCGCCTGTAGCCAGGCAGCGATGTCGGCGAGCACGCGCGCGCGGTCCTCTGGGAGCTCGTTGAGGACCTCGTGGAACAGGCCGTCGTAGATCTCAAGCGTCTTGTCCTCAGAGGCGGCGAGTTCGTGCACCATCCGGCTGCCCTTCACCGAGACCAGCCGGTCCTCGGATCCGTGCACCAGCAGCAGCGGCAGCGTGAGGGTCGCAACCTGCTCGGGGAATGCTTCGGTCGCGGCTGCGATCTCCGCGACCGTCCGCACCGGCAGCTTGCCGTGATGAACGAGTGGATCGGTCCGGTAGGCCTGCACCTCCGCGGGGTCGCGACTGACCGTGGTCGGATCGACGGCCAAGGCGGGCATCCAGGGAGCGATCGCCGAGAGCGCCCTGGCCGCGAGTCGTACCGGCGGCGACGGAAGATCGATCACCGCCAAAGCGCCCGAGAGGATCAACCCGTCCAGCTTGTCCTGGTGGCCCAGCGCGTAGCGCAGCGCGATCGTGGCCCCCAGGCTGTGGCCGAGCAGGAACAGCGGAGCGTCCGGCTGCTCATCGTGGGCGCGGTCGATCAGCACACCCAGGTCGGCCGCGGCGTTATCGAGGCGATCGACGAGCGCCCGGCGCCCCCCGGAGCGGCCATGGCCGCGGTGGTCGAGCGCATACACGGGATACCCCAGCCCGGCGAGGTGGGTCGCGACATGCTCGTAGCGGCTGCTGTGCTCGCCGGCGCCGTGTGAGATGACCACAACAGCGCGCGTCTGCACCTCCTCCCGCCACGCCTGCCAGAAGATCTCCAGCCCCTTCGCCCCCGCGAACCGCCCCTCGACGTGCTCCACCACTCTCTCCTAACTCGTCGTGTCGCCTAACCAGACGGTACTTGAATACCCAGCAGGTCCTACTCAAGCAAGAAGGGATGTGCTGCGCCGCGATCTACTCCGCTCCCAAATGGCCGGAACCAGTTCTTGAACCTGAGGTCGGTCAGACCCATCTGCTGCTCGGGATCGAGATCCCCGAGATCATCGGAGTCCTCCAAATCGAACAGCACGAGGAAATCGGTGTCCTCGAATGCATCGTCGTAGAGATCCCGCAACGGCCCCTCCGCCTCAGGGTGCCGAGGTTCTCGATCCAGCGCATAGGCGATCGCGTTCTCGATCATGGCGTGTAGCGCGAGCTCCTCCGCGACGTTGGTGAGAGGCAGGCCCTCCGGCTGCGCCAACTTCCAGCCCACGATCGACAGTGTGAGCACCCAGTTCTTGAGAAAGTCGAAGCTCGCGTATCGATCTGCGTAGGCCCTCGGTAGCTCACTGCTCACCATGAAAGGGGTCGAGTCAACTAGGTGAGCCTGCTGGCCGAAGACTCGTCTCGCGTCCGGGTCAGCATGGTGCCCGGCAAGATCCTCGACCTCATTGTGATGCCAGAATTCGCCAAATGCGACCAATGCGTGATCGAGTATCACGACCGCCGCATCTCGCAGCGCCGCTTGCGCCGCCAGGTTCTCGAGGCCGTACGCGGACCCGTAGGGCACATGCTCATCGATGCTCACGGCGGACCGTCCGAACGCATAACCGAAGCTACGCGCAGGCCGCCAGAAAAGTCAAGCTTTCGGGGCAAAGTTGGCGGGAAAACGACAGCAGTGCAAAATGTGCTCATGCAATCCCTACAGAAAGGTCGCGCCCCATGCATCCTTTTCGTGGCGCCGTTGAGGCGCAAGACATCGAGGCCGCGATCGCGCTGCTGGCAGAGGACGTCGTGTTCCGCAGCCCAGTGGTGTTCAAGCCCTACCACGGACGCGAAGCCGTCGCGCCGCTCCTACGGGCAGTCTCACGCGTATTCGAGGACTTCCGCTACGAGTGCGAGATCGGCGCGGAGGGTGCCAGCGACCACGCCCTGGTTTTCAGCGCACGCGTCGGTGAGCGCAAGCTCGACGGGTGCGACTTCCTGCACACGGGTTCCGACGGGTTGATCGATGACATGTGCGTGATGGTCAGGCCGCTGTCGGGGGCGCTCGCGCTGGCCGAGGCGATGAAGGCCGAGCTGTTCTCGGTCCCCCTCCCCCACCCCCAAGGAGACTGACATGAGGATCCCGAACAGCGAGCACGAATCTGGCCCCTGGCGAATCCGCGCGATCGTGCCGGACTTCACGCTGGAGGACGCCTGGGCGCTCCCCGTGCACGGTGGCGCCGAGGACTTCCAAACGTTGCTCGAGCTAATGGTTTCCTCTGATATGGCCAACGCGGAATCCCTCCCGACGCGCGTCCTGTGGGGTGTCCGCGATCGCCTCGGCAGCTGGCTTGACCTCGGCAGGATCGCAGCCCCCCTCGACAGCGACCGGGATGGTGGAGCGGGCAAGCTGCCGATCCCGGGTAAGAGCGAAACCTCACTGACCGGCCGGCTGCCAGAGGATTTACTGGGCACAGCAGCGGATCTACATTTCGATTCCCTGCCCTTCACATCCCTCTACCGCACCGATGTCGAGTTTGCGGCGGAGATCTCGAACAAGACCGTGCACGCCGTGATGCACCTGGCCTGGGTCGATCAGGGCGACGGCCGCTACCAAGGACAGATGGCCGTCTATGTCAAGCCACGCGGCCTGTTCGGGAAGGGATACATGGAGCTGATCAAGCCGTTCCGGTATTGGATCGTCTACCCCGCCCTGATGCGGCAGACCGAACGAACCTGGAATGCGCGCACTGCGCGGCACCCGTAGGCCGGCACATTTGCCCCATCGGGAGCTACGTCTCCGATCTCAGCTCGGGTAGGGGGGACCCTTGGATGTCCGGACGGGTGAGCGCGAGGTAGGAGACGAGGACGAAGACGGCGATGGCGAACACGATCGCTGTGGGCCCGTCGCCGAAGTTGATCCCGCTGAGGTTTTTCGGCTTTGAGATGTAGTCCGCGAAGGACGCGCCCAGCGGACGCGTGACGATGTAGGACATCCAAAACGCGGCGATGCCGTTCAGGCCAAACTGCCAGCGCGCCAGAGCGGGGATCAGGATGACGACCACAAAGAGGATGCCCGAGTCCAGGTAGCCGAGGTTTAGCGAGGTCGCGGTGAAGTCTCCGAGCGCGGTCCCGAGGGCAAAGGTCGCGAACACCGTCGCCCAGTAGTAGGCCTCACGTCGCTGCGTGGAGATGCTGTGGATCGACAGCGTGCCCTCGTTGCGCTGCCAAAGCCAGAAGATCGCGGCCAGAACCACCGCCCACAGCAGCGTCGTCCCCGCGTAGGGAATATGGACATCGAGATGCAGGAAATCCGAGACGCCGGTCCCCGTAATCGCGATCGCAAAAGCGAGGGACCAGTAAGCAAACGCCCGGTAGCGGCGGGTGCCGAACTGCAGCGCCAAGCCCACGACGATCACGAGCACCTCGATCCCGCCACCCCCGAAGTTGCCGTACGTCTTCAGGTAATCCGACGTGGCCTCCCCGCCAGCCGTCGTCAGGATCTTCACCACCCAGAAGAGGAGGATGACCTCCGGAACCTTCGCCGCGACCGGCGCGGGAAGAAAACGACCGATCAGCGGAAGCTCGGCGTCCCGCGACACGCCCTGCCCATCGCCAGACACGCCTATTCCTCTCGCTCGAGAATCGCTTCATAGAGGCAAAGGAAGGCCTCTCCGATTCTTCCTATCAACATCTCGCTCCGGGGCTGCACAGTCAAATTGTATGCCGGACAGGACGTCGCGTACGCTAGGGCGTTTTGTTGTAGATCAAGCGGCACCGCGGTTTGGGTGATGTGAACCGGAATCGCTGTTCGGCGATCTCTGTGACCTGCCCTTCAGAGCGACGCGGCGGCGTCCCTCAAGAGGTTAATCAGAGACGGGTTGGCCCCTTCGGAGGTTTCGAGGAGAAGGGTCGCGTTGTCGACCTGGAGGTATCCATAACCATCACCCGTAGCTGAGTCATAGCCGAATTCCGCCCTGTTGCCCACTCCGCTCAGAACGTGCCTTCCGAAGTTCGCAGGCCATGTGCGGGCCTTCGCGCCCTTCTGCAGCTTCGACGCGAGCTTTTCCACCGCCCGCCCGTATGCAAAAGAGAACCGACGCGTTGTCGATGCGATAGCACCCTCCCGGGGGAGCACTGGCGCCCTGTCCCGCGATCTTGATGCCGTTGGCGAGGCATTCGACGCCGATGCCGCCTTCTGTGAATTCAGCTACGTGAGAGACTGATAGTTCCTTTTCGGTTGAGGCGTATTTGCAGCTGCTCACGTCAGCGGTCGTGCCGGACGCCGACGTCACCGACTTCGGCGAGACTTCCTCGAGATCATCGAGGAAGTCGGATGCGACGAGAACGCTGTTGCAGGGCTTGAACGCCAGCATGCGGAAGTGCTTCGACTTCAGCGCGCGAGAGTCACAGTCGCGGGTCCACCGGCTCGCTCTCCATCGCGAGAACACCGAAGACGCATTCGTGAACGCGGTAGAGGGGCTCCCGGCGTACGAATCGCTCGAGTGCCTCGATGCCCAGACCGAACTCCCGGACGGCAAGCGAGCGCTTGCGACCAAGGCTGCGGGAGCGCAGCCGCTCGATCTGGCTCGGGTCCGTGTACTCGGGGCCATAGATGATGCGAAGGTACTCGCGCCCGCGGCACTTGATGCCCGGCTGAACGATGCCCTTGCGTCCGCGCGCAACGAAGCTCATCGGCTTGACGACCATCCCCTCGCCTCCGCCGGCGGTTAGCTCCTCCCACCAGACGACACCCCGGGCCTCGTCCTCGGCATCGGTGACGTCGACAGCCAGACGGCCGGTCCGCTGGAGCCAACCATTGCCGGCATCCACCAAGCGGTCACAAAGCGCGAGATGCCAGGCGTGATCGTGGTCGACAAAGACACCCGTCTCAGCAGCAAGGATGTGAAATGGAGCCAGGCGAAGATCTGCGACCCCGCTCACTGGCCATACGTAACGCCGGTATGCATCTACGTAGCGATCGATGTGCTCGATTCTGTGGCGCTGATGGTCGAGCAGCTTTCCTACCTCCAGGCCTCGTGTCTCTGCTGGTTTCGAGCGTCGCGATGGTGCCGGCGAGCCCAGCGTGGGCGGCGGCGCCAACGGCTGCATATTGGCGCCGGATCAGCTCCATCGCCTTCGCCGACCACGGCATCAGCTCGCAATCGAGCACAAGCCAGCCGGTATCGAGATCCTTCCACAGGTCGGCGGCCTCGACGGCGTCGCGCACGTGACTGAGCGCAGCTTCCGTATCGGCGTGGCCGTCGAGGAATGGACGTCCGGTCCGCGTGTAGATAGCGCCCATCTCGCCGCTTTCGATGCCGAAGCGCTCACGGGCGATGTCGGCATCACGGCAGACGACAACGATCGCGCGTGATCCCATGTGCTTCTCCTCGCAGATCACGTGCGGCACCCCAGCGGACCTGTATTCGGCAAAGGCGTCCTCAGGATGCTCCAGGAGGGCCGGCCGATTGGAAGTGGCGGTCGGCGCCATCGTCGGCGGTAGATAGACCAGCCAGCGGGGGTCTATCGCGAAGCGGCTCATCACCTCCAGCGCGGCGGCGGCGTTCTCCTCCCGAATCGTGACGCTACGCGTCAGCCGCGTCTGAATGATGCGCTTGCCTGCCACATCGTCGACATCGAGCAGCAGCGCGGGACGATCTTGATTGATCGCCGGCGCCGCGTCCTCGGGCGCGAGAAACGGCTTCGCTGGTTCGTAGTACATGCGGCTCGCCGGCACCGAGACGAGCTCGCGCTCGGGCCAGCGCAGCGCTGTCAGCTTGCCGCCGAAGACGCAGCCGGTATCGATGTTGATCGTGTTGTTGAGCCATTCGGCCTCGATGACCGGGGTGTGCCCATAGACAACAGCTGCATTGCCGCGGTAGTCCCCCGCCCATTGCCCGCGGACGGGCAAACCGAACTCGTCCGTCTCTCCCGTCGTTTCGCCAAAGAGCGCGAAGTCGCGAACCCGCCCGGACGATCGTCCCTGATAGGACTCCTTCATTCCAGCGTGCGCCACCACGAGCTTTCCGTCATCGAGCACGACGTGACTTATCAGTTGATCGAGGAAGTCGAGCGCTTGCTCGCGAAACTCTTCGGGCGACGCCTGGAGCTGTTCAAGGGTCTCTCCCAGCCCGTGAGTGATCTGGACGTCCCGACCCTTGAGCTTGCGCACGAGCTTGATGTCGTGGTTCCCGGGTAGACAGATCGCCGTGCCGGCGTCAGCCATGGCCATGACCAGCCTGAGCACGCTTGGCGTGTTGGGGCCACGGTCGCCATAGTCGCCGACGAACACCGCGCGACGCCCACCAGGGGGAGTGATGCTGACGCCGTCCTCGGCGGCAATGTCGTAGCCCAGCTCGCGCAGCAAAGCCGCCAGCTCGTCGTAGCAGCCGTGAACGTCGCCGATGATGTCGAACGGCCCGTGCTCGGACCGCCGGTCGGTCCACAGCGGAGCGCGATGTACCTCAGTACTCGCCACCTCCTCTGGAGAGCGCAGAACCCACACTCGTCGAAAACCCTCGCGCTTCAGCGCCTTTAATCGACCTGTGCAGCTGGGAGCGCTGCCGGCGCACCACATGAGCTGCGAAGTCCCGATCAGATCGTGAGCGGTTACGTTCCCTGCAGATCGACTCGGGTATGTCGAGCACAATGGCCACCGGGAAGAGGTCGTGTTGCTTGGCCAGCTCGATGAGAGGCTTGCGTGACTCGCGCTGAACATTCGTCGCATCGACGACGGTGAAGCGTGGTTGCGCCAGGCGTCGTCCAGCGATGAAATGGAGCAACCCAAATGCGTCCGCCGTTGCGGCCTGGTCGTTCTCGTCGTCTGACACCAAGCCTCGACAGAAATCCGAGGAGATCACCTCGGTCGCCTTGAAGTGCTCGCGCGCAAACGTGCTCTTGCCCGACCCCGAGGCGCCGATGAGCACAACGAGGCTTGGATCGGGCAGGTCGATTCTCATCGGCTGAACACCGCCATCTGCGTCGGCGATCCGACCTCGGCGTCAACTGGTCCTACGGGCAGAAAGCGCACCTCATAGCCGTGGCAGTCGGCGACGGCCTGCGCCCACGCGGCAAACTCAGAGCGTGTCCACTCGAAGCGATGGTCGGGATGCCGGAACTGGCCCGCGGGCAAGGTTTCCCAGCGCACGTTGTACTCCGCGTTTGGAGTTGTGACGACGACGGTCCCTGGCCTTGCGGACCCAAATATGTTTTGCTCGAAGGCCGCTAGGCGTGGCGGGTCCAAGTGCTCGATGACCTCGACGAGCGCCGCCGCGTCGAACCCGACGAGGCGCTTGTCCCGGTAGGTCAACGGGCTGTGGAGCAGATCGATGCGCTGTCGCTGCGCGTCATGCATGTCGTCGAGCTTCAACCGCCGCGCGGCCTGTTCCAATGATCGAACGCTCACGTCAACGCCGACAACCAGCTCATAGTCGTCCCGGATCAGGTGAGTCAGGAGCGCACCCGGACCGCACCCGAGGTCCAGAACGCGCTTGGCGCCAGACGCCTTGAGCACCGCTTGCACCGTGCCGAGGCGCTGGTCGCGCAGCGACACGCGCTCCTCGAGCTGGTCCTCGCGACCAGGCTCCTCCGGATCCTCCGCGGGCGGGGCGGACTCGTCGAGCTGCGCGAGCGCCGGAAAGTACAGGCGGGCCTGCTTCTTGAGATAGCGCCGAACGATCAGGTCGCGCTCCGGATGGGCGGCAAGCCATCCCTCACCCCGCCGCATGAGCTTCTCGATCTCAGCCTCGTCGACCCAGTAGTGCTTGTCGTCGTCGAGCACAGGAAGCAGCACGTAAAGGTGGTTGAGCAGGTCGGCCAAGCGCAGCTCTCCGGCGAGGCGCAGACCCACGTGACGACTGCCTCCCCAATCAGGAAATTGGGAGTCAAGCGCGATCGCGGTGACCTCCACCGTGTACCCGAGGGGCTCGAACAGCCTGCGCACGAGCGACTCGCCGCCTCGGGCCGGGACCGCGGGCAGTGCGGCCTCCAGAGGGATGGCTGCCGCCGCGAGCTCCTCGCGTTCCTTGCAGGCACCAGCCATCGCGCTCTTGAAGACGCTCACGAGCGCAACCGAGAGCAAGGACGAGGCGACGTACGGTCGATCATTCACATACTCGGCGAGCGCGAAGCTGCTCGCACCCCGACCACGCCGGACGAGCCCAACCGGATCGATGTCAAGCAGTAGTGCCGCCGTGCAACGCTCCTCGCTCGCCTCCGGGTAGAAGACGTGTGCCTCGCCGAACCGCACAGAGAACGTCTGCAGACGGTCCGGGTGCTTGTGCAGCAGGAAGCCGAGATCGGTTGCCGGCCGATGTGTTGTCGTGATCGTGAGCAGCACTCGCGTTGAGGCTATCGGGGACGCTGTAGTTCCTAGGCAGGTTCGTTCGCACCCGCCAGGCGCCAACAGCCATCTTCGATCTCGCCGAGACCGGGGGCCCGAGAGTCTGTCTAGGCGATCAAAGGTCGGGCTCCACTGCGAGGTTCATACGCACCCCCCAGGTCCTATCTGCGTGTCCTCGCCGCGGCCCCGAGGGACTCAGCAGCGCGGGCTCCCCCACGTCCAGCCTGGCGGCCAGGCGCAGCGGCCCGAGGTCCTCACAGGAGCCGTAGTGCTCGACCATCCATCCGGTGCGGCGTGCGAGCGTGCGGCCGTGGCACGCCGCGAGGGTGGCAAGCGCCGAGCCGTCGAGCTCTCCGATCTCGATGAGGATGGTCGCGACGTTGCTGATGCCCCCGCTCGCGCGTGGCTCGCGCACGAGGTCGACGACGGTTGCCTCTCGCGATGAGACGCGCATGTAGCCGGTGTGCACGACGACCTTCTCGATCGGCGTATCCGCGGTGTGCTCGCTGGTGTAGAAGCGCAGGCGCACCCGCTCGATCGCCCGGTCGAGCACGCGCCCGTCGGCCATCACCTGGAAGACCTGCGGTGCCTGATGGGAGGCCCCGTGATACGCAGCGGCTGAGAGCAGCGCGACGTAGTAGCAGCGTCCGAGATGGCCCATCAAGTCATCGATGAACCAGTCCGCAGGGACCACGCCCCAGGAGCGAAACTCCGGCGGGATCACGACGTACAGCCCGCGCGTTGGAGAGAAGACCCGCCGCTGCCTGCGCAGACGATGCAAGCCACTGGCGATGGCGGCATCGCTCAGGCCGGTAAGCGACCGAATCTCCCCCAGGGAGGCGCTGTAGCGCCCCCGAGAGATCAGCAGGTCCGGTAGATCCTGAATCGAGATATCTTGTATGGTCGACATATACCTCAATATAGCGTTTATCAATGATTACATGCAGATATATACATACTTTCTGGGCTCGCACGGCATGGAAACATCGTTGAGCGCTATATTGATGCAGACATCAACTTAATCTGATGCTCGATCTGGAGCTAGGCTTCATCCAAAAAGGTTGTTCCCTCTTTGTTCCCCGTGGGGCATTTTTCGAGGTTTGCGCCTGAGACAGAAAGTTCCGTTTTCCAGGTGTTTTGCTGTATCGGGGAGACAGGATTTGAACCTGCGACCGCCCGGCCCCCAGCCGGGTGCGCTACCAGACTGCGCCACTCCCCGTGGCCAATATCCAGAGCCTACCCCGTGGGGGAGCTCTCAGAGCGGGCGACGGGAATCGAACCCGCCCTAGAAGCTTGGAAGGCTCCTGTGCAACCACAACACCTCGCCCGCAAGCCGCTAGCCCATGTTACCGGCGTCTTTCGTCAGAGCCGTCCGCTACCCAGACGGTCGCGACCCTTTCCGCTCCTCGGTCGGCACATCCCCTGAGTCGTCGGTCAGCCCAGGAGGTGGCCACGGCCCGGCCCAGTTATCGCGCGCTCCGTCCAGTGTGACCGTAGAGCCGTTGAACGCGTGCCCGAGCGGAGAGGCGAGCAGGGCCACAAGCCACGCGTGCTCGGCGACGCTGCCCATTCGCTGTAGCGGAACGATGCGCGCCATGCCGGCGCGAACGGTCTGTGGGTACTTCTCCATCACCTCCGTGTCGAAGGGACCCGGCGCCACCGCCGCGACGGTGATGCCAGCGTCACTCCACCGTAGGGCCAGTTCGCGCGTGAGCGCCTCGACGGTGGCTCTTGCCGCGCCCGAATGAGCCATGCCCGGCATCCCGTGATGAGGAGACAGCGTCACGTTCACGATCGTCCCCCCTCCCGCAGAGCCCCGTGCACCCGCCTGGGTCGCGCCGCCCGCCGGTCCCATCGCCAGCGCGAACGCCGCCTCGGCCATGTTCAGCATGCCCTCCACGTTCAACCGCCATACCGCCCGCCAACCCTTCGCCGCGATGCCCTCCGCCGGCGTGAAGTATTGGCCACCCGCGTTGTTCACCAGCAGATCCATCTGCCCCTGCCGCTCGAGCACGGTCCGCACGAGCCTCTCCGCGTCGCTTCGCTCGCGCACATCCCCCGCGATCCAGTCCACCCGCCCCGCGCTCCCGGCCCCACCTGCACCGTCAGCCCCGCCCAGACCGACGCCGACGGTCGCGCGGATCTCCGCCGCCGCGCCTTCCAGCACCTCCCCACGTCGCCCGGCGATGACGGCGCTCGCGCCGCAGCGCACCAGCTCCAGAGCGGTTGCCTTGCCAAGCCCCGTTCCCCCGCCGGTCACGAGCGCCACCTTGCCGCTCAGCATCCCGGGCGCGAAGACCTTTGATTCTTCGGCGGCGCCACTCATCGCGCACGCGATCATATGGCCGTTCGTCCCTCCCATCGCGCCGTTTCTCAGCGCATCCCTCTAGGGTCTGAGCGCATCGGACACCCCTCCCTCCGCTCCAAGCGAGTCCGCCTCGGCTCCGCGACACTGCTCATGCTGCTGCTCGCCGTCGCGCTCGGCACCTATCTGTACGAGCGTCACCGCACCGGCAGCATCTACCACCCCCACGCGCGCTTCGTACCCCAGCCGACGCCCACGCTGCCCACCAAGGGGCCCGAACGCTTCTCCTGGCCGCTGTACGGTTACACCAAGAACCACACGCGCTTCTTTCCTGCCTCCCCTCGCGTGCGTCCCCCATTCAAGCGCCTGTGGGTTCGCAACAGCCACGCGTTGCTCGAGTTCCCGCCGGTGATCTACGGCGATCACATCTTCCAGCTGGCCGACGACGGGGTGCTGAGCGCGCTCGACAAGCACACCGGCCACACCTTCTGGACGAGGTCGCTCGGCCAGCTATCCGCTTCCACACCCGCCGTCACTTCCAACACCGTCTACGTCACCATCCTCAACAGTGGGCACCCCGCCCACCCGGGACGCGTGGTCGCACTCAACTCCGCCACCGGTGCGATCCGCTGGTTTCGCTCGCTTCCGAGCCCCAGCGAGTCCTCCCCCCTGATAGACCACGGCCGTGTGTTCTTTGGCTCCCAGGACGGGACCGTCTATGCGCTCGACGCCAGCAACGGCCACCTCGCCTGGACCTACCACGCGGACGGCGCCGTAAAGGCCAGCCCAAGCCTCTCCGGCGGGGTCCTCTACTTCGGAGACTACTCCGGCCACGTCCAGGCGATCTCCGAGCCGACCGGCCAACGACTCTGGATCAGCAGCTCCGAAGGTGCGCTGCTTGGCAGTGGCACCTTCTACTCCACCGCTGCCGTCGTCTACGGGCGCGTGTTCCTCGGCAACACCGACGGGCGCGTCTACGCCTATGACGCCTCCACCGGCAAGCTCGACTGGGCCGTGCAGACCGGCGCCTATGTGTACGCCTCGCCCGCGGTCACCAACGCACCCGGCCTCGGCCCTACGATCTACCTGGGCTCCTACGACGGAACCTTCTATGCGCTGAACGCCCGCTCGGGCAGCATCGATTGGGAGTATCACGCGGGCGGAAAGATCTCGGGTTCGGCGACGATCATCGGCAACGTCGTCTACTTTGCCGATCTCGGCGAGCACCGCACTTACGGCCTCGGCATCTCCACGGGCCGCATGCTCTTCGAAAAGCACACCGGCGCGTTCGACCCGGTGATCAGCGACGGCACCATCATCTACCTCACCGGCTACACCGGTTTGTACGCGCTCGCGCCGCTCACGCGGACAGGTTGAGAATCACCCCAGCACGCGCGCGAGCAGGTTGCGGGTCATCGCGACCACGCGCGGGTCTGGCTTACCCGGGGCGTCGGGCGAGGCTTGGGGCACAGGCGAGAGCGCGTACTCCCAGCCGAGCGTGCCGGTCGCGAACACGAGCGCGCCCGAGCGGGCTGTGTAGAGAGTGGTGTCGGCGCTCTCGCCGCGAATCGGGGAGGGCTCATCCTCGCTCAGGCAGGGAACGCTCCCGCCGCCGAGCGTTTTCGTGCCGGGTGGGGTGCCGGGCGCGAGCTCATCGAGCTCGTAGCCGACGATGCCGGGGATGCTCGTCGCGGCGGTGACCCCGCTGTGAGCGAACAGCCACGCCGGCCGTAGGCTCGGAGCGGGACGCCATGCGTAGTAGCGATACACCGGTGGGCCGGGCTGGGCCACCCGCGGAGTGATACAGCCGTCGTATGCGCTTCCCACCAGATTCGCCCCACCCAGCGGGAAGAGTCCGGTCGGGTCCGATCGATCGGGGTCCTTGGCCACGGACTCCTTGTAGGCGACGATCACGTGGTCTGGTTCGCCCGCCTGGCTGGAGGCGCTGGTAGCGGGCGCGAAGCGCACGCGCCAAGCCATCGTGTCGGAGCTGATGAAGATCAGGCTCTCGCCGCGGTCGCGGGCTCGCGCGAAGGTCTGCTCGTCGCGCTGGGACCAGTACTCGGAGTGCCCGACGTCCATCAGCGCCTGCGGGTGGGTGGGTCCCAATACCTGGCCGGGATCGCCGTCGATCGACTCGATCGTCGTGTACGCCATCGGGTAGCCATAGTGCTCCAGGAAGCGCACCATCGCGACCTCGCGGATGAAGAACTGCCCGGCCCCCGTCTGGCTTGCATAGGGACGGTCGTAGGAGACTTCAACCCCCTGATTGGTGTGCGTGACGCCGACGAGCTTCGCGCCGCCCGGGTAAAGGCTGTCGCCGCCCCAGGCGTTGTACGCCTCATACGAAGCCGTCGGGATCTCCACGAGCAGCGGCGCCGGACGCACGGAGCGCACGACGAACAGGCAGTCGCTCTGCGCGCCGCGGGCGGCGAGCAGCTTGACGATGTACACCCCGCTGGGCAGCGCTTCGGGGATCCGAAACGACAGTGTTGCGTGCCAATCGCACTCGGTCAAACCCGTTGAGAAGCGGTGCGTACAGCGTGGCTGACGCACCACGGGCAGCGATGAGCTCTGCAGCACGAGCCGACCGCCCGTCCCCCCATACCAGCCCATGCGATAGACCCGCAACCGCACCGTACGGGAGCCAGGGGCGCTCACGTAGACCCGCTGCGTCTGCCCTGCGGCAATCGCCTGCGCCGCCACATAGCCCGCGACCGGACCGCGCGCCGCGCCTCCCTCAAGGCTCGGCGGCCCGGGCAGACGCCAGGCGCGGGTTCCCCGAGCCCGGTTCTCCTGTGCGATCGACGGCGGGGCGCCCGTGGTGGGCACCAGCCAGCGGTAGTCGGAGACCCGCGCTCGTGCGGGCGCCACGGGCGAAGAGCCCGGACGCACGGCCCGCAAAGCAGGACAGGAGCCGCCCAGCCCCAGAGCTCGGCTGAGTGAGAAGCGCGCCGCGACGCGCACCTCCCCGAGGGCGCCTACGGTCACGTAAGTCCAGCCCCCTGGTGCTTGCGCGACGCAGCCGCTGCCGGCGATGATCCTCCAGTAACGCGTGTAGTGGATGCGCACGAGGAACCTCCCCCCAACACTGGCGCGCAGCGCAAAGGAATCGCTCGAAAGCGATGTCAGGACGCCGGGACCGGCCAGCAGCGGCGTCGGGTCGAGCACCTGATAGATCCGCCAGTGCTTGCTCGTAAATACCAGGCGCAGATACGGAAGGCCGCCTTTGATCAGCGTCCCCTCGCGCGCGCTCGAGGGATCAAGCGGGGTGTCCGGGAGGGCGACGTAGCTGACCGCCTGATCGTCCAGCCAGCGCCGGTAGGACGCGGCGGTCAGCGAACCCGACAGCAGCACCGAGTCATAGCGCTCATCCAGCTGCTTCTCCCAGCCGCGCGCGAGCGAGACCGTCGGCGCCATCAGCGCGGCCTCCCAGTGCGAGCGCGTCAGCGGCACCTCGACTCGATCGAGCGCGCCGCCGTGATTTGCCAGGAATCGTAGGACAGGCGCGTAGTAGGAGGCGCGCGTCGATTCGTTCCCCGCCACCGCCACCGTCTCGCGCACGGGACCCCACATCACGAAGACGGCGATGCCAAGGAGCGCGATCAACGGCACCGGGACCGAGCACCCATTCGAGACCGGCTCGCACCGCCGAGCCCTGCAGATTCGGGCCAGCGGCGCGAGCACAGAGCAGCAGAGGCCCGGCCAGCAGCACGGCGTAGCGCTCGATGTTGCTGCCCAACGGCGTATGCACCACGAGCGCAAGCGCACAGGCCAGCAAATAGACGACCCCTCCGACCCGCAGCAGGCGCTGTCCCGGCGGGAGCGCCCAGAGAAACAGGAGCGTGACGAGTGCACTCGCCGCGAACGACCTGATCGGGAACGGCTCGAAGCCGCCGTCTCCGAACAGCAGCGCGAGCGGCACGACGACCACTGCCGCCGGTAGCGCCAGCACCAGCAGCGCGCGGGGCGAGCGCCTCGCGAGCACGTCGGTGAGCGCCGCGAGCCCCAGCAGGACGCCCGCGACAGGACTGGCGGCCGCGCACAGCGCAGCCAGCAGACCGGCCCAGCGGGGACGCCCGCGTACAAGTGCGAGAACGGCGGCGACGGCAAAGGTGACGCCCAGCGCGAACGTCAGCCGCCCGAGCCAGATGTCCCCGATGGCCGCGATCGCGAACCAGGCCGCGCCCCAGCGTGCGCCGGGGCCGTACACGCCGAGGAGGAGCCGCTCGAACAGCGTCGCCGAGACCAGCACCGACAGGGCCGCAACGACACGCAGGCCGAGCAGCGCGGCGAGCGGCGGGAACAGCAGGCTGTAACCGGGCAGCGCGTGACCCGCGTACCAGTGCTCGTCCCAGGGGGCGAACCCGACGTGTTCGAACAGGCCGACGCGGTAGACCTGCGCCGCGAGATCCGGGGTGCGCGGATCGACGAGCAGCCAGAGGAGCACCAGTGCGGCGGCGAGCCCCCACGCGGGGAGCCGCCTCACAAAAACGGCCGGCGTCCGGGGAGCTACCGCCCCGGACCCCGGCCGACCCGCCGCGGACGCGACGGCTGTGTACGCGTAGGAACCCACGGGCGCCCCGGGAGTAGCTCTTGATCGCAGACACTCGATAATCGGCACGTGGAGATCATGACGAGCACACGCGCGGCGGCGCGAACGGCGCTGCGCGCGATCCTGGCGTTCGCGACGCTCGGCGCCGCGCTCGCGGCCGGCGGTTGCGCGACGACCGGCCCACAGCCGCTCGCCGCGGGGACCCTCGCCGAAGCGGAGACGTTCCCCTACTTCCGCATCTACTGGACGGGGCCGACCTTCGCCGGTCAGCCACTCGCAGCGGCGGACGGCCAGCAGGGCTACAACAGCAGCGTCGGCGACAGCGTCTACTACGGCGACTGCGTCCACCGCAAGGGCATCTTCGGCGGCGGCAACTGCCTGCTGCCGCTGCAGGTCACGACCGTGATCTACGGCCTGCACTCCAACGCGACGCTCGGCCCGCAGAGCAACGCGCTGATCCGCGGGGTCCCGGCAGTCGTGTACGACGAAGGGCGCTCGATCGAGCTCTACAGCGGCCGCACGGCGATCGACATCTTCTCCGACACCTTCGCCCATGCGCACCGCGCCGCGCTGGAGTTGCGCCCGCTCAACGCGCCCGGCTCGGCCTCGGGGAAGCTCCCGCCTCCGGTCTTCTGCCCGGGGCTGTCCGGCCCGGTGAGCCCAGAACTGAGCCAGGTAATGGCGAGCCTGCCGGGACGTGTCTGCCAGCGCGCGGCAGCGGCCGAAGCAGAAGCGAAGCGCCTGTCGGGCACGACCTGAGCCTGCCGATCCACGGCACGATCACGAAACCGGCCATCTGGCGCTACGATCAGCGCCGTGAGCCGTTTGCATGCTCTGAGCTGCGCCATCGTCGCGCTTTCTTGCTTGCTCATCCTAGGCGTCGCCGCCGGGCCGGCCGCCGCCATGTCGCTGTCCGAAAACCCGTTCTCAGAACAGGCGGGGCCGCTGTCGAGCGGAGAACTGCCCGAATTCGCCGAACAGGGATCCAGCGTCGCGCTGTCGGCCGACGGGAACACGGCCCTCGTGGGGGCGCCGCTCTATGGGTTGAGCGCCAAAGGCGGCGGCGCCGTGTTCGTGTACGTGCGCACCGGCTCGACCTGGTCGCTGCAGCAGAAAATCGTCCCGAAAGAACTGCGTGAAGACGCCCAGGTGGGCGCCGGCGTCGCGCTCTCCGCCGACGGCAACACGGCGCTGATCGGGGCACCCGAGTACGCAGGCGAAGGCACGAGCGAAACGTACTTCGGCGCAACCTACGTGTTCACGCGCTCGGGCACGACCTGGTCCGAACAGCAGAAACTGGTCGGCGCCGGCGAACACAGCACCGAAAAAGCGCGCCAGGGCACAGCCGTCGCGCTCTCGGCCGACGGCAAAACCGCGCTGATCGGGGCCGAAGACAACGAAACCGGCATCGGCGGCGCGTTCGTGTTCACGCTCGGCACGAAATGGGAACAGCAGGGCAAGATCCTGATCGGCAAACACGGGACCGAAATCCCGCTCGAGGGTCACAGCGTGGCGCTGTCCGGCGACGGCAACACGGCGCTGATCGGCGGCCCGAAAGACGAAGGCGTCGCGAAAAAGAAGGAACAGGGGGCGGCGTGGGTCTTCGTCCAGTCCGGCGGTGCGTGGAAAGAACAGGCGGAGCTGCCGTCCGGGAGCGGCGCCGAAGAAGAAACGGCGCAGGGTCAGGGGGTCGCGCTGTCGGGCGACGGCAGCACCGCGCTCGTGGGCGGGCCCGGACACGAACACTTCAATGGCGCGGCGTGGGTCTACACCAGCAGCGGCTCGACCTGGAGCCAGCAGGGCGAACCTTTGAAAGGCACCGACATAAGCTCCGGACCACTGTTCGGCGACGCCGTGTCCCTGTCCGAAGACGGCAACACCGCTCTGATCGGGGGCCCCAGCGACAATGGCTCCTTCGGCGCGGCGTGGGCGTTCGTGCGCTCGGGCTCGGAATGGGTCGAACCGGAGAAACTGGAAGGCAAAGGCGCGACCGAACCCCCCGAGGAGGGCTGGGCGGTATCGCTGTCCGGCGACGGCCTGACCGCCCTCGTGGGGGCTCCCGCCTACGCTGCCAAGGGGGCCGTGTGGGTGTACGCAAGAAAACCAGAATCGGGTGGCGAACCTGAACCAAACCCCGGACCGACTCCCAACCCCAACAACCCCAACAATGGGTCGACGAACACGGGAGCTGGGTCCTCCACCGGGAGCTCCACCACGACCGGCAAAGCGACCGCGGATCTGGTCCCGCTCGGACCGACACCTGCCCAGCTCGAAGAAAAACTCGCGACTGCATTCGGACTCCCCTCGGCCAAGGCCTGCTACAGCAAGCGCTCGTTCAAGATCCACATCCAACAGCCGCCCGGCTATCCGAAGGTCGTCTCGGCCGAGGTGTTCCTGGGCAAGAAGCGCGAGCGCTCGCTCAACAAGAAGGGCCTGACAGACCAAGTGGTGCTAACCCAACTGCCATACGGGACATTCACGATCCGCATCGTGGCCACGACGGTCGCTCACACCAAGCTCACGGGCACCCGGACCTACCACACCTGCCGGGCCAAGCCGATCAAGAGTCGTCGCCCTCCCCGCCTTTAACAGGGCCCCGCGGCGCCCAGCGCTCCGGACTCGAGCGGCTTGCCGATCTCGCGACGCAGGCTGAGGAACGCCAGCGAGCCGATCACCGCGGGGATCCATAGCGAGATCGCCCTGTACACGATCACCGCGGCCACCGCGACGGAGGCCGGACGGGTGCCGAATAGGACGAGCATGCCCACCAGTCCCCCGTCGACCGCGCCGAAGCCCCCAGGGATCGGCAGCGAGTTGGCGAGCATCCCCACCAGATAGGCCATCGCCACCACCCAGAAGGCGGGAGCGCGGCCGAAGGCGGCCAGGCACGCGTACAGCGTGAGGTTGTCGAACAGCCAGTATGCGACCGCGCCCAGCACCCGCCAGTCGTGCTCGCGGATCAGCCGCACCGCGTCTTCCACGCCGCCGCTCAGGGCCACGAGCGTGACCGCCCAGCGTCCGTGCTCGAGCGGCCTGCGCAACGCCGCCCGGCGGGCCCACGTCGCGAGCGCGAGCGTGCCGAGGATGCTCGCCAGTGCCGCCGCTGCCGGCAGCAGCGTGAGCAATGGGTTGCGCGAGCCGGGGAGCAGACCCAGCCACATGGGGACGCCGATCACGACCACCGCTCCGACGTTCACAGCGCTGGTGAGCACGAAGATCAGGACCGATCGCTTGGCGATGCGCTCCACCGAGATGCCCCTGCCGCGCAGCACCCAGGCCCCCAGCGCCAAGCCAGCCAGACCACTCACGGAGACGACCGAGTTGACAGCCAGCTCCGACAGCGACAGCCGGGAGATCAAGCGTTTGCCGAGCATCTCGAAGACCAGCCCGAACAGCACTACATAGCCGGCGCAGGAGAGCACCTCCAGGCTGATCCCGACAGCCACCCACCAGAGATTCGCGTCGGTGATCCGCTCGGCCGTCGAGTGCAAGCCCGGCACGGCCAGCAGCAGCGCTGCCACGAGTCCAAAGAACACACCAAGGCTGATGACGCTGTTGCGCAACGTGCGCGCCTGCGCCGACATCGCGGCGGCGGTCTCATCGGTCTGATCCTCAGCGATTCTTCGCATTCTCTTTGTTTTTGCTTAGCCACGCATCCGCCGAGTCCATCACGCTAGCCTCAGGGGTGCATCTTCTGGGCTGTCCGCCACTCGGCGGGTGACCAGCCCCGAGGTGAATAGCGATATGGCCGAGCAACAAGCACGTGTACTGGTCGTAGACGACGAGCCCGCCGTCCAGACCGCGCTGTCGCGGGCGCTTACGCTGGAGCGCTACGAGGTCGCGCAGGCTACGGACGGGCGCGAGGCGCTGGAGCGCCTGAGCGCCACGCCCTATGAGGTCGTGATCCTCGACGTGTCGATGCCGCACGTCGATGGCCTGGAGGTTTGCCGGCGCCTACGCGAAGGCGGCGACAAGACCCCCGTACTGATGCTCACCGCCCGCGAAGGGGTCGATGATCGCGTCGCCGGCCTCGACGCGGGCGCCGATGACTACCTCGTCAAGCCGTTCGCGCTGCGCGAGCTGCTCGCGCGCGTGCGCGCGCTGCTGCGAAGGGCGGCCGAGGACGACGAGCAGGAGCAGACACTGGCGTTCGAGGATCTGCGCCTGGACCGGCTCTCCCACGAGGCGTGGCGCAGCGAGCGGTTGCTGGCGCTCACGCGCACCGAGTTCCTGCTGCTGGAAATGTTCCTGCGCCACCCCCGCCAGGTGCTGACCCGCTCGGCGATCTTCGAGCACGTGTGGGGCTATGACTTCGGTGCGACCTCCAACTCGCTGGGCGTCTACATGGGCTACCTGCGCCGCAAGACCGAGGCCGAGGCCGAGCCGCGCCTGCTGCACACGGTCCGCGGCGTCGGCTATGTGCTGCGCGGGTCGGCATGAGCTTCCGCAGGCGCATCGCGCTCGTCGCGGCGGCCGCGGTGGCGATCGCGGTGGTGCTCGCGTCGCTGCTCATCTACCTGGAGGTCTCCGATCAGTTGCACAGCCAGGTCGACACCCAGCTGCGTCACCGAGGGCGAGAGGCCGCCGGCCTGCTGCG
This sequence comes from uncultured Solirubrobacterales bacterium, assembly GCA_963842205.1. GTDB lineage: Bacteria > Actinomycetota > Thermoleophilia > Solirubrobacterales > Solirubrobacteraceae > Palsa-744. The sequence continues at coordinate 433,564 of CAWJFR010000007.1, forward strand.
GATCATCGACGGCCAGAACCACACGGCAGGCGCCGCCAGGCGCCGCCTGCGATTGCGGCTCGCGGCGGAGCAGGCGTTGGGATCGCCGCCGGGAGGGTCGGCAGCGAGTAGCCACAGCCACACCTCAGCGAAAGCGAGCGGCTCACGCACAGGCAATATCTTCGGCAGGCTGCCGCCGGGCCCCGATCAGGTGCGCGGCTACCAGCAGGTGGTCAACGCCAAGGGGACGATCCTCGAACGTTCGGCGCATGGAGTCTCGCTCCCGGTTGACGCTCTCACACGCCAGCTGGCTGCGAACGGCGGTAAGTCGTTCTTCCGCGACGCCTACGTCGAGGGCACCCATCTGCGCGTGCTCGCCGAGTCGCTGGGCGGCGGCTACGCCATCCAGTTCGCCCAGCCGCTCACCGAAGTCGACAGCCTGCTCGGCCGGCTGCGCCTGATCCTGGCGCTGCTCGACATCGGCGGCATCGCGCTCGCGGCGCTACTCGGACGGCTGGTCGCGGGCGCCGCGGTGCTGCCGCTCAAGCGCCTCACCCAGGCGACCGAGCACGTCGCCCGCACACAGGACCTCAGCGGGCGGATCGAGGCCGCAGGTGTTGACGAGATCGGGCGTCTGGCGACGAGCTTCAACGCCATGCTCGATGCGCTCGAGCAGTCGATGAGCGCACTCGACGCGTCCGTCCACGCGCAGCGCCAGCTGGTGGCCGACGCCTCGCACGAGCTGCGCACGCCGGTGACCAGCCTGCGCACCAACATCGAGATCCTTCAGCAGGCCGAGAACATGGACCCCGATGAGCGCCGGCGCCTGCTGTCCGACGTGGTTGAGCAGATCGGCGAGCTGACCCTGCTGATGAACGACCTGATCGACCTCGCCCGCGGCGAGGAACCCAGCGCGGATACCGAGGACCTTCGCTTGGATCTGATGGTCAGCGAGGTCGCCGAACGCACGCGCCTGCACTCGCCGGCCACCCCCCTGCTGCTCGAGCTGGCGCCGACGATCGTCGCGGGTGTGCCCGCGCGGCTGGAGCGCGCCGTGGCGAACCTGCTGGACAACGCGGTCAAGTACAGCCCCCCCGGCGAGCCTGTCGAGATCGAGCTTTCTGGCGAGGAGTTGACCGTGCGCGACCACGGCCCGGGGATCTCCGCGGAGGATTTGGCGTATGTGTTCGACCGCTTCTACCGTGGCGCCGAGGCGCGCGGGCGCCCCGGCTCGGGGCTGGGGCTGGCAATCGTGCGCCAGGTGGTCAGACAGCACGGCGGCAGCGTCACCGCCGAGCGCGCCTCAGGGGGCGGCACGCTGATGCGGCTATGCCTACCCGGGGCCGAAACCGTCGCCCCGGACTTCCCACGTGGAGCGGATGTGGGGGCACTATCATCTTTTTAGATTGCGTGTAATTATGGTTATACGCAGTGCTAGTTCTTGATAGCAACGTCAATGCTCTTTGTGTGCCGATCGCGCCTGGGCGCCTGTTCGCGAAAGCACGCCGGCGAGAGGCCGTAGCGACGGCGGAACGCCTGGGCGAAATGGGGCGCCTGCCGGTAGCCGACCAAACGCGCCACGTCGCGTACCGGGATCGCCCGTTGCTCGATCAGCAGCTCAGCGGCGACGGCCATCCGCCGCGCCAGCAGGTCCTCCTGAAAGGTGGTCTCGCCAAACTGCGCATAGGCGCGCTGCAGCTGTCGGGGCGAGCTGGACAGGGCGTGAGCCACGACGGCGAGCGTGAGCGGCCGGCGGTAGTGACGCACGACCACCACCCGCGCGAGCAGGTACAGCCGGCGCCGCGTGCTGAAGGTGTCAGAACGCACACCCCCTACTCCGACCGCTACCGTCGAACGGGACAGCCACTCCTCAGCCCGCGTTCATCCCCTCCGGGCGAACGACGAGCCGCGTCAGCCGGCGTAGCGGCGCGCGACTCGCTCAGCCGCGGCTGGGTAGGAGCCACCGAAGAGCACAGCATGGACCAGCAGGGGCAATAGCTGCCACAGCGCGACCCGGTCCTCCCACCCATCTGCCAAGGGGTCAACCTCGGCGTAGGCGGCGAACACGCGCTCGGACGGCGCGCCGAAGAGCCTCAGCATCGCCAGGTCGACCTCGCGGTGCCCACCATAGGCCGAGGGGTCGATCAGCCAGGGGCGGCCCTCGGCGTCGGCCATGACGTTGCCGCCCCACAGATCTCCGTGCAGCCTGGCCGGAGGCTCAGGTGGACCGCAGAGCTCAGCGATCCGCTCACACACGCGCTCCACCGCGCGGACCCCCGTATCCGAAAGTGCGCCGCGCTCGCGGGCGAGGGCAGTCAGCGGTCGCAGGCGCCGCTCGGCGTAGAAGGAGGGCCAGTCGGCGGTCGGCTCGTTGAGCAGTCTGAGTGAGCCAAAGCGCGACGGCACGCCGGCACGGGCGACGTCGAGTTGGGGATCACCGAAGTCAGGGGCACCCGCGGCATGGGTGAGGGCCAGACCGCGCCCGAGCTCTTCAGATCCCGCCATGTCGAGGTGACCGGGCTCGATCCACTCCAGCGCGAGGTAATCCTCACCGACTTCCAGCACGTGTGGTGTCCGCAGCGCACCGGACTCAGCCAGCCAGCGCAGACCCGCAGCCTCGGCCGCGTACTCTCCCGGCCCAGCGTCGGCCCGCGTCTTTACAAACGCCATGCCACCGTCCTCGAGGGTGACGCGCCAGGCCTCGTTGATGTCCCCGCCACCGACTCGCCGTGCGTCCGTTGCTCCGGGCGGAAGGCTCACGCGAACCCGGCGTCGCGGGATCGAACGTGCTCCAGCGGACCTGCGGTCCCATCATCGCCGCCGGGCGACTGCGCCAACCGGCCGCGTAACTCGTCGAGCAGGCCGACACAGGCGGCCCGCACCACGTCGAGCACGTCCTCGAATCCACTCGGCCCCCCGTAGTAAGGGTCGGGCACATCCAGATCCTCCAGCCCAGCGCTGGCCGCATCGAACTCGCGCAGCATCCTCACCCGCTTGCGCGCCTGCTCGTCGGGCGCCAAGCGGCGCAGGTCGGCGAGATTCGAGCCGTCCATCGCGAGGATCAGGTCAAAGTCCTCGAAGTCGGCTCGCCGTACCTGCCGGGCAGCACCATCCAACGTGATCCCTCGAGCACGTGCAGTCTCCGTGGCACGCCGGTCCGGTGGGTTGCCTACGTGCCAGCCCCCAGTGCCTGCGGAGTCCAGCTCGATCGACTCCTCCAGACCGGCCTCACCCACCAACGTGCGCATCACGCCCTCGGCAGTGGGCGAGCGGCAGATATTCCCGAGACACACGAACAGGATCCGGATCGGTTGAACCGCTGAGGCTTGCCGGGGCGGGCGCTCTGCGCCTGGCAGACTCATCATCACTCCTCACCCAATTCCAACACCGCCAGGAAAGCCTCCTGCGGCACCTCCACCCGCCCGACCTGCTTCATCCGCTTCTTGCCCTCCTTCTGCTTCGCCAGCAGCTTTTTCTTGCGCGTGATGTCACCGCCGTAGCAGCCGGCGATCACGTCCTTGCGGAACGCCTTCACGGTCTCGCGCGCGATCACGTGCGCGCCGATCGCCGCCTGGATCGGGACGTCGTACTGCTGGCGGGGGATGCGCTTGCGCAGCTTCTCGGTCAGCGTGCGACCCATCTCATAGGCCTTGTCGCGGTGCACGACCATCGACAGCGCATCGACCGTGTCGCCGGCGAGCAGCACGTCGAGCTTGACGAGGTCCGACTCCCTCATCCCGCTCAGCTCGTAGTCGAGCGACGCGTAGCCTTTCGTGCGCGACTTCAGCTGGTCGAAGAAGTCGAGCACGATTTCCGCCAGCGGCAGCTCGTAGTTCATCTGCACGCGCTCCGGAGAGAGGTAGTGCATACCCGAGTGCACGCCGCGGCGCTCCTGACAGAGCTCCATCACCGCGCCGACGAACTCTTTCGGCGCGATGATCGACGCCGTGATGAACGGCTCGCGGATCTCCTCGATCGTGCCCGGGTCGGGCATGTCCGAGGGGTTGTGCACCTCGAGCTCCTCACCGTTGGTCAAGGTCACGTCGAACTCGACCGAGGGCATCGTCGCGAGCAGCTCGAGGTCGTACTCGCGCTCCAGCCGCTCGCGCACGATGTCCATGTGCAGCAGGCCGAGAAAGCCGCAGCGGAAGCCGAAGCCGAGCGCGTCCGATGTCTCCGGCTCCCAACTCAGCGCCGCGTCGTTGAGGACCAGCTTCTCCAGCGCGTCGCGCAGGTCGGGGTAGTCGTCGGAGTCGATCGGGAACAGGCCGCAGAACACCATCGGCTTGACCTCGCGGTAGCCCGGCAAGCGCCTCGGTCGCCTCCGTGCCGCCCGCACGGCTAGCTGGGCCGGACATCCGTGTGCGCGTGGTCAGCGTGTCGCCGACGCGCAGCAGCGTAACGTCCTTGAGGCCTGTGATCAGGTAGCCGACCTCGCCCGCCGCCAGCTGGTCGGTCGGCATCATCTGCGGGCTGAACACACCGATGTCGTCGATGTCCGCCTCGGTCGCGGTCGCCATCGCGCGGATCGCCTCGCCCTTCTTGAACACACCGTCGACAACCCTGATGTAGGCGATCACGCCGCGGTACTGGTCGAACTCGGAGTCGAAGATCAGCGCCCGCGGGGGCGCCTTCGGGTCGCCCGAGGGCGGCGGCACGCGCGCGATCAGCTCCTCCAGCACCTCGCCCACGCCCGCACCCGTCTTGCCGCTGATCTGCAGGATCCCCTCGGTCGGCTCGCCGATCAGATCGCTCACTTCCGCCGCCACCCGCTCGGGCTCGGCGCCGGGCAAGTCGATCTTGTTCAGGCAGGGGATCAGCTCGAGGCCTGATTCGACCGCGAGGTAGGTGTTCGCGACCGTCTGCGCCTCCACCCCCTGCGCCGCGTCGACGACGAGCAGCGCGCCCTCGCACGCCGCGAGCGAGCGCGAGACCTCGTAGGTGAAGTCGACGTGCCCCGGCGTGTCGATCAGGTGCAGCTGGTAGGTGACCCCGTCCTTGGCGGTGTAGAACACGCGCACGGCCTGCGCCTTGATCGTGATCCCGCGCTCGCGCTCGAGGTCCATCGAGTCGAGCAGCTGCGCGCGCATATCGCGGGCGGAAACCGTGTGGGTGAGCTCGAGGATGCGATCGGCGAGCGTCGACTTGCCGTGGTCGATGTGCGCGATGATCGAGAAGTTGCGGATCTTGGCTTGGTCCATGGCCGCTACAGGGTAGATGGCCCTGGCGGCAACCCGTCCTCATGGCACAACCCCATGGCCGTAACCCCGGGAGTCCTTGACGCGCTAGCCTTGATGGTCCGGCGGATCGCCAACTCGACAAGGACCATTCAGCCGCGGCAACGCGCCAGATGGGTTCGCACCCACCCGGCGGCCTGTCCAGGTGTCGAGAGTGTCACGCCGCCCAGGCAAGACACACAGTCCTGGGACGTAAGTAGTAAGCGGCGATCTATGTTCGGGCGCAAGCCGGGTGGGCTCAGGCTCACCCGGCCTCTGCTCGACCCTAAGCGCGCCCAAACTGCGCCCGGATCAGGCGGTTGACCTGGTGGGCCTCGGGGATGTGCATCGCGAGGACCGAACGCGTATAGACCCACAAGCCAGCGCCCGCGGCGGCGCCCACGCTGAGGATCTGCGCTCCCAGCGACTGCCCGAGCACGGCGTGCAGCGCGTACCACACCATCCACGCCACGCCGGCCAGCAGTATCGAGGCAACGGCGATCCGGGCGGTGATCATCGTCGTCTGGGCGCCCTCCAAGCGACCGTTGAAGCCGATCCGCAGGCGGTGCAGCTGCAGAGCTGTCATCACCGCGTTGGCCACCACCGTGCCGATCACCAGCCCGGCTATCCCCAGCGGCTTGTACAGGCCGACACTGACGATGATGTCCACAACGATGTTCATCGCCGCCAGCCGCGTCGGGATCCATGGCCGCTGGAGCGCGAAGAAGGTGCGCGTCAGCAGCAGGTTGATTCCGGCGAAGGGCAGGCTGAAGGCGAACCAGAACAGGGCGATCGAGACCAGGTGGGTGGACTGCGGTCCGAAGTGACCGCGCTGGAAGACGAGCCGGGTGATCGGCGTGGCGAGCACGACCAGAAACGCCGCCGCGGGGATCAGCAGCAGGTTGATCTGGCGCATCCCCGTGCCCACGGTACGGCGCATCCCAGCCGGGTCGCGCCGGGCGGCCAAACGGCTGAGAACCGGGAACAGGACGGTCGCGACCGCCACGCTGAACATGCCCTGCGGGAGCATGTAGATGCGAAACGCGTTGTCGATCGCGCGCGGGGCTTCGTCGGAGACGAGGCTGCCGAAGGCCGAGTTGATCAGCTGGTCGAGGTTCACGATCCCGAGACCGATCGTCACGGGGAGCATCAACATGAACACCTGTCTGATCCGCGGGTCGTGCCAGTCGATCGAGAACTGCAGGCGGAAATCGATCCGCGCGAGCGCGCCGAAGGCGAGCGCGAGCTGCGCGCCGGTGGCCGCGAGGATGCCGATCGCGTACGCGTAGACCCGGTCGTCGCCGTGGAAGTGCGGAGCGAGCACGACCAGCAGCACGATGATCACGAGGTTCCACACCGCGGGGGAGATCGCGGGGATCGTGAAGTGGTCATAGGACTGCAGGATCCCCACGAGCAGGCCGGTCAGGCCGAGCAGCAGCACTACCGGGAACAGCACCTGGGAGAGGCCGATCGTCAGGTCGTTCAGCGCGCCGCTGAAGGTGGGACCGATGAACAGCGGCATGATCGTCCCCGCGAGAAGGATGAAGAACGCCGAGACCGCGCCGAGACCGATAAGCATGATCCAGAACAGCGTCGAGGCCAGTCGCAGCGCCTCTTTGCGGCGCCCCTCCTGAAGCAGGTCGGTGAACACCGGCACGAACGCGGCCGACAGCGCGGCGTTGGCAAAGAGGTTGCTGACCAGGTTCGGCACGAGAAAGGCGATCGTGAAGGCGGAGGCCGGCCCGCTTGTGCCGAAGTAGCTCGCGAACACGATTTCCCGCCCCAGGCCCACGATCCGCGAGACGCCTGTGCCGATCGAGAAGATCGCCGTGTTGCGCGCCACGCCGCGGCCGCCGGCCGAGTACGCGACCTCCTCCCCGCCTCGGCTATCCGGTGGGTCTCCTCCACCTGGCGGCACGGGGGCGGGCGGCTCCTCGCCGGGGGCTTCTCCGGTGACGGACAAGGCCGCTATAGTACGGCGCTCCGCGGCGCGCCCGGCGCTTCACGCCGGCGCTTTGCGGCGTCCAGCCATGGCCAACATCCACTCACAGAAGAAGCGGATCCTCCGCTCCGAGCGCGAGCGCTTGGAGAACCGGCTTTACACGTCGACGATCAAGACCTACTTCCGTCGGCTGGAGTCCACGATGGAAAGTGGCGACACCGCCACTGCCGACGCCGAGCATCGGGAGCTGGTGAGCACGATCGACAAGGCCGTCAAGCGCGGCGCCCTGCACAAGAACACCGGCGCGCACCGCAAGTCTCGCGCAGCCCGCCTGCGCGCCGGCGTTTCCTCAGACTCCTGAGGTCGACTAAGCAGTGATCGCCGCGATCGCGCGTAGAGCGATCGTGTCTTCGTCGAGCGCCGCCACCGGCGAGCGGCTCGCGCCGATCGCCGCTCCGCCGCGCGAGTCGAGCTCCATGTCGGCGAGCACACCGAGCGCCCGCTTCAAACGATCGGGGTCGGCCCGCGCGACGTCCGCGACGAAGCGCTCCGCCGCGCGCGGGGGCATGCGCAGCCCGCGGCGCACGTCCGCCACGGACTCACCCGCCTGCAAGCGCAGCGCGAGGAGAAGCGCCTCGCGCACGCGCTGGGCCATCAGGTACGTCAGCCCCGCCAAGCGCTCGCCCTGGCGCCGGACACGCAGATAGGACAGCGTCGCCTGCGCGGTGTCGCCCCCGACGAGCGCATCGGCCAGTGCGAAGGAGCGCCACTCGGCCGAGTGGGCTGCGCGATGCTCGATGTCCTGCACACTCACCCTGTGGGTGTCCCCCTCGATCTCAACTTCCAGGGCGAGCTTCTCCAGCTCCCGCAGCAGCCGCTGCTGGCGTCCCCCACCTGGGCCACCAACGCGTTCGCGGCGCCGGTATCAAGCGCGATCCCCATGCGCTTGGCCTGCGCTCGCGCCCACTTCCCCAACTCCCATGGCTTGACCGTCGTCTGCGCGACGATCTGTCCGCCCGCGCGCTTGACCGCGTCGTGGACCGCCGCCGGCGCCTTGCTGCGGTTCTCCTCGCGCGCGAACAGCGCGAGGGTCGTCTCGGGTGGCATCTGCCCCATCGCCGACATCAGATGCTGCTCGATCTCCCCCTGCTTCCAGCGCTCGACGCCGTCGACGACGATCACGCGCCGGCCGATCGCGAACGTCATCGCGCTCAGCGCCAGCGCCACACCGGCCGGGGTGCCATCCTCGCCATCGAGCACCTCGACGCTGGCGGCGTTGCCCTGCTGCTCGGCCAGCGCCTTCAGACCTGCGCGGCGCTCCGCGACCGCGCCGTGGTCGTCGCCGTGAATCAGGTAGGCGGGCTTCAGCTCGGGCATCTACGCCCGAGTGTATGCCGACGCGACGACGACCCTCTAGCGTACGACGAGATTGACGAGCTTGCCCGGCACCACGATCTCCTTGACGATCTGCTTGCCATTGAGGTGCGCCTGCACGTTCGGCGCCGCCTTGCACAGCTCCTTCAGCTCCTGCGCGTCGGCCCCGGTCGCCGCGTGCACGCGGTCACGCAGCTTGCCGTTGACCTGGCACACCAGCTCGTACTCCTCGCGCTCCAGATACGCCTCCTCGGCCTGCGGCCACGGCTGCTCCCACACGCGCTCTCCGGTCAGCATCTCGTAGATGTCCGCACTCACATGCGGAGCGAACGGGAACAGCAACGACGCGCCCGTCGCCAGCGCGAAACGCCGGCTCTCCACGCTCGTGCTCTCACGCAACCGCGAGCATTCGTTCAGTAGCTCCATCACCGCCGCGATCGCCGTGTTGAACGCGAAGCGGCGCAGATCGCCCGAGACCTTGTCGATCGCCCAGTGGGTCTTGCGCAACAGTCCGAGATCGTCACCCTCCCCGGATTTCCCACCCGCTCGGTCGATCTCAGCTGTTCGTGTCGGCGCATGCGCCGACCGTGGCAGGGGCGCATGCGCCCCTGCCGGACGTGCCGCATGCGGCACGTCCCCCCCAAATCCGATGTTTCAGCAGCCAGACGCCACAGACGACTGAGGAAGCGGTGGACCCCCTCCATACCCTCATCCGACCAATCCGCATCCTGGTCGGGCGGACCGATGAAGAGGATGTAGCAACGGGCGGTATCGGCCCCGTAACGCTCGATGATCGCGGCGGGAGAGACGACGTTGCCCCGGGACTTGCTCATCTTGGCCCCGTCCTTCGTGACCATCCCCTGCGTGAACAGCGCCTTGAACGGCTCCTGGAAGTCGAGGTGGCCGAGGTCGGCGAGCGCCTTGGTGAAGAAGCGCGCATACAGCAAATGCAGGATCGCGTGCTCGACTCCGCCGATGTACTGGTCGACCGGCATCCACTCCCGCAACGCCGCCGGATCCCAGGCGGCCTGGTCGTTACAGGCATCGCAGTAGCGCAGGAAGTACCACGACGAGTCGACGAACGTGTCCATCGTGTCCGTCTCCCTGCGCGCTTTCCCGCCGCACTCGGGGCACTTCACATTGACCCACTCCTCCGCGGCCTCCAGCGGCGATTGACCCTTCGGCGTGTAGTCCTCGATGTCCGGCAGCTCCACCGGTAGCTTGTCCTCCGGCACCGGCACGACCCCGCAACGCTCGCAGTTGACGATCGGGATCGGGCAGCCCCAGTAGCGCTGGCGCGAGATCAGCCAGTCGCGCAAGCGGTAGTTGACCGACGCGTGCCCCTTGCCCTCGCGGTCCAGCCACGCCACGATCGCACCGAGCGCCTCACGATTGGGCAAGCCGTCGAAGTCCGCATGCGAGTTGACCAGCAGGCCGTCGCCGCTGTACGGAAGGCCCTGCTCAGTGGTCTCGGCCGCGCTCGGGTCGGCGTCCGGCGCAGCGCTGGCTGGGCCTTCGATCACGCGGCGGATCGGCAACTCGTAGGCGCGCGCGAAGGCGTAATCGCGCTCGTCGTGCCCGGGCACCGCCATGATCGCTCCCGTGCCGTACTCCATCAGCACGTAATCGGCCACATACATCGGGATCTGCTCGCCGTTGACGGGGTTGGTGACCGTCCGGCCCAGCGGCACCCCCGTCTTCGGCTTCTCGGCGTTGCCGCGCTCCTCGTTTGACTCATTCAACGCTTTGTTGACGTACTCGCGCACATCCTGCTCATAGGGAGTCGCCTCCGCGAGGCGCGCTACGTCCGGGTGCTCGGGCGCCATCACGAAGAACGTCGCACCGAACAGCGTGTCCGGGCGCGTCGTGAACACGGGATAGTCGATCGGGTGGGCGGGATCCAAGTCCTCGCAGCGGAACGTCACCTCGGCGCCCTCGCTGCGACCGATCCAGTTGCGCTGCATCGTCTTCACGTGCTCCGGCCACTCGATCGCGTCCAGATCACCCAGCAGCCGCTCGGCGTAATCGGTGATCCGTAAGAACCACTGCTCGAGCTGGCGGACTTCGACCAGCGCGCCACAGCGCTCACAATGGCCGTCCGCGTCGACCTGCTCGTTGGCGAGCACCGTCTGGTCTTTCGGGCACCACTTGACCGCTGCCTGCTTGCGGTAGGCAAGCCCTGCCCCGAACAGCTGCAGGAAGATCCACTGCGTCCAGCGGTAATAGCGCGGATCGTGCGTGGCCAGCTCGCGCGACCAGTCGATCGAGATGCCCCAGCGGCGGAACTCGCGCTGGAAGGAAGCGATCGACGCAGCCGTCGAGTCGCGCGGGTGGACCCCCGTCTTGATCGCGTGGTTCTCCGCCGGCAGCCCGAACGCGTCATAGCCCATCGGGTGCAGCACGCGGTGGCCCGTGCGCCGGTGGTAGTGGGCGATCGCGTCGCCGACCGAGTAGACCTTCAAATGGCCGATGTGCGGCTCGCCGCTCGGATAGGGCAGCATCTCCAAGACGTAGGAGGTCGGCGCCTCGGCGTCGTCGCGACGCCCGTCCCCGGCGCCGTCGTTCGAAACCTCCCAGGTACGCTCCTTAGCCCACAACGCCTGCCAGCGCGGCTCGATCTCCTGCGGGTCGTAGCGATGTTCGGGGGGCATCAGATCTCCGAGCGCAGGTTAGCGACCGACCCGCTAGCGCAGTCGTCTTGGCGAGATTCCACCCTGACGTGTCAGCCGAGACTGGCGCGACGGGCGCGCAGCGCTTCGACTATCTCCGCCGGCGCCTTCTCCGGCGATCCTGCGTCGAACGGCGGTTGCGGGTCGTACTCGATCCCCAACTGAATCGCCTGGGCCACCTGATCACCGGCGATCCTCGCCGCGAGCGCCAGGGCCATGTCGATGCCCGCCGACACGCCCGCGGCGGTGACGTACTTGCCGTCGAACACCACCCGCTCCGAGACAGCGTCGACGCCCAGCCCGCGCAGCTCCTCCAACGCCAGCCAATGGCTGGTCGCACGCTTGCCGGTCAGCAAGCCGGCAGCGGCGAGGATCAGCGAGCCGGTGCAGACCGAGGTCGTCCACGTGCTGCGCTCGTCGGCGGCGCGCAGCCAGTCATGCACCGGACCGTCGTCCATCAGCGCCCCGCGACCAGGGCCGCCGGGGACGAGCACGACCTCGGGGTGCGGCAGCTCCGTGAGCGAGGCGTCTGCCGTCAGCGCGAGCTGTCCGGTGTCGGTGCGCTTCGGGCCGATGGTCTCGGCGACGAACGTGACCGTCGCATCTGGCAAACGGCTCAGAACCTCGTAGGGGCCGACGGCGTCGAGCGCGGTCAGCCGGTCGAAGATGAGGATCGCGATATCCATGTTCGTCTCCTTTTTGTGTTTGGCGTCAGGCCGGTCGTGATCGGACCGGAGCGACGGTTCGGATTGGGATTGGAAGTCAGGCGGCGAGGGTCACGTCGATGGCCGCGTTCGGACGAGTGTGGAAGCGGCGGCGATACTCCGCCGGCCCAACGTCGAGCACACGTAGGAAGACACGGCGCATCGTCTCGGGAGTGCCGAAGCCACAAGCCTCAGCCACCGCCGCGATCGGCTCCGCCGTGTCCTCCAAGTGTCGCCGGGCAGCCTCGAGGCGCACCTGCTCGACGTAGCGCGCGGGCGTGACCCCCGACTCGGCGCGGAACACACGGGCAAAGTGGCGCGGGCTCATGCAGGCACGGGCGGCCAGCGCCTGCACCGATAGGTCCCCCGCCGGATGCTCGACCACATGACGCTGCACCTCGCGCAGCGGCCCACGCGCGGGCTCCTGGGTGGACAGCGTGGCGCTGAACTGCGACTGATTGCCGGGACGGCGCAGGAACAGCACGAGATGACGCGCAATCTGCAGCGCGGCGTCGCGATCGAGGTCTTCCTCCACGAGCGCCAATGCGAGGTCCATACCCGCGGTAACACCGGCCGAGGTCCAGATCGGCCCATCGCGCAGGAAGATCGGCTCGGGATCCACGTCTACCGCCGGGTAGCGAGCCGCGAGCTCAGCGGCCGACGCCCAATGCGTGGTCGCGCGCCGGCCGTCCAGCAGCCCAGCCGCGGCGAGCAAAAAGGCGCCGGTACAGACCGAGGCGGTGCGCCGGGCGGTGGCAGCCGTCTGGGAGATCCAATCCAGCAGCGCGCGGTCGGATGCGGCCTGGCTGGACCCATTCCCTCCCGCGACGATCAGCGTGTCGATCGCGGCGGGCGCAGAGGCAAGGCTCGCGTGCGGGACCACCGTCAGGCCGCTGGAGGTCTGCAGCGGCCGGCCGTCGACGCTGAGCAGCTTCATCTCGTAGCCGCGCTCGCGCCGGCCCGTCGCTTCGATCAGTCGCTGGGCACCCGCGAACACCTCCACTGGGCCAGCGAAATCGAGGCTCTGCACACCCGGGTAGACGAGGATCGCGATTTGGCGCGGCGCTCGCGTATTTCGTGGAGTGCGCGTGATCGGCGAGGTGGCGTGTTGCTCCATTCCTCGATCATGGCCCACCGCGAGTTTGTCCGCAAGGACATATTTCCAACATTTCCTGCCGGCAGATAGCCGGGTGCTTGCACGTTGCCGATCGGCCTCGCGGTTTACCATGGCTGGATGGAGCCTCAGTCTCGGGAACCATCAGACGTGCTCGATGGCCTGAGCGGCACTCCGGCTCAGGTCGCGAACATCGTCGACGCGGCGGAACGCGCCGCTGAGGAGCTACGCGCCCAGGCAGAGGCGCGCGGACGCGAGCGGATCGCCGAAGCCGATCGTGCGGCAGAGCACCGTGTGCAGGCGGCAGAGGAGGAGGCTCAGGAGATCCTTCACGCCGCCCGCTCGCAGGCCGAGGCGGCCAGGAACGAGGCCCTGTCTGCGGTGGGGCCAATCCACAGCGAGGCCGACGAGCGTCTGCGCGATGCTGAGCGCATCCGGGGCGAGGCTATGGCGGAGGCCGAGCGTATGCGCAGTGAGGCACGTACCGAGGCCGAGCAGGTACTCGCCGGCAGCCGCGAGGAATCCGAGCGGATATTGACTGGCGGTCAGGCGGAGGCCGAGCGCGCACTTGCCGAGGGACACGCGCAGGCTGCTGCAGTGTTGGCCAAGGCACAGGAGGAGGCGAACCGGCTCACCTCGCAGGCGCGTGAGCAGACCGAGCGGCTCCTCGCCGCCGGTGGCGAGGATCTCTCCCAGTTGCGCCTCAGCGCCGAAGAGCAGGCCAAGGAGGTGCGGGCCAAGGCGCGCGCGGATGCCCGTGAGATCGTCAGCGAGGCTCACGTCGTGGCGCGCGAGGTCCTGCGCGAGGGCACCGAGCTGTCGCGCAACCTGCGTGAGCTCTCAGTCTCCTTACACAACAACGCCGAACGCCTGATCCGCGATGTGCGCCTGGCCCATGGAGGCATGACTGCCCGCCTCGACCAAGCCGGCCCAAGCGTCTCCAGGCGCGATGAGGACCTGCGCCTGCTCGGCCGCCGGGGCCTCGAGGATGACCCGGGAGACGACCTCGACGTACCGGAGTTCATTCCGCCGGGGTGAGCGCCGACGCTTCCCGATCTCGGCGGACAATCGGCGATCGAGGCGGTACGATGATCCGCCTCGGGGCTATAGCTCAGCTGGGAGAGCGCCGCCATGGCATGGCGGAGGTCGAGGGTTCGAGCCCCTCTAGCTCCACTGAACTTGTCGGCGCGCGTGCCTATAGACCCAGAAGGAGGTCCAGCGATGGCGAAATCGATCCCGGATGACTATCCACGGCTCACTCCCTATCTGATCGTTGACGACGCCAGCGCAGCGATCGACTTCTACAGCGCGGTGCTCGGCGCGAGCGAACGTATGCGCATGGCGGGGCCAGACGGCAGGGTGGGACACGCGGAGCTTGATATCGGTGACTCGATGATCATGCTCGCCGACGAGCACCCGGACATGGGTGTGCGCGGGCCGCGGACGGTCGGAGGCACCCCAGTCACCCTGCATGTCTACGTCGAGGACGTCGACGATGTCTTCGAGCGCGCCGTCAAGGCAGGCGCGAAGGTGCTGCGCCAGCTCGAGGACAAGTTCTACGGCGACCGATCCGGTCAGTTCGAGGATCCCTTCGGACATCACTGGGACGTAGCCAGCCACATTGAAGACGTACCGCCCGAGGAGATGGCAAAGCGTGCAGAGGCAGCGATGACCGGCGGCTGAACACCTGGCGTGGTCACCCGTCCGCGTCGAGTGCCTCGTAGACCGCGTCGATCAGGGCACAGTTGCGCGGGTCTTGCCACTGCGGCCCGCCGGTGAAGCGCGCGTCGCAGGTCCCCGCGATCTCGACAGGATCAGTCCGGATGGTTCGCCGTCGCCCAGGCCATGATCTCCGCGGAGCCATCAAATATCGTGCCGTCGTCCAGGACGAGTGTCGGCACCATACGGTTGCCCGTCAGCCGCTCGACCTCCTGACGGCCACTCGTGCGGTTGAAAATCGCCGGCAGCATTCCCAAGCCATAGGACTTGATCACCTCGGGCTCATGACCCGCTTGGCGCAGCGCTCGATAGGCGTTGCCGCATGGGTGCCCTCCCGGGCGTGGCGTCGTGGTGAATGTCCCGTAGCAGACATAGAGCTTCATGATGCGCCTCCCATTAGTGTGCACGCTACTTCGATCGCTCACGGACGCTACTCGGCAACCAGCTCCCGTGCGAGTTGGTGGCGCACGCGTTCGCGCACGTCGGCGTAGCGCAGCGCGATGATCACGATCGCGCCGTGGCGGTCGGCGAAGTGCCCCGGCATAGCGACGACGCCCCAGCGCGCTGTAGACTGGCGTCCGCTTTGCCTGGGAGCCTTCGTGGACGGGGAGCCTTATGGGAGATCGTCAGCCGACTGGGGTCGCGCAATGAGCTCATTAACTGTCGTCCTTGCTCCGATGCTCGGGGTCATCGCGCTGAGCGTCCTATTGGCGCTCGCGCTTGCGCGGGCAGCCGCTCACGCCGATCGCAGCTCCGACCGCCAGCTGGAGGAGCTCCGAGATCGCCTCCCACGGGTCGCCTACGTCCCACCGCAAAGCTATACCGGGTTCGCTGCCGCCCAGACCATGATCCCCGCGGATCCGTCAACTACTCGGTGACCGGCTCCCGCAGCAGCCGGTCACGCGCCTCGGCGTAGTAGCGCGGTCATCATACGCGCGTGGCCACGCTCGCGGTCAAGCTGCTGCTGGCGCCCAGCTTCGTGGTCGGCGCGTCGCTCGCAGCCCGCCGGTTCGGGCCGCAGATCGGCGGGCTGGTCGGTGGGTTGCCGGTCGTGGCAGGCCCGATCCTGCTCGTCTACGCACTCACCCATGGGCGCGCCTTCGCCGCGGACGCCGCCGCGGGCACGCTGCTGGGGCTCGTCTCGCTGACCGCGTTCGTCGTCGTCTACAGCCGTCTCGCCGGGCGCGCCCCATGGGCCGTGAGCCTGCTCGCCGGGTGGTTCGCGTTCGCGGCCTGGACGCTCGCGTTCAGCGCGCTCGCGATCCCCGCCGGCGCCGCGCTCGCCCTGGCCGGCGCTGGATTTATGGTCGGGCTGAGGCTGCTCCCCGACCCGCGCCTCTCACGTCTGCACTCCGCGGCGCCGCCCAACTGGGATCTACCGCTGCGCGCTGTGTGCGCGCTCCTACTCGTGCTCGCGCTGACCGCGGCGGCCGGCTGGCTGGGCTCCCGGCTCAGCGGTTTGCTCGCGCCGTTTCCGGTGATCGCGAGCGTGCTCGCCACGTTCACCCATGTCCAGCACGGAGCGGACGAGCTCCTGCGGCTAGCACGCGGGCTGATCTCCGGGTTCTTTGCCTACGCGCTGTTCTGCCTCACGCTCGCCGTCTCGCTACGCATGCTGGGCACAGCAGGCGCATTCACGCTCGCCAGCGGCGTGGCGCTGCTCACTCAAGGGTTGCTGCTAGCGCTCGCCACCCGCGCCGGCGCCTCGCCCCAGAGTTGCTCCAATCGGTAGAACGCGCGGGTCTCGGGCGTGAAGATGTGCACCACCACATCGAGGTAGTCCATCAGGATCCAGTCCCTCTTGCTCAGGCCCTCGACCCGGCGCGGCAGCGTCTCGTGCTCGCGCTTGCACCCCTCGAGGATGCCGTCGTGGATCGCCTTCGTCTGGCGCTCGGTGTTGCCCGAGCAGATCAGGAAGTAGTCGGTGTAACCGAGCACGCCGCGCAGGTCGAGCTCAACAATCTCTCCGGCCTTCTTGTCCGCGGCATAGCGCGCGAGCTCGCCGACCATCTCCTCGGGCTTCACCTCGCCCCCGCCTTCGCCTCGGCGGCAACCCCCGCGCGGTACAGACCGTGCTCGGCGATGTAAGTCGCAACCGCCGGCCCCACCAGCTCTCTCACCGGCTCTCCCGCGGCCACACGCTCACGCACCATCGAAGAGGAGATGTTGCACACAGGCATGTTCAGAAAGCCGATCGGCCCGCCGCTTGGCTGTTGGCCGAGAGACCGCCGATCGATTGTCCGAACCCACGGCGCGAGCGCCTTCAGCACCTCGTTCGCCCCGAGTCGACGCGCACGGCAACGGCGAAGTGAGCCAACCGCGGCAACTTGAATGCTTCACACCACGAGGGCAGCGTACGAGCGACGTCGGCTCCCAAGATGAAAGTGACCTCGATGTCGGGGTGCTCGGCATGTAGAGCCTCTAGAGTATCCACCGTATACGAGGGGCCGTCCCGCTCAATCTCGAGAGCGCACGCACAGACTCCATCGACCCCCGCGACCGCCAGGCGACACATCTCCAGGCGGTGCAGCGCTCCAGGGTCGTCCTCGGCGAGCTTGTGTGGAGTGCGACCGGCGGGCATCAGCAGCACACGCTCCAGATCCAGCTCGGCCTTGGCGTGCTGGGCGAGAGCCAAATGGCCCAGATGGGGTGGGTTGAACGTCCCGCCGAGGATGCCAATCGATCGCAGTCCGGCCGTCGCCACCGGCTTATTCGCGGACGTGCCCGTCGCCTTCCACGAGGTACTTGAACGTGCACAGCTCCCGCAACCCGATCGGCCCGCGCACGTGCAGCTTCTGCGTCGAGTTGCCGATCTCCGCCCCCATCCCAAACTCGCCACCATCGGTGAACCTCGTCGAGGCGTTCACATACACGCAGGCCGCATCCACCCCAAGCTGGAAGGCCCGCGCGCTCTCGGTGTCGCGGGTCACGATCGCCTCGGAATGCCCGCTCCCGTAGCGGCCGATGTGCTCGATCGCCTCCTCCGCCGAATCGACCACCCCCACTGCCAGCGTCAGAGCCAGATACTCCGTGCCCCAGTCCTCCTCGGTCGCCGCCTGCACGAGCGCCGAGTCCGACAGCGACGCCTCTGCCTCCAGCTGCGAGGCGCCGACGTCCTCCCGCGCGTCCTCGCTCTCGTCCTCCGCCAGCTCGAGCACCCGCTCGTCGCCACGCACGACTACGCCGGCAGCGTTCAGCGCGCCCAGGATCCGTGGCACGAACAGTGGCGCCGCGTCGGCGTGCACGAGTAGTGTCTCCGCGGCGTTGCACACGCCCGGGCGCTGCGTCTTTGAGTTGAGCACGATCGCCTCCGCCTGGTCGAGGTCCGCCGAGGCGTCCACATACACGTGACAGTTGCCCGACGCCGCATAGATCACCGGGACGCTCGCCACCTCCTCGAGCGCCGCCTTGAGCCCCTCGCCCCCGCGCGGGATGATCAAATCGACCGTTCCCTTCTGCGTGGCCAGCTCCGCGAGCTCCTCGCGCCCGCCGCCTGCCACCAGGCTCACGCATCCATCAGGCAGCCCGCCCGCCACCGCGGCCTCGGAGGCGATCCGCGCCAGCGCCTCATTTGAGTGCAGCGCCGAGGATGAGCCCCGTAGCACGATCGCGTTCCCCGACTTCAAGCACAGCGCGGCCGCGTCGATCGTCACGTTCGGGCGCGCCTCATACACGACCGCCACGACTCCCAGCGGCACCCGCACCTTGCGCACATCCAAGCCGTTCTCCAGTCGATGCCCGTCGATCACCTCGCCCACCGGGTCGCCCAGCGCCACGATCTGCCGCACCGCCTTTGCGATCCCAGCAATGCGCGCCTGGTCAAGCAGCAGCCGATCGAGCAGCGCCTCGCTCAGATCCGCCTCCCGCCCCGCCTGCATGTCGAGCGCGTTCGCCTCGAGGATCTCCTCCGCGCGTTCCTCCAGCGCCACCGCGATCGTCTCCAGCGCCGCGTTCTTCGTGGCGGTGTCCACGCGCGCCAGCGCCTGTGCCGCGCGCTTGGCGGAGCGGCAGATGTCAGCGACGGAAAAGACGGCAGTGGCCATGGTCAAAGGGTAGGAGATCAGGGGACGGGTTTAGAAGGTCAATCCACCAAGTCAGTCCAGCACGAGATAGTCGCGATGCACGGCCTCGTCGGTGGCATGGGGCAAGATCTCGCGCACCGCGTCTGACTTCTTACCGATCACCCTCTTCAACTCGGATGTCGAGTAGTTGCAGATGCCCTTCGCGACCGGATCTCCAGAGGAGGCCTCGCCATCAATGCGAACCGCGATCTCGACTGCGTCGCCCGCGTCGAACTCTCCCTTGACCTCCACGATGCCGACCGGCAGCAGACTGCTCGAGCCCTCGCGCAGGGCCCGCTCGGCGCCCGCGTCGATGACGAGCGTTCCGGCCGAGGGCTTCGCGTACTTCAGCCACAGCTTGAACGAGCTGTGACGCGTCTTTTGCGGCGTGAACAACGTACCCTCGCGACGCCCACCGAGCACCGCCTCGAGCGCTCCGGCACGCAATCCATTGCAGATGACCGTGGCGATGCCGGCCGCCGTAGCCATGTCAGCGGCTACCACCTTCGAGCGCATCCCCCCCGAGCCCAGCGGCGATGTGCTGTGGCCGATCTCCAGCTCCTGGAGCGCCTCGAAGTCGCTGACCTCCTCGACCAGTGTGGCGTTTGAGTCGATCCGCGGATCGGCGCTGTAGAGACCGTCGATGTCAGTCAGCAGCACCAGCAGATCGGCGCCCACGAGCAGCGCTACCTGCGCGGCGAGGAAGTCATTGTCGCCGAAGGAGATCTCGTCGGTCGCGGTCGTATCGTTCTCGTTCACCACCGCCACCACGCGCCAATCCAGCAGCTTCCTCAGTGTCTGCCGGGCGTTCAGGTAGTGCGTGCGAGCGCTCAGATCGCCGATCGTCAGCAGCACCTGCGCGCTCGTCACCTCGCGCTCGCGCAGCAGCTCGTCGTACACCCGGTACAGCTTCCCCTGCCCGACCGCGCTCGCGGCCTGCAGCTCGTCGATCGCCACCGGGCGTGTCCCCAGGCCCAGCACGCGCATCCCCCGTGCGATCGCGCCGCTGGAGACGATCACGACCTCATCGCCGCCGCAGTGCAGGGCGGCGACCGCATTGCAGATCCGTGCGAGCACCTCCCCCCGCAGCTCGCCGTTGTCCTCGGCGACGATGCTCGAACCGAGCTTGATTACCGTCCGTTTCATTGGTGGGAGCTTATGGCGCGTCGGGGTCGAGCTCAAACGTCACCCCGCCCACCTCCAGCTCGTCCCCTGGCTCAAACCCCTCCGCCTCCAAGGCCCCGAGCACGCCGATCCGACGCAGCCGTTCCTCCAGATAGGCCATCGCGTCCTCGTTCTCCGTGTCATACCGCTGCAACAGCCTTGCGATCCCCTTCCCCCTCACCGCAAACGATCCCTCTCCCGTCTTCTCTATCTCAAAGCCCTTCCCCGCCGCGGGGCGGAACACCATGTACTCGGCCAGATCCTCCTCGGCCCCGATTCCGGCCTGGCCGCCCGACGCGTGCGCGTCGGGCACGGCATCGCCCTCCGCCGCCGCTGCTCCGCGGGGGCTCACGCGCCGCGAGAGCTCGCCCGCCAGCTCCTCCAACCCCACGCCCGTGGCGCTCGAGGTGACGATCACCGGGACCTCCGGCCCCAGCCGGCCCCCCCATTCCGCGGCGGCCTGTTGGGCGCGTGCCTCGGTCACCAGGTCCCCCTTTGACAGCGCGAGCACGCGCGGCAACCGCGCCAGCCGCTCGTCGTGGGCCGCCAGCTCGCGCTCGATCGTCGCGTGGTTGCCCACCGCGCCTGCGTCCTCGCCGCCGGAGATCTCGGGCGCGATGTCAAGCACGTGCACGAGCAGGCGCGTGCGCTCGACGTGGGCGAGAAAATCGTGTCCCAGCCCCGCGCCCTCGCTCGCTCCCTCTATGAGCCCCGGAATGTCGGCGACCACGAGCTGGCGCTCCCCGTCGTCGAGCACGCCCAGCACCGGGCTGAGCGTCGTGAAGGGATAGTTGGCGACCTTCGGCGCGGCCCTCGTCAGCCTCGCCAGCAGCGAGGACTTGCCAGCGTTCGGCAACCCCACCAGACCGACGTCCGCCAGCAGCTTCAGTTTGAGCTCCAGCCAGCCCTCTTCGCCCGGCAGGCCCCGCTCGGAAAAGCGCGGCGCCTGTCGCGTAGGTGTCGCAAAGCGCTTGTTTCCCTTTCCGCCGGCTCCGCCCTTTGCCACCTCCGCCCGCTGCCCGTCCTTCATCAGCTCCCAGCGGCGTCCCTCCAGGTCCCCCTCCTCACCCACCGGCCCGTTACATCCGATCACCTCGGTCCCCGGCGGCACCCTGATCGTCAACGTCTCCCCGTCGGCGCCGTGTCGCTGTGAGCCTTCGCCGTAGCCCCCCTGGCCTGCCCGGTAGATCGCCTTGCGCCTAAAGCTCTGCAGATCGCGCAGCGAGTCGTCGCAGAGCAGCACCACGTCTCCCCCGCGGCCGCCGTCGCCGCCATCGGGACCACCCCTCGGCACATGTGCCTCGCGCCTGAAGCTTGTACTCCCATCCCCCCCGGCGCCGGCCTTCAGATGGATTCTCGCGTAATCGTGCAGCATCGCCGGGTCATCGTGACAGCCTCGTGGCCACCGCTGCGACCTGTGGACCTAAAGAGGCGGGGTGTTTGATAAAAATAAAAAGTGCGTGCCACGATGGTCATACGCACTTTTAAGAGTAGGCCATCAATCTGGGGAGAGGCTCAGCCGCCAAGTACGCGGCGCCCTGTCAACGGGTCAATTCTTCAACGCGCGCGCGAAGTAGAATCCCGCTGCCGCCGCGCCACCGGCCACCGCCGCGGTCCCCGCGACGCCGGCAGCCGGCAGATCGTTGCGCGCAGCGCCCGTCGCGAGCAGGTCGACCGTGTCGACGATTGCACAGGTGGCCTGCCAGCGCGGTCCGACTTCGGGGTGGTCGAGCGTGTGTAGAGCGATCATCCCAAGCACCAGGTCGCGGATGCCGATCGAGCGGATCAAGGCCTGGACCGCCGGCCGCTCGGCGTACTCGCCCAGCCAGCCCTTCCCAACCCTTTCCGGCACGAGGAGCAGCGCGGCGCCGAACGCGGCGCGGGCAAGCGCCAGTCCGCGGGCGCCCTTACGCGGATTCACTCGCCGGAAAGGACGCTCACGACGCGCCCGCGACGGCTGGTGCTGAACTGCACGGTCCCCGCGGCACGCGCATACAGCGTGTCGTCTTTACCTAGCCCCACTCCCTCGCCCGGCTTGAATTTCGTGCCGCGCTGGCGCACGATGATCTCCCCGCCGCTCACGACCTCGCCGGCGAATGTCTTCACGCCCAACCGCTGGGCGTTTGATTCACGCCCGTTGCGACTGGAGCCAAGCCCCTTCTTATGAGCCATCCTGTGCCTCCTTCTCGGCGACGGTCTTCGCTGGTTTGGACGGTTTTGCCGCAGGCTTGGCGGCAGCCTCAGGCTTGGCCGTGGCTTTAGAGGCGCCTGCTTTCGCCGCCGCGCCCATCGAGATGTCCGTGACCTCGATGCGCGTCAGCTCCTGGCGATGACCGTTACGCCGCTTGTATCCGCGCTTAGGCTTGAACTTGAACACCCGCAGCTTCTCACCGCGCTCGTGGCTCAACACCTTAGCCGTGACCTTGACCTGCTTTAGCCCGGCCTGGTCGAACACCGCCTCATCGGAGCGATACAGGATCGGCTGAAGCGCGACGTTGCCGCCCTCATCGACGGCAAGGCGCTCCACGAGCAGGGTCTGGCCCCGCTCGACGCGGTACTGCTTACCGCCGGTCTTCACGATCGCGTACATGTCTCTCTCGGTCTCGATTTCTCTCTCTTGCGGCTTGTGCAACAGCCAACCGCAACGAGCGACTGCATGGCTACTCGGGGGTCGCCTTCGCCTTGGCAGCCGAACGGCGCCGCCCGCCTCTGCGGCCACGACGCCGAGGCTTGGATTGTAGGTCATCCTCGAATCCCTCGTCCTCAGGGATATCGCCGGCCGGCGTCTGGGACGCGGAAGTAACTTCAGAGGAGCCGTTCGCCGCGGCGGACGTGACGGTGGCTGCGGGGGTGACTGGCTTGGGCGTCCGCCGTCTGGGCCTCGGTTTGGCGGTCGGGGCCGGGGCCCGCGGCGTCGGACGAACTACATCGCCGGACTCGTCCAGCAGCAACGCGCTCGCCGCCGTGCGGCCGACCTGGTCGATGCGCACCATCCGCTTCTCCCCGACGCATGGCGCGGCGCCCGCGATCGAGATGATGTAGCCGTCGATTTTCGCCACCGCGTCATCGACGTCATACATGTGCGGCTCGACGATCTCGACCAGCACCTCGTCGCCCTGGCGGAAGGGCAGCGCCCGCTCCTCGACCTCCTCGCGGGTGCCCATGAAGGTGATCGCGAAGTGCTCCAGCGTCAGCCCTTCGGAGCCCTCGAACAGGAAGGACTTGCCCGTCTCTGTCTCTAGCGCGTGCAGCACGCGCGAGCCGTGTCCCGTGAACTCGGCGGTGACACCCGGGTTGATCTGCACCAGGAACGCCTCCACCTCCGGATGTTCAAGCGCCACGTCGCGCAGGCGGCGCTCGAACTCGATCGCGTACGTTTCCTCCGAGCGGATCACGCCCTCCCCATCGCACCTCGGGCATGGCCGGCTCATTATCTCGCGCACGCCCTCGGTCACGTTCTGGCGAGTCATCTCGACCAAGCCGAGCTTGGAGATCTCCGCCGTGAACGTCTTCGTACGGTCCTCGTCCAGCGTCTTTCTGAGCGTCTTCATCACCGCGTCGCGGTTTCGCGCACGCGCCATGTCGATGAAATCGATCACAATGATCCCGCCGATGTCGCGCAACCGCAGCTGGTTGACCACCTCCTCGGCGGCCTCCAAATTGGTCTTCGTGATCGTATCCTCCAGCGCCGCGCCCTTGCCGCGGCCGATGAACGACCCTGAGTTGACGTCGATAACCGTGAGCGCCTCGGCGTAGTCGATTACCAGATAACCACCGCTCGGCAGGTCCACGCGTCGCGACATCACGCCCTCGATCGCCTTGTCCACGCCATAGGCCTCGAACAATGGCTCCTTCTGCTCCCACAGCTCAACACGCTCGACCAGCTCAGGGGCGGTACGCGTAAAGAAGGACACCAGTCTGCGGTACTGCTGCTCGTCGTCCACGATCGCGCGCTCGAAGTGCGCGGAGAAGATGTCGCGCACCACTCGCACCGACAGGTCGGCCTCCTGGAAGACCATCTCCGGCGCCTGCGTGTCCTCCACGCGCTTGACGAGCACCTCATGCAGCTTGTGCAGGTACTTCAGCTCGCGCTCGAAGTCCTCCCGCTTGGCACCGTGCGCGGCGGTGCGCACGATCACCCCGCCGCTACCGAGATCCAGGCCCGAGGTCTGCTTACGCAAACGCTCGCGCTCGCGATCCTCCAACCGGCGAGACACGCCCACGCCCTCGCCCGTGGGGGCATAGACCATATAGCGCCCGGCGATCGTCAGCTCCATCGACAGCCGCGCGCCCTTCGTCTTCAGGGGATCCTTGACGACCTGTACGACGATCTCCTGGCCGGGACCGAGGAGGTCTGAGATCTTGCGTCCACTCCCGCTCCCACGCCCCCGTCTGGGCGCCTCCACGCCCGGCAGGACAATCTCGTCGACGTGCAGAAACCCGTTCTTCTCCAGGCCGATGTCGACGAACGCGGCCTCCAAGCCGGGCAGTACGTTATCGACCTTGCCCTTGTAGATATTGCCGACGATCGAACGCCCGCCGCGGCGCTCCAGGTACAGCTCAGCTATGCGATATCCGGCCTCCGGAACACCGTTTGCGCGCTTGCGCGACCGGGTTGAGGCGGAACGTGAGGCACCGGGCGTTCCGGAGGCCTCCAAGAGCGCGATGCGCGTCTCTGCGCGATCGACGCTGACAAGCACTTGCTTTTTCAATTTGATCCAGTCTTTCGGTGTAGATGCCGGCCGTATCCCGCGCGGGCGAAGGCCGGAGGAGAATCCTCGGCGGCGCATCCACAGCTGGCGATCGGGAGTAAGTGGCGGACATTGGTGTCTAGTAGATCGGCACGCGGCCCTTCAGTGCCGCTGAAGCGCGCGCCTGGACATAAATGGATTGCAGCAGGCCCACCGCCAACAGGGTGGTGATCACCGACGAGCCGCCATAGCTCATGAGCGGCAGCGTGACGCCGGTAATGGGCATAATCCCAATGGTCATCCCCACGTTGACGAACACCTGAAACATCAGCATAGCCGCTACGCCCCCCGCCACGAGCGAGCCGAACAGGTCCTTGGACATCACGAGGATCCGCAGCGTCCGCCAGATCAGCAGCCCGTATAGACATAACACGAGTCCCGCACCGACGAAGCCGTACTGCTCGCCGACGGCAGCGAACACGAAGTCGGTGTCGTCCTCCGGGACGTATTCGCCTTTGATCTGGGTGGAGTCGGAGCCGCGCCCGGTCTTCTCACCGGAGCCGATCGCGATCTTCGACTGGGCGAGCTGATAGCGGGGATCTGGTTCGCCGGTCTTGGATTCCTTTTCCTTGATTTCCTCGAAGTTCGAGGAGGGATGCAGAAATGCCGTCAGCCGTTCGGTCTGATAGGGCTTGAGTACGTGCACGCCGATCGCGGGCGCCGCGACCAGCACGACCGCGATGGACACGCACACAAGCGCCGCCAGTCCACTCAGCTGCTGCCACGGCGTCCCTGCCACCAGCAGCATGAGGAACGCAACCGCCATGTACACCATCCCCGACCCGAGGTCCGGCTGGGCGATCACGAGCATCGCCGGCACCAGCGCCGCGAGCATCACGCGGGCGGTCGTGTCGCGCTCGCGCAGCCGCCGCGCGCGGTCGACGATGAACCCCGCCAGCGCCAGGATCAACAGCACCTTGCCGAGCTCGGAGGCCTGGAATGAGAAGAACGGCAGGCTGATTGCCCGCGTGGCGCCTTTGGTTTCATGGCCCGCCCCGAGGACGGCGAGGATGCTGAGAATCAGCAATGCGTAGATGCCGTATTTCAGCTGGCGCAGGCGTGCATAGTCGACCCGTGCAAGCACGACCATCAGGATCAGGCCGATCGCCAGGTAGACCACTTGGCGGTCGACGTAGTAGTTGGGGTCGCCGGGTACCGCTTCGCGGGTGGCCGCGCCGAGCGTCATTGCCGAGGCGATCCCCAACCCAACCACGGAGAGCGTCAGCAGCGGATCCAGCGGCAGCCCGCGCCGTGTGCGCGTGCCGGGCGTGGCCGGCGAGTCTTCGGCTGCGGGCTTGATCGGGCTGTCCAGAGAGGACGGCATCGTCGATCAGAACGTTTTCGAGGTTCCGGCCACGAACTTCTCCGGCGCACCGAACCACTTGGACGCGATCAGGCGAGCGATCGGCGCGGCGGTTTCCGCGCCGAATCCCCCTTCTTCGACGGTAACGGCGATCACGATCGGGCGCTTGGGGTCGGCGACGTAGCACATGTACCACGACTGTTCCACGTGCCCCGCCCGTTCTGCCGTGCCCGTCTTGCCGTAGACGGGGTGCAGTGACTGGTTCCATCCCGCCCATACGTCCGCGGAGGTTCCGCCCTGCTCGCTGGCGGCCTCGTGGATGCCTTCCATCACGTCGCTCAGGTCGGAGTAGTTCAGGTGCACGTGACGTTTGGGCGGGAAGTCCTGGCTAAGGCTCTGCACGAGCCCCCCGCTTGATTCGTCGATCTGCCGGCCGAGATGGGGCGTCACGACCTCCCCTTCGCCGCCGTGAATGTAAGCGTTGGCGAGTGTCGAATAGGCAACCGCCATCTGCAGCGGGTCGGTTTGCAGACTGCCTTGGCCGACAGCCAGGTCCATGTTGTAGCCCACGGTCCACGGCTCGCCCGGTTCGGCCACGATGCGGCATGGGTGACCATGATGTTCGCGCGTGCACTTCGATTCGGCCTCGTTCTGTTCGGCCAGCCACTGCCGGCTGGGAATCGTTCCGGTGAGCTCGCTCGGCAGGTCGATCCCCGTCTGCTCGCCGATACCCAGTTCACGAGCCTTGTTCTGGATCACGTTGCCATGGCTGTTGGCGAGATCGCCGACCGTGAAGAAGTACGTGTCCGAAGAGACCTTCAGCGCTTCGACCAACCCCACCGCGCCATAGTCGGTGTGGCCGGAATTGCAGAATTGCTCGGCCCCTACGGAGATGCAAGCGCCCGCGCCGAGGCCCTCGGTCGGGTCGATCACGCCGCCTTCCAGCGCCGCCATCGCTGTGATCGGCTTGAATGTCGAACCCGTCGGATAGGCACCGTTGACCGCCCGGTTGACTAGGCGGGACGGCGTTTCTTCGCCACCACTCTTGCCCTCGAGCATCTTGAATTCGCTTTCTGTCAGCGGCTTGGCGAACTTGTTCGGATCGAAGCTCGGATAGGAGCCGATCGCCAGCACTTCTCCGTTGAGCGGGTCGAGCGCGGTGAACGCGCCCGCGATCGCCGGTTTGCCGCCTGCACGGGCATTTTCGATCCCCTGCAGCAGCGCCTTTTCCCCCTCGCGCTGGAGGCCGAGATCAAGCGTTGTGCCCAGGCTGTAGCCGGCCTTTGGGAGTTGCGGCTGCAGGCGGGTGGGCTCCGGATAACCTGCTGAGTTGACCTGCACGCGCTGCTCGCCGTCGCGCCCGCGCAGATATCGATCGTAGAAGTACTCGAGCCCTTCCTGGCCGACCACGGTCCCCTGCTGGACACCACGGAACGCCGGCTTTTTTAGCTCTGCTTTGGTGACCTGGCCGACGTAGCCGAGCACCTGCGCGGCCATCTCACCATATGGATATTCTCGGATCGAGACAGGCTGCTGGGTGACGCCCGGATACTCGTTCTGGCGCTCAGCAAGGACTGTCAGCACGCCCGGCCCGGCGGCGGTCTTGATCGTCACGGGCGCATACGGCAGCGCCGTGCGTCCTTTGATCACGAGCGCCTCGATATGGCCGGCGCTCATCCCCAGCAGGGCGCCCAGCCGCCTGTATACCGCCAGCCGCGGCCGGCCCGCGGGCGGCAGTGCCGAGGGCACGATCTGCACCGCATTGGTCACCATGCTGGCGGCGATCGGCCG
Organism: uncultured Solirubrobacterales bacterium; assembly: GCA_963842205.1. Lineage (GTDB taxonomy): Bacteria > Actinomycetota > Thermoleophilia > Solirubrobacterales > Solirubrobacteraceae > Palsa-744. The sequence goes on from CAWJFR010000007.1 coordinate 461,351, forward strand.
GCCTTCGCGGTCGAGGATCTGTCCGCGAGGCGCGGCGATCGGCAGTTCGCGCACACTGTTGGCGGCGGCTTCCTGGACGTACTGTTCGCCGGTCAGCACCTGCAGATACCAGAGCCGAAAGAAAATGATCCCGAACATCAGCAGCGCGACGCCACCGAGCACCGCAACGCGCAGCGCGAGCTGTGGCGAGACGGGTATCCGTGGGTCGGTCGGTTTGACACGCTCGATCGGGGTGCTCATGTCAGCGGCTTCTTCTCATGCACGGGACAGAGGGCTCAGACCCCCCGTGGTGTAGGCCCGCCGGCGACGACGGCGCGGGTCGTCCGGCAAACCGGGCTCGAGGCTGCGGCGCACGATCGCCCATACCGGCAGCGCGACGATCGTGTTCACCACAACTCCCAGCACGATCTGGCGCAAAAGCTCCAGACTGACCGGGGCGTCTACCCCGAGCAGGAACTCCATCAGCGAGTACCCCACCGTCGCGGCGGCGGAGGCCGCCGCCCCCACCAGCAACGGTGTCAACGTGGCCTGGGGGTCGCGCAGCTCGCGCAAACGCCCGCACCAATAGCCGATCAGCGTAAAGGTCAGCGAGGTGACGCCGAGCGTCTGCACCAACGCGAGATCGACGAGCAGGCCAACCGCGAAGCCGGTCACGGCGCCAAGCGTCGAGCCGCACAGCAGCCCGATGAAGGCCACCACCAGCGGCGACAGATCGACGACGACGCCGAACACGGGGACCTCCGAGACCACGCCGATCTGGAAGAACACGACGAGCACCACGAGCACCGCGATCCGTGTGAGCAGCGAGCCGGAGAGCGTCATTCGCCGGTCCCCGTTGAGGTCGAGGCCAGCTGGCTGCCTTCGCCGCCAGCGCCACCGCCCGTGCCCGTCTGCCCGCTGTTCGGCAGGCCGGCCAGCATGCCCCCCAAACGCGCCGGCTTGCTGCCCTGCGTGTATGTGAGCACCTGCACCACGTCGAGGTTGTGCAGGTTAGCCAGAGGGTGCACGTTGACCGACTTGTACGCGCTTTCTTCATCGACCGAGCTCACCTGACCAATCGCGATCCCCGGCGGGTACAGCGAGTTGTCTTGGCTGGAGGAGGAGACAGTGCCCGATGTGACCACGTATTCGCCTTTGGTGACCGACGTGTTGGCCGGCAGATACTGCAGCACCAGATCGTTCGGTTCGCCCACCTTTGGCTGCACGACACCAGTCTCTCCGGTCCCATTTATCCGCGCCGAGACGCCGACTTCGCTGTCGGTGATGAGATCGACAACGGCGCCATCGGAAGCGGCCAGCGTGACCTTGCCCACCAGACCTTCGTTATTGACCACTGGGTCGTTGACCTGGATGCCGGCCGAGGTTCCCTTGTCGATCTTTACGGTCGAGTACCAGATGTTCGGCGACTTGCCGACGACCGTGGCGGTCACAGGCCGGTAGTCGCCGACGCTCAGCTGATCCAGATGATAGAGAGCGAGCAGTTCGTGGTAGCCGTGCTCGTCGGCCTGATCGGCGACCACTTCCTTGCGCAGTTTGTCGTTCTGCTTGAGCAGTTCACCCAGCTGGCTTTTGGCGTGCAGCGTGTCGCCGAACCAGCTGAACAGGTCGCGCACGGGCTTCAGCGCCTTGTTCGCGCCATCCTGGATCGGCGAGATGACGGTCAGGAAGCCGCGCTGCACCGAGTGCAGGGCACCGTCCGAAGACTCGCCGAAGTAGGCGGTCAGCAGTATCAGGGAGAGCACGACGAGCAGCGCAAGCACCGCACGTCGACGCCGGACCGTCTTGTCGTACACGGATAACGACCTTCCGAAGGCTTGATCGACAAGAGTACGCGGGCCAAGCCCCGCGTGTGCCGCCCTCCGGCGTGATCGGCTCGCCTCATCGCCGCCGCCGGTTGCGCGAGTGACGGTTCGAGCGGTGGATCGCCTCGAACTCCTCCAGCGACCGTCCCGAGCCGACCGCGACGCAGGTCAGCGGCGACTCCGCCAGGTGCGCGGGCATCTGGGTCTCCTCGCGCAAGCGCTCGTCCAAGCGCTGCAGCAGCGCACCGCCGCCGGCGAGCATGATGCCGCGATCCATGATGTCTGAGGCGAGCTCGGGAGGCGTGCGGTCGAGTGTCTCCTTGACCGCTTCGACGATCTGATTCAGCGGCTCTTCCAGTGCCTGGCGAATCTCCTCGCTAGTCAGCACGACCGTCTTCGGCAGACCGGAGACCATGTCGCGCCCGCGGATCTCTGCCTGCAGCTCCTCCTCCATCGGGCAGGCCGAACCGATCTCGAGCTTCAGCTCCTCCGCGGTCTGCTGGCCGATCAGCAGCTTGTACTCGCGCTTGGCGTAGTTGATGATCGCCTCGTCCATCTCGTCACCGCCAACCCGGATCGATTGGGAGACGACGATCCCGCCGAGCGAGATCACCGCGACCTCGGAGGTGCCGCCGCCGATGTCCACGATCATCGAGCCAGTCGGCTCGCCCACGGGCAGTCCCGCGCCGATTGCGGCCGCCATCGGCTCCTCGATCAGGTAGGCGGTGCGGGCGCCCGCGTTTAGGCACGCTTCCTCGACCGCGCGCTTCTCGACGCCGGTCACCCCGGAGGGCACGCACACGACCACGCGCGGGTGCACCCAGCGGCTCTGGTGGACCTTCTGGATGAAGTGCCGGAGCATCTCCTCGGTCACGTCGAAGTCCGCGATCACACCGTCCTTCAGGGGCCGGATCGCCTGGATCGTGCCCGGCGTGCGGCCGAGCATGCGCTTGGCCTCGATCCCCACGGCGTGGACTTCGCCGGTGCGTGAGTCGATCGCGACGACGCTCGGCTCGGACAGCATGATCCCGCGCCCTCTCACGTACACGAGCGTGTTAGCGGTGCCCAGATCGACCGCCATGTCGCGGCCGCCGAATCCAGTCAGGTAGCTGAAGATGCCCATATCTTGAGAAAGGACACGCTTGGATTCGGGCTCGCGCCGCCGTCTGGCGCCACGCCCCGCGGGCGGCGCGCATCCGGGCCGTACCCGCGGGCAAGTGTAGCGAACGACCGTTTCCGTCTAACAGCGTTGCGAGCGTATTTGCAGGTCAAAACGTCGAGGACTCCACGCGCCACAGGCCCTTTCACCGTGTGTTCAGGAGCTCCGGGTAAATATCCAGCAGGGCCGTCAGCGGCAGGCCGACGACGTTCTCGTAGTCGCCCTTCACCTCCCGCACCAGTGCCGCGCCGGTTCCCTGGATCGCGTAGCCACCAGCCCGTCCATGCCACTCGCCGCTGGCCAGCGACCAGTCGAGCAGTGCCTCGTCGAGCGTACGGAACGTCACCGCGGTGCGTGCGATCACTGTGCGTTCATCGGTTTCTGATCCTGCGCCTCCAAGCAACACCGCCAGCCCGCTCACGACCTCGTGGGTGGCGCCGCTCAACGCCTTCAGCGTCTCCCGGGCCTCACGCTCGTCGCGAGGCTTGCCATAGATCTTGACCCCAAGCGCCACCAGCGTGTCACAGCCGAGCACGGCCTCCTCCGCACCGGGCTTCCGGGCGGCGCGGGCCTTGCGCAACGCGTTCTCCCTCGCCACCTGCGCGGGATCGCCTCGATCGAGCTCCTTCACGGCCGCCGGCCTAACCGTAAAGCTGACGCCCAAACGCTCCAGGATCGCCCGCCTCTGCGGTGAGGAAGAGGCGAGCACGAGCGGCAAGCGCGTGGCGCGCCCGGAGGATCCCTCAAGGGGAGGGGGTGGATGTTCTCTTTCTGAACTGCGTATAACTATCGCTATACTGGCTAGGGACTCGGGAGGTGCGGATAAACTCTTTGGGATGACGAACGGCCGCGCTTGTTGAGGGCGCGGCCGTTCGTGAATGAGTGGTGCTCTGGTCAGGAGCGTTTGGAGTGTTTCACCGGGCTCGGACGGCGAGCGTGTCGGCGTTATAGGTGAGGATTCCCCACTCGGTCCAGATCTGTTGGCCTTCTTTGCCCTTCAGGCGGCTGCGGCCCATCCCGTAGCGGCGCTTGAGGTGGCTGATCCGGCCCTCCTTGCCGGTTCGGTAGCGCTGCAACCGGCGGTTGGTGCGTCTGGAGCCGTGTTCCTGGCGGCCGGAGATGAACACCCGTTCGGGCGCCAGGTCTTCGAGCGTCTCGTTCGTCGGGCCGGGCATGAACCCGCCGTCGAATGCCAGCTCGCGCGGGGAGATCTGAAGCCGTTTGAGCTCGGCGACCGTGTCCGGGAGCAGCGTGTTCTCCTGCGGGTTGCCCGGCGCGGTCGACGCCGGCAGGATCAGCCCTCGCGCTCCGCGCTTGGTGTTCTCGGTCACCTCCGCGAGCTGGGTCACATACCCGAACTCGTTGGGCTTGCCGAGCTTGCCCTTGCGGATTGGTCGTGCGTCCGGGTCTGAGAGCGAGATCAGCCGGTCTGTGATCGGCTCGCCCGCGACGCGCCGTTTGATCTGCTCGGCGACCTTCTCGCAGCGGTCGGCCAGCTGCTCGAGCTTCGCGGCCGCCTTGAGCTTGACTTTCGCGCCACGACCGCGCGCCCGTCTGCGTGCGCTGGCCGCCAGCCGCCTGGTCTCGGAGATCGATAGACCGAGCAGCTCGCCGGTCTTCGCGGTCAACTTCAGAACCTCGGCCTTGGCCTCCCCGCTGCGACGGCGAATGGTGCGCGTGATCCCGCGCAGCGTGCGTCCCATCGACCGCGAGCGATCTCGCACCCGGTGTTTCTGCTCGCCGACGAGCACCGCGAGCTTCTTCGCCTCCCGGGCGAGCGCCCGCACACCCTGCGCAGCCAGCCCCGAGTCGGTCGGATACTTCACGTCGGCCTCGATCACGGTCGAGTCGATCCTCACCGCCCTGACTCGAAAGCGCTTCTCGCGCGTCGCCCGGGCGATCAACACGCGCGTGAGCTCGCTCACCGTCTCTGAGCCCAGCCGCCTGGTCAGCTTGCGGACCGTCAACTCGTCCGGCACCCGCTCGCTCAGCGAGATCCGGCAGAACCGCCGCAAGTGAATCGAGTCCGACACCTCCGCCACAAGCGTCCGATACCCCCACCGATAGCGCGTCTTGAGCACCATCAAACGAATGAAGCTCTCCATCGCGATCGTCGGGCGACCATCGCTCAACACCGCCCGACCCGACGCCAACACCTCCCGCCGAAAACGCTCCACGATCGGCCGGAGCAACCCAGGGTCTGAGAGCAACAAATCCAACGCCGCCAGATCCTCCGGAAGCTCCCGCACCTCGACCGGCAACGCCTCGTCCCACAAACACTCCGCCTGCCCCGCAGACAACGTCAACATACCGACCCCTTTCGACCAGAAACCAGCTCATATGCAGGACATTCTGGCGATCAGACCGGACGGAACAAGCCCCTCAACACCCTACCTTTTCCGCAGGAAGTAGCTAAAGCTCGGGAAAGAACAGCCCGGCCTCGCGCGCCGCGGACTCCGGCGAGTCCGAGCCATGCACCATGTTCTGGCCCATCTCCACAGCAAAATCGCCGCGAATCGAGCCGGTGGCGGCCTCGAGCGGATCGGTCGCGCCAATCACCTGTCGCGCCGCCTTCACGGCGCCCTCGCCCTCCAACACCATCGCCACGATCGGCCCCGACGTGATGAACTCGACAAGCTCAGCGAAGAACGGGCGCTCTGAGTGCTCGGCGTAGTGGCGCTCGGCCAGCTCGCGCGTCACGGTCAGATGGCGTAGGGCGATAATTCTCAGGCCCTTGCGCTCGAAGCGGGCGATTATCTCGCCGGTCAGCCCCCTGGCGAAGGCGTCGGGCTTGACGAGAATCAGCGTGCGGTCCATGGAGTCCTTTTCGGATCGAGGTTGTCTAGAGAGATGACGCAGGCGATTCAGGAGGTGGGTCGTGGGCGACCGCCTGGGCGGCCAGCGCGTCCGGTGCTCGGCGATCTTGCGGTCGGCTTGGAGGCAGCAATGGACCCAGCGGCGCTCCCCACGTCCTCGCCGTCTTCGACCAACCCCGTACCGCCGCCACTGGCAGTATCCCCAAGCCAGTCCTCCGAGCTCTTCCTCGCCGATCGACCGCCCTCCAAGCCGTCGCTCTCGATCGCGAGCGCCTGGCTCTCGGCTACAGCACGCCTGCGGCGCGGCCGTCGGGACGCGCCGGCGCCGGGAACCTCGGTCTCGCAATAAGGACAGATCGTCCACGCCTGGTCTAGCGGACGGGCGCAGCTCACACAGCGCTCCTTCAGCTTGCGCAGACAGCTCGGACAGCGGATGAAGTCGCGCTCGATCCGATAGTCGCAGTGCGGGCACAGCCCGTGGTCGAGCTCGTGCAGGCGAGCCTCCGCCGCCTGCATCTCGAGCTCCCGCTCACGCACGTCCTCCAGATACTCGGGCGGGCGCAGGATCATGTAGACGATCGTGCCCACGAACGGGAATAGCGAGGCGGCCGTAGCACAGCCGACAAGCATCGGGTCGAAGATCCGCCGGCGGGCATCGGCGTAGGTCCAGTAGATCAGCGCGAAGTACACGACGAACACAAACAGGATCACCAGGTCGATGACCAGGTTCAGGCCACTGCTTTCGATGCCGAAGTAGGCGAGCGTCATCGACGACCTCGGTGGAGCAACCGCGCGCATGACTCGCTCGATGGGCGCTCACCCAGCGGGATCGATCCTGAGGGAAACATGGGGCGGTCGAGTTTAGAGAAACAACCGGCCGAACCCATAACCAGCCGCGAAGAACACCAAGATCACCAGGGCAACGATCAACGCGACCGCGCCGACCATCGTGAGTACGGAGGGCCCCTCCTCGTTCATCTCGCCCTCTTACGCAGCGGCGTACGTGTAGACGGAGCACGTGTGGGCGACTCGTCCGCCGGCACCCCGTCAGCCCCAGCGGCTAGATGATCCAACAGATCGCCGACAAGATAGACCGAGCCCGCCGCGAGCACCGCCGCATCGTCACCTCGCTGACGCGCCCAGCGCTGTGCCTGCACCAGCGCCTGCCTCGGTTGCTGGACGATCTCCGATCGGTCACAATCCACCGCATCGAAGCCGAGCTGACGCGCAAGTGACTGCAGCGCCGCGGGCGAGAGGGCACGGCTGCTCGGAGGGACGGTGAACCACGCGCGCTCGCACACGCTCAGCAGCGCGCGAAGCATGCCCACGGCATCCTTGTCCTCGAGCACCCCGAGCACCAGCGCCACGGGACGAGCGCCGAGCAGCTCGGGCAACGACTCCACGAGCGCACGCACCGCGTCGGGGTTGTGCGCTCCATCGAGCACCGTCAGCGGCTGCTCCCCCACCACCTGCAGGCGGCCGGGTATCTCGGTGGTTGCCGCCGCATCGCGCACCGCGTCCGCCCGGGGCTCGATCCCCACCGATCGCAGATATGCCTCCGCGGCCGCTCTGGCCAGCGCGAAATTGCGCCGTTGAAAAGACCCTTTGGCCAGCAGCTCGGTGGCCTCTGAGAGCTCGGCGCGTGCCCGCAGGATCTGCGCCTCTTGCTCGGTTGCAACCCGCTCAGCTACCGCCAGCGCCCCCTCCGCGAGCTCGTCCGCCAGCACGAGAGTCGTGCCCGGGCGCACCACCGCAAGCTTCTCCTCGGCGATGTCCTTCACGGTCGGCCCCAGCCAGCGGGTGTGCTCCAAGCCGACGTTCGTCAGCACCGTCACCCGCGAGTCGATCACACTCGTCGCGTCATACCGGCCGCCGAGTCCGGCCTCGATCACCGCAACCTCAACCTCTTGCTCGGCCATCGCCCACAGCGCGGCGGCGGTCAGCAGCTCGAACTGGGTCACGTGGTCGTCTCCCGCCAGCGTGTGGTTGACGCGCTCGGCGGCCCATGCGGCGCGCGCGATCGCGGCGGCGAACGCGTCGCTGTCGAGGTCGCGCTCGTCAATCTGCACGCGCTCGGTGTAGGAGATCAGGTGGGGCGACGTGTAAGCGCCGGTGCGCAGTCCGTGGCGCTCCAGGATCGCCGCGATCATGCGCGTGGTCGAGGACTTCCCGTTCGTCCCGACGACGTGGATACTCTCGAAGCGCCGCTCCGGCAAGCCCAGCGCGGTCATCATGCGCCGCATCCGGTCGAGGCCGAAGCGCATGCCGAACAGCTCCAGTGAGCGCAGGTGACGCTCGGCGTCCGCGCTGCCCCAGGTCTTCGTCGGATTACTGCTCTGTGGAGGTGTCATGCGATAGACGGACGCGCGCGCCCAGGGCGGCCTAGGCGTCGGAGTGCTTGCGCAGGTAGTCGATGAACACAGGCCGCAGCACCTCTCCCAGCTCGCCGTCGCCGCTGTGAACCGCGTCGTAGATCAGACCTTTGGAGGACTCGATGTCGTAGTCGGCCTCCCCCACGTCGCCACTGGCAGCCTTGGCCGCCGGAATCAGCCTGAGCAGCGACCAGAAGAACTTCACGTCCAAGTGCTTCTCGGCTCGGCGCAACGCGCGGTCGTGAAGCTCATGCGTCGAGAGCTGGTCGAGGGCATCCTCAGCCATTGCGGTGCTCAGCGGCGCTTGCGCCTGCGTCCACCGCGCCCCAGCGCGATCAGCTCGCGGCCCATGCCCTTGACGTCGAGCTTACGCGCCAGCTTGCGCAGCTCCAAGCGCTGCTTCACACTGAGGTTGCCGACGCGCCCGCGCGACTCGCGCATGAGCTCCGTCAACCGCGCGCGCTCCTTCCTCGACAGCGCCCCCCAGCGCCTACCGACGATCACCCAGACCTGCGCCAGCGCTGCCCACGGCACCGCCTTCGCGGTCCGCTTGAGCTTGGAGTCTGACTTGCTCAGCTTGGCCACAGCGCGATGGTAGCGGGCGAGCGTCCCAGGCGCGAGGTCAGGCCGGACCTCTTTCTACGCCGACTCCTCGCGCAACTCGTGGTCGTCCTCGTCCTGCACCGGCGCAGCTTCGGTCACGAGCGTCGGCGTCAAGCCCTTCTCGACGGTCTCCTTCGTCACGACGCACTTCTTCACATCGCGGCGCGAGGGTAGCTCGAACTGCACCTCCAACAGAATCTCCTCGATGATCGAGCGCAACCCGCGCGCGCCGGTATCGCGCTCCAAGCCCTTCTCGGCGACCGCCGTGAGTGAGTCCTCCGAGAACACCAGCTCGATCCCGTCAAACGAGAAAAAGCGCTGGAACTGCTTCACGAGCGCATTCCGCGGCTCGACGAGGATCGACACGAGGTCCTCCTTCGTCAACTGGTGCACCGCGCTCATCACCGGCAACCGGCCGATGAACTCGGGGATCAGTCCGTACTCGATCAGATCCTCCGGCAGGCAGTGCTCGAAGACCTCGCCAGTATCGCGTTCGGCCTTCACCTCGATCGCCGCCGCGAAGCCGACGCCTTTGTGCCCAATCCTCCGCTCGATCACCTTGTCGAGGTTGGCAAACGCGCCGCCGCAGATGAACAGCACGTTCGTCGTATCGATCGTCAGGAACTCCTGGTGCGGGTGCTTGCGCCCGCCTTGCGGCGGCACTGAGGCCTGTGTGCCCTCGAGGATCTTCAACAGCGCCTGCTGCACACCCTCGCCCGATACGTCGCGCGTAATCGACGGGTTGTCCGCCTTGCGTGCGATCTTGTCGACCTCGTCGATGTAGATGATGCCGGTCTCTGCCTTCTTCACGTCGTAGTCGGCGGCTTGGATCAGCTTCAGCAGGATGTTCTCGACGTCCTCGCCCACATACCCCGCCTCGGTCAGGGCGGTCGCGTCGGCGATCGCGAACGGCACGTTGAGGATCCTTGCCAGCGTCTGAGCCAGCAACGTCTTGCCGCAACCGGTTGGGCCGAGCAGCAGGATGTTCGACTTCTGCAGCTCGATGTCCGTATCCCCGGACATCATCATCTGCACGCGCTTGTAGTGGTTGTAAACCGCCACCGACAGCGTGCGCTTGGAGGGATCCTGCCCCACGACATACTCGTCCAGCACCTCATAGATCTCACGTGGCTTGGGCAGGTTCTCCAGATCGAACGCGGGCGGCGCCGCGAGCTCCTCGTCGATGATCTCGTTGCACAGGTCGATGCACTCGTCGCAGATGTACACCCCCGGTCCGGCGATCAGCTTCTTGACCTGCCGCTGAGACTTGCCACAGAAGCTGCACAACAACTGCTCGTTGGAATCTGTCGGTCTGGCCATTGTCTTTTCTCCCCACGTGGCGCGTGCTGGCCGATCTCGGGCGATCGGTCGCGCAAGCCCGGAGCTAGTGCTCCGAGATCACACGATCGATAATTCCGTACTCCTTCGCCTCCTCGGAGCTCATGAAGTAGTCGCGCTCGGTGTCTTTGCGCACATCCTCGAGCTTCTTGTTCGTGTGCTTGGCGATGATCTCATCGAGCCGCTGGCGCACATCGATGATCTCCTTGGCGTGAATCTCGATGTCCGTCGCCTGCCCCTGAAAGCTGGAGGAGACCTGGTGGATCAAGATCTTCGCGTTGGGCAGCGCCATCCGCTTGCCCGCCGCGCCGCCCGCCAGCAGCAGCGCACCCATCGACATTGCGATCCCCACGCAGATCGTTTGCACGTCGGGCTTGATGAACTGCATCGTGTCGTAGATTGCAAGCCCCGCATACACCGCGCCGCCCGGCGAGTTGATGTACAGCGAAACGTCCTTCTCGGGGTCCTCAGACTCCAAGTGCAGCAGCTGGGCGACGATCAGGTTGGCGATCTGATCGTCCACGGGCGTGCCGAGGAAGATGATCCGCTCGTTCAGCAGGCGGCTGTAAATGTCAAACGCGCGCTCGCCTCGCGAGGTCTGCTCAACCACCATTGGCACAAGTGGGCTCATGGTCCTCGCTCTGTTTCGCTTACCTGGCTCGATTCCTTCTGCAAACCCTAGCGGCCCGGCGTTGACTATCCGGCGCTAAGTAAATCCGGCCCTAACGATCTGGCGTCCAAAGTCCCGCGAGCTCAGCAGCGCCGTCTCCGGGCGCTTTCGCCGCCTCCTGCTGTGGCGTCCACAGCTGCTCGCGCGCCTGCGCCTGCTCGACGGAGATCGGCGTGGCACGCTCCGCAATCAACTCCACCGCCTTGCGCGCGGCGAGATCCTCGCGCACCTCCTCCAACCGCCCGGCGCCCCGCAGATCCTCCAACAGCTTCTCCGGCGCCACTCCCTCGCGCTCTGCCATCGGCTCTACAGCCAGAAGCAGACCCTGATCGGACGGGAAGATCCCCTCCGCGGCGACGATCGCCGTGAGGACCGCCTCGCGGCGCAGCGCCTGCTCCGCGGCAGGCTGCATCTCGGCAAGGATCTCAGCTTCCTCGCGGGCGACGATCTGCAGGTAGGACTCGCGCGAGATGCCGCGATGGCCGAGCGAGTGGAGCATCCGCTCCCACATCTCCTTCGCCCGCGCCTCGATCAGCGCCGGGGTGACTGGCACCTGTGCCTGGGCCACCGCCGCATCCAGCGCGGCCTCGCGGAACTCATCCTCGATCCGTTGCTCCTCAGCCTCGATCAGCCGGCTCTGAATATCCTCGCGCAGCTCCTCCACGCTGTCGAAGCCCGCGTCGATCGCGAAGTCCTCGTCCACCTCGGGGAGCCGCTTGCGCTTGACCTCCTTCACGGCAATCTCAAACGACGCGTCGCGGCCGGCGAGCTGCTCGTTGCCGTAGTCCGCGGGGAACGCCAGCTCAACCGTGCGCGTCTCCCCCGCGCCCGCTCCAAGCAGGCCCTCCTCGAAGCCCGGAATCAGGTTGCCGCCACCGAGCTCGATCAGCTGGTCACGACCCTCGCCACCCTCGAATGGATGGGGCTCATCGGAGGAGGAGTCCTCGGCGGGTAGAAAGCCAACGTAGTCGACAACGACATAGTCGCCCTCTCCAGCCTCTCGCTCGACCGTGTCCAGCCGAGCCAGGCGCTCGCGCACCGCCTCAACCTCCTGCTCGATCCGCTCGTCTGAGACCGTCGCTTGACGGCGCGCGACCTCAAGACCCATGTAATCGCCCAGCTCGGCCTGCGGCAGCACGCCGATCTCGATCGAGAACTCGAGCGCCTGCCCCTGCGGCGGGAGATCTCCCAGATCGACCTGCGGGTCGCCCACCGGGACGATCCCAGCGGTCTCGATCGCGTCCATGTACCAACGCGACAGCGTGTCTCTCACAGCTTCATCCAGCAAGGCCTCGCGGCCGACGCGCTGCAACACCAGCGGCGCGGGCACCTTGCCCTTGCGAAAGCCGGGCAGCTTCAGCTCGCGGCCGAGCTTGCGCGCCCGCTGCTCGACACGACCCTCGACCTCACCCGCCGGCACCTCCACCTGGACGCGCACGCGCGAATCGGGAAGCTCGGTGACAGTGGTCTTCACGGCAACGGGCATACCCGCCACGATACCGTGCCGCTCCGTGACACCCCGCCTTTACTCCTCTCTCCCACTGAAGCGTTTTGAGACATGGCTGTGGACTGGACCAGCCGGTCACCTCGCGGGGGGCGCCTTCGATTTCGCCCTCGCGCTCGCGCGCTACCTGCACGCGCGAGCGCGAGGTGAAACGCTTCGTTAGGCGGTCACCGCGGCCGTCCTGCCAAAGGACAGAGCGACGCCGCGAGGCGTTACGAGCACCGGGCAGGTGGCGATCTCGATCAGGTGCGCAGCCGAGGCGCTGACCCCGACGCGACCCGGCTCTACCTCCGGCCGCGAGTCGATCACGAGCAGGTCGGCCTGCTCGTTGGCGACCGGAGTCACGGTGGCACCGACCGCCGCGGCGAGCGCCGCGGCACTCTCGCGTGCCCCGCCGTCAGCGTCGCCCACGACCACGATCTGGCTGATCGTGGCGCCGTCATCCTCGGCCAAGTCGACGGGCGCGATTGCGATCGCGCTCGTGCCGCCTTCGAGCAGACGCTCGGCGGAGTTGCCGATCGCGATGTGGCCTTTCGCGGTATGCGAGTCCGAGCAGAAGACGATCACCTGCGCCCCCTCGCGCTCTGCCAATGCCGCCAGGCCCTCGGGGGTGGAGCGATCGGTGACGACGTGCTTGGCGGCGGCCGGGTTGCCGAGCAGCTCGGCGCCGCGCTCGAGCAGTGCTTGTGCCTCGTGCTGGGCAATGTCCTCGCGCGCGCTGTCGGGCTCAGAAGCGTGGCGGACGTAGGCGAGGGAGACCTCGGCGCCGGCGCCGGCGAAGAGCTGGCCGAGAGCGATCGCGTCGTCCTCGTTGGCGGTCCCGTCGTAGGAAACGATGATCTTGGTTGACATGGCATTTCTCCTGTCGTGGGCCGGCCGATGCGGCTGGCGGAAGTTAGTTTTGATGGTGGTTTCGCTCCATCCTGGCACCATCCTGCCATCAGTTCCAGTGATTGTTTTGATTTATAATATAAGCTGTACTTATGCTTAACGTGGCTCGGCTCAAGGTCCTCAAGGAGGTCGCTTACCGCGGCTCGCTCTCGAGCGTCGCCGACGCGCTCTCATACACCCAGTCGGCAATCTCCCAGCAGATCGCCGCGCTCGAGAGCGAAGCCGGCATGGCGCTCCTGGAGCGCCACCCGCGCGGCGTAAGCCTGACCGCCGCCGGGCAGACGCTCGTCGGACACGCGGAGGGCATCCTCGCGCGCCTGGACGCGGCAGAGGCGGCGCTCTCGGAGATCGCCGGTCTGCGTGGTGGGCGGCTGCGCATGGCCTCCTTTCCGACGGCCGGAGCGACGCTGATGCCACTCGCGATCGCCACCTTCCGCGCCTCACATCCCGCTGTCGAGCTGACGCTCGTGGAGGCCGAGCCGGAGGAGATCGTGCCACGCCTGCGCGCGGCCGAGCTCGACCTCGCGCTGCTGTTCGAGTTCGCCAGCGAGAGCCTGCTGGGTGAGGACATGACACGGGCCGAGTTACTCGTAGACCCGATGTACCTCGCGCTCCCGCCCAACCATCGCCTCGCCAAGAAGGCCAAGCTGCGCTTGTCAGAGCTTCAGGAAGAGGCGTGGGTACAGACTTCCAGCTCGAGTCCATGCGCGCGCCACGTCGTGCGCTGTTGCCACGCGGCCGGCTTCGAGCCGAGCGTGTCTTTTGAGAGCGACGACTACCAGACAGTCCAGGGTCTCGTGGCGGCGGGCGTAGGCGTCGCGCTGATTCCCGAGTTGGCGCTGTCGGTCGTGCGCGATGACATCGTCATCCGTGCCCTCTCCCCCGCCCCGCCGGTCCGCCAAGTGATCGCCGCGGCACCCGCCAGCGCGCGTCTGGTCCCGGCCGCGCCGGCGATGCTCGGCGTGCTCGAAGAGGCGGCCACGCACTACAAAGCGCTCGGAGCGCCTATTGGTTAGACGGATGTCGTGGGCGTGCTCGCGTCCGGAGCAGGTGTCACCTTTGTGGATCCCCCATCCGAGAAGGGTTGTGCCGCATGAGTGTCCTGTTGCTGATCGTCGGAGTCCTACTAGGGGCCGCCTGCGCCGTCGCGTTCGTCAGACCGAACCGCGAGCGGCTACGCGATGAGCTCAAGTCGATCTCGGTCGACGTGCTAGCCCAGACAGGCGACTCACTTGCGCAACGGCTTTCAGATCAGCGGCGCGCCGAGGAGGAGCGGGCCAGCGGCGAGATGGCCAGGCGCGCGGAGGAGATCAAAGGGCTCGTCCAGCCCGTCCAGGAGAAGCTCGGCAGGATGGAGAGCGAGATCGGACGCCTGGAGCGCGAGCGCCGCCAGGCCCATGGCGAGCTCGCTCAAATGGTCCGAGCGCTCGGCGACGGCGTCGGCACCCTGCGCCAGGAGACAGGCAACCTCGTCTCCGCCCTGAAGCGGCCCACGACGCGGGGTGCCTGGGGAGAGATCCAGCTGCGCAACGTGGTCGAGATGGCGGGCATGGTCTCACACTGCGACTTCCTCGAGCAGAGCACGATCCACACCGACGACGGGGCGTTGCGGCCGGACATGCTCGTACGCCTGCCGGGAGGGAAGCTGATCGTCGTCGACTCCAAGGTCCCGCTCGACGCGTATCTGTTGGCGCTCGAGGCAACCACGGAGGGTGAGCGCGAAACGCACACCGCGCGGCACGCCAAGCAGACGCGCGATCACATCACCAAGCTCGCAGCGAAGGGCTACCAATCACAACTCGACTCGACTCCAGAGTTCGTCGTCATGTTCGTGCCTTCAGACGGCATCTACCAAGCTGCCCTGGCTGAGGATCCGGCGCTGATCGAGTACGGCGTTCAGCAGCAGATTCTGATGGCGACCCCTACGACTCTGATCGGACTCCTATGGGCGGTCCACTATGGCTGGCGTCAGGAGCTGATTGCCGAGTCCGCGCGCGACATCGCCGAGTCCGCGCGCGAGCTGCACCGTCGGCTCGGCCGCTTCGTCGAGCCGCTCGCCAAGGTCGGCCGCCAGCTCGACTCGGCAACAACCGCCTACAACGAGGCGGTCGGCTCCTTCGACGCCCGTGTCGTTCCCCAGGTGCGTCGCATCGAGCAGGCCGGCGCGGCCTCCGATCGCGAAGTGCTGACGCCGCCGTCTGTCGAGACAACCGCCCGGACTGTCACGGCGCGGCTGGAGCCCGATGCGGACGATCAGGCGATCGGCGAGGCCCCGCCGACGCTTCAGGCGCTAGAACTCGCCCCGACCGCGAGAATCTCCGCCGGCGAGCAACGCTCAAGACGATCAGCGTAAGCGCCACAGGCACCGTGGCCGGCAGCTCATCAACGAAGAAGAACAGCAGATCGAAGCTGAGCGCGAGCAGAGCGGTCAGCTTCGCCGCACGCAGCTGGGCGGACCGTCCGAGGGTGGTCGCGAGCAGGCCCCCAAGGACGCCGGCGATAAACAGATCCCCGTAACCCATCAGAGCCGAACCGAGCACGGCGCTCTGCAGCCTCGGCAGGCCGGCGAGGGGATGCGCGGCGTTGAGCGCGTTGTTCGGTCGCTGCAACAAATCGGATACGACGAGCGTGGTGTCCGCAACCGCCATCGCCACGATGCCGGCCGCCAGCCACCGCGGGGGCGTCACCGCAGCGAGCAGCACCCCGAGCGTCACGCAGCTGAGCGCCGACAGCGCGAGCGCCGCCGCCTCCCCCGCCAAGCCACCGCGATCCACCCAGGCCAGCGCGAACAGCGGCACCACAACCAGCGCCCTCGCCGGCCGCGGTGGGTGGGCATTCCAGGCGAGCCAGCCGAGAGCGAGCGCCGCGAGCGCCGGCACCGCGACCAGGGCCAGGTAGGTGAGTCCCTGCGCGCTCGCTTGTTCGGCGGCGCGTGCACCGAATACGAAACCGATCACCGACAGCGGCGGGATCAGCGCCCAACGGCGGCCGCGCAGCCGTGCCAGCGCCCGCGGCGCCCCAGCGCCCGGGAGCGCCACCAGGGCGCCCTGGAAGAGCGAGAGCGCCGCGATCGAGATCCAGAAGGGGAGCACCTCACCAAAATAGACTCCGGGCATGGCAGCGACCGACGTCAATACCACCACGCACGCGCGCCTCTATCGACTTGGGGCCCTGCTCGTCACCGTCTTGGCAGTCCTAGGGGTGCTGATCGCGGTGCTGAACAGCCCCAGCACCTCCCAGCTCGCCCCCGGCAAGCCCGTGCCCGGCGCCGCGCAGACACTTGCGTTGTTTGCCGGCATTCCTCAGCACGGCAGCGCCCTCGGCGACCCCCACGCCCCGGTCACGCTCGTCGAGTTCGGTGACCTGCAATGCCCCTCCTGCGCGCTCTTCGCCCAGGACGCCCTGCCTGACATCGTCGCTCGCTACGTGCGCCCCGGGCGTGTGCTGCTCGTCTTTCGCGGCCTGCACTTCATCGGCCACGATTCGCTGCGCGCCGCGCGCATGGCCTACGCCCTGGGCGAGCAGAACCACCTATGGCAGTTCATCGACCTGATGTACCGCAATCAGGGGCTCGAGAACAGCTCCTATGTCACCGACACCTACCTGCGCGCGCTCGTCGGCGCAATTCCCTCGGTCGATGTCGCCCACGCACTCGCCGAGGAGAGCTCGCCCGCGGTACAGAGCGAGATCGATCAGGCACAGGCACTCGCGCGGCAGCTGCACCTGCAGGGCACGCCCGCCTTCCTGCTCTCGCATACCGGCGCGCCGCCCCAGCGCTTCTCCCCCGTAAGCATCGAAGACCCCGGCTCGTTCACCGCCCCGCTCGATAAGCTGCTCGGCCCTTAAGGAGTCCAAATGGCCGTCGAGGACCACAAGCAGTTTCGCCGTCGTCGCGCCTATGCTGGCTTCGGGCTGCTGGCGATCCTCGCGCTTTTGATCACGGCGATCAATTCGCATAGCGGCGCCCATCGTCATCGCGTAACGCCAGACCCCCCCGCCCGCCATGCCCTCGCCACCCGCCCGACCCCGGCCGAGCAGGCCGCCCTCACCCACCAGGCCGAAGAAAGGGCGATCAACTCCGTGCTCGCCTACACGCCCGCGGTGGTGAGTGGCGGGAACAAGGGCAACGAGCTCGCGCTCACCTTCGATGACGGCCCCGGTCCCTATACCCAGCAGCTCGTGGGTGTGCTCAACAAGTACCACGTGCATGCCACGTTCTTCGCGATCGGCGAGGAGGAGCGCTACTTCTCCGCCGGCAGCTCGCTGGAGCTGCGCTCGGGGGACATGATCGGCGACCACACCGAGACCCACCCGATGATGGCGAGCCTCTCGGCGCACGACCAACGCGAAGAGCTCGCCGAACAGATCGCCCGCATCGAACTGCTCGGCGGGCCGCGACCCCGGCTGTTTCGGCCCCCCTACGGCTCTTTCAACGCCACCACCTTCCGCCTGCTGCATCAGCTGCACCTGCTGATGATCCTGTGGTCGACCGACACCGACGACTACACCCTCCCGGGTGTCCAGGCAATCGTGCAACGCGCGCTCGCCGGCGCGCATCCCGGGGCGATCATCCTGATGCACGACGCCGGCGGTGATCGCTCGGAGACGATCGCGGCGCTGCCGGCGATCATCCAGGGATTGCGCAAGCGCGGACTCGAGCCCGTGACCATCCCCCGTCTGCTGCTCGACGACCCGCCACCGCACGGCGAGCCGCTGCCGACGAGCCTAGCGGGAGACTGAGCTCAGCGCCCCGGCTCAATGCCCGAGCTGCACCGTCTTTACGACCAGCAGCAGCACCGCCACCACGAGATAGCCACGCAGCAGCAGCATGCCCGCCTTGCGCCCCGGCGACAACACCGGGCGCTCGAGCAGCGCGAGCGGCGGCATCGTCCAGGTGTGCCGCTTGTCCTTGGGGATCTCCGCGACTGCGTCGATCCCCGCCCGGGCGGGGATGCGACGGCCCGCATACAAGCTGTAACCCCAGCTCCGGCCAGCGTCACCCCTAGCACGATCGTCAGCTCCACAAACAGGTGTGTGACGTTGATCTTCGGGAACATCGTGCTCGCCATCAGGATCAGCGACAGCTCCACGAGCGCCCCCACGATCACCGCCGCGACCGCGTTCAGCCAGGGCGCGTTCACCCACGGCCCCAGCACCTCGCGGTCGTTGCACAGCAGCAGCAGGAACACCGTCGCGCTCGGCAGCAGCACCCCGGCCAGCGCCTGCACCGAGGTGGTGATCAGCCCCAGCGGCGCGCCCGGGATCAGCACGATGCCGGCCGCCGCCAGCACCATCAGCGTGAAGCTCGCGTAGAAGAGCTTGGCGTCCAGCGGCCCGCGGTTCAGCGAGTGGCTGGCGCCGAACACGTCGCCGAAGGCGTACGAGGTCGCCAGCGTCACCGCCGCCGCGCCGATCAGCGAGGCGTTCAGCAGCACGATCGCGAAGAACGTGCCGGCGGTCGAGCCCAGCTGCTGGCCCAGCTGCGTGGCGACCGTACCCGCGTCAGAGAACTGGCCGAAGTACGGCGTGCCGGCGAACGCGAACGCGGTGACGGCGATCAGCGCGCCGGCGCCGATCACGACGACGAACGCGCCGATCACGGTGTCCGCACGCTCGTAGTTGATCCAGCGCGGCGTGATCCGCTTGTCGATGATGTTCGACTGCTGGAAGAACAGCTGCCACGGCGCGACCGTCGTGCCCACGATCGCGATGATCAGCAGCACCGCCGTCGAGCTGGCGCCGCCGTGGATGCCCGGCACGAGCGACGTGATGGACGACGTCGCCGACGTGCGGGTGCGCGAGGACCAGCAGCGGGATCACCAGGAAGTTCGCCACGACGAACACGTACATGAACCGCTCCCAGCTGCGGAAGCTCCCCGTCGAGGTGATCGCGACCAGCGCCACCGCCGCGACCGGCACCGCCAGGTACCTGCTCACGCCGAAGTAGCCGAGCGCGAGGCTCACGCCGATGAACTCGGTGACGATCGTGAGGAAGTTCAGGAGGAACAGGTCGCCGACCGAGAACGCGCCCCAGAACCGGCCGAAGCGCTCGTAGATCAGCCGCGCGTGACCGACGCCCGTGACCGCGCCCAGGCGGATCACCATCTCCTGGTTGACGATCAGCACCGGGATCAGCAACAGCAGCACCCACAGCAGGCTCGTGCCGTAGTTCTGGCCCGCCTGCGCGTAGGTGGAGACACCGCCGGCGTCGTTGTCGCCGACCATCACGATCAGGCCGGGCCCCATGATCGCGAGCAGCGCCATCGCCCGCGAGCGCCAGCCGTGGCGCTCGCCGCTGTCGTGCATGCTGATCGTGCCCAGCGCCCCGCGGATGTCGCCGATGTGCGCCTCGTCCAGCACCGGAGGCACGCCCTCGGGCCGCGGCGGGGCGCTCGTCAGCGTCGTCGTTCTCCTCGGCCATCTAAAGGGCACCTCCTTTCCTTGACTCACGGGCTACGCGTCTGCACTCGGCGCGCGCCGATGCGGACGAGGTCCCGGAAAAGCGGCTAGGCCAGGAGGGACGGGCCCGACGGGCGTGCGACCGACTGGGTACTTCGTGGCTGTTCTCGGTCCATGCCTGTCTACTTTCTACCGCGGCGTCCCTACGCCGCTTGTCGTGCTCGTCGAGCGCTCAGCGTAGCAATCGCCAGGCGCGCACGGTCAGTCGCGCACGAGCCCGAATCGCCGCCGCCAGCCGCTCGGCAGCGTCAGCTCGAGCACGTCGTCGACGGTGACCACGCCCACCACGCGCTCCTGCTCGTCGACGACAGCGAGCATCACCAGGTTGTAGTCGGTCATCGTGCGCGCCACCTCGGGCAGATCGGCGTCGGTGTGCACCGACACGGGCTCGTGCTCGGCGAGGCTCGACAGCGGCGTTTGCGCGGCGGCGCGCAACACCGTCACCACCGCCACCGACCCCGACAGCTTGCCCTCGGCGTCGCTCAGGAAGACAGTGGTGAGCGTTTCCGGCGCGATCTCGCTGGAGCGCACCCGCTCGATCGCCGCCACCGCCGTCTCGTTCTCTGGAAGACCGATGAAGTCGGGGCTCATCAGCCCTCCGGCAGTGGAGGGGTTGTAGCCCAGCAGCGCTTCGATCTGGCGTCTTTGGGCTGGCGGCAGCAGGGCGAGGATGCGCCCACGCCGCTCCTGCTCGATCTCCACGATCAAGTCCGCGGCGTCGTCGGTGGCCATTCGCGCGATCACCGCCGCCACCTGCGCGTCCGGGCGCTCGCGGATGAACTCGAGCTGGTGATGCTCGTCGAGCTCCTCGAAGACGTCCGCCTCGAGCTCGCGGTCCTGACCCACGGCCTCGATCAACTCCTCGCCCTCGTCGTGCGAGGCCGCCTCCACCAGGTCGGCGATCTCCGCCGGGTGCAGGTTTGCCAGCTTGCGGTGGGAGAAGCGCAGGCGCGCGCTCGGCACATGGCCGACGAACGGCTCCAGGTCGGTCCAGTCGATGAACGGCCGATCGCTCACCATGCTCTTCAAGGGCCGCGGCAGCAGACGCCGCAGCCGCGCGCTGCGTGCTGTGATCGACACCGACCACCCGCCACCAGCCCTCGATGCACTTGAGCTCGATCTCGTGCGCGGTCACGAGGCTCGGCGGATCAGCCTCGACGTTGACAAGCTTGCGTCCGAGCACGTCCTGGCCCAGCAGCACCTCCCCCACGCGACGCTCGAAACGGCCGAGGCTGAGCTTCTCGCCCGACAGCCGCACCGCTCCCGGCTCGAGCGTCGCGATCCTGTCGGTCGGCACGAACAGGTCGCGTCCTCCGATCCTCGCCTTCAGGCCGGTCACCGGCGGGTAGCCGCCGTCGGCCAGCCGCACGATCAGATCCTCGACCCGGCCCAGCCGCTCGCCCGCTCGATCCAGAAGCGGGCTGCGCAAGATCGTCGATAGGTGCACCACCGGCTCCGCCAAAGCGCTCATAACGTTACGCCACCCCGCGGATCATGTGGTCTCGCCGCCAAAATCTATGATGCCGTAGCCGTGCCGGCAACGCCGGCCTCCTCGGGCGCAACCAGCAGCGACGCCCCGATCGCGCCGCCGAGATCGCCGAGCGCCGCCACATGGACCTCCGGGGGGTGTTCGTCGGCGAACAGATGCGGTCCCATCGCCTTGGCAATGCGCTTCGCATAGGGATCTCCAAGCCGTACGCCGAGACCCCCGCCGATGATCACGGCCTCGACGTCGAGCAGGTTGACCGCCGAGGCGACCCCGGCGCCGAGCGCCCTGACCGCGCGCTCGATGATCTCGACCGCCAACTCGTCCTCTTGCTCGAGCGCCCGCTCCCAGATGCCACTCGTCAGGCGCGTGCGCTCGCGCTCCTTCATCAGCTTGAACAGATCTGTTTTGCTGCCTTTGTCGTGGAGCTTGCGCGCGTGCCCCTCCATCGCCGCCCGCCCCGCATATGCCTCCATGCAGCCACGCCGCCCGCAGGTACAGCGCGCGCCGTCGAGCTCCACCACCATGTGCCCGATCTCACCCGCGCCCCCGCGTCCAGTCCAGGGCTTGCCGTCGAGGATCAGCCCACCACCGACACCCGTCCCCCAGAAGACACCGAGCAGCGAGTCATACGGTCGTCCAGCGCCCAGCTTGAACTCGGCGTCGGTCGCAACCTGAACATCGTTGCCGAGCTCGATCGCGATCCCGTCCACCTCGAGCGCGCTCTCGAGCGCCGCCGCAAGCGCGAACGTGCCCTCCCAGCCCGGCAGGTTGCGAGCGCTGCTCACCTCACCGCCCGCGATCGTGCCTGGCGATCCAACCCCAATCCCCTTGAGCGCCGATGGCTCGAGTTCGGCGGCCTTGGCGGCGTCGCGCAATGCCTCCGCCATCTCACCGGCCACGTCCTCCGGACCACCGCTGGTCGGTGTCGGACGGCGCGCCTCCCCGAGCACTTTGTTCGCCTCGTCGACGACGACCGCCTGGATCTTCGTGCCCCCAAGATCGATCCCGCCATAGCTTGACATCCCGGCCGATCATCGCAGACGGTGGTCGGGGCACCCCGCGGAGATAAAGATCAGCGGAAACAAGATTTAGGCAAATTTAGACCCCCTTGCAGGGTTTCTTCGCCCTCTCTTACGGGTTCACCACACTATTCCTGTAAGCCCTAAACAAGCCCAACGACCATTCGCCCATCGACAGCCCGCTTCCCGGGCGTGACGCTTTTTCGGGCGTGACCGTCGACCCGATGGCAGGTCCCGCAACCACCGCCCCGAATAGCACCGCCTGAGAGGCCACAGCAGACCAATGACCGAACGCGTCACACGACCCTGGCTCAACTACCTCCTGGGCGCGGTTTGCGTAGGGGCGATCGTCGCCGCCTTCCTCGTGGTGGGACCCGCATCGGGCAGCCAGGCGACCGTGACCCGCACCGCCAAAGCCGCGCAGGGGGTCGTGCAGTCGACGGTGTCGGGCAGCGGAACGCTTACGCCCGCGACGAAGGTCGGCGTCAACTTCGCTACGAGCGGAACACTTACGGGGCTGTTCGTGAGCGTCGGCGACCACGTCAGAGGAGGCGAGCTGCTGGCCGAAATCAGCCCGACCAGCGCGGAGTCGAGCCTGCGCTCGGCGGAAATCGCGCTGAGCACCGACGAAGCCTCTTATCAGGACGCGGTCGCGGGACTCACCCCCGCCGAACAGCGCCAGGCCGACATCAGCGTCGAGCAGTCGCGAGCGTCGGTCAAGTCTTCCAAGCAGTCGGTCAGGCAGGACCAGCAGAGCGCAAAGTCAGAAGAAGCGTCCGCCGACGCGACGATCGCGCAGGACGAAGTCTCGCTGAAGAGCACCGAACAATCGGTTGCCGTCGAAGCCAAGAGTCAGCAGGACGCGCTCAACCAGGACATCGGCCAGCGCGGCACCGATGAAAAAGCGGTCATCGAAGCCAGGGCCGCGGTCGAAGAAGCGAAGTCCCTGTTCGCCACCGAAAAGGCCAAGTCGCCTCCCGACGAACAGAAGCTCAGCTCAGCCGAATCGAAGGTCACATCGGCCGAAGCCACGCTCCGCTCCGACGAAGCGAAGGTGATCCAGGACGGCTATACGATCTCCACGGCGCAGAACAATCAGGCCGCGCAGGTCATCAAGGGCCAGCAGTCGATCGACAGCGCTCGCAACACGGTCGCGAATGCGCAGAAGACCAAGGCATCCACCAAGCTCCGCAGCGAACAGACGATCGCGCAGGCGCGCACCAGCCTCGCAAGTGCGGAACTGTCGCTGCAGTCCACGCTCGCCGCCAACGCAATCAAAGCGGCGCCGCCGAAAGCGTCGACCGTGATCAGCGCCGAGAACAACGTCAAGAGCGCGCGGCTCACCGTAGAAAAAGCACGCCAGACACTCGGGGACACGAAGCTGTACGCACCCACCGAAGGCGTAGTCGCAACGATCAAGAACACGGTCGGCGAAAACGTCACGGGGACGGGCACAGAAGGGTCATCCAGCAACTCCAGTAACAGCAGCAGCTCGGGCGGGACAGGCGCCAGCGGAACCAGCAGCAGCGGCGCCGGCGGCGGGACCAGCGGCGCCGGCGCAAGCGCCACGAGCAGCGGCACCGGGACCAGCGGGACCGGCGGCAGCGATACCAGCGCAACGGGCAGAGGCAGCGGCGCCAACACCAGCGTAGGCAGCAGCGGGACCGGGACCGGCGGAGCCGGAGGCAGCGATACCAGCGGAGCCGGCAGCGCGACGGGCGGCAGCACCAGCGGGGGCAGCGGGATCAGCACGAGCGGAATCGGCGGCGGGACGACCACCAGCGATGGCGATGGCGGCAGCTTTCATGACATCTCCGACACGAGCAGCAGTGGTGGCAGCTATCACGACATCGCTGACCCGAGCACCAGCGGCGCCAGCACGAGCAGCGGCAGCTCCGCCACCGGCAGCGCCGGCACGAGCAGCGAAAGCAGCAGCTCCTCCAGCAGTTCGTTCATCGAACTGGTTGACGTGCACGGCTATCAGCTGGTGGTGCCATTGAGCGAGTCTGAAATCTCAGGCGTGCACGTCGGGCAGATCGCCACCGTGACCGTCGAAGCGCTCGAAGGCCGCAAGTTCGCGGCTGAAGTGGTGAGCCTGCCGGTTCTCTCGACCACCAGCAGCGGGGTCGTCAGCTACGACGTCACCTTCCAGCTCGACCAGGTGGAACCAGCGCTGAAGCCCGGCATGAGCGCGACCGCCGAAGTCGTCGTCAAGCAGGAAGAAGGCGTGAACGTCCCGACCAGCGCGATCTCCGCCGACAGCGTGACCGTGGAGCGCAGCGGCAAGCAGGTGCGCCAGCGCGTCGTGACGGGACTCGCCGGCAACACCTCGACGATCGTCCTCAGCGGCCTGAAGGCGGGAGAAACGGTCGTCCTGCCCGCGGCGAGCACCACGAGCTCGAGCGGCGCAAGCCTGACCTCCAAACTCGGCAGCCGCCTCGGCGGTGGCGGTCTCGGCGGCGCCGGCGGCTTCCCCGGAGGCGGAGGCGGCGCGGCCTTCTTCAGGGGCGGCGGCTGATGAGACCGCGCGCGCCCCGCTCCCTGCGCTCGCGCATGCCGATGAGCTCGCGCGTCCCGCGCAGCCGCCCGCTCGTGCGGCGCGAGGCGGCCAGCCACGCCTCCACAGGCCGCGCCAGCCGTGGTCGTCCGCCCCACCCGGTCATCCGTGTCCACAATGTCTCCAAGACCTTTGAGCTGGGCCAGATCCGGGTGCGTGCGCTGCGCGACGTCTCGTTGAGCATCGACACCGGCGACCTCGTGGCGATCATGGGCAGCTCGGGCAGCGGCAAGAGCACGCTGATGAACATCCTCGGCTGCCTCGACATACCCACGAGCGGTCGCTATGAGATCGACGGCGTGGACGTCAGGCACATGGACGAGGACGATCTCGCCGACCTGCGCAACCGCAAGATCGGCTTCGTCTTCCAGAGCTTCAACCTCGTCCCGCGCACGAGCGCGCTCGTCAACGTCGAGCTGCCGCTCGCCTACGCCGGCCTGCGCGGCGCCGAGCGCCGCCGTCGCGCCGAGCGAGCGCTGCGCTCGGTGGGGATGGCCCACCGCCTAGCTCACCAGCCGGCGGAGCTGTCGGGCGGGCAGCAGCAGCGGGTCGCGGTCGCGCGCGCGCTCGTGACCAACCCCGCGCTGATCCTCGCCGACGAGCCGACCGGCAACCTCGACTCGCACTCGACCGAGGACGTCCTGCGGATCTTCGCCCAGCTCAACGAAGAAGGCCGGACCGTGGTCCTGATCACGCACGAGCCCGACGTCGCCGACCAGGCCAAGCGGGTGATCCGCTTGAGCGACGGCGAGGTCGTCGAGGACCATCGCACGCTCGGCGTGCACGACGCCCCGCCCGTGCTCCACGGCCAGAAGTCCGCCCACCATCACGACGGCGCGCCCGTGACCGCGGCCGGCGGCGCACAGCCCGCGTCCGTGGCGCCTGCGACGTTCGAGGCGCAGCCATGATCGGCGTCGAGATGCTGCGCATCGCGTGGAGCGGGATCACCGCGAACAAGCTCCGCTCCGGCCTGACGATCCTCGGGATGACGATCGGGGTCGCCTCCGTGATCGTGCTGATCGCCGTCGGCAACGGCTCGTCCAAGGCCGTCCAGTCCCAGATCCAGAGCCTCGGCACCAACGTGCTGGTCGTGCAGGCCAGCGGTGGCGGCTTTCGCGGCGGCGCCCGGGCGAGCACCGCGAGCACCGTCTCGCTGACCAAGCAGGACGCCGAAGCGCTTGAGAACCCCAGCCTCGCCCCGGACGTCAAGAGCGCCTCTCCCGTGGTGAACGCGACCGACGTGAAACTCGTCTACGGCAACTCCAGCTTCGAACCATCGTCGTTCGTCGGCACCACGCCCTCCTACCTGACGGCCCACACCTACAAGATCGCCGAAGGCGCCTCGTTCACCTCCGAAGACGTGAGCAAGCACAGGCGTGTGGCGGTGATCGGCCAGGAAGTCATACAGGAACTGTTCGCCGGTCAGAGCGCCGTGGGCCAGAACATGAAGGTCAACGGCTCAAACTACGAAGTGGTCGGCGTGCTCGCCAAAAAGGGATCGAACGGCACCACCAACGAGGATGACGTCGTGATGGCTCCGATCACGACCGTGCAGGCCTCGCTCACCGGCGTCGGGCCGATCGACTCGATCACGGTCCAGGGCAAGTCCGAGTCCTCGCTCAACGCCGCCGAAGCGGAGGTCACCACGATCATCGAGGAACGCCACAAAATCAAGAACACCTCAGAACCGGGCTTCAGCGTGCTCAACCAGGGATCGCTATTGGAAACATCCAGTTCCACGAGCAGCGTCTTCACCACGCTGCTGGGCGAGGTGGCCGCGATCTCGCTGCTGGTCGGCGGGATCGGGGTGATGAACATCATGCTTGTGTCCGTCACCGAGCGCACGCGCGAGATCGGCATCCGCAAGGCGATCGGCGCGAGGCGCTCGGACATCCTCACCCAGTTCCTGACCGAGGCCGTGCTGGTCTCCCTGATCGGCGGCCTCACCGGCGTGCTCGTCGGCGTGCTCGGCAGCCAGTTCGAGATCGCCGGAGTGCACCCGGAAGTCGCCACATACTCGATCTTCCTCGCCTTCGGCGCGGCGGCGCTCTCGGGCCTGTTCTTCGGCACCTATCCCGCCGCTCGCGCCGCCCGTCTCAGACCGATCGAAGCGCTGCGCTTTGAGTGAGCAACCTTCCCCCCACGAGGAGCCCGCCATGCCCGACCAGGAGACCACCGTCCAACATTCTGCCGTCCATGAGCCCGCTATCGCGGAGTCCGCGATAGCGGAGACCGCGTTCGCGGAGGACGAGTGGGCCGAGGAGCCCGTCGAGGAGCTGCCCCGCAGACCCCGCCGGCGACTGCTCGGGGCGGGCGGGAATCCCATTGCGCTGGCGCTGCTCGGCGTGCTCCTGATCGCCTGCGGGTTCATCGGCGGCGTGCTCATCGAGAAGGGCCAGAGCACCTCGAGCTCATCGTCCGGGGCCGGGGCGGCCGGCCTCGCCTCGCGCTTCGCGGTACTGCGCGGAGGGGCCTCCGGCACAGGCACGAGTGGTGCCTCCACAGGCGGCGCGGCGGCCGCTGGCGCCTCGGCCGCTGGCGGCGGTTTCTTCGGACGTTCTGGTGGCGGAGCGGCGGGGGCGGGTGCGACCACCGGCAGCGTGGCGTACATCTCGGGGAATACGCTGTACGTGACCAACTCCGAAGGCAACACCGTCAAGGTGACGACGTCCCCAGGCGCGACCGTGACCAAGACCGTGAAAGCCAGCGTCAACGGCATCCATCCGGGCGAAACGGTCGTCGTCACGGGATCGACGGGCGCGAAAGGGGTGATCAGCGCCGAATCGATACGTGTCGGCGCAAGCGCAGGCGGCGGTGGTCTCGGCGCACTGTTCGGCGGCTCCGGCGCGGGCGCCAGCAGCGGTGCGAGCAAAGGCGGCAGCGGTAGCAGCGGCGGCGAACCCGCGCTCTTCGGCAAGGGCGGATAGCGCTCGGCGCGCTTAAGGCGGCAGTTAGGACAGCGTGGTTAACCTTGCCCATCGATCCTCACACCAGCCGAGCCGGACTCATCCCGGCAGCTGATCATCGACAAAGGAGCTTCATGCCTCACATCCACAGCAACAGACGTAAACCCGCGGCGACAGCCGTGCTGGTCCTCCTGCTTGCCTGCATCGGGCTGGCCGCCTGCGGGGGCTCCTCGAAAAGCTCGTCCACTGCCGCAACCGCCGCCGCCACAACCACGGCCTCTGGCGCTAACGGAACGACGGGCACCAAAGGACCGATCGCGGGGCGCTTTGCGGCGATGCGCGAATGCCTGCAGAAGAACGGGATTACGCTGCCGAAACGGACCCCCGGCCAGCGGGGTCCGGGCGGCGCGGGTGGCTTCCTTGGCGGAGGTGGAGCCGGGACGGGCGGACCTCAATTGCCGAAGGGCGTAACGCGCACGCAGTATGAAGCCGCGCTGAAAAAGTGCGGCGGCGGTGCCTTCGCCGGTCGCGGCACACGCTTCAACAGCCCCGTCTACAGGGCGGCGCTCGCCAAGTTCGCGACCTGCCTGAACCAGAACGGCGTGAAGGTACCCGCCCCGAACACCTCAGGCAACGGCCCCGTGTTCGACACAAAGGGAATCAACACGAGCAGTGCCCAGTTCAAAACGGCCGAGTCCAAGTGCCGGAGTGACCTGGCCGGAGCATTCCGTCGGCCCGGCGCGGGTGGACCTGGCGGCAGCGGTGGAGCGCCTCCCGGCGGTGGCGCCGGTGCCCCACCCCCGGCCGGCTAACGGCTGAACTATCCGCTAGCGCTAACCTCCGGAGGACGGCGAGCGCATTCCCAGGCCGCGGTTATTCGGCGCGGCCTGGGGGTCGCGGATCGCCGCGGAGGTGGGCTTGGAGGCCACCTTCGGCGCCGATATTGCCCCGATCCGCGCGAGCAGTTCGTTCCACTGCGTCAAGCTCAGGGCGGCGCTTGTCACGAACGGTGAAGGCGCCGTCCGGCCGGTGCTCGCAGAGTGCGCCACCTTGGCGGACGCAGCAGGGGTTGGCTGGGCGGCCACCGGTTGGAAGTCGATCTGGATCTCGTTCGAGTGCACCCGCGTGGCGAGCGTGTTCACAGCATCGGGGTACTTCATCAGACTGACGATCTGGCTGGGCGCGAATTCACCCTGCAGGGTGAGCAGCGTCCGGATCGTGAGATCGGTGATCGTTCCAAAACCCTCGTGGCCGGCGATCGGGATGCCGTTGACCCGGGTGATGACGACCGCGCCGCCGGTGTCGTCCTTGCCTGCGGAGAAGTGGCGGGCGGCAGTGTGCTGATTGGGCTCACGACGCAGCGCGCTCACCGTCGGCTTCAGGCCGCTGCGCGAAAGGAAGGCCAGCACCGCCAGCACGCGCCTGTCGATCGCTCCCGCTGCGACCTCGTGGCGAGCGCGGGCGTCAATGTCGATGCCCGGATCGGACAGCACCGCAAGCTCGAGCTGGCTCTTGGAGAGCAGGAACACGTCGCTCGCGGTGGCTCCAAGCAGGGCGCTCTGTCCCTTGGCCCCCTGCGGGTGCAGCGCCGCTCCGAGCTCCTTCCAGTTCGCGAGGACCGGCCGGGGATCGATTGCGCCCGGATCGCCCGCCGGCTGGATCGCAAAGCGCAGGTGACCGTCTCGCGCCGCGTGGGGCACGCGTACGTGACCGAGCACGGTGCCCTCGGCGACGAGCGACCCGCGTCGCAACGGCAGCCCACGACCGGTGCCGGTGCGTGGTGTGGAGGTTGTGACGCGCGCAGCGGCGGCGAGCGCGTCCGGGTTGCCGGGATTGGCAAACAGGCGCACCTTGCCCGTGGTGACCGGCACCGATTCGGCCGAGCCCGCCGGGACGGAATCCTGTGAGGCGGTGGTCTGCGGGCTCGACCGCTTCACCCGCAAGGTGATGGGCGAGTTGCCACCCGCCCTCGCGGGCTGGCTGGAAGCGGGATCGCCAGTGTTCGCAGCGCCAGCCGCCGAGAGCTTCACCGACGCGAGCGACGCGTCGGGCACCCTGGGCAGTCGATAGCTCGGCGCGATGCTGCCGAGCCCGGCGTATGTAAACACGTCGCCGTAGATGTCGCGCAAGATCACGTACTTGCCGAGCGCGTGGGAGCTTCCGAGCCCAAGGATGCGACCGTCCTGCACCGCCACCACGGCGGCATTTGGAGCGCTCATCAGATCCACGAACTGGGGAGCCGCGCTGGCCACGTCGGCCCCACCGGCCGCGTCTGCCGCCGCTGCCGGCGAAGGAGCCGGCATCGAGCCCGGCGTCGATCCGCTTACGGGTGGGCCGGTCTTGCCGGCCTGCGCAGCCGCGGTCGCAACCACACCGACCGATCCTCGATCGGTCGATCCGGTCTTCACCTCGCCCGCGACGGCCTTCGCGTTCGCGGTCGCGCTCGACGCAGAGGCAGGAAGCAGCGCGCCCCATGCCACCTGCTTGCCGGTCACGGGCAAGCGCGCGTCGACGAGGCCGGTCAGCGTCGCGATCACGGACTTGGGATAGCTGGAGATCAGCTTGGCGCGCAGCAGCACTGAGCTCGCGTAGGCTTCGGAGTGGTTGTAGGCAAGGATCGCGGTGCGCAGGTTCTTGGAGGCGCCAGCCGCGTGCAGATAGCGGGCGGCGGCAAAGATCGCGTCCACGGGGTTATATGGGTCGGCATAGCCAGCGTCGAGGGCGTCCACCCCGTACTGCAGCCAGGTCGAAGGCTCGAACTGCATCCATCCCTCGGCACCGGCGGAGGACACCGAGAGGTCGCTGCCGTAGTTCGTCTCGACTTCGTTGATCGCCGCGAGGATCTGCCACGGCACGCCGTACTGGATCGCTGCCGCCCGATAGATCGGCAGCAGGAACAGCGGGATGCGGTAGAAACCAAGCGCTTGCACCGACGCGGCCGAGGTGGCGAGCTCCGCCGCTAGCGCCCCGGCCTGTGCGGCCACGAGCTGGGGCGACGGCGCAACATTGTTGGGGCCGGATGCCGTAGTAGGGCCCTGGGCACCGTTCGTTGCCGGCTGGCTACCCAGTGGCTGGGCGCGTGTGGCCGTGAGGCTACGGCTCGTGTTCTTACTCACGGTGGTCTTCTGCCGCCGCTGTACCACCACCGCGGGCACTTCCACGGCACCGGACACTGGTGCAGCGGCAGGCACCGGAGTGCTCGGCTGCGGGGTGCTCGAGGGCACCGAGGTCGCCGAGGTGTTCGTCGGCTGCTGAGCGCTCCCCGAGGCGCCGGTCGCGGGAGTGGTGACTGCTGGTGTGGTCGTGGTGAGCGGCGCGCTCGAGCCTTCGCCCGGCGAGGGCGAGCTCGCGGGCGCATCGGCCCCGAGCGCTCCGCCCGTGAGCGGACCGCCCAGACCGACGACGGTCAGCCCGCCCCCGGCGAGCGCGGACAGCATCGTCCGCCGTGCCCGGCTGCGCGCGCTCGTCATCGGCTAGCTGCCCCGGAGTTGGTCATTGTGCGGTCCCATATTCGTGGTTGGCGCAGCTGACCCACGATCGGGAGGCACGCCCACTTGGATTCATATCGGCAGGCAAGCAGAAACCCGTAAAGGATTCGTAATCGCGTTGCAAGATCGCCGCTCGAGGTGAGGCCATGGCAAGCAGAGCGGCTGGACGGTACCGATGCCCGAGGCGGAACCGCCCCTGGTGGCC
Source organism: uncultured Solirubrobacterales bacterium (assembly GCA_963842205.1). Taxonomy (GTDB): domain Bacteria; phylum Actinomycetota; class Thermoleophilia; order Solirubrobacterales; family Solirubrobacteraceae; genus Palsa-744. The sequence continues at coordinate 492,629 of CAWJFR010000007.1, forward strand.
AAATTGTCGGATTTTCGGGCGAATTTATCGCTGATCGGGCATCGCTGGCAGATCTACGGCAAGGTTGGCTGGCGCCCGGCAGCGAGCGTCTCTGTTGCCTGTTCGAGGGCAGCTCTGATCTTCCTGCCGTGATTGCTTGTTGCAAACCGCTCTATCCTTCCATCCCGAGGGTTACAACTCGATGGGCTCGGCGAGTCCGGCCGGTCCGAAAAGAGAGTGGAGAGAGCCATGCGCAGGATTGGGGTATCGATAGCAACGCTGCTCAGCTGTGCGCTGCTGCTCACCATCACCGCTGCCGCACAGGCGGAAGAGACAGTCAGCATCAAGGCCAGCTTCACCCCCGACGCGCTGGGCGTGCCAACCAACGTCTTCGGCAGTGCGACGATCGGCTCGACCAACACACCGGTGCCGTCGCCGATCACCAAGGTCGTCGTGTTCGGACCCGCCGGACTGGGGCTGAACCTCGAAGGCACCGGCACGTGCTCTCCTGCGACGCTCGAAAACATCGGGCCGAGCGCCTGTCCTGCCGATTCCCGAGCCGGATTTGGTGGTGGGGTCGGCGCATTCGAACTCGCCAAAGAAGTCATCAACGAGAACTTCACGCTCGACTTCTTCCTCGGCAGTAACCAGCCGGGGCATGTGGTGCTGCTGATCTATCTGAACGCCGTCACGCCGGTCTCCGTCCAGCTCGTGTTCAAGGCGCCCGTAGTGCAGGAGCCAAAGCCCTACGGGCTCGGCTTCAGCGTTGAAGTGCCGCTGATCCAAACGCTGCCCGGCGCATCCGATGCTTCGGCGGTCAGCACCTTCATCACGCTCGGCGCCAAAAACGTCGCCTACTTCAAGAAGATCCACGGCAAACGCAAGCTGTTCCACGTCAAGGGGATCCTCGTCCCCAAGAAGTGCCCCAAGGGTGGCTTCCCGGTCGCCTCGCAGTTCAGCTTCGAGGATGGCTCCACGGTCACGACCAAGAGCACGATTCCCTGTCCCAGGCACTGAGATGGGAGGGGCGCGGAGAGCTCGAGACGACGCCCACGCGGCAAACCGCGAGCAGACCGTGAGTCGAGTGCACCGGAGCGCAATCCTCGCGCTGGCGCTCTGCGCCACGCTGCCGGCGTTCGCGCAGGCAGACACCATGGCCACGATCCACCCCTCGTTTCTGCCTGACCGGCTCGGCGCGAGCACGGCCTTCACGCTCGTGTCCAGGTTCTCGGGCGGCGAAAATGGAGTCCCGGCGCCTTTGAGCAAAATGGTCGTGCATCTGCCGGCCAGCCTCGGAATTGGCCTGCGCGGCGTCAGCACCTGCCCGCCGGCCCGCCTGCTCCGGCGAGGCGCCTCAGGCTGCCCATCCAGCTCGCTCGTCGGCCGCGGACATGCGCTCCTCGATGTGCACGCCGGCTCGCAGACGATCCCCGAGGAAGCCACCCTGTGGGCCTTACGTGGGCCCTCCCAAGGGGGCCGTCCGATGCTCGAGATCTTTGGCCAGGGCGAAACGCCGCTCGACGAGAGCAGTCTCAGCACTGCCGTCCTCGGACCGGACAGTGCGCCCTACGGCTCAAAGCTGACGGTGTCGATCCCGCCGATCCCGACGCTCGTGGGCGAGCCGAACGCGTCGTTTGTCTCCCTCTCGCTGACGATCGGCGGAGTCGATCAAAGCTCCCGGGCATATGCCGCCGGCGGCACGATCACCGTGCCGCGCAGCTGCCCGTCCGGCGGCTTCCCCTTCGCCACCGAATTCACGTTCGCGGATCACTCCACGGCGAGCACCACTGCGACAGCCGCCTGCCCGTAATCGGCGATAACCTGTACGCGTGGAAACGATCCTCTCGGTCCTCCAGGTCGCAATCTCGGTGGTCGTCATCTTCCTGGTGCTGATGCACTCAGGCAAGGATTCCGGCCTGTCCGGGGCCTTCGGGGTGGGCAGCGGCACCGGCCCGCTGGGAGGAGGATCGATGGTCGAGCGCAACCTCAACCGCTGGACGATCTTCTTCGCGATCCTGTTCGTGCTGAACGCTTGCGTGCTGCTCACGCGTCCCTGGGCGTAGCGTCCTCGCGCTCCAGCTGCGCCAGCCGATCGAGGATCTCGACCGCCTCCGCGCGCAGCCCGCCGTTGGTCGCCGCGAAGTCCTCCCGCGAGAGCTTGCCCGTGCGGTAGTCCAACTCGGCGTCGCGGATCTCGCGGTACTTCGCCTCACGTGCCGCTTCCAGATCGAGGCGGCCCTCCCCCGGCTCCATGCGGGCCTGCGCAGGATCGATGCTCAGGGGACTCCGAGCGCTGCGCAGCGGCGCGCTGATCACGAGGATCACCACCCCGAGCAGCGCCAGTATGAGGATCGCGACCACGATGTCCACTACAGCCCCCCAGCACCAATCGAGTGGGCTCCTCCGGTCGCAGAAATGATGATCAGGCGCGCGCTGCTCACCGCAATGATGCTCAGGCGCGTGCCAGGCCTTGCTCGGCGCGAGCGCGCGAGCGCGCGGCCACCCGGCGGCGGACGACGCTCGGTGCCGGCCAGATCGCGATCAGGGCGCCGCCGCCCATGATCAGGCCGCCGATCCAGATCCACATCACCATCGGCGAGACGATCAAGTGGAACTGCGCCTGCGGCGGATCCTGCATATAGGCGCTCGCCATCGCCGCGATCGCGACGATTCCCTCTCCGGGGTGGATGTAGGGGAGCGTCTTGTTGCCTAGCGCGATGATCCGCTTCAGCTGCGGCGTTTCGATGTTCGGCGCGATCGCGGTCCACACGTCGCGGGTAATGCCGGCGTCCAGAGCCACGTGACTGACCGGCTGGCCCCCGATCAGATGCCCGACAGACCCCTGTGAGGGTTCTTCGGAGGCGTAGAACCCCTCGCTCGGAAACAGCGTCGTCACATGGTGGCCATGCTTGCTCACATCGAGCACCGCGCCGAGGCTGAGGGTCGCGCCGGTGCGCGCCGTGTCGGGACCCAGGGTCACGCCCCGCTCAGAGCGGATGATCGCGCTCAGTTCACGACCCGCCTGAGTGCCAGCCGAGTCGTAGTCGGGGGTCACGCTCGCCGTCGGACGCACATAGCGGATCGTGTAGGCCCCCACCCGCGAGGACTGCCCGGGCGAGAGGCCGAGCTCAGAGGCGTGCTGAAACGAGGACGAAGCGGCAATCCCCACGAACAGGACCGCGATCCCGATGTGCACGATGTAGCCACCGTAGCGGCGGCGGTTGCGTCGCACGAGCGCCACCAGCGCGACCGGGGGCGCCTCGTTGGCCATCGCCGCGCGCGCGCGCATCCCGCGGAAGAACTCCTGGGAGATGCTGCCGGCGACGAATGCCCCGCAGCAGAACATCGCGATCGCGAATGTCTTGTGGGCAATACCGGCAGCCAGCAGCACGACCAGGGCGAGCATTGCGCAGGCTATCGGCGCAATGAAATTGCGCCGGGCGTTGGCCAGCGTCGCACGGCGCCAGGCGATCGCCGGCCCGATGCCACTCAGCAGCACCAGAATCAGCGCCAACGGCACCGTGTAACGGTCGAACCAGGGCGGCCCGACCGAGGCTTCATGACCGGTCAACGCCTCGGAGATCAGCGGGAAGTAGGTCCCCCAGAAGATCACAAAGCAGAGCGCCACCAGCACCACGTTGTTGGCGAGGAACACCGACTCGCGCGAAAGGAGCGAGTCCAGCCGATGCTCGGTTCGCAGCATGTCCCGGCGCGAGACGACCAGATAGATGGAGGCTGCGATCAGTACCGCGATCAGCACCACGAATGGCACGCCCAGCGTCTGGCCGCCGAAGGCATGGATCGAGTTCAAGACACCGCTGCGCACCAGGAACGTGCCCATGATCGCCAGCGTCCCCGTTGCCAGCACGAGCGAGACGTTCCACACCTTCAACATCCCTCGCTTCTCCTGGATCATCAACGAGTGCAGGAACGCCGTGCCCGTCAACCACGGCATCAGCGAAGCGTTCTCGACCGCGTCCCAGCCCCAGTAGCCGCCCCAGCCGAGCTCCGAGTAGGACCAGCGCGCACCGAGCAGGATGCCGATTCCCAGGAACAACCACGCGGCGAACGCAAAGCGGCGGATCACCCTGATCCACTCGGCGTCGACCCTTCGCGCCAACAGCGCCCCCATGCCGAAGGCGAGCGGGATCGTGCACAGTGTGTAGCCCGAGTAGAGCATCGGCGGATGGATCATCATCGTTGGGAAGCGCAGCAGCGGGTCGAGCCCCACGCCTTCATTCGGAGCCGGGTTGGTGGTGGCGAACGGCTGCGCGTAGAACACCATCAATGAGACGAAGAACCCGCCGAAGCCGAGCAGGATCGCCGTCGCGTACGCCGCCACGTCACGCAGGCGCTTGCGCGTGAGAAACAGCACGAGACTCGACCACAGCGACAACAACCACGCCCACAGCAGCAATGAACCTTCCTGTGATGACCACACCGCGGCCGCCTTGTAAAAGGTCGGCGTCGTCCTGCTCGATGTATCGGCGACCGTGTTGAAAGCGAAGTCGTTCTTCAAGAACGCGACCTCCAACACAGCGAAGGCGACCGTCAAGATGCCCGCCAGCGCGTACACCGAGCGCCGGCCTGACTCCGAGAACTCGAACCGTCCTGTGCGCACACCGTAGATCGACGCGCCGATCCCATACGCGCAAACCACGAGCGCGAGCAGCAGGCAGACGCGGCCGAGGGCGGCCATCTAGGAGTTCTGCTTCTCGGAGGCGGGCGCTTCCTTGTACTTCGAAGGGCACTTCGTGATCAGCGAGTTGCGTTCGCCTATGTACCGCCCGCCCTGCTTCTCCACGGTGACGATCACCTCGCGACCTTCGCGGAACGGGTCCGGGACGGTGCCTGTGTAGGCCACAGGCACCGTGGCGCCCCCCGCTCGATCAGCCACACTGAAGTTCAGCACAGCGCCATCGCGCGCGACCGAGTGGGTGACGACCGTCCCCGTCAGCAGATAGCTGCGCCCGGGCTGGGCTTGGTGTAGGAGCTGGCTGGGGCTGAGGGCCGGACTCGCAGCGCTGAAGCTGGTGTAGATCAGCGCGCTCGCCAGCACCACAGCCACGCTCAACGCCACCACCAGCCGCACCGTTCGCTTGCGCGCGGGGTTCATCGCCTCGCAGTATCGCAAACCCCTTTCCGTGCTGCTCCGGCAGGCCCGGTTCGGCGCTCACGGTGGCCGAACCGGCTATTCGGCCAGGAAATCGCACATTGGGAGCGAAACCTTGCTCCGTGGGCCGAGTTCTTATGAGTAGAGCGTCATGAGACCGAGCCTCCTCCAGCCACTCATCGAGCGGCATTCGCCCCGGCACCGGCCCAAGCGCCGGGCCGAACACCGGGTGGGGCGCTTGGCCGTGCTCGCCCAGAAGCCGAAGGTCGAGGCGGCGATCTCCGCCCACAGTCCTCGCGACATCGCCGTCGAGCGCGTGCGCGCGGCCGGAGGCCCGCTCGATCGGGCGTCCTACACCTGCGAGTGCGGCTACCTGTTCGCCGCGCCGGTCTCCACGACCGTCGCCTGCCCGCACTGCGGTGCCAGCCAGGCCTGGTAGCTACTTGATGTACATGCCACTGATCGCGCGAGCGATCACGAGCTGCTGGATCTCGGCGGTGCCCTCGAAGATGTCGTAGATCTTCGCGTCACGGTGCCAACGCTCGACTGGGAACTCGCGCGTATATCCATTGCCGCCAAGAATCTGAATCGCGCGCTCGGTCACCCACACGGCGACCTCGCCGGACTTCAGCTTGCTCATCGAGCCCTCGGCGTTCTCGAACGGGACCTGGTTGCGTCCCATCCATGACGCGCGCCACACGAGCAGGCGAGCAGCGTCGATCTCCATCTTCATCCGCGCCAGCGTGAACGCGATCGCCTGGTTCTCGACAATCTTCCTGCCGAACTGCTCGCGCTCCTTGGCGTACTCCAAGGCGTATTCATAAGCCGCGCGCGCGATTCCGAGCGCCTGCGCGCCGACCGTCGGGCGCGAGGCCTCGAACGTCTGCATCGCGGCCTGGGACTTGTTTTTCTTGCCCTCGCGCACGCGGGCAATACGCTCGTCGAGCTTCTCCTTGCCGCCGAGCACGTACCCGGCGGGGACGCGGCAGTCGTCGAGGAACACGTCGGCGGTGTGCGAGGCGCGCAGGCCGTGCTTGGAGACCTTCGTGCCTTCGGAGATGCCCTTCGCCTCGCTCATCGGCACGACGAACGCAGCGTGGCCTTTCGAGCCCAGCTCGGGATCGACGGTGGCGATGATCACGTGCACGTCGGAGATACCGCCGTTGGTCGCCCACGCCTTCTGGCCGTTGATGACCCACTCGTTCGTCGCCTCGTCGAACTTCGCGCGGGTGCGCACGCCCGAGACGTCTGAGCCCGCGTTGGGCTCAGAGGCGCAGAACGCCGCAACCTTGAGGTCACCCTCTGTGCCGAAGCAGCGCGGGATCCATTCGCCGATCTGCTCGCCCGAGCCCTGACCGAAGATGGCCGCCACAGCAAGCGCGGTACCCATGATCGACATGCCGATCCCGGCGTCACCCCAGAACAGCTCCTCGTTGACGATCGGCAGCATCAGGCCGGTGGGATCGGCGAAGAACTGCGCCAGACCCTCAAACCCGTAAAGACCGATCTTCGCAGCCTCTTGGATGATCGGCCAGGGGGTCTTCTCCTTCTCGTCCCACTCGTGCGCCGCGGGGCGCATGACGTCCGCGGCGAAGCCATGGACCCACTCGCGGATGTCCTTCTGATCCTGATTCAGTTGTAGCGAGAAGGTCACGTCTTGGCTGGCCGCGCCGGTGATCGCCTTCACGGCGGCCTCGGCGGCCTCAGTCGCGTCGGAGCTGGCAACGGGAGTGGCGGACATGAGGTGAGTCTCTCCTTTGAATACTAGGGGCTCGAGGCTAGCGAGCAGCCACACACATGGCTGAGGGGGACACGCAATCTAGACAAAAAGTAAACGTTTGTCAAACACTGTGTTTGATCCGCTGTTACAATCGCGCTAGAGTACTGTCGATGGCCAGCTCGACCGCCCATCCTCAGACCGCCTCGGGCCGTGTGCGCGTGCGTCGCCAGCGCGAGCACGAGATCGTCGCGGCTACTCGCCTGCTGTTCGACGAGCGTGGGCTCCAGGACGCCCCGATGGAGGACATCGCTCGCGCGGTCGGCATCAACAGGGCGCAGATCTACCGGCTGTTCTCCTCGAAGGAGGAGCTGTTCGTGCTGACGCTGGCGAGCTATCTCTCGGAGCTAGCTCAGCACCTGGAGGAGATACCCAATGAGCCCGATCCGATCGTGCGCCTAGAAGACGGGTGGCGACGCTACACCGATTACTGCCTGGAGCACCCGGCGTTTCTGGACTGCGGCATGTCACTGATGCGCAGGCCCGCCACCGAGCTACGCGAAACGGTCTCTGACGCCGTCTGGATCAGGTTGGGCCAGAGCATGGCCGCCTGCTTGGACAAGCTCTCCAAGATTCTCGCCCTCGGCGCTCAGCAGGGTGTCTTCACGGTCGCCGATCCGGACTTCACCGCCAATCACCTCTACACGCAGACGCTCGGAACGATGCACCTGGCGCGCATCGGCGTTGGTGTGCGGACCAGCGCCAGCGGCGTTCCCGAGCCATTCCCGATCGATCCGTTGCGAGTCCAAGAGGCCTGCATCGCCGATGTGCTCGCCTCCGTGGGCGCGCCTCGCCCCAGCGGCGCGCTGCGCGCCTGAGCGCCCTCGTCCTGAGCGCCTTGCAGAAGGGGTCCTGCTGGCCTCTGAGACCCCGGCGCAGTTTCGGCGAGCCGAGCGTCTCCCGCACAATTACGCCAATCCTGACTTGGTTTATGATATTAATATGTCCTGCTCATCCTCATGTTCTCGATGTAGAAAGTGGCTATGCACACACGCAAAATCGCCGTCGCCGTCTCCCTGCTGGCCGTCCTCGCCGCCGCGCTCGGCCTCGCCGCCTGCGGCTCGTCCTCCAGCTCGAGCAAGAGCCTTGCCCTCGTCGCCTACTCGACACCACAGGGTGCATTCGAAAAGCTGATCCCGGCCTTCGAGGCGACCACAGCGGGTAAGGGGCTGAGCTTTAGCCAGTCCTATGGTCCCTCAGGCGAACAGAGCCGAGCGGTCGCCAACGGCCTGCACGCCGACGTCGTCAACTTCTCGCTGGCACCTGACGTCGAAAAGCTCGTTAAGGCCGGGCTGGTTTCACCAAGCTGGAACAAGAACGCGACGCACGGTTTTGTGACCGACTCGGTCGCAGTGATAATTGTGCGCAAGGGCAATCCCAAGCACATCACCGGCTGGTCGGATCTCGTCAAGCCGGGCGTGCAGGTATTGACGCCGAACCCGTTCACCTCCGGCAGCGCACGCTGGAACGTGATGGCCGCTTACGGAGCTCAGCTGAAGGAAGGCAAGACCCCGGCGCAGGCGCAGGAATACCTGAAGGAGCTGTTCCACAACGTGGTCAGCCAGGACTCCTCCGCGCGCAACGCCCTGCAGACCTTCCTCGCGGGCCGCGGTGACGCGCTGATCGACTACGAGGACGAGGCGATCTCCGACAAGAAGAAGGGCGCGCCAATCGAATACGTGATCCCCAAGGACACAATCCTGATCCAGAACCCGATCGCGGTGGTCGGCAACGGCGAAAGCGCCAAGACGGCGCAGGAATTCGTCAGCTACCTGCTCTCTCCCGCCGGCCAGACGATCTGGGCGGAAAAGGGCTACCGCCCAGTGATCCCGGGCGTCGCCGACGCCTCCCAGTTCCCGACGCCAACCGGGCTGTTTACGATCGAATCGCTCGGCGGCTGGAAGACGGTGACCAAGCAGTTCTTCGAACCGGAAACGGGGATCGTCACGAAGATCGAGCAGTCCCTGGGAGTCTCCACTGCCAAGTAGCTCGGCGACAGGCGCGCTCGGCGCCAGGCGCGCTCGGGTGGGCACGCGCGGCGCCGGAGCTCTCGGCAAGGGTCTGCTCGGCATCTACCTGTCGGTACTCGTGCTACTGCCCGTTGCTGCGCTGTTGACAAAGGCGAGCAGCGGCGGGACGAGCGCCTTCTGGCGGGAGATCTCCAATCCCGAGGCATGGGCGGCCATCAAGCTGACGCTGACGGCGTCGGCGATCGTGGTTCTCGTCAACGCCGTCTTCGGCACGCTGATCGCGTGGGTGCTGGTGCGTGACGAATTTCCGGGCAAGCGCATCGTCAACGCCTTGATCGACCTGCCGTTCGCGCTGCCGACGATCGTCGCGGGGGTCGTGCTGCTCGCGCTGTACGGCAGCAACAGCCCGCTGGGCATCGATGTGGCATTCACGCGGGCGTCGATCGGCTTGGCGCTGCTGTTCGTGACGCTCCCCTTTGTTGTGCGCTCGGTCCAGCCCGTTCTACTGGAGCTCGACCTTTCGATGGAGGAGGCCGCCTCGTCACTCGGCGCCGGACCGGTGACTGTGTTGCGCAGGATCGTGCTGCCGAGCCTGGCCCCCGCAATCATCTCGGGGGTCGCGCTGAGCTTCGCACGGGCCGTCGGCGAGTACGGCTCGCTGGTGCTCATAACCGGCGAGCTGCCGTTCAAGACGGAGGTCGGCTCGGTCTATATCTTCGGGCAGATCTCAAACGAAAACCTCCCAGCAGCGGCCGCGGTGTCAGTACTGCTGCTGCTCGTGGCGCTGGTCGTGCTGGGAATCCTCAGCTTCGTGACGCGCCGCAGGTCCAGACATGTCCTCTAGCAGACGAGCGCGCCGATGGGGTGTGCGCACGCTTGCGCTGGGCTATCTCGCGCTGCTGCTGCTGGCGCCGGTCGCGATGATCTTCTACAGGACCTTCGAACACGGGCTGGAGCCTGTTTGGAATGCGGTGAGCGCTCCGAACGCACAGCACGCCTTCTGGCTGTCGATCGAGATCGTGGCGATCTCCGTGCCGCTGAACACCGTGTTCGGAATCGGTATGGCCTTGCTGCTGGAGCGCGGTCGCTTCTGGGGCAAGGCGGTGCTCGGCCTGCTGATCGACCTGCCATTCGCGATCTCGCCGGTCGTCGTCGGCCTGGCGCTGGTGCTCGTGTACGGGAAGACCGGCTGGTTCGGCAACTGGCTGGCGGCACATGGCATCCAGGTGATCTTCTCGGTGCCGGGCATGGTTATCGCCACCGCTGTCGTCTCTCTTCCGTTCGTCGCGCGCGAGACCGTGCCGGTGCTGCGTGAGCTCGGGATCGACGCCGAGCAGGCCGCAGAGACGCTCGGGGCGAGTCCCTGGCAGACCTTCTGGCGGGTTACGCTGCCGGGCATCAGGTGGGCCGTCGTCTATGGCGTCGTGCTGACGACGGCACGCGCGCTCGGTGAGTTCGGAGCAGTGAGCATTGTCTCCGGCCGGATCGAGGGACAAACGCAGACGCTTCCACTGTACGTGCAGGACCGCTTTGAGAATTTCGACGCGACCGGCGCCTACACCGCGGCGGTAGTGCTGGCGGTGCTCGCGCTGGCTACGCTGCTGGCGATGAACCTGCTCACACGACGCACGCGCAGGCGGACAGCGGTCTGATGGCGATCGAGGTCCGCAACGTGGGTAAGCGCTTCGGCGACTTCGTGGCGCTCGAGGATGTGAGCATCACGGTCGGCGACGGCGCGCTGACGGCGCTGCTTGGTCCGAGCGGAAGCGGCAAGTCGACGCTACTGCGCGTCATCGCCGGCCTCGAGACGCCGGACACCGGCGAGGTGGTGATCGGCGAGCACGACGTCACCGATGCTCCTGCCCGCACACGCGGCGTCGGCTTCGTCTTCCAGCACTACGCCCCGTTCAAGCACATGACCGTGCACGACAACGTCGCCTTCGGCCTGAGCGTGCGCAAACGACCGAAGGACGAGATTCGCGCGCGCGTGAAGGAACTGCTCGGGCTCGTGCGCCTGGACGGGCTCGCCGAGCGCTACCCGTCGCAGCTCTCAGGGGGACAGCTTCAGCGCATGGCGCTGGCTCGCGCGCTGGCGGTGCAGCCGCAGGTGCTGCTGCTCGATGAGCCCTTCGGGGCGCTCGACGCGCAGGTCCGCGCCGAGCTGCGCGAGTGGCTGCGCCGGCTGCACGAGGAGATTCACGTGACCACGATCTTCGTCACCCACGACCAGGAGGAGGCGATGGAAGTCGCCGAGCAGATCGTGGTCATGAACACCGGGCGGATCGAGCAGGCCGGCTCGCCACGCGACCTCTACGAGAGCCCGCGCAACGAGTTCGTGATGTCGTTCATCGGACCGGTGAACCGCCTCGGTGACACGTTCGTGCGCCCCCACGACATCCAGATCCTGGCAGAGCCCGACGGAAGCACGACGGAGGCGCTCGTACGGCGGGTCGTGCATCTGGGCTTCGAGGTGCGCGTCGAGCTGACCCTGCACGACGGCCGCGACATCTGGGCCCAGATCACACGCGAGAGCGCCCAGCAACTGGAGCTCGCCGAGGGCCAGATCCTCGCGGTGCGACTACCTGCACCCCGTGTGTTCGCCGCCTAGCTTCTGAGGGGCCGTGGACCAAGCGGAGCGCGGACGCAGGAAGCGTGGCGTGCTACGCACGCGAGCGACCGAGGACAAAGCTCCGCGCCGCGTCCCCGGCCACTCAGCGGGTGTGCCAGGCTTCCTCTTGCTTAGTCAAGGCGAGGATCTCCTTTGGCAGCTTGCCAGCGGCCACGTCGGCGACCGTGACGTGCTCGAGCACCTTGCGCAGGTTCGCCCGCAAAGCGACCCACACCTGCCGCAAGGACTCTGAGGAGCCGTGGTACTCGATCTCCTCCGGTCGCTGGCCACGAATGCCCACGAGCGGGCCCTCGACTGCGCGGATCACCTGCGCCAGGTTCACCTCCTCGGGCGGGTGGGCCAGCCAGTAGCCGCCCTCGGGGCCGCGCTGACTACGCACGATCCCAGCGGAGCGCAGCTGCGTGAGGATGTTCTCCAGGAAGGACACCGGGATGTCCTGGGCCTGCGCCACTTGATCGACCTTGCGGGGCGAATCCTGGCTCCCGGCGGCCAGCTCGACGGCTGCACGCACGGCGTAGTCGGCCTTCGCGGTGACGTGCATCGGGCCATTCTCCCGGAAACGGCGGCGTCACGGTCCGTGGGAGCGCCTCGCCTATCACGAGGAGCTCAGTTTAGGCAACCCTAACCCATGTGCTACCTTGCTCCTGCCTATCCCGACCCGACAGATCGGATTTGATCGATGCGACTCGGCAAGCTCTCTATTGCCATGGTCCTGCTGTTGACCATCGCCGCCATTTCGCTGGCGGCCTGCGGCAGCTCGGGCGGGTCGTCGGATTCCGCGAGGACGATTACGCTGTACAACGGCCAGCACGAACAGACCACGGCAATGCTGGTGGCAGGATTCGAAAAGCAGACCGGGATCACGGTGAAGGTCCGCTCCGACGACGAGGACGTGCTCGGCAACCAGATCCTGCAGGAGGGCTCGAGCTCGCCGGCCGATGTGTTCTATACCGAGAACACGCCGGTGCTGGAGGATCTGCAGGAAAGGGGGCTGCTCGCCCTGCTCCCGTCCTCGACCCTGGCAGCGGTGCCGAGCAAGTACAGCTCGCCGCAGGGCGATTGGGTGGGAGTCTCCGCACGCGTGTCGGTGCTCGTCTACAACACCGCTCTGGTCAAGCCCGCCGAACTGCCGAGCTCGATCCTCGAACTCGCGCAACCGCAGTGGAAAGGCAAGCTCGGGTTCGCCCCGTCGGAGACCGACTTCCAGCCTCTGATCACCGCGATCACGAAGCTCGACGGCGTGGCCGCCGCTGAAAAATGGCTGAAGGGCTTGCAGGCCAACGGGAAGGTCTATCCCGACAACGAGACCGTCGTGGCGCAGGTCAACAACGGCGAGAGCACGGTGGGAATAATCAACCACTACTACTGGTACCGCCTGCGCGACGAGCTCGGTGTGAGCGGCATGCACTCGGCGCTGCACTACTACGCGCCGCACGACCCGGGCTACCTACTCAACGTGTCGGGCGCGGCCGTGCTGAAGTCGAGCTCCAAGCAGGCCGCGGCGCAGAAGTTCGTGGCCTTCCTGGTGAGTAAGGAAGGGCAAGAGATCCTAGCCCACAGCCACAGCTACGAGTACCCGATCGGCTCCGGTGTGCAGAGCGCCCAGCCGCTGAAGCCGTTCGACGAACTGGCTCTCGCGCCCGTCACGATCGGTGATCTGGGCAACGGCAGCGCGCCGCTCGAGCTCGAGCAGAAGCTCGGCCTGCTGTAGGAGCTGGAAGCCTATGAGCGCGCTCGCCCCCTTCGAGCCGACCGCATCGACGCCGACCGCGCCGAGGTCGAGCCGCTGGACACGCGCGTGGTCCGGACGGCGGCGCTGGCCACTGGTGAGCGTCGCCGGCGGCCTGCTCGCGGCCGGGCTGGTGCTGCTGCCGCTCGTGTTCCTCGTCGACGAGGCCCTGCAGCCAGCCCGGGGGGAAATCGAACGTCTACTACTGCGCCACGAGACGGCGGTACTGCTGTGGAACACCGTGCGCCTGGCGTTCGCGTGTACCGCCCTGTGCGCGATGATCGGCGTAGCGGCGGCCTGGTGCGTGGAGCGCACGACGCTGCCCGGTCGCCGCGTGTGGGCGGTGGCGCTCGTGCTGCCGCTTGGCATCCCCGACTTCGTCGTTGGTTTCGGCTGGGTCTCGCTAAGCCGGGGCTGCACGGGTATCTGGCTGCGGTGCTGATCATGACGCTGTCCCTGTACCCGCTTGTGTACCTGCCGGTCGCCGCCTCGCTCGGCAGCGTCGACCCGGCCCTTGAGGAGGTGGCTCGCAGTCTCGGGCTGGGACCGTGGCGGACGTTCTGGCGGGTGACACTGCGCCAGATCTCACCGGCGGTGCTGGGCGGTTGCCTGCTCGTGACGCTCGGCCTGCTGGCCGAGTACGGAGCGTTTGAAATCGTCCAGTACCAGACGTTCACCGTTGCGATCTTCACGGAGTTCAAGCTCGGGTTCGACACGGCGGCGGCATGTGCGCTGTCGTTCGTGCTTGTCCTGCTGAGCGTGGCCGTACTCGGCGGCGAGCTGGCGCTCGGCGGGCGCGGACGCGCAGTGCGCAGCGTGGCGGGCGCCCGGCGTCCAGCGCCGCGAGTGGCGCTGCGACGCTGGAAGATCCCTGCGCTGGCCGGTCTGATCGGATTGAATGGACTGGCGCTGGGAGTCCCGGTGGGCTCGCTCCTGTACTGGCTGATACGCGGCGGGTCCACCACCCTGCCGCCGGCCTCGATCCTGACCGATACCTGGCACACGGCCGAGCTCTCTGCCGCCGCGGCCGTATTGGCAACCGCGCTGGCGGTTCCGGTGACGTCGCTGGCGGTGCGCCACCGCAACCGGGTGACGCTGCTGATCGAGCGCCTCGCCTATCTGCCCCAGGCGCTCCCCGGGCTGGTGATCGCGCTCGGACTCGTGTCGTTCTCCGTCCGCTACGCCCTGCCGCTGTACCAGAGCTCGCTGGAGCTGATCGTGGCCTACGCGATCCTGTTCCTGCCGCTCGCCGTGGTGGGTGTGCGCTCGGCGATGGCGCAGAGCACATCGAGCCTGGAGGAGGCGGGACGCTCGCTGGGTCGCCGCCCGGTGGTGGTGTGGTGGCGGGTAACCCTGCCGCTGCTCGCCCCCGGGCTCGGGGCGGCGTTCGCGCTCGTATTCATCTCCGCGGCGACCGAGTTGACGGCGACGCTGTTGCTGCACCCGACCGGCGTGAACACGCTGGCGACCCAGTTCTGGGCCTACACGAGCGACTTCTCCTATGGCGCCGCCGCCCCCTACGCCGCGCTGATGGTGGCGATCTCAGCCGTGCCGGCATACCTGTTAAGCCGCCGCATGATTACGCTCGCGCGAATGGGGCAGAGATGAGCAAGCTGACGGTCACCGACTTGTGGAAGGGCTACTCCGCCCAGCCGGTGCTGAGGGGCGTGGATCTCGACGTGCCCGCCGGCTCGCTGACTGCGGTGCTGGGACTGTCGGGCTGCGGCAAGACGACGCTGTTGCGGGTGATCGCCGGCTTCGAGCGCGCTGAGCGGGGCCGGATCTCGCTCGGTTCGCGGGTGCTCGACGACGGACACACATATGTCTCTCCCGAGCGTCGCGGGATCGGATATGTGCCCCAGGAGGGCGCGCTGTTCCCGCATTTGACCGTGAGGGGGAACGTCGGCTTCGGCCTCTCCCGGGAGGAGCGCCGCGGAGGCGCGGTGGTCGAGTTGCTGGAGATGGTCGGGCTCTCCTCGCTGGCAGACCGCTACCCGCATCAGCTCTCCGGCGGCGAGCAGCAGCGCGTAGCCCTTGCCCGAGCATTGGCACGTAGGCCGGAGGTGCTGCTACTTGACGAGCCGTTCTCCTCTCTGGACGCCTCGCTGCGGACCCGCGTGCGAGAGGAGGTGCACACACTGCTGCGCACACAGGGGGTGACGACCGTACTAGTTACGCACGATCAGGAGGAGGCGCTGTCGCTCGCGGACACGGTCGCGGTGCTGCGCGACGGCACGATCGTCCAGGGCGGAACGCCGGATCAGCTCTACACGCTGCCCGCCGACGTCGAGCTGGCGCGGTTCCTGGGCGCCGTCAACCTGATCCACGCGGATTTCGAGCAGGGCATAGCGAAGACCTCGCTGGGCATGCTGGTACTGCGCTCTGATTCCGGCTCACCGAGGGCGGGGGCACCGAGCAGGACGAGCGGGGTCGTGATGGTCCGCCCGGAGCAGTTGGAGGTGCGCCCGCGCGGAGAGTCGCCCGCCGACGGACTGCTGGGAGAGATCGAGCAGCGCCGCTATTACGGGCACGACGCGCTGCTTCACATCCGCCTCGACGGGTCCGGCGGCGAGCAGGTACTGCTCGCACGGGTGCAGGGCGAGCAGGCGCTACCCGCAGGTACGCCCGTGAGTCTCGCCGCGCATGGGCCGGTCACGATCGTGGAGTGAGCGTGGTGGATGCCGGCTCAGGCCGCTTGCCAGAGCGCGTCATCCCCGAGCGGCCGGCGCACCAACACGTGCAACGCCGGGCTCGCGGAGTAGGCCCACGGACAAGCCGGGTCGCTGTAGAGCGTCGCCGCGATCATCGCCAGATCAACTCTACGACGGCGACAGCCGCACGGGATCTTGAAGGCGATGATTGAAGATGGACAAAGTCGAACCTACCTGGACAGCGCGTGGACACTCGGATGGGGTAGTTGGACAATCCAGACCGATCGGGGTGACCCGTCCTGATCGGGCCCGCGCATCGTCTCGGGTGTGTGAGACGGGCTGCGGGACGGTCCGCACGGCTTTGTCCATCTATCCCCGATCGGAGCAGCGCCTGGAACGGGCCGGTTGTCCGTGTATCCTCGGACCCTGTGTCCAACTTCGATCGATTCCTACAGCTCTACGTCGGCGAGAGCCGCACGGGTAGCGTCTTCAACTGGTTGAGGAAGACCGACTCCACGATCGTCGGGCGGCCCGCCGGCTCCATCGCCGGGAAGCGCGCGAGGGTCTCCTCGAACAGGGTGTTGAGCTCCAGGCGGGCCAGCGCGGTGCCCAGGCAGAAGTGACGACCGCCGGCGCCGAACGCCTGGTGCTCGGTGGTGCGTCGCACGTCGAAGCGGTCGGGGTCCTCGTGGCGGGTCTCGTCGCGGTTTGACGAGACGTACCACATCACGACCTTGTCTCCCTCTTTGATCTGGCGCCCGTTCAGCTCGGCGTCGCGGGTCGCAGTGCGGCGGAAGTGCGCGAACGCGGGAAACATCCGCAGCGACTCCTCCACGGCGCCTGGAATCAGCGAAGGGTCGTCCAGCAGCAGCTGGCGCTGATCGGGGTCTTTCATCAGCGCTCGCATGCCGCTGCAGTAGGTCGCCTTGGTGGAGTCGTTGCCGGCAGCGACGAGCAGGAAGAAGCCCATCACGATCTCGTGCTCCTCGAGCTTCTGTCCGTCCACTTCGGCGTGGACCAGCACGCTGGTCAGGTCGTCCGTCGGGTGCTCGCGGCGCTCGGCGATCAGCTTTCCGCAGCGCTTGAAGATCTCCGCGACCCCCGCTTCGATACCCGCCATGATGCTCTCGTGCGGATTCAGATCGGGGTCATCGATCGCCAGCATCATGTTCATCAGGCGCGCCCAGGCCTCGTCGTCCTCCGGCGGGATGCCCATGAAGCTGCCGATCACGCGCGAGACCACCGGCTGGGCCACGTCGGCGACCAGGTCGCACGTCTCCCGGCCCTGAAGACGGTCGAGCGCCTCCACCACGATCGCTCTGATCGCATCCTCGTGGGCGGCGATCCGCTTCGGCGTGAAGCCCGCCTGGAACAGGGCCTTGATGCGGTCGTGCTTGGGTGGGTCCATGCCGATGAACATCGCCCGCGTAAGCTCGATCGGCAGGCCGATGTTGGCGAGCGTGACGCCCCCCCGTTCGGATGAGTAAGTCTGCCAGTCGCGGCTTACCGCGTGGACGTCCTCGGCCGTGGTGACCGACCAGTAGCCGGCCTCCTCGGGGAATTCGGCGATGCTGGGAGTCCAGTGCACGGGACACTCCCTGCGCATACGCGCGAACAGTTCGTGCGGCATGCCGCGCTCCCAGACCTCGCGCTCGGTTACGAGCACATTCTCGAGATCACTACCAACCGATGCCATCGGGGCCTCCTGGGTCGCTGCCGGGGACGTTTGATTGATGCTACTGGCCGGCCGGCCAGCGCGAGGTCAGCCCCGCTTGGCACCGCGCGTGCGGAGATCCCGGGCAATCAGAGCCGACTCATCCCGCGCGGCCAGAGTTGGCCAGATCGTCTAGGGTGACTCAGTCGCGCCGTGACATTTAGCCAGGCTAGACCCGACCGCCACGATCGCCCACGGGACACCCCGCGGCCCGTGCCTGTGTCCACGCTTCCGCCGCGATTTGACGAGTGGCAGATCGAGCTCCACGGACGTCGCGTGATCTACCGGGTTGCGGGCCAGGGTCCACCGGTCGTGCTGATCCACGGGATGCTCAACTCATCCAGCCACTGGCAGTCCGTGGCCATGAATCTGGCAAGCGACTACACAGTGATCGCGCCGGACTTGATCGGACACGGCGACTCCGCGGCGCCTCGCGGCGACTACTCCCTCGGGGCGCACGCCTCCAGTATCCGCGACCTGCTGACCGCGATGGGAATCGACCGGGCGAGCATCGTCGGCCACTCCCTCGGAGGGGGCGTCGCGATGCAGTTCTTCTACCAGTTCCCCCAGCGGACAGAGCGTCTCGTCTTGATCTCCTCCGGCGGCCTCGGGCGCGGGGTCAGCCCTGTCCTGCGCACCGCCGCGCTGCCAGGCATCTCGGCGCTGCTGTCACTCACCATCCACCCAGGCCTCCTCGGCGCGCTGCGGGACATGGGCCACCGTCTGCGCCAACGCAACGTTCGCCTCGGCGTGTACATGCAGGCGCTTGCCAGAGCGCTGCGCCCGCTGGAGAACGCCGACGCCCGTCAGGCATTCCTGCAGACGCTCCGTTCCGTGATCGATGTTCACGGTCAGCGCGTGAGCGCCACCGACCGGCTCTATCTACTGGAGTCGATGCCCACGATGATCGTCTGGGGCGAGCGCGACAACACGATCCCCCTGCAGCACGGCCGCGAAGCACACGAAGCGATCCCCCACAGCCACTTCCACACACTCGCAGACGCCGCGCACTTCCCCCACCTGGAAGACCCAGACGGGCTCTCCAAGGTCCTGCGCGGGTTCCTCCAGGCAACGCGACCCGGCAGAATCGACGACGCCGACTGGGGCGTCGTGCTCTCCAGGCACTCGCCACCCAGACGCATCGGTGACGCCGCAGCTTAGTTATTGAGCTATGTCAATTCCCCTCTGCAAGCGGCGGACGGGGGTCGAACCCGCGACCTCAAGCTTGGGAAGCTTGCGCTCTACCAACTGAGCTACCACCGCGCGCTGGCCAGATATTACGCGGCTTGAGTCAACTCGTATGAGTGGCGTGGCTTTACCCTTGAAGGCCGTGAGCCGCCGCCTGCTGCCAATCTTCGTCTCGCTGCTCGGCGCCTGCCTGATCGGGTTGTTGATCTACGGCATATCTCATCAGTCGGCGAGCCGCACGCTCGACGAAGCGCTTCACCACGGCCAGCATCCCCTCGCGCCCGACGCCACCCGTACGCTTCCCGGGCTCTCCGGTGCCCACTCCGCCTCGCTCGCGTCATTTGACGGCAAGGTCGTGATCCTCAACTTCTGGGCCTCCTGGTGCGAACCATGCCAGGAAGAGGCACCCCTGCTCGAGCGTGCCCAAGCTCAGCTTCAACGCCACGACGCAACCGTGCTCGGCGTGACCTATCTCGACGCCTCGCCCGACTCCGAACGCTTCGTCCGCCAGTACCACCTCACCTACCCCAACCTCCGCGATACGACCGGCGACTTCGCCCACTCCTATGGCACCGACCAGCTCCCGGAGAGCTTCGTGATCGACCGCCAGGGCCACATCGTCGCGATCTCCCGCGGCGAGATCGACCAGACCTTCCTCACCCGCGCGATCGCGCTGGCGGAGCGCTCGTGAGACGTACCCCGGCTGGTCGTCGAGCGGTCCTGCTCACCCGCCTCGTCGCGCTGCTGCTCGGACTCTGCCTGCTCCCGTCCGTCGCGCTCGGTACGGGCGCCGCGGACGCCGGGGGGGCGGGCACCCATACATCGCTGCCGGTGATCGAGCGCCAGGTGATGTGCGTCACCTGCAAAATCCCGCTCGAGGTCGCCGAGTCGCCGCAGGCCAACCGCGAGCGGGAATTCATCCAGGGCCTGATCGACGAAGGCCAGGACGAAGCGCAGATCAAGCGCTCGCTCGTCGCCCAATACGGCCCGACGGTGCTTGCGCTGCCGCGCGCGCAAGGCTTCGATCTGACCGTCTATCTCGTCCCGCTCGCGGTGTTCCTCGCGCTGCTCGCCACGCTTGCGGTGCTGCTGCCCCGCTGGCGCCGCCACGCCCGTGTCCAGGCCGGCAGCGTGCTCGAGGCGCCGCCGCTCGACCCCGCCGCCACCGCCCGCCTGGACGCCGACCTTGCGCGGTTCGACTGAGTATCCGCGCCTACATCTCCGCCGGCGCGCTCACCCCGAGCAGGTCCAAGCAGCGCGCGATCGTGCGCTGTGTCGCCACGGATAGCGCAATCCGCAGCGACTCGACCGCCTCGGGCTTGGCGCCGACGACACGACAGTCGCGGTAGAAGGCCGTGAAGTCCTGAGCCAACTGCAGCGCGTAAGCCGTGATCCGGTGCGGAGCGCGCCGCTCGACGGCCTCCTGCACCTCCCCCGGAAAGGCGAGCAGCTGCTTGATCAGTGCTCGCTCGGCCGCGTGCAGCGGTACTCGGCTCCCGGCCGGCGCTGAGTCCCCGCCCGTTGCTAGATCCCCGCCCGTTGCTTGGCTCTCATCCGCAACGCCCGCCAGCGCAGCCTGCACGCGCTGCGACCCCGCCTTCGCGAGCACCGCGGCGATCCGCGCGTGCGCGTATTGGACGTAGTAGACGGGGTTCTCACTCGACTGCTCTCGGGCCAGGTCGAGATCGAGATCGACCGTCGTATCATGTGAGCGCGCAAGCAAATACCAACGCGCCGCGTCCACGCCGATCTCGGTGAGCAGATCATCGAGCGTGACGAACTCACCGGAGCGCTTGGCCATCTGCGCGCGCTTACCGCCGCGCATGAGATGGACGAGCTGCATGATCAACAGCTCCAGATGCTCTGGATCGCCGCCGAGCGCCTCGTAGGCGGCCTTCATCCGCGCCACGTAGCCATGGTGATCGGCGCCCCATACGTCGATCTGGCGATCGAAGCCGCGCTCGCGCTTGTCCTGGTGGTAGGCGATGTCCGAAGCGAAGTAGGTGTGCTCTCCGTTTGAGCGAACCAGCACACGGTCCTTGTCGTCGCCGTAGTCGGTGCTACGTAGCCACAGCGCTCCCTCGCTGCGATAGGTGTGCCCCTGCTGCCCGAGGATCTCGAGCGTGTGCGCAACCGGGCTTGGGTCACCCTCGTGCAGTGCGCTCTCGTACGCCCAGCGATCGAAGCCCTTCACCGCGAAGGCGGCGAGCGACGCCTGCATCTCCCCCACCATCGCCGTCACCGCGGCGCGACCCAGCTCGGCCGGGTTCATCGAGTCCGTCTTGACCAGATGGACGAGCTGCTCCACGTACGCGCCGCGATAGCCGTCCTCGGGAACCTGCTCGCCCAGCGCCAGCGCCAGAATCGACTCGCCGAGCTTGCCCACCTGCGAGCCTGCGTCGTTGACGTAAAACTCACGCTCCACCTCGTGGCCATGGAAAGCCAGCAGGCGACCCAGCGCGTCACCGTAGGCGGCGTTGCGCGCATGGCCAACGTGCATCGGCCCAGTTGGGTTGGCCGAGACGAACTCGACGAGGATGCGCTCGGAAGCCTCTGCCCCCCCTGCCCCAAACGTCGCTCCGGCGGCGAGCACCTCCGCAAGCGAGCAAACAAGCCACCGATCGGCAAGGAACAGGTTCAGGAAACCAGGTCCCGCCACCTCGAAGCGCTCGAGGCTCGCGCCGAGCCGCCGCTGAAGCTCCGTCCCCAGACGTTCCGCGAGCTCACGCGGCGGAGCGCCCACGACCGGCGCCAGCAGCAACGCGGCATTCGTCGAGTAGTCCCCGAACTCCGCGCGTGGTGGACGCTCCAGCACGATTCCCCCACGCGCGCTACTTGCGGTGACGGTACCCCCGGTACCAGCGTGGCGGGCCTCGCCAGAGGCATTGGGCTCACCGGCCGCGCCGGGCGGCCCTACCGTCAACTCTCCGGCAATCGCCAGCATGGCCTCGCGCAAGCCGTCCAGCGACGTCGAGACGCTCCTCATAAGGCGTTGCAAAGAGACTCGGTCATCGATTCGTGCTCACCGATTGCGATACTAGCTGCGTGAACGATCAAGACTCAGGCGCCGAGCGCCACATAAACATCCATCTCTCCCCCGAGATCATGGGGGGCGTATACGCGAATTTTGCCAACGTCAGCCACTCCGACTACGAGTTCACCGTCACCTTCGCGCGTGTTGACCACGAGGTCGAGTCCGAAGAGGTTCCGGGCGTGGTCGTCTCCCGTGTCAACCTCTCCCCGCGCTTCATGCGCGAGCTGATCGACGCGATGGAGGACAACTACTCCAAGTGGCGTACTCGCGAGGGCATCAAGAACCTGCCCGAGTACGGTGGCGCGGAGGCCGGATCAGAGGAGGAGTAGGGCCGCGCGGGCGCGAACAGCGACAGCTATGAAGGTCGCGGTCATCTCCGATATCCATGGCAACCGTCAGGCCTTCGAGGCAGTGCTCGACGCGATCGCCGCCAGCGATGCGTCCGAGCTGTGGTGCCTCGGCGATCTTGTCGGCTACGGCGCCGACCCCGACATCTGCGTGGAGCTCGCCCGCGAGCACGCTGCGGTGTGCCTGGCGGGCAACCACGATCTCGCCGTCGTCGGCGAGATCCCGTTCGATGAGTTCTCTCGTGGAGCGAGTCTCGCGGCGCAGTGGACCCAGGAGGTGATCGCACCCGAGAACCTCGCCTTCCTCGCCGCACTACGCCCACAGGGACAGGAGGGACCGATCGGCCTCTACCATGCCAGCCCGCGCGATCCCGTGTGGGAGTATGTGCTTTCGGCGCTGCTCGCCGAGCTTTGCTTAGACCGCCAGCCCAACCGCATCTGCCTGATCGGTCATTCCCATGTGGCGCTCTCGTTCGTGCGCCACGAGGGTGAGCTCGCCACCGGTGAACCCCGGCGCGAGGGCGCACAGCTCGATCTCTCCGCCGGCGAGTGGCTGCTGAACCCCGGCAGCGTCGGGCAGCCACGCGACGGTGACCCGCGTGCATCCTGGCTGCTGCTCGACCTCGACGGCCTGACCGCCTCCTTCCGGCGTACCGGCTACGACATCGCCGGCGCCGCCGGCGCAATCCGTGCAGCCCGCCTGCCGGACTCGCTCGCCGAGCGCCTGGAGTACGGTCAATGACCGTGAGCCGCCTGATCCGTCTTCTCTGCGCTGGCCTACTGGGCGTTCTCGCCGCCCTGCTCGTTGCCTGCGGGAGCTCCGGCAAAGGCCTGATCCCAGCTGCCAACGCCGGGCCGCTGCAGAGCGATTTCGAAGCCGTCGCAAAGGCAGCACAGAGTGGCGAAGGGAGCTGTACGACCACCGAAGCGGCGATCGCCAAGACCGAACAGGACTTCGCGGCCCTGCCGGCAACAGTCGACCCGGGCCTGCGCAAAACGCTCAGCCAGGGCATCGCGAACCTGCGGCGCCGCGCGCTCAAGCTGTGCGAACAGCCACTCCCGCAGGCGACCTCCTCGACGAGCACCCCCACGACGACCACCGGTACCCATACGACGCCCACAGCGACGACGCCCACCGAAACGAGCAGCACCCAGACGACCCCCGCGACAACGACCCCCACAGCCACTACCCCGGGCGGTGGTACACAAGCCCCCGGGAGCGAAAGTCCACCCGGGGCGGCCAACGGGCCGGGAGGCGGCACCGGCATCGGCGGCGAAAGCGGCTCGGGTGTGCCAGGCGCCGGCGGACCAGGCGCGGGTGGGTCGGACACTCCAGGGGCAAGCGGTACACCTCAGGAAAACAACCAATGAGCAACGTTTCCGAAGCACGCGACAGAAGCGCCCGCCCGGGATTGGTAGGCGGCCGATGAGCGAGGTAAAGATCGCCGGACGCTACCGTCTGGAGGGCCGGCTCGGCTTCGGCGGGATGTCCACCGTGCACCTCGCCCTCGACCTGCGCTTGGAGCGTGAGGTGGCGGTCAAGCTGCTCGCCGAGCACCTCGCGGACGACCCCACGTTCGTGTCGCGCTTCCAGCGCGAGGCACAGGCCGCCGCGCGGCTTGTCCACCCCAATATCGTGCAGATCTTCGACTCCGGTCTGGACGAGCCCTCCGGCCGGCACTTCATCGTGATGGAGTACATCGAGGGCTCCTCGTGTGCGGAGATCCTGCGCGACGACGGCTGGGTCGAGGTGGAGGAGGCTGTCTCGATCGTCGGACAGGCGTGCGAGGGCTTGGACTACGCCCACCGCCACGGCGTGGTCCATCGTGACGTCAAGCCCGGCAACCTGCTGCGCGCGCGCGAAGGCGAGGTCAAGCTGGCCGACTTCGGCATCGCCAAGGCGACTGAGCAGTCGAGCATCACCCAGGTCGGCTCGGTGCTTGGCACCGCCGCCTATCTGGCTCCCGAGCAAGCGCGCGGCGAGGAGGCCGGCCCTCGCGCCGATCTGTACGCGCTCGGTGTCGTCGCCTACCAGCTGATCTCTGGGCGGCTGCCCTACGAGGCCACCTCGCTGACGGAGCTCGCGCTCAAGCAGCAGCGTGAGGAGCCCGTGATGCTCGACACGCTCGTCGCCGCAGTCGGCCCCGAGCTCGCCGATGCCGTCGCGCTCGCACTCGCGCTCGACCCGCGCGATCGTTACCAAACAGCCCGCGAGATGGGACGCGCGATCGATGACGGCTCACGCGGCATCCCACCCGGCGAGCCCCTCACCGGCGCGCGCGGCGGGGGGGTGGGGACTGAGACCGCTGCGACGAGCGTGCTGGCGATGGGGCCACGCGGCTCCGAGCCGGGTGCGGGGGCCTCTTCCGCCGGCGCCGTCACCCCTCGGCGGCCTCGCTCCGGACCTCCGCGACACCAACCACCGACCGTGGCGCCCACCTCCGCCTCGCCGGGCCGGCAAGCCGGCCGGCGGCGTGGTCGCGTGCTACTCGCGGCCGTCATGCTGCTCACCCTCGCCGTCGTGATCGTCGCCATCATCATCGCCACTGCCCCGGCCCCGACCAAGGTCGTGTTGCGCAACGTCGTCTACTCAGACGTCCAGCAGGCGTCTTCCGCGCTCAAACAGCTCGTCTCGGAAAACACCAAATAGGGGCACGCCAAGCGACCAATCAGCGCTTGGGTGCAAACTCTCCGGCGCGCCACGCGCCTGCCACACTCTCCAGCTCCCCGTCGAGGATTCCCTGGCGCAAATCACCCATCAGGCGTGCGAGGAACGCGAGATTGTGCATCGTCAAGAGCCGCGCTCCTGTCAGCTCGCCGGCGCGTGCCAGATAGCTCAGATATGCGCGCGAAAAACCCCCCGCGCAGGCTGGGCACTCGCAGCCCTGAAGCAGCGGCTCCTCGGACTCGCGCCACTGAGCCTTCTTCAGATCGATGCGCCAGCGATTCTCCGGATCGGGGACCAGCGCCGTGCCGTGCCTCCCCAACCTTGTCGGCATCGCGCAGTCGAAGGTGTCGATCCCCAGCTCCACCCCCCTGATCAGGTCGTCCACCTCGCCGATCCCCAGCAGGTGCCTCGGTTTACTCTCGTGCTCGCCTCGCAGCTCGCGTGTGGCGTAGCGCACCACCTCATACATCTGCGCCTTCTCGGCACCGAGCGACCCGCCGATCGCCACTCCGTCACAGGCGCTCTCGGCAACCATCCGCGCGGACTCCAGCCGCAGGTCCTCGTAAACGCCACCCTGCACGATCCCATATACCAACTGACCCACCGAGCCGTGCGCAGCGTGCCAGCGCAGGCAGCGCTCAAGCCAGCGGTGCGTGCGCTCGGTGGAGCGCGCCGTGTACTCGCGGTCGACGTGGAATGGCGTGCACTCGTCGAACACCAGCGCCAGATCGGAGCCCAGCGCCTTCTGTATCGCCATCGAGCCCTCGGGCGAGAGAAAGTGCTCGCGCCCATCCACATAGGAGCGAAAGCGCACCCCCTCCTCCTCGATCGCCAAGATCGCTCCCCCACGATCGCCCGGAATGGTGCACTCACCCACCCCTCCCTGCCCGCCGATCCCGTCGCGGTCGCCCACGCCGCGGGCACGGGATGGGCGGGCCTTGATCTCCTCCGCCACCGTCCCATGTCCCATCGAGAACACCTGAAACCCACCTGAGTCCGTGACGATCGGCCCATCCCAGCCCATGAAGCGGCCCATCCCACCGAACCGCTCGATCAGCTCGGGGCCGGGATTGAGCAACAGATGGAAGGTGTTGCCGAGCACCATCTCGTACCCCAGTGCCGCCACCTCCGCCGGCAACAGCCCCTTCACCGTGGCCTTCGTAGCGAGCGGCACGAAGGCCGGTGTGCGAACATCGCCGTGCGCCGTCGCGAGCACTCCCGCACGGGCGCCTGAGGCGCCATCGCGGGCCTCGATCGTGAAAGCTGCCATCGCTGCGGCATCCTAAGGGTCTTCCCCACCGCCCCTCGAGACCTCCCTCCAATGCTCGCGGCCCTCGTCAACGTCACCCACCTCGTCGAAGTCTCCGGCTACCCGCTGCTGTTCGTGCTCGTGATGTCCGAGTCGGCCGGGGTGCCGATCCCGGGCGAGACGGCCCTGATCACCGCCGCCGTGCTGGCCTCTGGCGGCAAGCTCAAAATCGAGCTCGTGATCCCGCTCGCCGCCGCCGCCGCAATCGTGGGCGACAACATCGGCTACCAGATCGGTCGCCGCGGCGGACGCTGGCTGCTCGAACGCCCCGGCCACTTTCACCGCCAGCGCCTGGAGGTCTTGGCGACCGGCGAGCCTTTCTTCGAGCGCCACGGTCCCAAGGCGGTGTTCTTCGGGCGTTTCATCCTCGGCCTGCGCGTTTGGGCCTCGTGGCTGGCCGGTGCCACACGCATGCGCTGGCGCTCGTTCTTCCTCTGGAACGCCCTCGGCGGGATCTCCTGGGCGAGCGCGATCGGTCTGCTCGCCTATTTCCTCGGCCACTCCGCCGGCAAAGCGATCGAGGCGTTCGGCATCTACGGGCTCGTCGCGGTGCTGCTCGCGATTGCCAGCGCCTTGGTTCTGCATCATCGCCACCGCGCCGGGTCGCGTAAGCCCGAGGAGCCTTGACGATTTCAGGCGGAAGGCTTGCTCAGCAGCCGTTGCCGCAAGGCGCGATGCGGTCCCACAAATCCGCGAGCGTACTCAGCTCGCCCTCGGAGAAGCGCGAAAAGAAGTGCTCCCTCACCACCGTCAGGTGCGTGCCGCGCGCTTGCGTCAACCGCTCTCGCCCCAACTCCGTCAGACAGGCGTAAGACCCGCGCGCGTCGTGTTCGCACGAGCAGCGCTCCAGCAGTTCGTCCCGCTCCAAGCGATCGACAAGTCGTGTCAGCCCGCTGCGCGAGAGCTGCGCCTGCTCAGCCAGATCGCACATCCGCATCCGTCCCCCGCTCGCATCCTCCAGGTGATGCAGCACCTCATACGAGGTCATCGGCAGCCCGTGTGCCTGCTCCAGCTCGGCATCCAAGCGCTTGGCCAGACATGCGTGCGCTCGCAAGAGGCCGCGCCAAGCGCGCACCTCCCCCTCACTGAGAGACTCCTCCCCGGAAGGGATCTTGACGGCTGTCGCGGTCGACATAATGGCAATCGATACGTAGGACCTACTCCTCCGAACATAGCAGCGTCGGCACGCCCCGTCCGGCCTCTGGAACCCCGCACAGGTTCATCCGACTCGACTCACGAGGCTTCGTCGCCCGCCAAGCCCACCACATCATCAGTGGCTGCAATGGCAGCCGCGCATACAGCGCCCAGGCCGGGATCTTCTTGAACTTCGCCGGGTTCCGGGCCATGTAAGCGTTCGCGGGAAACACCGCCGCCAGCAGCGCGATCAGACCCAAGCCCGCCAGCCGGCGCGTGCGCGGCACCAACACTCCGATTCCGCCCACGATCTCGGCCATCCCACTGACCTGCACCAGCATCGCGGGGTCGCCCAAGCCCGGCGGCACGATCTGCTTGTACGTGCCCGGAATCACGAAGTGGTTCACCCCCGCGCCAATGAAGAAGGCGGCGAGCGCCCTCCGCGCTCCCTGTCTCTCTCCGCTCACATCTCGATTGTTGTCCATCGCGTCTCCTTTCCATCCGCGCTCCCGTCAGACGGCCGGTGGGCCGTCCCACGTCAAAAAGATCTCATCGCCCCACGATCAACGAACGACCGGTCATCTCCGGCGGCTGTCGCATCTCCAGCAGATCAAGCACCGTCGGAGCGACATCCGCCAGGATCCCACCGTTTGCTCTCAACTCCAGACCTGGAGTCGTCACGATCAGTGGCACCTCGTTCAGCGAATGCGCCGTGTTCGGGCTGCCGTCCGGCTCGAGCATGTGGTCGGCGTTGCCATGGTCGGCTGTGATCACGCAAACGCCACCGGCTTCATGCACCGTCGCCACAACCTCGCCGAGGCATTCGTCGACCGTCTCGACCGCCTTCACGGCCGCCTCGATCACGCCCGTGTGACCGACCATGTCGGCGTTTGCGAAGTTGATGATCCCGAACGTCGGCTGTTCCTCACGCCAAGCCGCCGTGAACGCCGCCCCCGCCGCGCGCGCGCTCATCTCCGGCTTGTGGTCATAAGTCGGCACGTCTCTGCGGCGAATCGACCAGCGCGCGTCGCTCGCCCGCCAGCGGCGCCTCCTCGCCGCCGTTGAAGAAGTACGTCACATGCGGATACTTCTCCGTCTCGGCCACATGTAGCTGCCTGACTCCGACGCCCGCCAGCACCGTCCCCAGCGTCGCCCGCGGGCGCTCCGGCGGGAACGCGACCGGGTAGGGCCAGCCCTCCTCGTACTCGGTCAGCGTCGCGTATCGCACCAGAGGCTCGCCGCCGTCGCGATCGAACTCGGCGAACTGCGGCTCAGCGAGGGCCCGGGTCAGCTCGCGCATGCGATCGGGGCGGAAGTTGAACGCGATCACGCTGTCGCCGGGCCTGATCCGCGCGTCGTCCCCGGCGATGAGCGTCGGCTCGATGAACTCGTCGGTCTCTCCCCGCTCGTAGGCCGCCGCGACGGCCTCCTCACCGCTAGCGGCGGGAATCGATCCTGCCCGCCCGCGACCGTGGACGAGCAGCTCATAGGCGCGTTGCTCGCGGTCCCAGCGCCGGTCGCGATCCATCGCCCAGTAGCGGCCGACGACAGAGCCGACGCGCGCGCCCTGGGCCGCGTCCAGTGCGGCCAGGAAGCCGGCGCCCGCGTGTGGCAGCGTGTCGCGTCCATCGGTGAACGCATGCACGATCACGTCTTTCTGCTCGCCGGCGCCTCCGGTATCGGCGTGTTCACGGGCACACGCGATCAGCGCGAACAGATGGTCGAGCGAGGAGTGCACGCCGCCGTCGGAGACGAGTCCGATCAGGTGCACCCGGTCGGCGTCCTCGAGCGCGGCTCGCAGCACGGGGTTGGCCGCGAACGTCCCATCCGCGATCGCGTCGTTGATCCGCACGAGATCCTGGCGCACGACCGACCCGGCACCGAGGTTCAGGTGCCCGACCTCGCTGTTGCCCATCTGCCCGTCCGGCAGCCCCACGGCGCGCCCGCAGGCGGTCAGCGTCGTATGAGGATAGGCGTCCCACAGCTCGTCGAACACGGGCGTTTGCGCCAGCGAGACGGCATTGCCGGGACCCGGCTCGGCGAGTCCCCAGCCATCGAGCACGATCAGGCAGACGCCCGGAACCGGCAACGCGCCTGGACCGGCGGGGAGAGTCATCGCGTGGCGGCAGCCACGATCTGAGCAAACGATTCGGCGTCCAAGCTCGCCCCGCCGACGAGCGCCCCGTCGACGTCCGCCAGCCCGAGTAGCTCGGCCGCGTTCTCCGGCTTGACCGAGCCGCCGTAGAGGATCCGTACGCTCTCCGCCGCCTGCTTATCACGATCGCTGACAAGCGCCCTGACGAACGCGACCGCCTCCTGCGCCTGCTCCGCGCTCGCCACCCGGCCGGTGCCGATCGCCCAGATCGGCTCATACGCGATCGTCACCTCCGCCAGCCGCTCGTCCGCCACCCGCGCAAGCCCGTCCCACACCTGCTGGCGCAGCTTGCGCTCGGTATCGTCGTTATCGCGCTCCTCCTCGGTCTCCCCGACGCACAGGATCGGCCTCAACCCGGCCTCCAGCGCGGCCGGCACCTTCAGCGCCAGCGCCCTGTCCGTCTCGCCGAAGCAAGCCCTCCGCTCGGAGTGCCCGAGCACCACTCCCCGCGCGCCCACCTCACTGAGCATCACGGGGGACACCTCACCCGTGAACGCGCCCTCGGGCTCGTAGTGCATGTTCTGCGCGTACACCTCCACGCGTGAGCCCCGCGCGCTGTCCACCATCGCCCTCAGGTCCGTGAACGGCACGCAGATCGCCACCTCCACCCCGTCCACCGACGACACCCGAGGCAGCAGCGCTTGGACGTACTCCTCGGCCTGCGCCTCCGTCTTGTACATCTTCCAGTTGCCGGCGATGAGCGGCGTGCGGCCCGCGGCCATCAGCAGGACACCCCTGCGCCTTCCAGCGCCTGCACGCCCGGCAGCGTGGCGCCCTCCACCAACTCGAGCGTCGCGCCCCCACCCGTGGAGAGGTGATCGACCGCACGCTCCAGCCCGAATTCCGCCAGCGCCGCAGCCGAGTCCCCGCCGCCCACGACCGTCAAACCCTTCGCGCTCGCCACGGCCTCCGCCACCGCACGGGTGCCGGCCGCGAATGGCTCGAGCTCGAACGCGCCCATCGGGCCGTTCCAAAATACGGTCCCCGCGCTCGCAATCACGCTCGCATAGCGTTCCACCGTCTTGGGGCCGATGTCGAGGCCCATCCAGCCCTCCGGCACCTCCACGCCGTCGAGCACGCGGTGCTCGGCGTCCGCCGCCAGGGCCTTGCCGATCACCAGGTCGTTCGGCACCAAAAGCCGTGCGCGGCCGGGCTGCGGCGCGTGCGTGTCGCTGGCGTGCGCCAGCGCGCTGCGGGCGTGCTCGACATCCTCATCGTCGCACAGCGACGTGCCCACCGTGTGTCCCTGCGCGCACAGGAACGGGAAACACATCGCCCCGCCGATCATCACCACGTCGGCCACCGCCAGGAAGCGCTCGATCACCTTGATCTTGTCTGCCACCTTGGCGCCGCCAACGATCGCCACCAGCGGGTGCTCGGGATGCTCGAGGATCCCCGTGAGCGTCTCGACCTCGCGTTCGAGCAGCCGCCCGGCGGCGCTCGGCAGCAGATGAGTGACACCCTCGTTGCTCGCATGCGCGCGATGAGCCACGCCGAAGGCGTCATCGACGTACAGGTCCGCGAGCGCAGCCAGTTCCTTGGCAAGCTCAGGATCGTTGCTCGTCTCGCCAGGCTCGAAGCGCACGTTCTCGAGCACCAGTATTTCTCCGTCTCCCAGCGCTTCGGCCAGCGCCATCACCTCATCGCCGACAACCGCCGGCGCCAGCGTCACCTTCGCGCCCGTCAGCTCGCGCAGGCGATCCGCCACCGGCGTCATCGACAGCTCCGGCACGCACTGGCCCTTCGGCCTGCCCAGGTGCGACACCAGCACCAGCCGCGCGCCCCGTTCGCGGAGCTCTTCGATCGTCGCCAGCGCCGCGGCGATCCGCGTGTCGTCGCTGACAAGCGGCACGCCGCCGGCTGCCGGACCACGCACTGCGTCCACGTCGGCGCCCAGCGGCACGTTGAAGTCGACCCGCACCAGCACACGCCTGCCTCGCACATCCATGTCGTCGATACTCCTCATCGACTCTCCCTCTTCATCAATCAACTACAGAACCTTCTGCACCAAGTCAACCAGGCGATTGGAGTAACCCCACTCGTTGTCATACCACGCCACCACCTTCAACATCGTGCCATCGATCACGGCTGTCAGCTGAGAGTCGACGATCGAGGAGAACTGCGATCCGACGATGTCGCTGGACACGATCGGATCCTCGGTGTAGGCCATGATGCCCTCAAGCGGCCCGCTCTCCGCCGCCGCTTTCAAAGCCCCGTTGACCTCCTCGACGCTCGTCGCGCGCTCGCACTCCACGGTCAAATCAACAACCGATCCGGTCGGCACGGGGGCGCGTACCGCGAAACCGTTCAACTTGCCCTGCAGCGCGGGGATCACCAGCCCGATCGCTTTCGCCGCGCCAGTCGAAGCGGGAATCAGATTGATCGCCGCGGCGCGCGCGCGCCGCAGATCCTTGTGGGGTAGGTCCTGCAAGCGCTGGTCGGCCGTATATGCGTGGATCGTCGTCATCAGGCCGTGCTTTACGCCAACCGTGTCATTCACGACCTTCGCCACCGGCCCCAAGCAGTTTGTAGTGCAGGAGGCATTTGAGATCACGTCGTGCTTATCGCGGTCATACACCTCGTCGAAGTTCACCCCCAGCACGACCGTCACGTCAGGGTCGCTCGCCGGCGCGGAAACGATCACCTTCTTTGCACCGCCCGCCAGGTGCTTGGCGGCGCTCGCGCGGTCGGTGAACAGCCCTGTCGACTCGATCACCACGTCAACCCCCAGCTCCCCCCACGGCAGCGCGCGCCGGGTCGCGCTCGGCGAGTACCTCAAGCTCCCGTCCATCCACCTCCAGGACACCATCGCGGACCTCCACCGTGCCCGGGTAGGGACCGAGGATCGAGTCGTACTTGAGCAGGTGCGCGAGTGTCTTTGAATCGGTCAGGTCATTGACCGCCACCCACTCGATCGAGGAGTCCTCTCCCTCCCGCGCACGCCCCGAGCCTGGGCGGCACGGAACATGTTCCGGCCGATCCGGCCGAATCCGTTAATTCCCACCCGTACCGACATTCTTCACGGCCTCCCTGAGCGAAAATGAACAATGCCAGGCCTCAGGAGCATGACTCCGTCGCCCGGCGTGCCCTCGGAAGGCTATCAGCGAGCCGCCGCGCGGCCGCTCCAGCGCCACCGTGTGGGCCCTACCGGTGGGTCTGCACGCGGTTCGGGTTCTTATTACTTTTTCGAACTGCGTATAGCCATAGTTTCACGCAACTTGGATTCCGGTCAGGACTCCCGGGTGCGCTTGTCGATGTCGCGGTGGGAGACCGCCACGTCGAGCTCCTCGTGGTCGCGATAACGCTGGGCCAGGTGCTCGGCGATCACGACCGAACGGTGGCGTCCACCGGTGCAGCCGATCGCGATCACGAGATGCGCCTTACCCTCGGCGACGTACTGAGGCAGCAGGAAGTCGAGCAACGGATGCAGCCGCTCATACAGCTCCTCCAGCCGGCCGTCGCGCGCGACGTACTCGACGACGCGCTCGTCGTTGCCGGTCAGCTCGCGCAGTTCGGGCACGTAGTGCGGATTTGCGCAGGAAGCGCACGTCGAGCGCCACGTCCTCCTCGCGCGGGGGTCCGTGCTTGAAACCGAAGCTCATGAACGTCACCGCCAGCCTCCCGCCCGTCTGGCGGGGCAGGAACTCGTCGGCGATCTTTCCACGCAGCATTGCCGCGGACATGCCCGTCGTGTCGATTACGAGGTCGGCGCGTCCGCGCAGCGGCTCGAGCAGGGCCCGCTCGGCGGCCACACCGGCCGCGACGCTGCCCTCGGGCGCCAGCGGATGGCGCCGACGGGTCTCCTTGTAGCGCGTCACCAACGTCTGCTCGGCCGCTTCCAGAAACAGTACGTGGTGGGCGATTCCGAGCATGTCAAGGTCATCCACAACCGCGCGCAGCGCCTCGAAGTAGACGCCCCCGCGCACGTCTGAGACGACCGCGGCGCGCTCGACCTTGGAGCCCTTGTGCATGAACAGCTCAACCAGGGAGCGGATCATCTCCGGGGGCAGGTTGTCGACACAGAAGTAGCCCGCGTCCTCGAACACATTCATCGCCGTCGACTTCCCGGCGCCGGAGAAGCCCGTGATCACCACGACATCCTTCAGGCGTGACTCGATCGCGGCCATCATGTTTCATTGTGCCGCGAACAACGGACGAGGGTGTTACCCGGCGGTGCTCAGCCCGCTCTGTGCAGATGGCTGTGCAATTCTCGCGCGACCTTTGCGGGCAGACCGGGCACCGCCTGGAGTTCCTCGCGCGAGGCCGCGACGACCGACTCGGGCGCGCCGAAGTGAGCGAGCAGCGCGCGCTTGCGCGCGGGGCCGACGCCAGGCAGCTCGTCGAGCAGCGAGCTTGTCATCGCCCTGTCGCGGCGCGTGCGGTGATGAGTGATCGCGAAGCGGTGTGCCTCATCGCGCACACGCTGCAGCAGTTGTAGCTCCGGCGTCGAGTGGTCGAGCACCAGTGGAGCGGCGCGCCCCGGGACGAACAGCTCCTCGATGCGCTTGGCCAGCGACACCACCGCCACGCCGCGCTCGCGAAAGCCGCGTAGCGGGCCGAGACCGGCCGCGAGCTGTCCCTTGCCGCCGTCGATCACGACCACATTCGGCAGCGACGCGAAGCTCGCGTCGTAGTCCGGGTCGTGCGGTGAGATGTCAGCCTGGCGCTCCCACTGGGCGAAGCGCCGGCTGAGCACCTCCGCCATCGCGGCGTAGTCGTCGGAGGAGCCCTCGAGCGTCCGGATCGTGAAGCGACGATAGTCGGACTTCTTTGGCGCACCGCCCTCGAACACAACCATCGACGCGACGGTGTGCGTGCCGCCGAGGTTGGAGATGTCGAAGCACTCGATCCTGACAGGCGGCACGTCTAGTCCCAGCGCGAGCGCCAGTCCCTCGAGCGCCTCCACGCGGCTGGAGCGGCGGCGCTCGGCGCGCAGCCGCTCCTCGTCGAGCGCCAAGCGCGCGTTGCGCTCCGCAAGCTCCAGGATCCTGCGCTTCCCGCCACGCTCAGCCGCACGCAACTCGACCGGTCCGCCACGCCGCAGAGCGAGCGCGTCGGCCAGCGCCGGGCGCTCGCCGAGCTCGCGCTGGACGACCAGCAGTGGTGGGATCGACATGTGCGCAGCGTAAAACTGGAGCATGAACTCCTCCGCGACCTCCGCCACATCGCGCTCGGTCTCGTTCGACAGGTAAAACGACTGGCGATCCGACAGCACCCCGTCGCGCACCTGCAAGACCTGCGCGTTGGCCTCCCGCCCATCGACGGCGACCGCCACGGCATCGAGCGTGCCAACCGACTCGTTCGTCACACGTCGGCGCTCCAGCAGCGAGTGCACCGCGCGCAATCTGTTGCGCTCGAGTGTGGCCTGCTCGAACTCCTCCGCCGCGGCCGCTTTGCGCATGCGCGCCTCCAAGTCGTGCTCGATCGCGGCAAAGCGCCCGGACAGGAAGTCGATCACCCCGTCGATGCTCTGGCGGTAGTCCTCCTTGGAGATGTACCCCACGCATGGAGCCTCACAGCGCTTGATGTAGTAATCCAGGCACGGGCTGCCGCTGCGCCTGCCCGGCTCGGGACCGGTGCAGGAGCGAAACATGAACACCTTCGCGAGCACCTCGAGCGTGCTGCGCACGCGCTTGGCGCTCGAGTACGGACCGAAGTATGCTCTGCCCGGGCAGTGGCGCTCACGCGTGAAGTAGACCCGCGGATAGTCCTCGTCGAGCGAGATCGCGATGAACGGATACGACTTGTCGTCCCGCAGCCTGATGTTGAAGCGCGGCCGATACTGCTTGATGAAGCCCTGCTCAGCCAGCAGCGCCTCCGCCTCGCTGGCCACCACCACACACTCGATGCGCTCCACGCTCGCCACCATCTCGGCGTGACCCGGACTGCTCGGCACCTGCGCCTTGGCAAAGTGCGACGCCACCCGCTTACGGATCGACTTCGCCTTGCCCACATAGATCACGCGGCCCTTTTCGTCGCGGAAGAGGTACACGCCTGGCTGATCCGGCAGGCTTCTACGTTGCTCAGCGAGGCTCAATAGGCGCGCCAGTGGCGATAGACCTCGAGCAGCGCGTAGGCGACGAGGCCGGCCAGCGCGAACCAGGCGAGCTCACCGAGGCCCGTCTGCCACATGCGCAGGCGGGCGGTGTACACGAACACGCCACCCGCGATCCCGCCGTACAGTAGCCCCCGGTGTCGATCACCCAAGCCGTGCAGGGCGACGCGATATTCACGGTAGAAGCGCAGCCCGAGATAGGCGATCCCGACCCCGAAGGCGATCCATAGCAGCGCTTCGAACGTATTCGCCGCGCGCCCGCCACCCGGTAGGAAGTAGACCGCGGCGGCGATCAGCACGACGATCGCCACGTTGCGCGCGGTCTTCAGCCTGTCGTCCACATAAGAGAGATTAGCCGCCATAGGATGTGAATCGTGGACCCAGAAGCCTGTAGAGGCGATCCACAATGGTGAGTCACAATGGGAGGAGAGAGATGAAGACGGAGATGGTCGCCAGGCCACAGATTGTCGCGGCACACACCGAGCCGCTCTGGTTTCTGGGCACGCTAGTGTGGATCAAGCTCGGTGGAGAGCAGACTGCGGGGCGCTTCGCCTTGATCGAATTCGTGGCACCCCGCGGCGCAGCGCCCCCGCTTCACTCCCACCCGCAGGACGAGACGTTCTATGTGCTCGACGGAGAGCTCACTGCCTGGGTCGTCGAGCCCGAGCTCGCGACCGGCGATCGAGACGATCCTCCGGCATGGGTCGCGCAGTGCGCACAGCGTTGCGGGCCGGGCGCGGTCGTGTTCGCGCCCGGTGGCACACCACACACGTTTCGCGTCGAATCCGACACCGCACGAGCGCTTGTGCTCTCGACGCCGGCCGGGATCGAGGAGTACATGCGAGCTCTCGGAGAGCCAGCGCAGTGGCCGTGGCTGCCGCCACCACCCGACGGTCCACGGGTTCCGGCTGAGCGAATGGCAGCCGTCGAGCAAGAGTTGGGCATCGTGGGCCACGGCCCGCCCCCGCCACCGGCCTAACGGCGGCGCACCGCAGGCATATCGGGTCACACCTCAGTCGACGAGCGCCTCGAGTCGCGCGTAGGCCTCCTCGACCGCACGGCGCGCGGCGGTGTGGCGCGCCTCGGACTTGGCCGACTCGTATTGAGTGACCCACGCCGCCGGATCGGCCAGCTCGTCCTCCAGCGCGCGCATCACGGCCTCGGCATCCTCGACCGCTCGCTCAGCCTGCTGCTGTTCTGTCAGACGGTTCTTTGACGGGCCCTTTGACTTTGGTTTGGCCTTATTGGAGGACCCCTCGGACCCCTCAGCGACTACGTCAGCGCTCAACTTGCGAGCGGTGGCAGCACCTTGGGAGGACCCGTTGGCGGCGGTGCCCCCCGCGCGCGCCGCCATGATCGCCACGCCGTGTGAGAGCATCCCGCCGGAGGAGTCGGCCCGCCGCTCTTCGCGCACCCGCACATACTCCGGCCAGCCACCCTCGTAGCTGCGCAGCGCGTGATCCTCGACGGCGACCGTGCGCGTGCCGACCGCGTCGAGCAAAGCGCGATCGTGGGAGACAAGCAGGATCGCGCCTGGAAACACATGCAGCGCGTCCTCGAGCGCCTCGCGACTCTCGATGTCGAGGTGATTGGTTGGCTCGTCGAGGATCAGCACATTGGGCGTCTGTGCAGCGCCGACGAGCACCGCCAGCGACAGCCGCCGGCGCTCGCCGCCGGAGAGCCCTTCCAAAGGCTTCTCGGCCTCCTCACCAGAGAACAAGAAGCGCCCGAGCAACGCACGCGCCTTGTTCGGCGCCAACCCCGTGGCACGAGCCGCCGCCTCGAGCACGCTTTGTCCGGGATGCCCACTCACGCCGAGCTCCTCGGCGTGTTGGGAGAGGTAGCCGAGCTTCACGTTGTGCCCGGTGCTGAGCCGACCGCCCGCGAGCGGGCGCCGCCCGGCGAGCGTCTCTATCAGTGTCGTCTTGCCCGTGCCGTTGGGCCCCACCAGCGAGACGTGCTCGCCACGCTCCAGCCACAGCTCGGCGTGCTCGAGCAGGGTTATCGCAGGCTCACCCACCTCGACCTGACCGTCGAGCAGCTCGAAGATCACCCGCCCTGAGCGTTCCGGCGTGGTGAACTCGAACTCCAACCCCTTGCCATCCCTCGAGTCGCGTTCGATCCGCTCGATCTTCGCAAGCCGCTTCACACGCGATTGCGCCTGGCGGGCCTTGGTCGCCTTGGCTCGGAAGCGCTCGATGAAGCGCTCCATCCGCTCGATCTCGGCCTGCTGCTTGTCGATCGCCTTGCCCAGGGCCAGCTCGCGCGCGGCCTGCTCGCGGCGCCACTGATGCCAGGTCCCTGCGAAGAAGCGCGAGCGGCCGGCCTCCAGCTCTAAGACAGCCGTGCCGACGGCCTCTAGAAACCAGCGGTCGTGCGCAACCAGCACGATCGCGGCGTCCAGGCCCACGAGCGTCTGCTCGAGCCACTCCAAGGACTCGATGTCGAGATGGTTGGTGGGCTCGTCGAGCAGCAGCACATCCGCGGAGGTGGCAAGCGCGCGGGCGAGCGAGGCGCGCGTGAGCTGGCCGCCGGAGAAAGTGTCCAGCCCCCGGTCGAGGTCGCCCTCCCGGAACCCCAGCCCGCGCGCCATCGAGACAGCGCGGTCTCGCCACAGGTAGCCGCCGCTCGCCTCCAGCCGAGCCTGCGCGCGGCTGTAACGGGAGAACAGTGCCTCGTCGGCCACCCCGTCGGCCATGCGCTGCTCGAGCTCGGCCAGCTCGGTCTCGATCGCGAGCTCCTCGACACAGCCCGACAGCACGTACTCGCGCAGCGGTAGGCCGCGCTCGCGAGGAGGGCGCTGGTCGTGCAGCGTGATCCGCGCCCCCTTGGCCAGGCTCAGCTCGCCTCGGTCGATCGACTCCTCGCCGGCGAGCATCCGCAGCAGTGTCGTCTTGCCCGCGCCGTTGCGGCCCGCGATCGTCATTCGCTCGCGGCGCTCCAGCTTGAACGACACCCCGCGCAGCAGCGGCTGCCCGGCCATGTCCTTATGCAGGTCGGATGCGATCAGTACGGCCATCGGCTGCTGATAGTAGGCGCCGCGAGCAGCGGGCCCGTCGAATCGACCCTGCCTGGCCCGTCTGGCCGAGCGTCCTGCGAGCCTAGCCGGGAGGCCCGTCGGGTCAGCGTTCCAGGCCCGCGCTTCGGTAGCATCCAGCGCGCGATGCGCCGCCTGCTGGCCACTCTCACCTCGTCCCTCCTGCTGCTGCTCGTGCTCGCGCCGGCGGCACTGGCCGAAAACGACGGCCGTGGATTCTACGGCGCGACGGACGACAAAGTCGTGACCGACGCCGGCTTCATCCTGATCATCTTCTTCCCCACGTTCGTGTTCGTGATGAGCATGCTTCAGCGGCGCCTGGAGAAGCGCAAGGAAGCGAGCAAGGCCGCAAAGAAGCAGCTCGGCGGCATCGAGTGGCACGGCGGCTGGTAAAGCCCGCGTGGGCAAAATGAGGCGCTGAGAGACGGATGAGCGAGCCCGACGCCGTCCGCTACGAGCGCAGGGGCGCGGCGGTGGTGGTGAGCATCGACCGCCAGCACCGACGCAACGCGGTCGATGGGGAGACGGCCGCGAAGCTGCACGAGGCGTATCTGCAGTTCGAGGCCGACGAGGATGCCCGCGTGCTCGTGCTCACCGGCGCGGGCGGCGTGGCGTTCTGCGCGGGCGCCGACCTGAAGGCGACGGAGACGATGGCGGGCAGGCTGATGGCCCCCGAGGGGCCGATGGGCTTCACGCGCCTGACACCGTCGAAGCCGACGATCGCCGCGATCTCGGGCTTCTGCTTGGCGGGTGGCCTGGAGCTGGCGCTGTGGTGCGACCTACGAATCGCGACCGAGGGCTCCACGCTGGGCTACCCCGAGCGCCGCTGGGGCGTGCCGCTGATCGACGGCGGCACCCAGCGTCTGCCGCGCATAATCGGCCTCGGGCGCGCGTTGGACCTGATTCTGACGGGGCGCATGATCGACGCAAGCGAGGCGCTGAATATGGGCCTGCTGACCGAGGTCGTCCCGGCCGGCGCGCACGTCGAGCGCGCGCTGGCGCTCGCCGAGGGGCTCGCGCGGTTCCCGCAGACGACGATGCTCGCCGACCGGCGCGCGGCGATCGAGGGCTTGGGGATGACGCTCGCCGAGGGGCTCGCCCTGGAGTCTCAGGCCGGGCCCGAGGTCTTTGAGGACGGCGCGCGCGGCGCGGCCCGCTTCGCGGCAGGCGAGGGCCGCGGCGGAGCCGGCGCAGGTGCATGATACTATAGTTATACGCACTTTAAAAAGCTCAATACAAAACCCCAGCCCCACGCAGACCTCCGCCCACCAACACACACCCGCACCGATATCCTCGTAGCGCGATGGCCTATTTCGTCACAGGAGCGACAGGCTTCATCGGACGCCGCTTGATCGAGCGGCTGCTGAGCCAGCGCCAGGGCAAGGTGTACGTACTCGTACGCGCGGGCTCGACCGGCAGGCTGGATGACCTGATCGAGCGCTGGAGGGCAGTGGCGGGAGCAAGCGCCGGCAAGCGCGTGCAGCCGGTGATCGGCGACCTGCGCAGGCCGCTGCTGGGGGTCGAGGCCGAGCAGACGGCCGAGCTGCGAGGCAAGATCGAGCACTTCTTCCACCTGGCCGCGATCTACGACATGACCGCGCCGGCCGAGCAGAACACGGCCGTGAACGTCGGCGGTACGACGCACGCGGTCGAGCTGGCGCGGGCATTGGAGGCAAAGCGCTTGCACCACGTCTCCTCGATTGCGGTCGCGGGCGAGTACAAGGGGCGATTTGAGGAGGAGATGTTCGACGAGGGACAGAAGCTGCCTTCGCCGTACCACCGGACGAAGTTCGAGTCCGAGCGGATCGTACGCGAGCAGCCATACTTGCCCTGGCGCATATATCGCCCGGGAGTCGTGGTGGGCGATTCACAGACCGGCGAGATGGACAAGGTCGACGGGCCGTACTACTTCTTCAAGGCGATTCAGCGCACGCGGAAACTAGTTCCCGAGTGGATGCCCCTCGTCGGACTCGACCTCGGCAAGACGAACGTCGTGCCGGTCGACTGGGTCGCGGGGGCGCTCGACCACATCGCACACGAGCCCGACCTCGACGGCCACGCCTTCCACCTGACAGACCCGAAAGGGCAGAAGGTGGACGAGGTCTACAACGAGTTCGCGGCCGCCGCGCACGCGCCGAAGGTCACTGTCAGCCTCGACAAACGTCTGACCGACGTGCTGCCAAGGTGGCCGCTGAAGCTGGCGCTGGCGCTGCCGCCCCTGCATCAGGCGCAGAGCATCACCCTGCGCGAGCTGGGCATCCCGGGCGAGGTGGTCGAGCACATGGAGCTGAAGCCCGAGTTCGACACGCGCGAGGCGGGCCGGGCGCTGAAGGGCTCGGCGCTGGAGAGCCCACCTCCACTACACGACTACGCGCCGAGGCTGTGGGACTACTGGGAGCGGGAGATGGACAGCAGCCTGACCAGAGGACGCTCGCTGAAGGAGGAGCTCACCGGCAAGCATGTGCTGATCACGGGCGCGTCGTCGGGGATCGGCTGGGAGGCGGCGCTGAAAGTCGCGGCAGCGGGCGGCGTCCCGCTGCTCGTTGCGCGGAACGTGGAGAAGCTCGAGGAGCTGCGCGCGGAGATCGTCGCGGGCGGCGGCACCGCGTACGTGTACGCGGCGGACCTCTCCGATATGGAGTCGGTTGATCGGCTGGTGGAGCGGGTGCTGGCGGACCACCGCAACGTGGACATGCTCGTGAACAATGCCGGGCGCTCGATCAGGCGCTCGATCGCGCTCAGCTATGACCGCTTTCACGACTTCGAACGGACGATGCAGCTGAACTACTTTGGGGCAGTGAAGCTGATCATCGGGCTGATGGGGCACATGCGCGAGCGGGGATCGGGACACATCGTCAACATCTCCTCGATCGGCGTGCAGACCAACCCACCGCGCTTTTCCGCCTATGTGGCCTCGAAGGCCGCACTCGACGCGTTCACGCGCGTGGTCTCGAGCGAGGTGATCGGCGACGGCGTGACGTTCACGACGATCCACATGCCGCTCGTGCGCACGCCGATGATCGCCCCCACTAAGATGTATGACGCCTTCCCCGCGATCACCCCTGAAGAGGCGGGCGACATGATCTGCGAAGCGCTGCGGAGGAGGCCGAAGCACATGGGCACGCGTTTGGGAACGTTCGGCGAGGTCGCCTACACGCTCGCGCCGCGCGCGGTCGACCAGCTGCTGCATCTCGCCTACCGCGTGTTCCCCGACTCGGCGGCATCGAAGGGGCACAAAGACACCGAGGAGCGGGCCTCTTTCGAGCAGATCGCGATGGCGACGCTGACGCGCGGGGTGCACTGGTAGAACCGAACGCCGGTGTCGTGGGCCGAACGCCGGTCTTGAGATGATGAGGCCGTGAACGACGCCGTCCCGGCCATCGAGGTGCGTGAGCTGCACAAGCGCTATGGCGAGTACGAGGCGGTGCGCGGGATCGACATCACCGTGCGGCACGGCGAGGTGTTCGGCCTGCTGGGGCCCAACGGCGCCGGCAAGACGACGACTGTGGAGATATTGGAGGGCTATCGGAAGCGCACGAGCGGCGAGGTGTCGGTACTCGGGCACGATCCGGCCGGCAGGTCGATCGAGCTGCGCCGGCGGATCGGGATCGTGTTGCAGTCGGGCGGGATCTACAGCCACATCACCCCGCGCGAGGCGCTGCGTCACTGGGCGAGTTTCTACCCGCATCCGCGCGACGTCGAGGAGGTGCTGACGCTGGCCGGATTACTGGAGAAGGCCGACGTGCGCAGCCGCAAGCTGTCGGGAGGGCAGCTGCGGCGGCTGGACTTCGCGCTCGCGCTGGTGGGCGACCCGGAGCTGATCTTCCTGGACGAGCCAACAACCGGGTTTGACCCCGCGGCGCGTCATGCAGCCTGGGAGACGGTGCGCAGCCTGAGAGATCTGGGCAAGACGATCCTGCTCACCACCCACTACCTGGACGAGGCGCAGGAGCTGGCCGACCGCGTGGCGATCGTCAAGGACGGTCGCATTCTGGCGATCGGTCCGCCGCGGGAATTAGGAGCCCACCCACCCGGCGCCACTCAATACCGCGTCGCCTACCGTGACGCGAGCGGCGAGCTGATCGAGCGGCAGACCGAGGACCCGACGGGTCT
This sequence comes from uncultured Solirubrobacterales bacterium, assembly GCA_963842205.1. GTDB lineage: Bacteria > Actinomycetota > Thermoleophilia > Solirubrobacterales > Solirubrobacteraceae > Palsa-744. The sequence goes on from CAWJFR010000007.1 coordinate 535,231, forward strand.
GCTGAACGAGCTCACCACAGAGGCGCTCGCGCGGGGAGAACGGCTGGAGGAGCTGAGCGTGGGACGCCCGACGTTGGAGGACGTTTACCTGGAGTTGACGGCCGATGCCTGACGGACCGATTGGAAATGGATTCGATCCCGCCCACCCCGACCGAAGCCGGGAGACACGCGCCTCCGGCGCGAATCCCCGTTTCGGCCAGCCGGCCTTCGGCCGGCTGCGCCACCCTCTGGCGCTCGGCTGGCGCCAATACCGGCTGGAGCGGCGCATGTTCTGGCGCAACCCGAGCGCGGCCTTCTTCAATTTTTTGCTGCCGCTGCTGTTCCTCGTCGGCGGCGGGGCGATCTTGCACGGAAACCAGCACGACCTGAATCGCCTGGTGCCGGCGATCGCGGGCATGAGCGTAATGTCGACGACGTTCACAGCGCTCGCATACAACATCGTGTTCCTGCGCGAGCGCGGCGTGCTGAAGCGCATCCGCGGCACACCGCTGCCGACGATCTCCTACTTCGGCGGTGTAGCGGCCAACGCAATCACGAACACGACGCTTCAGATCGCGATCGTCGTACTCGCCGGGCGCGTCTTCTTCGGGATTGGCTGGCCCGTGCACTGGATCGAGCTGATCGTGTTCGTCCTCGTCGGCGTCGTATGCCTCGCCGCGCTGGGCGTCGCCTTCGCACACGTGATCCCCAACTTCGAGTCGACCGCCGCCTACGTGAACGCCGTCTTCCTCCCGGTCGTGTTCATCTCGTTCTTCGTATTCGACTCCAAGAGCGCTCCAGGGTTCCTGCGAACCATTGCCGAAGCACTCCCCTTGAAGCCTCTGATCGACGGCCTGTCCGGGGCGATGGTGACCGGATCGAATCTTGGCGACCACCTCGACGCGCTCGTCGTGATCGGGCTATGGGGCGTTTTCGGGCTGTGGTTCGCCGTGAGGGGCTTCTCGTGGGAGAAGCGTCGCGGATAGGCTGCGCCACATGAAGCAGCTGGCCGAGGACGTTTACATGCTGAGCGGATGGCCGAAGAACGCGATCAATGTGTACGTGATCGGCGACGTGCTGATCGACGCCGCGACGCGGCAGGGCGAGAAGCGGATTATGCGCCAGATCGCCGGCAGGACCGTGACGGCGCACGCGCTGACCCACGTCCATCCGGACCACCAGGGCTCGAGCCACGCGATCTGCGAGAAGCTCGAGATTCCGCTGTGGTGCGGGCAGGACGATGTACCCGCAATGGAGATTCCCGGCGCCGTGGCCGCCCCCGGCGTTCCCCGGCTCGTCGCTCGCTACCAGGAACGCTTCTGGATCGGTCCCCCTCATCCTGTCGCGCGCGCCTTGCACGAGGGCGACGAGGTCGCCGGGTTCCGGGTGCTCGAGACTCCGGGGCATACTCGCGGGCACGTGTCCTTCTGGCGCGAGTCCGACCGCGTGCTGATAGTTGGTGACGTGCTCGGCAACATGCACTTCATAACCGGCGCCCCGGGCCTGCACACGCCCCCAGACATGGCCACCCCCGCCCCCGCCCGCAACCGCGTGTCCGCGCGCCGCCTCGCCGCGCTCGAACCCACGCTGGCCTGCTTTGGCCACGGCGCCCCACTACGCGACCCGGACAAGCTCGCGAAGTTCGTGGCACGACTGCCGACCGACTGACCCACCGGACCCGGCGGGCCATATGGCCGCGGGGGACGGCCGTGTCAATAGGATGCCGCGCGAATGGCCGACGACAGCATCTTCCTCGCCGACGGAGTCGAACGCTTCACGCCGACCGAGCACGCGCGCGGGCCATGGGACCCCCAGGCCCTGCACGGCGGCGCCCCGGCGGCCCTGATCGCGGCCGCCTTCGAGCGGATGGAGCCGGGCTCGCAACTGCCGATCGCGCGGCTGACCTTCGAGTTTCTGCGCCCGATCCCGTTCGCACCGCTCACCCTGTCCACGCGGATGGTGCGCGCCGGCAAGCGCGTACAGGAGCTGGCGGCCGAGCTGATGGCTGGCGATCAGCCGATCTGCCGTGCCAGCGCGCTGCGCGTGCGGGCGGTCCCGGCCGATCTTCCGTCCGTCACCTTGCCACCGCAAGAGGCCCTGCCGGAACCCGCGCTGGGGAAGGTAGTCGACTTCGCCCTGAACCCTGAAGCCGGCACGAGCTTCGCGAGCACCGGCATGGAGATGCGCTGGTTCAGCGACCCCTGGGCGCTCGGGCCGGGACGGGTATGGATGCGCCTGCGCCACCCGCTCCTGCCGCACGAGCCGCTCACGTCGCTTACGCGCCTCGTAGCGACCGCGGACTTCGGCAACGGCGTCAGCGCGGCGCTCCCGTTCGATAAGTACCTGTTCATCAACGCCGACCTGACGATCCACCTCTGGCGAGCACCGCGGAGCGAGTGGATCGGCCTCGACGCGCACACGCTGCTGCACGGCGGCGGCACGGGCACGGCCGAGAGCGTTCTCCACGACGAGCACGGCGCGGTCGGCCGTGCCTTTCAAACGCTGGTCGTCCAGCCTCGTTGAGGAGGCAGCGACCGGCCACCGGCAAACTGGAGCAAGTCAGCCGGGAAACGGCTCGGTCAGGTCGGCAAGCGCATGGTCGGGGTTCGCCTTGCGCAGTTCGTCGAGGTCGTATTTGCCGGTCGCCACACCGATCGAGACGACGCCGGCGCCCTGCGCCGCGGAGATGTCGAGTGGGGTGTCCCCCACGACCGCGACCTGACGCGGATCGAGAGGCTTGCCGAGCAGGCGCTCGCCGCGCTTGATCGCGGCCTGGGTGAGCTCGACGCGGTCCGCGGAGTCCGAGCCGTAGCCGCCGACGAGAAAGAAGTGGTTCAGGCGCGCGCGGCCGAGCTTCGCGTGCGCGCCGGCCTCCAGCGCGCCCGTCGTCACACCGAGCAGCACGCCCGCGTCGTGCAGACGGGGCAGCAGCTCTTCAACGCCGGGCAGCACGCGGTACCCCTCCGACGAGGTGACGTAGTCGGGCAGCACCGACAGGTAGGCGGCCATCAGCCGCGCCAGCTCCTCGCCCGAGGGCTCGTGGCCGATCGCCTCGGTGAACGTCTTGCGCGCGACCACCGGATCGGTCATACCGGCGCTCGAGTATTTGCCGATGTCGACCCCCGGCTTATCGAAGGCGTGCTCGAACGCCCATGTCCAGCTGCGCGCGCCGGCGCCGCCGGTGTCGATCAGCGTGCCATCGATGTCGAACAGGATCAGCTTCAGCGATGACATCGCGTCATTCTCCCCTGCGAGGACCTCATGTGCTTGTCGGCTACTCGGCGAGGACCGGAGACGCACCGGCGCTCGGCTTGCGCTGGCCCCGGCCGATTATCTCGATCGCGTCCACGGCTGCCGCCTCGCCTCCCGCCGCGGCGAAGGCCTGGCTCACGCGCCGCGCGCCCTCACGGCAGCCGATGGCGGTGCGGACGGCGTTCGCGAGCCGACCTGCGGTGAGGCGGCGGGGCGCGAGGCGAACCCCGGCCCTGGCCACCTCGACGCGGCGTGCTGTGTCGAGCTGGTCTCGGCCGCAGGGCACGACCACGATCGGAACCTCGGCCGTCAGTGCCTTTTGGGTGATGCCCATCCCACCATGGCAGACGACGCATGCCGCGCGCTCGAGGACGGCCTCATGGGGGACGAAGCGCACGACCCTGCTCCCGGGTGGCGCCTTGAACGCATCCGGATCGTGCGCTGCGCTCGTGGCAATCACGGACATGCCGGTCGCGGGCAGCGCTTCCAGCGCTACGTGCAGGAGGCGCTCGTCGCGCTGGCGCTCGGTCGAGCAGGTGACGAGCACCAGCGGGTCCGACAGATCGGCGAGCCATGCCGGCGGCGGGTCGGGAGGATCCCAATTGATGGCGCCGACCAGGCGCACATTCGCCGGCCAATCGCTGCGTGGGTACTCGAAGCCCTCGGCGGTGAGCGCCAGCAGCAAGGGCGGGCGTTCGAGCAGATCGCTGTAGCGATCGAGCGTGGACAGTCCGTGTCCGGCGCGCAGCGTATTGATAGTTGGCATGACCGCTCCGTCGAAGATGACGCTGAAGACGCGGCCGACGATCACGTCACGGATTGTGCCGATGGGACCGCCCATGGGACGCAATCCCAGTCCAAAAGGCGGGGCGTCGCGGGAGGGCAGCGGCAGCAGATAGGGGGAGTACACGGCCCACGGAAGTCCCGACGCCTCGGCCACCGTCGCTGCCCCCCAGCAGTTGACGTCAACCAGGAGCACGTCTGGGTCGTAGCGGTCGATCGCCCGCGCGAGGTCGGGCGCCTCACCGCCGGCGCGCTCTGTGAAGGTCTTCAGTACCGAGAGGCCGGCTCTGCGCAGCGAGCGCTCGCGCCAATCTTCGATCTGGCTGCGCTCCACGGTGGGGTCGATCGGCGAGCCGTCGATGCCGGTCTGAGCGAGGTGATCGAGCTCGCCGGCCAGCGTGATGACGGACACCCGGTGACCGCGCGCAACGAGCTCGGTCATGATCGGCATGATCGGATACAGGTGCCCGCGAGCCGGTGAGGTGTATGCGAGTACCTTCATGTCTCCTGCGCGAGGAGACGTTCGATCGCGTCAGTCAGGCGGAAATACACACCCTGCCGATCAGTCAGGGCTCAGCCTCCCAAGAGGTCGCCCAGCGCATCGTCCACCGCTGCAAGCGTGTCCGTGCTGAGCGTCATCCCGGAGGCCGACGCGTTGGCGTGCACCTGCTCGGGCCGGCTGGCGCCGACGATCGCCGAGGCCACGTTTTCCTGGCGCAGCACCCAGGCGAGCGCCAGCTGGGGCATCGTCAGGCCCGCCTCCTCTGCGACCGACCGCAGTCGTTGGACCGCCTCGAGCACGCGGGGCTCCACGAGCCATTTGATGAAGCCGCCCATATCGTCGCTCGCCGCGCGAGAATCGGCCGGAGGCGGCTCGCCCGGGCGGTACTTGCCCGTGAGCACGCCCTGCGCGAGTGGCGACCAGACGATCTGCGAGATGCCCTCCCGTTCGCACAGCGGGATCACCTCCGCCTCGGGTCCTCGCCACAGGATCGAGTACTGCGGCTGGCTCGAGACCCACCGCGCAACGTCTGGCAGAGCCAGCGACTCGTCGATCTTCTCGACCGGCCATTCGCTGAAGCCGATGTGCCTTGCCTTGCCTGCCTTCACGACTTCGGTAAGCGCCGCCATCGTCTCCTCCAGCGGTGTGTCCTCGTCGTAGCGATGGCACTGGTACAGGTCGACGTAGTCGGTTCTGCAGACGCTTCAGCGAAGCATCGATCTGCTTGTGGATCTGCGCCGCCGACAGACCCCGGTCCTGGTGGGGACATTTCGAAGTAGACCTTCGTCGCGAGCACGTACTCGGAGCGCACGTACTCCGGTCAACACCTCTCCCAGCAACGTCTCTGACGCGCCTTTCCCGTACACGTTCGCGGTGTCGATGAAGTTGATTCCCGTCTCGAACGCCGCCTTCACACATGCCTCGGCCTGCTCGCGCGCGACACCACCGGAGTAGGTCAGCCAGGAGCCGAGGCTGATCTCGGAGACCTCGATGTCGCTGGAGCCGAGCTTGCGGAAGTTCATCGCCCGAGCTTACACCGAGTAGTAGCCTCGAAGCAGATGCCAACGGAGCTTCCCCCGATCGACCCGGCGCTGCGGATCGGCTCCGTGGCACTCGCGGTGAGCGACCTGTCGCGCAGCGCCGACTTCTACGAGCGGGTGCTCGGGCTGCCTGTTGATCTCGCGCGCAGAGGACAGCGCGCTGCTCGGTCCAGACAACGAGCATCCACTGCTCACCCTCACTGGCCTCACCGACCCCACTCCCACCCCGCCGGGGAGCACCGGCCTGTTCCACGTCGCCTGGCTGCACCCCTCGCGCGCGGCGCTCGCGGAGACCGCACGCCGCGTCGTTTTCGGTCGCTGGCCGATCGACGGCGCCTCCGACCACGGCGTGTCCGAGGCGCTCTACCTGAGCGACCCCGACGGCCTGGGCATCGAGATCTACGTCGACCGCCCGCGCGAGCTCTGGGACAGACCGCCGGACGGGCACGGCGTGAAGATGGTCACGCTGCCGCTCGATCTGGACGAGTCTGCTGGCCCAGGGTTCCGCCGAGGCGACCGCCGCGATGCCCACGGACACGGCGATCGGGCACGTGCACCTGAAGGTCTCAGACGTTCCCCACGCCGTCGCCTTCTACCGTGACGCCCTCGGCCTCGACGAGCAGGCGAGCCTGCCTCTGCCGGCTTTCTCTCCGCCGGTGGCTATCACCACCACATCGGCCTGAACTCCTGGCAGAGCCACGGTGGCCGGCCGGCTCCCGACAGCGCGCCGGGGTTGCGTTCTGTCGAGTTGGAGCTGAACGACGCTGAGGCGCTCGGCGCGCTGGAGCATAGATTGGCGGAGACCGGTAGTGAGGCTGGTGGAGACGCCTCACCTGTGCGCGACAGCGAGGGCCGTCTCGCCCTGCGCGATCCGGACGACCATGCTCTCGTGTTCAGCGACGTCTCGGCTCGCGTCTGACTAAGCCTTTCATCCAGCCGGCCCTACGCCTGCGCGCTCAGGCCGAGGCCGTACCGAGACGCTCGATCTCCTCGTCTGAGAGCTCGAGCTCAACCGCAGGCAGCAGCTCGGCCAACTGTTCAGGCGAGGTGGCGCTCGCGATCGGGGCGGCGACCGTGGGCTGCGCGAGGAGCCACGTCAGAGCCACCGCCGCGACGGTGGTCCCGTGCCCGGCGGCGATCTCATCCAGCGCGTCGAGCACCGCGAAGCCTTGCTCGTTGAAATAGCTCTCGCGCACGCCCGCCGCGCGAGGACTGTCAACCTGCTCGCCGTCGCGGCGATACTTGCCGGTGAGGAAGCCCCTCGCCAGGCCGAAGTACGGGACGCAGGCCAGGCCGCCCTGTACGCACACCTCAGCCAGCTCGCCCTCGTATTCCCCGCGCTCCAGGAGGTTGTAGTGCGGCTGCAGGGCTACATAGGAGGCCATCCCCTCGCGCTCGCCGATTCGCAGCGCCTCCCTCATGCGCGAAGCGCTGTAGTTCGACGCCGCCGCATGACGGATCTTGCCCTCGCCGATGAGTGCACTGAAGGCGCCAAGCGTCTCCTCGAGCGGAGTGTCCGGGTCGTCCTTGTGTGCGTAATACATGTCAACGCTGTCGACCCCCAACCGCCCCAGCGAGTCCTCGATGCCCTGCCTGATCGTCGCCTCAGACAGCCCCAAGCGCTCCGGGGACATGCCCACCTTCGTGGCAATCACGAGCCGATCCCTGTTCCCGCGCGCGGCGATCCAGCGACCGATGATTCGCTCAGACTCACCCGCTCCCCCGGGCCCATTCCGCCCATAGCTGTCTGCCGTGTCGATGAAGTTCCCGCCCGCCTCCAGATACGCGTCGAGCACCGCGAACGAGCGCTCCTCGTCGAGCGTCCAGCCGAACACATTCCCGCCCAGGCACAGTGGAAAGACATCCAGATCGGTGTTCCCCAGGCGCGCGATGCGCTCAGGGTAGCGAAGCGCCGGCGTGGGTCCGGGCGCCCTACCGACGCCGCCACTGCGCGAAGCTCTGCACCGCCACCGGCGCCCGGGCCCAGCCCTAATCCATCGTCAGCGGCCCCTCGGCGGACCCGCTGAGGAATTGGCGCACGAACGCGTTATCCGAGGAGAACATCCGCTCGGCGTCGCCCGCTTCCACGATCCTTCCCCTCCACAGCAGCGCGATGTACTCGCCGATCTGGCGCGCCGAGGCGATGTTGTGGGTCACGACGATGTACGTCCCCCCGTGGATCTTGTGCATCTCCTGGATCAGGTCACACAGCAGCGCGGTGCGCACGGGATCAAGGCCCGAGTCGGGCTCGTCGAAGATCACGATCTCGGGCTCCATCACCAGCGCCCGGGCGAACCCGGCGCGCTTGCGCATACCGCCGGAGAGCTGGTTGGGCATATCGTCGAGCGCGTCGGAGAGGCCGACGTCCGCCAGGCGCTGCTTGACGATCTGTGCGATCTTCGCCTCGGAGAAGTCGGTGTGCTGGCGCAGCGGGAAGGCAACGTTGTCGAACACCGGCATCGATCCGAACAGGGCGCCGTCCTGAAACAGCACGCCGACTTTGCGACGCAGGGCCAGCAGCTTCGGCATCGTCAGGGTCGGAACCGACTGCCCCTTGACGATGACCTCGCCCGAATCAGGGAACATCAGTCCGATCAGGTGCTTGATCAGCACGCTCTTCCCGGTGCCCGAAGGGCCGAGCACAACGGTGATCATCTCGTCGGGGATCGCGACATTCAGCCCGTTCAGGACGGGTATCCCGCCCAGGCGCTTGTGCACGTCCAGACAGCGGATCGACCATTTATCATCTCCGCCTCGCCCGTCAGATCCAACCCGCTTGAGTGGTACTCGAACTCGTCAGCCATCATTTGCCGGGGGTAGGGCCGAATACACCACGTGCGCGAACTGGCTGCTCTGGCCGCCCCACGCGAACGGGCTCTGCTGCAGGCAGGGAGGAGCCGGGACGGAATTGGCGCTTTCTGGCGCATTGGCGATGTGCAATTCGACCAGCTGTTCGATGATGCTCTGCGACACGGTCGCGTTGGGCGGGCCGCTCACCGACGGCGCCGAGCTCGCGCACGAGCCGCTGCTGAACACCTGCAGCCCGCTGCCGAGGGCGCTGAATGCGCCCGGCTTGAAGTACGGGTTCGCGCGGTCGGTGCCGATCCGCTGCGAGTAGACCGCGAGGCTCTGGGGGGAAAGCGCCTGCATCGAGCGCAGGTAGTGCTGCTCGACCCCTGCCGTTGAGTCGTCGGAGTTGTTGTCGTGGGCCTCGCTGGCGGCGGTGAAGTTGGCGAACAGCGCCTGCACCTCGGGCACGTATTCGCCGGTGTACTGCAGGAACGGGTCGAAGTTGTGCAGGACCGGGCTGAGGTTTTCGAGCAACGGTACGGTCAGGTTGAGCTCCTTGGAGACATCCGGCAGACCCCGCTTAGCCGCCTTCGTCAGCGGCCCGAGCGAGGTCAGGAAGCTGTTGAATGCGGGCGCGAAGGGCTTCACCGCCGCGACCAGCGACGAGAGCTGGCGCTCGGCGGGACGGAACTCGTCGTAGTACGGATTGACATCGGCGGCGAAGCGGTCGAGTTCTTTCAGCGCCACGCGCGAGCTGCTCTCGAACCTCGGCAGCGCGCGGAAGGCTTCAGCCCACGCCTGGCTGCCTTCGGCGAACGCGTGAAAGGTGTGTTCGCCGTTGACGATCGCACCTTCGAGCTGGTGGCCGCGCCCGCCAAGCGCGTTGAAGACCACCCCGGTGTTGTGTATCAGCGCCGTCACGGCCCCTTCCTGGGAGGCGAGCACACTGACCAGGTTGTTGGCGCTCTGGACGAACGGGTCGAGCGTGGCGAAGTCGTTGTTGATCGCTTCCCCGCGCCCGTTGATCCCTGCTTCCACCGACTGCTGCCAGACCTGGAAGGCGCGGCGCGTCTTGGTGTTGAGCGAGGCCAGGATGTCGTCGAGCGTCACCGACGGTTCGACCTGGCTGTTGGGCAGCTGGCCCCCGTCGCGCAGGAACGGCCCGCTCTTACCCAGAGGTTCGCCCTCGGGGATCAGCTGCACGTAGGTCTCCCCCAGCAGCGTCTTCTGGCGCAGGATCGCGTGCATGTCCGCGCGCACGGGCGCATATTTGCTGGCGATTTCAAGCGTCGCGTGGCTGCGGCCGTCTTTGCCGACCTGCAGCGAGACGACATGACCGATATCGACCCCTGAGATGCGCACTTCCGACTGTTCAGCGAGCGCGAGCACCCGCGGGAAGGTCACGGTCATGCGGTAGCCCTTCGGTTTCAGCGGCAGCGGGCCGCCGAAGGACTCCCACAGGAACAGCAGCAGCGCGAAGCAGCTCAACATGAACAGCACAATCACCAGGATGTTGCCCAGCGTGGGGGCGCGCTTCTGCATCGCTCAGCCACCTCTCCCAGTCGCGGGCGCGCCCGCGTGCGAGGGACGCCCGCCCGAGACGTGGCTCTGGCCGAACACACTGCCGGTGAGTCCACTGAGCAGACCCGTCGCGCTCGCGGAGCGACCCCTCGCGCTCGCCGCTTTCACGGCCGTGGCCGCGCCCCCGGTACACGCCGCCCCGGTCGGCGCGTTGAGCAGGCCGAGCAGCAGCCTAACCGTGGGGTTGACTTCCCCGGCCCCTTTCAGGATCGGCACAACGTTGCAGTTGAAATACGGCAAAACGTTGCCGAGCGCTCCGTGCGCGTCGGCGGTGCTGACGTCGCTGTTGAAGTCGTGGCTGGCCCAATCGAGGAAGAACAGGAACCCGCCCCGCGTGGATCCGGGGTTGTAGCCGAACTCGTTGAAGAGTTCGTTCAGCACGGAGAAGCTGTTTGCCAGCTCCGGGAACGATGCGCTCAGTTCCTTGGTGTCGGGCTGCAGATCGTTGATGACGGGCAGGATCTGGCGCGCGAACGGCCGGATCTGCGTCTTGATGATCGGGGTGACCTTGGTGAACATCACCTGCGAGGCTTGCTCGGCGGGGCCGAGCGCCTTGGCAAACGGCTGCAGCTCCTTGAGCGTCGGGCCGAGCACGCGCGCGGCCGTAGCGAGCTTGCCCAAGCCCTGCCGCGCCTTGCCGAGCGCGCCGGGCAGCAGGCGCAGCGTGCTCTGGACGCTCTGTTCCTCCTTGGCGAAGGTCTTGAACACCGTGTTGCCGGACTGCACCAGTTCGCTCAGCTGCCGGTCCTTGCCGCCCAGCGCTTCGAGCAGCAGCCGGAAGTTGTGGATCCCCTCCGCAACATCCGCATGACGGGCATCGAGCTGCGCCCCGATCTCCTGCAGGTCGCGCGCCGTCGGGTCGAAGCGCTTGAACGCGGCCGACAGCGCTTTCCCGTTGCCCTTCAACCCTTCGCCCGCGCCGGCCAGCAGCTCCTGCAGGTAGGCGCGCGTTTCTCCGTCCAGCCCCGCGAGAAATTCGTCGAAGTCGATGTTCGGGGCGGTCTGCGACAGCGGCAGCGTCGCGCCGCTGGACAGCGCTCCGCTGGAGGGCGTGCCCGGGCTCACCTCGACCGTCAGATCCTGCAGCGCCGTCTTCGGGCGCAGCAGCAGCGTCGCGTCGTGGTAGATCCGATTGCGGGCGTATTTCGGGGTCAGGTGCATGGTGATCACGCCAACGCCGTCGTTCAGGTCGACGCTCGCGATTTCCCCGATCTTCGCCCCCGCGATCGTGACCGCCTGTCCCTGGCCGGGCGTCACCGCCTGGGCGGTCTGGATGTCTGCCTTCAGCGTGAAGTAGCTTTTTCCCAGGATCGGCACCCAACTGGGCAGCTTGAGGTTCTCGTGCGCCAGGATGTAGCCGCCTGCCAGCGCCGCGATCACAACCAGCACGACCACTGCGGTGAACGCCGTCTGGTAGCGCCTGATCTGGTCGCGTACGCTCAGGCCGCCCTCGTGGGAGTCGGTCGTCGGGTTCATCCCCCGCTCCCGTCCGCTGGGCCATGAGACAGCGGGCCGTTGAAGTTCGGCACCGCCTGGGTGTAGCAGGGCACCAGCGGCTTATACGGCGGCTCTTCCGCCGGGAACGCGGGGCTGGTGCCTTCGGGGGTCAGCGGCGAGCGGGCCACCAGCGACAGGCCCTTCGCGCTGCTGCCCTGCACCCCGACCGGCGCCGAGCGGAACGTGGGGCCGCCGCCGCCGACCAGGAAGCGGTCCATCACGCCGTTGCCGTCGAAGCTCTGGCCGAGGCTCGCGAGGCCCGCCGTCGAGTACCAGAATTCCCTGAAGGCTTCGACGCCCGATGTGTTCGGTCCGTCTTGGAGCTTGGCGTTCGCGGCCGGGTAAAAGACTTTGGTCAGACACTGGCTGAACGCGTCGGTCTGCTTGAAGAGGGGGATCTGATTCGCTGAATACCTTGGCAAGCGCCGGCGTGGCCGCGACCAGCCCCTTGGCGACACCCCCGAGCTCGCTGGGGGCCAGCGAGGCCTTGACCTGTTCGATCCATGGCAGCCCCGTGCTGATCGTCGCGGGCGTCTGCTTGACCCCCGGGATGATGTCAAGCGCGAACGTCCGCGTCGGCGGGAGCGCCGCGGCGAGCGAGCTGAAGCCCTGTTCGAGGCTGGTGAGCGCTCCCGGCAGCACCGCGACCGTGGCGGTCGAGGCTCGGCGCCTGGGCGGCGAGGGAGTGAAAGAACGTGTTGAAGTTGACGATCAGTTCGCCCAGATCCTGCTCGTGGACGTTCAGCGCCGCGGCCACTGTGCCGATGCTGGCGATCAGTTTGGAGATGTCATGTTCTTCGGTGCCGGTCACCGCCTGAGTGTCGATCGCCGAGCTGCGCAGGGCCGAGGGCCCGCGGTGGTAGGACTTGTTGAGCGCCTGCGCGGCGTTCAGGCCGCTCACGTCGGGATCCTGTTCGGCGTTTTCGGCGGCCGTCGGCTTGCGCGTCAGCGCGTCGCCGTAGCCCTGCAGGAAGTTCTGCAGGTTGGCGCGCGTGTCGGTGTTCAGCGCGTCGAGGACCTGGTCGAGCTGGACCGGATCGGCGGTCTGCGTGATCGGGAGCGTCGCGCCCGAGGAGAGCGTCTTCGCCGTCGGGCTGCCCGGCTGCAGTTCGACGAAGTAGTTGCCTTCCAGGAACAGCCGCGGGCGGATCTTCAGCGTCGCGTCAGCGTGGATCGGCAGGCCGCTGGATTCGATTTCCATGCTCACCAGGCCGGTGTCGCCCTCGCGGCTGATCGAGCTGGACGGTGCCGACGTTGACTGCCGGCGATCCGCACCGGCGACTGGGGATGGATGTCGAACAGCCGTCGCGAACACGGCCTTCAGGCGGTAGCCGTGTTTGAACGGGATGTGCTTGGTGAAGGCGAAGAACAGGGCGATCACGAGGATCGCGAGCAACCCGATCCCGAAACGCAGCGGGTTGTACCGCTGCATCTCGACGACCGACAGTTCGTCGCGGCGGCGGCGCGAGCGCAAACGCAGGAGGACTCACTTGCGCTTCCCCTTGGCCTTCTTCGTCTTTGCCTTCGCCTCGGCCTTCTTCTTGGCTTCAGCCCGTTCCTTCGCCTGCGCCTTTTCTTTTGCCCCAACCACGCCGAGGTCCTTCAGCGTGGCGCTCGGGTACGGTTGCCGAACAGGTTCTGTTCGCGGGTGGTCGCTTCGGGAGTGGCGCCGGCATTGCCGGGCGCGTGGCCGATCACGGTCTGGCCCGCGAGGTAGGTCTCGTTGCCCGCTTCGCACTCCTGCGGCTGGCCGGGCCCGGCGACGTTCGGGTAGGGGTTGTAGTGCAGGTGGTTGTCGTTGATCAGCGGACCGAGCTTGCCCCCCGGCGCGGCTTCGTGGTCGATCGAGGGGCCGTTGGCCGGCGCCGAGGAGGGGAAGCCCTCGGCGTTGACCCCGTCCGGCGAGAGCACCGGCATCACGCGGGCGAGCGTGCCGACGCCGATGTTCTCGGAGAACAGGCTCGCGACGTTGCGGAACGCCAGCGTCAGGTAGTTGCAGGTCGACCTGCTCGGGCGCGAGCCCCGCGACGAGCGGGTTGCCGAGCCGCGCCGTCTGGGTGAGGTCTTCCAGGCCGAGCGTGACGACGGGGTTCTTGCGCGAAGGCCTGGAACGCCTGTGAGGCTGCGGCCAGGCGCGTGTTCAGCGCGGTGGCCGCGCTCAGGTTGACGGCGCCTTCGGCGAACGCGTGGCCGAGCGGCTTGGCGGCGGTGCGCAGCCCGCTCGCGGTCGGGCGCAGCAGGCGCATGAACTCGGCGCTCTTTTCCATGAAGGGCGCCTCGTATGGGAGCGAGTAGGTGGCCTGTTCGAGCGACGGCGGCCCGCCTTCGATCGCTCGTTCCAGCGAGGGCGCCACGCCCGCCCAGGCCTTGAAGAACGTGTCGAGGTCGCTGAAGAGGTTCGCGTTCTGCTGGGCCACCGGGGCGGTCTCGGAGGCGGGCCGGTCGAGCGCGTACCACAGCTCGCGAAACCCGGTCTTCGGCGCGGCGATGTTGCGCAGCACCGGGATCGCGTTCGTCACCAGCGGGCGCAGCGTCGCGATCGTTTCGTTCAGCCCCAGGCCGCGCCCGGCGAGGCCGTCGCCGAAGTTGATCGTGTTTTTCTCGATCGCGGTCCTCGTCTTCTGCGTCGAACATGTCGAAGAACTGGTTGAGGTCGACCGGTTCGCGCGTCTGGCTGACCGGGATCGTCGCGCCCTGCTTGAGCGTCTTTTGCGAGGTGCCCTTTTCCAGTTCCAGGTACTTCGTCCCGATCGACGACGTCGACTGCACGACCGCCTGCGTGTCGGCCGGCAGCGGCTCGACGCCCTTTTCGAGCTTCAGGTCGGCGATCGCGGTGACGCGCCCGGTGGCCGGGTTCTGATGGGGGGTCAACGAGCTGATCGACGCCCGACGCGCGTGCCCGCGATGCGCACCTGGTTGTTCGGCTGCAGTTCCGAGGTCTCGGGCAGCACCACTTTGAGGTTGTACGTGGGGACGAACGGCAGCCCGTTGTTGGCGTTGTATGACAGGAACACGGCCACCACCACGATCAGCGTCGTGACCGCGCCGATCAGCAGCGGGCTGCCGGCCAGGGAGTCGCGCCGGCGCCGGTTCATCAGGGCAACTCCGTCGGGTCGCAGCTCGAGCAGGCCGCTGTCGGTGAACGGCGAGGAGCCGTCGGCCGCGGGCTGGGTCGCCGCGCCCGGGCAGCGGCGCAGCTGGTCGGTCTTCAACCCTTCCAGCCCCTGCTGCGGGCTCGACCGGCGTGAGCGTGTTGTTCGCGCCGAGCGCGAAGTCGGCGAACACGGGGGCCGACGCGCGCGTAGTGGCCGTTGGCGTCGTAGTAGGCGGCGGCCTCGCCGAAGTCGCGGATGAAGCCCTCGAGATCGGGGCTGTAGGGGCCGAACAGGGCGGTGATCGGGACCGATTCCTTCTCCGCGGTGACGCCGTTCGGCGAGCTCGTGGCCAGCGCCTGCGCGAGCGCCGGCAGGGCGCGGATCGCGTCGGTGAGGTCGTTGTCCGGCCCGGGCCGGCTGAACGCCAGGCCGAAGTTGCGCACGACCGGCGTGGCCGGGACCAGCAGCGAGCGCAACCGCGAGAAGAACAGGGGGAGCCGCTTCTGGTCCGGCTTGGACACGTTCACGAGTGCGTCAGCGCGCCGAGCGTGGACGGCAGCTCGGCGAACGTGCGGTTGCCCGCGCGCAGGGCCACCGGCAGCTCACGCAGGCCCTGGGCGAGGCTCGCCTGCCGCGAGCCGATCGCCTGGAAGGTCGTGTCGACGTTGCCGATCAGGTCCGTGAGCTGTTCGGAGTGGGCGGCGATCGTGGTGACCGCCTTGGCTCCTTCCACGAGGAAGCTCGTGAGCGTCCCCTGTTCGCGGTCGAGCTCGGAGAAGAGATGGCTGGCGGCGGACAGCGACGGGCCGAAGTACCTGACCGACAGGCTGAAGTCGGGGTTGGTTCCGGCGTACTGTTCGGCCGAGCCCTGGAGCACTTCCTGCAAGCGCTTTGCGGGTCTTCGGGTTGAAGCGTGTTGAACAGCTGGTCGAGATCGACGACGCCGTGCGTGGCGGTCGTCGGCAGCGTCGCCCCGGCCGCCAGCGCCGGCTCGTTGTTGGGACCCGGCGTCAGCGCGATGTAGCGGTTGGCGATGCTCGTCAGCGACGGCACCCGCACCTGCGGCGGTGGTGCCCTCGTGCAGCGGCGTCAGCGACGAGTCGACGTGGATCGTGACCAGCGCCTTGAAGTCGTGAGGTGAGGGCGATGTTCTTGACGCTCCCGACCGGCACGCCGCCGACCTGCACCTGGTCGCCCTTGACGAGCTGGTCGCCTTCGGCGAACACGATCTTGTAGGTGGCCCCTCCCCCGCCGGCGAAGATCAGATAGGCGACGATCAGCACGACCACCGCGAGCGCGCCCACGGCGAGCGACCGCGTCCCGGCGCGGCGGAGCGGCCCGCGCGCGCGCGGCGGCTGCAGGGGATCGCGCGGCGGGGGCGGCGAGGCGCAGGCGGGCTGGGGGGGCTAGCCGTTGCCATCGGCTTCCTCCTCCGCTCGTGCGAGCCGGTCGAGCGCCGTGGCGGGCCTGTCGCGGGATCGAGGCCGCCGAGGATCGGCCGCGCTGCGCCAGACCTTCGGGTCGGGGATCTCGCCCAGCCGCGCGATCAGCTGGACCCACTGGCCGGGCGTGATCGCCGAGCTGAACGCATCCGCGGCGTGGGCACGCTCGCCGTCCGCCCGCGCTCTGGAGCGGCGCGAAGGCGACGCGGATGCTGTCGCCGTGGCTGGGCTCGCGCGAGCGTGTTGTCGGTCCCCGGGTAGCTCATCTGGCTTGAGATCTGGCTGGGCTTCATCGTGCCCTGCAGCGTCAGCAGCTTGCGGACCGTGATGTCGGCGATCGAGCCCGGGCCCTGATGGCCGGCGATCGGAGATGCCGTTGACCGCCGTGATGTCGACCGCGTCGCCGGCGGACGTCTCGGCTCCGTTGGTCGCGTCGGGCGGGCGCGACGCGCGCGCACGCAAGCGCCAGACACGGTCGGCTTCAGGCCCGAGACGGACAGGAACTCCAGCGTCGCCAGCACGCGCCTGTCGATCTGCCCGGTCTGGACGTCCTGCTCGCCCGCACCGCGCGATGTGGATCCCGGGGTCGTGCAGAACCTGCTGCTCGAGCTGCTCCTTGGACTCCAGCAGCACCTGCCCGACCGTCGGCGAGGTGCCAAGGAACGGGTTCTTGCCCTTGGCCCTGAAGATCGAGGTGTTTTCGAGCTGCACCCAGCCGTCGAGGATCGGCTTGGGGTCGATCAGCGGCGCCCGCACGCCGGCCGGGCGGATCTGGAAGAGCATGTGCGGTTCGCCGCCTGCGGTGGTCGCCGCACCGGTGGCACTCGCGCCGATCCTTCAGCGCTCGTGCCGGGCCCGACGTGGCCGAGGACGGTCCCTGCGATCACCTGCACGCCGACCCGCAGCGGGTGCAGGTAGACCTCGTCCGGGCCCGCGCGGAACATCTTCGGCGTGGACGGCGGCGGGGGAGTCGCGGCCGGGGTCGAGCCGCGCCGGCGTGCTCGCCGCGGGCGCTTCCAGGCCGGCCGCGGCCCCCAGCGCCAGCCCCGAGACGGCGGCGCCTTCGGACAGCGGCGAGCGCGGCTGCGCGCCCGCCGTGGCCGGCCCGCTCGGGGCGGGTTCGCCCCCTTCGCCGGGCTGCGCTATCCGCGCGCTGACGGTGGTGTGCTCGTGCGGCTCGAGCACCGGGTACAGCGTCGCCACGCTGCCCAGCTGGGCGTAGGTGTAGGTGTTGCCATAGGCGTCGCGCAGCGACACGAAGCGCCCGAGCGAGGGCGTAATCGCCTGACCCGACGATTTCCCCGTCCTGCACGGCGATCACGGGCGCGCCCGCCTGCGCGTAGATCGTCGTCCCGACGAGCGTCCGCGACGGGTGGGCGGGCCGGCTCGCTCGCGGCGACGGTCGCGAAGCCATCGCTGAAGTGCGCCTGCGCGTGCACCGGGAAGCGGGCCTCGGTCAGCCCGGTGATCGCCCCGAGCAGTTCGGACGGCGTGCCGCCGAGCAGCTGCGCGCGCAGCATCACCGAGTCGACATACGCCTGCGAGTGGTTGTACGAGTAGACCGCGCCACGGATGTCCGTGTCGCCCCCGGCCGCCTTCAGGTACCTGGCGGCGGTGAAGATCGCATCAGCAGGGTTGTACGGGTCCTTGAAGCCGTCGCCGTTGGCGTCGACCGCGTACTGAGCCCACTCCGCGGGCAGGAACTGCATCCAGCCCTCGGCGCCGGCGCTGGAGACGCTCAGGTCTCGGCCGTAGTCGGTCTCGACCTCGTTGATCGCCGCGAGCACCTGCCACGGGATCCCGTAGGCGGTGCCGGCCGCCTGGTAGATCGGCAGCAGGAACGGCGGGATCTGGAAGCTTTCGATGAAGAAGCTCGACACGCCCGAGATCGGCCCGCCCAGCGTGAGCGGCAGCGGCGGTGTCAGCGCCGAGGGTGCGGGCGCGGGCTTTTGCGCGCGCGTACCAGCACGGGATGAGCCACTGCTCGATTCGGTCTGCCCAGCGGCGCCATTCGATTTCGCGTGTGTGTGAGTGGCACTCTCGCCGGGAGTGCTCCCCTGCGCATGTCCGGCCTGCACCTGCGGCGTCGTCGTTTCAACCGCGGCGCCCGGTTGCGGGGGCGCTGGCGCGGGGACGGCTTCGGTCGTTGTAGTCGTCGTCGCGGGCACGGTGGGTGCTTCGGGAGCGGGCGTGGAGGATGTCGTCTCGGTCGACGTCGTCGTTTCGGCCGCGGTGCTCGTGCCGGTCGTGGACGGCTGTGAAGAGACCGGTTCGCTGGCGCCCGCCACCGCCGGCGCCAGCGCGAGCACGCTCAGTACTACAAGCGGCAGGTGGATCGCTTGGCGGATGAGCGGTGGTGTGGTCATCGTCTGTCGATCAGTTGCCGAGCAGGTAGTTGAGCAGCATCCCGCTCGCTTCGGAGCTTTCGGCTGAGGGCGCGTAGTAGGTCGTGCCTCCGCTCGTGCCGCCGACCGGCTTGGCGGTGAACGTGGCCCCGCCTTCGGAGCCCGCGCTCGAGAGCGCGCCGGCGCTTTCGGAGAGCGTCGGCACCGGGCCCGGGTACTTCGCGATCGCCTGCGCCGGGGTCGCGCCGTTGAGGACGGCGAGCGTGCGGTCCATCACGAGGCTCGAGGGACTGCTGGCGGCGCTCGCGGAGGTGGAGCTTGCGGAGGCGGAGCTTTCCCCCTTGACGAAGTTCGCACTGCACCCGCTCTGGGAAACCACCTTGTAGCCCACGCAGTTCTTGCCGATGATCTCGGCGCGCAGGAAGTGGCCGAGCGAGTCATACCCGTTCATGCTCCCGCCGCCCAGGAAGATCAGGTCGAGCAGTCGCTCCAGCCCGCCCGTGGCGCGCAGGCTGGAGAGCAGTTCGGAGAGGTTGCCGGCAAACGGCTTGGCGGCGCCACCCAGCGTCTGCACGCGTTCGAGCAGCGGCTTTGTCGCCGCGATCGCCGGACCGGAGACCCCCGCGGTCTTGCCGAGGCTCTGGAAGAACTTGGTGGAGCTGTTGGAGAACGGCGCCAGGTGGGTGAAGGCCTCGTTGATCCCGGGCGCGGCGACTTTGAGGTCGGTGAAGGTCGGGGTCGTTTCGTCGGCGAACTTGCCGATCCGTTCCATCGCCGGCCCGAACTGGCGCAGGAAGGCCGGGAAGTCTGCGAAGTTGCGCGCGAGCGCACTGGAGTGTCTGGCGGTGGCGACCGCTACCGTGTTCTGCTGCGCGATGTAGTCGGCGACTCGGCCGCGCACGGCGGCAAACGGTGCGAGCGCCTTGCTGCCGTCCACCGCTAGTTTCGCGAGCTCCTTGTTCTCGCCGGCCAGGATGCCGAGCACCTTGTCGAATTCCCGCAGCGCCGGATCGGCGCGTTTGACGACGGCGTTCAGGTCGCTCCCCCGCCCGGCCAGGCCGGCGCCGAGTTCGTTGAGGATGATCGTGAAGCGCTCGCGCACGGGCAGCCGGTTGATGTCGTTGAGCAGGTCGACGTCGACCGGGCTGGAGGTGTTCGCCACCGGCATCAGGATCTCGCCCGCGCCTTCCTGGCCGTCTGGGATCCTGCGCAACGGCGGCGGCAGCGGCGTGCCTTCGGCGCGGGGCTGGGTCGGCAGGCAGTTGACGAACTTCTCGCCGAGCAGCGCCTCCGGTTCGATCGCGCAGCTGGCGTCGTCACGAAAGTCCTGGAAGCCGGGGTTTTCGATCTGCAGCACGACCGCGGCCCGCGCCTGTGGCGTGGGCGTGACCGACCCGACGCTCCCGACCTTCACGCCGTCGATCTTCACCTGCTCGCCGGGAACGAGGTTGCCGGCGTCGTCGAAGATCGCGCGGATCGTATAGGAGCCACCCGAGCCACCCGCCGAGGTGGCGAGCAGCACGACCGCCACCAGCGCGGCCACGCCGAGGACGCCGCCGATCCCGGCCGCGACTCTCCTCCATCCGACGGTCTGCGTCCTCAACCCGATCCTTCCTTGCGGTTCAACTACGCGAAGGGCGGCCCCATCCTACAGATGGGGCCGCCCGTCTCGCTTGCGCTTCGGGCGAGCTCATATCCCCCAGGACACAAGCTCGCCCCTATCGGCTTACTTCTTGGGGCACGGCGCCTTGTACGAGGCTTCCGCCTTTTCGCCCGGTTCCTTGGGGTTATTGATGTTTCCGAATTCCATCACCGTCTTCAGCGGGAAGCCACCCTTCGGGCACTTCTTCGGCACGGTGATGTAGTAGACCGTCTTCTTGCCCTTCTTGTATGCGGCGCCGACCTGCACCTCGATCGATTTCTCCGACGCGTCGAGCGCCCCGGGCACCGATTCGATGAGCGGCACCGAGGCAAAGACCGTCGGGCCGAACGGCGGGGAGGAGTTGACGACCTTGCCCGTCGAGAGGAGTTCGATCGAGACCGGCGAAACGCCCTTCGCAAAGAACTCCAAGCCGCCGCCGGGGGCGAAGAACGGTTCTATCGTCGCCGTCTCTGACACACGTTCGGTGCCGAAGCTGACGACTCCGCTTCGCTTCACCTACCGGGCCAGCTTTCGATGCCTTCGGGCATGGCCCAGTTCCTTGCGTTTCAATCACGCTCGGCGCGCAGGTGGAGAAGCCCTGCGGGTGCAGCTTTGCGCTCGCAGGCCCGTAGAATTTGACCCCGATCAGCGGCGCCGGAAAGCCGCCGTATTCGGTGCCCGAGATCGTATATTCGGTCTTGAGCGCCGCGCCCGCGCCGAGGATGTTGCCGGTATGCGGGAAGCCCGGGATGGGAACCGCCTTCGCTTTCATCGTGATCGTCGGCGCCGCCGACGCCGTGGCCGACAGGCCCAGCACGGCAAGGCCGAGCACGGCCAGACAGGTGGATATTCTGCGCATCACTCTCTCTCCTCTATTTGATGGACAGATCCCCTCGATCCGGGTAGCTCCGGAACCATGCCGGTCCGGCGACTCGAGATCTCCGGCATAACCAAGCCGGAGAACAATGGCGATCTCTACAGCAACCATATCCCTCGCGGGAGATCGCTTCAACCCCGAAGGCGCGGGCGGGCAACGACTTGCAACGCGCGCGCCCCTTCCCCTTGCTGAACAGCCAGCCGACCAAGGCCGTCGCAACGCGAATGCCTCCGTCCCACAAAATCCTCAAGCTCGACCAGAGGGTTAGCCTCTAAACCGACAGCTCCAGCTCCTCAGCGGCGAAGCGCACGTCGACCGGCTCGAGGATCACCTGCCGCGGCCCCGCCTCCACGCTCCCCGCCACGAGCGCGCTCAGGCCGAGTCGCTGCGCGATCGCCACGATCGCCTCCCCAGCCCCGGCTGCGCAGTACAGGGCATAGCCGGAGCCCATGTTGAACGTCGAATACGCCGCGTGCGCGTCGAGCTCCGCCTGCTCCACCAGGAAGCTCAGCACGCTCGGCACCTCAGGCAGCCTGGTGATCCGATATGTGAGCGGCCGCGGCGGGCGCATCAGCTTCAGCAGGCCGTGGCCGGTGATGTGGCTGATGTAGCTCAGCCCAACGTCCTCTTCCAGCAGCGCGGCGACGAGCCCGACGTACATCAGCGATGGCTCCAACAGGGCCTCCCCGAACGTTACGCCTCCGGGCAGCGCGGTCGCGTAGCCGCCGCGCAGACGCCCGGCCACCAGCCGCGCCAGCGACGCGCCGTTCGCGTGCAGCCCGCTGGAGGCGACGAGCACGATCTCGTCCCCGGCCGCGAGGTCGTCCCCGAGGATCGCGGAGCGTCCCGCGGGCACGACCCCCACCGCGGCGCCCGCCAGCTCGATCTCGCGCTCGTCCAGCAACCCCGGCAACGACGGCGACTCCCCGCCCCCCCACGTGCAGCCCGCATCCACGCAAGCCCTGCGCCAGCCCTCGATCAGCGCCGTTCCGCGCTCGCCCTGCCGGTACCACTCCGAGGAGCCGGTCGCGAAGTACGCGTTCACGACCAGCGGCAGCGCGCCGACACAGCACAGGTCGTTGCAGATCGCCGCGACGGTGTCATAGGCAACTTCGGCGAAGCGGTCGATCCCCTGACTCTCGAGCACGTGGCGCGCGATCATCGACTTCGTGCCCAGCCCCTCGACCACGAACGCAAACGCGCGATCGTCGAGCTCGAACACGAACGCCGGCTCGCCCCTGGATGCATCGAGCGCCTGCCCGCCGCGTGCGGCGAGCAGTTGCGAGGTGGAGAGTGCCCCGGCGATCGCCAGTCGCTTGCCGGCGTCGAGCGCCTCGTAGTCCACGCCCGCCGCGCGATAGCTGGCGCGCGCGCGCTCGCCCTGGCTGAGGTTCTCCTGCGCGCGCTGGCTCCCGCCGTCTTGGCTCATCGGCGATGATCCTAGGCCACTGCCCAGGCTACCGCCGTCACCGAGGGAGAGGACCAATGGACTTCGAGCCGAGCCAGCGCTGTTCTGAATTCAAGGAGCGCCTGACCGCGTTCATGGACGAGCACATCCAACCCGCGGAGGCCGTCTACGAGCGCCAGCTGCGCGAGTCCGGCGATCCCCACCACCAACCCCAGGTCATAGAGGAGCTCAAGACGCGCGCGCGCGAGGCCGGCCTGTGGAACATGTTCCACCCCGACCCGGAGTACGGAGCGGGTCTATCCAACAGCGACTACGCGCCGCTGGCCGAGATCCTGGGGCGCAGCCACATCGCCTCGGAGGCGTGCAACTGCTCGGCTCCGGACACGGGGAACATGGAGGTGCTCAGCCAATTCGCCACCGATGAGCAGAAGGACCGCTGGCTGCGCCCGCTGCTCGACGGCGAGATCCGCTCCTCGTTCGCGATGACCGAGCCCGACGTCGCCTCCTCCGACGCGACCAACATCGCGTTGAGAATCGAGCGCGATGGCGAGTCCTACGTGCTCAACGGGCGCAAGTGGTGGATCTCCGGAGCGCTCCACCCCCACTGCCGGATCATGATCGTGATGGGCAAGACGGCGCCGGATGGTCCTCGACACCGCCAGCAGAGCCAAATCCTCGTGCCGCTCGACACGCCCGGCGTCTCGATCGTGCGCGGCCTGCCCGTGTTCGGCTACCAGGACCAGGAGGGCCACGCCGAAATCGACTTCGCCGACGTGCGCGTCCCCGCCGCCAACCTGATCGCCGGCGAGGGCGACGGCTTCATGATCGCCCAGGCGCGCCTCGGACCCGGACGCATCCACCACTGCATGCGTGCGATCGGCGCGGCCGAGCGGGCCTTGGAGTCGATCTGCGCCCGCGCGGTCTCGCGCGTCACCTTCAGCCAGCCGCTCGCCGCGCGCGCGAACATTCAGGACTGGATCGCCGAGTCGCGGATCGAGATCGAGATGGCGCGCCTGCTGACACTCAAGGCGGCCTGGCTGATGGACACGGTCGGCAACCGCCACGCCCGCACCGAGATCGCCGCGATCAAGGTCGCCGCGCCGAACGTCGCGCTGAAGGTCATCGACCGCGCGATCCAGGTCCACGGCGGCGGCGGCGTCTCCGATGACTTCTCGCTCGCCTGGTCCTACGCTCACCTGCGCACCCTGCGGCTGGCCGACGGCCCCGACGAGGTCCACAAGCTCTCGATCGCCCGCCGCGAGCTCGCGCCCTATGCTCCGCGGGAAGAGTAAGAACCTCAGACGGACATGCCGGCAGGTTGGTCCACCACGTGCACGAGGGCGTCGACGACCCGTCGGTCGAATTGGGTGCCGGCGTTGTCCCTCAGCTCGGCGACTGCCGCCGAGACCGACATCGCCCTGCGATAGGAGCGAGTCGTCGTCATCGCGTTGAAGGCGTCGCAGCAGGACACGATGCGCGCTTCGAGCGGGATCTGCTCGCCGCGCAGCCCGTCGGGATAGCCGCCGCCGTCCCAGCGCTCGTGCGAGGAGCGCACGATCTCGCCGACCTCGCGCATGAAGCCACCGACGCGCTCAAGCATCTTCTGGCCCTCGAGCGTGTGCGTCTTGATGATCGCCCACTCGCGCTCGTCGAGCTTGCTTGGCTTGTTGATGATCTCCTTCGGCACCGCGATCTTGCCGACGTCGTGCAGCAGGGCGGCGAACTCGACGTTGCGCCGCTCATCGACATCGAGCCCCAGCTCTCTGGAGACTTCGAGCGCAAGGCGAACCACGCTCTTGCAGTGCTCGCCCGTGTAACCGTCGTCTGCCTCGACCACATCGCCAAGCAGCAGCGCGGTGCCCTGGTAGGCGTCGTTGAGCTCGATCAACTGCTCCAGGCGAGCGCGTCGCTCTTGCGAGAACAGCCTCAGGACCCCAAACAGCGGCGCGATCAACAGCACCGACCATTGACTGCGCACCGGAGACGTGGCGAACGCGATCGCGAGCCCGAGCGGCGACAGCGCCAGATCGAGGGCGTACACCTGCCGAACCTCCGCGAGCAGCTCCCGCAGCGTGATGTCGTGGAGCAGGCGCTCCCGCACCGCGTTGGCGGCGAAGTCGCAAGCGAACTGCGCCATCAGCGCCAGCAGCAGAATGCCCCAGCGCCCATCCGGGTTGCGGTCGTGAGCATCGAGCAGGACGAGAGCGGGGCCCACCGCGAACCAGCAGTTGCCGGGCACCGTCAATATGCGGCTGATCGGCACCTTCCGGCTCAGGATTCCCGGCGCCATCCCCAGCGCCAGCGCGAGCGCCACCAGCAGCGGCACGAGCGAGACGGGCACGGCGAACAGCATCGGCACGAACACGGCCTGCGTTGGAACGGTGAAGCCCGCGCCGATCTCGAACCGAACCTGACTTGCCGCGGCAATGCCCAGCATATACAGAGCGACGATCGGCAGCGAAAAGCTCTGGCTCATCTCCCCGACCAGGGCAAGCGCGACCGCCACGACCATGAAGCCACCGCCGACCAGCAGTTCTCCCCGGCGCTCGACGAAGGCCATTCGCTGCACTCGACGCGCGAACGACGCTCGCGCGCGCTCGGATTCTTTGAAAGCGTGAGCGGACATAGATCTCCACGACTATCGTCACCCCAACCCCAGAATGAGAGACGTGCACGTCCATCGCCCTCCCTCAGGGAGAGTAATTTGGTTCTATGGAATCTCTAAACCCAAAATCAACTCATCGCTACAACAGATGTCCACATCCCTTCACCCGGGCCATCCGATGCTTCATGGTTGCCGAGGAGATCGACAACCAAGACTGAAAAAGGCAAACTCGCCGCGAGGTGGGGACGCAAAGCCAGAGGTCTCGAACACGAGATAGCTCGGTCGCCAGTAGATGCACGGAGGCTGCTTGTGTTCCCATATTCGTCTCGCTCCGGATCCGGCAGGATGCCGCGCCGAGCATCGCGTGTAGGCCTGTCGCTATGCGTCGTGAGCATGCTCGCGAGCCTCACCGTCGACACTTCGCCCGCCACGGCAGCGCAGGTGGCACCGGAAACATCCGCCGCCCACACCTGTCCCGCGGTCACGCTCACTCAGCCCTTCCTCGGGTGGGGGGACTCGAGCTCCTACGAGCTCGTCGCCGGTGGCTCATTCGAGGGCTCACTGTCAGGATGGACGCTGAGCGGTGGCGCCCAGAAGGTCGCTGGAAGCGAGCCCTACGGCGCAACCGGAACGGTCGGCTCATTCTCGCTGGGCCTCCCAGCCGGAGCG
The DNA here is from genome assembly GCA_963842205.1 of uncultured Solirubrobacterales bacterium. GTDB lineage: Bacteria > Actinomycetota > Thermoleophilia > Solirubrobacterales > Solirubrobacteraceae > Palsa-744. The sequence goes on from CAWJFR010000007.1 coordinate 560,738, forward strand.
TCGGCGCAGTCGCCTTTCACCTGCGTGGAAGCGGGCTATAAGACATTCCGCTTCTTTGCCCGCAACATCGGGGCCGTATCCAAGGTGCTCGTCCAGGTCGTCTATCAGACGCCGATCGGCCTCGTCTCTGTCCCAGTGGGAGGAGTCACGTCGAGCAATGGCTGGCAGCCGACGCCGGCGATGCCCACCGGCGCAGCGCTCGCCGGGCTGCTGATGGGCGGGACCGCGCAAATGGCGCTTCGCTTCACCGCAGTCACGGGCAACTCGGCGATCGACGACACCTTCGTCGATCCGCGCATGCGCTAGCGCAAGATCTGACATACGCCTGGGTTGCCTGCAAGCGTGGGCCCCCTAGCGGCGGGCCCACGCTACCCTTCGGCCTGCCTACGTGAGCAATCCAGGGTTCCAAGCCACGTTGCTCTACCCGTGCCTGCTCGCGCTGCTGTGTGTCGGCGCTGGGCTACTGATCGACCGCGCGAGCGGACGCTTCCTGCCGGGAGCTCTGCTACCGGCCATCGGCGCGGCGGCGTTGATCGGTGTCTCGCAGCTCACGACCTACTCGGTCTTTGCCGCGCCGGCGACGCCCTACCTGCTGGCCGTCATCGCCGCGGCGGGCTTTACGATCGGCCGGCAGCGGGTGGGGACGCTGGCGCGGCAATGGCGGCGCTGCGGGTGGCAGCTCGCCGTCCCGCTGCTCGCCTTTCTCGCCGCGATAGCTCCGGTCCTGTTCGCGGGCCGGCCCTCGTTCTCCTCATATCGGGGTCCTGACGGACTCGGCGTTCCACATGCTCGGGGCCGACTTCCTGATGCGTCACGGCCAGGACTATGCGCACCTCGACCTGCGCAACTCCTACGGCCAGTACATCAACGCCTACTACAACACGAGCTACCCCTCCGGCGCCGACACGATCTTCGGCGGCAGCGCGTTCCTGCTGCACGTTCCCCTGATCTGGGCCTTCCAGCCGTTCAACGCGTTCATGCTCGCGCTCACCGCCGGCCCGGCGTGGGTGCTCGTGCGGCGGCTCGGCCTCGACGGTCCATTAGCTGCGCTCGCTGCGCTGACGGTCACCGTGCCCGCGCTCGTTTACGGCTACGAGCTGATCGCATCGGTCAAGGAGATCACCGCACTGCCGATGATCCTCACGCTCGGCGCGCTCGTCACCCTGCACTCGCGCTGGCTGCGAGGTCCTCCCCGCGGCGCCCTGCCGTTCGCGCTCGTGGCCGCCGCGGGGGTCTCGACGCTCGGGGTGGCGTTCGGCGCGTGGGCGCTCACGGCGGTGGTCGTGCTCGCGGCAATCGTGATCTGCCGGATCGTGGCGAGCCGGCAGCAGAGCGCACGTCAGCCGCTGCTGCTCGCGGCGACCGGAGTGGCCGTCGCTCTCGTCGCAGCATTGGGGACGTGGCTCGACCTGTCCGGGTCGCTGCAGGTGGCCAAAAACATCGCATCAACGAGCAATCCCGGCAACCTGCAAAAACCGCTCCGCTCCGATACAGGTGCTCGGAACGTGGCTGGTGGACAGCTACAAGCACGTTCCAACCGGCGGCCATCTGGAGTTCTCCTACGCGCTCGCCATCGTCGCGCTGATCGCCGCTGTGGTCGGCGCCGTGTACGTCGTGTACTTGCGTGCATACGCGCTGGCTGGCTGGATCGCCTTGACGCTCGCGGTCTGGGTCGGGTTGACCGCGTACGGAACGACCTGGGCCAACGGCAAGGCGCTGATGCTCACCTCGCCGGTGGTAGTGCTGCTGGCGTGGGCGGGCGTGGCAGCGCTGCGCGCCTCCACGTTGTCCCGGCCCGTGCTGCGGCCGGCGGCGCTGTTGCTGGCGCTCGTGCTCGTGGGCGGCGTCGCCGCGTCCGACGCGATGCAGTACCACGGCTCCAACCTGGCGCCCACCGCGCGCTACGAAGAGCTCGCGTCGCTGGATTCGCGCTTTGCCGGGCGGGGGCCGGCGCTGTTCACCGACTACGACGAATACTCGCTGTATCTGCTGCGCGATCTCGACGTGGGCGGTCCGGGCTTCATGTTCCCGCCTCGCGCGATCGTGCAGAGAGAGGGTCAGCCGGCAGACCTTGATCGGATCTCCCCGGCGGCGCTGCGCGCCTACCCGCTGATCGTCACGCGCCGCGACCCCGCCGCCGCCCGCCCACCGGCCGCCTACAGCCTGCTCTGGCAGGGGACCTACTACCAGGTGTGGGGCCGCCGGCCCGGCGCCGCCGTGGCGCTCGCCCATCTCGGTCTGTCGAGCGCGCTTCCGGTCCAATGCTCGCGTGTGGAGCCGCTCGCGCGCCAGGCCCAACTGAACGGTGCGCGGCTCGTCAGCGCGAGCCCACCGGAGATCGTGGGGATCGACGTGGCGCGCGCGCTGCATCCCGCCTGGGCGAACTCGCGTGATGGCCTGTTGATGTCACGACCCGGCCGCCTAGAAGCCACGTTCGCGGTGCCCCACGCCGGCGTATGGGATCTGTGGTTGCGCGGGGAGATCATGCCGGCGGTGAACGTGAGCGTGGACGAGCGTCAGCTCGCGTCGATCAGCGGCCAGCTCACCGGTGTCGCGACCGACCCCGACACGATGGCGCCGCTGCGCGTCCGGCTCGCCGCCGGGCGCCATCGCCTGACGATCACGCGCGGGAGCTCCAGCCCGCTGACTCCGGGCGCCGGCGGCTCGGCGATCCTCGACTCGATCTTCCTCACGCCCGCGGGCGCCGGTTCTCAAGCGACCCTGCGCGTCACCCCCGCCGCGCGGTGGCGCTCGCTCTGCGGAGGGCGGCTCGAATGGATCGAGGTAGTCCGCGGATAGTCTCGCTCAGCTCGCGGTGCGGCTCACATGGTCGAGAAAGTGAGCGACCACGCCATCCGGATCCTCGATCTGCGGCCAGTGGCCGATGGCCGCATCGAGCATGACGACGTCGGGGTCGGAGATGACCTCGAGATAGCGGTCGGCCATGTGCGCTCCGGAGTTGGGGTCGCAGGGACCGTCGATCAGCCGCATAGGGACCTGGGTCTGACGCATCGCTCGCACCCAGCGATTGCGGTGATGCTCTCGGTCGAGCACAAACCGGCCGACCTTATGCACGACCCGCTTGCCGTCGTTGAACTCGAGGATCTCGTGGAACTTGTCGAGCAGTTCCGGCGAGGGCTTGGTATTGGGCCCGAACATTTCGTTGATCGTGCGTGTGGTCAACGCGCGAGACAGGGACGTGCGCCGCAGTCCGGCAAGAACCCCTCCCAAAGGTGTCTTTGACAGCAGGGTCTGCGCAAGCCTTGGGGTGTACACCTCGTAGAACAGCCCGCCGTTGAGCCAGGTGATCGAGTCGATTCTGGGCGCTCCAGCCGGCCGTTCTCGATCGTCGTGGCGGGCCAACATCTCCTGCACCACAGAGTCCCCAACGTCATGGCCGATCACATGACACGCATCGACGCTGAGCTCTTCCAGGAGCGCTTCGTGCATGTCGGCGTGATCATGCACGGAGTACTCGTACGCGGCCGGCTTGTCCGAGAACCCCATGCCCAGCATGTCCGGCGCGATCACCGTGAAGCGACTCGTGAGCTCCGGCCAGATCTCAGACCAGTCGTAGGAGTTGAACGGGTATCCGTGCACGAGCAGCAGGTTGGGCCCTGCCCCCTCCTTGATGAAGAAGACCCTAAAGCCCAGATAGTCAAAAGACTCGCCCTTCGCCTTCCACTGCTCCAGATCGGGGTGCACGACTGATCTCCGGATTGTTCGCTGTTGCTTGAGGCGGCCTCGATGATAGACCTCGCGGCGTCTCACCCGATCGCGAGAAGTTGAGCGCGACCAGGTGTCTGGGCGTCAACTCATGCGTTGGAGACAGGCGCCAGGCCCCGCTTCTCGAATCCTCTTCGACAACCCGTAGGGCCCCCAGCCTCTACGAGCCGACTTGCCCCTGAGCCCGCCGATCCCGAGCGACCCGTCGCCGGTGGCAGCCGGGCCGCTCTGGGGACGGTCTCTTCCTGGACGGCCCCCTCCCCACGCCCGGTGGCTGTCCCGTCACCGCCTCGCCCGGCAACGGGGGAGGGTCGTCCAGGAAGTCCGCCGTGGGCACGAAGAACAGGGTGCCGGTCACCGCGGTGGAGAAGTCGAGGATCCGGTCGTAGTTGCCGGGCGGGTCCCCGAGGAACATGTGCTGGAGCATCAGCTCGGTGACCGAGGGGGTCGCGGCGTACCCGATGAAGTACGTGCCGAACTCCCCCGCGCCCAACGACCCGAAGGGCATGTTCTCCCGCAGGATCTGACGCTGGGTGCCGTCGGGCTCGACGATGGTGTTCAGCGCCACATGCGAGTTGGAAGGCTTGACGTCGTCGGCCATCTCGACGTTGGAGAGCTTGGCCCGCCCGATCACCCGCTCCTGCTCCTCGACCGTCAGGGCATTCCAGGCCGCCATGTCGTGCAGGTACTTCTGGACGATGACGTAGCTCCCGCCGGCGAAGGCCGGATCCTCGGCGCCGATGGTCACCGCCGCCTCGGCTGCCGACCCGGTCGGGTTCTCGGTCCCGTCGACGAAGCCGAGCAGGTCCCGCTCGTCGAAGTACTTGAACCCGTGGACCTCGTCGACCACCGTCGCGGCTCCGGCCAGCCGGCCGACGACCAGGGACGCCAGCTCCCAGCACAGGTCCATCGTCGCGGCCCGGATGTGGAACAGGAGGTCGCCCGGGGTGGCCACGGCCCGGTGCCGAGCACCGTCGAGGGCCGCGGAACGGATGCAGCTCGGCCGGCCGCGGGCCGGCGAAGAGACGATCCCACGCCGCCGATCCGACCCCGGCCACGACGGCCAGCCCGCCCTCGGGCGAACGGAAGCCGACCGTCCGGGCCAGTCCGGACAGGTCGGCGAGCAGGTCGCGGACCACCGCCTCACCGCCGTCGTCGATGGTCAGCACGAGGAAGATGGCGCTGGCCGTCAGCGGGGTGAGCACGGGCTGGGCCACCGGCGGCCCGGCGACGGCCGCCGGGCTCTGTGAGACGGTCGCCATAGATGTTCTCCTGTGAGTGAGTGAGTGGAGACAGCGGGAATCGGACCCGAGCAAGGTTCCCGGAACGGACCTCGAACGTCAACGTACCTGTGAACCGCAGCGCCGCTAAACCTGATATGACCGGCAGGGTGTTCTCAAGGGAGCGCGTTCACGCGCCGAACCAGCGAGCGCGGCGGCTCGAGCCAAACCGCTCCTTCTCTGCCATCTGCGCAGCCGAAGGTACGTTGAATGTGCCCGTTTTCGTCGGGACCGGACAGGAAGTCGATGTCGACACTGCCGATGCGTCCCTGGCCGAACTCGATGTAGCAGGTGCCCCGTCCAAGGTGGCGTTCCGGGGGCTCGCCGCCCCTTAGCTGAGCGACGATCGTCTGCGCGACGACCCGCGCGGCGCCCTCGGCAAAGACGCCGGCCTTCGGGACGCCCGCCGTGGCGACGTCGCCGATCGCGTAGACGTCCGGGATATCGCGTCTGCAAGCGTGGCGGAATCGACGGGTATGTAGCCATCCTCTGTCATGCCGCTGGAGATCACGACATCCGACGCGCGATGCTTCGGGACGCCGAGGAACAGGTCATAGGGCAGCTCGTTGCCGTCGTCGAGCACAGGACGGCTCCGAGACGGATCGAGCGCGGCGACGCGCCGCCCGCTGAGGAGTGTGATGTCACGTGCGGCGAACTCCTGTTCCAGCGCAGCCGAGGTCTCTGGCGATGGCGGGACGGGCGTGCCCAGCGGCATCACGATCGAGATCTGGCAGGCGTCGCGCACGCCGCGCGCCGTCAGCTCGTCATCGAGCATCAGCGCGCACTCGCTGGGAGCGGGCGGGCACTTGAACGGCGCGCCGCATATCCCGATCACGGCATGGCCGCGCGAGAACGACGGGATGATGCCAGCGAGCCGTTCGGCGCCAGCCACGGAATAGAACTCGTTACCGGCCTCGGCAAGGCCAGGTGTGCCATCCATGTCGTAGTCGGCGCCGAGCGCGATCACAAGCACGTCCGCCGTATGCGTCCCCGCGTCGGTGCTCACGGGTCGGGACTCAGGGTCGATCGCAGTGATCGTCTCGCGCAGCATCCGCACGCCCGGCTTGACGATGTCTTTGTAGTACATCCGCAGCGAATCCGGCGGGGCGTGACGGAACATCATGTCGAGCTTGGAGAATCCGAACACGAAGGCATCGGACTTGTCGATCAGCGTCACGTCCGCGTCATCGCCGAGCAGCTCCGAGAGCATGGTGCAAAGCTCCAGCCCGCCGAAACCGGCGCCGAGCACAACAATACGGTCGCTCATTCCAGGGCCCTCCTCGATAGAGCGTGGCAGGCCCCGGTGCCAGCCTCGCCCGGGAACCCTACCCGCCGGGGAGCGTTCTATCAGTCCAGATGACCGGCCGGTGCCCACCCTTCATCTGAGCGGCTGCTCGGTGAGTCGATGCTGTGAACTCAGTGGAGAGGATCGTACGTTGCGCAAACCCCACCGTGTTCGGCGCGCCCGCGCTCGACGTCTCGTAACGGCGCAGCCTGTCAGCTCACTGACCAGCCCACTTCGCAGTCTTTGACGTCCTCGGTGTCGGTGACCGCACCCGAGCCAACCGAGTAGCAGCTCTGTTCCACCGATTTGCCAGCCTTCGCACCGTCGTAACCTTGAGCACACGCTTCTTCGTCTTTTGCCGAGCTCCCTTCGGTTACCAGAGCGCATTCGGCCACTGCCGCGGCGCTAGGCTTGGCGGCTTCACTCGTACCAGCGACATCCACGAGCACCCAGCCGAACAGGCAGTCTTTGACGTCCTCGGTGTCGGTGACCGCACCCGAGCCAACCGAGTAGCAGCTCTGTTCCACCGATTTGCCAGCCTTCGCACCGTCGTAACCTTGAGCACACGCTTCTTCGTCTTTTGCCGAGCTCCCTTCGGTTACCAGAGCGCATTCGGCCACTGCCGCGGCGCTAGGCTTGGCGGCTTCACTCGTACCAGCGACATCCACGAGCACCCAGCCGAACAGGCAGTCTTTGACGTCCTCGGTGTCGGTGACCGCTTCCGAACCAATCGGGTCGCAGTTCTGGGCCTCGGCCCTGCCGGTCTTGGCAGCGTCGTAACCTTGAGCACACGCTTCTTCGTCTTTTGCCGAGCTCCCTTCGGTTACCAGAGCGCATTCGGCCACTGCCGCGGCGCTAGGGGGAATAGAAGCGCCAGCAGCTGATCCATATGCTGCGGCTATCGACATAGCCAAAACGACTCCGACCAGCCCCAACAGTGCTCTAGGCATTCGCGCTCCCGCACTCGTCGTGGATATGGCCGCTGCTGCGGCCCAAATGCTTAATACCATGACGCTAGCAGGCGCTTGAGACCCGGCGACATAGACGCTTGGACAATCTGAGCACGGGACCGCATCGACAACTGGCCTAACGCTCCGCTCCGGGTCGGTCGCGACATGCTGATCCGACTTGGCCGACACCGCGAAGGGCATCTACGGCGTTGGGTCAGGCCGGCGAGCGGTTCGACCTTCGTCAGGGATGGACATGGAGACGGTGGGAATCGAACCCACGTCCGCGATCGCGTAAGAGTGGCTTCTACGAGCGTAGCCGGCGCTCTGATCTCATCCCTCGACTCGCCTCGCCGGCGGGGTTGTGGGGGACCAGCCTCCTTAGGTTTCCCCGGCTTGGCGAAGGCGGACCGCACCGGGTGAGCCTGCTTTCTGATCCCGGCCTTCCCCGCCGCAGGCAAGCGGGGCCCGAGACCTCACTCGCCTAGTGTTTGCTAGGCAGCGAGGGCGTACTCGTGAGAGTCCGCACTTATGGTTTTCCCGGGTGTTTTACGAGGCCGCCCGGGACCTCGACTCGCCACCATCCTCACGAGCCGACCACGTCGAAGCCTGTCGTCCCCGGGGATGTACTGCGTTCCCATTGTAGCCGTACATGCAACACAGCGAGAGATGGTCAAGGAACAGCCCATAAGACCACAAAAACGACGCGGTCCCGGGCCGCTTGAGGAACCCGCCCCGTCCAGCCCGAAGGCCTTCCAGTTTGGGTGGCGCGGCCTCACACCTCGGTGGCCTCGCTCTTTGCGGCTCGGTTCCGCGTCTGGATTCAAAGTAGCTCCACCCCGGAGCGATTGCAACCCCTCCGCGATGACTACCCCGCATATTCCGAAAAAAAGCGGCTGTCGTTAGGCGATCCTTATCGGTGCTGCCACAATGGAGCCATGGATAGCGGCGACTTTTCCTTGCCCACACCCAGTGCGCCCGACGCTCCCCGGCGGGCCGCCGCGCACGGCTGCACCCCGGGGAGAACCCGTTCGGCGAGCATCGTGGTGGACCTGGTCCCGGGCCCGTGCGCAAAGTGCGCAAGCGCATCGGCAGCGTGTTCGCCGGCCTGGTCGCGCTGATCGCGAAGTTCGGGGTGGCGCTGAAGGCGCTGTTCGTGGCGCTGCCGAACCTGAAGCTGCTGACAACGGCGGGTACCGCGCTGGTGTCGGTCGCCGCGTACAGCCTGTTCTGGGGCTGGGAGTTCGCGGCGGGCTTCGTGGTGCTGCTGTTCGTGCACGAGATGGGCCATGTGATCGCGCTGCGTCGCGAGGGGATCAAGGCGAGCGCGCCGATGTTCGTGCCGTTTCTCGGCGCGCTGATCACCGCGAAGTCGCTCGGCGAGAACGCGCTCGCGGAGGCGCGCGTCGGGTTGGCCGGGCCGATCCTCGGCAGCCTCGGGGCGGCGGTCGTCGCGATGATCGGCGTGCTCACCGGCAGTCGACATGCTGCTCGCGCTGGCCTATGTCGGCTTCCTGCTCAACCTCTTCAACCTACTGCCGGTCGTGCCGCTCGACGGCGGCCGCGCAATGGCGGCGATGGCCCCGTGGATGTGGTTTCTGGGCTTCGGTGGATTGATCGTGCTGGTGTTCGTGATCCCGAACCCGATCCTGTTCATCATCATCCTGTTCGGCGGCATGGAGACCTGGCGGCGCTGGAAGCTGCGGGGCACGCGCTCGCTCGAGCAGGCCGCCTACTACCGCGTGTCGCCGCGCAACCGCGTGATCGTCGGTGCCGTCTACCTCGGGTTGATCGTGGCGCTTGCGTTCGGGATGTACGAGACGCACATCCTCGCGAGCGGCGGGCACAGCTTCGGGTCGATCTAGGGGCGGTCTCGCCAGCAGGCCATGGCCGGCCGCTGCGTGCCCGACATGCGCGGGCGCGTCGCTTAGCGCCTGGCTTCGCGAATCCCGCGTTCGATGTCACGCTTGGTGTCCTTCTCGCGCAGCGTCTGACGCTTGTCATACAGATCCTTGCCGCGCGCGAGCGCGATCTCGGCCTTGGCGTGGGCGCCGGCGAAGTAGATGCGCGTCGGCACGAGTGTCAGCCCGCGCTCGGAAGCACGCGCCGCGATGCGGTCCAGCTCGCGCCGATGCAGCAGCAACTTGCGCGGGCGTTCGGGGTCGTGGTTCTCGCGCGAGGCCGGCGCGTATGCGGGGATGTGGATCGAGTGCAGCCACAGCTCTCCGTCTGAGATCGCGGCGTAGCCGTCCTTCAGCTGGGCGCCGGAGGCGCGCAGCGCCTTGACCTCGGTGCCCTCGAGCACGATCCCGCACTCGAGGCGCTCGATCAGCTCATAGCGGTGCGAGGCGTAGCGGTTTGACGCCACGTCGCCGGCACCGATCTTGCGCTTGCCCTTGCCCTTGGCCATGTCACGAGCGTAGATGGTCCGTTCGCGGTGAGGCTATGCGGGTAGCAGGTCCACCCGGCCGCGGGCTACATCCACACGTGCCACACGCACCTCGATCGGGTCCCCGAGGCGCAGCGTCGATCCGGGGTGCTCGCCGTGGAGGATCGTGCCCTGCTCGTTCAGCTCCCACCACTCGCGCGCGCCGCCCGCGCCGCGCATGAGCCTGACCGGCAGCATCCCCTCATACAGCGGCAGCGGCACACCCGGATCCTCCCCACGCCCCGGGGGCGTGCCGAACGCGATGAACGCGCCGGCCGCGATCAGCCCGACGACCTCGCCCGTGAACGTCTGCTCGGAGCCGCTCTCATACAAAACCCGCTCCAGGGCGAAGCAGCGCGCCACGTCATCCGCGTCGCGCTCGATGCTCATCGCATTGCGCTCGCGGTCGGAGGTCCACTCGGCCAGCTCCCCAAGCCCCGCTGCGCGGACCCCGCGCTCGCCCGCGCCGACGGCCGACAGCAGCGCGCGGTGGCAGACGAGATCGGGGTAGCGGCGGATCGGCGAGGTGAAGTGGCAGTAGTGCGCCGTGCCCAGGCCGGCATGACCGCCGTTCTTCGGTGAGTAGGCGGCCTGCTGGAGCGTGCGCAGGATCAGCGAGGTCAACGCTGCGCGTCCACCCCGTGGATCCGGCCGCGGCGCGCACGTGCGCCTCGACACGTCGGGAGATCTCTCCCATCAGCTCCGCCGCCTGCGAGCGCGACATGTTCTTTCGGCACCGGCGGTGTGGGCACCTCGAAGCGAGGCGAGCTGGGCGACGAGGCGCTTCCACGCGCTCCGGCTTGGGACGTTCGTGCACGCGGTACAGACACGGCGTCCCGCGCCCTGACAGCAGCCGCGCGACGGCTTCGTTGGCGGCGATCATCAGATGCTCGATCACCCGATGGGACTCGGTCTGCGCGCGTATGCCCACCTCGCTCACGTTCCCGTCGTTGTCGAACGCGAACTCCGGCTCTGAGGAGTCGAGCGTCAGCGCGCCGCTGTGCCCCTCACGGCGGGCCCGCTCGAGCGCACCCGCCACCTCGCGCGCGACCTCCAGCGGCTCCCCCCACGGTGCGGCCGCCCGCTCGCGCCCGGCGAAGATCCGATCGACGTGCTCATAGCTGAGGCGCTCATCCGAGCGGATCAGCGAGCGGTAGAACGCGGCCTTCGTGACACTCGCCCCGTGCAGCTCGAGCTCGACGGTCACCGCCGCGCGCTCCGCGCCTGGCACGAGCGAGCAGGCGTCGTTCGACAGCGCCTCGGGCAGCATCGGCTCGACCGCGCCCGGCACATACACGCTCGTGCCGCGCCGCCTGGCCTCCAGATCCACGAGCGAGCCCTCCGGCACGTAGGCGCTCACATCGGCGATATGCACCCATACGCGTATCCGTGGTCCGTCCGTCGACCGTTCGGCGGAGATCGCGTCGTCGAAGTCACGCGCGCTTACCGGGTCGATCGTGAACGTCGGCAGCCCGGTCAGGTCGCGCCTGCCGTCGGTCGCCTGGATCTTCCGTGCGGCGTTCGCGCGCGCCTCGCGCTCCACGGCCGGGTCGAACCCGCGGGCGAGACCACGATCCAGCAAAAGGCCCTCGATCACATCGCGGGCGACGTCGGGGCGCCCCAGCACGCGGGTGATCTGCGCCCGTCCATCTCTCGGCCCGGCCTGCCCCACGAGCACCAGATCCCCGGCGCGCGCGGCCTCGCCGCCGCGATCGGCGACGCGATTGGAGCCGAGCGTGATGCGCCGCGACGCGCGGGGGTGTCGCCCGCCATCGTCGGAGCGCTGCGGGGGGAAGACCGGCTCCGCCGCCCAGAACCTGCCACGTTTCTCGAGTACAGCGACCACCGTCCCCGGGGACCTGGGCGCAGACTGGCCACTGGAGCCGCCGGAAGACTTGGCCGGCTTGCCCGCCGACTTCCTACCACTCGATCCGCGGGGCGAGCTCACTACTTGACTTTTGCGGCGAGCGTATTCAGCGCCGCGGTGAGACCCTGCGGGGTGTCGACAACGTCGTTTGCGAGCGGCACTTCGGGGGTGATGCCCGCGCCCTGTTTGACGCCGCCGCCGCCGAGGTTGCGTCCGTTGGGCGTGAAGTACTCGCCGACCGTGATGTCGAGCGCGCCACCGTTGGACAGCGGCTCCTCCTCCTGGAAGACGCCCTTGCCGAACGTATGGGTGCCCACGATCCTCGCGCGGTGGTGATCCTGCAGCGCCGCGGTGACGATCTCGGCGGACGAAGCGGTGTCGTGATCGACCAGCACCACCACGGGGATCTGAGGAGAGATCGCGTCGCCGGTCGCCGTGATCGTCTCGCTCGGCTGCGTGCGCCCGCGCGTCGAGACGATCGTGCCGTGCGCGATGAAGATGCTCGCGATCAGCCGTGCTTCCTCGACCAGCCCGCCGCCGTTGGCGCGCAGGTCGAGCACGATCCCGCGCGCGCCCTTGTGCAGCTCCTTTTCAACCGTTTGGCGGACTTCGATATGCGCCCCGGGACTGAACGTGGCGAGCGCGACCACACCGAGCTTGACCCCGTGCACCATCCGCGTCTCTGAGGCCACTACCGGCTCGGAGATGACCGCACGCGTAACCCGCACCGTGCGCGTCGTCGAATGGCCGATCAAAGATCGGCCAACAGGCCGCGCCGCGTGCGCACCAGCCGGATGCCCGACGCGCAGCGCCGTGCCGAAGCGTTCGACCCCCAGCACGACATCGGTGCCGGGCGGCCCCTTGATCAGCGCTGTGGCTGCGTCCGCGGAGAGTCCTTCGAGCTTGCGGCCGTTGACGGCCACGATCTCTTCGCCCGCCTTCAACCCCGCCCGCAGCGCCGGGGATGAGTCGAACACGCGCACGATCAAAAGGCCCCTGTGTTCGGGGTTGACGACGATGCCGACGCCGGTGAAGCTCGGCGGTTCGTTGAATTCGCGGTATTCCTTCGGGCTCAGATAGTGCGAGAAGCGATCGCCGAGGCTCGCCACCGCGCCGGCGATCGACGCGCTCGCCAGCTGGCTCTTGGCAATCGGCCGGTAGTAGTCGTTCGAGATCCGCGCGAGCGCTTCGTCCACCACGAGCGTCTGGTGGTTGACCTCGAACGCGCTCTGCGCAAACCCCGGCAGGTCTTCCGGATGACCGCCCAGCCAGATGCCCAAGACAAGCAGGATCGGGAGCATCACGGCAAGTACGGCGAGCAGCGGCTGTCGTCGAGAAGACATGAGGCAGGCAAGCCTAGTCGAGTCACAAGCCCGCTGAGACGGTCGCTCCTGCACTATCGTGAGCGCCGATGGCGAGGATCCAGACGACCACCGTTCCGGAGAACGGCTTGCCCGTTTACAAGGTCGGACTGCCCGGCACGCGCGCGCTGACCGTGCTCGTGGCGTTCGACGCGGGCGCGCGTAACGAGCGGCCGCAGGAGAACGGGATGGCCCACTTCCTCGAGCATCTCGTGTTCAAGGGCGGAGAGAAGTACGCGACGTACAAGGACGTCAACGAGACCGCCGAGCGGTTGGGGGGCATGCTGAACGCGTACACGAGCCACGACCTGGTGGCGTTCCACCTGACGGTTCGCGCCGAGTCCGCGCCGCAGGCAATCGACCTGCTCTCGGATTTCGTCGGGCGCCCGCGGATCGACGCCGACGAGCTCGACCGCGAGCGAGGCGTGGTGATCCAGGAGATCAACCGGGCGTATGACCAGCCGTCGACCGTCGCTGAGTACCTAATCGACAAAGCGGCGTTCGGCGAGCACCCCCTGGGACGCACGGTGCTCGGCCCCGAGGAGAACCTGCGTAGCTTTACGCGCGAGGGGATCGTCGCGTTCCGCGAGCGCCGCTGGGCGGGCGCGCGCGGCGGCGCGTTCCTGACCGGCAACCTGGATCACCTCCCGGCCGAGGAGGATCTGCACGAGTGCTTCGCCCGCTTCCCCGCGCTGGCAGATCCTGAGCCCTACGTGCCGGCCCCCGCGTTCGCGCCACAGACGCTCGTCGATCAGCGCGACACCAACCAGTCGCACCTGCGCATGATCTACCGCCCGGACATCGCCGTCTCCGACGTGCGCCAGCGCGCCGCGCTGTCGATCTACTCGACGCTGCTCGGGGGCTCCATGGGCTCACGCCTGTTCGAGGAGATCCGCGAGAAGCGCGGCCTGTGCTACTCGGTGTCCGCGCTCAACCACGCGTTCGCCGACGTGCCCATCCTCCAGCTCAGCTCCGGCCTCGAGTCCGGGAAGTGCGTCGAGGCGTACACGCGCATGCGCGAGATCGTCGACGAGCTGCGTGCCGAGGGCCCGAGGAAGGAGGAGGTCCAGCGGGCGCGCGCCTACGCCGCCGGGCGCACCGTGCTCGGGTTCGAGAACACCAACGCGGTGGCCCGCCACGCAGCCAGCCAGCAGATTGTGTTCGGCGAGGACATCGACCCCGACGCCGCGATCGCCGCCCTGGACGCAGTCACATATGACGAGGTCCGCGAGGTCGCCACGGGCGTGGCGGACAACCTGGCCGTCGCCTGCGTTGGCCCGCACTCCGCCGGGGAGTTCGCCTAGCAAGGCCCGGCCTCTTGGTGACTGCTGAGCAACGTTGGTCACAAAACCAGGCCACAATTGGACATGAGAATGGATGACCGATGCAGATCCCCGCAATGATGTGCAGCTGCTGGTCGCAACGCCGACCGAACCTGAGGCATTCGGGGCCTTCTATCGTCGTCACGAGCGAACGGTCTTGCTTTATCTGCTACGCCGAACCGGTAGCGCTGAACTCGCCGCTGACCTGACAGCTGAGGTTTTCGCGGCCACGCTCCAGGCGTGTCAGCGACCTCGTACTACAACCCCCGCGGTTCCCCTCGCATGGTTGTTTGGGATCGCCCACCACAAGCTCGCCGATAGCTACGCACGTGGACGTGTAGAGGACCAAGCCCGCCGCCAATTGGGGATGGAACCTGTCCTGCTCGGTCAGGAAGATCTCCGACTCATCGAACTGGCGGACCAAGATGATCGCGCCACCAACCTGATCGCGGCGCTTCCTCCCGATCAGCGCGTCGCGGTGCAGGCGCGAGTGTTAGCCGATCGAACCTATCCAGACATTGCGACTGAGCTGCGCTGTTCGGAGTCAGTCGTGCGCAAGCGCGTTAGTCGTGGTCTTGCCACGTTGCGTACACAACTGCAGGAGCGCACATGAGAGCTCCACCTCGCCAAGGCGTTCTGCTTGCAGACGTCGAGTCTGAATTGCTGCGTGCGGCTCACAGACAGCTCGATAATGACCACAAGCGCATGCGCCAGCTGCGCGCGGGCGCTTTGGCCATCGCTATTGCACTCTTGCTCACGCCACCGTCAGCCGCCGCGCTCACGGTGTCGCCCAGCACGCCCAGCACGGGTAGTCAGCCGACCCGCGCGTGACATCTGAGTCCGCCAAACACCCCAAGCCGGTCAAAGGCACCTCTGCCCAGGATGTGGCTGGCAAGAAACAGCCGAAATCGACCGTAACCTCGATCGTCGAGCTCGTCGTGATCGTCGTGATCGCATTGGGCCTCGCGCTCGGGATCCAGGCCTGGTTCATCAAGCCCTACAAGATTCCCTCGGGCTCGATGGAACCGACGCTCGAGGTTGGCCAGCGTGTGCTCGTGAATCGCATCGGCACTCACTTCAGCAAACCACACATAGGTCAGATCACTGTCTTTCACCCACCAGAAAGCGCCGAAGCGCAGGAATGCGGGCCGGTGGCGCACTCGGTCACGGCCGGCGGCGCAGCGTGCGCGCAGCCGGTTCCCAAGGAGGCGAGCGTCACTTACGTCAAGCGCATCGTCGCTGGCCCAGGGGATGAAATCTACATCCAGGAAGGTCACGCGTATCTCAAAGAACCGGGCAAGAGCAAGTTCGTAAAAGAGCACGACCCGTACATCAAAGAATGCGGCGAAGTGCAGGAGTGCAACTTCACCAAGCCGATCAAGATCCCGCCGGGTCACTGGTTCATGATGGGTGACAACCGCGGGGAATCCGACGACAGCCGCTTCTGGGGACCGGTCCCCACGGGATGGATCATCGGGGGAGCGATTGCCACGTACTGGCCTCCCGACCGGATCGGGATCTTCTAAAGCCAGGGTCCTCTAGGCCGGATCGAGCCAGCCAGGGTCCTCTAGCCGATCGCCACCATGCGGTCGATTGGCACTCTCGCGCGCACAGCGATCTCCTCCGGCACGCGTACCTCGTGCTTCATGTCCCGCAAGGCATCCCTCAGCTTGGGAAGCGTGATCATCTTCATGTACTTGCAGCTCGCGTGCGGGTTCGCGGGGATGAAATCCACACCCGGGGCCGCCATCCGCAGGGGGTGCAGCATCCCGATCTCGGTGGCTACCACGGCCTCGCGGGGCTGGGCCTGGGGAGCGCCGGCCGCGTGCTCCGCCGTGCCGCCCGCGACGCGCTCCAGCGCCTCGGCGTACTCGAGCATGCCGCCAGTCGAGAGCATGTGGACGCCCTCGGATGACACGTCGCCCGCGGCCACATACTCCATGACGCTCGTCGAGCAGCCACACTCGGGATGGATCAAGAAATCGGCTCCTGGATGCGCGGCGCGTGTGGCCTCGATGTCAGCCGGGCGGATCCCCGCGTGCACGTGGCACTCGCCGTCCCACACGTGCATGCGCCTGTCGAGCTCCTTCTCCACGTAGGCCCCCAGCCACATATCCGGCCCGAACAGGATCTCGGTGTCCTCGCCTTTGGTCTCATAAATGTGCCTGACGACATCGACCGCGTTCGCCGACGTGCAGCAGTAGTCGGTCAGCGCCTTGACCTCGGCGGTCGTGTTCACGTACATCACGACCACGCCCTCTGGATACTGCGCCTTCCAGTCCGCGAGCTGCGCAGCGTCGATCGAATCCGCGAGCGAGCACCCGGCGTCGAGGTCGGGGATCAGCACCGTCTTCTCCGGGCACAGGATCGAGGCGGTCTCGGCCATGAAGTGCACGCCGCAGAACACGATCACCTCGCCCTCCGCCGCGGCGGCCTTCCTGGACAGCCCGAGCGAATCGCCGACGTAGTCGGCGACGTCCTGTACCTCGGGCACCTGGTAGTTGTGCGCCAGGATCACCGCGCCGCGCTCCTGCGCGAGCGCGCGCACCTCCGCCTGCATCCGCTCGATCTGCTCGGGCGACAGAGCCGCGGGCGGGGCGGGCGGGGCCTCTGTAGAAGCCATCGGCAGTGTGGGGGCCATCGGCAGGTTCATGGCAGAGCCTCCAAGATCAGCGACAGGTCCAATGCGGGCGCCGAATGGGTCAACGCGCCCATCGACACCCATTCTACCCCGGTCTGCGCCCTCGCCCGGAGTGTCTGGAGCGTCACACCGCCGCTGGCCTCCAGCTCCGCGCGGCCCTCGACCTGGGCGACGGCGGCGCGCAGTTGCGCGTCGTCCATGTTGTCCAGCAGCAGCCTCGGTGCTCCAGCGGCGAGCGCTTCGTCGATCTCCTGCGGGTTGCGCACCTCGACCTCGAGCGCGCCCCTCAGCTCGGGGGCCGCCTCGCGGGCTTGGGCGACTGCCTGCGCGATTCCCCCGGCAGCGGCGATGTGGTTCTCCTTGATCAGGATCGCGTCGTACAACCCCACGCGGTGGTTGCACGCGCCCCCGGCCGCCACCGCCGCCTTCTCGAGCGCGCGCATTCCGGGAGTCGTCTTGCGCGTGTCGAGCACCTTCGCGCTCGTTCCCTCCACCGCGCGCGCGGCGCGCGCGGACACCGTGGCCACGCCCGACAGGTGAGCGAGGAAGTTCAGCGCCGTGCGCTCCCCCGTCAGCAGGGCACGGGCGCTGCCCTCCACCGTCATCACCGGTCCGCCCTGCTCCCGCCATACGCCCTCCGCCACCAGCCGCTCGCTGTGCGCGTCCGGGTCGAGCTGCCCGAACACCGCCTCGACCGCATCCAATCCAAATACCGCTCCCGGAGCCTTCTGCACGATCCTTGCGCGTGCTCGCGCATCCGCAGCGACGGTGGCATCCGTCGTCACATCGCCGGAGCCGACATCCTCGTCGAGCGCCGCCTTCACCAGGGCAGTGAGACCGTCCACCGCTACTGCACCGATGACGCGTTTGAGAGCAGGAAAGCACGCACGAATCCATCCAAGTCTCCGTCGAGTACGCGCTGAACATCGCCCATCTCGTGGCCCGTCCGGTGATCTTTGACCATCGTGTACGGGTGCAGTACATACGAGCGGATCTGGGAGCCGAAATTGACGTCCTGGGCTTCACCCTTCTCGCGCGCGATCTCCTCCTGGCGTTCGCGCTCCTTGCGCTCCAGCAGCTTCGCTCTCAGCACAACCATCGCGGTCGCGCGGTTGGAGGACTGCGAGCGCTCGTTCTGGCACTGCACGACGATCCCCGTTGGACGGTGGGTGATGCGCACCGCCGAGTCGGTCTTGTTCACGTGCTGACCTCCCGCGCCCGAAGCCCTGTAGGTATCCACCTGCAGGTCGTCCTCGACGATCTCGATCTCGCCTGTGTCCTTCACAACCGGCGCGACCTCGACCCCGGCGAAGCTCGTCTGGCGGCGGTGGGCCGAGTCGAACGGCGACAGCCGCACGAGCCGGTGCACGCCGCGCTCGGCGCCGAACAGGCCGTAGGCGTTCTCGCCCTTCACCTGGAACGTCGCCGACTTGATGCCCGCTTCCTCGCCCGCGCTCGCCTCCAGCAGCTCGGCCTCGAAGCCGCGCCGCTCCGCCCAGCGCATCTCCATCCGCAACACCATCTCCGCCCAGTCCTGCGCGTCGGTCCCCCCGGCACCCGCGTTCACGCTCACGAGCGCGTCGCCGGAGTCATAGCGCCCGGAGAACAGCCGCTGCTCCTCGAGCGCCGCCAAGCGCTCCTCCACCGAGGCAAACTGCTCGTCGATTTCCTGTTGCAGCGACGCGTCCTCGGCAGCCATCTCCACGAGGCCGTCCAGATCCTCCACGTCGCCCTGGAGCGCCGTGAACGTCTCCAGCCGCTTGGCCGCCCGCGAGTGCTCGGCGGAGACCCGCGCGGCGCCGTCCGCGTCGTCCCAGAACCCTGGCACGCCCATCTGCGCTTCCAGCGCCTCTACCCGCCCCCTCAGCTCTTGCGGGTCAAAGATAGTCCGCGAGCAACTTCAGCTGCTCGCGTATCGCCGCAAGGCGCTGCGGCGTGGATTCCGTGGGAGCGGTGCTCATTAGGTGCCGTGACACTTCTTGAACTTTTTGCCACTTCCGCACCAGCACGGGTCGTTGCGGCCGACCTCGTGCTCGTGGTCAACCACGCGTTGCTCCACCACCGGTAGCGCTTGCGCTTCGCCCTCGCCACCTTCACCGGCGTAAGCCGGCGCGCCCTGAACCCCGCTTGCCGCGGCGGCTGCCGCGATCGCACCGGCGCCCATCGCGCTGCGACCGCCGGAGTATGAGACGCGGCCCGCGCGCGTGGAACTGCCGCCGGGGGCGAAAGCGGGAATCGGCGGAGCTCCTCCACCACCCCCGTTCTGGGGGGGCCGGCCCTCGACATTCACCTGTACGTTGAAGATCATCCGCGTGTAGTCGGCCCACACGCTGCGCATCAGGTCGCCGAACAAAGCGAACGCTTCGTTCTTGTATGCCACCAGCGGGTCGATCTGGGCAAAGCCGCGCAGGTGGATGCCCTCGCGCAGGTAGTCCATGTCGAACAGGTGCTCGCGCCAGCGCTCGTCGATGATCTGCAGCAGCAGAAAGCGCTCGAGCGCACCCATCAGCTCCTCGCCGAGCTCTTGCTCGCGCGCGTTGTAGCGCTCGATCGCCAGCTCGGTCACGCGGTCGGTAAGCGAGGTCCGGTCGACCGTCTCGGGGTCGAGATCCTCGTCGCCCAGGTCAAGCGGGAAGAACTGGCCCAGCGCCGTGAACAGGCCGTTCAGGTCCCAATCCTCCATGAAGTCCCCGGGCGTGTACTGCTCGATCGTGCGCTCGATCGTGTTCACGACCTCACGGCGCGCCTCCTCGCCGATCGGCTTGCCCTCGAGCACCTCGTCGCGGTAGGCGTAGATCACCCGACGCTGCTCGTTGGCCACGTCGTCGTACTCGAGCACGTTTTTGCGCTGCAGGAAGTTCTGCTCCTCCACCTTCTTCTGGGCTTTCTCGATCTGCTTCGACAGCATCCCCGCCTCGATCGGTTCCTCGTTGCCCTCCTCGTCGACCCCCCCAAGTTTGTCGAGGATGCGGTAGATCCGATCGCCCGCGAACAGCCTCACCAGGTCGTCCTCGGCCGAGAGGAAGAAGCGGCTCTCGCCAGGATCCCCCTGACGCCCGGCGCGCCCACGCAGCTGGTTGTCGATCCGCCGCGACTCGTGGCGCTCAGTGCCGCAGATGAACAGTCCGCCGGCAGCCATCACGCGCTCGCGACCCTCGGCCACATGCCCCTCGATCTCGGGCAGCAGCTCGCGCATGCGTCGCTCGTGCTCCTCGTGCTCGGACCCGATCCCCTCCTTCGCGAGCTCCAGGCGAGCCAGATGCTCGGGGTTGCCACCCAGCTTGATGTCGACGCCGCGGCCGGCCATGTTCGTCGCGATCGTCACCGCGCCCGGCTGGCCCGCCTCGGCGACGGTCTCGGCCTCGCGCGCCGCGTACTCGGGTTTGGCGTTCAGGACGGCATGCTTGATCCCGCGACTCTTCAGCCGCTCGGACAGGAGCTCTGAGACCTCTACCGAGATCGTGCCCACGAGGACGGGCTGGCCGTTTGAGTGGCGCGCGGCGATCTCGTTCACGACCGCGTTCCACTTGCCCTCTTTGGTCTTGTAGACCTGATCGTTGCGGTCGTCGCGAACCATCGGCATGTTCGTCGGGACCTGTACGACCGGCAGCTCGTAGATCTTCATGAACTCGGTCGCCTCGGTCAGCGCCGTGCCGGTCATGCCCGCGAGCTTGTCGTACAGCCGGAAGTAGTTCTGGTACGTGATCGTCGCCAGCGTCTGGTTC
Source organism: uncultured Solirubrobacterales bacterium (assembly GCA_963842205.1). GTDB lineage: Bacteria > Actinomycetota > Thermoleophilia > Solirubrobacterales > Solirubrobacteraceae > Palsa-744. The sequence goes on from CAWJFR010000007.1 coordinate 581,320, forward strand.
TCCTCCTGGATGGAGACCCCCTCCTTCGCCTCGATCGCCTGGTGCAGTCCCTCCGACCAGCGCCTGCCGTCGAGGATCCGCCCGGTGAACTCGTCGATGATCTTCACCTCGCCGTCGATCACCGCGTAGTCGACGTCGCGCTTGTACAGCGACTCCGAACGCAGCGACTGGATCAGGTGGTTGACGAGATGGCCGTTCTCCGCCCGGTACAGGTGGTCGATGCCGAGGAATTTCTCGGCCTTCGCGACCCCCTGCTCGGTGATCGAGACGCTCTTGTGCTTCTCATCGATCTCGTAGTCAAAGTCGGCGAGATAGCCCTTCTTCGTGCGCGGGTCCATGCCTTCGGGCGTCTTGCCCGCGGTCAGCTGCGGCGCCAGGCGCGCGAACTTCACGTACAGGTCCGCAGCCTGTTCGGGCGCTCCGGAGATGATCAGTGGCGTGCGCGCCTCGTCGATCAGGATGTTGTCGACCTCGTCCACAACCGCGAAGTAGTGCCCGCGCTGGACCTTTTCCGAGAGGTCCTTGGCCATGTTGTCGCGCAGATAGTCAAAGCCCAGCTCGGAGTTCGTGCCGTAGATCACGTCGCACGCGTACGCGGCTTGCTTCTCGTCATAGGGCTGCATGTTCTGCAGCATGCCGACGCTCACGCCGAGCGCGTCGTAGATCGGTTTCATCCATTCCGCGTCACGCCGTGCCAGGTAGTCATTGACGGTCACCACGTGCACGCCCCTGCGGCTGAGAGCCCCACCCGCTCCGGCGCCCGGATCGGGGGAGACCAATTTGGAGCCTTGGCCGGCGGAGCCCGAGCCGTTGACGGCTTCGTCTTCGACGGCGTCGGGGTCGATCGCGGAGTCCGGGTCGGCGAGATCTGGATAGTCGGCGAAGTCCGGGTCGGCATCGTCCTTGCGGGCGCGGACGGGCTCCCTCACCGCCAGCGAGTTCAGCACGACCGCAAGCGTCGCCGTAAGCGTCTTGCCCTCGCCCGTCTTCATCTCCGCGATACAGCCGTCGTTCAGCACCATTCCGCCGATCAGCTGCACGTCGAAATGGCGCATCCCCATCTTGCGCTTGCCCGTCTCGCGCACCACCGCGAAGCACTCCGGCAGCAGAGCGTCGAGCGACTCCCCCGCGGCCGCGCGTGCACGCAACGCGTCCATCCGCTCGCGCAGCTCCTCATCAGTGTCGTGTTCGAGCTCGCCCTCGAACGCGTTGATCAGCGCGACACGTTTCTGGTAGGACTTGAACTTCTTCGCCTCGCCGACGTTCAGCGCGCGATCGAGAATCGATGGGGACACGTCCCCAGATTAGCGTTTCAGTCGCGCCACGCGGCGCGACTAGAGCGCGGCGCGGGCCGATCTCAGCTGGGTCGCGGCGGCGTGCGCCTCGCGGCGCTTGCGGCGCTTGTCGCGATGGCGCTTGACCTGACGCGCCAGCTCGTCGACGACGAGGTTCAGCGAGTGCCCCATCTCGCGCGAGGCATCGTGCGCGCGCAGCGTCACGCCCTTCAGGTACAGCGTCGCCTCCACGACCTCACGCTCCGCGATCGAAGGGTTGCGCTCCTCGAAGATCTCGATCTCCAGCCGGGCCAGGTCTGAGACCTGACGCGCGACCTTTCCAAGCGACGTTCCGCGTGCGCGCGGATCTCGTCGGTGACCGGAACGTTGCGACCCTTGATGTCAATCTGCATCATGGTTCCCTTCGTCGGCTGTATGGAGATGCTCCGATGCTACGCCTGCCGGAGGCGGATGTCCATCGTTTCTTCAGTTCGCTTGAGGGCTCGCTTCGTCGAGCCCTTCTAGGTCGCTAAACCATGCGCGAACGCAGGCTCTGCAGGATGCCGCTGTGCCCAGCGATCGCGCCGATCAGGATCGACTCGGCCGCGACCTCGGTGCCTGGGAACACGATGCTCTCGCGCAGCTGCGCATGCCCACCGACCCGCGCGCCGTCGCCCAGCACGACCGGTCCCATCAGGCGCACGCCCGCGCCGAGGTGAACGTCGTGGCCGATCCACACGGGACCTTCCACCTCGATGTCCTCGGGCAGCGGCCGCTCGCCGGCAACGATCACGCCCGGGGAGACCTCCTCGCCCGCCATCTCCAGGCGCAGCTCGCCTCCCAGCGCGTCAAACGTGCCCTGGCGCAGCTCGCCCAGCGAGCCGACGTCGTTCCAGTACTCGCCGATCTCGTGGATGTGAAATGGCACGTCGTTCTCTAGCAGCGCCGGGAACACGTCCTGCGCCCAGTCGGCGAACGGCCGCTCGGGGAAGTAGTCGAAGATCTCCGGCTCGAAGATGTAGATGCCACAGTTGCCGAGGTCCGAGAGCGCCTCCTCGGGGCTCGGCTTCTCCTGAAAGCCCGTGATCCGCCCCTCGCGGTCGTGCAGCACGACGCCGAACTCGCGCGTGTCGGCCACCCGCTTGACCGCCAGCGTCGCGATCCCGCCGCTCGCGCGGTGCCGGGCGACGAACGCCCCCAGGTCGATGTCCGTGAGCGCGTCACCGGAGATCACGAGGAACGGCTCCTCGCCGAAGAAGTCCGCGCACGCGCGCACGCCGCCCGCGGTGCCGAGCAGCTCGGGCTCGTAGCGGTACTCCAGACGATCGCCGAAGTGCTCGCGGATCGTCTCCGGGAAGTAGTGCAGGTTGGCGATCACCTCCTCGAAGCCGTGCCTGTCGAGCAGATCGAGGATGTGCGCCATCACCGGCCGGTCGAGCACCGGCACCATCGGCTTGGTGATCTCGTACGTCAGCGGGCGCAGCCGGGTGCCGAGGCCCGCTGCGAGGACCATCGCTCTCATCTTGGCGACCGGTCTCGCTAGTAGCGGTAGTGGTCGGCCTTGTACGGGCCGTCGACCGGCACGCCGATGTAGGCGGCCTGCTCGTCGGTCAGCTTCGTCAGCTTCACGCCGAGCGCGTCCAGATGCAGGCGGGCGACCTTCTCGTCGAGGTGCTTGGGCAGCACGTAGACCTTCTTCTCGTACTGGTCGTTCTTCGTGAACAGCTCGATCTGGGCGATCGTCTGGTTCGTGAACGAGTTGCTCATCACGAAGCTCGGGTGGCCCGTGGCGTTGCCGAGGTTCAGCAGGCGTCCCTCGGAGAGCATGATGATCGCGTGGCCGTCGGGAAAGACCCACTTGTCAACCTGCGGCTTGATGTTCACGCGCTCGATCCCCGCGGTCTGCGTGAGGCCCGCGATGTCGATCTCGTTGTCGAAGTGCCCGATGTTGCCGACGATCGCCTGGTGCTTCATCCTCGCCATGTCCGCGGCGGTGATGATGTCCTTGTTGCCGGTCGTCGTGATGAAGATGTCCGCGCTGGCGATGACTTCGGCGAGCGTCTTGACCTCGTAGCCCTGCATCGCCGCCTGCAGCGCGCAGATCGGGTCGATCTCGGTGATCACCACGCGCGCGCCCTGGCCGCGCAGCGATTCCGCGCAGCCCTTGCCGACGTCGCCGAAGCCGCAGATCACGGCGACCTTGCCGCCGATCATCACGTCGGTCGCGCGGTTGATGCCGTCGATCAGCGAGTGCCGGCAGCCGTAGAGGTTGTCGAACTTCGACTTCGTCACCGAGTCGTTCACGTTGATCGCCGGGAACAGCAGCTCGCCGGACTCGACCATCTGGTAGAGCCGGTGCACGCCCGTCGTCGTCTCCTCGGTCACGCCTTTGACGCCCACGGCCGAGCTTCGTCCAGCGCTGCGGGTCCTCCGTCAGCGAGCGGGTCAAGCAGCGAGAGGATCACCTGAAACTCCTCGGAGTCCGCGCTGGCCGGATCCGGCACCGCGCCGGCCGCCTCGTACTCGGTGCCCTTGTGCACGAGCAGCGTCGCGTCGCCGCCGTCGTCGAGGATCATGTTCGGCCCATTCTCGCCCGGCCAGAGAATCGCCTGCTCGGTGCACCACCAGTACTCCTCGAGCGTCTCGCCCTTCCAGGCGAACACGGGGATGCCCTGAGGATCCTCCGGCGTGCCCTCGGGGCCGACTGCGACCGCCGCGGCCGCATGATCCTGGGTGGAGAAGATGTTGCAGCTGCACCAGCGCACCTCGGCGCCGAGCGCGGTGAGCGTCTCGATCAGCACGGCCGTCTGGATCGTCATGTGCAGCGAGCCCATGATCCGCGCGCCCTTCAGCGGCTGCTCGGCGGCGAACTCGCGGCGGATCGCCATCAGGCCGGGCATCTCGTGCTCGGCGAGCGTGATCTCCTTGCGCCCGAAGGCGGCGAGCGCCAGGTCGGCGACCTTGAAGTCATTCGTGGTCGTACCTGCGGGTGCGGCGGGGGTCATTACTGACATGACGAAATCTCCTGTCGGTCAGACGAGCGCCCTTGCTGCAAGGGAGGCCGAGCGTGGCGGAAAGCAGCCCGTCGCAGCGCTCCTCGGCCGCCGGAGACGCTAGCACACGCCGCGCGGCCGGGCGTGCTTTCAGCCCGCTGCGAGCTCGGCCTTGAGCTGCTCGATCAGACGCACCGGGCCCGGATCCACACCACGCAGCGCAGCGAGGTAGATCGAGACGAGGTCGCCGAGCAGCACCAGCGAGATCACGCGCTCGATCGTCGTCTCGCCCGCGCGTCTCCAGATGAAAGCTCGCCGCCGCGCTGGGGGCGATCAGGCGCTCGGTCAGCGCCATCCGCTCCTTCACACGCGGATGCGCGTCGGAATCGTCGAGGAACACCGCCGAGAAGCGGCCGAGCTCACCGGCGCCCTCCCAGCCGACGAGCTCGTTGTGGTCGAGCTCGGGCAGCTCGTGCGAGAAGCACGGCTGCTTGGCGTTCTCGTTGATCTGCGTCTTCCAGCGATAGGCGATCGGCGTCGTCAGCCCGGCGCCCGCCACGACCGGGATCGTGCCGTGCAGGCCGCGGGCGAGCGTCTTCGCGAGCGAGTCCTCGCCCGCGTCCGGCCCCCACTCGGCCACCAGCTGCTCGGTGTGCGAGGCGGCCACGTCGATCTCCGAGGTCAGCCGCGGGCCGGCGCCGCACAGCGCCGCCACCTCCAGCGCCGCGACCGTCATGTAGGCGACCGCCGCGCGCGGCTGAAAACCGCCGGGCAGCGGGATCACGGGCACGCCGTCCTCGCGCGCCATCTCCGCCAGGCGCCCGCCCGTCGTCACGACCATGCGCCGCGCGCCGAGCGCCCCCGCCGACTCGTAGCAGGCGAGCGTCTCCTCGGTGTCGCCCGAGTAGCTCGCGCACAGCACCATCGTGTCCGGCGTCGTCCACGGCGGCAGGCCGTAGGCGCGGGTCACGAAGATCGGCCGCGAGGCGTGATCGCCCAGCGCCGCGCGGGCCAGCGCGCCGCCAATCGCCGAGCCGCCCATCCCCGCCACGACCAGCCCCGCGGAGGTGTCCCAGTCCTGCATGATCGCCGACTCCACGCGCCACAGCGCGTCGCGCAGGTGCTCGGGCAGCGCGAGCACGTCGCCCAGCTGGCCGGTGGTGTCCACCTCGGCGATCGCCGCGCGCGAGAGGGCGCCCTGAGCGGGAGGTCGTCGTCTTGGGTCTATCTCCTGGGTCATCAGAACCTGAGTGCTCCGTCGGGCAAAGTCACGCCCGGGAAGATACGCGCCCCGTGGGCGATCATGTTGTCCGCCCCCACCGTCACGCCCTCGCCGAGCACCGCGCCGCCGTCGATGCGGGTGCCATCGCCGACGCGGCAGCCGGCCGCGACGATGCAGTCGCGCAGCGTGCAACCCGCCCCGATCTCCGCGCCGCTGAGGATCACCGAGCGCTCGACCGTGCTGCCGGGCCCGACGCGCACGTTCTCGCCCGAGCACGACCAGGCTGCCGACGTGCGCGCCCGGGGCGACGTGCACGCCGCGCTCGATCACCGCGGGCGGGATCACCCGGCCCTGGACCTCCGTGCCCTCGGCGACCGCCAGCCAGCTGCTCGCCGAGCCGCGCGCGCACGGCCGTCTCGACGTTGCCCTCGATGATGTCGAACGTGCCCTGCAGGTAGCGCTCGGGCGTGCCGATGTCCAGCCAGTAGGCGTCCGACGGGAACCCGTAGAGCCCAGCGCCGATCAGCCGCGGCCATACCTCGCGCTCGATCGAGACGTTGCGGTCCGGCGGGACCAGCTCGAGGATCTCGCGCTCCAGCACGTACGCGCCCGCGCTGATCAGGTTCGTGTCGATCCGGTCGGAGCTCGGCTTCTCCACGAAGTCCTTGACCGAGCGGTCCTCGTTGAGGTGCACCAGCCCGTACGCGCTCGGGTCGGTCGACGGGCGACGAGCGCGAGCGTCGCCTTCGCGCCGGTGCGCTCGTGCTGGGCGATCTGGCCGGTCAGGTCGATGTCGGTGAGCACGTCGCCGTTGAGCATCAGGAAGCGCTCGTCGAGCAGCGACTCGGCGAACTTCAGCGCGCCCGCGGTGCCGCGCGGGTCGGGCTCCTCGACGAAGCGCAGTTTGATCCCCAGCGCCGAGCCGTCGCCGAGCACGTTGCGCACGCTCGTGGCGAGGAACCCGCAGGACATGATCACGTCGTCGATCCCGTGTCCCTGCAGCCACTCGAGCATGAACGCGATGAACGGGCGGTCGACCAGCGGCACGACCGGCTTGGGCACGGTGGAGGTCAGCGGGCGCAGGCGCGTGCCCTCCCCGCCGACGAGGATCACGGCCTGCATCAGCGTCTACCGATCCCCTCGTATATGAGCCCCGCGCCACGCACCGCGTCGGCGTCCAGGGCGTTGCGCCCGTCGATCACGAGCGTCCCCCGCATCGCCTGCGCGACCGCGCTCCAGTCCAAATCGATGAACTCGGGCCACTCGGTGACCAAGACTACGGCGTCGGCGCCGTCCACGGCGTCGAGCGCAGAGTCGGCGAAGCTGATGCGCGCTCACGAGCTTGCGCGCCTGCTCCTCGGCGACGGGATCACACGCTGTGACCGTGGCGCCATCGGCATTCAATCTGGCCGACGAGCACCAGCGAGGAGGCCTCGCGCATGTCGTCGGTGTTCGGCTTGAACGCCAGCCCGAGCAGCGCCACGCGCTTGCCGACGAGGCCGCCGAGGTGCTTGTGCAGCTTGCCGATCACGCGGCGCTTCTGCAGCTCGTTGACCTCGATCACCGCCGTCAGCAGCTGGAAGTGATAGCCGGAGTTGCCCGCCAGCTGCTTCAGCGCGTCGACGTCCTTGGGAAAGCAGCTGCCGCCGAAGCCGATCCCGGCCTGCAGGAACTTCGGCCCGATCCGGTCGTCCAGGCCCATCCCCCGCGCCACCTCGACCACGTCGGCGCCGGTCTCCTCGCAGACGTTCGCGATCTCGTTGATGAACGAGATCTTCGTCGCCAGGAAGGCGTTCGAGGCGAGCTTGACCATCTCGGCGCTGGCGATGTCGGTGCGCACCAGCGGCGCCTGCAGCGGCGCGTACAGCTCGACGACCGCGTCGCCCGCCCAGTCGCCCTCGTCGCCCACGACCACCCGGTCGGGGTGCAGGAAGTCCTCCACCGCCGAGCCCTCCTTCAGGAACTCGGGGCAGGACACGTAGCGCAGGCCGTCCTTGCCACGCTCGCCGAACCCGCGCCGGATCGCCGCGCCGGTGCCGCACGGCACCGTCGACTTCATCACCAGCGCGTGCCGGTCGGAGGCCGGGATCGCGTCGACGACCGCATGCACCGCCGACAGGTCGGCATCGCCGGAGTAGGTCGGCGGCGTGCCCACCGCGACGAACAGCAGTCGCGCGTGCTCGAGCGCCTCGCCGAGGTCGGTGGAGAAGTGCAGCCGCTCCCCGTTGTTCGCGCAGCAGCTGCTCGAGACCCGGCTCGTAGATCGGCACCTCGCCGCGGCGCAGCCGCTCGATCTTCTCGGCGTCGATGTCCACGCACTACACCTCGCTGCCCAGCTCGGCAAAGCCGGCGGCGGTCACCAGCCCGACATAGCCGGTGCCGATCACCCCGATCGGTGCGCGCTCTGTGCTCATCAGGCCGGGAAGGCTAACCGCTGGGCGCGCGCGGCGATGTGTCTAACCAAAGTCGGCGTTTCGGGTTCCGTTCACGGTCCGTCATGAGCCAGCCGGAACACCGGGTGCTTCGGCGCCGCGCCGCGCAGCTCCTCCTCTGAGGAATCGGGACCGACGCCGTCGAAGAACACACCCACCTCGAACTTCCAGCGCTTCAGATACGCGCGCAGCACCGGCGCCTTCTCGTCGTCGCCGAGCTCCGTGGCAGTGAAGCTCTCGCTGCGTTTGCCCACGAGCAGCCGCCCCTCCCCGCTGGCGCGCAGGTTGCGCGCCCACTGGGTCTCGCCGCGCGGAGCGACGAGATAGCGCTCGCCCTCGAAGTCGAGCAGGTTGACCGGCGTGCGGCGCGGCTGCCCCGAGCTGCGCCCCTTGACCTCGAGCACGCGCGAGCCGAGCACGCTCACGCCCACGACCGGTTAGGACCGCGATCAGGCGGTTGAAGACATGCGTCGTGAACCAACCGGGGCGCTTGCGCTCGAAGTGCTCCGTGGCGGCGCTGTCGGCCGTGTGCCATCGCGTCCGCGACCCTACTACCTCGACCGCGAGAAACGCCTCGTAGCGCTTGACGTCGCGCAGCGCGCGGGCCTGCTCCTCGCTGTCCTGCTCGGCGCTCTCGGCGGCCTCGCGCGCGTCGGACAGCTTGGCCTCGAACGCCTGGCGGTCGATCTGCTCCGGCGCGATCGCCTCCTCGACGAGCACCAGCGCGCGGTTCTCGGCGAACTGCAGGTAGCCCTCGGCCTGCGCGAAGCGCACGATCTCACTCCTCGGAGCGATACAGCCGCAGCTCGGTCGGCTCCAGAGCGGGCCAGCAGCGGCTCGTGGTTGGCGAGGATGCCGATCGAGCCGACGGTCGTGAACGTGGAGAGCATCTCGATCTCCTCGTTGAACACCTCGCCCTCGGGCGTGAGCACTTCGGCTGGGAACTTCGCGTGGGCCATTATTTCTTGGCCGCCTCGACGACCTCGTCGATCGTGCCCTTCAGGAAGAACGCGCTCTCGGGGACCTCGTCGTGCTTGCCGTCGATGATCTCCTCGAAGCCCCTGATCGTCTCCGCGATCGGCACGTACGCGCCCGGGGTGCCGGTGAACTCTTCGGCGACGAAGAACGGCTGGGAGAGGAAGCGCTCGATCCGGCGCGCGCGCTGCACCGTCAGCTTGTCCTCGTCGGAGAGCTCGTCGATGCCGAGGATCGCGATGATGTCCTGCAGCTCCTTGTAGCGCTGCAGGATCTCCTTGACGCGGTTGGCGACGCGGAAGTGGTCCTCGCCGAGGATGTCCGCCTTGAGGATCGTCGAGGTCGAGTCGAGCGGGTCGACGGCCGGGTAGATGCCTTTTTCGGAGATCGCCCGCGACAGCGCGGTGGTCGCGTTGAGGTGCGCGAACACCGACGCCGGCGCCGGGTCGGTGTAGTCGTCGGCCGGCACGTAGATCGCCTGGATCGAGGTGACCGAGCCGCTCTTGGTGGAGGTGATCCGCTCCTGCAGCTGGCCCATCTCGGTCTCCAGCGTCGGCTGGTAGCCGACCTGGGAGGGCATCCGCCCGAGCAGCGCCGAGACCTCGGAGCCGGCCTGCACGAAGCGGAAGATGTTGTCGATGAACAGCAGCACGTCCTGGCCCTTGTCGCGGAAGTATTCGGCCATCGTCAGGCCCGACAGCGCGACGCGCATGCGCGCTCCCGGGGGCTCGTTCATCTGGCCGAACACGAGCATCGTCTTGTCGAGCACGCCCGACTCCTTCATCTCCAGCCACAGGTCGTTGCCCTCGCGCGAGCGCTCGCCCACGCCGCAGAACGCCGACAGCCCGCCGTGCTCCTTGGCGAGGTTGTGGATCAGCTCCTGGATCAGCACCGTCTTGCCGACGCCGGCGCCGCCGAACAGCCCGACCTTGCCGCCCTTGGCGTAGGGGGCGAGCAGGTCGATGACCTTGATGCCGGTCTCGAACATCTCGGTCGTCGGCGTCAGGTCCTCGGCGCGCGGGGCGTCCTGGTGGATGCCGCGGCGCTCCACGTCCTGCGGGCAGATCCTCGCCGAGGTCGATCGGCTCGCCGAGCAGGTTGAAGATCCGCCCGAGCGTGGCCTCGCCGACCGGGACCGTGATCGGCGCGCCGGTGTCGAGCACCTCGACGCCGCGCGCCAGCCCGTCGGTGGTGTCCATCGCGACGGCGCGCACGCGGTCGTCGCCGAGGTGCTGCTGGACCTCGCACACGAGCACGCTCTCGCCCGCGCCCGGAGCTGATTCCCTCGGCCTCCTCGTCGGCGGCGGCCGCGGGACGGGCGACGGTGATCGCGTGGTTGATCTCGGGCAGGCGGTCGGGGAAGACGGCCTCGATCACGACGCCCTGGATCTCCTCGATGCGCCCGACGTTGCGCTTGGCGGCGGCGCCGTTCTCGGTGCTCGGCTCGGTGACGGTGCTGGCTGCCATTTGGTTTCGATTCTCCTCTTTATCTCTATTGAAGTCTTGTGGTGATCGTGCGCTTGGAGGCGTCGTCTCAGCTGAGTCCCTCTGCGCCGGCGACGACCTCCATGATCTCCTGGGTGATCTCGGCCTGGCGGGCGCGGTTCATCTGCAGCGTGTAGTCGGTGATGATTTCGCCGGCGTTCTCCGAGGCGCTGCGCATCGCGGTCATCTGCGCGCCGAAGAAGCCGGCCGCGGACTCGACGAGCGCGCGGTAGATCGAGATCTCGATGTAGTCGGGAACCAGGCGCCGGAGGATCTTCTCGGGGTCGGGCTCGTACTCGACCGGGCTGAGCGTCTGGCGCTCGCTCCTGCGCCGTCGCTGTCCTCGCCCTCGCCGGCGATCGCCTGCGTGGGCGAGCGGCAGCAGCGTCTGGCGCGTGACGTGCTGGGTGAGCGGCGAGACGTAGGAGTTGTAGATCATCTCCACGCGATCGACCTGGCCGTCGACGTAGGCCTGGATCACGTCGTCGGCGATCGTGCGCGCGTCGGCGTAGGCGGGTCGGTCGGCGAAGCCCGTGTAGCTGCCGCTGAGCTCGTGCCCGCGGAAGCCAGCGAGGAGACGCCGCGGCGCCCGGTCGCGTACCAGCTGCTGCGCAGCCCCTGCTCGGAGACCTCGGCGGAGAGGCGCACGCCGGCGCGGATGATCTGCGAGTTGAAGCCGCCCGCGAGGCCGCGGTCGCCGGTGACCAGCAGCAGCCCGACGTTCGTCTCGGACTCGTGCTCGCGCAGCAGCGGCACGCGCGCGGCCTCGCCGCCGGCCGCCTGCGCCGCCTGGCGGGTCATCCGCCCGATCGCGTCGGCGTACGGGCGCAGCGCGGCGATCCGCTGCTCGGCGCGGCGCAGGCGCGCCGCGGCGACCATCTCCATCGCCCGGGTGATCTTCTGGATGTTCTTCACCGAGGCGATCTTGTTCTTGACGTCGCGCTGAGAGGCCATGACGATGTGCTGCCCTCGCCGGCCTGGCCGCTGAGGCTCGCCGCCGACGGCTCTCGTCGCTGGCCGACGTCCGGCGCCGGCGGCAGCGTCGTCGTCCAGCGCTGGCCCTCCTCGTCGAGGTCGTAGCCGAAGTCCTTGGCGAAGGCGTCGACGGCGTCGTGCACCTCCTGCTGGGTCTCCTCCGACCAGTCGCCGCCGGCGATCTTCTCGCGCAGCTCGCCGTGCTGGGAGTGCATCCGTTCGGTCAGCCCGAGCAGGAACTCGGTCACGCGCTCGACGTTCAGGCGGTCGAGGAAGCCGTTCGTGGCGGCGTAGATCTGCACCGTCTGGTCCTCGCACCGGCAGCGGCGCGCGCTCGTGCTGGTTGAGCGTCATCACCAGGCGCTCGCCGCGGGCGAGCGTGCGCTGGGTGTCGGCGTCGAGGTCGGAGCCGAACTGGGCGAACGCCTCGAGGTCGCGGTACTGGGAGAGCTCGAGCTTGATCCGCCCGGCGACCTTCTTCATCGGGCCGATCTGCGCGTTGCCGCCGACGCGCGAGACCGAGATGCCGACGTTGATCGCCGGCCGCACGCCGGAGTTGAAGAGCTTCGACTCCAGGAAGATCTGCCCGTCGGTGATCGAGATCACGTTCGTCGGGATGTACGCCGAGACGTCGCCCGCCTGCGTCTCGATCACCGGCAGCGCGGTCAGCGAGCCGCCGCCGAGGTCGTCGTTGAGCTTGACCGCGCGCTCGAGCAGGCGCGAGTGCAGGTAGAAGACGTCGCCCGGGTAGGCCTCGCGGCCGGGCGGGCGGCGCAGCAGCAGCGACATCTGCCGGTAGGCGTAGGCGTGCTTGGTCAGGTCGTCGTACACGCACAGCGCGTGGCCGCCGTTGTAGAGGAAGTGCTCGGCCATCGCGCAGCCGGCGTAGGGGGCCATGAACTTGATCGGCGCCGCCTCGTCGGCGGGCGCGGCCACGATGATCGTGTTCTCCAGCGCGCCGTATTCCTCGAGCGTCTGCGCGAGCGCCACGACCGTCGACATGCGCTGGCCGATCGCGACGTACACGGACACCACGCCGGTGTCCTTGTTGTTGATGATCGTGTCGATCGCGATCGCCGTCTTGCCGGTCTGGCGGTCGCCGATGATCAGCTCGCGCTGGCCGCGGCCGATCGGGATCATCGCGTCGATCGCCTTCAGGCCGGTCTGCATCGGCTGCTTGACCGGCTGGCGCTGGACGACGCCGGGCGCCTTGAACTCGGCCGGGCGCGTCTGCGTCGTGGCGATCTCGCCCTTGCCGTCGAGCGGGCGCCCGAGCGGGTCGACGATCCGCCCGAGCAGCGCCTCGCCGACGGGGATCTCCAGCAGCGCGCCGGTGCGCTTGACGGTGTCGCCCTCGGAGATGTGCTCCCACTCGCCGAACAGCACCGCGCCGACGTTGTCGGACTCGAGGTTCAGCGCCAGGCCGGTGACGCCGTGGGGCAGCTCGAGCATCTCGAAGGACATGCAGTTCTCCAGGCCGTGCAGGCGCGCGATGCCGTCGGCCACCGACAGCACGGTGCCGACCTCGGTCAGCTCGGCGGTGCCGCTGTCGAGTCCCTCGATGCGGCTCTTCAGGATGCTTGTGATCTCGTCTGGGTTGATCTGCATGTTTTCTCCTATTTGGGGAAGAGGGGCCCGGCTTGCCGGCCTGCGGCCGACTTCGCCACCTCTAAGAGGCTCCTTGGGCAACGTGCCTGCGCAGCTGCTCCAGTCGGTTGCGAATAGAGGCGTCGAGGATCGAGTTGCCGACCCTGATGATGATGCCGCCGAGAATGTCCGGGTCCACGCGCGCCGCCAGCGTGACCTTGCGCCCGGCGCGCTCGCCGATCGTCTTGCCGAGGCTCTCGGTGGTCGCCTCGTCGAGCGCGATCGCGCTCGTGATCTCGACCGGCAGGGTCTTGTTCTCCTCCTCCCACAGCCGCTCGTACTCCTGACGGATGCGGAAGATCACGGGCATGCGGTGGTTTTCGATCAGCAGCGCGAGGAAGTTCAGCAGCGCCTCGTCCGCCCCGTCGAGCAGGCCGCCGAGCGCCTGCGTCTTCTCGGTGGTCGAGAAGTACGGCGAGAAGAAGAACACGGCCAGCTCGCGGTTCTGGTCCAGGGCGTCCGCGAACTGGCCGAGCTGCTCGCGCAGCTCGTCCAGCTTGCCCTGCTCGAGGGCGACCTGGAACAGCGCGCGGGCGTATACCTGGGCGAGCTCCTCCATCAGTTATTACTCTCTGCGCCTGCGGAGATGCTGGAGAAGTCGAGTTCGCTCAGCGCCTCCTCGCACCAGGCGCCGCTGGTCGGCGTCGTCGAGCGTCTTGCGCGTGACCTTCTCGGTGGCCATGATCGTGAGGTCGGCGACCTCCCTGCGGATGTCGTCGAGCGCCCGCTTGCTGGCGGCCTCGATGTCGCGCTCGGCGCGCTTGGCGGCTTCGGCGAGGATCTCCTTACCGCGCTCGCGGGCCTCGTGCTCGTGCGACTCGGCGGTCTGGCGCGCGCGCTGGACGATCTCCTCGGACTGGGCGCGGGCCTCCTTCAGGCGCTCGCGGTATTCCTCCAGCACCTTGTCGGCTTCTTGGCGCAGCTCCGCGGCGGCGTCGATCTCGCCTTCGATCGTCTTCGCGCGCTTGTCGAGGGCTTCACCGATCAGCGGGAACACCCACTTGCGCAGGATGAACAGCGAGATCACGAACACGACGAGGGTCCAGATCATGATCCCCACATTGGGGGTGATCAGGAACGAGCCGCCGCTGGAGGCGAGTGGGATGTTTGGCGCGGTGAGCATTTGGCCTACAGGAAGAAGGCGATGAAGCCGCCGACGAGGCCGTAGAAGAAGCACGCCTCGGTGAGCGCGAAGCCGAGCCACTGGTCGCGCTCGACCTCGGCGCGCAGCTCGGGCTGGCGGGTCTTGGCCTGGATCGAGGCGTTGAACACCGCTCCGATGCCCGCCCCGGCGCCGGCTGCGCCGCCACCGGCTCCGACGCCCAGCGCGATCGCGCGACCGGCATCCTGGCTCTGCTTGATGATCGGTTCCGCGACACCCAGCAGCGGGTGGATCGCACTCAACAGGTGTAGAAACTGCATCGCTCGATAGCTCCTTGTTTGTTAGTGACTTTCGACCGCTCCGCCGAGGTAGATGGCGGTCAAGATGGAAAAGATGAAGGCCTGCAGGCCGGCGATCAGCACGGCCTCGAACAGGTAGATCGCGATCCCGAACGGCAGCAGGAACCATTGGACCCACTGATCCCCGACGAGCACACCGAGCTCGCCGCCCATGAACGCGATCAGCATGTGGCCGGCGAGCAGGTTCGCCCACAGCCGGACCGTCAGCGAGATCAGGCGCAGGAAGTTGGAGAGGATCTCGATCGGGAAGATCAGGCCCACGATCGGGCCTTTGACGCCGCCCGGCATCAGGCTTTTGAGGTATCCGATCGGGCCGTGGTGCCTGACCCCCTCGTAGGTGAACAGGACGAACACGCCGAGCGCGAGGATCAGCGGGAAGGCGACGTTCGTGTCGGCCGCAAAGATCTGAAACGACGGGATGTTCGCACCGAACAGCTTGAACGACTCGCCGCTGTTGATCGGCAGCGGGATGTAGCCGATCAGGTTGGTGACGAGGATGAACACGAAGATCGTGGCGATCAGCGGGAAGTACTTGCGCTGCATGTCCTCGTCGAGGTTTTCTTTCGACATGCCACGGGTGAAGCTGTAGAACGCCTCGACCGCCACCTGGAGGCGACCGGGGCGCTGCTGCAGACGCTTGGCGATATAGAGCATCACCCCGATCGTGATGGCGGCCGCGATCAGCAGATACAGAACACCCTTGTTGAACGCGATCGGGCCGAGCTTGAACCAGGTGTCGAGTTTGAACTCGTCGGTCGGGGAGAAGACGCTGCTGGCGACGGCCGGCGCCTTGTGCGACTTGAAGCCGAACAGGATGATGAACAGGACGATCCCGCCGATCCAGGCGCCCGAGACCGAGTAGAGGATCTTCTTGAGCTGGCTCATCCCCTGCTGGGGAGCAGGCGCTCCTGCGGGCAGAGATGCTGCCGCGGCGCTCATCGCTTGAGCTCTCCTTGCGATCGACCGCTGACCAGACGCATAGCGAACGCGACCGAGTAGGCAGCGAAGATCAGCAGCGCCGCGGTCAGACCGTCACGGCGTCCACCGATGACGGCGGCGAGCACGATCGCTCCGGCGAGCAGCCAGATGCGCCCGAACCCATCGACCAGGTTGAGGCCGAAGCGGGCGTCGTCCCCCCGACCGGCAATCCAGCGTTCACCGGCGCGGGCGAGCACCCGCTGCATCAGCCACGCGGCAGCGCTCACGACGACGCCCACGACAGGGGCTCCCAGCGCCAGCGCCACAGGCGTGGCGAGGACGACGAGCACGACATCGAGATACCGCAGGATCACCCGGCGGGCGTCTGCAAGGTCGAGTAGGCCTCCCGGCCCAGCACCGGGCAGGCGAGTGAGATCCCCGTTGGCATCCAAGTCTTGCATCGGCGTAGAGCCACCCTACAGACGAGAAAGTCCGCCCGCTGTCTTGCGGACGGAACCGTCGAGGCAATCCCTCAACTGTCTGCGGCGGCTCGCGTAGTCTACCTGGTCTCGTACTTCGTAACAAGTTTGTGACATGCGCTACGGGCACGATCCCCGGTCAGCGCCACCGCCAGGACCGTCGTCACCAGACCCGCCACGACGTCAGCCAGATAGTGGTTGCCAGTGGCGAGCACCGCGAAGCACGTGATGCACGGATAGAGCAGCGCCAGGCCACGCGCCCAGCGGCGCGTCGAGATGCGCCACACCGCGAGCGAGCACCACGCGGCCCAGGCCATGTGCAGCGAGGGCATCGCCGCCAGCTGATTGGCGGCCGAGGCAAGCGCGCCGGTATGCCACGAGCCGAACGCGTGCGTCGAGGCGACGACATCGCTGAATCCGTCTCCCACGAGCATGCGTGGCGGCGCCACCGGATACAGCCAGAACACCAGGAACCCGAACACGTTGATCGCCACCAGCGAGTTGCGCAGCGGCCTGTAGATGTCCGCGCGTCGCCACCAGAGGTATCCCAGCAGGCCGAGCGTGACAATGAAGTGCGCGTTGTCGTAATAGTCGGAGGAGATCAGCCCGAGCGTGTGGTGTCCGGCCAGCCAGCGGTTCAGCGTCAGCTCAGGGTCCAGGTGGAGCGTCCGCTCCAGGCGCAGCACGCTGAGGGCGTGGCTCACGGCGGTGTGCTGGCGGATCGGGGCGAGGTTGTTGATCGCGTCGTACACCCAGCACAGCCATACGATCACGCCGACCTCGATCCACCACGGTGAGCGGGTCGCCCGCGGCTGCACGGCGAGCGCGGCGCCAGGGGTTGCGGTGCCGGGGGTCGCGGTCGAGCCGCTGCCCGTCTCGGTCGCAACCCCGCCGGGCGTGAGAACGCTGCTGGACAAGCGTTCGATGTTATCCGGCGCCCCAGAAGGTCGGGGAGCACGTGGGAGAGCGCTTTCTAAAGGCGGCGCGTTCTATGTTGCACTTTTTAAAGTGCGTAGCACCATAGTCAGACGCAGTTTCTTTTGTGGGACACTCCCCCGGCCGGTCTTTACCTTCTGGGCACAACTAGGCCACGGTTGCGTCACACCCCGGTCACAGAGATCAGGGCGCCACCGGTTGCAGCCCACGCTCGGCCAACACATCGAGGACCAAGGGCAGCGCCGCGACGGTGTGCCGCCAGGAGCCCGGCGCGGAGTAGTCGTCGGCGTCGTGGAGCAGCAGCACCGAGCCATCCTCGACGCCATCGGTGACACGCGCGGCGATCGACTCAGGCGTGGCGCGCGCCTCCCAGTCGCGACCCCATTGGGTCCACATCAGCGTCCGCCAGCCACGTCCGCGGGCCAGTCGCAGAGCCGCTGCGTTGAGCACGCCGTAGGGCGGGCGGTAGAGCGTCGGGGAATGTCCGGTGGCGTCCTCGATGCTCGAGAGCGCCCGGGCGATGTCCTCGCGCACCTGCCACGGCGCGAGGCGCAGGAGGTTACGGTGGCGGTCGCAGTGCAGGCCGATTTCGTGACCGGCCGCGAGCATCTCCCGAGCGAGCGCGGGGGCGCGCCGTACCTGCTCCCCGACGAGGAAGAAGGTCGCCTGCGCGCCCGCTCCGGCGAGGATCTCGAGCGCCGCCGGGGTGCCGTCGCAGTGCGGCCCGTCATCGAAGGTAAGGGCATAGCCGCGTCCGCTCGCCGTCCGATCCTCGACTCCCAGCGCCCGGCGCAGCCCGGGCCAGATCGGCGCCGGCGAGCGCGGGAAGTGAGCGGGCCATGGCCCGGCGAGCGCAGCCCCCAGATAGCTTGCCATCGCCACACCGGCGCACACCCCCAGAGCAACGGGTGTCGGAGACCCGGATGCCGGAGACCCAGGGCTGCGATGATCGGAGGGGCGCATGGTCGATCTCATCCTGGGAATCGTGGCAGCGGTCGGAGCATCGGTGCTCTACAGCCTAGGGGTCGCACTGCAGGCGATGGACGCCAAGCGGACCCCGCACTCCGAGCACCTGCATCCCGCGCTCGCCCTCAACTTGCTGAGGCGTGCGCGCTGGCTGGCGGGGACGGGGCTATCGATGCTCGGCTGGCCGCTGCAAGTGGTGGCGCTGCTGCTGGCGCCACTCGTGGTCGTCCAGCCAACGCTGGCGGTAGGCCTGCTCGTCCTGCTGTTCTTCGGCCAAAGGATGCTCGGCGAGCACGCCGGGCGGCGCGAGTACCTCGCCATGTGCGCGATCGTGCTCGGCGTGGCGGGCACAGCGCTGACGGCGCCAGCGCGCTCGACGACGCACACCAATAACGCAACCGTCACGCTCGTACTTGTCGGACTCGGGCTGCTGACGTTGATCCCTTATGCAGTCAACCTCGTACGCCGGCCGGCCGCGTCGTTGACGATGATCGGAGCGGGCCTCGGGTTCGCGTGGAGCGGTGTTGCTACGAAGCTCGCCTCTGATGACCTCTCACACGGGAACCTCGCGCTCGCGGCCATCTGGGCGCTGGCAACAGCCGGCGCCTCTGCGGTGGCCGCGCTGAGCGAGATGAGCTCCCTGCAGATGCGTCCGGCGATCCAAGTCGCGCCGGTCGTGTTCGTAACTCAGACGGCCATCCCGATAGTGCTCGCACCACTGCTGCTCGACGAAAACTTCAGCACGACCCCATTTGGCGGGGTGCCGCTCGTGATCTCGCTGGTGGTGCTCGTGGTCGGGGCGGCCGCGCTGGCACGCTCGCCGCTCCTGCTCGCCCTGATGGAAGGCGAGCGCGTGAGTGAGCCGAGCGGCTCGGCGCCCAGCCGCTCTGCCCCCAGCCAGGAGACGATCCGCTCGAGTCCGAGCACCGAGGAGGTCGACCCGTCGAGCGTCACCACCAGTACTTCGCCGGCCCGGGAGCGACGCTGAGGCAAAGCGCCAGTGGCGTTCAAGCGCAGCGCGCCCTTCACTGGAATCGCGCCCGTGGTACGGGCCAGCACCAGCTGACCGACCGTCAGCCCGCCGGGGGGCTGCAGGAAATAGAAGTGGTGATGCAACCCCAGAGCATGCGCCTGCGAGCGCAGCTTGCCACGGGTACGCACCCAACGCAGCAGGGCCGAGCCCGGCCCGACTTCCGGCAGCATCTCGTCGCCCAGCGCGTGCAGGCTTGAGATCGTCGCGCGCGCGGGCACGCCTCCGTCATCCGCGAAGGAGGCGTGGATGCCACGGCCGGCCAGCTCGGCTGCCACGAGCGTCACATCGCGCGCCGGCGCGCGTACGATGATGCCCACGTCGGGCTGGTCGGTACGCACCTGGGTGAGCGGGTGGACGTGCAGCAGGGCGCTCGCCAAGGCGGTCACCTCATCGGTTGACAGCGTCCACGCGCCGACGGTCAGCAGCAGCATAAACGGGGTGGCAAACGCCACCAGCCGTAGCCGCCACAAGGGGATCGAGCGCACTCGCCGCGGCGCGCCGAGCACGAGATCGACCGCGGCAGGCTCCTCGTGGGCGGCGCGCGCTCCGGGCTCGGTATGGGTGACCACCGTCGCGAGTCCGATCGCCGAGTGTCCCTGCGCCTGTGTTCGGGGGCTACGGCTATCGCTAACCAGCAGCTCCTCTAGAGAGCCCTCCCCGGCGGGGCGGACGGAGGTGTGGGCAGGATCCGATTTAGCGGCGCCGGCCTCATCGAAGCTCGCCTGCACGTGTTCACGCAGCTCGTCAGTGGTGTTGGCCAGCCGCAGCAACTCGAGCGTCGCCATCGCGCGCGTGTTCAAGCGCGCGTGACCGACTGGCAGCCCGTAGGAGACGACCGGGGTGCCCGCGGCCTTCGCCTCCAGACAGGTGACGCCGCCGGTGGAGTGCACGAGCACGTCGGCGGCCGCCAGCAGCTGCGGCATCTTGTCGGTAAACCCGTACACGTGCACATCCGGCTCCTGCGCAAAAGCGCCCCTCAGCCTGCCCTCGAGCTCCTCATTGCGTCCCGCCAGGCAGACGATGCTGCTCACTTCTCCCATGCCGCTGAGCTCACGCACGGCTCCCTCGATATCCCCCACTCCCCAGCCTCCGCCGGAGACGACCACCATGCGGCCCTCCTCGGGCAGGCCCAGCGCGCGACGAGCCTGCAGCGGGCAACGCGGGCCGAGGAAATCAGCGGATATCAGCGGGCGCACCAAGCGCACGCTGCCTTCCCCGGCGATGCGCTCGACCGAGGACATCGACTCGCCGTACATCACCAAATGCATGTCGATCCCTGGCTGCGCCCAGAAGAACAGGCCCGTGAGGTCGGTGATCGTCGCCACCGTGGGACAGTCCACGACTTTGGTGCGCCGCAGCCGCGCCAGTACGACCGTCACGGCCGGGTAGGTCGACACGATCACGTCGGGGTCATGCTCGGCGATGCGCCGTGCCAGCGGGCGAGAGCCCAAGAACCACAGCAGCCGGCGCGCCAACCAGCGGATCGGTGCCACGTGCTCGAGTAGCCAGTACACGAGCGTGTACGTCCACGGCATCAGGCGCAGCTGCACGCGATAGCCGTCCTCGACCACAGGGCGCAGCACCCGCCCCATCGCGGCGAGGCCGTCGATGATCGTGACCTGCACCTGCTCGGGCGAGCTCTCGATCTGGCCGGCCAGCGCCCGCGCGGCGGCGGCATGACCCTCGCCCACGTCGGCTGACAGGATCAGGACCCGGCGCGGTCCGGGCACCCGGTCTGTGGGTTTGCGGTAGCGACGTTGCATATCGGTGAGCCGGCGTTGCGGCTCCAGTCAAACGTCCACAGCCGGATGCCCCCCGGCGGACGTGAGCGCAAGTACAGGGTACTAGGGAGCGCCAAACCCTTGCACGTTGGGTAGACGTAACAATGAGCCCATACAGGTCACGACCCCCATAGCTAGCGTTCGGGTTGCCGGACGGGCGCCCAGAGACACAGTGCATGAGACCGGCGGGCGGATACCGGCGGGCGCGCTGCGGGCGCTTGGCGCGCTCGGCCTGCTGGGCGTGCTGAGCAGTGTCTTTCTGATCGCGGCGGGCGCAGCGACGCGCCCCTCGCTGTACGTCCCCGCCCGCAGCGGCGGCTGGCCTGGCTGGCTCGCGGGCCCTTTTGAGGGCTTCGGGGTGGGCATCACTCCGGATCGCTTCCAGACGCTCACGCTGATCATGGCCGCGAGTTACCTGGCGGTTCTGCTCGCCGCGCGCACGCTGTCCGGGCGCGCGCTTGTGGTGGCGGTTGTGGCCGCGCACGTGATCCTGCTGCTGGGCCCACCGCTGATCTCTCAGGACGTGTTCGGCTACCTCGGCTTCGCCCGTCTGGGCGCCCTGCACAGCCTGGACCCCTACACGCACGTCGCAGCGCAGGCGCCCACCGACCCCGTGTATTCGTTCCTGGGCTGGCCCCACCAGCACTCTCCCTACGGCCCGCTGTTCACGCTCGCAAGCTACGCGATCGCACCGCTCGGGCTCGCCGGCGGGTTGTGGGCGTTGAAGGTGCTCGCGGTCGCCTCGAGCCTCGGCGCGGTGGCGCTGGTCGCGCGGGCGGCCACCAGGCTCGGCCACTCGCCGCGCTTTGCCGTCGCCTTCGTGGGCCTGAACCCCGTGCTGCTCGTGCTGGCCGTCGGCGGCGCCCACAACGACACGCTCCAGTTGCTGGCGCTCGCCGCCGCGCTGCTGTTCACCGCGGGCGCCAACCCGCGCTTCCGTGCCGGCGCAGCCGCGCTGGTCGCGGGGATCGGGATCAAGGTCACCGCCGGCTTGGCGCTGGCGTTCCTCGTGCTCGGGGCGGGCGGGGACGGGTCCCGCAAACGTGAGCGCCTGCGCGTGGCGGCCGGCGCCGGGCTGAGCCTGGCGCTGCTCGCAGCCGTTGGGCTGATCGGTTTCGGTTCGCACGCGTTCGGCTTCCTCAGCGCGGTGAGCGAGCAGCAACAGCTGGTGGCCACCCACAGCATCCCCGCCGAGACCGCACGCCTGCTGGGGCTGGGAGGCACGCCGAGCTGGTGGCGCCACTGCTTCGTCGCGGGGTTCGTGGTGGTCCTCGCATACGCCCTGTGGCGCACCCTGCGCGGGGCCGACTGGCGCGTGGCGGCCGGCTGGAGCACGCTCGCGCTGCTGCTGTCCACCGCCTGGCTGCTCCCCTGGTATGCGATCTGGCCGCTGCCGTTAGCCGCGGTCACTGGCGATCGGCGCCTGCGCGCCGCCACGCTCGTCTTCTGTGCCTACGCGCTGCTGATCCACCTGCCGCTCGCGGGCGGCTTGCTCAGCCCCCGACACGTCACCTGCCACACGCGGAAAGACTGCGTTCCCGGAGGCGGGGTCCACCTGCGCCGAGCGCGCATCGATCTCACCGGTCTCCAGGTCCCTGGCGACGTCACGATCGATTTCGGCCGATGACGCATCCGGGCGCAGTCGCCGCAGGCGCGAGGCATCCAGACGCCGGAACTTGAGGATCTCGAGGACGTACACGAGGTAGACGCTGGCGGCTGCCACGAGCAGCCCGAGCGCGATCATCACCAACGTCCAGCCGGTGTGCAGCTGGCCGTGGTGATCTGAGTAGGGGACGAAGCGCAGGGCGAGCGCGAGGCCGGCGAGCATCAGCGTCCAGGCGTACAGGTAGGCGATCGTGCGCCTCGAGGAGAAGCCGATGCGGGCCATCCGGTGGTGGAAGTGCTCACTATCGGATTGATAGATCGGCTGGCGGTACTTCAAGCGCTTGAGCACGACGAAGGTCGTGTCGAGGAAGGGGATCGCCAGCAGGATCAAAGGCAGCACGAAGGAGACCACAGCCGTCGTCTTGACCGCCGCCTCGACCGTGATCACGCCCATCAACAGGCCGAGCAGGTTCGCGCCACAGTCGCCCATGAAACTCGACGCGGGCGGAAAGTTGTAGAGCAGGAAGCCGAGCGCCGCGCCGGCCGTCAGCGCCGCCAGCACGCCCGGCTGTGCGCGGTTCAGGTCGAAGGCGATCACCGCCAGCGCCACCGCGATGATCACGCACACGCCCGCCGCCAGGCCGTCGACGCCGTCGGAGAAGTTGACGACGTTCATCATCGCCACCAGGCCGATCACCGTCAGCACCGGCCCCGCGTTGGTCACGCCGGCGTTGGGGAAGTGCAGTTTGCCGACGAACGGCAGCGTGATCACCTTCACCGCCACCCCGAAGTGCACGACGATCACCGCCGCGGCGATCTGCCCGACCAGCTTGACCACCGGCGGCAGGTCGAAGCGGTCGTCGAGTGCGCCCACGAGCGTGATCAGCGCGGCCGCGAGCAGCACGCCGTGCCACAGCTGGTGGGCTTCGCCATAGCCCGCCGGCAGCCAGATCAGCGCTGCGACCAGCACGCCGGCAAAGACCGCCAGTCCGCCGAGCAGCGGTGTCGGGCGCTCGGACAGGCCCCGCTCGCGCGGCTCGTCGATCGCGCCGACGGCCCGCGCGAATCGCATCGTCAGCGGCGTCAGCAGCGCGGTGACGACGGCGGCCACCAGGAAGGCGTACAGCGCGTCGAGCTCGGTCGGGTTGCGCATCGACGTTTCACAGCATCGCAGGGACGGGGGTCGTACGCGAGGCGCAACCGCGCCAGCGACGCTATCCGGGAAGCGACTCGTACAGCGGGTAGCGCTCCACGATCGCCTGCACCCGCCCGGACAGCTCGCCCTCGTCTCGGGCGAAGTCCTCCGTGAGCAGCGCCTGAGCGATGATCTGGCCGACCTCTTCGAAGTCCTCGCGCTGCAGGCCCCTGGTGGCCAGGGCCGGTGTGCCGATGCGCAGGCCGGATGCCTCCATCGGGGGGCGCGGGTCGAAGGGAATGGCGTTGCGGTTGACGGTGATCCCGATCTCGTGCAGCCGGTCCTCGGCCTGTTTGCCGCTGCACTCAGGCCGCAGCGCGCGCAGGTCGACGAGCGCGAGGTGCACGTCGGTGCCCCCGGTGAGCACGTCGACACCGTGACCGGCCTGCATAAGCTGCTCGGCCACGAGCTTCGCGCCCTCGACGGTGCGGCGCTGGCGCTCGGCGAACAGCTCTGATTTGGCGATCTGCAGCGCGACGGCCTTGGCCGCGATCACGTGCTCGAGCGGTCCCCCCTGCTGGCCGGGGAACACGGCGGAGTCGATCTTTTTTGAAAACTCCTCCTTGCAGAGGATGATCCCCGCGCGCGGACCGCCGAGCGTCTTGTGGGTCGTCGTCGTGACGACGTCGGCGCCGAACTCGACGGGGTTGGGGTGCAGGCCCGCGGCGACGAGGCCGGCGAAGTGCGCCATGTCGACCATCAAGAGCGCCCCGATCTCGTCGGCGATCTCGCGGAAGCGCGCAAAGTCGAGCTGCCGTGGATAAGCCGACCAGCCGGCAAGCAACAGCTTCGGACGCCGCTCGCGCGCGATCCGAGCGACCTCGTCCATGTCGATCAGACTCGATTCGCGATCGACCTCGTAGGGCGCGATCTCGTACAGCCGCCCGGAGACGTTGATCTTCATGCCGTGCGAGAGATGCCCGCCGTGCGCGAGCGACAGACCCATGATCGTGTCCCCGGGCGTGAGCAGCGCGTGGTAGACGGCGGTGTTGGCCTGCGCGCCGGCGTGCGGCTGGACGTTCGCGTGCTCGGCGCCGAACAGCTCCTTAGCGCGATCGATCGCCAACTGCTCGGAGATGTCGACCCACTCGCAGCCGCCGTAGTAGCGCCGTCCGGGATAGCCCTCGGCGTACTTGTTCGTGAGCACGCTGCCCTGACATTCGAGCACCGCGCGCGGGACGAAGTTCTCCGAGGCGATCATCTCCAGTGTGTCCTTTTGCCGCGCGAGCTCTCCGCGCAGCGCGGCCGCGACCTCGGGGTCGACCTCAGCGAGGGGACGGTTGAAGTAGTCGTGGCTCAGCTCGGACACGCGCGCTCCTCAGAAGTGGACAGTGATCTCTGTGCCCAGGCGCGCGGCGTGTTCGCTAGTCGCTTCCCGGTGGTCGATTCCACCTCTGGCGCCAGTCGCGGTAGCGATCTACGAGGCTAGCAGGAGGCGAGGATCCGCTCTACATCCTCGCGCGTCAATGGTCCCCCTCGCACGACGCTCCAGTCACCGCTCTGCGCGTACTGGCGCAGGTCGAGAACCGTCGAGGCGATGCCCGGCAGCTCGCCGCCGTCGATCACAAGATCGGCCCCGGCGCGAATCGACGGCGGGACGTCCGCAAGACATCGCGCGTCGGGCTCGCCGGAGAGATTGGCACTCGACTGGAGCACCGGAACACTCACTGTGGCCAGCGCTGCCAGCGGGGCAGTCCAAGCGGGGACGCGCACCCCGAGCGTCTCGGCGCCGCCCTCTCCCGGGCCACCCGCGAGCGGGAAGCGGCGGGCGGAGTTTCCCAGCAACAGGGTGATGGGGCCGGGCAGCAGCGCTCCCAGCGCGGCCCGCTCGCGGTCTCCGAGATCCGGCAACGCGGCGAACAGTCGCGCGGGCGCGAAGAACATGACCGCCGCCGGGCGCTCGGCGGGGCGGCCCTTGAGCTCGTAGAGCCGGCGCACCGCCCGCTCGTCCTCGGGGTCGCAGCAGAGCCCGTAGACGGTGTCGGCCGGGAACACCGCCACCCCGCCTGAGGAGAGGCACTCCTCGAGACGCCGCGCATCCTCGACGCCGAGAACCGCGGGCGCGGTCACCGCGTTCTCCCGCGATCGCCCCGCGGGGCTGCCCGGATCGCCTCGCCGTGCGGCATAGCCCGCACCACCACTCTCACCGCTCCCCCACGACCACGCGCTCGATCCCCGCCAGATCGCGCTCAGACCGCACCTCGGTAAAGCCGGCGGCACGCATCAGTTCCCCCACGGCGGCAGCCTGCCCGGCGCCGACCTCGAGTGCCACTGTCTTCACCCGCCCACGCCCTGCCACCTGAGTGAGCAGCGCACGGATCACCACCAGCCCGTCCAGTCCGGCGAACAGGGCCTCGGGCGGCTCGTGGCGGAGGATCTCGGGAGCGAGCGAGGTGCGAGCGGACTCGGCGACGTAGGGCGGATTGGAGAGGATCGCGTCGAACTCGTCGGGCACGCCAGTCAGCAAATCCGCCCGCAGCCACGAGACCGGCAGGCCGAGCCGCTCGCCGTTGGCGCGCGCGAGCGCGAGCGCGTCCTCGCTGAGGTCGCTGCCCGAGACATGCAGGTCCGGGCGCTCGTCCTTCAGCGCGAGCGCGACGGCGCCGCTGCCCGTGCCCACGTCGAGCACCCGCGCCCCGCGCGGCAGGCCGAGCCCCACTTCGACGAGCAGCTCGGTCTCCGGGCGCGGGATCAGCGCGCGCGGGTCGACGGCCACCTCGAGCCCGCGAAAGCCCCTGCGCCCGAGGATGTAGGCAACCGGCTCGCGTTGTACCGCGCGGCGGCGGACCGCATTCTGGAAGACCCTGACGGCCGGTCCTTCGATGACCAGGTCGCGGTCGACGACGAGCCGCTCGCGCGAGACGCCAAGCAGCGTCGGCGAGCAGCAGCTCGGCATCCAGGCGTGGGGTTTCGCACCCGGCCGCCGTGATCGCGGTGATCGCGCCGTCGAGCGCGTCGCGCTCGGCGGTGCCAAGAGACATGGGCAGGGATGTGACGAAGGTCCAGACCACACAGGGATGTGACAAGATGGGCCGCTTGAGCAGTTAGCGCCGAGAGAGCCGAACGGGCTTAAGCCCCGCCAGCGCCTCAAGTCGCCGCCTGCGCCTCCAGGCCGCGGCGCTTCTCGTCGGACTGCAGCGACGCGGTCAGCTCGTCGAGCTCCCCTTCGAGCACCTGGTCGAGGTTGTGCACGGTGAGCTTCGTGCGGTGGTCGGTCACGCGCCGCTCGCCGTAGTTGTAGGTGCGGATCTTCTCCGCGCGATCGCCCGTCCCGACCTGCGAGCGACGGTCCGCCGCCAGCTCGGCCTGCTGCTCGGCCAGCGCGCGCTCGTACAGCCGCGCGCGCAGCACGCGCATCGCGCGCTCGCGATTCTGCAGCTGGGACTTCTCGTCCTGCATCGACACCACGATCCCTGACGGCTTGTGCGTGATCCGCACTGCCGAGTCGGTCGTGTTGACGGACTGGCCACCCGGACCAGAGGAACGGTAGACGTCGATCTGCAGCTCGTTTGGGTTGACCTCGATGTCGACCTCCTCAGCCTCCGGCAGCACCGCGACGGTCGCCGTGGAGGTGTGGATGCGGCCCTGGGACTCGGTCTGAGGCACCCGCTGCACACGGTGGGTGCCTCCCTCGAACTTGAAGATCGAGTAGGCGCCCTCGCCTTTGACGGCGAACGTGTACTTCCCCTCGCTCACGTCCAGCGGCTCGGTTTGCAGCCCGCGCCGCTCGGCGTACTTACTCAGCATCCGGTACAGGTCCCGCGCCCACAGCCCCGCCTCGTCGCCGCCAGCCCCGCCCTGGATCTCGACGATCACGTTCTTATCGTCGTTGGGGTCGCGCTGCACCATTGCCAGGCGGATCTCCTCCTCCAGCCGCTCGATCCGCTCGCGCGCCTCGGTCAGCTCGACGCGCACCTCCGGGTCCTCGCCGTCCTCCTGGAGCATCTCTTCGGCCCCCGCGGCATCGTCCTGGGCGCGGCGCCACTGAGCCGCCAGCTTGGCCGCGGGCTCGAGCTGGCTGTAGGCGCGGCCGACCTCGGCGTAGCGTTCGCGGTCGGAGATCACCTCGGCGTCGGTCAGCTGCTCGCCGAGCTCGGCGAAGCGGCTCTCGATCTGCGCGACCAGGTCCTCGATCATGCAGAGCAGTCTAGGCGCGGGCCGTCGGGCCCAGCATCGACCCTGCCCGCTAGGCCACGACCTCGACGCCCATCAGGTCTGCCGCTGAGAGCTCCCCCGGCGTCTCCAGCACGAGCACCGCCTCCAGTGCCGCGATCGCCACCGCGAGCTGATCGAGATCAGGCTCGCGCGTCGTCAGCAATTGCAGCTTCAGCCCCGGCCACATCACGACCTGCACCCAGCGGCGGCGGCGGTTGCGCCCGGCGAACTTGATCAGCTCGAAGGAGATGCCGGCGATCACCGGGACGCCGAGGATGCGCGTGGCCACCAGCCAGTACCAGGCGGGCAGCCCGATCGGCGCGAACACGAAAATCGCGACGATCATCACCACCAGCAGGAAGCTCGTACCACAGCGAGGGTGTAGACGCGAGAAGCGCTTGGCGTTGGTGGGCGTGAGCGGCAGGCCGGCCTCGAAGCAGGAGATCGTCTTGTGCTCAGCGCCGTGGTACTCGAACACGCGCCGCAGGTCGCGCAGCCGCGAGAGCGCCAGCATGTAGCCGAGGAAGATCGCCGTCCTGACGATCCCCTCGATGACCCAGAACAGGACGGAGCTGTGCAGCTGGCCCTTGATCAGGCTCGTCAACCCGACCGGGATCAGAAAGAACAGGACGATCGCGAACACGAGCGCCACGACGACCGTCCCCGCCCACACGCCGCCCGAGATCTCCTGGCCCTGCTCCTGCCCGTCTCCCTCAGCGGGCGGCAGCTGCGCGTTGGCCGATATCTCGAGCGCCCGGAACCCGATCGCCATCGACCCCCCCAGCGCCACCACCCCCCGCACGATCGGCAGGCGCAGCAGGCGGTGGCGCCTCATGGCCGAGTCCAGCGGGAAGGTCGAGACCTCGATCTCGCCAAGCACGGGCTGAATCGAGGGGCGGACCCTTCGGTCTTCTCCGCGCTGGTCTCCGTGCTGGTCTTCGCCCTCGTGTCCGCCCTGGTCTTCTACGAGCTGCTCGGGAGTTGGCTTGCGCACCGCCACCGCCCAGTGTGCGACGCCGCGCATCATCACTCCCTCGAGCACCGCCTGCCCGCCCACGGGGGCGTCGCGCTGGGCGTTCAGCTCGCTGTCGCCGTCCCGCTCGATCTCCAGCTCGGCCGGCATCGTCGGCTGCCCGAGCTCAGATCCGCCGACGGACGGGTCGGCGGCGCCGTTGCGATCCGCCACGGACGAGCCGGCGGCCAACGGCGCGGGCATCGGCCTACTTGGAGGACCGAGTCTGGGCGCCGCCCTTGCGGGCGTCCAGCTGGCGGCCTTTGGCCATCCTGCGCTGGAAACGCTCGACGCGCCCGCCCGTGTCCATCAACTTCTGTTTGCCCGTGTAGAACGGATGACAGTTGGAGCACACCTCGACGTGCAGCTCGTCACGGGTCGCGCGTGTGGTGAACTCGTTGCCACACGTGCAGCGCACATGCGCCTCGGCGTAGCTCGGATGTATCTTCGTCTTCATCGTCCGATCATTCTAGCGACGACGAGCCGCTCGGCGGCGTCGGCGTGAGGGCGGGAGTCGGCTGTTCGCATTTTGGCGTGCGCCGTTCGGCGCGCCTGATCACATGGCCCTCCTCGTCCAGCCAGTGGAAGCGCACAAGCGCCCGGTAGATCGCCGGCGAGGAGAGGTTGGTGACCTGCCTGACGTACTTGTAGATCTTCACTCCCGGATCCGATCCGCGCCACACGCCAAGCCCTGGAGCGCTGACTGTGTGGAAGAGTTCTTCGCCGGGCATCCGCTCTTGCACTTCGATCCGCATCGCCATCCGCGCGGCACCCGTGATCGCCGTCATTTCGCCGGAAAAGGTGGCGGAGCGTTCGGCCTGTTCGCCCGCACTCACACACTGTTCGAGCGTGACCGAGACTGCCGGGATGCTGTCCGGAGCGCCGGCCTGGCCCGTCTGCGTGGATCCGCCCGTCTGGTCCGTCGCGCCCATCGCCTGTGTCACACACATCAGCATCAGCACACAGACGAGCGCGCAGAGCAGCAAACGGGTCGCCAGGCCTGCGGCGGCCGGTGAAGTGCGGGGTATTTGCATAGCCTCCCCCTAACACACCCAACCCGCACAATGTTGCGCACAAAGTGCAGATACCACTGATAGAACCTAGCCGATTGACTCCACAAGCTACTGAGCGTCATCGACCAAGCAGGTCAAGGACGCAGTGAGCGAAGTGTGCAACGCACACGAGCGATCGAGGACGCAGACCGATCGTCCGGGATCGGCCAGCGCCGTGTCGATGGCGCTCAGAGGATTTGGTAGAGGGGGCCGTCGCCGCCCTCGGGTACCGTCAAGCGCCCGCCCTTGGCGGTGATCGCGCCGCACTGGACGCAGTTGGTGTAGTTGACGATCACGTCCACATCACCCTCGCGCGGGTGCATCCTCGGGGATCTCGTAGACACCCGCCGGACACATCCACTTCCAGGTTTCGGCGATCTCGCGCGGGACGTGCTTCTGAATGCGGATGTGGTTCGGCGCGTCGTCGCGGGTGGCATTGCCGGTGATGAAGACCGAAGAGAGCTTGTCGAAGGTGTATTTGCCGTCGGGCTTGGGGTAGCGCTCCTTCGTGTCGCCGACGAACATCGGCTCGGCGTCATCGCGATGCCACTCCTGCCGACCCGGGGGGACCTTGCCCTTCGAGATGATCGACGGACCCGCCAGCAGGCTGCCGAGCAGGAAACCCTTCTGGAATGCCTGTCTGCGTGTTGCGCACCTGGTAGAGCTCGGTGCCGATCGTGGATTGCTCGACCGCCTCCTCGTAGTCGGACAGGTCTGAGCTACCGCGCTTGAGCGCCGCGTAAATCGACTCGGCCGCCAGCATCCCCGACTTGATGCAGTGGTGGATGCCCTTCAGCGCCGCCGTGTCCACCATCCCGCCGGAGTCGCCAACGAGCACCGCGCCGGGCATCGACAGCTTCGGCATCGACCAGTAGCCACCACCGGGGAGCGCCTTGGCGCCCCACGCGATTCGCTCGCCGCCCTCGAGGATGCCCTTGACGAGCGGATGCGTCTTGAACGTCTGCAGCAGGTCGTGGGCCGAGGTCGTCGCGTCGCGATAATTGAGGTCGACGACGAACCCGATCGAGACGAGGTCCTCGCCTGTCTTCTCGTCCTTCATCGGGTAGATCCAGGTGCCGCCGAGCTGTCCGTACTTGGCCGCGACCTTCAGCGGCCACGGCTGCACGAACGTGTGGATCACCCGGTCGAGTGGCTTTTTGACCTTCCACACCTCCTTGACGCCGAGCTCCCAGACCTGCGGCTCGCGGCCCTCGGCGAGGTCGAACTCCTTGATCGCGGCGCCGGTGAGATGACCCCAGCAGCCCTCCGCGAGCACGGTGGCACGCGCCTTGATGTCGGTCCCCGGCTCGAAGTTGCCGAGCGGCTCACCGTCCTTGCCGCGGCCCTTGTCGCCCGAGCGCACGCCGAGCACCTTGCCGTCCTTGACGATCAGCTGGGTCGCCGAGGTCTCGGTGAGGACGTAGGCCCCGCCCTCCTCGGCCTGGCGCTGCTGGAAGCGAGCGAGCGCGGAGACCGAGACCACCTCGTTGCCGTGGTTCTTGAAGTTCGGCACTGCCGGGATCGGGACCGGGAGCTTGGTCTTCGGGCCGGTGAGCATGTACACCGACTCCTTCTTGACCTCGCCGAACGCGAAGCCCTCCTCGCGCCACTGCTCGCGGGTCATGTCGGGAAACAGCTCTTGCAGCGGTCCGGGGCGCATGACCGCGCCGGAGAGGTTGTGCCCGCCGCAGGTCTTCGCCTTCTCGATCACCGCGACCGGCACTTCGCCGAGGCGCTCCATCGTCTCCGGATCGTCGGCCAGCAGCTGCAGCAGGCGGTTGGCGCAGGCCAGGCCCGCAGTGCCGCCGCCGACGATCGCGACGCCGACCTCGATCAGCTCGTCCTCGGCGTCGAGGCCGCGCTTGACGAACTCCTTCTGCGAGTCCACCGGCGGCGGGAACGCCGCCGGTATGACCCTTCCGTTGCTCGAGCCGTTATGAGATGACATCGCTTGACGCTCCTTTTCGCTCGCGCATCCGCCCCGCCGGGGCGGGTGGGAATCGATTCCTCAGCTGGCCTTCTTGGCCTTCACTGCCTCTGTGAGCTTCGGCAGGATCTTGTTCAGATCGCCGACGATCCCGAGGTCGGAGAATTCGAAGATCGGCGCGTTTGCGTCCTTGTTGATCGCGACGATGTTCTCCGAGCCCTGCATCCCGACCTTGTGCTGGATCGCGCCGGAGATGCCCGCCGCGAGGTACAGCTTCGGCGCGACCGTCTTGCCGGTCTGGCCGATCTGCGCCGCGTAGGGGTACCAGCCGGCGTCGACGACCGCGCGGGTCGCGGCGACGGCGGAGTTGCCGCCGAACGGCTGCGGCCAGGTCCTCGGCCAGCTGGAAGCCCTCGGCCTTGCCGAGGCCGCGGCCACCGGCGACGAGGATGTCGGCGCCCTCGATGTCGACGTCGGCGCCGCGCTGTTCGCCGCGCGTGAGCATCGTCGCCTGCTGGGCCTGCGGGCTGAGCTCGAAGCTGAGCTGCTCAACTGCAGCGTCGCCGGCGCCGGACTCGTTGATCTCGAACGCGTTCAGGCGGCCGATGATGATGCCCACCTCAGAGCGGTATTTGATCTCGCTGATCGCCGAATCGCCCAGGATCGGGCGCTCGGCGATCAGCTCGCCGTTCTCGGCGCGGACTGCCGTGACCTCCATCGCGACGCCCGCCTCCAGCCGTGCGGCCAGGCCGGCGCCGATCTCAAAGCCGAGCAGACCGCCGCCGAACAGCGCGTAGGAGTAACCGCCGCCCCAGATCGCCGCGGCCATCGCGTCGACCAGCGGCTGCGCGAGCCCCTCGGGCCCCTCGGCGACGAGCACCTTCTTCGCGCCGTATTTGCCGAGCGACGCGGCCAGCTCCTGCGGGACGTTCTCGCCGAGCAGGATCGCGTGCGCCTCGCCGCCCAGTTCAGCCGCGAGCTTCGCGCCCTCAGAGACCGCGCCGAGCGAGTTCTTGTTGATCGCGCCGTCGTAGTGCAGCGCGTACACAAGGATGTTTGCCATCTAGATCAGCTTCCTCTCGTCGAGCCAGGCGACGATTTTTTCGACGGTTTCGCCGGTGTCCTCGTCCTCGATGATCTCTCCCGGCGGACTTCGCCGGCGGCGCCTTCGCGGATACCCACTGGGCGGCCGAGTTATCGCCGCCGACTTTTGCCGTGTCGATCTGGACGTCGCCCGCGGTGACGGTGTCGAGGGGCTTCTTCTTGGCGCCCATGATCGCCTTCAGCGAGGGATAGCGTGGCTCGTTGATCGCGTCGCCGACTGAGATCACGGCCGGCAGCTTGATCTGCACGGTGTCGTATCCGTACTCGGCCTGGCGCTCGCAACGCAGCGCCTCGGAGTCGACGTCCATCTTGATCACCTGGGTCAGCGAGGGCATGCTCAGGTGCTCGGCCACGACCGCGCCGATCGTGTAGCACTCGCCGTCGTCTGACTGCTGGCCCAGCAGCACCAGGTCGGGGCTCTCGCGCTGCAGCGTCTTCGCCAGCGCATAGCCGGTGGCGGCCACGTCCGAGCCGGCGACGGCCGGGTCGGAGAGGTGGACCGAGCGGTCGGCGCCGAGCGAGACGGCCTTGTGCAGCGCGCGCACGGCGCTGTCGGGGCCCATCGTCACGGCGACGATCTCCTCGACTGGGACGGCGCCGCCCTCCTTGATCTGCATCGCCGCCTCGATCGCGTGCGTGTCATACGGGTTGAGGTTCTTCTCTCCGCTGCGGTCCATACGCCCCGTCGAGGGATCGATCCGCTTCTCGACGGCGGCGTCCGGGACCTCCTTCACCAGGACGCATATCTTCATTCTTCGGCAACTCCTTCAGGGTCAGTTGGCTTAATCCTACCCGTTTCAGCGGTTGACTGACGAGTCAATCAGTGACTTGGCGCTTGGGTGGGCGGGTGCCGATCCCGGGCATCGATCGCGCCGCGGATGAAGTCCACGATCGCCTGGGTCGGCGCGCCCGGCGTGAAGACCTCGGCCACGCCCAGCTGCTTCAGCTCGGGAATGTCCTCCGCGGGGATCGTGCCGCCGACGGTCACGACCACGTCGTCGATGCCCTGCTCGCGCAGCAGCGCCACCACGCGCGGCACGAGCGTCATGTGGGCGCCGGAGAGGATCGACAGCCCGACCGCGTCGGCGTCCTCCTGGATCACCGTCTCCACGATCTGCTCGGGCGTCTGATGCAGGCCCGTGTAGATCACCTCCATTCCCGCATCGCGCAACGCCCGCGCGATGATCTTCGCGCCGCGGTCGTGCCCATCGAGGCCGGGCTTGGCCACGACGACGCGGATCTTGCTCTTGGGCTGGGCGGTGGCGGAGGACACGGAGGTTGGGGACACGGTCTGGCGGAGATCTGAGAGCTTGGCGGGGTTTGGCGGCGTGCTGGTCGGTGGCGTGCTGGGCTTTGGCGGATCGGGAGAGCTTGGCGGGTCCGATGTGCGGGATCTGGCGGCATACGCTCGAGCTCAGCGGCGTCCGCGACCTCGGATCGGCCTACGACGAGGACGACCGGACGCGCGGGATTGTAGAGGCCGCAGGTCGGCTCGCGCACCGACGTGCTCCCGCGCAACCCTGCCCAGCCCACCGAGCGCCGTGGCCCCGCCCACGGCGGCTAGCACCTTCAGGCGACGCCCAAGCCGATCCAAGCGCAGCACCTCCCAGCCCTCCTCTGTGGCAATGCGCCGTAGATCCTGGTCGGGGTTGACGACCACCGGGTGCCCCACCGCCCGCAGCATCGGCAGGTCCGACTCGGAGTCCGAGTAGGCATAGGACGCGGCCAGGTCGATCTGCTCGCGCTCGGCCAGCTCGCGCATCGAGAGCACCTTGCCCTCGCGGTAGTTGAACGGCCCGGCGGCGCGCCCCGTGTAGTGGCCGTCGACGATCTCCGAGCGCGAGCCGAGACCACCGTCGAAGGCGAGCACATGCGCCAGCAGGTCGGCCATCTCCTGCGAGGCGGCCGTCACGATGTACACCAGCCTGCCCGCGTCCTGATGGGCGTAGGCGCGCTGGAGCATCTGCGGGTACAGCCGCGGGAGCACGCCCGCGAGCACGCGCGGGGAGAGCCGCTGCAGCTCCCGCACCGGCACATCTGCGATCATCTCCCCCACGCGCTTGCGCACCTGGTCGGCGCGGTCGTCGGTCGAGCCGCGCAGGCGGAAGCGCAGGTTCTCGTACGCGTCGCGCGCCAGGCGGCGGCGCGTGATCATGCCCGTCTGGAAGGCCGCGCGCGCGAAGAAGATCCCCGAGGAGCCCGCCATCAGCGTGCGATCGAGGTCGAAGAACGCCGCCGCGCGGAGTGGGCCGGCGCCGTTCTCGCCCGATGGGAGGTCCAGTGCCTGCTCGCCGCTTGCGGCTTGTCGGTCCACCGCTGGGTCCTCTCCTGGAGCCGGCGTGCTC
The DNA here is from genome assembly GCA_963842205.1 of uncultured Solirubrobacterales bacterium. GTDB lineage: Bacteria > Actinomycetota > Thermoleophilia > Solirubrobacterales > Solirubrobacteraceae > Palsa-744. The sequence goes on from CAWJFR010000007.1 coordinate 616,292, forward strand.
ATGTCAGTCGCGACAACGTTCAGACTTTGAGGATGACCGCGTCGCCCTGCCCGCCGCCGGAGCAGATCGCCGCGCAGCCGAGGCCGCCGCCGCGGCGGCGCAGCTCAAATACGAGCGATCCGAGGATCCGCGCGCCGGAGGCGCCGATCGGGTGACCGAGCGCGATCGCACCGCCGTTGACGTTCACGCGGTCCTCGTCGATCCCGAGCATCCGGATCGAGTTGAGCGTGACCGAGGCGAATGCCTCGTTGATCTCCCACACGTCGATGTCCTCTGCCTGCAGGCCAGCCTTCTCCAGCGCCTTCTTCGCCGCGCTCGCCGGCGTCGTGGCCAGGTAGGCGAAGTCGTTGGCTGACTGCGCGTGAGCGACGATCTCGGCCAGCGCCTCCTTGCCGTTCGCGCTCGCCCACTCATCCGAGGACAGCACCAGCGCGCCGCCGGCGTCGTTGACGCCGGGCGAGTTGCCGGCGGTGTGCGAGCCATCCTTACCGACCAGCCCGGGCAGCTTGGCGAGTGCCTCAAGCGTACTTTCGCGGCGCGGAGCCTCGTCGACCTCGACGAGGGTGTCGCCCTTACGGCTCTTGACCGTCACCGAGACGGTCTCCTCGGCCATACGGCCCTCGTCGATTGCCGCCAGTGCGCGCTCGTGCGAGCGCAGCGCCCAGCGGTCGAGGTCGGCGCGCGTCATCTCCAGCTCGTCTGAGACCTCGGTCGCCTCGACGAACATCTGCTTACCGGAGAACGGGTTGGTGAGCCCGTCGTGGACCATCGCGTCGAGCATCTTCGCGTCGCCCATGCGATAGCCGAAGCGTGCCTGCGGCAGCAGATAAGGGGCCTTGGACATCGACTCCATGCCGCCGCCGACGCCAACCTGCATATCGCCCGCGCGGATCGCCTGGTCGATGATCACCGACGCGCGCAGCCCAGAGGCGCAGACCTTGTTGATCGTCTCGGAGGAGACCTCCTTGGGGATATGAGCCTTGATCTGCGCCTGGCGCGAGGGGATCTGGCCCTGACCGGCCTGCAGCACCTGGCCCATCACGACGTGCTCGACCTGCTCGGGCTCCACTGCGGCGCGCTCCAGCGCCGCCTCGATCGCCACGCCCCCGAGCTCGGTGGCGTCGAGCGTGGACAGTCCGCCGCCCATCTTGCCGATGGGGGTGCGGGCGGCGCCGAGGATTACGGTCTTGGGCATTTGGTTGCGGACGCTCCTGGAGTTGGGAAAAAGGCGAGAGACCGGCAATGCTAGTGGACCGATCCTCATCTCCTGGTGAGGATCGCCGCGCCTGGGGGCGGATTTGTTGTGAGGCGGTTATCGTGCCGGGACCGTGCAGGTATCCGCCACCACTCAGTCCGCGAGCGATACGGACGCCGACACGATCGTGGTCGGGCTGTTCGACGGCGAGGAGCCCCGCGCGGACGCGCCGTGCGCGAGGTGAGGTGCAGCTGCTCGCAAGCGGCGAGGCGCAGCGCTCGTTCAAGGCGCTCGCGCTGACCCACGCCGAGGGCAAGCGCTGGCTGACGGTCGGGCTCGGCGCGCGCAAGGACTTCACGCCCGAGCGCGCGCGCGTCGCGGCCGCGCTCGCACGTGAGCGGGCGCGCGAGATCTCCACGCGGGTGCTCTGCTGGGAGGTTCCGGCCACCGCACAGGTCGATGACGCGAGCACCGAGGTCGCGGGGGCGCTCGTGGAGGGGACGATCCTCGCCGACTACAGCTTCGATCTGCACAAGTCCGTCAAGGCTGACGACGGAGACGGAGGCGCCAAGCCCAAGCATCTGGACGCTCTGATCGTCTCGGGTCCCGCGCCCCGTCGAGTCCGCGGTCGCCGACGCCGCGATCGTCGCCGCGGCGGTCAACGCGGCGCGCGACCTGCAGAACCGGCCCGGCAACGACCTCACCCCGACGGCGCTCGCCGACTACGCGCGGGCGCTCGGCGAGGAGATCGAGGGGCTGCAGGTGGAGGTCGAGGGACGCTCAGGCATCGAGGGGCTCGGCATGGGCGCCTTCGCCGCCGTGGCGCAGGGCTCCGAGCAGGAGCCCGCGCTGATCGTCCTGCGCTACGAAGGTCGGGGATGCAAGCGGTCCGTTGCTGGGCTTCGTCGGCAAGGCCGTGACGTTCGACAGCGGCGGCATCTCGCTGAAGCCCGGGCCGAAAATGGCGGAGATGAAGTTCGACATGTCCGGCGGCGCCGCCGTCGTCGAGGCGGTCGCCGCGATCGCGCGCCTGCAGCTGCCCGTCAGGCTCGTCGCGGTCGTGGGCGCCACCGAGAACCTGCCGGACGGGCGCGCGATCAAGCCCGGGGACATCGTCACGGCTGCGAACGGGAAGACGATCGAGATCAACAACACCGACGCAGAGGGCCGGCTCGTGCTGGCCGACTGCCTCTGCCACGCCGTCGCGCTCGGGGCGGAGCGGATCGTCGACCTGGCGACGCTCACCGGCGCGGTGATCATCGCGCTCGGCTCGACCTACGCGGGGATCATGAGCAACGACGACGAGCTCACCGAGCAGCTCACCGCCGCGGGCGAGCGCACGGGCGAGATCCTCTGGCGGCTGCCGCTGCACCCCGAGTACGACGAGCTCGTCGCGGGCAAGTACGCCGATCTCGACAACGCGCCGGAAGCACGCAAGGCGGGCACGATCATGGGCGCGTCGTTCCTGTCGAACTTCGTCGGTGAGACCCCCTGGGCGCACCTCGACATCGCGGGCTCCGCCTGGGATCTCGGCCGCGCGTACGTCGGCAAGGGCGCCTCGGGCTACGGTGTGCGCCTGCTGGTCGAGCTCGCGCGCTCATACAGCGCGTAAACCGTTCCGGCCGGTAGAACACGCGGCCCCGGCGGTAGAACAGGCCCGGCGGTAGAGCAGGCGGGCCCCGGCCGGGGTAGAACCACGGGTCCTTCTAGGATTCGAGCCGCCGTGGCTCGCGCGCGCCTGATCCTCGACTTCCTCTCGCGCGGGCGCTCGTGTCGCTACGGACCCCACCACTCCCAACGCGCCGAGCTCTACGTGCCCCCCGGTCCCGGGCCACACCCGGTGATCGTCCTGATCCACGGCGGCTCCTGGCAAAAGCGCTACGGAAAGGTCTTCACGCGCGGCCTGGCTGGCGACCTGCGCAGGCGCGGCTGGGCCGTGTGGAACATCGAGTACCGCCGCTTCGGCGCCGGCGGGGGCTGGCCGAACACGTTTGCGGACGTCGCCGCGGCAATCGACCAGCTCGCCGCGCTCGACGATCGGCGGCTGGACCTCGACCGGGTGAGCATCATCGGCCACTCCGCCGGCGGTCACCTCGCCCTATGGGCGGCCGCCCGGCCCAACCTGCCGGCCGGCGCCCCGGGCGCCCTGGATGGGCCGCCGCGCGTGCGTCCGCGCCGGGTCATCTCACTGGCCGGGGTCGCCGATCTCGCGGACGCATACCGCCGCTGGCACGGCGGAGTCGTGCGGGATCTGATGGGTGGCTCTCCCGAGGAGGTTCCCGAGCGCTATGCGGCGGGCGACCCGATGCGCCTGCTGCCGCTCGAGATGCCGGTGCTGATCGTCCACGGCGTGCGCGACGAAACCGTCTCGATCGAGCTCAGCCGCGGCTACGCCGAGGCCGCGCGCGCAGCCGGCGGCGAGGCCGAGCTCGTGGAGATCGCAGGCGAGTACGGCCATCGCGCGCACCTCGACCCCCGCAGCGCGGCGTGGGCTGCAGTAATCGCGCGCCTGGAACCACTTTCCCCCGTACCCGCGGCGGCGAGAGCCGCGGCAGGCCAGACCTCGCGGATTTGAACTACGCACGCCCGAGCGGGACGGCCTTGCCGTCCCCTTTTTAAAAAAGATCGAATCCCCACCTATGTGACGGAAGTACGCACAAAGTGTGACGGGAATGTGTCAGGAAGATAAACGCGGCGAGGTAGACAACACAAAAGAGAGAGTGCGTATAACGATGGTGTCACGCAGTTTTAAACGAGGAACACAACGACCCCCAGCCCTCCATCTGTGAGAATGCCCGCCCGTGGACTTCGATCTCTCCCCTGATCACGAGTTGATCCGCCGTACGGTGCGCGAGTTCGCCGAAGGCGAGGTCGCACCGGTCGCCGAGGAGCTCGACCGCACGAAGTCCTTCCCGTATGAGATCGTCCGCCAGCTCGGCGCGCTGAACCTGATGGGAATCCCCTTCCCCGAGGAGTACGGCGGTGGCGGTGGCGACACGCTCGCCTATGCGCTCGCGGTCGAGGAGCTCACGCGCGTGGACTCCTCGGTGGCGATCACGCTCTGCGCGCACACCTCTTTGGGGACTCAACCGGTCTATCTGTTCGGCTCGGAGTCCCAGAAGCGCGAGTGGCTGCCTCAACTGTGCTCGGGCGAGCGGCTCGGCGCGTTCGGCCTGACCGAGCCCGAGGCCGGCTCGGACGCCGGGAATGTGAAGACACGTGCCGCCCTGACCGACGGCGAGTGGACGATCAACGGCGCCAAGCAATTCATCACGAACGCCGGCACTTCCATCTCCGGCCTGGTGTGCATAACGGCCCGCACCGCCGAGGAGGAGATCTCGAACATCATCGTCCCCAACGGCACCCCCGGCTACGAGCAGGGTGAGCCGTATCGCAAGATGGGCTGGAACGCCTCGGACACGCGACCGCTCTCCTTCAGCGACTGCCGCGTGCCGCAGGAGAACCTGCTCGGCCCGCGCGGCGCCGGCTTCAAGCAGTTCCTGCACATCCTCGACATCGGCCGGATCGGCGTCGCGGCGATGGGCGTCGGGCTCGCCCAAGGCGCGCTCGACGAGGCGCTGTCCTATGCCAAGCAACGCAAGGCGTTCGGCAAGTCGATCTCGAAGTTCCAGGCGATCCAGTCAAAGCTCGCCGACATGTCGACCGAGATCGAGGCCGGCCGGCTGCTCGTCTACAAGGCCGCTTTGGAGAAGGACGCGGGGCGGAACTTCACGCTGACCGCGGCGCAGGCGAAGCTCAAGACCGGCCGCCTGGCCGTGCGCTGCGCCGAGGAGGCCGTGCAGATCCATGGCGGCTACGGCTTCATCGAGGAGTACCCCGTCTGCCGCTTCTATCGCGACGCGAAGATCCTCACGATCGGCGAGGGCACCGACGAGGTCCAGCAGATGGTGATCGCCCGGGCGCTCGGGGCGTAGCTAACCGGCCCCGCGCTCCAGCAGCGTCGTCGCTGCGCTCGCCGGGTCCAGGCGGCGCTGGACCACCTCCTCCAGCAGGCGCTTGAACTCGGCGTCCTCGCTCAGCTCCTCCTCGAGACGTCTACGCATGCGTGCGGTGGCGATCGCGAGCACCTCGTTGTGCAAGTTGCGCCTGCGCCTTTCCTGGAGCTGACCAGCGGCGAGGATGTATTTGCGGTGCTCTCTCAGCAGCTCCACCAGCTCCTCGATACCCGCGCCGTGGGTCGCCTCGGTCTTCACGATGGGCACCCGCCAGCGCTTCGCCGCCTCCTCTGGCGAGCGGTCGAGGTTGGCCAGCGACAGCACCCCCCTGATCTCGCGCACCATCGTGTCCGTCAGCGGGTGATCGGCCTTGTTGATCACGATCACATCCGGGATCTCCATCACCCCCGCCTTCAGCGCCTGGATCGAGTCACCCGAGCCGGGCATCAGCACGAGCACGATCGTGTCGGCGTGGTCGATGATGTCGATCTCCGCCTGCCCGACCCCGACCGTCTCCACGAACACGTCTTCTCGGCCCGCCGCGTCGAGCAGCAGCGCGGCCTGTAGCGCTGCCTCCGAGAGCCCGCCCAATGCCCCGCGATTGGCCATCGAGCGGATGAACACGCCCTGGTCGAGAAAGTGCTCACTCAGCCGGATCCTGTCGCCGAGCAGCGCCCCTTGGGTAAACGGCGACGAGGGGTCGATCGAGAGCACCCCGACAGTCCTCCCGGCCTCGCGCTGGGCCTTCGTCAGCGCGCCGATCAGCGTCGACTTGCCCACGCCCGGCGGTCCGGTGAAGCCGACCACCGCCGCTTTGCCGGTGTGCGGATAGACCTCCTTGACCAGCTCCCAGCCCTCCGGGCGGTCGTCCTCGACCAGCGTGATCGCGCGCGCCAGCGCACGGCGGTCGCCGTCGAGCAGTCGCTGCGCCAGGGTCGAATCGCTCATCGCGGGCGCAATCATCGCAGGGCAATACGATTCGACGGCGATGGAGCCGCTGCTGTCCGACACCGCCGCGACGACGCCTGCCCAGACAGCCGGCGAGGCGGGCGCGAGGATGCGCACTGAGGAGATCATCGAGGCGGTACGGCGCGCTCCCGATTCGCTACACGGCGGCCCGCTCGCGCTGCTGCGGTTCATGCGCGCCAACCACATGCTCAGCCGCGCCTACCTGCACCTGCTGGCGCGCTTCGTGTTCCTCAAGCTCCGCCACGGCAAGCGATTGCAGACCGATGGCATCTGCTTCATCTGTCCCGGTGTGCAGCTCGAGATCGGCTCACGCGCGACCCTGCGCATCGGCCGCTGGGCGTGGCTCGGCCACGGCACCAAGATCCGCGTGCACGAGGGCGAGGTGTCGATCGGAGCGAAGACCGTGATGGGTCAGGAGTGCACGATCTCCGCCTTCCAGCACGTCTGCATCGGGCGCGAGTGCATCGTCGCCGACCGCGTGATGCTGATCGACTTCGACCACGGCGTCGTCGAGGTCGAGCGCCCGATCCGCCTGCAGGGCATCTACAAGCGCGACGTCACTGTCGGCCACAACGTCTGGCTGGGCTACGGCGCCTGCATCCTGCGCGGCGTCACGATCGGGGAGAACGCGATCGTCGGGACCAGCGCGGTCGTGACGCACGACATCCCGGCGAACGCCGTCGTGGCAGGAGTGCCCGCGCGGGTGATCCGCATGCGCGAGGCGCCCCGCTCGATGCGCTGGGAGTGAGCGTCCGGCCTACCTGTGCTTGCGCTTGTGCTTCGCCACGGTCTCGCTGAGCACGACCGACCTCTGCACCGTCAGCCCACCGGTCACAGACGCGAGCAGCTTGGCGGACAGCCCGTGGTGTCTCGCCCGAGCGAGCGCGTGCTTACCCGTATGCGTGAGACGGACGAGGATCGTTGCGCTGTGGCCTGCGCTCAGCGCATAGGAGCCCCTGGCCAGCACAAACGTCTCCCGCTCGGTCTTCGTCTCGCCGTGATGGCGGCGCCTGATCACGATCCGCTCGGTCAGTTCGATCGTTCCCGTGCAGTTCGCGTTCGCGCAGGCGATCGGCACCCGCGCCGAGCTTCCGGACGCGGCGATCCTGATGCTCAGCAGGGTCACGACCGGCGTAGGTGGTGGGGGCGGAGGATGCACAGGTACCGCCAGCGTGTTGCTCACGGCGGCGGCGCTGCCGTATTTGTTCGTCGCGGTCACCTGGCAGGCCAGCCCGGCTCCCTGGTCGGCGGCCTGAACGCCGTATGTGCTCGCGCTGGCGCCGGTGATCGCACTGCCACTGCGCAGCCACGTATAGGCGTAGGAGAGCGTCGGGATACCCGTCCACGACCCAGTGGAACACGACAGCGTCTGTCCCACCGCGGGCGTCCCCGACGCGACCGGTCCCGCCATGTTGGCCGGCATCTTGGGCACCAGCGCCGCGTTGATTTCCGGCGTCGTGCTCCCCTGCGTAACCGACACCGGGTTGGCGCCAGCCGGGGATGGCTGATTGTTGTAGTACTGGATGATGTAGGCGGAGCCGCTGCCGAGCTCGATGAACTCGATCTTGTAGGAGCCGCTCGCCAGCCCCGGGATCGTGTATTGACCGCTTGCGTTGGTGCGAGCCTCCCCGGCGAAAGCTTCGCCCGATCCAAGCGCAAAGACGTCGACGCGCGAGAGGGGTGTGCGCGTCGAGGCATCGGTCACCGTACCGGAGATCTCACCGCCGACTTCCAGCTCGCCATCGATCGCCGTCGTGGCAGAATCCTGTTTGACCTCGACCGATTGGGCAGTTTCAAGGGATGACATACCTTCGTAGTACTGGGTGATGTAATTGAGGTCTTCAATGCCCGGAGAGAATCCAACCTTATAAGAGCCTTCCGGCAACCCCTTGACCGTGTATGCACCGTTCGCTTCGGTGGCGGCAGACCCCACTGAGAATTCTTTTTCGCCAGCTTCATACACAGTCACTTCGATGTTCTGCAGGCCTCCGTGAGGAAACGCCGCTTCGGTCACCGTGCCTTTGATTTCGCCGCCAGGCACGAGCGCCGCGTTGATCTCCGGCACCTTCGCTCCCGGGCCAACCGGCACGGGCTTTGAGTCGGAGAACGAAGGCTTGTTGTTGTAGTACTGGGTGACGTAATCGAGCGGACTTTTCGAGGGCGCCAGAAATTCGACGTGGTATTCACCGCTGGGCAGTTCAGCGATCGTGTACTTACCGCTTGTTTCGGTCTGCACGCAGTATTTGATCGACGGGCCTTCTTCGGGGAACGGGCCTTCGGGTTCACTGCCCATTGGGTACGCGCAGACTTCGATCCCTTCGATCGGTTCCATACTCACCACTTCGGTCACCATGCCAGAGATCTGACCGGGGCCTTCCGCGGCGAGGGCGGTCGGCGCGCCGGCAAGCAGGGCCATACACCCCAACAGCACAGCCAACACCCAGCAATCCATGCCCTTCCTCCCTACTCCCATCGGTTGGATCGTAACAGACCCATGACCACCAGATTGCGCTTCCGTCAGGGCGCGAGCAGCGCGGCGGGATCGGCATAGACCGCCAAATTGCGCAGGTTCTCCCCACTCGCTTCGGGCCCATCCGCCAACGCCCGGGCAAGCGCCGCGCGGTGGCCGCCGAAGCGTTCGTGGGCATACGGGACAGCGAGACCGCGGGAGATCATGAACGGCCAGTCGCTCGCCTGCAGCGCCAGCAGCTCGCGCACCGCCGCGGGTCCGGCGCGCCCGGCCGCGGCGGCGGCGAGGGTCTCCAGCTCGGCCGCGCGCGTCGCAAACGCCAGCTCGGCGACCGCCGGCCCCGACCAGGTCGACAGGTCGCCCTGCGCACCCCAGCTACTCACTTCACAGCTCTTTCCCTCACGACCCCTTTGCGCTCCTCTCTCAACCAAAATCACTGACTCGGATCGATCCAAGAAATCATCCAAACGCACCAACTCGAGACCCTGTCTGGAGCACTCCTCAACGACCGCCCCCAACCACGTGATGCCCTCATACCACCAGTGCCCGAGCAGCTCCGTATCGAGTGCGCACACCGCCAGCCCACCACCCGGTAGACCATCCCCGTCGCGACGCAGGCGCTCGCGGGTACGGGATACGAAGTCCGCGGCGTGCTCACGAGCCAGTGCGAGCGCCCGCTCGCGGTCGTAGCTCTCGCCGTCGTTACCCCAGGGGGTGTGGTGGTGGACGGTGTGGTGGTGGTAATCGCGATAGACACCGGCCGCCGGGTAGCCGCGCTCGCTCCAGACGAGCTGCATCGTGGCGCGGTCGACCGGCACGAGCGTCACGCCCTGCTCGCCCACGATTGGCTGTAAGTGCTCGCGCGCGCCCAGCCCGAAGCGGCCGGTCAGCTCGACGCAGGTGGCTTTCACACCGGCGTCCGCCAGCAATGGCTCGAGGTACGGCGCGTATGCGCACTCCGGCAACCAGAAGCCCCCCCGCCAGCTCTCCGCGCCGAAGCGAGCACGGTGAGCTTCCACCCCGGTCTGTACCTGCGCGCGCACACCCGCGTCGGTAGCGAGTAGTGGCAGCACCGCATGCGTGGCGGAGGAGGTCCACTGGGCGTAGGGGGCGAGCGCCCCGAGCAGATCCCCGCCGCGCGCCGCCAGGCGCTCGCGGGCTCGCTCATAGTCCGCTCTCCACGCCCGTTCCAGCTCAGATGCGAGCCCGGGATGGCCGCCCGCGCGCAGACCCGAAGCGTCCTCGGCATGGGTGAACCGGCGCGTATCGTCGATGAACCGGTCGAACCGCTCGGCGAGGCCCGGCGCGGTCAGTTGGTCGCACAGCACCGGCGTCAACGACAGCGTCAGCGGCGCACCGGTGTCCAGCAGGTCCAGCAGCGGCAGGTAGCAGCCGGCGATCGCCTCCCACAGCCACTCCTCGCCGAACGGCCACGTCCCGAAGCCCTCCACATAGGGCATGTGCGTGTGCAGCACGATCGCGAGCGCGCCGCGATCGTGGCTCGGGCTCACGAGCGGCAGACCGCGACGAAGTCCAGCGCCTGCTCCAGGTCGGCCTGCCCGCGCGGGCGCAGGACGAAGTCCTTTGCGGCGATCGCGGGCGTGAACCAGCCGTAGAAGCGCTCGGTGATGCCCAGACGGGGATGGATCGAGTCCCAGCCCGCCCGCAGCGCCAGCTCGTGCACCCGTAGCTTGCGCGCGTGGAACAGACCAAAGAGCGCCACTGAGGCGAAATGCCTCCGGCACAGCCGCTCGAACTCCTCGGCGCGGTACTCGTGCACGTGCCAGGGATTATCCGAGCGCTCAGCCCCCTTCGGCGCGAGCGTGCGCACGTTCGGCGTCGACACGTACACACTCCCCCGCTCCCCCACGAGCGAGCGATAGTGCTCGAGCACCGCATCCGGATCCTCGAGATGCTCGATCGTCTGCAGGAACACGACCGCGTCGGCCTCCTCGGCGAAGCTCTCGACGAGGTCGCGCTCGAAGCGCAGATTGGGGCGGCGGTAGCGCAGCCGCGCGTGCTCGTGCGCCTCGGGGTTGGCGTCCACACCGACCACGCTCGCACCGCTCGCGGCCAGCACGTCTGAGCCGTAGCCCTCACCGCAAGCCATGTCGATCACGCGCTCGGAGGCAACCCGCTCCGCGATCCATTCATACACCGCCTGGTGGCGGCGAAACCAGTAGTTCTCCTCCGGCACATCGGGCAGCGTGCGCTCCCCCGTCAGCGCCAGCGGCGGCACGCCCTCCGGCTGGTCGAGCTGCTCGTAGAGGGTGCGCGACACGGCGCGCGAGTATATGGTGCCGCCCCGTGCTCAGCGCCGAGGAGATCCGCGACGTCAACACGCGCTACCACGACGTGGCCGCCGATCACTACGACCACAAGTGGGGAATCGACTTCGGCGAGCTCGGTCGCGATCAGGTCCTCGCCAAGGTGCGCAAGGCCCTTCACGGCAAGCCCGGCCACTACCCGCGGTCGCTCGAGATCGGCTCGGGGACCGGTTATTTCACATTGAACATGATGCGGGCCGGCCTGATCGACGAGGCGATTTGCAGCGACATCTCCCCAGGCATGCTTTCGAGCCTCGCCGCCAACGCCGAGCGGCTGGGCCTGGCGGTCCAGACCGTGCCCGCCGACGCGGAGGCGCTGCCGTTCGCCGATCACAGCTTCGACCTCGTGCTCGGCCACGCGATCCTGCATCACATCCCCGACCTGCCGCGCGCGTTCGCCGAGTTCGAGCGCGTGCTCGCCCCCGGCGGCACGCTGCTGTTCGCCGGCGAGCCCTCCCGCTATGGCGACCGCCTGGCAGGCGTGCCCAAGCGCGCCGCCGGCATCCTGGCGCCGCTGTGGCGCCGGGCGATCGCGCCCGCCCCGCGCCGCCAGCCGAGGGTGGAGCGCCCGATGCGGCGCTCGAGGGCGTCGTCGATGTCCACGCCTTCGCTCCCACCGAACTCTCCCAGTTTGCGCGCGGAGCCGGTTTCACCGAGGTGCGCGTCACCGGCGAGGAGCTCTTGGCCAACTGGTTCGGCTGGACCAACCGCACGCTCGAGGCGACCGCCGAGCCGTTCGACATTCCCTGGGCCTGGCGCCAGTACGCCTACCGCGGCTACCTCCTCTTCCAGGAGCTCGACCGCCGGCTGCTGGAGTCGCGGCTGCCGCCGGCGATCTTCTACAACCTGATGATCGCCGCGCGCAAGCCAGCGACGGCGTAACACCCAGGACCCCAGACGCGAGCTTTAGACCCAGGCTCCCTTCGGGCCTGGGCGCAGATTCGAAGGGAGGGAACTCAAGCGTAGACTGCGCGCATGCCTGACCGACTTGTCCGGGGCTTTCCGATATTCGCCCTTCCGATCGTCGCGTTGCCCACCGAGAGCATGCCACTGCACATCTTCGAGGACCGCTACCGGCGCATGATCGAGGAGTGCCTGCAGACCGAGCGGGAGTTCGGAATCCTGTGGCGCTCCGAGGAGGAGCTCAAGCACGTCGGTTGTGCCTGCGAGATCGAGGAGGTGCTCGAGCGCATGCACGACGGCCGCCTGAACATCCTCGCGCGCGGCACTCGTCCCTTCCGCCTGATCGAGCATCAGGACGATCTCCACTACCCGGCCGGGGTGATCGAGTTCCTCGCCGACGAGGATGAGCAAACCGACACCGAGGTGGCAGAGGACACCCGCGCGCTGTACGCGGAGCTCCTCGAGCAAGCCACCGACCAGCAGCTCCAGGACGAGGAGCTGCTGGCGATGGACGCCTACCGAATGGCAGCCACCGTGGAGTTCGGCCCCGACGCCAAGCAGGAGCTGATCGAGCTGCGCTCTGAGAACGCCCGCCTGCGCCTGCTCGCGCTCCTGCTCCGCGCTGCGATCAAGCGCCTCGAGCTGGTCGAGCGCGCCCAGGCCCATGCTCGCTCCAACGGCAAGGTGCGCTTCGACTAAGCGCCCTGCTGGGGCAGGTGGCAGACCTGCTGGGCGGTCTGCAAGACGAACAGAGCCAGTTCGCGAAGCACCTTGGGCTGCCCGGGGGAGTTGTCGCTGAAGCGGACCGTCCCGTTTTCGTCACGCAGGTAGTAGCTGAGCACCGAGCCCCTGCCGGGCGGCAACGAGAGGTGCTCAGAGGCCTGTTCGTGCAGTTCTTCCTGGATCGCTCGCGCGCGCACGAGCAGCGGATCACTCAGCTTCAGGGTCGGACCCCGGTGGGTGGGTTCCGCATAGCAATGCACGCCCCCTTCTTCGTTCACGAGCAGCGTCAACCGCGCTCCGGCCGCGCTACCGGTGCGCTCCACGATGAACAGGTCCGGCGCCGCGATGCCGCCGCCACAGCCCGCCGCCAGCGTCACCGCCGCGAGCACGCCGAGCGCCGCCGCACCGCGCCTCACGCCCTCACCGCCACGCCGCCGCGGCGGGGATCGCCCGCGCCGGCAATCGCATTTCCCCGGCACAGCACGGCCTGCACGCCGCCGAAGAACAGATTCGGCTCGCTGAACTCCACCACCTGACCGCCGCCCACCGGGGAATCCGCCCCTGCCAGTTCCCCCAAGTCGATCCCAGGCTCGGCGTAGAGCACGCCATCCTCGAAATGCACACGCGGCGCATCGACCGCCGCGCGCGCGCCCAGGCCGTGATCGACGACACCGACGATCGTCTGCAGCAGCGCCGAGCGGATGCGGTTCGAGCCGGCGCTCCCAAGCACCAGCTCGACCTCCCCACCGATCGGCGATCGATGGGATCGCCGATCGGCCAGCATCACCACCGACGGCGCCATCATGCTCGGCATCCTCCGTCCGGCCGGATGGCGGTGGAAGCCGAGCGGATTCAGGTCCTGCTCGCCCATCACGTTGTTGAGGTGGATCCCCGTGCCCGGCACCACCACCCCGGAGCCCTCGCCGTTTGAGGCGGTCACGCTGCACGCCCTCCCCTCCCCGTCGAGCACCGAGATGTGCGTCGTCGACCCCAGGTTCTTGGAGAGGAAGCGCTCGAGAAAGCCCTCCTCGCTCAAGCCCTCCACGAACTCCGGCGTGCGCTTTCCCTGTGCGGCCGCCATCGACTCCACCACCCCACGCAAGGTGGGCGGCGCTGGGCCGCGATCCAACAGCGCCAGCGCGTACGCCAGCAGCGTCCCGCCGGCCGAGGGCGGCGGGTTGGTGAGCACCTCGCGGTCGCGATAGCGCACGCTCACAGGCGCGCGCTCCACCGCGCGGTAGCCGGCCAGGTTCTCGCCGCTCAGCGCGCCGCCGCGAGCCCGCAACCAGTCGCACACCGCTGTCGCGATGTCGCCCCGATAGAAGGGCTCCGCGCCCTCTGCGCCGAGCAGCAGCAGGGCATCGCCCAGCTCGGGGTTGCGCAGCAGCTCGCCCTCCTCCAGCACGTGCCCCTGCGGCGCCCACAGCGCCGCGCACTCAGGCGTGGAGGTCAGCAGATCCGCGAGGATCTTTGCGATGTAGGCCTGCCCGGCGTTCAGCTCCACCCCGTCCCGCGCGAGCCGCGCCGCAGGCGCCGCCAACTCCTTCAGGGGCATACTCCCCCAGCGCTTGACCGCCTCATACACTCCCGCCGGCGTCCCATAAACGCCGCAGGAAGCAGCACCGATGTGGAACACCTGCGCGGCGTCCCCGAAGGACACGTCGACCGCCCGCAACTCGGCCAGCGGCGGGCCCTGCACTGCGCCGTTCTCTGGACCGGCCCCGGCCAATCTTCGATTGGTCGGGGCCTGCACGAAGAAGTCCAGCAACGCGGGCTGCACCCCGCCCCCGGCCACGAGCATGTACCCGCCGGCGCCGAGTCCGGTGAGCAGTTGCTCGGCCGCGAACGAGGTCAGCATCGCCCCCACGGCCGCATCGACCGCGTTGCCGCCTTCTCGCAACACCCTCGCGCCGGCCTGTGCCGTAAGCGGATGCCCAGCCGCGACCACTCCCTTCTCAGTGCTCATACCCGCCGCCGTGCCAGCGAGATTTGCGGGAGGAGTGACGGCAATCTGACGGGGCGTGGATGTGTGTACTACTCTTTAAAGTGCGTATAACCATAGTTAGACGCACTGTAGACTCTTATACACAACCCAAACCTACCGCTTGTTCCCCCGATGCCTAAAGGTTTGGAATGAACTCCGGCACTTCCAGTTCGTCGACGGCCAGGCCGCCGCGACGCGGAGCGGGAGGACGGGACGCACCGCCGCTCGTGCGCCGCACGCGTGGCTCGCCGGCGGGCTCGTTCAAAGCACTGACGCTCTTGCGCCTGCCCTCCTCGCCATAGCCCGTGGCCACGACCGTCACCCACACCTGGTCGTCGAGCTTCTCGTCGACCATCGCTCCAAAGATGATGTTCGCGTCAGGATGGGCGGCCTCCGAGACGGCCTTCGCGGCCTCGTTGACCTCCCACAACGACAGATCGCGCCCGCCCGTGATCGACAAGAGGATCGAGCGCGCGCCCTCCATCGAGGTTTCAAGCAGCGGCGAGGCCACCGCCGCCATCGCGGCCTCGATCGCGCGGTGCTCGCCGCCCGCGCCCATGCCGATACCGAGCAGCGCGTTGCCCGCGGAGGACATGATCGTGCGCACATCGGCGAAGTCGAGATTGATCAAACCCGGCAGCGTGACCAGGTCTGAGATGCCCTGCACGCCCTGGCGCAGCACGTCGTCGGCCACACGAAACGCCTCGACCATCGCGGTCTGCTTGTCGAGCACGCTCAGCAGCCGGTTGTTGGGCACCACGATCAGCGTGTCGACCTCCGCGGCCAGCGCGCTCACACCAAGCTCGGCCTGCTCGCCCCGGCGCGAACCCTCGAACCCGAACGGCTTGGTCACGATCGCGACCGTCAGCGCGCCAAGTTCGCGCGAGATGCGCGCCACGACCGGCGCGGCGCCGGTCCCCGTGCCACCGCCGGCTCCCGCCGTGATGAAGATCATGTCCGACCCCTTCAGCAGCGCCTTCACGCGGTCGTAATCCTCCATCGCCGCAGCGCGGCCGACCTCGGCGTCCGAGCCCGATCCCAAGCCGCGCGTCAACTCCGCGCCGATGTGCAGCGTGACATCCGCTGTCGACTGCTGCAGCGACTGCAGATCGGTGTTCACGGCGAGGAACTCAACCCCCTCGACCTCCGCCTCGACCATCCGGTTGACCGCGTTCACGCCGGCGCCGCCGACGCCCACGACGCGGATCACGGGCTGCCCGACCGGCCCGGCGAAGTCCACGCCCCTCGCCGCAGGGTGCTCGCGGGAGTAGGCGTCCATCACGGGGCGCGCCGGACGCTCCAGCACGTTCTCGGGAATCTCCGAGGAGAAGGCGTGGCGCAGGCGCTCCCGCGGCGTGGGCACGCGCTCATCGCGCGCGTCCTCGACGGCGTCGGCGGAAGCGCTCAGCGCGGGGTGCGGCAGGCCCGACTCGCGCTCGGGCTCTTCTTCGGTCTTGCGAAACAGCGCGGCGAGCGGCCCCTCGCGCATGCTTGCGCGTTTATTGGATTTATGGTCAGCCATCAGTCAAAACCTCGTTTATAAATTTAGGAATGCCTCGATTTAGAAAACCTCGACTCGAGGATCGCCACCGTGTCGCCCTGCTCGATCCTCGAATCATCAAACCCCTGCTTTTCTAAATTTATAAACCTCAAAACCTTTTTAGGGTTGGCCATGAGTCAAGACCTCCTGTGCCAGCTGACGATAGGACTGAGCAGCAACCCCATCCGGCTCGTACTTCAACACCGACATGCCCTTCACCGGCGCCTCGGCGAAGCGCACCGTCTTGCGGATGCGTGAGGCGAACACCCTGTCCCCGAAGTTCTCCTCCAGGATCTCGATCGCCTCCTTGGCGTGGATCGTGCGTGAGTCGACCAACGTCGGCAGGATACCCTCGATGTCGACGCCCGGGTTGAGATTCTCGCGGATCATCGAAAGCGTGTTCTGCAGCTGGATCAGACCGCGCATCGACAGATACTCGCACTGCACGGGGACGATCACCTTGTCGGCGGCCGTCAGCGCGTTGATCGTCAAGAGGCCGAGGCTCGGTGGCGTGTCGATGCAGATGAAGTCGTAGTCCTCCAGAATCGGTTCGAACGCCTTCTGCAGCGAACGCTCGCGGCCGATCATCGTCGACATCGCGATCTCCGCCCCGGCCAGGTCGATCGAGGCACAGGCGATGTCAATCTCGCGCTTGCGGATCACCTCGCGGATCGAGACCTTGTGGACCAGCACGTCGTACATCGATTTCTCGAGCGTGTCCGGGTCGATGCCCTGCGACATCGTCAGATTGCCCTGGGGATCCATGTCGACGCACAGCACCCGATGCCCCTCCTCCGCGAACGCGGCGGCGAGGTTCAGCGTGGTAGTCGTCTTGGCCACCCCGCCCTTCTGGTTGGCGAACGCGATGACCTTGGCCTTACCGTCCACAGCGGACTCCTACTCGATTGAGAAGCGATTGGGAAAGCCGATCGTGGGGTTATTCGCACAGGGATGCGCGATTCCTGCATGGTCAATCTAGGATCAGGTAGTGCCCAAGCGCTCCCCGCATCTGGCGCAGCGCCTGCAGGGTAAGCGTGTGTGTGTCTGCCTTGGGGCGGGCGGCGTCGGCAAGACCACCACCTCGGCAGCGCTCGCTTTCGCCCTGGCCGAGCGCGGAGCAAAGGTCGTCGTGGTGACGATCGATCCGGCACGAGCACTGGCCGCCGCGCTCGGGCTCGGAGAGCTCTCGAGCGAGCCCCGCCAGATTGATCCCCAGTTGCTGGCCGCGCAGGGTGTGGCGGCTCCAGGTGAGCTGTGGGCGATGGCGCTGGATGTGAAACGCACATTCGATGAGATCGTCACCCGCCTTGCTCCCGACGCCAGCTCGCGCGAGGAGATCCTCTCAAACCCCGTCTACCGGGAGCTTTCATCCGCGGTGTCGGGCGTGCAAGAGCTCAGCGCGGTCACGAAGCTGTACGAGCTCCACCGCGAGCACGACTTCGATGTGATCGTGCTCGACACGCCGCCGTCGCGCAACGCGCTGGACTTCCTGGAGGCTCCCGAGAATCTGTTGAACTTCCTCGATGGCCGCGCTTTGAGGGTATTCCTCGCTCCCGGCGGACTCGCCGCGCGCCTGTTCGGCCGCGGCACCGGGCTGGTGTTCGCGATCTTCGCCCGCGTCACCGGCGTGGACATGCTCGGCGAGCTGTCCAGCTTCTTCAGATCTCTCACGGGCGTGATCGACGGCTTTGGCGAGCGCATCCAAGGGGTCGCCGAGCTCCTACGCGACCCAGCCACGAGCTTCCTGATCATCAGCTCGCCCGAGCCCGAGCCGGCACGCGAGGCAGTGTTCCTTGCGGGCAAGCTTCGCGCGGCGGGCATGGCACGCGACGGTGTGATCGTCAACCGCGTCCATCTGCACGGCCTCGGCGGGCACTCGGTTGGGGATCTCCAAGTGCTGCTCGCAACTGAGCTGGGTGACTCCCTGGCGCGGCGAGTGGCTCACAACTTGGCGGACTTCGACGTGCTCGCGCGCCGTGACCGCGACACGATCGCTCGGTTGAGTGGAGAGCTGGAGGAACCCGATCCGGTGATCGTGCCGCACCTGGACGAGGAGATTCAGGACCTCGCGGGTCTTGCCCGAATCGCGGGTTATCTTTTCGCCTGACGGCGGCTCAGACCGGCAGTGCGCTCTGCGTGAGCTGATCGAGCGGGTGCCCCGCGGGGATCGGGGCGAGTTCGGGGACGGCGATAGCGCCCGACTCCTCCACGACGTCCACGGTGTCCTCGGCGGGCGCGGGCGCCGCCAGCAGTTCGTCCGCGAGCAGTGCGAGATTCGGGTCGAGATGGCCGCAGATCACGTCTCGCAGCAGCGCTCTGAGATGGTCGGCGACGTCTCGCGCGAGGGCGAGTCCAGCGGCGCGCTCGGCGGCAGTGCCCGCGATCATGGCGCGCTCCAGCGCCTGCGCCTTGGTCATCCGCTCGGTCAGCTTCGCGCGATCCTCCGATGTCGCGCACAGCGCCGCGATCCGCCCCGCCATGAGACCACTTGCCGGGCCCTCCGGCTCGAGCAGCGCGCGCAGCGCCAGCAAGTGATCGCTCAGTGCCTCATAGGCAACTCTCGCGCTCGCAGCCCATTTCGAAGCGCCGCAGCGCCCAGGCCAGCTCGTTGCCATCGGGGGCGCGGCGCGAGACGAGGTTGCAGAACGCGCGCAGCTCGTCCTCCTGCTCGGCGCTCACCACCAACATCCCATGCGGGCGGCCGCCGGCGCCGAGCGCGAGCGGGTTCCAGGCACCGGCGCCGACCCGCGCCCAGGCGAGCGCGCCCAGTGTCACACGGCCGTCGCCGAACAGGCGCAGCGCGCGCAGCAGGTCCTTCAGCACCTCACGCCCGCGCACGAGCGCATCGTCGACGCCGCAGTCGTCGGCGCTGAAGGACGACCAGCAGACCATCCGACGGCGCCCCGTCGGGCACGCCGCGCAGCGCGCCTGGCTGGGCGATCGTCAGGCCTCTCGTCAATGCAAGCTCATCCGAGGCGATCGTCAGCCCGTGGAGCGTCGCCAGCAGCGTCACCTCGCTCGTGCTCGCCTGCGTCGCCTGCTCGAGCCGCGCGAGCGCCGCCTCGAGCCGCTCGCCGTGCTGGGCCGCGTCGGAGCGGCGGTCGAAGTCGGTCCGTTCGTCGAACACGTCCGCCAGCAGCAGCCTCAGCGCCGCGCCGGCGCGCGCATGGGCCTTCATCCGCGCCAGATCGGCGGCACCGCTGCCGCTCGCCGCCAGGTAGCGGTCGAGGCCGTCGAAGTCGACGAGCAGGCCGACCGCCTCGGCGTGCTCGGGCAGCCTTGAGAGCTGCGTCGCGTGCTCCTCGATGAACGCGCCCGTCAGGGCGCGGTAGCTGTAGAGCCGCGCGGCGCTCTCGCCACGACGGGCCGGTTTCTCTGCGAGCTCGAAGCCGACCTCGGCGCCGCCGTCGATCTCCGCCTGCAGCCGGTCGGCCGCCTGCGCGACGAACTCCGTGAGCGCTGTCTCCAGCTGGCGTGAACGCATGGTTTGCACACTTCGGCCCCGCCCGCACCGCTCCTGCTAGGTGTGGCCCTCCGCAGCCCGTCTTGCAGGTCCGCATCGCGTCCCACGTGGGGAGATGCCGAGCGCCGAAGACAGGCTCCGCGCGGCGATAGGACCGGTGGGATGACCTCTACGCCAGTGCGAGCGCAGCCTGGTCCACGGCGGCGGAGCTTCGATCGGCTTCTCCCAGCCAGTCTTCGCCGTATGCGCGCATCCCCTCGACGATCGGCAGCAGCGCCCGTCCCTTCTCGGTCAGCGCATACTCCACGCGCGGAGGCACCTCCCCGAAGGTGTGCCGCTCGACGATCTCCTCATCCTCCAGCGCCCGCAGCCGCAGCGACAGGGTGCGCGGGCTGATTCCCTGAAGTGAGCGCTCCAGCTCACAGAAGCGCGAGCGGCCGTCGGCCAGGTCGCGTACGAGCAAAAGCGTCCACTTACCGCACACGATTTCCGCCGTGCGGCATACCGGGCATGTCTCGTCTACGGCCATTTCGACCGTTACTTTACCAACTGAAGTACGGCAGGACGGGCCGAGACGTGCGACGGGCCGAGACGGTAGGGCCGGCTAAGCGACGGTGAGCGGGCTAAGCGACCGTGAGGGGCGGTCTGGGTGCCGGGGCTGGATCGTCCGCTGGATCGGAGTTCGTCTCGCGACGCTCCTCCGCCGCGGCCACGTCCTCCATCGTCGTGCCCCTGCGCCCATCGGCTTGCATCAAGAGCTTGAAATCGGACGGGTTAGAAGCGACCTTCATCGCGTCCTCGAAGGTCACCCGGCCCGCCTTCACGTGCCCGAACAGCGCCTGGTCGAAGGTCTGCATCCCGTAGTAGCTGCCCGAGGCGATCACCTCCATCAGCTTGCCCGTCTGTGAAGGGTCGGTGATCATGTCGCGCACGCGCCCGGTCATCCTCAGGATCTCGCACACCGCCACGCGCCCGCCGTCGGCGCCCGGCACCAGCCGTTGAGAGATAACGCCCTTGATCGTGCCCGCGATCATGCTCCGCGCCTGGCCGTGCTGATGCGGCGGAAAGAAGTCGAGCATCCGGTTGATCGACTCGGGCGCGTCCACCGTGTGGATCGTCGACAGCACGAGGTGCCCGGTCTCGGCAGCCGACAGCGCCGTCTGCACCGTCTCCTCGTCGCGCATCTCCCCGATCAAGATCACGTCCGGGTCCTGGCGCAGCACCCTGCGCAGCGCGCGCTTGAACGAGGCCGTGTCCATACCCACCTCACGCTGGTTGATCACCGACCTCTTGTCCGAGTGCACGAACTCGATCGGGTCCTCGATCGTCACCACGTGCTTACTCGACGTTTCGTTGATGTGATCGATCATCGCCGCCAGCGTCGTTGACTTGCCCGAGCCCGTCGTCCCCGTCAGCAGCACGATTCCGCGCTCTTCGCCGGCCAGATCCTTCACCACCGACGGCAGCGCAAGTTCGTCGATCGTCGAGATCTTGTGCGGAATCGCGCGACAGGCCAGCGAGATCATCCCGCGCTGACGAAACGCGTTGATGCGGTAGCGCGCCACCCCTGCGATGTCGAACGAGAAATCGACCTCGTGCTCCTCGCTGAATTCATGCAGCTTCGTCTCGTCGTGCAGCAGCTCGTGCAGCGTCCGCTCGGTGTCCTCTGCGCTCAACACTTTCCCCACAGGCTCGGCCGCCAAGTGTCCATGCACCCTGTAAAGCGGCGTGCTGCCCACCTTCAGGTGCAGATCCGAGCCCTCGCGCTTGACGAGCTCCTTCAGCGCCTCTTGAACGTCGAACATGCCTCTCGCATCGGCACGGGACCCGGAGGGCTTTAGCGGTCAGTGGGGTGCTGGACGGCGCTATGCAACGTCGCGGAGCTTCTGTGCCTCAGCGAGGGACTGGAGCTTCTTCAGCGACTGGTTCTCGATCTGCCTGATCCGCTCACGGGTCACGTTGAAGGTGCGGCCCACCTCATCGAGCGTCCGCGGATGCTCGCCGCCGAGGCCGTAGCGCAGCTCGAGCACACGCCGTTCGCGGTAGCTCAGGTTCTCCAGCGCCTCACGCAGCGCCTCCTTCGTCAGGATCTCCGCCGCGCGCTCATATGGCGACTCGGCGCGCTCGTCGGCGATGAACTGGCCGAACTCCGACTCCTCCTCGTCGCCCACCGGCTTCTCCAGCGACACCGGCGCCTGCGCGGAGCGCTTGATCGAGTCGACCTCCTCCGGGTCGATGCCCGTGACCTCGGCGATCTCAGCGGCGGTCGGCTCGCGCCCCAGCTCGGTCACCAGCTTGCGCTCGGCACGTCCGATCTTGTTGAGCTTCTCGACGACGTGCACGGGGATGCGGATCGTGCGCGCCTTGTCGGCGAGCGCCCGCGCGATCGCCTGACGGATCCACCAGGTCGCGTACGTGGAGAACTTGAAGCCCTTGCGATAGTCGAACTTCTCGGCGGCCCTCACCAGCCCGAGCGTGCCCTCCTGGATCAGGTCCAGAAACGGCAGGCCCTGGTTGCGGTAGTTCTTGGCGATCGATACGACCAAGCGCAGGTTTGACTCGACCATCTTCTGCTTCGCGTCCAAATCGCCACGCTCGATCCGCTTGGCCAGATCGACCTCCTCCTGCGCGGTCAGCAGTCGTACCTTGCCGATGTCCTTCAAGAACAGCTGCAGCGAATCGGTCGTCATGTCCGGCTTGAGGTCCAGCGCCGCTTTCGCTTTGCGCCGGCCACGCTTGTCCGGCGCGCGCTCGACCTGCGAGGCGGCGGCGGTCGCCGGGTCGATCTCCTCGACGAGCTCGATCTCCGATTTCTCCAGGAACCCGTGCAGCTCCTCGACGTCGGACTCGTCCAAGTCGAGCTCCGACATCGCCGTCGAGATCTCCGCGTATGTGAGCACGCCCACCTGCTGCCCCTTGGCCAGCAGGCCCTTTACCTCATCGAGCTCCTGCATTTCCACTACTGACATCGATTTCCGTTTCTACTGATCGCGGGACAACCCGGGGGCGACTGCTGCAACCACGCGGGATTCTGGCTGAGGAGCACCACTCCATCGGACACTACGGCCGAAGCCTGCCCAACGTTACAACGCATGCGCATCTTTCTGGACCCCTATGCTAACGCGCCATGGCCGATCCATCCAGCGGTGCGAGGCGGTCGAGCGCCAAGAAGAGCTCCAAGAAGACCGCCAAGCGGGAGCAAGGCCCCAAGCGCAAGGGGGAGCGCTCCTCAGAGGGTGTTCTCGCGAATCTGCCACGCACCCGGCCCCAGCGCTCCAGCGCGCGGCGCGAGGACGCACGCCGGAGCACCTCGGCGAACGTGGAGCCCAGTGCCGCCCCCACACGCAAGCGGGCCGCGACGAAGACGAAGGCTGCCGCAGTCAAGCGCGGGCAGGGTACAGCCAAGCCGAAGAGCACAGCTAAGCGTCTCCAGGATCGCGCCCCCCGGCAGGGCTTCGAGTCCGAGAGCGACCCCGTCAGCGGTCCCGTGCAGCCGCCGGGCAGCGCGGACCTGCTGGCCTCCGCGGCCGAGCTCGCCGGCGAGCTCTGCAAGACCGGGCTCTCCGCGGGCGGACGCCTGCTCAAGGACGTCCTCGCGCGGCTGCCGCTCAACTGAGCCTCCGTCGGAGCGGTCTGTATACTGCCGGCCACGCCGAGCTTCTGTGACTCAGGTCGCGGAAGACGGGGGACCCAATTGCGGATCGACTTGATCCGCTGGGGCGAATCGGCCTCTGTTGGCCGTAGCGCCGTCGTTTGACTGCGCGAGCCCGTCAGCTCACCCCGTAGGCGCTTCGATAACGATGCGAACCAGATTCACGACGATCCTTCTCACCCTGCTCGGCGCGCTCCTCTGCGCCGGCGTTTTCGCCGTGGGCGCGCTCGCCAGCACCGGTGGCGCCGCCAGCCCGTCGGCGGCGGGGTCGGGGACGGCTGCGACTCCCACGCCGGCCCTCAAGCTCCACAAGGGCGCAATCGCGACCTGGTTCGGGCCCGGCTTCTACGGACAGCAGACAGCCTGCGGGCAGACGTTGACCCCCGTAACCGTCGGGGTGGCCAATCGCAAGCTTCCCTGCGGCACACTCGTGAAGGTGACCTACCACGGCAAGCCCCTCACCGTGCCGGTGGTGGACCGCGGACCGTACGGCAATGGCGCTGACTGGGACCTGACCGCGGCCGCCGCACAGGCGCTCGGGATCGAAGAAACCGTCCACGTCGCCACCGTCGTCGTCGGCGCCGTCCCCAATACGCCGACGCTCGGCCTGCCGCCCGTCTCACCCGCCGCCGCCCTCACCGGCGGCGCCATAGCAGCGGACTGAACCACTCAATCTCCTCTCCGTCGCCGCCGATGAAGCGCGCATGGAGAGTAAACCCACGCGCTCGTTGCGTCCCCGCAGCTGGACGAGCCTGCTCGCCTGGGTGTTGCTCGGGCTCCCGCGGCACATGGCCGCGCGCACGGACGCAGCGGACGGGGCGGACAGGCCTCTAACCACGCGCTGGGGCACCTGGTGGGGGCGCCACCCTCGTTTACTCCATGCGCTGGTCGCACTCGCCCTGTGCTGGACTGCCACCTACATGGCCTGGCGCATCGGTTGGAGCCTGCACGACTCAAACCCTGTGCTGTGGGCGGCTCTGCTGCTCGCCGAGGCCTACGGCTGTTGGAATCTCGTGATGCTCTCGTGGCTGACCTGGGAGGTGCACCCCGCGCGGCGACGGTCGCCCACGCCGGGGCGGCGGGTCGATGTGTACGTATGCACCTACAACGAGCCGGCCGCCGTGCTCGAAGCGACGCTCGCGGGCTGCGCGTTGCTGGGCTACCCGCACACGACCTACGTGCTCGACGACGGTCGCCGCTCAGAGATCATGCCGCTCGCCCGGGCCTGGGGCGCGCACTACCTGACACGTCCGGACAACTCGCACGCGAAGGCCGGCAACATCAACCACGCGCTGCCCCGTACCGAGGGCGAGCTCGTGCTCGTGCTCGACGCCGACCACGTTCCCCTTCCCGACGCGCTCGACACGCTCGTCGGTTACTTCGACGATCCGCTCCTCGCGCTCGTTCAGAGCCCGCACGACTTCTCCAACCACGACTCCGTCCAGCACTACGACCTCGGACGCCACGAGCAGTCGGTCTTCTTCTCCGCGATCTGCCCCGGCAAGGATCGCCACAACGCCGCTTTTTGGTGCGGCTCTGGCGCGCTGATCCGGCGTGCCGCGCTGTTGGAGGTGGGCGGCGTCGCCACCGAGACGATCGCCGAGGACTTCCACACGACGATCAAGCTCCACCGCGCCGGTTGGCACACCCATTACGACGAGCTCGTCGTCGTGCAGGGACGCGCCCCACATGATCTCGCGGCCTATCTGCTCCAGCGCGACCGCTGGGCGCGAGGCAACCTCGCGGTGTTCACCACGCCAGAGAGCCCCCTCCGCGGTCGCGGACTGACCCCCAAGCAACGGCTCAGCTACTTCGCGAGCCTCACCGCCTACCTGGCGGGACCGGTCCGAATCGTGATCCTGGCGGTGCTGATCGCCGTGCTGTGGACGGGCGCGCTGCCGCTGCACGTCACGCCGGAGACGCTCGCGCTGCTGTGGGGACCGGCGACGCTGCTGATGGTGCTCGCCGGCTCTGCCCTCTGTCGCGGACAGCAGACCAACGGGGAGACAACCCACTACGAGCTCTGCACCGCGGAGATCTTCATGCGCGCGTTGCGCTGCGTCTTCAGACCCGGGCACGCAAACTTCCGTGTGACACCCAAGGAGGGCATCGACCATGGCGGTTGGGAGGCGGTGCGCCAATTCCGGTTGCTGCTCGTCTGCGCCACGCTGCTTGCCGCCGGGCTGATCCTGCGTATCTGTGACGACGCGGGGCTCGGCGTGCTGGGCCGCAGATGCACGGATTCGCTGCCTGGTTCGTCCCGCTACTCGGCGTATTCGAGCTACGCCGCGTGCTGCGCACGCTGACCCTGGTCGGGCGTCATCGCCAGCTGCGTGGCGAATATCGCACGCCACTCACCGCGTCTGTTGCGATCTCCTCACACCAAGATCGGGGCGCGCCCGGCCGAGCCCTGCTCGGGCGAACGTGCGACATCACTCCGTCGGGCATCGCTGTCGAGCTGTCCCGCCCACTCCCGGTTGGGTCGAGCGCCAGCCTCACCGTCCAGCTCCCCGGTGTGCAGGCGTCGACCACGCCGGTCCGGCTCGACGTCGCGGTGCAGACCTGCCAACCCCACGGCGAGCTCTGGCGCGTCGGCGCAACGATCGCGAGCTGCTCAGAGCACGATCGCCAGCGCGTCATCGAGTACTGCCACGTGATCTGGCCCTACCAACGCCTCCGCGGCTTTCGCCCCGCCCCGCTCGCGCTCGCCGGCGAGCACGGGACCTTGCAGAGCACCGGCTGAAGCCTCGTACCGCAGCCAAGAGCGGCAGCGGACCACTGCTTCTCTGCTTGTTTTCTTTCTTTTTTGCCTGTTCTTAAACTTAAAGAAGCGGCCCAACATACGACGGCGAGCCTAGCTCGAGGATCGGCCGGCGGCGCGCGCGGCGTAGAGCCCCACGTCCGCGTGCGCGGCCAGCGCGGATGCCTGTCGCCCGTCGTCGGGGCACACCGCGATGCCAATCGCCACCTCCAGTGGCGTCCCCCGATGATTCGCCGAGGATCTCACCGCGCGTGCCAGTCGCTCCGCCAGTATCTGTGCGCCGGTTCCGCCGGTCTGCGACGCCAGCAGCCAGTACCGGCCCGGCCCCTCGCGCGTGAGCGAATCGATTGGACGCAACTCCCGCGCGAGAGCGTCCTCCACCTGGCCCGTCAGGCGAGACACCTCCTCCAAGGGCTCAGCATGCCGTAGGCGCCCAATGTCGATGAGCTCGACGAGCAGCACCGCAAACGGCGAGGAGTCCTGCTCGTGGCGCTCCAGCTGACGCCCGATCGACCCAATCCAGGCGGCTGGGCCCTCTTCCCCGCGAACGTCTCGGATCTCGATCTCGGGCGGGGCCTGCCGCAGTCGACCACTTTCCCCGAGCTGCACATCAGCGGGAGGGCGGTGGGTCTTGCTCTCGGGCGCCGCTGGCGCCACGTATGGCTCCTCCAGCACCGGCGCCGCAGGAGCCAGCTCATCGACGAGCACGGCCGCCGAGCGCGCCTTGAGGGTCGCCGACGGCTCCCACGGCAGGGGCGGCTCGTCCGCAGGCGGCTCGTCGTGTGGCATCCGCGCAACGCGAGACTCCGGCTCCACGTATCCAGGCTCGACAGGCAAAGCGGATGCCTCCGGCGCGCGGTCCTGCACCTGCGCAAGCAAGGCGACGGTCGCAGCGACCTCGCCAAGCCGCTCGGAGAACTCCACAACGCGCTGGGCCCGTGGGTCGGTCAGCTCCTCGTGCAACGCCTCCCACAGAGTCTCGCTCAGCGTCTGCGCCGCTCGCGCCGCGCGCGTGAGACGTTCGGCGCGACGTGGGTCCAGGAAGTCGTCGCTCACAGACCCTGGATATCAGCAACCGCGGACACAAGCCTGTTTCGCTTGCCGCATCTACCGGCCGATACTCGCTTCGATCCATCCAACACGGCGCGCGTACGCGCAGAGATAGCCTGCAAAGCGATGAAGATCGCGACGATCGCCAATCTCGAAGACCGTACCTCCGAAGATGAGCGCACAGGTGCAATGCGTTCGATCCAGGCCGCCGACCTGAGCCTGCCTGAGTCGGCACTGAGAGAGCTCTGGTCCCCCATGTACCTGGAGCGCTTGGCTCGCACCTACTGGCGCTTCCTCTCGCGCGTCACGCTCGGTCTGGTCCGCGTCCGCTACACCGAGCACGAGCGCTCGATCGTGCTGCTGGCACCAGCACTGAAGCTGATCACGTTCGCGGCGCCCGAGTACGAGCTTCAGGCGGCCCACGGGATCGTGCGCTGGCGCATCACGAGCGGCCTACTCGTCTCAAGGCGTGGGCGCGAGAGTGGCGGCTACCTGCAGATCGAGGTTCGGCAGATCGAGGTTCGCCGCCCTGCCAATCAGGATCCCGCCCGCCCGCCGGATGCCTGCCTGCACGTCGAGATCGAGGTGGCCGGCTTCTACCCAGCGATCGCCTCCAGGCTCGGCCGCCGAATCTACGGCGCGACGCAGTCGAAGATCCACGTGATCATCACACACCGGTTCCTGCGCTCGCTCGCGCGCCTGGATCTCGCCGAGTCACGGGTCGGGCGCTTCGAGGAGGCTTGAAGGGAAAGATAAACGAGCGAGATGGTGGTTCATCCGTCGCAGGTTGCGCATGGGCAGCTAAAACCGGTCGCCGCCGACCGCCCTCAGCTTCGCGCGGTCGTGCGTGGCCCTGATCCGCCTGATCGTCCCCGACCGCGTGCGCGTCACCAGCGACTCCGTGCTCGCGCCGCCCGCGCTGGGGTAGCGCACCCCTTGCAACACATCGCCATCGGTGATCCCGGTAGCCGAGAAGAACACATCCTCGCCCGCCACCAGGTCATCGCGCGTGAGCACGCGCTCCAGGTCGTAGCCGGCATCGAGGGCGGCCCTGCGCTCGGCATCCTCACGCGGCCACAGCCGCCCGAGGAGCTGCCCGCCGAGGCACTTGACCGCCGCCGCCGAGATCACTCCCTCGGGGGTGCCGCCGATGCCCCACAACAGGTCCACCGGGGAGCGCTCGGTGACCGCCAGCAGCGCCGCCGAGACATCGCCGTGGGCTATCAGCCGCACGCGCGCGCCCGCTTCGCGGATCTCTGCGATGCCCTGCTCGTGGCGAGGACGGTCGAGCACCACCACAATCACGTCGCCGATCGCGCGGCCCTTGCGCTCGGCCACGAGCCGCACGGTCTCCGCCAGCGGGCGGTCGAGGTCGAGCAGGTCCGCGATCTCGGGCGCGCCTGCCATCTTCTCCATGTACACGCAAGGCCCCGGGTCGAACATCGTGCCTCTGCTCGACAGCGCGATCACCGCGAGCGCGCTCGGCATCCCGTGCGCGGCGAGCGTCGTGCCCTCCAGGGGATCGACCGCGATGTCGACCTCCGGCGGCGAGCCGTCGCCGATCCGCTCACCGTTGTAGAGCATCGGCGCCTCATCCTTCTCGCCCTCGCCGATCACCACCACGCCGTCCATCTGGACCGACTGCAGCATGTAGCGCATGCCGTCGACCGCGGCCTGATCGGCCGCCTCCTTGTCGCCCATCCCGACGAGCGGCGCGGCTGCCAGTGCCGCCGCCTCGGTGACGCGCACGAGCTCCAGCGCCAGGTTCCTGTCCGGATGCTGTGGCGTCGGCTGCGGGCTTGTGGGATCTGGGCTCAAATTCTCATCTCCGGGCACTCTCAAGGTCCGGGAAACGTACACCAACGTCATTTCGACACCGATCGCCGGCCATACCTTCACACACCGTTCCCGCGGGCGGACTACGATCGTGGCGTGAGCGACCACAACCTGACCGTCGAGGCCCGCATCCCGGACGCGCTGAGGCCTCAGGTGCAGGACATGCTCACCCGCGCCGCGGAGGCGCGGGTGGCCGAACGGCTGCGCGAGGGCGACGCGACGCTGTGGGCGCCGGCCGAGACGCCCGAGGTCGCCAACCGGCTCGGCTGGCTGACGATCGCCGAGCGCACGCTCGCGGAGCTGGGCGCGCTCGAGCTGTTCGCGGCCGAGGTGCACGACGACGCACTGGAGGACATCGTGCTGTTGGGAATGGGTGGCTCCTCGCTCGCGCCCGAGGTTCTGCGCCGCTCGTTTGCCGGACGCGCCACGGGACCGCGGCTGCACGTGCTTGACTCGACCGACGCGGCGCGGATCCGCACGATCGAGGCCGCGCTTCACCGCGAGGCGGTCGGCCAGCGGCACACGCTGTTCATCGTCTCTTCGAAGTCTGGCGGCACGATCGAGCCGCTGTCGCTGTTCGCGCATTTCTTCTCACTGTTCGAGAACGGCAACGACTTCATCGCGATCACCGACCCCGGCTCGGGCCTCCAGGCGCTCGCGCACGAGCGCGGCTTCTTGCGAACGTTCGCCGGCGACCCGAACATCGGCGGGCGCTACAGCGCGCTGTCCGCCTTCGGCATCGTTCCGGCGGCGCTGATGGGCATCGGTGTGCGCGAGCTGCTCGAGGGCGCGGCCGGCGCCTGGCAGACCCCGCTCAGCGACGGCTCCGGCGCCGCTACGGAGGACTGCGGCGCGTGGCTGGGAGCCGCCCTCAGCGCGCTCGCGCGCGCCGGACGCGACAAGCTCACGTTTGTCATCTCCGAGACTCTGCCCGGCCTGGGGCTGTGGCTCGAGCAGCTCGTCGCGGAGTCCACGGGAAAGCACGGCACCGGCATCCTGCCGGTGGCCGACGAGCCGCTGGGAAACCCCGATGTCTATGGCGATGACCGCGTGTTCGCCTACCTGCCGGATGTAAACGCGCCCGACGCCGAGCTTGACCGGCGCGTGCGGGCGCTCGGGGAGGCAGGCCATCCCGTGTTCGTAATCCCGACCACGGGGCCCACCGACCTCGGCCGTGTATTCCTGCTCGCCGAGCTCGCGGTCGCGGTCGCCGGCTGGGGCCTGCAGATCAACCCCTTCGACCAGCCCAACGTGCAACAGGCAAAGGACGCCACCAACCGCGTGCTAGCTGGATATGAAGCCGAGCACGAGCTGCCCGAGATCGCCGACGCCGACGAGGAGGCGCTGCGCGCGTTGCTCTGTGACGCCGCCCCGCCCAACTACGTCGCGATCATGGGTTATCTACAACCCTCCGCCGAGTTCGACGCGGCCGCCGCGGAGCTGCGCGAGACGATCCGTGCGGCGACGCGGGCAACGACCACGTTCGGTTACGGCCCGCGCTTCCTGCACTCGACCGGCCAATTCCACAAGGGCGGGCCGAAGACTGGGCGCTTCCTGCAATTGATCCACGACGGGTCCGAGGACGTCGAGATCCCGGGCAAGCCGTTCACGTTCACGACGCTCAAGAACGCCCAGGCGATCGGCGACCTGGAAACGCTGCGCTCCCTGGAGTTGCCCGCCGAGCGTGTGCGCCTGCACGGGGACGATCCGGCCCAGGCGCTGCGCGTACTCACCGCAAAGATCAAGGAGATGCTGTGACCAAGGACACCGCGATCGAGAACGCAAAGACCCAGATCGGGTTCGTCGGGCTCGGAAAGATGGGCGGCAACATGGTGCATCGCATCCGCCGTGACTCCGTCCACGAGGTCGTCGCATTCGACTTCGACGCGAAGGCGGTCAAGCAGGCGGTCAAGCACGGCGCCGCCGGCGCGTCCTCGCTCGCCGAGCTCGTCAAGCAGCTGAAGCCCCCCCGCCTGGTGTGGATCATGGTGCCCGCGGGCGAGCCCACGCAGGAAACGGTCGACAAGCTCGCAAAGCTGCTCGACGCAGGCGACACGGTCGTCGACGGCGGCAACTCGAAGTGGACCGACGACAAGCGCCGCTCCAAGGAATTGAAAAAACTCGGCATCAACTACGTCGACGTCGGCACCTCCGGGGGCGTCTGGGGCCTAGAAGTCGGATACTGCATGATGGTCGGCGGCCCGCCCAAAGCCGTCAAGCGCCTCGCCCCGATCCTCGACGTGCTCGCGCCCGAGACCAACGAGGCCAGCGTCGCCGCGATCGGCCCGCGCGGGTGGCTGCGCTTCGGCGGATCCGGCGCGGGGCACTACGTGAAGATGGTCCACAACGGCGTCGAGTACGGCCTGATGCAGGCCTACGCCGAGGGCTTCGACGTGTTCGACAAATCTGAGTACGAGCTCGACAACGCCAAGATCGCGCACCTGTGGGGCCAGGGGTCGGTCGTGCGCTCGTGGCTGTGCGAACTCGCCGCGCGCGCGTTCGAAGCCGACGGCAACGAGCTGGAGAAGATTGAGGGCTACACCGCGGACTCCGGCGAGGGTCGCTGGACGATCGAGGACGCCACCGCCCACGATGTGCCCACGCCGGTGATCACCGCCTCGCTGTATGCGCGCCTGTATTCGCGCGGCAACGGCGACTTCGCCGATCGTGTGCTTGCGGCCCTGCGCAACCAGTTCGGCGGCCACGCTGTGAAGAGCGCGCCCGGTGCAGCGAAGCCGAAGGCCACGGCACGGCGCAAGGGCAGATGAGCGTGGCGGCTCAGATCGAGCCCCACCCCCAGCTCGAGAACCCGCTCGTCGAAGGTCTCGAGCGCCTGCCGGTCGCCCCGAGCACGCTCGTCATCTTCGGCGCCACCGGCGACCTGGCCAAGCGCAAACTGCTGCCCGCGCTCTACAACCTCGCGCACGAGGGTGCGCTGCCCGAGCGTTTTCATCTCGTCGGCGTCTCGCGCAAAGAAAAAGAGCACGACGACTACCGCGCCGAGTGCGAACAGGCGATCCGCCAGTTCTCCCGCCGCACCCCTGACGACGACGTGTTGAAGGGCCTGCTCGCGGACATCAAGTACGTGCCCGGGGAATTTGACGAGGACTCCGTCTACACCAAGCTGGAGAAAGTACTCGACGAGTTCGAAAAGGATGCGGGGGAAAAGCTCAACCGCGCCTTCTACCTCTCCACCGCCCCAAACTTCTTTCCGCTGATCGTCGGAAAGCTGGGCGCGCACGGCCTGTCCCAGCACGATGACGCGGAGGTACGAGTGATCATCGAGAAGCCGTTCGGCACCTCTCTTCAGGAGGCGCTCGAGCTCAATCGCGAGGTTCTGGGCGTGTTCGAAGAGGCTCAGGTGTTCCGCATCGATCACTACCTGGGCAAGGAGACAGTCCAGAACATGATGGCGTTCCGTTTCGCCAACGGCATGTTCGAGCCCCTGTGGAACCGCAACTACATCGATCACGTGCAGATCACCGCCGCCGAGGACATCGGCATCGGCAGCAGGGCCGGCTACTACGACCACGCCGGAGCGCTGCGCGACTTGATCCAGAACCACATGCTGCAGCTGCTCTGCCATGTAGCGATGGAGCCCCCGGTGAGCTTCACCGCCGAGGAAGTGCGCAACGAGAAGGTCAAGGTCCTGCACGCGATCCACGAGCCGGCGCTCGAGGAGATCGGGGAGCTCGCGATGCGCGCGCAGTACGCCGCCGGGCACTCCGGCGGGGAGGACGTGCCGGGATACCTGGAAGAGCAGGGCGTGCGCGAGGGGTCGACGACCGAGACGTTCGCCGCGCTGCGCTTAGAAGTCGACAACTGGCGCTGGGCGGGCGTCCCCTTCTACCTGCGCGCGGGCAAGCGCCTGGCCCGCAAGATCACCGAGATCGCGATCACGCTGAAGCCCGTCCCCCACTTGGCCTTCAGCCAGGACGGCTCGCTCGGGGTCAAGCCCAACCAGCTCGTGCTGACGCTGCAACCCAACGAGGGCGTCACCCTGCAGCTCGGCGCCAAGATCCCGGGCAGCCGCATGCGCATCCGCTCGGTGAACATGGAGTTCCTGTATGGCACCTCGTTTATGTCGCAGTCACCGGAGGCGTACGAGCGGCTGATCATGGACGCGATGCGCGGCGACCCGACGCTGTTCACCCGCAACGACGAGGTCGAGGCACAGTGGCGCATCTGCGACCCGATCCTGCAAGCGTGGTCGAAAACACCCGGCCCGCTGCCTCAATACAAGGCGGGCTCGCAGGGTCCGCAAGGGGCGGACGGCCTGTTGCTCGACGACCATCATTGGCGCGCGATCTAGCCGGGCCTCGGGGTCAATGTATTCTTTTTCAACTCTGTATAACGATAGTTATACCAACAAATAACACCAAGGGCCACGGAGACCAGATCGTGCCAGCCATCAGCGACGCAGTCTGGAGCGAGCAGGGCACGACGCCCGACGCGATCGAATTGGCGCTGCGCGAGCTGCTGGCCGAAAGACACGCCGAGAATGGTGGCTACGTCCCCGCGCGCGTGCTCAACATGATGGCCTTCGTCGAGAGCGAGTACAGCGGAGAGATCGCCAACCGCCTGCGTGGCGTGGGCCGCTACCACGCCTCGCGGCTGGTCGTGCTCTCCTACGACCCCAAGCGCACGCGTCTGGACGCCCGCGCGAGCGTCGCCGCCGAAGACAATCCGAAGCCCGGGGAGCTCGTGCTGCTGCACGAGACCGTGATCGTCGAGCTCGGTGATCGCCACCTGGACGATCTGCTGAGCATCGCCGACCCGCTGATGGTGAGCGACCTGCCGACCCTGTTGTGGTCGCCCCATGGCCATTCTGAGGCGGTCGACGCGCTGCTGCCGCTCGCCCAGGCGCTGCTGCTGGACTCCGTCGACGATCCTGTTTGGCGCGAGGCGATCGACCGCGCCGGCTCCCTCTCTGAGCGCGTCTACGTCGTGGATCTGGCCTGGCTGCGGTCAACACCCTGGCGTGAGCGGATCGCGGCCACCTTCGACCCACCTAAGCTACGTGCGGAGCTCGAGACGATCACAGCGATCACCGTCCGCCATCACCCCGACTCGACGGTGGCGGCAATGCTGCTGATCGGCTGGCTGGCCTCCCGGCTGGACTGGCGATTGACTCCTCTCCTCCCCCACGGCGACATCCTGAGCGGCAAGGCGCAGGCCAAGCGCCAGGAGATCGCCGTACGTCTCGAGGCGGCCCCCGAGCTGCAGGTGCGCGGCCTGGCCGGCCTGAGCATCGAGACCGCCTCGAGCACCCGGCTGCGCCTGGACCGCGGGACGGGTGGCCTGCGCGCCCATCAGGGTGACGGGAAGGGTAAGGAGCGCGAATGGACGATCCTCGGCGCCTCTCGGGGCGAGGCGGGCATCCTCGGCGAGGGCATCCGCCAGGCGCTGCTGCGCGATCCCACCTACCGGCCCGCGCTGCAGGCAGCGCAAACGATGCTGCCATGAGCAAGCGCACCGAGCAATGACACGCCTCACGACCAACGCCTGCCCGCAGGCCACCGCCGAGCGCGCCTCTGTCGAGATCACACGAGCACTCGAGCGCGCCCGTGAGGAGCGCGGCGTCGCACACCTGGCCCTCTCCGGCGGCTCGACACCCGCGCGCACCTACGAACTACTGGCCGATGCGCTCGAGGACTGGGGTGGCGTCGAGATCTGGTTCGCCGACGAGCGCTGCGTCGGACCGGAGGACGAGGAAAGCAACTACCGCCTCGCCGCCGAGACGCTCCTGATACCGGCCGGGATCGATCCCGAGCGGGTCCACCGCATGGAGGGTGAGCTGAGGGCAGAGGAGGGCGCGCGCCGCTACGCCGGTGCGTTGCGGCAGCACGTTCAGCTCGACGCAGGCGCACTGCCCGTCCTCGACCTGATCGTGCTGGGCATCGGCCCCGATGGCCATATCGCCTCGCTGTTCCCCGGAGCGCCCACGCTCGACGCCTCCTCGCAGGCGTTCTGCCTTCCAGTCCACGACTCACCCAAGCCGCCACCCGAGCGGATCACACTGAGTCTCGCGGTGCTGCGCGCCGCGCGCCGCTGCCTGCTGCTGGCGACCGGCGCCGGCAAGGCCGATGCGATCGCCGCGGCGCTGGCCGAGCCGACCCCCCACGTCCCCGCGAGCCTACTCGCGCGCGAGCGGTTGACCGTGATCGTCGATGACGCGGCCTCGCCCCCGGCGGTGTGAGATGAGTCGCCCTGAGAGCTCGCTGTATGCGAGCTCAAAATGAGCCAAGTGCTGTCGCACCTCGTAGAGTGAGCAGTCCGAACGAGACGCCCAACGCCATGTCGAGAACCACCGCCCTCAAGGACCCCGAGCTCACCGCGGCCCACACCGAGGCACCGCCGAGCCTCGAACAGGCGATCGTCGCCCTGGTGGCGGCCCGCGAGGAAACGCTCGCGCTGATCGCCGGAGTCAGCGACGCAGACCTCGAGCGTGTGCACTCGCCGATCATGAGCCCCCTTGTCTGGGATCTCGGCCACATCGCCGCCTACGAGGACCTTTGGCTGGCCCATCGCCACGCTGGACTCGACCTGCTGCGCCCCGAGCTGGCGGAGCTATACGACGCGTTCGAGACGCCGCGGGCGGTGCGTGGGGAAATTGAGACGCTCGGGCCGGCCGAGGCTCGGGACTACCTGGCGGCCGTCCGCGCCCGAACGGCCGAGGCGATCGAGCGGCAGGGCCTCGGTGACGGGACCGTGTACGAGATGGTGCTGCGTCACGAGCTCCAGCACTCCGAGACGATGCGCCAGACGATGGCGATCGCCGGCCTGCTGCCGCCAGGGGAGCCGAGCCTGACACCGCTGGCCGGCGAGGGCGGGGAGCTCGGGATGGAGGACTGGGTAGAGATCCCCGCCGGCCCCTTCGCGATGGGCGCGGGGCCGGAGGGCTTTGTCTATGACAACGAGCGACCGTGCCACACTGTGGAGGTGGCCGCCTTCCAGATCGCGCGCCACCCGGTGAGCAACGGCAGCTGGATGGGATTCAGCGAGGGTGGCGGCTACGAGCGGCGCGAGTGGTGGTCGGACGAGGGCTGGGCGTGGAAGCTCCAGTACGACATCACCCATCATTCCGCGATCACGACTGGCCACCCCGAGGCGCCCGCGTGCCACGTCTCCTGGTTCGAGGCCGACGCCTTCGCCCGCGCGCACGACGCGCGCCTGCCCACCGAGGCCGAGTGGGAGAAGGCCGCGAGGTCCGAGCTCCAGATCCCTGCGGCGATCGGCGCGGTGTGGGAGTGGACGAGCACTACTTTCCACGGCTACCCCGGCTTCGTCGCCTACCCCTATCGCGAGTACTCGGAGGTGTTCTTCGGGGAGGATTACCGCGTGCTGCGCGGCGGCTCCTGGGCGACACACCCCCGCGTCGCGAGCCGGACCTTTCGCAACTGGGACCTTCCCCAGCGCCGGCAGATCTTCGCCGGACTGCGCCCTGCGAGGGATGGTTCCGCAGCATAATGCGACATATGCGAATCCACATCGAAGCGCAGAATGGCGGGGAGGCCTGATGGAGCCCGTCATCAACCCCGAGGAGTCGATCCGGATCGACTCCCACCTGGACACGGGCAAGGAGCGCTCGCTCGCCGAGGACGTGCTCGACGGCCTCACGCGCCCCTTCAAGGAACTGCCGCCCAAGCATTTCTACGACGCGCGTGGCGCCGAGCTGTTCGACCAGATCTGCGAGCTGCCGGAGTACTACCCCACGCGCGCCGAGCGCGCGATCCTGGAGCGGACGGCGACCGAGCTGGCGGCGTTGACGAACGCCGTGGAGCTCGTCGAGCTCGGCTCGGGCACCGCCGCCAAGACGCGCGTGCTGCTGGACGCGCTGCACGCCGCCGGAACGCTCGCGCGCTACGTCCCGATGGACGTGACCGAGAGCATGGTGCGCGACTGCGCGGAGACGCTCACCGAGGAGTATCCGGGCCTGCGGGTGCACGGCGTGATCGGCGACTTCGAGCGCCATCTCGACCGTGTGCCTCCCGCGATCGGACCGCGGATCGTCGCGTTCCTCGGCGGCACCGTCGGCAACTTCCAACCAGGCAGCCGCCGCCGCTTCCTGCGCGGGGTCGCCGGCCTGCTCGGCCCGCAGGATCACCTGCTGATGGGGACAGATCTGGTGAAGGACCCCGGTGTCCTGGAGGCCGCCTATGACGACGAGCAGGGCGTCACCGCCGAATTCAACCGCAACGTCCTGAGCGTGCTCAACCGCGAGCTGCAGGCCGACTTCGACCCCGACGACTTCGACCACATCGCGCTGTTCGACGCCGAGCACGAGTGGATCGAGATGCGCCTGCGCTCACGCCGCGAGCACACGACGCTCGTGCGCGCGCTCGACCTGCCCGTGCACTTCAACGCCGGCGAGGAAGTGCGCACGGAGATCAGCGCGAAGTTCACCCCCGAGCGACTCGAGGGCGACCTGTCGGCGGCGGGCCTGGAGCTCGTGCGCTGGCTGACCGACCCCGAAGAGCTGTTCGCGCTGACCGTCTCGCGCCCCGTGCAATAGGCTGCACCGCCGTGGGAATAGAGGGCAGCACAGCGATCGTCGTCGGCGGGGCCTCCGGGCTCGGCGAGGCGACCGCGCGCGAGCTGCAAGCGCACGGCGTGGTCGTGACGATCGCGGACGTCAACGCCGAGAAGGGACAGGCGCTCGCGTCAGAGATGGGCGTCGAGTTCGTGGTCTGCGACGTGCGCGAGGAGGAGCAGGTGCAGGCGGCCGTCGCCCAAGCGACGCACGGCGGGTTGCGGATCGCCGTGTGCTGCGCCGGCACCGGTTGGGCGCAGAAGGTCGCGGGTTCCAAGGGGCCGCATCCGCTGATGCCGTTTGAGACGATCATCCAGATCAACCTGATCGGCACGTTCAACGTGCTGCGCTACGCCGCCGCCGCGATGATCGCCAACAAGCCATCCGCGGACGGCCAGCGCGGCGTGTGCGTGTGCACCGCTTCGATCGCCGCCTACGACGGCCAGGTCGGCCAGATCGCCTACGCCGCGTCCAAGGGCGGAATCGTCTCGATGACGCTGCCGGCCGCGCGCGACCTCGCGCAATACGGGATCAGGGTCAACACGATCGCTCCCGGCCTGTTCGACACACCGCTGCTCGCGGCGTTGCCCGAGGAGGCCCGCACAAAACTCGGTGCGGGCGTCCCATATCCCCAGCGCCTCGGCCAGCCCAGCGAGTATGCCCAGCTGGCGGTGCACATCGTCGAGAACAGCATGCTCAACGGCGAGACGATCCGGCTCGACGGCGCGCTGCGGATGCCTCCGCGCTGAGGTTACGGTCGCGTCCGTGAACGTGCTGCCCCGAGGGCGCAGCGGTGGCGTGTGGGAGTGGATATATACTTTCTGAGTGACGTATAACTATGGTTATACGTCACTCAGACTTTATATCCACATCCATCGATCGTCCGGGCGCCAACTCAGCCGAGTCGTTCCACCAGCATCGCCATGCCCATGCCGCCCGCCGCGCACATCGACTCGATGCCGTAGGTCTTATCGAGCGTCTCCAGGTCGTTCAGCAGCGTCGTCATGATCCGTGCGCCGGTCATCCCGAACGGGTGGCCCAGCGCAATCGCACCCCCAAAGGGGTTGAGCTGCTCATCCTTGATGCCGAGGTCCTCTTTGCAGGGGACGATCTGAGCGGCGAACGCCTCGTTGATCTCCACCACGTCGATGTCAGTGATCGACATCCCGGTGGCAGCGAGCAGTTTCTGGATGGCGGGGATGGGCCCGAGCCCCATGATCTCGGGACGCAGGCCAGCGACACTCGAGGCGACGATCCGTGCGCGCGGCTTGCAGCCGAGCTCGCTGGCCTTCTCGTCGCTCATGATGAGCAGGGCAGCGGCGCCGTCGTTGAGCGGGCAGGCGTTGCCGGCGGTGACGGTGCCGTCCTCCTTGAAGACGGGCTTCAGCGCGGCGAGCCCCTCCAGCGTCGTCCCCGCGCGCGGGCCGTCGTCTCTGGTCACGATCGTCTCGGGCAGATCGACCTCGTTGCCCTCCTTGTCGGTCTCCGTGTGCGCCGGCACGGTCACCGGGACGATCTCCTTGTCGAAGTGCCCTGACTGCACCGCCGCCACCGCGCGGGTCTGGGAGATCAGCGCCCACTCGTCCTGCGCCTCGCGGCTGACGTTGCAACGCTCTGCGACGTTCTCCGCGGTCATGCCCATCGGGATGTACACGTTGTAGGCGGACCCCTCTGAGCCGTCGACCGCGTGGTTGAACTCGAACTGGCCCCCCCGCCCCACGCGGCTCACGGCCTCCACGCCCGCGGCGATGTAGGTATTCCCCTCACCCACCTTGATCGCGTGGAAGGCCATCCGCGTGGTCTGTAGCGACGAAGCGCAGAAGCGGTTGACCGTGCAGGCGGGCACGTGGTGGTCGATGCCCGCGAGCAGGCTGGCGATGCGACCGATGTTGTAGCCCGACTCGCCCTCCCCGTAGCCACAGCCCATCATCACGTCGCCGATCGTGCTCTGGTCGAGCTGCGGGTTGCGCTCTATCAACGCCTTCAGCGGGATCGCCGCCAGGTCGTCGGCGCGAACGGACTTGAGCGACCCCTTGGCGGCGCGTCCGATGGGCGTGCGAATGGCGTCGACGATCACTGCTTCAGGCATCTCGGGGTCTTCTCCTTGGTTGGGTGCCGGGGGAGCCGGGAGGCGAATCCTAAAGAAGAGCACCCAACTTGGCGTTCGTGAACGGCCTCACACCACGCCACCAGCGCCAGATCGCGTCTCCACCGGCGGACCTACAAATCGAGGCGACTGACACCCAACTCGTCGAATCCGACGTGGTGAGCCAGCTCGTGACGGACGGTGCGTATGACCTGCTCGCGCAGCAGGTCAGCGTCGTGGCCGAAGTCCCGCCGGAGCGTGTCGCGGAAGATCACGATGCGGTCATGCGTGTCGTCGCGGCGAGTCTGACCACCCTGATAGAGACCGTAAGCGCCGCGCCGCCGCCCGCCGTCGGAGATCACGACGGCGACGTGCTCGAGCGCGTTGCGCAGCAGGTCGGGCAGGTCGTCGAGCGCGTCGCGCACGAGCTCTTCGAAATCCTCGTCGTTGAGCGGATCGAGCTCGAGGAACTCGTTTTCGTCGGGATCCACCGCGAGGCCTTCGCGAGCAAGCTTCTCCGAGTTGCGCACAAGCTCTTCGAACTCCGTCTCGGACTCTGGATCGCGCCAGTCCGCCAAGCGCACCGCCACGAACGCCACCGCGCCCATCAGCGCCGCGACCACGAGCACCCCCAGCGCCACGTCCTCGAGCGCCCGAACCGCGCCGATCGAGCTGAAGCCCTGACCGACGATGAGCACGACCAGGCCCAGCGACATCGCGATCAGCGCGGCAACGCCCACGCGTCTACGCTGAGGAGAGGCGCGTGGTGCTGGCGGCCTCGGTTGGCGCATCGGTCCTGACTACTTCAGCGTGCGGGCGATCACGAGCCGTTGGATCTCGTTCGTGCCCTCGTAGATCTGTGTGATCTTCGCGTCTCGCATCATGCGCTCCACCGGATACTCCTTCACGTAACCGTAGCCGCCCAGCACCTGCACAGCCTCCACGGTAACGGCCATCGCGGTATCCGAGGCGAAGACCTTCGCCATCGAGGAGTACTTCGCCCGCTCCGGGTGACCCTGATCGGCCATCGCGCACGCCTTGTAGAGCAGCTCGCGGGCGGCCGCGGTGCGTATTTCCATGTCGGCCAGCTTGAACTGGATCGCCTGGAACTCGTTGATCGCCTGTCCGAACTGACGGCGCTCGCGCGCGTAGGCGACCGCGTAGTCGGTCGCGCCCTGGGCGATCCCCACCGCCTGCGCGGCGGCCCCCAAGCGCGTGCGCTCGAGCGTCCCCAGCGCCACCCGCAGACCGCGCCCGACCTCGCCGATCACGTTCTCCTCCGGCACGCGCACGTCCTCGAAGATCGGCTGGCCGGTGGGCGATGCGCGAATGCCGAGCTTGTGCTCGAGCTTGCCGACGCTGAACCCAGGCCGGTCGGCCTCCACCACGAACGCCGTAATCCGTTTGCTCTCGCGGTCGGTGACCGCAAAGCAGATGTAGAAGTCAGCCACACCGAGATTCGAGATCCAGTTCTTCGTGCCGTTGATCACCCACTCATCGCCGTCTTTCACCGCGGTCGTCTTCATCCCAGCGGGATCCGAGCCGGCCTCGGGCTCTGACAGCGCGAACGCGGGGCTCCACTCGCCACTGGCGCACCTGGGCAGGAAGCGCTCCTTCAGCTCATCGGTGCCGAACAGCTGGATCGGCAGCGTGCCGAGCTCCTGCACCATCAGGATCAGCGCACAGGCAGCATCGACCTTCGCGATCTCCTCGACCGCCATGTTCAACATCAACGTGCCGGTGCCCGTGCCCCCGTGCTCGCTTCCGAACGGCAAGGAGAGGATGTCCTGCTCGGCCAGCAGCTTGCGGATATCCCACGGGTACTCGGCCTGCTCGTCGATCTCCGCGGAGCGCGGCGCGATCTTCTCCCGCGCGATCTGCCCGATCGTCGCGCAGAAGTCGAGGTTCTCCTGGGGGATCGTGTAAACGTCGCTCACCGCCTGCATTGCGTTGATCCTAGCTACGCTCGTCTCGCGATGGCTCCGCCCGATGACTCACCTGAGATCGACATCGATCCCGCGCGGGTCGCCGAGTGGTTGACAGAGGACCCCGCCCCTCAGGTGATCGACGTGCGTGAGGGATACGAGCGCGAGGCGGGCCACATCGCGGACACGCGCCACATCGAGCTGGTGGCGCTGACCGCCGCGGCGGCGAGCATCGAGCATGAGCGGCCGGTCGTCTTCTACTGCCGCGTGGGCGCGCGCT
Source organism: uncultured Solirubrobacterales bacterium (assembly GCA_963842205.1). Taxonomy (GTDB): domain Bacteria; phylum Actinomycetota; class Thermoleophilia; order Solirubrobacterales; family Solirubrobacteraceae; genus Palsa-744. The sequence goes on from CAWJFR010000007.1 coordinate 657,945, forward strand.
CGCAGATGGCCGCCCAGGCGTTCCGCGCCTCCGGGTATGAGGCCTACTCGATGCGCGGCGGCCTTGTGCGCTGGGCAAGCGAGGGACATCCGCTCGCCCCCGCCGACGGCTATGTCGCGGACCATTAGGTCGATCGCCCAGAGCGTGCACTGAAGGAAGGCGCGGGACTTCAATCTATTCTAAGTGCGTATAACGATAGTGATACTCGAGTTTTAATGTGTAATAGGCTGTAGAGAGCGAGCAAAGGAGACGACGCAGATGGAGGCATCCGAGTATCCAGAGGTGACTACAGGCGAGGGCTACGCCGTCGGCGATCTCGACGCGCTGGGCGACGGTCCCGGCTTTCGCAAGGTCCGCAAGGGCCTCGGGGTGACGGCGTTCGGCGTGAACGCGATCGTGATGCCGCCTGGCATCGAAAGCGGCTCCCACTACCACGACACGCAGGAGGAGCTGTACTTCGTCCACCGTGGCACGATCGAGATGGTGTTCGGCGACGGCACCGCCCACCGCATGGAGGAGGGCTCCTTCGCGCGGGTCGACGCCCCCACCATCCGCAAGATACGTAACATCGGCGATGTGGACGCCGTTTACCTGTGCGCCGGCGGCAAGGACGGCTATATCGGCCGTGACGGGCAAGTGCCCGAGGGCGAGGAGCAGCGCGTCAAAGCGCTTCACGATCTCTCGAGCGAGCAGCCGAAATGAGCCGCGACGGCGCCGCACCCTGAGCCGCCGCCCGCAGCGCCAAGTTGGCCCCGAGCGAGATCGAACCCGATGCCGGCCGCACCGACACCTCAGCCCGAGCCCGACGAGGTCGCAGAGAAGCAGCTGCGCATCACGCGCGAGCTGACGATCCCGCTCGCTGAGATCACACTGCGCGCGAGCCGCTCCTCGGGGCCCGGTGGCCAGCACGCCAACGTCACCGCCTCGCGCGTGGAAGCGAGCTTCGACGTGCTCGCCTCGCCCTCCTTGAGCGAGTTACAGCGCGCGCGCGTGCTCGCGCGCGCGGGTCCGCGGCTGGTGGCGGTCGCCCAGGACGAGCGCTCCCAGATACGCAACCGCGAGCTGGCCCTCCGCCGGCTGGCCGAGCGCTTGGCGCGCGCTCTGGCCGTGCCCCGCAAACGAGCACCCACCCGCCCGACGGCCGCCTCGCGCACCCGGCGCCTGGACGCCAAGCGCCGTGCAAGTCAGCGCAAGCTCGGCCGCCGCCCTCCCGCGGCGGACGAGTAGCGCGGATCCCCATGCAAATGCGAAGGACACCGGGCGGCGTGCTGGCGTACTCTCTCGTCACGTGACCGTTCATCCCGCCCGAAACAGCAAACCGGAGAGGGCCATGTCCAGCCGCCGTGCCGTTGTGACCGTCGTTCTCGGGCTGCTGCTGCTGCCGGCGAGCGCGACTGCGACGCCGGGATGGACCGCACCGGCCAACTTCCCCCTGCCGGCGAATGCGCTGCCCTCCACGGTGCACATCGGCTATCAGTCAGGCGGGACCGCGACGGTCGCCTACCTCGAGCTGGTCTCATCATCCCCACTACAGATCGTGCTCCACGTCGGCGTGATCCCTCCCGGTGGCGCATACCAGGAGCAGTTGCGCATCGCTTCTGAAACCAACTCGATCCCGGCCGACGTGGAGTTCGCCGAGGCGCCCGACGGGAGCCGCGGTCGTGCAATGGAGCGTCCTGCAGGGAAGCGAACCGACCACCTCCCCGCTGGCGTACCTCGCGAGTTATCGCCCAGCCGGCAGTGGCACCTGGGAAGCGCCGGCCACGATCGCCGCCGACGCAACTCAGGTAAAAGGAATCGGCGACACGCTGGTGCCCACAATCTCCACCGATGGGACGGCGGCCGCGGGCATCGACCATCTCGATCCGACGATCCCGCCCCCGGGTGGCTCCCGCATCGACGTCGCGGTCCATCCTCCCGGGGGATCGTGGGGTCCCTCTGCGCAGGTATCGCCGGCGAAAGACTCCAGCGAAGGCCTCGCGCTCGGCTTCGACGCGAACGGCGACCTGACGGCCGCATTCCGGCTGGAACTGTCCAATACGCGCCACACGCTTGCCGCCGAGCGCCGTCCGGCGTCGAGTGGCGTGTGGGGCTCGCTGGAAGACGTGACCGGCTCGGATGTGACCTCTGACGCCTTCGGCCCCGCGCTTGGCGTCGGCCCGGACGGCAGCGCCGTGATCGCCTTCCAATACGTCCACTATGCGGGGACCAAAACGCTCGACGTCAACGCCGTCACGCGCAGCGGGGCCACGGGTTCGTGGACAACGCCCGTGGACGTTGCTCCCGGCGGGGCCTCGAGCGGGCCGATGGCGGCCGGTGTCTCGGCAACCGACAAGGCCTATGTCCTCTACAGATTCCAGGGCTCAAGCTCGGGCGAAGACTGCGTGGGGGCCGTGCGGTCTCCCACCGGCGCCAACGCCTTCACCGCCCCACACTGCGTGTCACCCACCAACTTCCAACCTGGAGAAGGGGGCGTCGCGTTCCTCGGCAACGACGCCTATTTCGCGTGGTCGGGACAGCCGAACGGCGGCAGCAGCTACGTGCCCGAGGGCAGCCGATGGATCGACGGAGCATTGCAGCCCGACAGCTTCACCGATCTCGACACGCCAAGCACGAGCATCAGCCTCAAGCAGGTGGTTCCCGACGAGGACGGCAGCGTGGCTGCATTCTGGGCGACGCCTTCCACCCTGAGGGCCGCCGCGTTCGACGCGGGGGGACCGAACCTGCTGTCCGCGAGCGTGCCCACGACCGCCACCGCCGGGCAGCCGATCTCGTTCTCGGCGTCGTTCTTCGACCTGTGGTCGGGACTGGCCGCCGGCCAGCCGACGTGGAGCTTCGGCGACGGTTCGACGCCCCTCGCCGGCGCGAGCGTCACCCACGCCTTCTCGTCCCCCGGCGCCTACACGATCACCCTGACCGCTGCCGATGCGCTGGGCAATACCACCACGAGCACCTACCCGATCACCGTGCAATCCCCGCCCGGTTCGAGCGCGGTGGACACCCAGCGTCCAAAGGTGACCCTCAACCTCCCGAAGTGCCCGAAGAGGCTCTCCAAGCGAGCCTGCAAGCGCCGTCTGCAATCGCGCAGCGCTTGGCAGACGCTGACCGGCGCAGTCACCGACCCGGCTCCCTCCAGTGGCATCGCGAGCGTCCAGGTCGCCGTCTACCTGACGCGTGGCAAGCACGTCGAAGGACTCGTCGGCAAACGCTTCCGCAAGACCACGACCGCGAAGGCCCGCAAGACCTTCACCGCGGCCAAGGTGAGCGGCGCCAGCTGGTCACTGCGCCTGCCCAAGCTGGGGCCGGGCCGCTACACGATCCTCGTCCGCGCAACCGACCGGGCAGGGCACGTCTCGGCGACCGTCACCCGGACCGTGCAGCTGAAATAGCGCAATCACCGCGCCGCGGTTGTTGACGACCGCAATGGCGGACCGACGCTCGATCAGTTCAACAGCTCCTTGACATACCGCTGGTGCAAGCGACCGAGCGAGGTCTTTTCGGGGTAGAAGCCCACCGCTTTCCACAACAACCCCGAGGCGGGCGCCCAGGCAATGATCAGGTAGGCGCCCAGCACGAGCGCCGTCGTGCGCAGCCGGCGCGAGCCCGACAGCGCCGCCAGCGGCAGCACCCACAGCACGTACCAGGGCAGCACCCAGCCGAGCGTCAAGAGCAGCGCGACCGTCACCCAGCCGCTGGCCGTAACCGCGTCCCGCCGGCGCCAGGCGAGCACGCAGCAGAGCAGCACCAAGCACGCCAGCACACCGCTCAGCAACAGCCGCAGCGTTTCTGTCTCACCGCCGCTGCCGAGTGCCAGGCCGAGCAGGTTCGGCGCGCTGAGACTCGTCACGAGCTGACTCTGGGTGCTGAGGTCGGGGACGTGCAAACCGAACGCAATCAGACTCGCCACCGCGACTGCCGCGCCCGCCGCCACCATGCCGAGAGTGACCTGCACGACGCGCCGCGGAGCCCTGAGCAGGGCCGCCAGCACGACGGGGATCAGGATCGCCCCCGAGGCCTTGATCGCGGCCGCGGTCACGAACGCCATGCCCGCCACGATCTCGAGCGGGGCGAGCGGCCACAGCCATCCGCGCAGCCTTGCGGTCAGCGACTCCATGGGGGGCTCCCGCTCCGCCGGCGGCGAGGCCGAGGCAACCTCGCCGCGATCGGCGGCCACATGAGGACTCTCCACCGCCGGCGAGGCCGAGGCAACCTCGCCGCGATCGGCGGCCACCGGCGCGCGACCCAAGAGCAGCAGGTAGAAGCCGAGCATGATGAAGAACACCATCAAGAAGTCGTTGTGATCTCCCCCCAGCCCCCACACCAGCACGATCGGGTTCAGCCCGACGAGCACGATCGCCGCGACCGGATCGCGTCCGAGCAGCCGCGCGCACCTCCAGACGAGGAAGATCGTCCCCAGGCTCACGGCGGCGAGGACCGCCTTGATCGCCCAGAACGAGCCCGCCACGCCGAGTGGGACCAGCGCGAAGGTCATCAGCGTGAACAGCGGGCCATACGGGCTCAGCAGCTGATGCCAGTTCGATAGGAAGTAGCTCGGGTCGCTGTGCGGCTCGAGGATCGGGATCGTCGTGTACGGGTTGAGCTGGTGCACGACCTCCATCCGCCCGTAGTTGACGTAGTTGAACACGTCGGTCAGCGCCAGCGGAGGCGCCAGGAAGAAGCTCGCGTGCACAGCCGCCACGGCACCGATCGCCCAGCGCGCGCGCAGCCGCGGCACGTACTTCAACCCCACCAGGTAGCTCGCGTACATCACGACCAGCGCCCCCGTGAACAGGTACTTCAGCTTGGTCGGGCTGCGCGTCAACCCCGGTAGCAACCCGCCCAACGGGCCGGCCATCCAATGTGGATAGAAGCCCGTATGCGTCGTCGCCGAGAGCAGGCTCGGCCGGTCGGCCGCCATCACCACGACCAGCCCGCTCAGCGCGACGATCACCGTGAGCGCCAGCGCGCCCGCCCAAACGCCGGCGTCGGCGCTCGCGAGCGCGTCCGCGTCCGCGCGCCTGCCCACGCGCAGGTGCGCGTCGCGGAGGGTAAGGGTGCTCGCGTCGCCGGACATGCTCAGCGTCGCCACGATATCCGTCGGGAACGCAGGAGGGGACGCAGAGGGAGACGATCGCAGGGAGAGAGGAACCCAGGGGAAACGCGGAGGGGAAGGGTGCTCGCGTCGCCGGACATGCTCAGAGTTCGCGCCACGATAGATGGTGGGTTGAGGTGGTCGAGCCGCGACCGATCGAAGATCGGCCGGCAGACGCCACACGCGAGCGCAGGCGTGTTATCGATCGTCCGGGATCGGCCGGCACGTCGAGCTCTGTCGGAAACGCAGAGGGCCCGCCGAAGCGAGCCCTCAAAAGTGGATCTATCTCGCGACTAGATCGACTGGACGTTTACGGCCTTGGGGCCCTTGTCGCCCTGCTCCGGGTCATACGAGACCTTCGAGCCCTCCTGCAACGAGCGGTAACCCTCACCGTTGATGCCGGTGTGATGGACAAACAGGTCCTTGTCGCCGTCATCGGGGGTGATGAAACCAAACCCCTTGTCGTCGCTGAACCACTTTACTGTGCCAGTAGGCATGTGGGTACTCCTCCACGGTATGTTCGTGCTGCGACGCGGAGGATGCTGCTAGAGCTTCGACCTGCGAGCGCTTGCACTGCTTTCGCCGGTCTTGTGCGCCGGCCAGACGTGACGACCGTAGCAGGTCCCCAGCCACCTGTGTTGTGCAGATGTTGCGACCTGGACGATCGGGCCATCGCCCCGCGAACGTGCGGCCAGCCCTTATCGTGGGCGCATGCCCACTGATGCCGACCAGAATCCTCCGGCCGCAGAGGCGAAGCCGCTCACCCTGAAACGCCTGCTCGGACCCGACGCGCCGGCCACCGCCGAGGAGATCGTGGCGGGCTTTGGGCTGGACACATTGGCCAGCACCAGCCCAGCGAGCCGCCCCTATGTGGTGCTGAACATGGTCAGCACCGTGGATGGCCACGCGACGCTCGACGGGCGCTCGGGGGGACTCTCGAGCCGTGCCGACCGGGAACTCTTCCACGGGCTGCGCATGGCCGTCGACGCGGTCATGGCCGGCGCGGGCACCGTGCGTGTGGAGCGCTATGGCAGGATCATCCCCGATTCCTCGCGCCGGCGGGCCAGAATCCAGCGGGGCCTCACCGAGGAGCCGCTCGCGTGCATCGTCTCGGGGCGCCTCTGGCTGGGAGCCGACATCCCGCTGCTCGCCGACCCGGCAGCGAAAGTCGTGATCTTGACTTCATCGGCCGCGAGCCTCCCCGCGAGCGCCGCCGAGGTCCACTACATACGGGCTGAGCGCAACGGACAGCTCGACCTGCCCGCGGCGCTGGCTGAGCTGCGCGAGCGCTTCGCCGTGCGCACCTTGCTGTGCGAGGGCGGACCGCATCTGAACGCGCAGCTGCTCGCCGCCGGCCTCGTGGACGAGCTGTTCCTCTCGCTCTCGCCTCAGCTGGCGGGGGGCGATACGGCGGGAGGGAATACGGCGGGGGAAAATACGGCGGCAGGCGATACGGCGGGGGGCGGCGAGGCGCTGCGGATCCTCGCCGGGTCCTCGTTCTCGCCCCCGGTCGAGCTTTCGCTGCTGAGCGCGCTCGAGGACGACTCCCACCTGTTCCTGCGCTACCGCGTCAGGGGCCGCCCCGGCGGCGGGAAAGCCGTGGAGCACTAGGGCGTCAGGAGACCGTCCCGGCGGCGGGAAAGCCGTGGAGCACTAGGGCGTCTGGGGCGCCGGTGGAGCGCCAGATGCCTGCGGAGACTCGACGCCGGAGCGCGTCTCACGCGAGACCACGCTCAACAGTTCGCTCGCCAGGTGACGGCCCTGGGTCGCAACCCGTGGCGTGGCGGCGATCCGCACCACGACCTCATCGCCGTCGAGCTCCTCAAGGGTGATGCGGGGAGCATCGCGCAACGGTGTCTGCAATGACTGCTCGAGGATCTCCTGCAGATCGCCGGGAGTCATCCCCGCGCGCAATCGCGCGCGCAGGTTGACGGCCTCGGGCTCGCGCAGCGGCAGCACCGCCACGTTCAACACGACGCTGTTGGGCACCATGATCGAGTCGTCGCCCGTCGCGAACGTCGTGTACAGCAGCCCCAGCGAGCTGACCGTCCCCTCGATCTGACCCGCCAGCGGCCCGCCCTGCAGTCGCACGCGCTCGCCGACGCGGAACGGGCGGGCGCTCAGCAGAACTGTGCCCGCGATCAGGTTGCCGAGCGTCTGCTGGCCCGCCAGGCCGAAGATGACCGCCGTGAACGCGCCGCCGAGCGCCAGTTCCTTCGCCTCTATGCCAGCCACGCGCAGCGCCACCAACAGGGCGATGCCGATCGTGAGCAGGCGGATCAGGAACCCAATCGTGCCCGCCGTGGCGGGGTCCAGGCGACGGAAGAGCGGCGGCCCGAGGCCGCGCCCGACGTCGCGCGCGATCGCCCAGCCGAGGATCATCAGCACGAGCACCGTCACCAGGCGCACGGGAGTTTCGAGCGCCTGTTCCAGCACCTTGTGCGCCGGCTGACCGTGACGCCCATGCGTCGCTCCCACCGTCTTGCCCAGCAGGCTCACACGGTTGTCGTAGAGCACCACGATCGCCACGAACAACGGCATCAGCACGAGCGCCTCCAGCCTGGCTCGCCGGACCACCCGCGGGCTGATCTGGCGCAGCAGGCCGACCTCCTGCCAGGCCTGGCTGCGGGTCTCGAACATCTTCTGGGGGATCTTCGGCGCTGGCATCGCGTTCACATGATGGTGGCAGGAGTGCTCGCTGCCCAGCGGTGGATGGCCGTATGCAGGCGCGCCGCGGGGCCAACAGCGGATGCGCGCGCTCGTTGTCTAGGACTGCGTGTAGATGACCATCGCGGCCCCGAACACGAGGCAGTACACGGCGAACGGCGTGAGCGTCCTGGTCTTGAAGTAGCCGACGAGAAAGCGCACCGTGAAGACCGCGGTCACCGCCGCGACGACGCAGGCGACGAGCGCCTGTCCGCGCACTCCGTCACCGAGATGGCCGAGCAGGTCGGGAAGCTTCACGATGCCGGCGGCGAGGATGATCGGTGTGGCGAGCAGGAACGCGAAGCGAGCCGAGTCTGAGTGGTCCAGACCCCGCGCCAGTCCGGCGCCCATCGTCACGCCGTCGCGGCTGATGCCGGCCACCAGAGCTGTCGACTGAGCCACACCGACGACGAACGCCTCGCGATACTCGAGCGTGTCCAGCTCGCGCGCCCCGTCCGGCTTGGCCCCCTCCCGGACAGCCAGTTCGCGCACCTGTGCGCGGCGGCGAAAGCGCTCGGCCGCGAACAGCACGCCGCCGTTGACCATCAAGAAGATCGCCGCGATCTCAGGCTTGGCCGTCAGCGTGCGCAGCTGGTGCTCCAGCGCGAGGCCGATGATCCCGGCCGGAATGCTGGCCACGATTATCAGCCAGGCCAGCCGCTCGGTGCTCGTCTCGATCCGCCGCGCCCGGAGCGTATGGAAGAAGGCGCCGATGATCTCCACCCAGTCGCGCCGGTAGTAGAACAGCAGCCCGAGCGCGCTGCCGACGTGCAGCATCACGACGAACGCCAGCCAGAAGGACTCCGGCTTGGACTGGGCGTCGACGAGCGCATTCCAGCCGAACAGCGTCGGGAACAGCACCGTGTGCCCGAGGCTCGAGATCGGGAACAGCTCGGTCACGCCCTGCAAGAAGCCCAGCACGATCGCCTGGAAGTAGCTGATCGCGGAGGCCACGGGGATCGCAAGGAGCGCCGGCATGACCGCGACAGCTTACGGACGCACGCCGCTGCGAGCGTAGAGGATGAGCAGATTCTCATCGCCCGGGCTCGGCACACGCGCGCTTGAGCCGGCGAGCGCGACCGTCCCGCGGTCATTGGCGAGCCGGTCCCCCCAAAAAATCTTCACAAACCCTTCACGCGATCATTCCCAGCTGATCACAAAAAGCCGTCCTTTGCAGGGCAAACTTAACGATGTACGGATAGAGATATGAGAGGAGCAACGATGACCCTCGATACACCGTCAGATCCACAGGACACATGCGTCACACGGGTGGACATGCACTGCCACTCGACCGCCTCGCAGGAATCAAAGCTCGGCGTCCAGCGCGCCCTCGGCCTGCCCGAGTGCGCGACCCCTCCCGAAGAGGTCTACGCGCTGGCCAAGCGCCGCAGCATGGACTTCGTCACGATCACCGACCACGACACGATCGCGGGAGTCCTTCAGATCGCGGACCGCCCAGACGTGTTCGTCTCCGAGGAGCTCACCGCTCATTTTCGCGGCGAGCCCCAGGCGGTCCACGTCCTCTGCTACGGGATCTCCCCCGCCGACCACGAGTGGTTGCAGGCCCATTGCGGCGACGTCGAGCTGTGCGCCGCCTACCTCTACGAGCGGGAGATCGCATGTGCCTTGGCGCACCCCTACTACAACGTCGGCGCCCCCCTCACCGCCCGCCACCGCCGCCGCCTGGCGGAGCTGTTCAGCGTCTGGGAGGTCCGCAACGGCGCACGCGCCCGCGAGCTCAACCGGCCGGCCGCGATGTACGTCGCCACACGCGATGGCATCGGCATCGGCGGCTCAGACGATCACGCCGGAGTTGACATCGGACGCACGTTCACCGAAGCCCCAGCAGCTGCCACGCCGGGCGAGTTCCTCGCGCACATGCGTGCGGGACGGGTCTCCGCGCACGGCAAGCAGGGCAGCGCCGCGAAGTGGGCGCACGCGGCGATCGCCCTCGCCGCGCGCTCACTCGGACCGGCACCGGAGGGCGAGGCCACGACCTCGCGTCCGGACCCACGCACGGTGCTGAACATGGTCCAGCGCCTGCTGCGCGAGGGCGACGCCCGCCATGGCGCCACCGGCGCCGATCTGTCCCCCGCGGACGCGCGCTGCCTGCTGCGCGCGTGGCTGTCCGCGGTCGAGCTCGACCATCTCGACGAGCGCGGGCTGATCGACCTGATGCAGGCCGAGGACTTCAGCCACTCCAGCCTCTTCCGCCGCGCCTGCCGCCTGCACGAGCGTAAGCTGCGCGCCGCGGTCAACGTCGCGGTGAGCGCGGCCACCGGCGAGGCCGAGGTGCTCGCCGCCGCCGAGGGACTATTCGAGAGTTGCATCGCGGCGATCCCCTACGCCCCCGCCAGTCGCCTTCCTCGCCAACGAGCGCGCCAAGCTCGACGGGCGCTGGCGATCGACGGCGAGACCCCGCGTGATTGCGATCCTCGCCGACGGGATCGACTCGATGCACGGCGTCACGCGCACGATCGAAGAGATCCGCCAGCGCGGCGTGCCCGGCTTCGAGATCGAGGTCGTCGGGACCGACCCCGAGGTCGACCTGCGCCTGCCCGCCGTCGCTGAGATCGACGTGCCCCACTATCCGGGCCTCTCGATCGGCGTCCCCAGCCTGCCCGCCGCCGTGCAGACGCTCGCCGACGGCGCCTTCGATGCGATCCACGTCTGCTCGCCGGGACCCGCCGGGATCGCGGGCGCGCTCGTCGCGCGCGCGCTCGGGCTGCCATTGGTCGGCAGCTACCACACCGAGCTGACCGCCTACGCCGGTCTGCGCTCGGGCGATCCCCGCATGGCCGCCACGATGGCGATGGCCGTCAGCGCGTTCTACAACGCCTGCGACATCGTCCTCTCCCCCAGCCTCGCCTCCGACGATGCCCTCGCCTCGATCGGGATGGCCGCACACAAGATCCTCCGCTGGGATCGCGGCGTGGACACTTCGCGCTTCGATCCCTCGCTGCACGACGAAAATCTGCTGTCACAGGAGACCGTCAACGTGCTCTACTCCGGTCGCATCACCCGCGAGAAGGGCGCAGATCTGCTCGCTGACACGTTCCTACTCGCACGCGAGCGCAATCCCCGGTTGCAGCTCGTGCTCGCGGGCGGCGGACCAGAGGAAGACCGCCTACGTGAGCGCGTCGGCGACGCGGCCACCTTCTTGGGCTGGCTCGAGGGCACTGAGCTGGCCCGGGTCTACGCATGCGCCGACATGTTCTTCTTCCCGTCCGCCACCGACACCTTTGGCCAGGTCATCCTCGAGGCTCAGGCCTCGGGACTGCCGGTGCTCGCCGTCGCCGAGGGAGGCCCCCTATCGTTGATCGAGGACGGTGTCACCGGTCTGCTGCGCAAGGCCGACGCCCCCACGCTCGCGGACGCGCTGGTCGAGCTGGCCTCCTCGCCACTGCTGCTCGAGCGCCTCTCCCGCGCGGCGCTCTCGAGCGTGCGCGAGCGCACCTGGGAGCGGGCCCTGGAGCGGCTGGGCGAGGGCTACCGGCGCGTGCTCTCCCCAGGCGTTGCGGAGATCGGCGCTCGCGCCGCCTAGTTGTAGAACCTGAGCAGGTTGTTCATCCGGTCCTCCTTGGAGGCTGGTGGTTGTCGAAAGCCCCAGTCCCAAGGAGGAGGCCGGATGAAGCTGCACGCTAATGCGGCGCTGTCATGGGGGGCCCGCCCTACTTCGACGCCGAGAAGATCGACGGTTCAAACGAGCTGACCTTCGACAGCCCCGCGTACCCGAGGTGCTCGAGTCCGAAGATGTCCTCGATCGTCCGCAGCAACGAGAAGTGGTTGTACGGTTCCTGGCTGACACCCTGCTTGACGAACGGCGACAGCAACAGCGCGCCGACCTGCCCTCCGCCTTCCGGCCCGAGGCGGGAGGAGGGCGCCGGCAGGTTGGGGAACTGCGGCTGCCCGCAACAGGAGCTGGAGTCAGCGAATTCGCCGCTCGACGGCGCCTCGTCGACGGTGATCACGAGCAGGCCGTTTTCCTTGTACGCCTTCGAGCCGGTGATCTTCGGCACCACCTGCTTCAAGAACCCTTCCGCCGCCGGAAGCCCGGCCGGCGCCCCGCCCGCACACGGTGTCGGGTTGCCGTCGTGGCAGCGGTCGGGAACGATGTAGGAGAAGTTCGGCGTCTTCTTGGCATCGCTCAGGTCGGCGCTCAGCCTGTTCAGCCCGACGTCGTCGCTTGCGCACTGCGACGAGTCGATCACGGAGTGGAAGTACACGAACGGGTTGCGCCAGGTCGCGTATATCTGTCCGGCCGGCGGGGTTGCGGCGGCGGTCGGGTCGGCCGCGCCGAGCGCCGGATGTCCGCACGCCTCGTCCGCGCCGCCCGCGCCCCCTTCACCCATCCCTTCGATGTACGCCCGCCAGGTCAAATGCTTGGCGCTCAGCTGCCCGGCGAGCGTCTGCGTCGAGGCCGGGTATACACAGCCGTGCCCGGTGACCTGTTCGTCGGCGCCCACCGCCGCGGGGGCGATGTCGCTGTAGGTAGGGCAGTTGACGGCCGTTTCCGCCGTCGGCCCCTGACCGCTGAGCAGCGCGATCCCGTTCGCCAACTGTTCGTGCGCGACCGCGTAGTAGCGCACCAGCAGCTCGCCGCGGTGCTCGAGCGTCTGCGAGAGATACGGCGACGGCGAGGAGGGTCCGAACACCGACGCGTAGGGCTGGTCGGAGAGCATGATCACGAACACGTGCTTGACCGACGAAAGCTTCGAGCCCGAGCCGCCCGACGCGGGCGTCGAGCCCCCGCCCTTGCCGCCGCTTTTGCCGCCACCCGAGCTCGACGGCGAAGAGGACTTGCCCGAACCGGACTTGCCTTTAGCCGGGGCCGGGGTCGAGGAGACACCCGTGGAGGGGGTCGGTTCGGCTTCCGCAGACGGTGGTTCGCTGGCCGCGGGCGAGGAGGCTTCGGGCGCCTGCGTCGAGGCCGCCGGCGCCGCCGGCGGGAGGATCAGCTTCAGATGCGGACGCACCGATGCGGCGAGCGTGTAAGCGGGAGGCGAGCCGGTCACCTCTCCGAGCAGCACCCCGAAGCCGAGGAACACAGGCACGAGCGCCGCCCAGACCTTCCACGAGGGAGAAGTCAAGGGCCTACTCGTCCGCGACGGTCCCGAATGCCCGCTCGGCCCCGGGCGCGAGCAGAGCATCCATCACCTCGGTGGAGGAGCCCTCGTCAGCGAGGAGCGACTCCGTCGCGGGCACCGGCGCGCTGGGCAAGCGCTCCATCAGGGTTGCGCCGCACTGCCAGCAGAACAGGGCCCCGCGACTGTGCGGCGCGGAGCAGTGCGGGCAGCTGCCGGCGCTGGCGCTCTCCTCCAGGCGCAGTAGCCGCTCGATCTCGGCCAGCTCGGCGTCGCGCTCCTGGAGCACGGCGGCGCGCCGCACGAGCACGTCGAGGCGAAAGTGGTCGCGGATCGCCATCTCGTAGGCCAGGCCCCCGAGATCCCAGTGCAGCTCCTTCACCTGCTCGGCCAGCGCATCGCGCTTGCGACTCAGCTCAGTGCTCATCCGGTGGAGATCACGTTGGGGAGGTTCTTGGATTCCTGCTCATAGCTCTTCCCCTTCTTTTTCGCCAGGCTCTTCAACACCGTGGCCGGCGCCGGGTGGCTCTCGCTGGAACCAACCCCGGAGGCGCCTTTCGTCGAGCCCTGCTTGGACGATGCAGCGCCGCCCTTGGTGGAAGCTCCGGGCGTCGTCGCCGGCGTCGTAGTCGGGGTCGTCGCGGCACCCGTCGCCGCTCCGGGCTGGGCCACGCTGATCACCTGCGCGGGAGCGGCGGCCGGTTTGGAATCGCCGGAGCGACCGATCAGCACGCCGATGCCCATCGCCAGCAGCAGCACCCCGACGCCGGCGATCACCGTGACCGCGCTGCCGCGCCCGCCATCCGCGCTCGAGCCACCCTGCCCGGGAATCGCCGGCGGCGCCGATGGCGGCGACACCGACGCAGAAGACTGCTGCTCGCCGTGCTTCGGCGGTCCACCCAACAGGACGCTGCTGATCGGGTTGCGCCGCTCGCCGCACTCCAGGCAGTAGCGCTGGTCGTCGGCCAGCGGCGCTGCGCAGACGGCGCACGACTCGCCCACGCCGGTAGCGGGCGCTGATGGGCTGGCGATCGATTCTGTGGACAGGATGTCTTCCTCCGTTTGGGCGCTCCAAGCGGGCATGCGCCGCCCAGACGCGTTGCGCGCCTGAGTATACGGTCGAGGCCCGCGCCGATCCAGACGTGACGATTTGGTGAACGCGCCGCTTCATCGTCATTTGGTTCTATGGGCAGTTTCTTCGACCCCACCCAGACCACCACTGGCTCCCACGTCCTCAGCGGATCAGGATCGGCTCGCTGTAGTTCGAGAAGTGCGCGCCGTCGGAGACCTTGATCAGCGCGCGGTAGAGACCGCGGTGGCGCAGACGCACGACGGCACTGAAACGCGAGACGCTCGCCGTGCCGGCCCTGACGGCCGTGCCACCCTCGTTGATCGACTTGCCCGGTGTGAGCAGTTGGAAACCAACGAGCGCGCCAACCTCGGCAGGGGCGACATCGCCGTATAGGCGCACGAACCCACGACGGCGGGCACGACGCACATGGAAGGAGACCCGCACGGCGACGTTCTCGAGCACCACGGTGCTCACGACGATCGGCTTGCCGACCGTCATAACACGCAGCTGGGCGTTTTCGAGCAGACCCGGGAACGGGAACGAGAAGCCCCCAGCGGCGTTCGTCACCTCGGGGTTGCCAACCGTCTTGAAGCCTCCCAAATATGGAAACGGATTCGCCTGCAACACGATCTCATGCGTCGACGCGCCCGTTCCCGAGAGCGTGCCCTCCACGTAGAACGGGCTCCCGAACACGACCGGATTGGGCGCCCCGACGATCTGCACCGACAGCGGCACCTTCGGCGTCTTGAACGTACGCCCAGCGCCCTTGCTGGTGCCACCGGGCCCGCTCACGACGATCCGATAGTGGTAGGTGATCCCCGACTGCAGGCCCGTGATCGCCTGGCTGACCTTGACGGTGCTCGTCCCGTTGCCCGCCGGAGCGAGCGGCGACTGCGCGCCGTAGGCACCGCTCGGCCCGTACTGGAAGGAGTAGTTGGTGTCCTGCCCGTGCGCAGCGACGTTGCCGTAGAGGATCGCCGAGTCATACGTCACGTTGGAGACCCCACCGGTGCTGCCGGTTGGCGCGGGCTGCGCGACCGCCCGCGCGGCGGGCGCCAAGGCAAACACGAGCAGAGCCAGCAAGCCGCCCAGTCGGGCAGCGGGAAACACACGTCGAGTATGCATGCGAGCCTCCTCCTCAAGTTGACAGCGCCAGAGCGCCCTAACGCCAACCTACCCGCACAGCCGTTCCTGAACCCCCCGATTTCAAGACTCCCCCACAGCGGCGCCACATCGACCAGGCCACATGTGCCGTTCGCTCGGCTGGCTGTTCGGTCTGTTCTGTTCTTTTCTTTTTTGGGGTTCTTAAATTTAAGAATGACCAAAAAGAAGGACATACGGGCCGAGCCTGAGCGCGCAATGTCGGCGGCGAGGTAGGTTGAGCGCCAATGCGCTGGCTGATAGACGGGATGAACGTGATCGGCACGCGCCCGGACGCTTGGTGGAAGGATCGCCACGGGGCGATGCTCAAGCTCGTCGACATGCTCGAGCGCTGGGCCGCCGCGACCGGCGATGACGTCACCGTCGTCTTCGAGCAGCCGCCCTCCCCGCCGATCCGCTCCACCGTGATCGAGGTCGCGCACGCTCCGCGCCCACGTCGCGATTCGGCCGACGATGAGATCGTGCGCCTGCTCCTGGCCGACTCCGAGCCCGCCACCGTACGTGTCGTCACCTCGGATCTGTGGCTCGCCGATCGGGTCCACGCCGCGGGCGCAACGGTCGCACCCTCCGCCCCGTTTCGAGCGCTGATCGAGGACGCCTGACCACACCGGGCCGGAGGCCTGTGGCGCGAATGCCCTGGGCCGCGGGAGTTGACGTCAACTGCTTGCTCCGATGCCCGCGCGACCAGACCCTCGACCATCCAGAAAATAACACCCATCCCGCCGATCGCGCTAGGGTTCGGCCATGGGTGAGCGCACGCAGTACACACCGGGGACTTTCTGCTGGGCCGATCTGACAACGACTGACCAAGCGGCGGCCAAGACCTTCTACGGCGGCCTGTTTGGCTGGGAGGCCGTGGACATGCCGGTCGGGGATGGCGTCCACTACTCGATGCAGCGCGTGGACGGCAAGGATGTCGCCGCGATCTCGCCGCAGCCCCAGCAGCAGCGCGAGGCGGGTGTCCCGCCGACGTGGAACTCCTACGTCTCGGTAGAGAATGCCGATGCGGTCGCGGCTCGGGCGAGAGAGCTCGGAGCGACGGTCCACGCGCCGCCGTTCGACGTGATGGAGGCAGGCCGGATGGCGGCGATCCAGGATCCGCAAGGGGCCTACTTCTTGATCTGGCAGGCCAAGCAGCACTTCGGCGCGGCGCTCGTGAACGCGCCCGGCGCGCTCAGCTGGAACGAGCTGTCCTCGCCGGACCTCGAGGCGTCGAAGACGTTCTACTCCTCCCTCTTCGGTTGGTCTGTCGAGCCGTTCGAGGGCAGCCCCCAGCCGTATTTGACAATCAAGAACGGCGACCAGAACAACGGCGGCATCCGCGAGCTGGACTCGCCGGGCCCGCCCCCCCACTGGCTCGTCTACTTCGCGATCGACGACATCGATCAGGGCCTCGCCAAGGTCGAGCAGCTCGGCGGCACCAAGCACGCGGGGCCCGTCGACATCGGCATCGCAAAAATCGCCGTCGTCGCGGACCCACAGGGCGCGATCTTCGCGCTCTACGCCGGCCAGCTCGAGCCGTAGACCACGTGGCGGCGGCCACGGCGCGCGCACCCGAGCACGTGGTGTAGATGCCCGATCCCGGCGAGCACTGGCTGGGCGAGGGGTTCGGACTGGCCCTGCGCGGCTCCTATCCGGTCGACGGCCTGGCCACGCGGGAGGCGAGCTCGCAAGCGATCCCGACGCGGCTGCTGCTGGACGATGCACGGGCGCCGATATCGTTGCCGGCGGGCGAGCGCCTGCGCGAGATGCGCGATCCCGACGGCCGGCTATGGCTGGTGATCGAAGACCACCGCGAGCGGGGCTACCGGATCTGCGCCGAGGACTTCGGCGATCACCGCGTCAGCGCGGACGGAAAGACGGTCCACTCGCGCCCAACCGCCGGACTGCCGCGCTGGCGCTGGCAGCGACTGCTGATCGCTCAGGTGCTGCCACTGGTGGCGGCCCTCCGGGGGTTGGAGGTGCTGCACGCGAGCGCGGTAGCGCGGCATGGCCGGGCATTCGCGCTGGCCGGAGACTCCGGCGCCGGCAAGTCCACGCTCGCGGCGCAGATGGCGCTCGCAGGCAACCAGCTGCTGGCCGAGGACGTCCTGGCCGTCTCACTCAGCGCGGATGGCCGACCACAGGCCCACCCCGGCAGCACGGCTCTATCGCTTCGTCCCGACCAGGCGTCGCTCGCTGCGCGGCTGACGCGTTCCGGTCTTGCCCAGGAGATCGGCCGCGATGAGAAGGAGCACATCCTGCTCGACGCAGCCGCGGAGAGCCTGCCGCTGAGCGCCGTGTATCACCTCAGCCTCGGCAGCAGCGGCGGCGGCGGCGGTCAGACGATCGGGACCCCACGGAGCGCCTCGATCTCCGATCTGATGAGCTGCAGCTACGTGACCTACGTGCGGACCGACGCCAGGCTCACGACTCAGCTCGAAGTCCAGGCGGCGATCGCGCGCACGGTCCCGCTCGTGCCGGTGGAGATCACGGGCGATCTGGCGCCCGAGCTGCTGGCGGCAGAACTCGAAGCGCATATGACCAGCATTGGCGGGCCGCAGAACCGGTGACGCCGGCCGCGGAAACACTTGCGCTGCTTGCTGGATACTCAAACTTTTCTCCACCTTGCGCTCCCCAACACCAAGACATAAACTTTCCCAGTTCGTCAGCCACTTTGAGGAGGAGGCAAGGGAATGATGCCCAAGACGAAAACAACGCCGGAGACGAGCCATGAAGAGGAGGATCGTTCGGCGACGGAGTATACGCAGCCGGAGATCTCCGATTACGGCGATCTGGTGACGGTGACCGCTTCGTCGATTGGCATGAGCGGCCCGGCCTGAGCAGCCGGGCCGACCGGTCGGGCGCGAGCGAGCGAGCTGCCTTCGGCAGCACGGATGCATGCCCGTAGCTTTGACGAAAAGATGCGTTCTTAAATTTATAGAACACCGTCTGGCGTGTTGTATGGCCTGTGCGGTTTAGGAAAGGTTGGGTTCTTAAATTTAAGAACGCGGTTTTGTTAGGAAATAGCCGTGAACGAGCCCGGCGACAAGGACAAGGTCAGCGGATTCGAATGGTCTCGCCCGGCTGAGCGATGACTCGTGAAGATCCGTGACATTGCGCTCCTGCTGGCAAGCGGGCTGAGCGCAGGCGATGCGGCTGCCCGTGCCAGCACTTACAAGCAGCCGAAGATACGCCACGTGTTCGTGATCATGCTCGAGAACGAGGACTACGCGACGACCTTCGGCGAACCGGCCAGCGACCCCTACCTCGCCCAGACGCTCCCGGCGCAGGGGGCGTTGCTCGAGGATTACTACGCGACCGGCCACGAGTCGAACGACAACTACATCGCGATCGTCTCCGGCCAGCCGCCGAACGTCGAGAACCAGGCGGACTGCCCCGTCGGCGCTCGCCGACATCGACAGCTTCCTCGAAACCTGGGTTCCGAAGATCACGAGCTCGCCTGCGTTCAAGCAGAACGGACTGCTCGAGATCACGTTCGACGAGTCCGACGGGGCTCAGTCGGATGCCTCCTCATGCTGCGAAGAGATCCCTGGGCCGGGATCGCCGCTGCCCGGTATCACCGGCCCCGGTGGCGGGCGGATCGGCGCGGTGCTGATCTCGCCGTTCATCAAGCCAGGGACGGTGAGCACGACCCCCTACAACCACTACTCATCGCTGGCCACGTTCGAGTCGCTCCTCAGCCTACCCCGGCTGGCCGACGCGGCAACGGTGCCGGGAACCTTCGGCCCCGACGTCTTCACCGCGGCCAAATAGCGGCTGCCATGGGCTCTCGATCAGCTCTCTGGTCTCAGTGATCCGGCGGGCTCTGCCAGGAACTGCTCGAGCGAGGCACGCGCGCGGCGGCGAACGGCGGATCGCACGATCGGTGTCCAGCCGAGGATCAGACCCTGCGGACCGAGTGCCTGCCTGGCCCACCGATAGAAGTCGAAGTCGTCGACGTGCTCGACGATCAGTCCAGCGCCGAACCGAAACGATGCGTTCACGTCGTTGACGACTCCTCTCCCGGTCTGCGAGAAGGTGTAGTGCGCGCGCCAATGTGCCGAGCCCCGCTCGCCCTGAGCGTCGTACTCGAGCAGCTCGATCCGCAGATCCTTCGCCTGGCCGGTCAGCATGCGCCACATCCCGCCCGCCTCGCGCGCGTCGAGTGCGCCGAACACCGGGTCGGAGAAGCTCGCCCCCGGCCCATAGCAAGCAGCCATCCGCTCTCCGTCGCACTCCCCGAACGCCCCGTAGAACTCCTCGATCAAATCATCAGGCGCCATCGACATGCACGCCACCCTACAGGTCCGGGCGACCTCGATCGCGCGGGCGGATGGCAGGCCCAGACGTAGCTTTTTACAAAAAAAGATGCATTCTTAAACTTTAAGAACGGCGTTTTGTGTGATCAAAACGCCACGGCCAAGCACGGCTTCGCGACCTTCAGCCTGCCGCTACCGGTGGCGCTCGGGTGATTGGGATCAAAACGCCACCGCCAAGCACGGCTTCGCGACCTTCAGCCTGCCGCTACCGGTGGCGCTCGGGTGATTGGGATCAAAACGCCACCGCCAAGCACGGCTTCGCGACCTTCAGCCTGCCGCTACCGGTGGCGCTGGGGTGATTGGGATCAAAACGCCTCCGCCAAGCACGGCTTCGCGACCTTCAGCCTGCCGCTACCGGTGGCGCTGGGGTGATGGGGATCAAAACGTCACCGCCAAGCACGGCTTCGCGACCTTCAGCCTGCCGCTACCGGTGGCGCTGGGGTGATTGGGATCACGACGACAGCTGGTCAACTCGCTTACCGACCAGCTCCGGGAGCCCGGGGGGAAGACCGGCGGTTTCGCCGGCCGCGGCCGATACCGCCGCGGGCAGCCGATCAAGCGAGTCGGAGACGATCTCCTCGGCGCGCTTCCTCGACATGCCCCATCCTGTCGCCTCGTTGACGATGCGCTCTGCGCTCACCCGGTCGGCCTTCTGGACACTGTCGACGTACATCGCGAGCTTGTCGTCGAGAGGATACAGCCTCGTGGACAGAAGGTCGTAGAGCGGAGCCAGACTGAGAACGCCCGACTCCGTGTGCAGCAGCGAGAAGTTCTTGCCGTGCGCATCGCAGTTGCCGAGCGCCACGTTGAGAGTGAGCGCCCGCAGCAGCGTCTCAGCAGCAGACGGCTCAGCAACATCCTGGAGCACCCGTGCGACGCGCGCCAGCGTCGGCCCGGAGTCTTGCTCGTACTTCTGCTCGGGCGGTAACCCGAGCGCCTGACAGAAGTCCTCTTGGTGGACTCTGTGAACGGTACCGTCGGGGTCGACGACGCGGTCGTAGCGTCGCACGACCAGAACAGGACGCTCGTCGACGACGATCGTTTCCACGTCGGCAACGCTCAGGTCGAGGTGCTTGGCGACAGTCATGCAGAACGCCTCGTTCTCGACCGTGTTTGCAAAGCGCTCGATCTCGGGCTTGAGGATGTGCGTGGATGGTGTCCCATCGACGGGCCGGCCCCACCCACCGTCCGGCATCCGCGTGAGCAGGAGCTTCTCCTGGACACCGGCAAGCGAGAGCCGGACGTTGCGGTCGATGCCGAGCGGCGCGCTGTGGAGGTTCGCGACCAGCTCGCCAAGATCGTCCGCTGTGAGCGGTTGGGCCGTCCGCGTATTGGGCACCGGAGGTGGCGGGTCGTCCTCTGGCTGGATCACCAGCGCTCCGGCACAGTCCTTGCCGAGGACGGCAAGCAGTCCAAAGACGTCGCTCGCGGGCAGGTCCAGATCGGCCGCGATCGCTCTGCGAGGCTCGCCCTCTGGCAGGAGGCCGTCGAGAAATGCTCGAGTGACGCCGTTGGGATACCGATCCCGAGTGAGCGGGAGAGCCAGCGAGAGGAGCGGCGTGCCGCCCTCGTATGTGTCGTGTGCGTAATCGATATAGGAGAGGCGCAGGCGGTTGTTCCGCTCCTTCTCCACGACGGCGACTCGGTGGCCGTAGAGCCAGATTGCAAGGGCAGCCGGCACCTACCAGTCCGCCTTCTGCAGTGTCGCGCGGACACCGAGCAGCTTCAGGAGACGGACCACTCGACGCATCTGCTCGGTCTCTCGTCCCTGCTCCAGCTCCGATAGATAGGTCCGATTGAGGCCGGCCATGTCGGCGAGCTGCTCTTGGGTCAAGCCAGCTTCTTCGCGGTAATGGCGGATGGCTGGTCCAACCGAGGCGGCCGTGTAGAGCCGGAACGGCTTGTCAGGGCGAGCAGTAGTCTCGTCCGGGTTCTGACTAGCAGATGTCTGCATATAAGGACAATATAGCAGATCTTGTCAAATGTCCGCTTTTCCAGACCACTCCCCCATCTGGCACGATTGTCTAGATTTCCAGACATCCTCGGTACGAGCACGATCGCTGCCCGCCGGGATCGACCAGTGTGACCGACGCGGCGCGCGCGTAGCTGCGCGGTGCCATCGGGCAGGCCCTTATATTTGCCGGCATGGCTGTGGTCACTGCAACCGGCCTGACCAAGCGGTTTGAGTCGACCTGCGCGATCGACGGCGTGGATCTGGTCCTCTCAGAGGGCGAGGTGAGGGGCCTGCTCGGTCCCAACGGCGCCGGCAAGACGACGCTGCTGCGGATGCTGCTCGGCCTGGTGCGAGCGGACGGGGGCACGATCGAGCTGTTCGATCAGCGCCCGGATCGGCAGGGCCCGCTCGCGCTGGACGGCGTCGCGGGATTCGTCGAGGAGCCGAGCTTCTATCCATACCTGTCTGGACGCGCGAACCTGGAGGTTCTATCCGAGCTCGACGACCCCGACGCGCGGGCACGCATCGACGATGTGCTCGAGCAGGTGGCTCTGACCGGGCGCGCCACAGATCGAGTGGGCGGCTACTCGTCTGGCATGCGCCAGCGGCTGGGCATCGCCGCGGCGCTGATGCGCTCCCCGCGCCTGCTGCTGCTGGACGAGCCGACGTCCGCGCTTGACCCGGCGGGCGCCCGCTTGGTCATCGGACTCATGCGCACGCTGTCACAGGACGGGGTGGGAGTACTGCTGAGCAGCAACAAGATCGAAGAGGTCGAGCGGGTCTGTGACAGCTTCACCGTGCTGCACCGCGGTCGCGTGCTGTGGGACGGCAGCGTCGAGCGGATGCGCGCCGAGGCCCCACCGTCGGCTTCGATGAGCCCCCTTACGTCATTGTTCTTCGCACTCACCGACCAATGATGCTGAGCGTCTATCGAGCCGAGCGACGCAAGCTGCTCGCGCAGCTCTCGACGCGGGTGCTGGCGCTCGTCTGTGTGCTCGGCCCATTGGGGTTCGCCGCAATCCTCAGCCAGCAGAGCGCGCTCCCGGCGGACACGCTGCTCGGCGTATGGGTCCACGCCTCCGGCTATGCCGTGTCGTTTGTGGTGCTGGGCTTCGGCGGCTATCTCGCCTTCCCGGCGCTGGCGGGCGTACTCGCCGGCGATCTGTTCTCCTGCGAGGATCGCTACGGGACCTGGAAGACCGTCCTCACCCGCTCTCGCAGCCGCAGAGACCTGTTCGCGGGCAAGGCGCTCGCCGCCGGGACGCTGGCGCTGGCGCTGATCGCGCTGGCCGCGATCTCCAGCACCCTCTCAGGCCTCTTGCTCACGGGCGATCAACCGCTCGTCGGCTTGGGCGGGAACGTTCTGTCCTCCGGTGAATGCCTGTGGCTGGTGCTGGCGAGCTGGCTGCTCAACATCCCCCCCCTACTGGCGTTCACGAGCCTGGCGCTGCTGTTCTCGGTCGCGACCCGCAACGGCATCGTCGGCGTGCTCGGCCCCGTGCTCGTCGGTCTGCTGATGGCGCTGCTGGAACTGATCGGCAGCGGATCGTGGGTCCACACGCTGCTGGTCGCCTCGGCATTCAACGACTGGCACGGGCTGCTGAGCGCTCCCAGGTTCTACGGCCCGCTGATCGTCGGCAACTGCGTGTGCGTGCTGTGGGTGGCGGCGTGCCTCGGCGCATCGTGGCTGATCCTGCGCAGACGGGACTTCGCCGGCGCGCCGGTCACCCGCAGAGCAGGGTGGGTGCTGCCGCTGCGCGCTGTGCTCGCCTCGGCGGTGCTGATCGTCGTGCTCGGAGCCGCCACGAGCCTGGGCCCAGTGGCGGTCACACAAGCTCGCCTGGATGCTTCGATCTCATCCGCCTTCAACAAACTCACGGTGCTTCAGCAGCAGGAGCTCGGCCGCCCTGTCCCGAAGGGGGCAAAACTCAAGCTCCATACGATCTGCGCCCGCCACGCCGGCAAGAGTGAAGGACCAGGCGATGACTGGACCTGCACGATGACGGTCATCACCGCCGTCCCCGGTGCCGAAGCGTTCCTAACCACCCCTGTCATCTATGACGTGTCCGTGAAATCCGACGGCTGCTACAAGGCCGAGGCGCCACCCTCGTTCGTCGGCCAGCAACTGATGTCCCTCCCGAACGGGAGAAGCATCGTAAACCCGCTCTACGTGATCTACGCCTGCTTTCCCACAACCGGCGCGACCCCCAAGTGCATGGAAGGCTCGATCTGTGGCCCGAACACGAGCGCCACCTCGCCCGCCACCAGCAAATCCAAAGTCTCGCCCGCGGCACGGAAGGCCGAACGCAAGGCCCTGACCGAAGCCGAAAAGGCAGCCGGCCCATCCGTCGTCCAAGAAGTCACCGAAGGAGAACAGAAAGAGAAACGCGCGGCCGAACATCCGCGAGGAGAAGCCGAAGGCGAAGCCGGCGGATAGCGCTAGGCTGCGGTTCCAATGCGCGTTGACGCCAATGGTGTGGGCATCGAGTACGAGGTGACCGGCGACGGCCCGCCGGTGGTGTTGCTCCACGGGTTCCCGGACTCGGGGCGGCTCTGGCGCCATCAGGTCCCTGCGCTGGTGCAGGCGGGATTCAAGGTGATCGTCCCCGACATGCGTGGCTATGGCCGCTCGGACAAGCCGGCGGAGGTGGCGGCCTACAGGATGGACGTGCTTGTTGGTGACGTGCTGGCTGTGATGAGCGCCGCAGGCGCCGAGCAAGCGCACGTCGTCGGTCACGATTGGGGGGCCGGTGTAGCGTGGGCGACGGCGTTGATGGCCGCCGACCGCGTCGAGCGTCTCGTCGCGCTGTCGGTCGGCCATCCGGCGACGTTCTTCGCCAACGGCTTTGCCCAGCAGGAGAAGTCGTGGTACATGCTGCTGTTCCAGTTCGCCGGAATCGCCGAGCAGTGGCTGTCGGACGAGAACTGGGCGAACTTCCGGGCGTGGATCCGCCACCCGGACGCGGACGCGACAATCGCCGAAGTGCAGGCAAACGGCTCGCTGACCCCGAGCCTGAACTACTACCGTGCGAATATCCCTCCCGAGCGCTTTCTGCTCTCCGGCTTGGAGCTGCCACCAGTCAAGGCCCCGACGATGGGCGTGTGGAGCTCAGGGGATCCCGCGCTCACCGAGGGCCAGATGACCAGATCGGCCCAGAACGTCGCCGGTCCGTGGCGCTACGAGCACCTCGACGGCCCCGGGCACTGGATGCAGCTCGACTCGCCCAGCGAGGTGAATCGGCTGCTGATCGACTTCTTGGGAGCGTAGCTATAGCAGGTATCCCCCTTCGCAATCGAAACTCCACACCAGCCCCGGCGCCGCGCGGCAAAGCATTATTAATCGAACAACGATCTTTAGTTTGCTGCGGCGCACGACGCGCTTTATTTGATCGGTTGTTAGGAAAAAGTCGGTTCTTAAATTTAAGAACGGCGTTTCGAGGACTAAAAGACCTGAGCGCGGTGGGCGTTGGTCGATGCCTCCCCGGCGGCAAGGCGCGAACGCCCGCGGGCTCTGCTCGCCACCGACAATGAGCGGACAATGAGCGCTTCAGCCCCGACGAGCGCCTATGTCGTCAGCTCCTCGTTATGGCGCTCGACGAACGCGCCGAGGGCGTCGGGGTCCGACAGGTCTACGCTGGCCTGCTGGGCGGCCACCGCGAACGCCTTGGCAGGCCCCCACGCCTCGGGGTCGTTGACGACTTCGAGCATCTCCTCGCGGAAGGCCTCGACCGCGGCGACCGCCTCGCGCAGCGCCGCTGCCGGCACGCCTCGCCGCTGACCCGCAAACTTGACCCAATCCCGCAGCACGTCCGGCACGCACTCGAAGACCTGTGACTCACGCGTGACCTTGCGCGCCAGCCAGTCGGTCATAAAGATCTCCACGACGACCGGACTCCAGCGCAGCGGGCCGCCGTGGTTGTAGTCGGCGCCGAACTCGATCGCCAGCTCGACGATGTCCCGGGCGTCCGCATCCCCACGCCAGCGCAGCCCCTCGGGCGAATCGAGGAAGTCCGCGTGCAGCCGCTCGCGTTCCTCGGGCGTGAGGACGGGCTCCTCGTCCTGCCCCGCGCCACCCTCGGGCAGCGTCCCGATCCGCGCATACATGAGCGCGCGCAACGGACGAACGTCCTCGTTGACCGGCGGGTCGAGCGTGTGGTCGAGGATCTCGAGCGCATCCTCGATCCGCGCGCGCGCCTCGGCGAGGCCGAGCTCACGCAGAGCGAGACGATCCCTGTCCGGGGCGCCCAGTTCGAGCTCCTCGCGCACCGACGCAAGCGGCCCCACGACGAAGGCGTCCTTGACGAGACCACCCATGTTGTGGTCGATGTACACGCCCAGCGTATGAGACTCGACTCCCGGCAGCGCGAACTCGACCATCACGCTCACGCCGTCATCGAGACCATCGTCGTCGCACATCAGCATGGCCGCCACCGGCCTGGCCTGACCGAGGCCCTCCGACCAGGGCGGCTCGGGGACGCCCGCACCGGCAAGACGGTCCGCGGCCCTCCGCGCCAGCGAGGCATAGGACTCACCGCCAACGGCCGCCAGCGCGCGCAGCACCGCCAGCGCACCGGACCCACCGAGGTGCCCCAACGCAACCACAAACCCAGAACCGAACAGCCGATCCGCATCCGGGTCCGGTGTCACCCCGACCTGCCAAGTACCCACCAGGCCCGAGATCCACTCTTCGGCCTCCACCGCGCTATCCGGTTCGCCCACACCCGCCACCGCAAGCGCAGCCATGGTGCTCAGAATCTCCGCGAGCTCGCGCTCCATCGCAACATCGCCTGCTCGCGAGCGCGCAGCGCCGCGGCGCCAATGAGACTCGGCCGATCCAGACCCGCTGTTTGCCTTACGCGTCTGGCGCCGCTGCTGATGCCGAGCTCTCTTCTCGCTCACGATCCAGCAGCATAAAGCCCCGCCAGCGGAAGCTTCGAGTGCTTTCCCGCACACTCCGGGAAAATGAAAACGAGCAGATCCTCAGGACGAGTCACCGTCGAGATCGAGTCGTACTGCCCGGCAGCGACGCTGCCCGTACCGCCGTCAGTGCCTGTGCTTCTTGGGCTTCTCGCTGAGCGAGATCGAGACGTATTTCGTGGCCCCACCGATCACGGACACGCGGGCGGTGGCCGAAAGCCGGTGGTGCCTCGCCTTGGCGAGCTGATTCTTACCCGCATGCGTGAGACGGACAGAGATCGTTGCGCTCTGGCCCACGTTCAGCGCATAGGACCCTCTGGCCAGCACGACCGTCTCACGCTTGGATCTCCTCCTCCCGTGATGGCGGTGCCTGACCACGATCTGCTCGGTCAGTTCGATCGTTCCTATGCAGATCTCGTTCGCGCACGAGATCCGCACCCGAGCGGAGTTTCCAGACACGACGATGTGAGGGGTCAGCAGTTTGACCGCGGGCTTGGGCGGAGGAGGTAGCAGCGGCGGGACCGGCACCGCCAGCGTGTTGCTCACGGCGCCGGCGTTGCCGTGTTTGTTGGTCGCGGTAACCTTGCAGGCCAGTCCGGTGCCCTGATCGACTGTCTGGACGACGTAGGTGCTTGCGGCCGCGCCGGCGATCGCGACACCGTTGCGCAACCAAGTGTGTGTGAACGTGGGCTTCGGTTCGCCCGTCCACGATCCATTCGAGCACGACAGCGTCTGCCCCACCGCGGGCGTTCCCGACACGACCGGTCCGGCGGTGTTGAGCGGCGCCTTGGGCAGCAGCGCGGCATTGATACCGGGTGTCGTGCTCCCCTGATTGGCCGTCACCAGGTTGGCGCTCGCCAGCGATGGCTCATTGCTGTAGTACTGCGTGATGTATTCATCAGCAGATTCACCTGGGCCTTCGAATTCAATCCTGTAGGTGCCGCTCGCCAGCCCGAGGATCGTGTATTCGCCGCTGGCATTTGTTTCGGCAAAGATTTCGAATCCTTCTTCGCCACCCCCCGTCTCATACGCCCAGATACGTGCTTTCGCCAAAGGCTTGTGCGTAACTGCATCTGTCACGGTGCCCGAGATCTTTCCGCCTTCCTGCAGTTTTGCGTTAATCCCCGGCGTGTTTGTCCCTTCGGTGACAGGAACTTTCTTGGCTTCGCTGAGGAGAGCCGCATCTTCGTAGTACTGAGGAACGAAGTTGAGACCAAAACCAGATTCTGGATAGAATTCAACCGTGTAGGAGCCCGCCGGCAACCCGGTCACCTTGTATTCCCCAGCGGCTCCCGTCACTGCAAACCCCCCGAAGAATTCTGGTTCTTCCCCAGCTCTGAACACGAAGACGCCAACGTGTTCCAACCCACCGGCGCCCACGCCGGTCACCGTACCTGAGATCGAGCCGCCTTCGTGCAGTTCCGCGTTGATTTTTTCTTTGGTTTTTGCTTCTTCGACCGGGACCGGAGTCGCTTCAGAGAACGAGGTCTTTCCTTCGTAAAACTGTGGGGCGTAAACGCTGCCGCTACTGGGGACGAACTCCACCTTGTAGGAGCCGGCCGCCAAGCCCGTCACTTCGTATTTGCCGCTCGCTCCGGTGGTGGCGAATCCGACAGGTTCCCGACCTGAGGTGATCACCTCGACGCTGACGTTTTCAACGCCTTTGCCCGACGCTTCGACCGTGCCCGAGATCCTGCCGGTGCCTCCTGCAAGGGCGGCCGGTGCGGCGATCAGCAGCGCGACGCAGCCCAGCAGCACGGCGAGCGCCCAACGAGTCCTGCCTGCACTCCATACACCCATGGGCGAGACCCTAACAGACGGCGTAGACTGGTGATGCAGGCGGCGGCGGGCGGATGGGCATCGCCGGGCATTGTTAGGAAAGTCGAGTTCTTGAACTTTAAGAACGGCGTCTCGAGGACTATAGACTTGGGTGTGCTCGCCGCGCACGGCGTTCGTACAGGCCGACTCCCTCCACGCGGGACGCGAGATCGTGCGTGCGCTCGACGACGGCTACGCCGCAGCCCACAGCTACGCCGCCGGCGCTTTGCGTACGAACAGCAGCTTCTGTTTGTAGACCTTGGACTTGTGCTTGGCGGTCTTGATCGTGACGGTGAGCTGCACGGAGAGGCTGGTCTTCAAGTGACGCACGAGCTTGCGCCCGGCCTTGCTCAGGGCGACGTGCAGTTTGCCGACCTGATGGGCCTTCAGCTTGAAATGAACGCTGCCGAGCAGCACCGTCTTGCCCGCCTTCTTCTTGGCCTTGGCCGCACGCGCCGCGGCCGCCGCCACCGATGGGCTCGTCGTGACTTCGGCGGTGCCTTCGCACGTGGACGGACACTCGATGTAGACCGTCGCGCCGTTGCTGGTCACCACGGCGTAAATCGGCAACGTCAGCGCCTTGGAGTTGAACGAGCAGGCGCCCTGGTTGCAGGGTGTCACGGAGGAGTGCTGGCCGGCGGCTCCCGGATGACCGTTGGATCCTTGCGGCACCGCGCCGCCCGCTCCTGGGCCGGCAGCGCTGAGGACCGTGTCCGCAGACAGCGGGGTCATCGAGCCTGCCGCAGAGAAGACCGCAAAGCTTGGGCCGCCGGTGCCGCCGCCGCCACCACCACCGATGCCTCCGGGACCGCCTTCGCCGCCGAATCCGCCAGCCTGCGGCAATGTTTCAGTGTCGGTTTTAGGCTGCCTTGTTGCGTAGTCGTTGCCCGCACCTCCACCGCCGCCCGAGCCGCCGGACCCGCCTGGTCCGCCGGGTCCGCCGTCGCCTCCAGCACCCGCGGCAATGGCGCTGCCCAGATCGACTTCCACGGCGGAGTCGCCCAGTACGTAGAGCCCGAATGCGCCTCCTCCTGGCGCGCCACCGTGACCGCCTTCGCCGCCACCACCACCGCCACCACCGCCACCACCGCCATCGCCGATCGCTGTTGCGAGGCAGAACGCTTCACAGTAGGCAGCGCCACCACCGCCACCGCCGCCGCCACCACCACCGGGCGTACCCGACCCGCCTGTGGTGCCCGCAGCACCTCCCGTCCACAGCGCAGTGGTGGGTTCTGTCGCGTTTGCGGGGCCGCCAGGTCCACCGGAACCTACGGAGCCGGCGGCGCCACCACCACCCGGTTCGCCGGGGCTGGCTGGGTAACCTTCAATCCTCAGGGTTTCTTCGTCTCGCCCGTCCGCGCCGCCACCACCTCCCGCGCCGCCATCGGCTGCCCCAGCTCCCGCGCGGCCGTAGTTTTCCCCCGGTTGGCCGCAGTTGTCCCCGGTTTGGGA
This sequence comes from uncultured Solirubrobacterales bacterium, assembly GCA_963842205.1. Lineage (GTDB taxonomy): Bacteria > Actinomycetota > Thermoleophilia > Solirubrobacterales > Solirubrobacteraceae > Palsa-744. The sequence continues at coordinate 687,502 of CAWJFR010000007.1, forward strand.
CGCAACGCCGGGTTCACGACCGCTGCCACCGCATCCGCCAGCACCGCCGCCGGCCGCTCCAGCACCGCCGGCGGCACCAAAGCCGGCGCTGCCCAGGGGGGCGCAAAACCTCACAAAACATCCGCCGGTATCGCCGTTCTTGCCCTCTTCGCCTGTCGAGCCCCCCGGCCCGGGCTGACCGAGAGCACCCGCGGCGCCTTCCAACGCGTTCGCGGTATTGATGTCGACGTCCTCGAGCTTGACATTCGCACCGTTGATCGCGCGCACGCCGTAGACCGACCCTGAGGGATCGACCGAGCGGGTCGTGTCGGGTTCCCCGTGGATCGTGAGCAGTTGCAAGATCACGCCGGTAGACCCTTCGACGAGCACACCCTGAGGTGCACCGTCGATGACGGTGCTAGCCGGGTTCGTTCCGCGCTGCCACGTGGTCGGGTTGTAGCCGCCGTAGATCCCGATGCCAGTGGGCACACTGATCGGGTTCGACGGTTCCGGGTGTTCGTCATAGACACCTTCCGCCAGCAACAGCTGCTTGCGGCCTTGCGCGACAGCGGCTTTGAGCGCGTTCTGGATTGTGCGCATCGGGTGCTGCTGATCGTCGCCCGAGTTTCCGTCGCTGCCGCTCGGGGAGACGTAGATCGCTTCGCCGCTGGCCGCTGCGAGCTCGAAGATCGCGGTCTCGGTGGTGTTCGCGGTGACGTTGCTCAGCACACAGGCGTCGTTTGGACCCGAGCACGTCGGGCTCCAGCCCTCGAAGGTCCAGTAGACACCCGGTTCGCTGTCGTTTGGCTTCGCTGTCAGCGTCACACTGCCGCCATAGTTGACTGTGCAGCTCGCACCCGCGCAGCTCGGTTCGCCGGAGTCGCCTTCCGCGGTGACGGTCCCCTCCTCGCTGGAGGCCGCGCCGGTGACGGTGAAGGTCTGGATTTTGAAGTTGGCCGTGTCGGTCTCGTCCGTCGTTGCCGGGCCCACCGCACACGGGTTTGTGGCGCCCGAACACGACCCGCCGCTCCAGCTGCTCAGGTAGTAGCCGGTCGTGGGCAACGCTTCGAGGTTGACCGTCGAGTCTGGGTAAACCGTGCAGTGCGTGGCGGCGCACTGAGCGCCAGCCGAGCCGCTCGCCGCGGTGACCGATCCCTCGCTCCCGGGATTGGCGGCCCCGGTGACGGTGAAGGTCGGTGGCAGGGAACGCTGGAAGGTGGCGACCGCGTTGACGTAGGAGCCGGTGATGTAGAGCTCCGAGCCGTCACTGCTCACAGCAAGCGTGCCTGTCAGGGCTTCTCCGATCCCCCAGAGGCCACGATATTCGGGCATGCAGCCGGGGACTCCGGCGTTTTCTGCGCTGCTGGTGTAGCAGTCGTCGTCCACGGGAGTGGTGTTGTCCTCTTTGAGTGCGCCGCTGAACGGGTCGACGTGCAACTCCACGAGGCTCTGGCCGTCTACGGAGTCGGTGCTCACGTAGAGGTTCTGGCCGTCGGGACTCACAACGGCGCTCTCGGCGTCGCCGATGCTCGCGAGCAGTTCGCATGGCTTCGCGGTCTGTGGGGCGACCTCGTTGTCGCTGCCACTCGAACTCGCGCAGCCTTCCTTGCCCGGGACCTGGCTCAGCGCGCCGGTGCTCGGGTTGCGCGCGAGGATCGTGATGTCGCCCGGGGTGTCCTCGCCGCCGGAGACCGCATAGACGAAACTCGCGTTTTGATCCGGGCTGAGAACGAGCGACCCGGTCGGTTCCAGCAGTCCGTGAACCGGAGGGTTCGTGCAGCCCGAAAAGCTTGTGCTCTCGTCCTCGACACAGTCTTCATTGGGGTTCGTGGCGTTGCTGAGCACTCCTGTCGAGGGGTCCACGTGCATCCAACCGATGGACCCATTGCTGCCCTCGAAGTACACGAACTTCCCGTCGGGCGTGAACACCAACGGGCCTTTCGGTCCTTCGGCGATCGACAGAGGCGTGGTGCAGCCGTCTTCGCCGACGCCCATTGCGCAGTCTGCCGGAAGCGGCGTCAGCGAGCCGAACCCAGCCCCAGCCTGTGTGTCGCGTTCATACACTGTGATCGCGCCACCCCCGGCCCCATCGGAGTAAACGTATTTGCCGTTGGGGCTGACGGTGTTGTCTTCCCCAACGGCGTAATAGTCATCGCCCGAGTTGGGCGTCGGCACAGCCGTACAGAGACCGACGCCGTTGCCTTCGGCGTCGTTCCCCAGATCTGACAAGCACGCCGCTTTCCCGGCGAGCGGTTTCAGTTCACCGGTCGTCGTGTCGCGCGAGAACACGAGGATCTCGTGTTCGCCACTGACTGCGCTCACATAGACCGTTTTGCCGTCAGGGCTCACTGTCAGCGATCTGTTGTTGGCACCGGTGAGTGTCTGCGCTTCGGTGCAGCCTTCCGCGTTGGTCGGTTGCAGGCACTGCACGTCGGTGAGGCCCGCGTCCGAGGAGTCGCGCTCGAGAACCTCGATGCTTTCCCTGGAGGCGACATACACGCTCGAGCCGTAGGTCGCCAGGACGTCGGCGCCGTCCAGCCCAAAACCGGGCGTGGCTTCGAGGCAGTCTTCTTCGGCGCTTGCCGCGCGATACTCCACACATCCGAGCGTGCCGGCGGGCTGGGTGAGGTCACCCGTGGCCGCCGCCGCGGCGGCCGGGGTCACAATAAACCCGGCGAGGACTACCACCAGCACACGCCCCCAACGTGAAGTCCTGCCCCACATAATCGCCCAGTCACACAGCCGTCGCAGCAGGATCATCGTTCCCCCTTGGTCGCCCAGGTTGCCACGATGATATATATCTCAACAGACGCGTGGTGCCGAAAGTGACGGCGGGCGAGAAGACGGTCCTGATGACCGCTCCCCGCCCGCCGCGTGACTGCGCTGACCGGCCAGCCGGAGCTCAGCTGGCCGGTCCACCGAGCCTGATTGACCTCAGCGACGGCCTCGCAGCACCGCCGTGTGCGTCTTGACGCCGGTGCCGGAGATCTGCACCTTGAATCCCCGCCGGCCGGCCTTAGCCAGGAGCGCGCGTCCCTGGCCGGTCAGATGCACGCGCAGCGTCGCCTTCTTGCCGGCGGCCATCGAGAAGCTGGCGACGCCGATCGTGACCTTGCTCGTCTTCTTGCGCCCGCCGTGCTTGGTGACTACGCGGACGACGATTTTCATCACGCCCGAGCACGCCCCCGGGCCGGGACAGCGCAGCGTGACCGACGCCACGGAGCCCTTGACTTTGACGCCGGCGAACACGGCCAGCGGCACCGGGATCGCGACGGTGTTGCTGTTTGCGCTCGCCGCCCCAGCGCCATTGCCCGCCGTGACCGAGCACGTGATCGAGTGGCCCTGATCGGCTGCCTGCAGCGTGTAGGTCGACCCCGCCTGTCCGGTTATCACCGTGCCGTTACGCAACCACTGGTAGACGACGTAGGTGGGTTCGTGCGACCAGGCGCCCTGCGAACAGGTCAACGCCTGGCCGACGGCCGCCGTCCCCGTCAGCGCCGGCGCGGCGGTGCTGGCCGGCGTCGTAGGGAACGCTTCGCGCAGGGTTTCGTTGACCAGGCCGGTGTTCGAGCCGGTCGTGACCGCGATCGTTTCGGCCTGCCTGTGCGTTTGCTTACCATGGTAATACTGCGTCACGTACACTTCGGGACATTCCTGCTCTTCTTTCGTCAGGAGCGTGCACATGGTCCCGTTGAATTCGACCTTGTAGGCACCGCTGCCAAGGCCTGAGATCGTGTACTGGCCACCCGAATTCGTGTAAGCGCAGCCCCCCGAACCGTATTCTTCGTATTCGTGGGCCGTGCCCACCACCTGTGTGGCGCAGACTTTGATCCTTGCGAGCCCGGGATGAGTGATCGACGCGTTCGTCACGGTACCGCTGATCTGCCCGCCGACTCGCAGCGCCGCGTTGGCGGTTTCGGTCTTGCCCGACTTCACTTTCACCGACACGTACTGGCTGAGGTAGTCGGACTTCGGCTGGCAGCGGACCTTTTCTCCCTGTTCTTCTTCGCACGCTTCCGCGGGAGAGAAGCTGACCGAGTCGGAGCCCACGGGAAGTCCCGACAGGGTGTATTCACCGTTGCCGTTCGTTTCGACACAGTGCCCTTCAATGCACACTTCGACGCCGCCTGCGCCCTGTCCGTTGGAGGCATTGGTGGCCCGGCCAGTGACCGAGCCTTGGCCTTCTTCGTTCAGCGAGGCGTCGACATTGGGAGTCACAACACCGGTTTTCACTTCGACAGTTGACGCAGAGAACCAGTTCGTCTGACCCGAGTACCACTGGGTCGCGTACACGCTTGCGGTGAAGCGCACCTTGTAGGAAGCTGCGGCCAGCCCTTCGATCTCATATTCGCCTTTGGCTCCTGTTTTTTCGCATTTGACGGATACTTCATGTGCCGATTCGTACGCGCAGACTTCGGCGCCGCTGATCGGTTCAGAGGTTTCGGCGTCGGTGACCGTGCCGCTGATCCCAGTGGGCAGCAGAGCGCTGGCCGCCGCCGGCAGCACCATCGCGCAGAGACCGAGCACGCCGGAGATCGCGACGGCGCGGGCGAGCGCGCTCACGCGGGCTTGCCTTGGCCGTCCAGCCCTCGACCCTGCGGCGTGCGGGTCCGTGAGATTCTTGTCCCCCCTGGACACGTGCGGTGCACAGGAGCCTCCGATGTTGTGACGCATAAATGTACCTTATCTTTCTCGTCTTTAGCAGTGGTTTTCTTGGCTCCGGTCGTCTTTCCTCCCCGGCGATCATGATCCAGCAGCATAAAGCCCGCCAGCCAAAGCTCCGAGCGCTTTTCCGCAAACTCCGGGAAAACCCAGTCGTAGCTTTTTACAAAAAGGATGGTTCTTAAGTTTAAGAACGCCGTCTGGGGCGTTACATGCCTGGTGACGCGGATGGCCGCACGACGACCCGTGTGGCATCCTTCAGCGGTGTCCGGCGGCGATTCTGAGGGCCAGGTCTCCTCTGCGGTGACGATCGACGAGCTGCTGCTCGCCGATGCACCTGAGCGCTGGACAGCGCTTGGCTTCACGGTCGCCGCTGGCTGTGCTCAGCTCGGCAAGGTTCGCGTGCGCCTCGCCGGCAACGACACCGGCCGGGGAATCCTCAGCTGGTCGCTGCGCGGGATCGCAAATGTCGAGCTCGATGGGCTGCCGACCAAGCGCTCGGCCTCGCCGGTGCCGACGGCCGCGCCCGCGCATCCCAACGGAGTGCTGGCAGTCGACCACGTCGTCGCGTTCTCGCCCGCACTCGATCGCACCGTGCAGGCGCTACAGGCTGCCGGCTTGGACCTGCGCAGGATTCGCGAGCAGCCGACCCCGGCCGGAGCCCCACGCCAGGCTTTCTTCCGCCTCGGGGAGGAGATCCTCGAGGTTGTCCAGGAGCCCGCCAGCGTGCTCGAACGGCACCCCGGCGCGGATCGTCCGGCGCGCCTGTGGGGACTTGCTCTGGCTGTCGAGGACCTCGACCGTGCGGTGGAGGCCCTCGGGGAAAACGCCGGCTCGATCCGCCCCGCGGTTCAGCCGGGCCGGCGGATCGCCACGTTGCGTCGTGCCGCTGGTCTGACGATCTCGGTAGCGCTGATCAGCCGGCCGGCCAACCCCCAGAACGTGTAGGCGAGGGTCTGGTTGGCCGCGCATGGACATGCAATCCCCCGGGCGCCGCAGCTCAGAAAACACCAGCCTCCAAACCTTCACCTTCCAAAGCGCTTTTTATCCGAGCTGCGGCGCCCGGCGCTCCTTATGCCATCGGTCAATGGCCTTGCCGGCCGTACGTTGTTAATCTTGCGAGGTCTCAGTCTCGCGCTTCAGGGGGCGGGTGGCTGATGGCGGAGGGTGCTGTGTCTTTTAGTGAAGAAAAGATAACTAACCCACAGACGAGCCAAGCACGCTGGAGCTTCGTCCCGTTCCCCTTACGCCGCCGCGCTGTGTGGCGCCGCAGGCGATGGCAGAGCGTCGAGGACGGCCTGGGGCAGACGTTTGCTGGCCTCCCACACCTCGAGCGCCACGACCTCGTCGGTGGCGGCGTCGTGGTCGATCAGGCCCCAGCCGACCTCTTCACTGAGGACGTCGTCCGAGTCGCCGGTGGGCAGCCAGGCGATGTCGGCGTCGCGATCATAGTAGCCGTAGCGGGGAGTCATGGGTTTGAGGATAGCGCTGGGGGCCATTGTTCGCTAGGTCCGTTTCGCTCTTCGCAGCGGCCACGCGCTGACGATTCGCACCGTACTGCGGTTGCCTCTGATGGGGTTGTCGTAGATGACCGCGAACCTCCGGCCATCGGATCTGGAGCCGTGGACGCGCCAGTCGGCATCGCCGCGGTTGGGCTGTCGAAAACGCGAGACCAAGACCCGGCGATTCGAACCAACTTCGGCCGGCAAGGCCGCCGCGCTGGGGAATGCGATTTCCGGGGCGCCGCAGCTCACAAAACACCAGCGTCCAACTCTTCACCCTCGAAAGCCGGTTGTATCCGAGCGCCGATCACCGATTGCCTGCTTGATGGTGATCATCATTTCGGATAGGTTCTTAAAGTTTAAGAACGGCAAAAAGAAGAAACAACCAAACCAAAGCCCCCGACTCGCGCCCAGATTTGATTGCTTGGTCGGCTGCTCAGAGGACTGTCTCGCGCCGGTGCTCTGTGTAGAGCGTGAGCGCGTAGCGCCCGGCGGGATGCTCGCGTGCGCGCTGCACCAGCGCCGCCATGCCGGGCGAGAGAACATCGGGCTGCGGCAACGGGACGCCGTACAGCGGCGGAACGATGACCGAGGCCGACAGCGCCGCGAACGTCAGGTCAGCCGCGCTGAACCGCTCGCCGCACAGGTACGGCCGGCCGTCGCAGAGCAGCTCCGCGACGTGGTCGAGCTCGCCGAAGACCGCCGTCTCGTCCTGCACCTCGATTCCCGGACGGATGTCGAGCACGCGCTTGACGTAGCGCTGGGCGAGCGGCCATCCGTAACGGATGAAGCGGTCCTCCCAGCCCGGCACGCCCGCGTTGTTGAAGCGCAGCGCCAGCTTCTGGTCGGCGAGCATGTGTACGTACATGAGGCGCCGTCCCCTCGGTCCGAGCCCCTGATCCAAACGCCGGCAGACTCTCTCCACATCATCCCTCGCGTCTGCATCCCCAGGAAAAAGACGATGCTCCGGTGACGTGCGCTCATCCACCCACGCAAGGATCTCCGCCGAATCCCCGATCACTCCGTCGGGTGTCACGAGCACAGGGACGGTGATCCCACCGCCCGCGCGCCGCGCGACGAGTTGGTGGACTCCCTGGACGTGGCGCTCCTCGCGATAGGGCATACCCGCGCGCTCGAGCGCCCACCGCGCCTTCTCGCAGTAATGACTGATCGGAATCGTGACGAGCCGCAACACGACGCGCAGTCTACGGCCACAGGCACCAGTTTGTTCGTTGGTATGGACGCGTTGGTATCAGATCAGGGCCACCCTCGGGGCGGATGGCATAGCGTGGGATGCGGATGCTGTCGGGGTGGGTCCACGGCCTGACGGATGGCATGGCTCGGGATCGGTGGGTTGAATCGAGGGAGAGCGTGGGCGAGGCTTGGCGCGGCCGCGGTTGGCGCTGAGCGAGCGTGGCGTGCTTGGGCGATTGGCTGTAAACGCCTACGAGTTTGCAATCCGCCGAGGAGACGCGAGACCAAGACCCCGCGATCCGCACGACGTCAGGGCCGGCAAGGCCGCCGCGCTGGGTACTGAAATTCCCCGGGCGCCGCAGCTCAAAAAACACCAGCCTCCAACTCTTCACCCTCGAAAGCCGGTTGTATCCGAGCTACGGCGCACGGCCGCCACGCATGGTTGGATCACTCGTTGAAAAAGATGTAAACCTAAACTTTAGAAATGCCGTTTCGGACGTTCTAAGGCCGTGCCTCGAGGATCAGGTTGAACGGCGTTTCGGTCGCTCGCCGCACGCGGGTAAACCCGCCCTGTTTGAGCACATCGGTCAATCGCGCCTCGCCGGCCTGGGCGCCGAGCGCGAGCCCGACCTCCTGGTCGAGCGACGCCGGCGTGCAGATCACGGTCGAGGCGCCATAGAAGACGCGCCCGACGGGGTTGAGATTCTCCTCGAGGCGATCGTTCGCGAACGGCTCGACGATCATCCAGGTCCCGTCTGAGGCGAGCGTCTCCAGGACATGTGCGGAGGCACCGACCGGGTCGCCCATGTCGTGCAGGCAGTCGAATACGCACACGAGGTCATAGTCCTCACCCGGGAAGTCCTTGGCCGCGGCGACCTCGAAGGTGATGCGCTCAGCGACGCCCGCGTCCTTTGCCAGTTCGCGTGCACGCTCGATCGAGGCGTCGTGGTAGTCGAATCCGAAGAACCGCGAGTTCGGGAACGCGTCGGCCATAATGATCGTTGACGCTCCGTGCCCGCAGCCGACGTCGGCGACCTTGGCGCCGCGCTGAAGCTTCTCCTGGACTCCGTCTAGCGCCGGAATCCACTCGGCGACGAGGTGGGCGCGGTAGCCGGGCCGGAAGAATCGCTCGGTGCCACGGAACAGGCGATGGTCGTGCTCGTGCCAGCCCATCCCCTCGCCACTGCGAAATGCCTCGATGATCTGATCTTCGTCGGCATACAGCGATGCGATCGAGTCATACACACCCAGGATGTAAAACGGGCTGTCTTCGTCGGCCAGCGCAAGCGCGTGCTCGTCCGGCAGCGTATAGCGGTCGCTCTGCGGGTCGTAGGTGACATAGCCACCCGCGGCCTGGTTTCCCAGCCACTCCCGGACGTAGCGCTCAGCCGCACCCGAGCGCTCCGCGACTTCCTGCGAGCTCAGAGGCCCGGCATGGGCCATCGCTTTGTAGAGGCCGAGCTTCTCGCCGATCAGCATCAGCGGCCCGCTGATGATCGCGCCCATGTCCGTCACAGCCTGCCCCATAAAGGCTTCGAGCTTGCCCTCGTCGATCTCCGTCGCGCTCATTACAACCCCCCAAATCTCGTGACGACCGCTCGGTTTGGGCCGCCGGTGCCAGCAAGCAAACCACAGCAGGCGCCCGCATGTCGTGTCGTCACGCTGCGCGAGGCGCCCGGCGGCGTCGCGCCCCAGTCGATCCCGCTTTCCGTCAGGACGACGCTCACTTCGGCGACCCCCACTTCCGTGATCTGCGCGGTCACGATGCCCGCCGTTTGAGTGGGTCTTGTCTGCCGGTTCTTTACGGGCTCGCCATCTGCCTGAGCAGCCCCGAGGTAGCTGGAATAAAGCCACCCGCCTGGCGGGTCTAGCGCGCGGGGGGTGTGTCTTTGCGCCGAAAGCGGTTGCGGAAGTACGCGCGCAGCCATTCGGGCAGGACCGGGCTCGACGCCACGCCGGGCACTCTGAGCGATCTGATCTGGGGAGGACGAACACGCTGGCCCGTATCGGCGTCGCCCTGCGGGCGAAGCGGCTCTGCGGTGGGCGGCTGGCCGGTGGTGGATGGCTCCATTGCGCTCATGATACACCGGCCAGCTCGAACACGATCGCGAGCACGACAGCGTCACCGCTCTGGCGAGCAGCAGGTCCTTGCGGCCGATCGCCCGCTCGTTGGCGAGCGTTTCCGCCGCAAGGTCGTTGAGCAGGATGTCTTCGAGGTACGCGTCGTCGTTGCTCGTGCGGGCGTCGAGCATGCCCGCGATGAGCGGACCGATCTGCTCGGCGCCCGGTAGGTGCAGGGCGTACAGCGCCAAGCCAAGCGAGGAGACCAGCAAGACGAGCGCGGCGACCCAGAGGTGGTGGGCGGAGTGGAAGCCCAGGACGATCGCGGTGATCGCCGCACAGGCGCTGACGACACCCAGCGCGCTGACGTCGAGCGTGCCGGAGCGCGAGACCTGCGTCTGCAGCTGGCCTTCGGCCAGTGAGCGCAGGCTCTCGGAGAGCCTCCGAGTGATCCCTTTCGTGGGCATGCAAACCAACCTACTCACGACTTGCGACGCTTCGCTCGATCAGCATCTCAAACCGTCCGAGTCGCCGCGCTGCCCGGTCAATCTCCTCCACCCACGGAAACGCGAGACCAAGACCCAGCGAATCGAACAACGTCTGGCCGGCAAGGCCACAGACCGCTCGAATACAACGCGTCGTGAGCTGCAGCAGGATTTTAGAACCGGTTACGTCTTTCTATTGTCTCATGCGCCGCAGTTCGTATATAGGTAGTGCGTCAACTAAAAATAAATAGCTGCGGCGCACGACGCTCCTCATGCCATCGGTCTGTGGCCTTGCCGGCAGAACGTCGTTAATCTTGGAAGGTCTTGGTCTCGCGTCACCGCAAGCGCATGGCGGTGGACCGACGAAGGTTTGACGTCGCGGCCCTGGCCGGCTCAGGCTGCGTCGAGCAGAATCCGGTCCTCGGATACCTCGAACTCGATGCTTTCCTCACCGTAGACTTGGGCGTCGAGCCTCTGTTACGGCTCTGGCGAGTAACCTTTGATCCTGTCGACACCGTTTCTGCCTCGAGCTGTGATGCCCACTCACCTTGACAAGCACGGCGATCCGCTTGCTCCGCACTCGCTCTCACCGAGCGAGCTGCAGGACCTGCTTGCGGTCGAACGGGCCGGCAAGCCCTTTCTCGCGTTCAGAGATGCGGAGGGACGACTCGGCCTGTTCGCGACCGGCCGTGGCGGGCAGACGCGGACCGTCGGGCGCCGGCCGGAGATGCACCTTTCGATCAGCCTGGGACTCGGAGGTCTCCGGTCTGCATGCCGAGCTCCAGGGCCTGGGTGGCGAATGGACGATCGTCGACGACGGGCTGTCGAAAAACGGGACCTATGTCAACGGCGAGCGTGTCAGCGGCCGTCAACGGCTGCGCGACGGAGACCGCGTTCGGATCGGGCAGACGATCCTCCTCTACAGAGCCGGCGGCGCGGCCCCGGTGCAGGAGACAGTGACCGCCGGCGAGGCACCCGTGCTCGGAGAGCTGACCGATACACAGCGTCGGGTTCTGGTCGCGCTCTGTCGCCCCTATCGCGACGGTCCCAGCTTCGCCACCCCGGCCACCAACCAGCAGATCGCCGAGGAAGTGTTCCTCGGCGTTGACGCGGTCAAGATGCACCTGCGCCGGCTGTTCGCCAAGTTCGAGCTCAGCGATATCCCGCAGAACGAAAAGCGCGCCAGGCTCGCCGAGTGCGTGCTGCAATTCGGCGTGATCTCAGAGCACGACCTGCGCTGAGCGCTCACTCCGAGATGACCGTCGGCGCCGACGGACCGCTCTGCTCGCCAGGCCCATCGCCCAGGAAGTCAGGTCCGAGCGGTCCAACCTGGTCTGTGGCGACGCCCAGCGCCTGCGCGCACGCGTAGGCCAGCTCGGCGGCGCTGTGAAACCGCGCGGCGGGATCCTTGGCCATCCCGCGGGCGATCACCTGGTCGATCGCCTCCGGTAGGCCGGGCCTCAGCCGGCTTGCGCCGGGCGGCGGTGCGTTAACGTGCGCCCACAGCTTGGCCGCGTCGTTCTCTCGCGGGAAGGGGACCTGTCCGGTCAGACAGTGGTGCAGCAGGCCGGCAAGTGCATACATGTCGGCGCTCGCGCCGACATCCTCGCCGCGGATCTGCTCGGGGGCGAGGTAGTCGAGGGTGCCGACCCACTGGCCGGCCTGGGTCACGCCCTCGCCGGCGCCAATGTGCTTGGCGACGCCGAAGTCCGTGAGGTACAGATGCTCATCGCGCGTGAGCAGCACGTTGGCGGGCTTCACATCACGATGCACAAGACCGTGCGCATGTGCGGCGTCCAGCGCCCCCGCGAGCTGGCCGATCAAGCGCACCGTCCTTGCGGGCTCGAGCGCACCGACGCGGTCCAGCAGGTCCGCCAGGTCGGTCCCCTCGACCAGGCGCATCGCGATGAACAGCAGACCGTCGTCCTCGCCCGCCTCATACACCGGGATCACGTTGGGATGCTCGATCGAGGCCGCCAGCCGCGCCTCGTGCTCGAAGCGGGCGCGAAACACCGGGTCCTGCGCTCGCTCCGTCGCGATCAGCTTGATCGCCACCGGGCGCTCGAGCGCCAGCTGCCTCGCACGGTAGACGACGCCCATGCCCCCGCGCCCGATCGCCTGCTCGATCCGGTAGCCGGCGATGATCGCCGTGGGCTCCAGCGAACGTGGCCCCGAGGAGCGCAGGACCTCCTCCACGATGCTCGCCGAGTCGGCCGCGAACAGGTTGCGCAGGCGCCGGCGCTCGCGACCGTCCGCCCACAACCCCACGAGCACGGTTCCGCCCGTGGCGAGCAGCAGCGAAGCGGCCGGGTCGCTGAAGTCGAGCAGCGTGCCCGAGTCGAACGCGAGCTGGGCGGAAAGCGTCCACAGACCAAAAACGCCGATGCCGGCCAACGCCACGCCGAGCGTACCGAGTCGCAATCCCGCGACGCAGACGAGCAACGCCAGGAACAAGATCAGCAGCACAGTCACCAAGCTCGACGCTTCGCGCAGCGGAATGCCGGCCAGGACCGTGGTCGCCTCGTTGGCGAGGATTTCATTACCCACCATCAGCGAGCTGCCGGACATCGGCGTCTGGTGGAGATCCTGAAGCGACGGCAACGACGCTCCAACGATCACGATCTTGCCGGCGAACATGCCGCGCGGGAACCGTCCGTCGTAGACGGCCGAATAGGAGATCGAGGGGAACGTGCCGGGCGGCCCGGCGTAGTCGATCGGCACCAGACTGCGTGCGCCACCAAAGAGCGATGGGGGCACGACACGGCCGGTGTCGGCTTCGGCCACCGCCACGCCGAAGGTCTTCAGACCACGGATCGAGTACCGCATGTTACGGGCGATCCCATCGCTGTCGGAGATCAGGGTCGTCTCGCCCGCGTGGGCGCCCACCCGACGCAACACTTCATCGCCTCCCAGCAGAGGGGTGTTGCCCTGCGCGTCGACTTCGGTCGTGCTCAGCACCATGTTGCCCGCGTATCCGATTGCTTCGATCAGCGCGTTGTCATCAGCAACGTCTGTGGCGTGACTGAATTCGACGTCATACGCGATCACCTTGGCGCCCGCACGATGCAGCTCGTCGATCACGTGTGCGTCATAGCGGCGCGGAAAGGGAAACGGAGCGGGCAGGTTGTGGTTACGGAGGTAGTTAAAGGTCGCTGTCGTCGATGTTTACGAGAACGACGCCGACGGTCCGCTGGCGTTCGGCGCCCCGGATCTGAAAGCGCGCGTCGATCGTCTCCTGCTCGGGACGGCGCAGCAGGTGGTTGGTGTAGGCCAGGGTGCCGAGCCCGGCGGCGATCAGCGCGACCGCGAGCAGCAGCGCTGCCTTGCGTCTTTGCCACAGTGCGCGGCGCATCGACCCCAAAAGCTATTCGATCACCGCAGTGACCGCACCCTGCCGCCGCGGTGCGCGGTCCACCGCGGCGGCGCGAGCCTCCGTGCGGCTACCCGAAGGTGGCGCTCCAGGCCTGGTTGTCAGACGTGCATTCGTAGGTGGAGCCGTTCACGTAGGTGATGTCCTCGCGGAGCGTGCCGGCCGCCCTCATCACACCGGCCGTGGTGGTCCCGTGGAATTGCCCGTTGAACGTGTAGGTGTATGTCGCGGGGAAGGTTGAAACCATCCCTGGTTCGGTGATTTCCGCCTTGAAGGTGTCTTCCCCTTTGATCACCGCTTCTTCGATGTTCAGCGGCTCGTAGAATTCGCCTCCGGGATTGCATGCGATACGTACGTCTGGGATTGAGACGTCCTTTAGGCGCGTGCTGCCAGGCGAAACCTCGAAGGACACGCCATAGCCCTGTCCGGTTGTGCCCGAGTAGCTGCCGGCCGGCGGCGGTGCGAGCGCCTGGGAACCCTGGTCATCTCGCGTCGACGCCCACGCCTGGTTGTCGGATGTGCATTCGTAGGTACCCCCGTTTGCGTAGGTGATGTCCTCCCGCAGCGTGCCGGCGACCCTTGCCACGCCGGCCGCATTGGTCCCATGGAATTGCCCGTTGAACGTGTAAGTGTACGTAGCGGGGAAGGTTGAATACAGCCCTTTTTGGGTCGTTTTGGATGTGAACGAGCCGTTGGATTCGAGCGCGATTTCTTCGATGTTCAGCGGCTCGTAGAATTCGCCTCCTGGGCTGCACGCGAGACGTACGTCCGGGATCGATACGTCCTGCAGGTGCGTGCCGTCAGGGGAGACGTAGAAGGACACACCATAGCCCTGTCCGGTGTCGCCCGAGTAGCTTCCGGCCGGCGGCGGCGCGAGCGCCTGGGAACCCTGCGCTTCTCTTTTCGCAGACCATGACTGGTTGTTGGACGTGCATTCGTACGCGCCACCATTGCTGTAGTCGAGGTCCTCACGGAACGTCCCGGTGAAGCTGCCATTTTGGAATTGCCCGTTGAACGTGTAGGTGTACGTAGCGGGGAAGGTTGAATACAGCCCTTTTTGGGTCGTTTTGGATGTGAACGAGCCGTTGGATTCGAGCGCGATTTCTTCGATGTTCAGCGGCTCGTAGAATTCGCCTCCTGGGCTGCACGCGAGACGTACGTCCGGGATCGATACGTCCTGCAGGTGCGTGCCGTCAGGGGAGACGTAGAAGGACACACCATAGCCCTGTCCGGTGTCGCCCGAGTAGCTTCCGGGCGCCAGAGGTTCGGTTTCAGACGGTGGTGGAGTAACAGGCGATACCGGCGTGACCGGCGAAACCGGCGTGACGGGCAATACCGGCGTTACAGGAGGCTGACCGGGCTTCGGAGCGGAAACGCACGACTGGTAGGTCCGGCTCGCGGTCACGCTGCGCCCGTTGCTTGCCTTGACGGTGATCGACAGGACGAACTGGCCGCTGGGCAGGCCCGCGAGCCTCACCGCGGCGGCGATTCGAGAGCGCTTGATGGTCAACACGCGCTTGCCATTGATGTTCACGGTCGCGCCAATCCATCTGACGTGAGGAAGCTTGCGAAGCTGGATCGTGAGCTCGTGTCCACGTACGCACTGCTGAGTCGATGGAAGCACAAACGCCGACGCGGGCGAGATCGGCTTCAGCTTGGCCTCGGAGGCCGTTCTTGGGCCGGCCGTCATCGCGGACGCGCTGCTGCCCATGCCAAACGCGCTCGACGCCGTGATCGCGAAGAGCACGGCAACAGCGGTGGTGACTGCGTATGCCTGCTTGAGCGTGGTGTTCATCGGAATGTCCCCCTTTTGAGGTTTGGATTACCCGACAAGCATCCGTCCGCGAGGTCACCAAGACCACACACCCAAGGTGTAGGCGTCTGTTACCGGAGCGGCCAGCATAACCGCGGGCGCCCGGAGGCGCCCCGGCCGAGCCGCCAAGGCGCCGTAGGGGTGAGCCGAAACCACAATCCGACTCAGTCGGAAGGACTTGTGTACGGAACGTACGTAATGTACGCTATCCTGCTCTCATCACGTCAGAGGAGTCGGGATCGCCCGTGCCAGAGCCCGTGAGCATCAGCTTGTTTCGCCAGAAGACCGGCCCGTACTTCACCGAGGCCGTGCATAAGCATTCGCCGCTGGCGATCCAGCGAGGCAGCGAGGATCTCGGGCTGCTGCTCGGCCGCGACGAGGCGTGGGCGTTGCTGGCCGATCGTTCGTTTTCCCCAGAGGTCATGCGCGGCGATGGCGGCGTAAGCATCTGGCTCCCGGAGCTCGCCTTCTACGGCCAGGGCGCGACGTACGCCGAGGCTAGAGCGGACTTGCTTGACGAGGTGCGCATCTACATCGATGAGTACCTAGCCAACGCGGCGGAGTATCAGCGCGCTCCGAACCGTGCTGCCCATCTGCCTCATGTCATCAAGGCTTACCTCGCTGAGTTGCGCGGCGAGCTTCAGCTCCTGATCTTCCCCGGCCCTCCGGATTTGCCGATCGCGAAGGCAGGCGAAGCCGGCGTCCCCGCCGGGCACTGAGCTCGGTGCCGGTTCCCGACAAGCGGGACCTCAGACGCTTCTGCGAGCTCGACGGCTGGGAGCAGACCGGGGCGAGAAGCCCAGACCACGACCGCTACCGCAAGACGCTCGGCAACGGCGACATACTGCGTACCCGCGTCTCGCACGGGCGCGGCCCGGCGTGTGATGACCCCGCGCTGTGGAACCGCATCTGGCGCCACCAGCTCGCGCTGGCAAGCGAAGCCGAGTTCTGGGAGGTGCTCCGCACGCGCCGGCCCGCGGGCCGATCTCCGATCCGTCACGGCGCACCGACCACGGCCCCCCGTCAACCCGGCATGCCCGCCTGGCTGTTCGAGTTCCTCGTCAACGTCACCGGCGTGTCCGAGAGCGACGTGCTGGACATGACCGAAGATCAGGCCATGCAGAGATATATGCGCCACATCGGCGGCGCGGTGAGGCCGTGTCGCGGGAAGCTCGGCCAAGCCTCCCGCGACCACTTCATTCGAGCCGGTGCTGAGAACCGGCCTGTCGCTTGTGCATCGAGAATTCCCCCTTGGGGAGTTGTTGGTATTCCTCAGCACTATCCGTCAGCCGATGCCCCTACCGCCAGACACCCAAGGTGTAGCTCTGCGTTTTACCACTGAAGAAGCCGGAGCGCCTGCGAAAGAGCACTAAACCCAATCCCTCCGCGAAGATTTAGTCTGGAAGAAAGTTTAACCCGATCTCATCGCGAGGATTGAGGCTCGATCCCCCACGCGTGCAGGAGGCCACTTCGCCAGTGACGAGTGTGCAGCGCCAGCCCCCAGGCAGCGTTATGTATTGCTCGGAGAATGGGCCGTTGACCGGTCCGTGGTGGGTGCTGGGACCGACTGTGTAGTCCTTGGCGGCGGTGCGCGCTTGCGCGCAGGACACTCGGCCGCGAAGAATCGTGACTCGCGCAGCAGGGCTGATGACCCCCGCGCACGGTCTCTCCGCGCACGGTTCCGCAGGATCGCTCGGCTGCCGCTGGAACCGCGGAGATCGCGGCGACAACGACGAGGGCGGTGATGATTGTGAGTCGCATGCGCATCGGAGTCTCCTTGAAAGCTGGTCTGCTCACCCAGTATTCGTGGTCCGCATCCTCATAGCCAGCTAACCAAGGTGTAGGGCTCTGTTACCCCGGCCGCTGTCATGGCGCTTTCGCGAGGTAGCTGTGTCCGGCCTTCACGATGACGTGACGGTGGTTGACGCGGTTGATGACCGCGACGCGGTCGGTCGCGACATGGATCAGTGTGCCTTCGCAGAGATCCTCGGTCAGCCACGGGTGCCGCGCACGGACGCCGAGGCGTAGTTGCCGTCGGTCGTGAAGTTGCCATGGCCTTCGGCCCACAGTTTGCGCACGACGTGTTTTCCCGTCGCGTGCTTGGATGCGGCGCGGGCGACGTGCGCCCGCTCCTGAGCCGTCGGGCACCCCGGAGAAATTCCCGCCGGCAAGCGTCGCCACCACCATCGCATTGCGTGCCTGCGTCAACACAAACTCGCCTTCTGAGAGCGTGACTGTCTGGGTGGTGCCGTGCGGGCCCTCAGTCGTGATCTTCACGCGTCCGTGCGTCGCGTTGATGGCCGTCCCGAACGGGATCTTGGTCGATGGGGAGAGTGGCACGAACGCGTGGTTCCCGGGGAGTCGCACCAACACGGTTCCCGACACGGTCTTGACGTCGGCATTGCGTCCGAGCACGGGCACCGGTGCTTCCGCGGGTTCCGGCGGCGCGCTCGGCGCCCCCGCCTCGCTCTGCGCGAGCGGCGCGCTGTTGGTGCCACCGGCAGCCTGCGCGCCTACCGCCGTGCAGCCGACGTAGCGCTACGCACGAGATGCCGAGAAGCGCCGGGTCGGTCCCGATCCACGTGCTGTCTTGCGGGAGCACAGGTTCGGTCGCCGGCGGGTATTTCGACGCGCGACCAGCGCGCGCCGCTCCACCTCTCCATCAGCAATCGCGTCGTGCCGGCGGCGGGCTGAAGATGAGGATCGAATTGACCGACCGCAAAGCAGTAGTCGGGCGTCACACAGGAGATCCCGAAGAGCGCACTGAACTTTGGGAGCCCGGCGGTTGCGGCGGACCAGCGCACGCCGTTCCAGCGCTCGACGAACGGGCTTAGCGCAACCGCGCCGTTCCCCTGTGCGAAGCTGGCAGCCGCCAGGCAGAACGAACGTGACGTGCACGAGATGCCGTACATTTCGACACCTTCGGCCGGCAGGTGGTCGGGCGGGTATTCGGCGTGCCAGTGGTGTCCGTCCCAGCGCTCGGCCAACAGCACCGTTGCCACCTGCCCGCGAGGGGAGATGTTGTGGAAGCCCACCGCGAAGCAGGCGTCTTCCGCTACGCAGGACACGTCTTGCAGCGCGTTGTCGGAGTTGGATAGGTGGGGAGTGCTCTGCAGGGACCAGCGGCTTCCGTTCCAGAACTCCGATAGGCCCCCCTGCTTACCCGACCCCACGGCGACGCAGAAGCTGGGTGAGCGGCAGTCCACGCCAAACAAAGAGCCCGAGGTTGCCGGATTCGCCTGGACGCTCCAGCTGGAGCCGTTCCACAGCTCCACGAGCGGTCGGCCTGTCCCAGGCTGGACGTGGTACGGGCCACCAGGCGACTGTCCCACAGCGACGCAGAAGGTTGCCGAGATGCAGGAGATAGCGTTCAGGCCGGTGTTGGCGCCAGCTGAGCTCGCCGTGGGCGCCAGGGTCCATGCCGAGCCGTTCCAGATCTCAGAAAACGATCCGAAGCCATTCTCGGGTTCGTTTCCGAAGGGTTCACGACCCGGATCACTCTCGCCAAGCGCCATGCAGAACGCGGCTGAGACGCATGAAACACCGGTCAGCGCGCTCTCCGGCGACCCGCTGGCGCTGATCGTCGGCTCGCTCACCCAACCTTCGCCACGGGCGGGCACGGCCGTCGCCGACAGGGCCGTCCCCCCGGACGCCGCGAACGTGGCTGTAGCCAGCAGGGCGACGAGTCGTGCGCTTCGTCGCATCACGAGCGCAGAGCTGCCGCTCGACCCGGAGCAACGCCAGTGACCAAGAGGATAAGAAAGGCAATAGTGATGGGTCGTCTGTACATCGAAAGTCCCCTTTTGCGCTTATCTTCTATGCAGTATCTGTTGTCGGCGTCGCGCTTCGCGGCAGGAGGTCGAGCCCCGGTTCACGCTGACCCTGTAGGGCAGGTGGAACAGGGCGCGCTCGATCCTGCAAGATCGTTCGGCCGCAGCGGGTGTCGCCGAGCTGAATTCTCCTGGGTGCAGCCTGCTCGCGGCATTTGCGCGGCGACTGACCGCAACGACTTTGAAGCTGGCGCGTCTACGCATGCACCCGACTTCGTCTCCCAGGGTGCGTATCTCGGAGTAGCATTCCCATCCTCCGCCGACGCCGCAGTTGGCCTCCCTGCACCTATTGCTGGACTGAGCGCGTTCCCATGAGCTCATCGTACGGCGCGCTTCGCTGCAGGAGACATTGCCGTGCAGGACGAGTCGCGAGGTCTTGTATGCGCAGGTGAACCCCGTTTTGGCGGCACCGGATGCCACTGCTCCACTACTCGCGAGCGCCAGTATGGCTAAAGCCACTGGGATGATGCACAGAAGCTTTCGCATGTCGCTTCCTTTGCTCGTAGCTGGATAGGACTTGTGGTCAGATTTGGCATCGCTAGAGCCTCGGCGCGACGTAGTGGCTTTTGCTTTTCGGGACGCACGTGTGGTAGGTCCGCGTACCGGTTACCGATTGCCCGTTGCTCGCCTTGGCGGTGATCGAGAGCACGAACGTGCCCTTGGGCAAGCCGACGAGGTTGATCAGCGCGCTGATGTGAGCCCTCCCTACGGTCTTCACGCGCTTGCCATTGATCTTGATGACGGCGCTGACCCATGTGATGCCAGGCAGCGTGCGCACGTGGATTGTGAATTTGCGGTGGCTGACGCACTGTCTTGCGGGTGGCAATGTAAACGCGGCTGTGGGAGAGATCGGCCTCGGCTGGGGCGGGATCGGCCTGTGGGGAGGTGGGAAGCAACACGGATAGGGTATCGGCGCGCTGTTACCCGTGGTCCCGGTCCCGCTTGTCGCGCCGGGCCCGCTGGGTGAGGTCGGCGCAGGCGGAGGGGGCGCCGGCGCAGCAGACACGAGCGGGCCCGCGAGCACCGGTACGTCGCTGTTGGTTGTCGTTCCGTTCCCGAGCTGGCCTTCGCTGTTAGCCCCCCAGCACTCGACGTTGTCATCCGACAGGTTCGCGCAGGCCTGCTGGCTGCCTACGCTGACCCCGACAGCTGTGCTCAAACCGCTCACTGTGACCGGGGTCCGACTACATGCAAAGGCGCAGGTTTCCGGCCCAGTGAACGTGCCGTCTCCGAGCTCGCCTTCGGCGTTCTGACCCCAGCACTGGACCTTGCCGTCCGATAGGACCGCACAGGCGGACTCTTCACCAACGCCGATAGCAGTGGCGTCGGTGATTCCGGTGACAGGCACCGGCACGTCGCTCTCTATGCCTGGGGCAATGGTCGGCGTCCCGAGCTCACCGCCGGCGTTGAAGCCCCAGCATTCGACGGTGCCGCCCGAGAGCAGCGCGCAGGCGTAGTCATAGCCCACGCCGACCGCGACCGCGGTCCCGATGCCGCTCACGGCAACAGGGGTCCGGCTATAGCCCGCAGGTGTGCCGTTACCTAGGGAGCCGTAGGAGTCGTCGCCCCAGCAGTCGACCCCCCCATCAGACAGAACCACGCAGGCTTCGTCACTGCCAGGGTTCGTTCCGACGCTGACGGCGACCGCGTTGCTGACACCGCTCAGCGGCGTTGCTACAGGGAGCACACTGTCTCCCCAGCACTCGACGCTGCCACCCGAGACCACCGCACACCATCCTGACAAGGAGCCGCCCTGGCCCACCGCGATTGCATTGCTCACGCCGCTCACGGCAACGGGATTTGCGCCTGATACGCCCTCATCGGCGCCCCAGCAGTCGACGTTGCCACCCGAGACGACCGCACAGGCTTCGTCCTCCCCAGCGCTGACCGCCACCGCGCCCGGCAGACCGCTTACGGCCACCGGGACCGAGGTGCATTCGGCGGGGATCGAGGCGCATGCGCCGTTGTTCCCAAGGCTCCCCCCAATATTTGCGCCCCAGCAGTCGACGCTCCCTTCCGACAGGAGCGCGCACGAGACGCTGCCGCCTGCACTGACGGCCACTGCTGACGCGGCGTCAGCTGTTCGGGCAGCGGCGAGGGATGAAAGGCCAAGTGCGACCGCGGCGGCGACAGCGCAAAGCGCTGAGCGCCTCATCGCTCGCGGGATTCGGCTGGCGAGTGTCCCGGCCGCCGTCCCGCATTCCGTGCTCACGGCGATGCCCTGCTTAATGGGAACCCCCCCTGGCCCGCTTGTCGGACTGCGAGGGAGTCTAGATCTCGACGGGTCGATAGCCAACTGCTTGCGGTGATCGCGAGGCGTGAGCATTGGTAAGTCCCTTCGGAGTTGGATTGCTCAACAAGCATCGGTCCACGGGGTCACCAAGACCACACACCCAAGGTGTGGGCGTCTGTTACCTGAGCTGAACGGCCAGCATACCGGCGGGGCGAGCCGAGGCGCCTCGCGTGAGAAGTCGGTGCCGAGCGGCGTTGCTCGCGTGATAGGTTCCTCGCGCTGGTACGTCGTCTGATCAAGGGGAATCGTCGTAGCGGAATCGCGTCATCGCATGCTGGTAGCGCTCGCTGCTTCGGCGACCGCCATAGCGATGCTGCTCGTTCCCGCCGTCGCGGGCGCGGCCACGTCCTTCACGTGGACTGGCGAAGGCCCGATCAATCCAGGCTGGTCGAGCCCGGAAGACTGGGAAGGCGGCAGCGCCCCGTCGGGCGAAGTCGGCACGCTCACGTTTCCGGTGCTCACCAGCGCCGTCTGTACGGCGGAAGCGTCCACCCATGACTGCTACATCGCCAAAAACGACATCGAAGGGCTGGAGGTTGATGAAATTGTGATCGACGACGGTGGTAGCTACTGGATCAGCGGGGAAACGATCACGGTTGGCTCCGGCGGCATCATCGCCTCGGGTAACAGCCTGATCGGTAACACCGACGTTGAAGCTCCGATCGTGCTCAGCGCCCCGCAGACATGGTCTGTGGCGGGCAATGACCCGATTCTCTTTGCGAAGAACGTGTCGGGCGCCGCAGATGCCTTGAATGCCGACCTCAGCGAACAGGCGCTTCTCCAGTTCGCCGGCGATGTTCAGCTTGGCCCGGTCACGGTCGCGGGCAGCGGAGAAATTGACCTCTTTCCCCAGATCGTCGGCGCAACGGCATCGCTGAACGGAACCGATGGCAATCCGGTCAGCTTCAGCGCCGGCGCGGGATTGCGCACCTGGGCGAGCACCGCCACCGGACCGCTCGCCTTCACCGGAGGCCGACTCTCAGTAGGTCCATATGAAAGCTGCGGGCCGGAAGGATGCGAATTTGGCAGACTCAACGTCGATGGAGCTGTGACGCTCAGCTCGACGAGTGAATATCAGACGGCGATCAGCCGTCCGGGAACGACTCCCGGCATTGACTACTCACAGCTCAGCGCGAGCGGGACGGTGGACCTGGGCGGTGGACGTCTCGCAGTGCTCGACGAAGGTGGCTCTAACTGTACGGCTCTCGGGGTGGGCGACGTGGACACACTGATAACGACCACAGGGGCACTCACGGGCACCTTCACCGGCGTCCCCGACGGCACGGTTCTTCCGCTCACGTGCTCATCCTCCGAACCGCCGACCGTCAGGATCAACTATACCGCGCACGCGGTGACGGCCACCGTCGAGACCGCCGGTTCCGGCGAAGAAAAACCCGCAGGAGGGGCGCCGCCGCCAGGCGAAGCTGAAAAACACGGAGCACAGATGAGTGGGGGAGCACAAACGTCGGCGAAAGCGTCGACCGCGCCCGCAGCCCCGCCGGTGCCCGTTCTGGCGCAGACGGGCGACATCGCGGCGGTTTCCGGGCAGGTGCTCGTGCGCCTGCCGGGGACGAGCACGTTCGTGGCACTGTCGTCGGTGACCCAGATCCCGTTCGGGACAGTCATCGACGCAACCCACGGCAGCGTGTCGGTGACGACGGCGGGCCCGCACGGCACCACCCAGACGGTCACCCTCTCAGAAGGCGAGTTCGTGTTGACGCAGGGTCGCGATGGCATGGTGGTGGCGACGCTCACCGGCGGCGACTTCTCCGGGTGCCCGACGGCACGGGAGCGGGCGCACACCGCCCGCTCCGCGTCAACGCGCACGGCGGGCAAGCACGTGGTGCGCAAACTGTGGGCCGAAGGCCATGGCAACTTCACGACCGACGGCAACTACGCCTCGGCGTCCGTACGCGGCACCCGCTGGCTGACCGAGGATCTCTGCGAAGGCACACTGATCCACGTCGCGACCGACCGCGTGGCGGTCGTCAACCGCGTCAACCACCGCCACGTCACCGTGAAGGCCGGACACAGCTACCTGGCAAAGGCTCCGTAATCGGGAGACGAAGCCGCAATCCGACTCAGTCGGAGACCTATCCGAGAGCGAGGTGCTGGATATGACCGAAGATGAGGCCATGCAGAGGTATATGCGTCACATCGGCGGGCAGTGAGGTCGTGTCGCGGGAAGCTCGGCCCAAGCCTCCCGCGACCACTTCATTCGAGCCGGTGCTGAGGACCGGCCTCATGTCAGCCTTCTTCGATTGAGCCCGTTTCTGTTTGTTCCTGGACGCCGCTGCTGGTATTCGGGTGCTCCAGTTCGTGTTCTTCGTCCAGGCTCTTTTCTTTTTCCTGTTCTTCGCCAGCCGCGCAGGCGGATTTGGCTTCCTTGCCCGCTTTTTCGGCCAGGGGCTTGAGCGCTTCGGTGCCGACGGGCGGGACGCGGTTCTCGACGTACTTGACGTAGCAGCTCACATCGGTGACGAAGCTCGCCTGCAGGAGGTTTTCGAGTTCCTGCGTATTGGCCGTGCTCCATTCGCCCGTGTGGCCCGACGGGATGGCCTCGGCCTGCTTGATGCAGGTCTGAGCCGCTTGCCTGCCAACCTTTTCGCCCTTCGTGCCTTCTTCCGTTTTCGCTTCCTTGGGCGACATGCGCGGCTCGACGTACTTCGTGATGCATGCGGCCAGCGCGGCGCCCACATGGCCCTGGGACTGGATCCTGCTCTGCGCTTCCTGGACATCCGCGTGAGTCCATTCGGAGGAGTGACTCCCCGATGATCCGCAGCCCGCTATCGCAATCGCGGCGAGCACAGAGATGCACCACAGCTTTCTCCGTGCGCTGCCTCTAGTTGAGCCTGCCTGTCGCTTGTGCATCGTGTTCCCCCTTAGGAGTGTTGGATTCCCCAGCACTATCCGTCACCGATGCCCCTACCGCCAGACACCCAAGGTGTAGCTCTGTGTTACCACTGAAGAAGCTGGAGCCCGGCTGGTGTCATGGTGCTTTCGCGAGGTAGCTGTGCCCGGCCTTCACGATCAGGTGACGGTGGCTGACGCGATTGATGACGGCAACGCGGTCGGTCGCGACGTGGATCAGTGTGCCTTCGCAGAGATCCTCGGTCAGCCAGCGGGTGCCGCGTACGGACGCCGAGGCGTAGTTGCCGTCGGTCGTGAAGTTGCCATGGCCTTCGGCCCACAGTTTGCGCACGACGTGTTTTCCCGTCGCGTGCTTGGATGCGGCGCGGGCGACGTGCGCCCGCTCCTGAGCCGTCGGGCACCCCGAGAAATTCCCTCCGGCAAGCGTCGCCACCACCATCGCATTGCGTGCCTGCGTCAACACGAACTCGCCTTCTGAGAGCGTGACTGTCTGGGTGGTGCCGTTCATGACCCGCCAGAAGAGCTAGGCGAGACAACGGTGTAGGAGGGCAGCGCGACGCGAGCTGCGTCGCGCTGCCCCGAGGAGCCGAGCCAAGCGCAGCTCAAAAAACACCAGCCTCCAAACTTCACCCTCGAACGCCAGCTGTATCCGAGCTACGGCGCCCGGCGCGCTTTATGCCACCGGTCCACGGCCTTGCCGACAGAACGTTGTGAATCTTGCACGGTCTCGGTCTCGCGTTTCCGGGCGCGGATTGCGAACTGATTAGGCGTCAGGCGACGGTGCTGCGCTCGCACTCGGCGCGCTCCGCTTCGGCGAGCATTTCGGCGGCCCGTTTGGGATCGCCGAGGGCCAGCAGGTGGGCGTTCAGGGAGAACTGGAGCGCTATCTCCCTCGTGAAGGGGACGAGCTTGCCGTCGACCACGACATGCGTAGTGTGGGTGCTGCCGTTGCCGTTGTTGGTGCTCTTGGCCATGGTTCAAGGATACGACGTTCGTCAAGGCTCGTCGGATGTGCTGATGATCTCGGCGACGTGTTCGGCCAGCGGGCGGTACGCTCGATCACCCCGCGATCCCGTGGTCAGTCTCCCCCGCCCCCGAATACGCGAGACCAAGACCGACGGAACCGCACAACGTCAGGCCGGCAAGGCCATCGCGCCTGGATATGCAATTCCCGAGGCGCCGCAGCTCAATTACATTTATCAGGCGCAGCGTTACCTGAGCGGCCAGCATAACGGCGGGCGCCCTCAGGACGTGGCCCCCCGGGTCGCCGGGAGGCCACGTCTGGGCTGAGATCTACTTCTTCTTTTTCTTTGTGGCCTTCTTCGGGCCGTAGTTCTTTTTCGCCGCCGCTTCGCATTTCGAGCGCTTGCTTTTCGGCTTCTCTTTCTTGCACTGCTTCAGCGCCTTCGCCAACAACTGGGCGCGAGTCGGTGGCTTCGTCGAATGATCTTTGGCCTGTTCTTCTTCCTGCTTCTTCTTGGCTTCGGCAGCCGCTTTCGCTTCAGCAGCTGCTTTGGCTTCCGCCGCTGCTTTGGCTTCAGCCGCCGTCTTGGCTTCAGCTTCAGCCTTTGCTTTGGCCGCAACCGCCGTCGCTTCTTCTTCGTGGCGTTTGTTAGCTGCCGCTTCTTCTTCATGCGTCTTCGTGGCTGCCGCTTCTTCTTCGGCTTTCTTCTTGGCTGCGGCTTCTTCTTCGGCTTTCTTCTTTTCTTCTTCTTCGTGTGATCCCGCAACTATGGCCGTCGCAGCCGAGAGGACCGGACTGCCGGTGCCGCCGGCGTTCACGGCCCACTCCTGCACCCGGATCGTGTGGCCAACGTCCGACGCCGTCAGGATGTGGGCCGGGCCGGTCGCGCCGCTGATCGAGGAGCAGTTGTTACCGGAGCCGTCGCAGTCCTCCCACAGGTAGCTGTAGTTCGTCGGACTGTTGGACCACGAGCCGTGCGTCTCGGTCAACGTCTGACCCTGCGCCGCGCTGCCGGAGATCGTCGGAGCGGCCGAGTTGACCGGCACAGCCGGAGCGCTCGCCGTATAGGTGAGTGCATTTCCGTTGTCGTCGACGGCCGCGCAGAAGGACGCGGACGGGCACGACACCGAATCGAGCCCCGCATCTACACTCATACTGTCGACGCTCGCTGGGGCGCTCCACGAGCTGCCGTCGTAGGTCAGCGCGTCCGTGCCACCCACGGCTGTGCAGAACGATTCCGACGCGCACGACACGGCGGCGAGAAACACCCCGTTGCCCACGCTCATCGGTGCGCTCCAAGAGCCGCCGTTATAGGTCACGGCCTTTGCGCTGACCACCATGCAGAACGACGCCGACGTGCACGACACGGCGGGAAATGCTGTGCTGGTGGTGCTCGCCGGCGCGCTCCAAGCGCTGCCGTCGTAAAACACCGCGCTGTTGGCGGCGCTGAAGCCGTAGTTCACGGCGACGCAGAACGACGATGACGGGCACGACACCGACACCAACTGTAGGAGGCTGGCGCTGACGCTGATCGGGGAGCTCCAAATGCTGCCGTTGTAGGTCAGCGCGTACTGGGCGACAACCCCCGCGCAGAACGACGACGAGGCGCACGACACCGAATCCAGTCCGAAGTCGTTGCCGATGGTCGCTGGGGCGCTCCACGAGCTGCCGTTGTAGGTTATCGCGTTACCATCGAAGTCGACTGCCATGCAGAACGACGACGACGCACAAGACACCGCCTTGACATAGTTGGCGCCGTCGATGCTGGCTGGGGCGCTCCACGAGCTGCCGTTGTAGGTCATCGCACGTCCGTTGGCGTCGACAGCCGCGCAGAACGATGACGAAGGGCAGGAGACCGACGTGAGTCCGCCGCCCCCGATTGCAATCGGCGGCGCCCACGTGCCGTTGTAGGTGAACGCTTTCCCGTTGTTGTCGATCGCGGCGCAGAACGAGGCCGATGGGCACGAGATGGACTCAAAGTCGCCGGCGTTGTCGATCTGGCCGGATTCGACCCACGAGCTGCCGTTGTACGTCAGCGCCTGTCCCTCGCTGTTCACCGCCGCGCAGAAGGAGGCAGAAGGGCACGACACCGAACTGGGGCCGACGATGCCACCGACAGTCGCGATTGCGCTCCACGAGCTGCCGTTGTAGGCGAACGCGTTCTTGCTGTAATCCACTGCGACGCAGAACGAAGCCGAAGCGCACGACACCGACCCGAGCTGGTTGGTGCCGTCGATGCTGACTGGAGTGCTCCACGTGCCGTTGTATTTCATTGCGTTCCCCTCTTCGTCCACCGCTGCGCAGAACGACGTTGACGGCGCGCACGACACCGACGTGAGGTGGTTGGTGCCGTCGATGCTGGCTGGAGTGCTCCAAGTGGCGCCGTTGTAGGTCACCTCGTTGCCGCTGTAGTCGACGGCGGCGCAGAACGATTCCGAAGCGCACGACACGGACCTAAGATCGTTCGTGGCGTCGATGCTGGCAGGTGCGCCCCACGAGCTGCCGTTGAACTTCATTGCGTTCCCCTGGACGTCGACCGCGACGCAGAACGATTCCGTCGCACACGACACCGACGAAAGATAGCTCGTGCCGTCGATGCTCGCAGGCGTGCCCCACGAACTGTCGCTGAACGTCACCGCCTCGCCAGTGGCACCAACGGCGACGCAGAACGACGACGAAGCACACGATACCGACGCCGCGTGGAACGCCGGATCGACTGGAGCCGGCGTCGACCACCCAGGCGACGCCAGCGCGGCTGACGGTCCAAGAAGCACACCGATGATCGTGCAGGCCAGCGCCAGGCCGCGCCAGTGGCGTCTCGGTCGGAACTCGCGTCGCTGCGCGATCGTTGTCAGGGCGGAAATGAGCTTGATCTTCATGGCCGTTTCTCCTTGGATGGCATCGTGGATAGGGCTGACCCATTGGGAGGGTCAGCCCACGTCCTATTACTCAGATGTAGCGGTTGGCAGACGCCTCGGCGATTGGCAGCGCGAACAGCGCGACTGTGGTCAGTACGGTGATGAACTTGATCTTCATGACTGGCTCCTTGGGATAGATGGAAGTAATCAGTTGCTGCAATGCCATATTGGCCGCGCCGAGATGCACGCGCTAGTCACCCAAGGTGTAGGAGTGGGACACCTCGAAATCCGTACCAGCATCCGATCACTCGCGCTACGCGTGTCGGCCGCGCTGGGCCGCCGCGACGTAGCTGTGCCCCGCGGACACCGTCTTCGTCTTCCTGCGCACCAGGTCAAGTACCTTGACCTTACCTGCGGTGACCTTGACCTCGGAGCGGGTGCATTCGTCGAGCGTCAGCCAGCTCGTGCCCTCAACGCTCGTGCTCACATAGCGGCCGTCGGTGCCCCAGCTGCCTTCTTTCTCCGAGACCCACAGGTGGCGCGACTTGGACCCCGAGCTGTGCCTCGCCAGCCTCGCCGCCGCGCCGCGCGGCAACGCCGTGCGCGGGCAGCCAGTGAGCGGCAGCGTGAGGATGAACAGCGTTTCGCCGCTACTCGTCTGATGCACCCGGAACCGGCCTCCGTACACTTCCGCGCTCACCGTCTTTCCAGTCGGTGTCGCCGCCGTGATCACGACGCGGCCGTTGGTGGCTTCGACTTCGCTGCCGTCGGGGATGCTCGTCGAGCCCGAGAGAGACACGAAGGTAGAGGCGCCCTTGACCCGGATCGTCACCGTCCCCGCGGTGGCTGTCACTGTCTGTCGCTGACTGACGACCGGAACGGGCACGGGTTCTCCTTTGGGTGACACTGAGGCTGTTTGTGCGACGGTGGAGCTGCCGCCGTTGCCTCCTTGACCACCACCACCCGACGGAGCAGCTTGGACCACCACGCCTGTAATTTCGGAATAGCTGGTGTAGTGGCTCGTTCCGACGCCGTTCGTCGCCCGTTCGCCGACCCTGATCACCGACCCCACGTCGGCCGCGGTTAGGCTGTAGCTCGTTCCGGTGGCCCCGGCGATCGCTTCGCAGTGGATCTGTTCAGGATCGCAGCGTTCCCATTCGTAGCTGCGGCCAGTGGGGTTGTGGAGCCAGGTTCCCGCTTTTGTCAGGGTCAGCACCTGCCCTTCTTGGGCCTGTCCTGAGATTTCAGGCTGTCTCAGCTCACGCGGGGCCGATGGGGGTCCTCCGGTGACGACGGTCGCGGTGACCGTGTGTTCGGTGTAATTGATGCGCAGGGTCGGTTTCGTCCCTGTAAGGCATTCGAGGGTAACAATTGCACCGTCGGAAATCCCTTTGAAGGTGCCCGAGACAAGTCCGGTGGCATTCACCAATGTGTCGATTTCCCCCGGTTCCAGAGAGGGACAATGACCGGGCCCCGGTTCGGTGAATTCTCGCCCTGACAAGGTGAGCGTCGCCCCGCCGAGGTTCACTGCCCCGTTGACCTTGAGCTGCGAGTAGCCGAGTTCTTCGGCGTCGAACCCCGCGTTGCTGATGAACCCTTCGTAGCCGCTCGTCGAGTCGAACGTGACGGCCCCTTCGACTGTCATGGTGGCGGCGCTTTCGTCGATGCCGATCTGCAGACTCGCGGAGCTGGACAGCGACAGCGGCCCGAGGATGCCGTGGCCGCCCGAGAGGCGGGCGCCTTCCGTGAGCATGATCGGATTGCGGTCGGTAGCGTTGAGCCGCGCGGGTTCGCAGCAGAAGTCGCCGAACACCTCGATGTAGCCGGTCCCCTTGATTTCGACTGGGCCGACCTCCGCTTCGAAGAATTCCACGGCGCCGTTCGACAGGTTGATGTCGAGCGCGTCGCCGGACCCTGTCACTGGGCCGGCCAGCGACACCCCGTCGCCACTCGCTGACAGGCTCTGGCCGACCGCCCACGTCTGAGGTGAGCTCAGGGTGATCGGGGTTTCGATGCGCATGCCCCCCGATCCGTTCGTTTTCGTGGTGCTGGCAGTCAGACCACCGCTCCCGAGGGTGAACCCGTTGCCGGTGATGCGGTACGGTGAGCCGTCTTCGAGGTTCAGTGCCGTGATGCTCAGTCCAGCCAGGTCCGCTTCGCTTTCGTAGCACGTAGTGGTCGGATGTTCGGTGGCACACGTCCCTCCCAGTTCGGGGAACGTCAGGGTGCCAACGCTCCCGCTCGGGGCCGTGCCTCCCCAGTTCGTCGCGTTCGACCACTTGGGTTCCCCGACTGCGCCGGAGCCGCTCCACGTGAAGTTGGCGGCCGCCGCCGAGCCGGCGAGGAGCGCAAAGCCGCAAGCCGTTACTGCGAGCGCGAGGATGACCGCCCAGAGCCGATTGCTCAGGATCACGGCCATGGGTGTCGATGCCTCCACCAGTTCATCCCCCTGCGCGCGTTGCGAGCGTGCTGCGCAGCGCGACTCTACCAGAGGCATGGACGATTGGGTGTCGTGGCTGTTGCTCATTTGTTACTCCCGTATTGTGCGTTCGCAGGGTGCGAGCCCGCCGCGTGGCTCGAGACTCGTCTGTCAGTTCGGTGCTCGTGGACCGCGTTCACCGACGGTGACCCCCTTGGGGCGACCGCGCGAGATACCGTCCTCGATACCCATGGCCACCTCAACGAGGCCACCCACCAGCGTTAGTAAAAGCTCTTGACAGCGAGGGCGTCGGCTACCGGCAGCGCGAACAGCGCGACCGTGGTCAGTGCGGTGATGAGCTTGATCTTCATGACTGGCTCCTTGGGATAGATGGAAGTAATCAGTTGCTGCAATGCCATATTGGCCGCGCCGAGATGCACGCGCTAGTCACCCAAGGTGTAGGAGTGGGACACCTCGAAATCCGTACCAGCATCCGATCACTCGCGCTACGCGTGTCGCCCGCGCTGGGCCGCCGCGACGTAGCTGTGCCCGGCGGATACCGTGTTCGTCTTCTTGCGCACCAGGTCGAGCACCTTGACCTTGCCGGCGGTGACCTTCACCTCGGATTTGGTGCATTCGTCGAGCGTGAGCCACGTCGTGCCCTCCACCGTCGTGCTCACGTAGCGGCCGTTGGTACCCCAGCTACCTTCTTTCTCCGAGACCCACAGATGGCGCGCGTTGGGCCCCGCGCTGCGCTTCGCTGGCCTGCGCCGCGGCGACCGCGTGGCAACGCCATGCGCGGGCAGCCAGTGAGCGGCAGCGTGAGGACGAAGTGCGCCTCGCCGTCGCTGTCCTGGCGCAAGAGGAAGCGTCCGCCGTAAGTTTCGGCGCTCTGCGGTTCCACCCTGCGGCGTCGCAACCGTGATGAGCACCCGTCCCTTGGTGGCGTCCACTTCGCTGCCATTGGGGATGCTCGCCGACCCCGATAGCGTCACGAACGTGGATGTGCCCCTCACCCGGACCGTGACGGTGCCCGCGGTAGCGCGCGTGGTCTGGCTGCGAGCGAGTACCGGGGCGGGCGGCTGTTCCCCTTCTTCATGGCCGCGGCTTCTTCTTCCCGGCGTTTTGTCGCCGCGGCTTCTTCTTCCGGCGTTTCTTGGCCGCTTCTTCTTCTGTCTTCCGTTTGGCTTCTTCCCCCGAGCCGCCGCTTACCGTCACAGTGAGGCCGGGTGCTTCTGAGCGCAAGAAGTTCAAATCTCCTTGATAAATTGCGGTAATCGTATGCACGCCGCTTACTGGCGTCGTACGACACGTTGCGGTTGAAGACGATTCGCCGGGCACGGCCGCAGCCGCTTCACACCCCGCGATGGGAGCATCGCCGTCGAAAAACCTCACGACACCCGAAGGAGTGTTCAGGCTTGAGGTCTTTGCCGCCACGGTCGCCGTGTATGTGACTGGTTCGCCCGCCGCCGGTGAAACGTTAGACGCCGTGAGACGGGTCGTCGTACCAGCCCTGGTTCCAGCGGCCGGGCAAGCCGTTGCGGCTTCGGCATGGGCGATCCCGTTTCGTCATTGAACGTAGTGTCGGCGCGCCAGCCGAGCTCCTCTTTTGGACATCCTTCCGGGACTGTCACGCTTCCTGTTTCTTCGCCGGTGGCACCACGAAAGGCGCCGAGCCCCAGCGTGAGGGCGGTGAAGCTGGCGTCAGGTCTCGCCGGGTACCGTTTCGATTAGCGGGACTTCGAATTGCACTGCCGGCCCGAAGGGCGCGCCGGCCGGTTCCAAGTGGACGTGTGAGAGAACTTCGATCGATACTGGGGAGCTTCCCACGAAATACAGCAGAACCCCTCCGCCTTCGGCGAAGAAGGTTTCCGTCGTTCCTTGCTCTTCGACCGTTTCCGTGCCAAAGCTGACGAGGATGGTGAAGGACCCGGCGGGGCCGGCTGTCGAACCGACCGGACAACCGCTGGGGCCTTTCTGTTCGAGTGTCTGCGGGCTGCAAGTCGGGAATCCTTCGTTGGAAAGGACGGTGCCTTCTGGCAATCTGAGGGTAACCCCAGTCAGCGGCTCTGGACGCCCGAAGTATTCGGTGCCAGTAAATGTGAGTTTGGCGGTAAGCGTGGTCGCTTCGCCCAAATGCGCGTCTTCAGCGAAGAACGGTTCAAGCGAGACGGTTGGCGCCGCGTACACGTTGTCGGCGCAGCAGAGCGCCAAGCCGACGGCAGCGCAACCCACCGCCCGTCTGAAGGCCTTGCGCGCAGCTATACCCTCGAGCCAACGACTGCAAGATGTGAGAGGGCGCATCGCCAACTATCCGTGGCGACGCTTCGACGACTTGCCGACCGCGACGTAGCTGTGCCCGGCGGTGAGCGTCTTCGTCTTTCTGCTGACGAGGTCGAGCACCTTGACCTTCCCGGCGGCGACCTTCACCTCCGAGCGGGTGCATTCATCGAGCTGTCAGCCAGCTTGGTGCCCTCCACGGTCGTGCTGACATAGCGGCCATCCGTGCCCCAGCTGCCTTCCTTCTCTGAGACCCACAGGTGGCGGGACTCGGGCCGGACTGAGCTTGCTTCTGCGAGCGGCGCTGCTGCGCCGCGCGGCAGCACCACGCGAGGGCAGCCGGTCAGCGGCAACGTGAGAATGAACAGCGTTTGGCCACTACTCGTCCTGGTGCACACGGAACCGGCCTCCGTAGACTTCCGCGCTGACGGTCTTACCTGTCGGCGTGGCAGCCGTGATGACGACCCGGCCGTTGGTAGCTTCGACTTCGCTGCCATCGGGGATGTCAGTCAGTCCCGAGAGAGGGACGAACTTGGTGGCACCCCGAGGCCGGATGGTCACCTGGCCAGAGACATCGCTCGCCGTCTCGCGCTGGGCAAGAATGGGTGGGGGAGTTTGTCCTGAGGCTATCCGAGCCGAACCGGCGGCGCCAGAGGATGCCGCCTGGACCAGCGCCGTTTCGGGGGGTGTCCCGTTGACCGGCGACGAAGGGGCGCTCGAGGCGAGGCTCTCGACAGTCGCGGTGACGGCGTTTGCCGTATACGTGATCTTTGCGGTCGGTGGTGTTTCTTTTGCCTGGCCGCAACTGAGGGGAACAGTGGTTTCGTCGGGGATTCCGGCGAATGTCCCGGTGAGTGAACCGGTGGTGGTCAGCAGCGTGTAGACCTCTCCCAGTTTCAGTGCGGGGCACTGAAACGCTTCCGCTTCTGTTGCTGCGCCTGCCACTGCTTGGATCGATAGAGCGGCGCTTGCCAGGTTCACAGCACCGGTGGCGCGTATCTGAGAATAGTCGGTGCCTGCGGTCGTGCCAGTACCGAAGATTTCCAGTGCGACTGCGCTGGTGGAGTCGAGCGTTATGCCGCCCGCAACCGTGAGGGTACCTACCGGCGGAGTGCTGACGCCCCCAATCGAGATTACGCTGCCAGTCGATGTCATCCCTCCAACGGTAGAGTTGACTCTGGCCTCAGAACCGAATGCAGACAGCACAACATCGGTGACGGTAACAGGCTGACTGTCGGCCCCGTTTACGGATGAAACCGCGAGGAGGGTCCCATTTTCGGAAGCTTTCTGGCCCGTGTCGCTTGAGTTGGCGCCGGTCACAGCGACTGGACCGACCTCAATGTTTCCGTCGGCGGCGGAGAGCACTCCCTGGTGGCTGAGCACCACGTTGAGGTTGGTGGCCGTCCCGGTCACTTCGTTGAGCGTGAGTTCGCCAAATTCGTCGTTGCCGTCGAGGGTCCATTCCTGGGAGGCGCCGAGCCTGACCGGAGGCAACCTCACGTGTCCGGTAGCCTCGCCCCCAGATATTTTCGCCTTCAGTCCTCCGGAGCCGAGCGTGAAAAGTTCGCCGGTGATTTCATAAGGGTGCTTTTCGGCGTCAACCACGAGTTCGTTGACGGTCAGGCCGCTCAGGTCGTTTTCGCTCTTGTAGCAGTTGGCTTTCGTCGGTTCCGCAGTGCACGCGGGACTCGACAGCGCGGGGAAGGTGAGCGTGCCGACGCTGCCGCTGGGCGTGCTACCGCCCCAGTTGGCGCCGTTCGACCACTTCGGTTCGCCGAGTGGAGCTCCACCGCTCCACGTGAAGTTGGCCGCCACCGCGGAACTGGCGAGGAGCGCAAAGCCGCAGGCGGCGAGAGTTAGCGCAAGGACAGCCCCCCGCAGCCGATGGCCCAGGATCGCGGTCTTGCATGTCGGTGTCTCCACCGGATCATCCCCCCTGCTCGAGTCGCGTTGTAATGCGCGGCGCGACTCTACTAAAGGCGGGAACTGTTGGGTGTGCCGGTTGCTCATTTGTTACTCCTGTGTTGTGCGTCTCATAGGGTGCGAGCTAGCCCCAACTCTCGTGGGCGGCGGCCTCGGCGATCGGCAGCGCGAACAGCGCGATGGTCGTGAACAGGCCGATCAGCTTGAGCTTGATGTTGGTGGGCATTGTGATCTCCTCGTCTCGTGTCGTGATTTGCCAAAGGTGGTCACTGCTGCAAACCATCCTCGCTGCGCGCAGCACGCCGCTCTAGCCACCCAAGGTGTCGAGTAAGGACACCCTCGAAAAGCCGCGGCCTCTGCACGCGACCCTCTGGTTGGCGTAGGGGAGAAGCGCCGCAGGCGTCCAGCGATTACGCTTTGTCCTTCATGTGGGGGGGTGCCGCCAGGCGACGAATCCTCGGACTGCTCGCGGTCGGGCTGCTCGCCGCGGCGGCGGGGCTCGCCGCGCACGCCAGCGGACTGCTCAGCCGGCTCGAGCGCGACACCGTTGACGTGCGCTTCTCGCTGCGCGGCCGCCAGCACCCGCCCTCCAATGTCGTCGTCGTGGGCATCGACAACGATAGCCTTGGCCAACTGCCGCGCTATCCCTTCTCGCGCCGGTTGCACGCGCGCGTACTCGAAAACCTGCACGCGGCGGGCGCGCGCCTGATCGTGGATGACATCTCCTTTGACCGTCCCACGACTCCGGCTGCCGACGAAGCGCTTTTCGAAGCGGCGAGGCAAGCCGCTCCCGTCGTGTTCGCCACCTCGCTGATCTCCCCCTCCGGCGCGACACAGGTGCTGGGCGGCAACGCGAACCTGGCAAGCATCGGTGACCAGGCTGCCGCGGCCGACCTGCTCCCCGACTCTGACGGTGTGCTGCGTCACACGCTCGAGAAGGTCAACGGGCTCCCCACCATCGCTGCCGCTGTCACCCATACGCTGAACCCGCACGTCGCGACACCCGGCCGGCTGAACAGGGGCTGGATCGACTTCCGCGGACCGCCGGGGACCCTGCGCACCCTGTCGTTTGTGCAGGTGTTGCGAGACCACTTCGACCCGGCGACCGTGCGCGGCAAGGTCGTGGTGGTCGGGGCGACCGCACCGGTTCTGCAGGATCTCCACAGCACGGCCGCTGGGAGTCCGATGCCGGGACCGGAAGTTCAGGGGGAGGCGATCGCCACAGCGCTGGCGGGCTTTCCGCTGCGCAGCCCCTCAGGGGTCGTGACGGTGCTGATCATCGTGATGCTCGCGCTGCTCGCGCCGCTTGCGGGCATACGGCTGGAGACTGTCGGGGTGTGTCTGGTGGGCGTTGGCGTGCTCGCCCTGTGGTCGGTCGCGACACAGCTTGCTTTCAATTCAGGGACGGTGCTCGACTACAGCGACCCGCTCGCCGCGGTGGTGCTCGCCACGGGTGGCACCGCGCTCCTCGGCATGTGGTCCGACAGCCGCGAGCGCCAGCGCTTGCGAGAGCTGTTCGCTGCCAACGATCGCGGGCTCGTCGAGCAGGTCCTGCACGTACCGGGCGAGCGGCACCTCGAGCCGACGGCGATCATCGCCGGCTACCGCCTCGAGCGGGTCGTCGGGCGTGGGGGCATGGGCGTCGTTTACCAAGCCACTCAGCTGGCGCTCGAGCGGCCCGTCGCGATCAAGCTGATCGCCGCCGAGCGCGCCCAGGACCCTGCGTTCCGCGAGCGCTTCAAGGTGGAGTCGCGGATCGCCTCCTCGATCGAGCACGCGAACGTCATCCCCGTATACGAGGCAGGCGAAGACGACGGCCTGCTGTTCATCGCGATGCGGCTGGTCGAGGGAATCGACCTCGCCCAGCTGCTCACCGCGGCGGGAGCGATCGAGACGACGAGGACGGCACACCTGATCAGTCAGATCGCGGGAGCGCTGGACGCGGCCCACGCACGCGGCCTGGTGCACAGGGACGTCAAGCCGGCCAACGTGCTGCTCACCATGGATGAGCCAGAGCATGCCTACCTCACCGACTTCGGCGTGGCCAAGCAGATCGGCGCTCTCACCCGCGTCACCAGAGCCGGTCAATGGGTCGGCACCCTCGACTACATGGCGCCCGAGCAGATCCGCGGCGAGACGCTGGACGGCGGCGCCGACATCTACGCGCTGACCGGCCTGCTCTACCACTGTCTGACCGGCCAGACCGCATTCCCGCGCGAGACCGAGGCGGCGACAATGTGGGCGCACATGAGCACCACACCCCTACCTCCGAGCAGTTTGCGCCCCGACCTCTCGCCGGAGCTCGACACCGTGATCGCTCGCGGCCTGGCCAAGGATCCCGCCGGCCGGTTCGATTCAGCCTCAGAGCTCGCCTACGCCTGCGCGCGGGCGCTAGGCATTGTGGAGTTGGCAGCACCCGCCGACAGCCCGGCCGTAGCGGGCCAGCGGCGCGACGCGCCACCGGGCGACTTGGCTCCGACCGCTCTCTCCGATTAACCGTGCCTTAGGGGTGGAGACGCCCCGGCTGTGACCGTCTTGCCAGCCGGCTGCTGCTGCGCAGCGTTGTAGGCGAGCACGGTGCGGCCCAGGCGGATGCGGTCTCCGTCGCGCAGGCGCCGACGGGCGCTTACGCGCTGGCGGTTGACGTAGGTCCCGTTCGTCGAGAGCCCATCATCGAGGAGCATCCACTCGCCCATGAAGCACTGAAGCTCGGCGTGCAAACCGGAGACCTCGCTGTCCCAGAGCAGCGGCAGGTCCATCTCGGCGCGGCGGCCCACGGTCCTCCTCTGTCCGTCTGCACCCAGCACAAACAGGCGCAAGCATCCCTCACCGTCGCGGAAGGCGAGAAATGGTTCGCCCGCCCGTTCGGCCGCGAGCATCTCCTTCAGCTCCCGCGGCGAGAGCGAGTGTGGGGCAACGGGGTCAACTTCCTGGCCGGGGCCGCCCGTCTTCGCCGCTGCGAGGCTCCCAGTCCGCTGGACAGCCGCCGCCAGCTCGCGCCAGCGAAGATCTCCCGCCTGCACCGGCGCCGGCACACCCTTCAGCGTGTAGCTGCGTGCCTCGCCGAGCTCCACCCCGTCTCGCGATTCCACCAGTGCTCCCACGAGGTCCTGTACGAGCACCTCTCCGCTCGCTGCCGCGGAGCAGAGACGACTGGCGATCACGACTGCCATGCCGTGGAGATCGTCCCCGTCAGAGATCGGCTCGCCGACCGCAACGCCCATCCGCGCAGCAATCCCGATCCCACCCTGATCCGCGTCCAGACGCTCGGCAGCCGCCTGGATCGAGGCTGCTGCACGCAAAGCGCCCAGCGCACTCTCAAAGCACGCCATCGCACCGTCCCCGAGCGTCTTGACCACACGACCGCCTGAACCGGCCACGGCATCGGCGACATCCTGTAGATGCGCCCGGCGGACGTGGTCCATCCGATCATCGCCCAACCGCGCCAACAGCGCCGTCGAATCAACCAAATCGCTGAACACAACGATGGCCACCCCGTCCATGCGCAACATGATCGCGCACCACGCCAATAGCCGCTCGGACGCGGCATTGGCCTAACGGGACGAGGCGGGTTACGTGAGGTCGCGCTGTGAGATCAGACCGAGCTGCAGCGCGCACTCGGCGAGCCTCGCCCGCTTCTGGTTCTGGGGCAGCTCGCCCAGGTCGAACTTGGCGAACAGGTTGCGCAGGTGCATCTTGACCGCGTCGACGCTGAGAAAAAGCTCGCCGGCGATCTGCTGATTGCTCGCCGGAGTCGCGAAGCTGCCGCCATCGCGGTAGGGGCGGCAGAGCGCAATCAGAACCCCGCGCTGGGTATCTGTCAACCGCGGGAGTGCCGCGAGCGCCCCGGCGGTCACGGTCGTCCCGGCAGTCGTGGGCTGCGCGGCGTTGAAGGCGAGGATCGTGCCGCCGACCCGGATGCGAGCCCCGTCGCGCAGCCGCTGGCGGCCGCTGATGCGCTGTCCATCCACGTAGGTTCCATTTGTCGAGAGCCCGTCGTCGGCGATCGTCCACTCGCCGCCGAGGCACAGCAGCTCGGCGTGTAGACCGGACACCTGGCCATCCCACGCAATCGACAGATCCATCTCGCCGCGGCGACCGACCGTGCTGGTCCTGGGCTCACGACCGAGCACGAACAGGCCGAGACATCCCTGCTCATCACGGAAGGCAAGAAACGGCTCGCCGCCGCGCTCAGCCGCGAGCACCTCCTTGAGCTCCCTCGGCGAGAGAGTGTGCGGGGCGACTGGGTCGCCGTCGGTGTTTGGTCCACTCACGACGTTGCCGCCACGAAGTTTGTCAGGCTCGGTAGGGGTCGATCACTTTGTGATCGCAGCCGACCAGCTTCCAGGGGCGGTTCTGCGGCAGATAGCGCATCACGAAGGTCTTCACGCCCGGGCCGTCGCAGAACACGACGCCGTGACCGTAAACCAGGGCGAGGTGGTCGTTGCCGCCGCCGGTCCAGATTTCGTTGTACCCGTGACTCGAGTAGATCCAGTCGTTGCCAGCCCCACCATGCAGACGATCGACCTCGCTTTCGGACTGTCCTTCGGGGTGATAGTCCCCCCAGATCACGTCTCCGTCATCGCCGCCAAAGATCGTGTCGTTGCCGTACCCACCGAGCAGCCAGTTGTGCACGTGCTTGAGACCGACGAGCGTGTGACTGCGCCCGGCAGGCCCCTTGTCCATCTTCAAGCATTCCTCTGCTGGCCAGCCCGCGTGATTCGCCTCGGCCACGCTCGCCCGCGGTAGCGCGGCGGTGCTGGCCGCTTCCTCGCCGGCGGGACAGTACGCGACGTACACGCCTCGATCATCACGTAAATCCCCACTCGCCATGGCAGGCGCCAACAGGCAGAGCAGGAGCACGAGGATGAGCGCCGCGGTCTGTGTGTGGCGAGCCCGCACAGGCTACAGCGGCGGGACCTGGTTGTTGACCTGCGTTCCGTGGTACAGGTGGTCTTGATCCCTGCACGCAGCCGGGAAGAAGAACTGGACGCTGTCGCTGCGGACGCCGTTGTAGCTCGCGAACAGGGTTGCGCGTCCGGCGGTTCCGACTTCACATTCCGGGTCGCTGCTGCTCGTGACCCGGACTTTGATCTTCATGATGTTCCCCGGGTAACCCCACATCATCGCGACGTGCGAGTGATAGACGAGATGGTGCTCGAACCGACATGATGATCGTGCCGGCTCGATCCTGCTGGCAGATGATTCCCGACACCGTGTTGGCTTCGAGGTTGATTTCGCCGTGGCCCTTGGCGAAGCTGCTTTCCCCCGTGAAGGAGCCCGTATGAAAGCCCCATGGGGGAATTCCGTAAACGGTCGGCACCTGCGAGCAGGACGTGGCTGCGCTAGCTGAGCCGGCCATGCCGCTGAGCGCCAGCAGCCCCGTCAGCGCCAAGAGTGCGGGTCCGCTGCACCGCGTGATGTAGCTTGCCCGCATTCCGAGTCGAGTATACGCCTCCGCAGCCAGGACCGCTACCAAGCAGGAGATTCTTGCGAGCTGGAGTTCTTGGAGAGAAGAAGCCCATAGAACCAGATCAGGGGCAGCCCGGGCGCGTGGCCATGCAATTCCCGGGGCGCCGCAGCAGGTATTACCGTTGCGTTCTTAGATCTGGCGAGCTCAGACGGCTACGCCGTGGTGCTTGCTGGGATCGGGGTCCCGCCCACCCAGCGCAGCGATCATCTCGGCCGGCAGCATCTTCGACGCCTCCCAGATCACGAAGCCCATCAGATGACCGTCGTCGGGATCACGGTCGATCAGGCCCCAGGGGTGCTCCTGGCTGACGGCCTCCCCTTTCTCGAGGGAGATCGATGCGATGTCGACTTCGGGGTCGTAGTGCAGTTTCGTGATGTCCTCCAGCGTACTCCTTCGAGATCGGTTTCAGAAGGGCCACACGCTGACGATCCGCACCGCGGCGTGGTGGGTCCAGATGAAGCGTTCGATAGCCATCGAACAGACCGTAGTCCGCGCTTGCGACGCAACGCGCGATCGACCTACCCCGGTCCGCTGGCCGATCTCCGATCAGTCAGTCTCCCCCGCCGACGTAAACGCGAGACCAAGACCTGGTGAATCGAGCGAACTTCGGCAGGCCGCAAGCCGCTTGAGTGCAACGCGTCGTGAGCTGCAGCAGGATTTTAGAATCGGTTACGTCTTTCTATTGTCTCTTGCGCCGCAGTTCGTATATAGGTAGTGCGTCAACTAAAGGTAATAGCTACGGCGCCCGACGCTGTGCATAACCAGAGTGCTGTGGCCTTGCCGGCCGATCGTCGTGAATCTTGCGAGGTCTCGGTCTCGCGTGTCCGGGGGCGGATCGTTTGTTCGGGGACTGATTTGAGATGATTTTTTTGACTGATAAAAAGCGGGTGGGTGGGCGCTTGATCCGGGCGGTGGGTGCTCACCCCTCGGGCGTGTCCTCCGTCGCCGGCTCGGGTGTATCGGGCTCCTCACCGAGCCGCTCCAGGTCTTTCAGGTCCTCCGGCCGGCCGGCGGCGCGCTTCATCGCGCGCAGATGATCGAGGGCGCAGACCTGGACCTGAGTATCTCTGAATGTCACGGGGATGGCACGCGGCGCGAGCTCAGTGTAAGCGAGGTCCGACTCGATTCCCTCCAGCCATTGCATGATGTCCAGCGGGCCGAGGCTGGTCTCCAGACGGAAGTTGGCTCCTTCGGCGAGCTGGACGGGGTCGGTCGGGTCATAGGGGAACTCATCGGACGAGAAATCCTCCAGGCCGACGTGTTGGGCTTTGATCTCGACGAGCAGCCGCGCAAGCCGGTCGAGATTCTCTGGGGAGGGGTCGGGAACGATGTCGAGGTCTTTGGTGGCACGGATGAAGCCGTGTACGCCGACGGCGACTCCCCCGATGACGACGAACTCGACCTGTGCGCCGGTCAGTGCGAGCAGCAGGTCGTCAGGTTCGAACATCGTCGGGCAGGCCCTGTTGGAGCTCGCTCACGAATCGGCTCAGGCGCAGCGTCTCCTCCAGGCACTGCTGGGGAGTCTTCTCGTGGTCTCGCAAGGCACGCGCCCGCTCGGCCCGCTCGTTACGCGCGATCTCCTCTGCCGTCCACGGGCCCCGTGGCTTGGCTTTTGGCTTCGCTGCCATGCGCGGATTTTAGCGCGACTCACGCGATCGGTGCCCTCAACCCGACCACCCCCGCGCCCCGTCAGTCTCCTCCGCCCCCGTAAACGCGAGACCAAGACCCGGCGTTTCGAGCAACGTCAGGCCGGCAAGGCTATCGGCCATGCGAATACCACGCGTCGTGCGCCGCAGCAAACTTAAAGATTCGTTGTTCGATTAAAAGTAATCAGCTACGGCGCCCCGGAAATCGCATTCCCCAGCGCGACGGCCTTGCCGGCCGAACGTCGTGATGTACAGAAGGTTTCGGTCTCGCGTTTCCGACCGCGGATGGCCGCGGACGGGCCGGGCTTGTCTTTTATTTCTTATAAACGCGCCCCATCAGTTCCCCGCGCCCTCGAAAACGCGAGACCAAGACCCGGCGAATCGCATGACGTCAGGCCGACAAGGCCGCAGACCGCTCGAATACAACCCGTCGTGCGTCGCAGCTGGCATTTATCCCGACAAATCGATGACATACCTACGCGTCGTGCGCCGCAGCAGTATTTTAGAATCGGTTACGTCTTTCTATTGTCTCATGCGCCGCAGTTCGTATATAGGTAGTGCGTCAACTAAAGGTAATAGCTACGGCGCCCGACGCTGTGCATAACCAGAGTCTGTGGCCTTGCCGGCCGATCGTCGTGAATCTTGCGAGGTCTCGGTCTCGCGTTTACGGGGCGGATTGCCTGTTCGGGAACTGATTTGAGATGATTTTTTCCAGGGATAAAAAGACTGACCGAGCGTGGGTGGGTGGGCGCTCACCCCTCGGGCGCGTCGGGCTTCTCCCTCCGCAGGTCTCTGGCGACGATCTCCGGCAGCCGCCGGCTGGCGATTTCGTAGACGCTGGGTTTTCCGGCACGGGTCGGGTGTCGCTCCCCATACGCCACGGTGTACAGGGCGAAAGGCCGCTTGGGATCTTCACCGGAGCGGAAGACGATTCCCCACGGTCCGTTGGGCCAGGGGACGCGAGTCTTGGCGCAGCCGCCGAGTCGAGTGCCGTCTCGGCCTTCGGGTTGACAGCGCAGCAGGCGCGACTTGGGCAGGCCGCCATCGCGGTCGACTTCGCGGCGCAGCTGGACCAGGGCGGCACCGGCGGCGTCGCTGAGGTGTTCGAGGTCGCTGGCGATGGCGTCCTCGTCGAAGACGACCGGGACGATCGTCTCCGGCCGCTTGTCAGCCACGACTCAGCCCTCGTCGTCGGTGGGCAGGTCCCCGAAGTGGCGCTCGAACTCCTCGTCGCTCAGCGGAGTTGCCCCGTGACGGGCGAGGATCGCCTTGGCGCTGAGGTCTGTCCCGTTGGCCGAGCGTCGGCAGGAGAGGAACGCGACGATCTCGTCGAGGTCCTCGTCGGGGTACCGGTCCAGCAGCTCATGCGCTCTCTCACGCGTCGTCACAGCCTCCATGATGCCACCTCCTCGCGGATTCGTAAAGCGAGCCGGATCGCTCGCCTCAGAGGAAGCTACTCAGCCCCAGCGACGGAACGCTCGATCGCCCGATCCCTACCCCGCCCAGCGAGTCCCACCCAGCCGGTCGGCAGTTTCTTCAGCGTGGTGGGCTTCTGTCAGTTTGGGATTTCTGTAAAGAAGAAGCCCATAGAACCAGATTAGGGGGAGGCTGCGCGCCTAGTCAGTGTCAAGCGTGATCGAATACGCGAGACCAAGACCCAGTGAGTCGGCTACCGCGAGGCGGGTGTGTCTGTGCGCCGGAAGAGCTTGCGGAAGAGCTTGGCCACCGGTGCGGGGAAGGGGAAGTCCGGTCCGACGAGGTCGGGCACGGTGCGCGGTTTGTGGTAGCGGTCGCCGTAGGGCTTTACGATCTTGCCCGTCTGGGTGGCGTCCGTGCGCGGCGGCTCTGGAATGGGATCCCGCCCACCCTGGCTCGCGGTGGATGGTTCCATAGTGCTCATAGTAGCCTCCCTGTCAGCGCGACGAGGATCGCGAGCGCCAGGAACCTCAGCGCCCGTTCGAACAGCGGATCCCTGCGGGCCAGGGCATGTTCGTTGGCCTCGATGTCTTCTTCGAGGTCGTCGCGCAGCGAGTCCTCGGATGAGTGCTCGTCCTCACTATCGGGAGTCTCCGGCGTGTCCCTGAGGGAGGGGCCGATCCGTTTGGCGCCCGGGAGGCGCAGGGTCTGCATGGCCAGGCCGAACGAGAGCCCAAGCAGGGCCAGCGCGAGGATCCCGAGATCGTACGGCCCTCTGGCGCCGAAGATGGCGGCGGCGGCGAAGTCGACGGCCATCACGCCGAGCGCGCTGGTGTCGAGCGCGACAGACCGCGCCGCCTGGATCTGCAGCTGGCTCGCGGCCAGCAAGCGGCGGTTCAGGCTCTCGGCAAGCCTCGGCGTGATCGGTTTGGTGGCCACTGCCCTTCTCCGACGGCAGCTCCAAAACGGGACACCCACGCCTCGACTGCTCTTCGCCTGGCCCGTCCACGGCCATCCGCGCTCGGTGACGCGAGACCAAGACCCGGCGTTTCGAATGAACTTAGGCCGGCAAGGCCGCAGACCGCTCGGATAAAGCGCGTCGTGCGCCGTAGCTAAT
The DNA here is from genome assembly GCA_963842205.1 of uncultured Solirubrobacterales bacterium. Classification (GTDB taxonomy): domain Bacteria; phylum Actinomycetota; class Thermoleophilia; order Solirubrobacterales; family Solirubrobacteraceae; genus Palsa-744. The sequence goes on from CAWJFR010000007.1 coordinate 731,658, forward strand.
TTCTATTGATCGCTGTTTTTTACTTCTCAAGGATCACGGTCATCCGTCGGCCTAGCGCACTTATCCGCAATTATTATTAATCGAACAACCAGCTCTAAGTTTGCTACGGCGCACGACGCGCCTTATGCCATTGGTCAATAGCCTTGCCTGCCGAAGTTTGTCCGAACCGCCCGGTTCCGGTCTCGCGTCACCGGCAGCGCATGAGACTGACGTGGCGCTCTAAACATAACGAGCTGAGCCGCGGCGCCCCAGGCGCGCCCACGCCGAACCCCACCCAGCCCGACGACTCGTCTACCACGGTGCACTGACCACCCCGACCGCGAGTCTCGTCCGACGGCTATTTCTTGTTTCTGCCGCTCCCGCGAAGCCACGAGCCCCGCCAGGGCCTGCGCTCACCCGTGGTGGTGGTGCTTCTTAACCCGCTTGAGCAAATTCGAGGCTGCCAGGCCTGAGCCTGGCCCACCGGTGCACGTGCTCGCCTACAACGGCAGGTAGGAGTGACCCGGCAGTTTGGACACGCACGTGTGGTAGACGCGCTCGCCCTTCACCGTTCGCCCGTCGCGCCGGTGGGCGACGATCTCAATCGTGAACGTGCCCTTGGGCAGACCGACGAGGTTGATCGCGGTCGACAGGCGCTTGCCCCGCAACGTTTTCGCGTTCTTACCGTCGATCTTGACGACGGCCGAGACCAGCCCCAATTGATGAACGTTCTGGATGTGGATCGTGATGTCGCGCTGGCTGGCGCATGCCTTCGGGCTCGCGGCTTTGAACGGGAGCACTCCCGCGGCCGGTGTCGCCGTGGTTGTGGTGGTGTGTTGTCGGGGCCGGCGGGGCCGGAGCCGGAGGCACGGTGACCGTCCTGCCTTCGCCGGCACAGCTTTCGTCGTAGTTCCCTTCCCACGTGAGCTTGACCTTGACGGAGCCGACTGGGCCGGTCGGTTCTTCAACGCGAACAGGAACTGCGGCAGCCCCGTGGTCGTGTTGAGATCCAACCCGTTGAGGCTGGCGCTCCCGGTTTCGTCCAGCGTGAGTTCCGGCAGACCGGGGGTCAGTTCCCCGTCACCGTTGGCGAACGCGACCGACCCTTCCGTGTAGCTGCTCCGGGGGGGTTCCAGAACCTGCAGAGAGACGTAGTTCGCCGGTGTGCACTGCGGGGCCGGCGCCACAAACTGAGATGCCAGCACGCGGACCGTGCCTCCGCCGCAGGCTTCTCCCGTGTATGCGTCGAAGCTCTCGATCTGCACAGGCTGTGTACCGTCATCGGCGTCAGAGTTCACCCAGATGCACGTCGGACGCTGCGGGTCGGGGTTGACCGTGTACAACAGGACGATCCCGGGCAGAACCTTTGGGAAGTTCGCGCAGCTTTCGCCGGTCGAGTAGTCGAAGCAGTCGACAGCTTCGCCATCCGATGCCGCGGCGTGCGGGATGTAAACGCGCGGCCCGATCGTCAGGCCAGGGCCGTTCCATTCCTCGGTTTCGCCGATCGCCGAAGGCATGTTCGCCGGCGTGGACAGCGATTCGCCTTCGAGGTTGAAGCACGGGTCGCCGACGGCCGGCACACAGACGCCGGTCGTCATCCCGCCTGCGCTCAGCATCGGGAACGGTGCGCCATAGTGGTAGTTGCCACCGATTTTCACCGGCCACTTTCCGCCGCAGGATTCCTGGCCGGCGGTGTTGAAGCATGCGACCCACGCCTCGCCTGAGACGTTCATGGGGATGATCGTCTCGCCGCCGATCACCGCAGTCTCGCCGTCGGGCTCGTTGTTCGTGGTTTCGATCGTCCCCGCCGGCAACGTCACCGCGTATGGCTGATTCGCGCAGGCGGCGCCGGTGGTCAGGTCGAAGCACGTCAGCTCGTCCTTGTCGCCTTCGCGAGTCCCTTGGGCAAAGTTGAACGAGTACCAGAGCTTTTCGCCGCCGCGGTCGACCACCATCGGGTTGCTCAGGCCGCTGATGCCCCTGTTGGTCGTGAGCGGCGCTTCGCCTTTGCCGGTCAGTTCGGTGAAGCCGCAGAACGGGTCCGTTTCCGTGGAGGTGGTGTCGATGCAGACGACGCCGCCGGTGTCGTCGGTGAGCCTGGTGGCAAAGACGTAGAGCTTGCCGGTGTGCTGGTCGAGATACAGGCCCGGCTGCGGCTGTGAGGTGAAGCCCGCGCCTGTGCCCGTTTCGGTGATCGTCTTGGGCCAGCCGGCACACGACTGCGCGTTGCTCTGTTCGTGGCAGGCGACGCCGATGAACGGCTGGTGGTGGAAGACGTTGTAGACGTTCGTTTCGGACAGCGCGACGGCCCAGCCATCGCCACCGCCGTTTCCGGCGAAGTGAGACGCGGGCGGGACCGGAACCGACTGGATCGCCGAGTAGGTGGAGTAGGTCTCGCTTTCGGCGCCGGCCGAAGTGGCCGCTGCCAGGCAGGCGACACACGCCAGCAGCACGACCAGCGCCGGCCTGCCGGCACCCGCGGCTCGCGCGATAGAGGCTCTACAGAGGATCTTCAACATCGCCGTCATGCAGCACCCCGCTCTATGAAAGTATGGGCCTAGAGGTTCGAGTACCGGTCCCGCCCCGATTCGCGCACTGTCCTCACGCGCAAACGGCCAAATGGAGCGACGTAATGTATACCCATCTCGTACATCTGTCCAGAAAATCGCTCGAACTACGGGGAGGCAGCGCCACCGACCGAGAGCCGCGGCCCCCAGCTCTAGGAGCTCCAGGCTCATAGCCGGGCCACAAGCGATGCAAGCTACCCGCGCGCGGTGCGTGCCCCCTCACCGCCAGGTCAAGACCACGCTGACCAGGTAGGTCTGCTGCTTGCCGTTCGCCCCGGTCCCTTGCACCTCGATCGAGGCCTTGACCTTGTGGTGCGCGTCCAACGCGCGGCGGACGGCCGCCAGGTTCGGGCGCGAGAGTGAGAGCTTGATGCCGACCGTGCGATCGGCCGCGAGCGATCTGCGGACGCTGCGCAACCCCAGGTGCCGACGCCGACGCCCGCGCCCGCGCAGCAGGTTCAGATGCCCGTGCGCGTAGAGCGAGCAAACCATGAAGAACAGCAGTCATTGTTGGGAGTTTTTGGAGAGAAGAAACCCATAGAACCAGATCACGGGCACGCGGGCGGATGGCATGGCCGGACGTGGTGAGGCAAAGGATGCGAAGTTAGATCCTGCTACGGCGCACGACGCATCGTTATCCGGTCGGCCGATAGCCTTGCCGGCCAGTCGTAATTCGAAACGCCAGGTCCTGGTCTCGCGTATCAGATCGCGGATGGCGGTGGACCGGCGAAGGTTTGAAGAACAATTAAGAAAATCATTCCGCCGGGCTGCTCTAGCGCGAAGCGGGCGTGTCTTTACGCCGGAAGATCCTCTACGGCCCCATGATCTCGTCGAAATGACGGATGAACATGGCGATGCCGGTGGCCATACAGATGGGCATGATCGCCCACAGGGGTGCGCCCAGGATCAGAACGCCCGCTCCGACGAGGTCCATCAGCACGCACATGGCGAAGTCGTAGCGGTCGAAGATTTCGAAGCCGTTCCTGCTCACGACACGATCCTAGCAACGAAGACAAAGAGCATCAAGGGGCCAAGCAGCATCCCCGCTGTAAAGCCGATTCCCAGCCCCTGGTTGATCCGTCGCGACAGCGAGTCAGGCCTGCTCGGGACGAACAGCGCCAAAGCGGCGGGCAGCCCGGAGAAGAACACCGTGAAGCCGCCGAGCACGCCCGCCCAGGCCGGTAGCCCGTTGACAACGGTCGTCGCCAACGAAGGGTTGCCCCCGCAGAAGAGGCGTATGACGGCTATTGCAGACATGGCCAACCAACCTACTCACGCCTTGCGACGCTTCGCTCGATCAGCAGCCCAAATCGTCCGAGTCGCCGCGTCCGGTCAGTCTCCTCCGCCACCGAAAACGCGAGACCAAGACCCAGCGAATCGCACAACGTCAGGCCGGCAAGGCTACTAACCTCTCGAAATAGAACGCGTCGTGCGCCGCAGCAAATTTCCCTTATTCCATCGCTTATTCACTTATCAAGGCATCATCGTCGCCTCGCTGGCGTAGGCTTTTACGTTAATCGCACAACGTTGCTTATATATGAGCTACGGCGCACGACGCATCGTTATCCGGTCGGCCGATAGCCTTGCCGGCCTGACGTTGTGCGATTCGCCGGGTCTTGGTCTCGCGTATCAGATCGCGGATGGCGGTGGACCGGCGAAGGTTTGAAGAACAATTAAGAAAATCATTCCGCCGGGCTGCTCTAGCGCGAAGCGAAGGGGCCGGGCTGGCTGAGAGCTCAGTGCGTGGGTGTGGCGCGTTTGAAGAGCGCGCGCAGGCGGCCAGCATGATCGCGACGAAGGCGGCGTCGAGCGCCATCACGCCGATGGCGACGGTATCGAGCGCCGCCGAACGGGCGGTCTGCATCTGCAGCTGGCTCTCAGCCAGTGAGCAGAGCCGATCAGCGAATCCGGAAGTGGTCGTGTTTGTGGACATCGCCAACCACGCTACTCACGCCTTGCGACGCTTCGCTCGATCCGTCCGCCCTCACCCCCCGGTCACTCTCCCACGCCCACGAAAACGCGAGACCAAGACCCGGCGTTTCGAACGAACTTCGGCCGGCAAGGCTACTAACCGCTCGAATACGACGCGTCGTGCGCCGTAGCAAACTTAAAGAATGATTGTTCGATTAATAATGATGAGCTACGGCGCCCGGGAAATCGCATTACCAGGCGCGGCGGCCTTGCCGACCGAACGTCGTTAATCTTGCGAGGTCTCGGTCTCGCGTTTTCGGGGGCGCATGGCCGTGGACGGACAAAGGTTTGAGGTCGCGGCCCTGGCCGGCTCAGGCCGCGTCGAGCAGGATCCGGTCCTCGGAGACCTCGAACTCGGCGCGTTCTTCGGTGTCCGGACGGATCGCGACGCGTACGACGTACTTGGTTTGTTTGGCGGCGATCTTGCCGCGGCTCTCGAGCAGGATCGCGTCGAAGGGCGGTCCTTTGCTGGTTTTGACGTGGACGCGCCGGCCGACCCTGAACCACTCGCTGAACTCGGGCTTGGGAGCGATCTCGGTGGGGGCGATCTCGGTCTTCTGTGACATGACTGGGTTCACGATATCACCAGGGTCGGGAGCCTATGAGTGTTGCGAGCTGGCCGGCGAGTACACGGTCGAAGGAGTTGGCCAGTCCGTTCAGCGCGCCGCGCCAGAAGCGGCAGGCGTCAAGTGTGATCTCGCGCGGGTGCAGACCGGCGCGCCGGTGCTCGATGTCGTGGTGAGCGATCGCGTTGCGCCAGACGTTGAGTGCTTCGAGCTTGCGCTGGCGTGCCGCGTTACGGGCGTCCGCTGTTTCCACCTCTCTCCAGAAGAAGAAATCGAAGCGGTTGAAGTCGATGCCGAGCGCCGCAGGCTGCGCGTTGCCGCTGTCGAGCTGGCGCCGGAAGGACAGGTTCGCGTCGAGCACGGCGCCGATGCCCGGGTCGATGGCCTCGACGAGCAGCTGCGTGGAGTCGCTGTGCAGAGCACGGCAGTACGCCTGGAAGTGCGCGGCCAGCAGCAGCACGTAGGCGTAGTTGAGCTGCAGCGTGTTCGTGCGGCGTCCCGCGCGTGTGCCCCCCACAGCGCGGTGGGCGGCTTCCAGCTGCGACAGAGCCGCCGCGGAGCTCGTGCTCCACGCGGTGAGAGCGGGGGATGGCATCGATCAAACCGTACGCGTCCCTTGCGACGCTTCTCTCGATCAGCAGCCCAAATCGTCCGAGTCCCCTCGCCTGGTCAGTCTCCTCCGTCCCCGAAAACGCGAGACCAGGACCCGGCGTTTCGAACGAACTTCGGCCGGCAAGGCCGTCGCGCCTGGATATGCAATTCCCCGGGCGCCGCAGCTAAACCCCACCTCACCGCCAGGTTAATACCACGCCGACCTGGGGAGGACGGTGATTCTGGTCTGGTGATAGTCGAGCCGCTTGCCGCCCCTCCGCAAGATCAGAATACATCTGCTCACTGACCCCCGGTGTAGGGCTGGCGGGCGAGGACGATCTCGGACACCTCGACAGCACCGGCGTCGCGGAGTGAGCGTGCGACCTCACGGAGCGTGAGCCCCTCTGTGTAGACATCGTCATACACAAGAATGCGCTTCCCGCGAACCTGCTCGGGATCTGGGACTGCGAGCGCAGGTCGAAGCTCGTGTTCAGCGATGTCGTATCGGGTTTTCCACCTCTTGCCGCGGAAGGGAGTGGTCGCAGCTGACTTCTGCAGCACCCCGATCTCGAACGGCCAGGTGCCGTCGTCCTCGAAGGCAGCACGCTCGATCACGAGCCCAGTGTGGTCAAACGGCCGCCCTCCCTCTCCGACGTATGTTGGGCTCGGGATAATCAGGTCATAGTGATCGAACACAGCTTTGTGCGCGTTCAAGTAGCCGAGCAGCACGCGTCCGAATATTCCTGCCCACCCATAGTTGCCCTCGACCTTGTACCTGTCGATCGCATCTCGTAGGGAGCCAGTCCGTATTGAGATGGCCCACACCCATTTGAAGAAGCGACTGTCTTCATCTCAGTTGCAGAGCGGGTTGCCGCACGATCCGTCGGACTGCAACGCGAGCTCACACAGTTCGCAGCGGTCCTTGGCGAGCTTCTCAAACGAGCTCGATGCACAGTCGAAGCAGATCTGTGTTGTTCCCTGGCTCCGATACGGACATACTCCACAGTTGCCGAACCCGGCAGGCTGCGGACGTGAGGCCACCGGCTCAGGCCAGCTCGAGTGCGAGCTGCTGACGGCCGGCGGAGAGCTGCTCGATCTCCTCTGGCGAGCGCAGTCGGGTCAGCACGTCGTCGACCGACGTGATCTCGATAGCGCCGCGATCCTCGACGTATTTCTGCGCCCATGACTGAGACGTGACTAGGCGGCTGATGAGGAAGACCCGCTTGCCGTGCTCAAGGGCGAGGCGGGCCTGCATCTTGGCTCCCGAGGTCTTGCTCGCCTCGATCACTACCGTCCCCTGACTCATCCCAGACGTGACTACGTTTCGACGAGGGAAGTTATAGGTCGTCGGCGGCTGCGTAGGCCAGAATTGAGAGACAAGCGCTCCGGACTCGACGATGCGCTCCGCTAGGTCGGCGTTCTCCTTCGGATAACAGCCCAGGATGCCCGTACCGAGCACGGCGATGGTCCTGCCGCCGTGCGCAAGCGTCTCCTGATGAGCCGCCGTGTCGATTCCCAAAGCGAGGCCAGAAAGTACCGTCACCTGCGCCTGAGCGAGGAGCCCAGCCATCCGGCGAGCGCTGTCTAATCCCTCCTCAGACGCTTCGCGCGTGCCGACCACAGCAACGGATCGGGCGTCCTCGCGATCGAGGCGGCCACGATAGAAGAGGAAGGGCGGCAGGTTGTAGATCACTCGAAGGTTGGCGGGGTAGTCGTCGTCGAGCACCGTGACGAGCTTGGCCCCAACCTCCTCCTGCGCGCGATGGATCTCCTCGGCGGCGCGGCGGCGCGCGGCATCGAGGTCCGCGGAGGCGAGCAGTTTCTGCGTGGCGCGTGCCTCCTTGGACTTCTCGGCCAGATCGCCCCGGAGGAGGCGCTCCAGGCCGCCAGGGTGCTGCGCTTCGCGAGCGATTACGTGCCAGTTCACGTGATCGACCGCGCATAGCGCGAGCAGATTCGACTGCATCTCAGGATCCACCAGACGACTCCTTATCGAACATATGTTCGCATAGCTTTACTCACTGTACCGCGGCGAGCGGACACTACTCTCAGCGTCAGGAGCGCGCAGCAGACGCCGAAACAGCTTGGCCCGCAGCCCGATCCGATCGCCTGCGTCGAGGCGCCCAAGAACGCTACCCCGCGCTTGGGACGCTCCTCTCGATCACACGCCAAACTCCCGTCAACCCCCTTGCCACCACACTCATCCAGCTCGGCGAGCACACCCAAAACTACACAGCTTGACTTCGCACCTTTTTGGGAAGCTCCTACTTTCTCTCGGCCCCCTCACCGCCAGGTCAAGACCACGCTGACCAGGTAGGTCTGCTGCTTGCCGTTCGCCCCGGTCCCCTGCACCTCGATCGCTGCCTTGACCTTATGGTGCGCTCCAGCGCGCGGCGCACCGCGGCCAGGTTGATGCGGGAAAGCGAGAGCTTGATGCCGACCGTGCGATCAGCCGCGAGCGATCTGCGGACGCTGCGCAACCCCAGGTGCCGGCGCCTGCGCCCGCGCCCGCGCAGCAGGTTCAGATGCCCGTGCGCGTAGATCGAGCAAGCTCTGAAGAACAGCAGTCATTGTTGGGAGTTTTTGGAGAGAAAAAGCCCACAGAACCAGATCACGACCAAGCGGGCGGATGGCAAGGCCAGGCGTAGTGAGGAAAAGGATGCGAAGTTAGATCCTGGTCCTGCTCGCTCAGACCGCCACGTCGTGCGGCTTGCTCGCGAGAGGCAAGGCGGCGATCAGCTCAGCGGGGAGGATCTTCGACGCTCCCCAGATCTCGAAGCCCATCAGGTGCCCGTCGTCGGGGTGGCGGTCGATCAGGCCCCAGGGGTGCTCCTGGCTGATGGCGCGCCCGTCCTCAAAGGAGAGCATCGCAATGTCGACTTCGGGGTCGTAATGAAGATGTGTTCCCATGATTGCCTCCAGGATACTCCTTCGGTATCGGTTTCAGTAGTCCCACACGCTGACGATCCTCACTGCGGCGTGGTCGCTGCCGTGGGGGTGGTCATAGGCGATGACAAAGCGGCGCCCATCCGCGAGCAGTCCATAGATTCGCCAGTCCGCTTCTCCGCGGTTGATCTGCCGCTCGCCATGCCCGTCGTGGATCGACCGCTCCAGCTCGGAGCGGTCGAGCAGCCGCCGGATGCGCCTGCGTTCGGCGTGGTGGGTCCAGATAAAGCGTTCGATGGCCATCAAACAGACCGTACCCCGAGCTTGCGACGGTTCGCTCGATCCACCCAGCCTCACCCCGCCCAGTCAGTCTCCTCCGTCCCCGAAAACGCGAGACCAAGACCCGGCGTTTCGAACGAACTTCGGCCGGCAAGGCCGCAAGCCGCTCGAATAAGGAGCGTCGTGCGCCGTAGCTCAATTACATTTATCAGGCCATTCCAAGTTAGATCCTGCGCACGACGCGCTCTGATCCGAACGGCCGATAGCCTTGCCGGCCAGTCGTAATTCGAAACGCCAGGTCCTGGTCTCGCGTATCAGATCGCGGATGGCGGTGGACCGGCAAAGGCTTGAAGAACAATTAAGAAAATCAACCCGCTTGGCGGGTCTATCGCGAAGCGGGTGTGTCTTTGCGCCGGAAGAGCTTGCTCAGCCACTCGGGGAGGATCGGACCCGATCCGAGGCCAGGTACCGTCAGCTGCTCGAAGTGACGGTCGCTGGGGGCATTTGCGGTTTTGAAAAAGGTCTCGGTGACGTCCGTGGGCGTGGCCTCGGAGACGGGTGGCTGACTGGCGGTGGATGGCTCCATGATGCTCATCGTACTACCTGTCCCGCCAGCTCCACGAGAATCGCCAATACCAGGAGCGTCTGTGCCCGGTTGAACAGCAGACCCTGGCGAGCCAGTGCCCGCCGGTTGGTCTGTATGTCTGCGGCAAAGTCTTGCAGAGCGAGCGTTCGAGCCGGTCCTCCTGCGCGGTTTCGCTGGCCGCCAGGACGTCGTCGATGAGCGGGCCGGTCTCCTCGGCGCCGGTCATACGCACGACCCTTATCGCCATGCCGGCCGATAGGACGAGCAGCGACAGCGCGGCGATCCAGAGGCCGTACGTGCCTCCGACACCGATCACGATCGCAGCGACGGCTGCGTCGACGGCCATTACGGCGTGCGCGCCGCCGTCGAGTGCCGCAGAGCGCGCCGCCTGCGTGTGCAGTTGGCTCGCGGCCAGCAAGCGCAGGTTGTCGGCGAGCCTCGGCGTGATCGGTTTCGTGGACATGAGGCCACGCTACGCACGCCTTGCGACGCTTTGCTCGATCGCCAGCCCAAATCGTCCGAGTCCCCCGCCCGGTCAGTCTCCCACGCCACGGAAACGCGAGACCGTGAAGCTCGTGCCCATGATCGTCACCTTCGTCGAACCCGCCCACATGGACGCTGCGTCGATGATAAGCCTCATCTCGGACGGCCCAAGGGGTCGCTCGAGCGGATGGGCGTGGTGCGCGAAGCTGGGCGGAGTTACTCGCCCTGCTGCAGGCGATCCAGCTGAGGCGGATGCAAAAACCGCGCCGCCAACGTTTGCATCACACGCTCGACAGCGGCATCCACCGCTTCCTTGCTCGAGTAGAGGACGAGGTCGGGCTGCGCTGGCGCCTGGTAGGGCGCGTCGACGCCGGTGAGACCGGTGATCTCACCCGCGCGCGCACGCGCGTAGAGACCCTTGGGGTCGCGCTGTTCACACACCTCCAGCGGCGCGTCGACGAACACCTCGATGAAGTGCAGATCGTGAGCTGAGTGCAGTCCGGAGGCCACCTCGCGGTCACAACCATAGGGGCTGACGAGGCTGACGAGCGCGATCGTGCCGGCCTCCGCGAACAGCCGCGCGACGTGCGCGGTGCGACGCACGTTCTCACAACGCGCATCCTCGTCAAAGCCGAGGTCGCCGTTGAGACCGTGCCGCAGGTTGTCACCGTCGAGCAGGAAGGCTGGACGGCCGGCGGCGACCAGGCGCTCCTCGACGGCGCCGGCGATCGTCGACTTGCCGGATCCGGGCAGCCCCGTGAACCAGACCGTCGCGCCGACATGCCCGAGCGACTCCCAGCGCGCCCGGCGGGTCAGCTCCGAGCGCTGCCACTTGACGTTGGGGCTCTGCGTCGGGCGCGGCTCAACAGTCGGTGTGTCCGTGACCTCGGTCTCGGTGTCGAGGATCACCCCGGCGGCGACCGTGTCGTTGGTCGCCTCGTCGATCACGATCAGGCTGCCCGTGACCTTGTTGCGCCGGTAGGAGTCGAACACGAGCGGCGAGTTGAGCTCCATACGGACCCTGCCGAGATCGTTGAGCCCTAGCGTCGTCGCGTTTTCGTCGCGGTGCAGATCATCCAGTTGAATCCGATAACGCACATCCAGCGCGCTGACCGACGTCGTGCGCGTGGTGTGCTTGACGATGTAGCGGCGTTGCGGGTGCAGCGGCTGCTCGGACATCCAGCAGAGCAGGCACTCGAAGCTGCTCGAGACCGTCGGCTGGTTGTGGGCACGCGCGATCGTTGAGCCGCGGCTGACATCGATGTCGTCGGTCAGCCTGAGCGCGACCGACATCGGGGGGAAGGCCTCCTGCACCGGCCCGTCGAACGTGTCGATCCCGGCGATCGTCGTCTGCTGTCCGCTGGGCAGCACGACCACCTCGTCGCCCGCCCGCAAGATGCCGCCCGCGACCTGACCCGCGTAGGCGCGATAGTCCGTGCCGCTGCCCGAACGCGGCCGGATCACCCACTGCACGGGAAAACGCACATCGATCAGGTTGCGATCAGAGGCGATATGGACGTGCTCGAGGTGATACAGCAGCGGCGGACCCTGATACCAGGGCATCGCCTCGGAGCGCTCGACGACGTTGTCGCCCAGCAGCGCGGAGATCGGGATAAACGTGACGTCGGGGACATCCAGCTTTGCGGCAAATCCCTCGAACTCCTCGACAATCCCCTCAAAAACCCCCTGATCGAATTCTACGAGGTCCATCTTGTTGACGCACACCACGAGATGGGGGATGCGCAGCAGCGAGCTGATGAAGGCATGACGCCTGGACTGCGGGAGCATCCCCTTGCGCGCGTCGATCAGCACGATCGCCAGATCGGCAGTCGAGGCGCCGGTGACCATGTTGCGCGTGTACTGCTCGTGGCCGGGCGTGTCGGCGATGATGAAGCGACGCTCGGCGGTCGCGAAGTAGCGGTAGGCAACGTCGATCGTGATGCCCTGCTCGCGCTCGGCGCGCAGGCCGTCGGTCAGCAGCGACAGGTCGAGGAAGTCTGAGCCCATCCGCTTGCTGGTCTGCTCGACGTGCTCCAGCTGATCGGCGAGCACCTGCTTGGAGTCGTACAGGAGACGCCCGATCAGCGTGCTCACAGGAGAGGTGGCGGAGGCCGTCCGGATCTCACGCCCCACTGCCAGCAGCCATCTTCGCACCCTCCGAGATGCTGGCCTAGTCGTCTGGACGGGCAAGTCCCCCAACGATCCGCGAGCCTCTTGGTCCCTGCCTCCAACCTGACCGACCATCCATTGACGCGTGAACGCCGCCCGTGCTTGGCGTTCATCCCACCGCATGGTCTACTGCAAAGCAACTGTAAAGCTGTCTTGGCAGTATCTTTTCAGTAGGCGCTGCCTCCACCCCCTTGGCCCGCCCCGCAGATTTGGCCCCCTTGATATGGGACTGGCCAGCAGAGACGCCGAGATCGTCCTCGGAAAGCTTCGTAGCGATGCGCGCTGGATGCGACGAGCCGAGTCATGCCCGCGCGGTGCCAAGGGTGCGGGACGCCAGAGACAGTATTGGAAAATCAAGCGCGCGTATGTCCCCCGCGACCCGGATCAGGCGAGGGCAGCCACCAGCGCGCTCAGCACCAACGCATCGTGTTCCGCAGGCTTGACCTTGCGCAGGATCTCGGCGACCTTGCCGGCAGAGTCGATGATGAAGGTCGTCCGCTCGTTGCCGAAGTAGGTTTTTCCGCACCAGGAGATCGGGGGGCAGAACCTCTCTCTCCCGCCCCCCGATCTCCTCGACGGCCCCTCCGCCTCTAGTATTCGCCGGGCGGCAGGGCGGTGTTGCGTCCCTGCCGGGTGCCCCCACCGAACGAGCCCGGGGTCGCCGGTCCGGCTTTGAAGAGGACCGTCGCCCCTTTGGTGAGCTTGATCGAGCTCAGGTCATTCGTCCCCCCGACTCCCCCGTCGAGGAACTTCCAGGTGATGACGGTGCCTCCCGTGGCGGGTCCGCTGCCTTCCATCGTGTTGAATTTGGCACCGGCCTCAGGGGGTGGTTCCGGGCTCGGTTGGAGCGTGCACAGGTTGGTCGACTCGGAGCTCAACACGTATGCTTTGCCGCCGAGCAGCACCTCCAAGCGCGGCTTGGGATCGGTCGGATGACAGCCGAGGATGAAGGCGAAGTCGGCCACCCTACTACCTTCCCACGTGAGCCGGCCTTCGCCGCTCATCACCCCGGAGAGGCCCACCCAGGTCTTCTGAGCCGTTCCGCTGATCAGGCCGACCGATCCGGTGATCGTGTCTTTCCCGACGTTCGTGCCCGTGTAGCAGAACTTCGCCTGGCCGTTGCTTCCAGCAAAGACCGATTCTTTGGCGGAGTTCGCGCCGGTGACAACGAAGTCCACCCTCACGCCGCCGAGCGGGTTGCCTTCCTGGTCGGTGACGGTCGCCGTCACGCAGTGTTTGGTTCCGACCGTCGCGGTTTCTTTGGCCGGGGCGAGCGTCACATGCTCGACTTCGGCGACGGGCGCGAGCGACATGCCGCCGTAGTAGCTGTACGCGTTGTAGGAGGAGAACCCATACGAGAACACGCCGAACGGCTGGCCGTTGCCGGTGATCACATGGCTGCCGGGCGTCAGGTCGACCTGCACACCCTCGAAGTTGCTGGAGCCGATCGCGTTGTATTCCGAGGCCGGAACGTCGACGCCATCGATAGCCACCAACCCCACGGCGCTCTTCGGCACCACCAGGTTGACGTAGTTTTCGAACACCGTTTCCGATTCATAAGGCGTGGTGATCGTGTAGCCCGTCTCAAACTGCTGATACGGCGGGATGATCATCATCGACGGGTCGCCGGTGGTGCCGTCGTAGGTCGAGCTGTTGGAGTCCTGGGAGAGCTCGATCGGCTTGTTGGATGTCCATTCGGAGGGCACTTCGACCTCCTGGGAGTAGTGTTCACCCGCATTCAGTTTCGCCACAAGCGTGCCGTTGAGCTTCACTTCGGTTCCAGGCTGATCGGCGACCAGCTCGAAATAGTCGCCGTTGTGGCGAGTCTTCAACGGCTCGGTCAGGAACGAGGTACCCCACGCGTCATCCGGGACGTTCTGTTCGACGATGTAGTCGCAAGCGTAATATCCGTTCGTCGGGATGTTCGCGCACTGCTCCCCGCCATACACTGAGACGGGCGCGGTCGAGGTGATTTTTGTGCCGGTCAGATCTTCAGGGTTGGTCGTCGCTCGCAGCTGGTACTCCTCACCCTTGTTCAGGGTCACGGTGTAGGGGACACCCGCCGGGCGGGTGTCGAATTCGCCGCCGTTGACCGACGGGGTGATCGTGACTTCCGTGCCGTTCTGGCCAGCGACGACCGCTATCTCGGAGTTGCCCCCCAGCCCATAGCCGAACGCAAGGACCGTGTAGCTCGTGCCGATCACAGTCGTCGGCAGGCCCGTGTAGGCGTCCGTCGTGTAGGGCTGGTCGTTGAGGCCGTAGACGACGACCGGCGCACCGGCGGTCACGTGGATCGCCTTTTCTTCGATGCCGTCGCTCGTGAACATTTCGGTGCCGGCCGGCAGCCGCACAGGGGTCACTTTTCCGGGCGTGACCGAGAAGCCTTCGCTAAAGCCCAAACCAGCGATCGTGACCGTCCCCGTCGTCGCCGTGTTACCCGTGATGTACAGCGTCTGCACGGACGACCCGCACTCAATGCAGTTGGCCGAGAAGCCGAGCCAGAATTCCTTGCCCGCATTGGTTAGCGTTTCGGCCTGCGCCACCGCTGGTAGCACGATGATCGCCGCGACCGCGAGCAGGCATACAGCCAACGAGCGGCGTGCGCCACCGCGATGGCGATGGGGTACAGGCGCGAAACAACCTTCAGCCCTATCAGGCGACTTCATTCTTCTCGACCTCCTGGAATATGCTTACCGGGTATCCGTCCCCGGGCATCCTTGCCTTCCGACGGTCGTGCTTCCCTGGATCAAAAGTGGGAAATTGCTCTATTTGGTGCAGTAGATCCCGCTGTTGGCAGGAAAAGCTTCCTTGTCGGCCCCCACCAGAGCATCTGCGGTAATACCGCCGACGCAGCCGGCGGTCAGCTCGTACAAGCCTCCAAGATCTTTCACGATGGGAGACTCGTACGCCTGCTGGCTCGGCGCCTCTCCCCCTCGTCCACCTTGACTCATTGTTGCCTCCGATTGCGAAGCTGCGTAAGATCTGAATCAAATCTGACTGATACTTAATTTATGGTCACGAGCCTATGCAGCCGAGCCGAGGCTGTCAAGTACTGCTTTCGTATCGTTTTTGTTTTGCAAGGAAAGAGGTC
This sequence comes from uncultured Solirubrobacterales bacterium, assembly GCA_963842205.1. Taxonomy (GTDB): domain Bacteria; phylum Actinomycetota; class Thermoleophilia; order Solirubrobacterales; family Solirubrobacteraceae; genus Palsa-744. The sequence goes on from CAWJFR010000007.1 coordinate 746,826, forward strand.
TTCCTAAAAGAGGTCTTCCTCTAAAAGAGCCGCTCGAGCTCAAACGCGGGGGGCCGCAGTTCGCTGCTCGCCAGCTCCCGCAAGCAGAACTCCGGGTCGCCCTGATGGCGCAGCCAGCACTCGGCACTCACCAGCCGCCAAGCCACCGCGGTCCACGCATACGCTCCCCCGGGATGATCCGCGGGCGCGCGATCGACCACCTCCTCGCGCATGCGAGCGCGATCCACCCACGCGCCCACCTCCGCGTCGTGAGCACCCAGCAGCCGGCGGACCGCCGCGAGGTCATCGCGCGCGAGGCTCTGAACGAACAGATCGTCGAAGTAGGCCTTGCCGCTGCGCAGGCGCACCCGGTCGGGCAGCAATCCGGCCATCGCCTCGCGCACCAGCGGGCGATCGCGATCGGGGTGATAGGCGAGCTCTGGCTCCAGACCGAGCACGAGCTCCACGAGATCGACATCGAAAAAGGGGCTCCTGCCAATCAATCCAGCGGCCGCCGCACGGCGGCGGGCCCAGTCGCGGACCGCGACGCCCTCGAGCGCGCCGCTCAGAGCGCAGACACGACGCGTCCACCATCTGGGCCCCGCGGCTCGTGCCCAGCCGCCCGGGTCGTAGCCCTCGCGGACGAGGGTCCTCGCGCCCGGGGAGAGCCAGGAGGGGAGGCTGAGTCGAGTGAGAGCCGCCTGCGCGCCGGCCGGAAGAGCTGCACGCAGACCGTGATCCAGCACCAGGCGAGCGGTCGGACGCCAGGGCGGGTGCTGCCCGGCTCCCGGAAGCCGGCGCGCGAGGCGCACGGCCTCCCACGGCCGGCCGGCCCGCAGGCGGTCGGCCATGAGCTCACGCGCGGGCGCGAACAGCAGGTCGCCGCCCTCGCCGTCGAGCAGCACTTGGATGCCGTCCTGTGCCGCCTGGATCACCAGCGCAGCGAACAAAGGCAGGTTCTGCGGACGCAGCGGGACCTCCCATTCCAGCGGAGCGCTCAGCGCGCCCGCGAGCATCGAGCCGCCCCGCAGCTGCATACGGCGACCGGGGAGGGCGAGCGAGCCGGCGATCTCCCGCACCCAGCGCGACTCGTCGACCGCGGGCAGGGTCGGAAAGGTGACTGCGTAACCACGCGTCGCGGGACCGGCCAGCGCGGCGACGGTCGAGGAGTCAAGGCCGCCGCTGAGCAGCACGCCGGGACGCTTGCCGGCCACCCGCCCGACCGCGCTGGTGAGGGTGTCGCGCATGCGTGCCGCCGCCTCCTGCGGCGCGAGCTCGAGGGCCGGTTGGTAGCGAGGCGCCCAGAATGTCCGCTCGTGCCAATGCTCGCCCTCCAAGACCAAGAGACGGCCCGCCCCGAGCGGCGTGAGGCCGGCATGTGGTGTGCGTCCCGGCGCGTCGCGAAGGCTCAGCCAGTGCGCGAGGAAGACCTCATCCACAGGCGGGCGAGCAGGCAGGAGGGCGAGCAGGATCGGGATCTCCGAGGCGAACAGGAGCTCTCGGCCGTGTGCGCAGACGAACAGCGGCGAGCCCCCCAGCTGATCGCGGGAGATCACTCCGCGCCGTGCCCCTCGATCCCAGAGGAGCGCCACCAGGTCCCCTCGGAGGCGGGTTGCGAAGCCCTCGCCCCAAGCGCGGAACGCGGCGGCAACGATCGCCTCCGGCGAGGCGCTGGCGGGCGTCTGCAGCTCGGCGAGCAGCTCGGCGGCGTTGGTCAGCTCGCCGTCGAGCACGCAGATCAGACCATCGTCGTAATGGCCTGTAGCTGGACACCAGGCGCTGAGCAGGGGGCCATCGACCAGGGTGGTGGCGGCGGGATCGCCCAATGCGCCGAGCACGCGCCCGACGTCGTCGGGGTCGCCACCCAGGACGCCCGCGATCGCGCGCCTCATGCCAAGGGGAGCCGAGTTCGCAGATGAGCCACCAGACGATCGGCCAGCTCGGGGGGGCCCATGCCGGCCGGGACGCAGACCGTGAATACACTCGCGGTCTCGGCGATGCGGGCACAGGTGCTCAGATGCGCCACCAGTCGCCGGGGACCGCCCACGACGCGGTTGAAGGTCGCGGACAGCACAGCCTGGGCATCTTGGGTGGGAGAGATCGTCAGAGCTTCCGCCGAGCCCGCTCCCGCGGAGCCTGACCGATCGAGCAGGTAGAGAACACCAAGCGGCACCGGGTCGCGAGCCGTCTCGACGAGCACCCGCAGCGCCCCGTCGACCTCCCCCAGAACCTCGCGGAACGGGGCCAGACCTTCGATCGCCACGGCGCGCAGACGCGGGTCGCGCACGTTGGCCACCTCCGGCCCCGGCAGGCACAGCGGCCTCGCGGCCGGCTCGAGCGCAAGCGCGTCATCGCTGAGCAGCGGATGGCCCAGCGACGCAAGGGTGAGCGCCAGCGAGCTCTTGCCCGCGCCCGAGGGACCCGCGACCGCGAGCGCCACGCCGTCGAGCACGACCGCACCGGCGTGCAGCGCCTCCACCCCCTGCAACAGGGCGGCGAGCGGCAGCGCGTCGCTCGTGAGCAGGCGATCCACGAGCCAGGGGGCGGTCGCGGGCGCCGGTGCGAACGCCACAGACCGGCCGTCCGGCGCGATGATGCACGAGCCGATGCCGGCGATCGCGATGCGGTGCCCGCGCTGCGCATCCTCCTCCGCAAGCACGGCCACGACGCCATCCGATCCGGTATGTCGCACCAGCTCCCGCGCAGCGGCCCCGCGCCAGCGAGTGTCCAGCTCCTCAAATCCGACAAGCTCAACCTTGACGCTCCGAGCACCGGCCGCTTTCGCGACTGGACGCAGGCCGACGATCGGACGATCCATCTCGATGTCAAGTCCGAAGGCTCGTGCCCGCATGCGCTGGATCATGACCGACCGGAGCATGCCGGCGCCGATCGGCCTCAACTACCTAGCCTCGAGGTTTGATGGCGGGCCACGTCAGCGCTTCCGTGAGCGTTGCTGAGCAGCGCCCCCAGCGTCCTGCACACACGACTTCATCGATCGCGGAGGCAGCAGGCCGACCGTCTCGCCGCCGCGGCAACGGAGCGGACGTGATGATTTACGACGTCGACGACCCAAACGAACTGTCCGGCTGGGCCGTCCTTCGCTGACGCTGGCCCTAGCCTTCTCCGAGGGGTAAGAGTAGCCCTCACCTTGCTCACACGCTCAAGATGGAGTGGAGGTGTTACTCGTCCTGCTGCAGGCGGTGCAGCTGAGGCGGATGCAAAAACCGCCCCGCCAACGTTTGCATCACACGCTCCACAGCGGCATCGACTACTTCCTTGCTCGAGTACAGGACGAGGTCGGGCTGCGCTGGCGCCTGGTAAGGCGCGTCGACGCCGGTGAGACCGGTGATCTCACCCGCGCGCGCACGCGCGTAGAGACCCTTGGGGTCGCGCTGTTCGCAGACCTCGAGCGGAGCGTCGACGAACACCTCGATGAAGTGCAGATCGTGAGCTGAGTGCAGTCCGGAGGCCACCTCGCGGTCACAACCATAGGGGCTGACGAGGCTGACGAGCGCGATCGTGCCGGCCTCCGCGAACAGCCGCGCGACGTGCGCGGTGCGCCGCACGTTCTCACAACGTGCCTCCTCATCGAAGCCGAGATCGCCGTTGAGACCATGGCGCAGGTTGTCACCATCGAGCAAGAAGGCCGGACGGCCGGCGGCGACCAGACGCTCCTCGACGGCGCCGGCGATCGTCGACTTGCCGGATCCGGGCAGCCCCGTGAACCAGATCGTCGCGCCGACATGCCCGAGCGATTCCCAGCGCACGCGGCGGGTCAGATCCGAGCGCTGCCACTTGACGTTGGGGCTCTGTGTGGGCCGCGGCTCAACAGTTGGCGAGTCCGTGACCTCGGTCTCGGTGTCGAGGATCACCCCGGCGGCGACCGTGTCGTTGGTCGCCTCGTCGATCACGATCAGGCTGCCCGTGACCTTGTTGCGCCGGTAGGAGTCGAACACCAGCGGCGAGCTGAGCTCCAACCGCACACGGCCGAGATCATTGAGCTCGAGCGTAGTGGCGCGCTCGTCGCGGTGCAGCTCGTCAAGCTGCATTCGATAACGGACGTCCAGCGCACTGACCGCCGCGGTGCGGGTCGTGTGCTTCACGATGTAGCGCCGCTGCGGGTGCAGCGGCTGCTCGGACATCCAGCACAGCAGGGCCTCGAAGCTGCTCGAGACCGTCGGCTGGTTCTGCGCGCGCGAGATCGTGCTGCCACGGCTGACATCGATGTCGTCGGTCAGCCGCAGCGCGACAGACATTGGCGGGAAGGCCTCCTCGATCGGGCCGTCGAACGTGTCGATCCCGGCGATCGTCGAGTGCTGCCCGCTGGGCAGCACAACCACCTCGTCACCCGCCCGCAAGATGCCGCCCGCCACCTGACCCGCGTAGGCGCGGTAGTCCGTGCCGCTGCCCGAGCGCGGCCGGATCACCCATTGCACAGGGAAGCGCACATCGATAAGATTGCGATCAGAGGCGATATGGACGTGCTCAAGGTGATAGAGCAGCGGAGGACCTTGATACCAGTCCATCGCCGCCGAGCGCTCGACGACGTTGTCGCCCAGCAGCGCGGAGATCGGGATAAACGTGACGTCGGGGACGTCCAGCTTCGCGGCGAACCCCTCGAACTCCTCGACGATCCCCTCAAATACGCCCTGATCGAAGTCGACCAGGTCCATCTTGTTGACGCATACGACGAGATGGGGGATGCGCAGCAGCGAGCTGATAAAGGCATGACGCCTGGACTGCGGGAGCATCCCTTTGCGCGCGTCGATCAACACGATCGCCAGATCCGCGGTCGAGGCGCCGGTAACCATGTTGCGCGTGTACTGCTCGTGGCCCGGGGTATCGGCGATGATGAAGCGACGCTGGGCCGTGGCGAAGTAGCGGTAGGCGACGTCGATCGTGATGCCCTGCTCGCGCTCGGCGCGCAGCCCGTCGGTCAACAGTGACAGGTCGAGGAAGTCTGAGCCCATCCGCTTGCTGGTCTGCTCGACGTGCTCCAGCTGATCGGCGAGCACCTGCTTGGAGTCGTACAGGAGACGCCCGATCAGCGTGCTCTTACCGTCGTCGACCGAGCCGGCGGTGGCAAAGCGCAGCAGCTCGGCCGGGCGCTCGGACAGCTCCCGGAAGACGTCGGGCGACGCCGTCGTGCTCAGCGCCTGCGCGCTCGGAGAAGAGTCGGAGATCGCCATCAGAAATAGCCCTGGCGCTTGCGGTCCTCCATCGCCGCCTCGGTGACCCGATCATCCGCCCGCGTCTGTCCCCGCTCGGTGATCTGGGTGGCGGCGATCTCGAGCACCACCTCCTCCAGGGTGGACGCACGAGACTCGACCGCCCCCGTACAGCTCATGTCCCCCACCGTGCGGTACCTGACCCACGCCGAGAACGGCTGCTCGTCCTCCATCAGCTGAAGATGGGGGCTGACGGCGTAGAGCATGCCGTCGCGCTCGAACACCTCGCGCTCGTGGGCGAAGTAGATCGAAGGCACCTCCAGCTGCTCCTCGGCGATGTACTGCCAGACGTCGAGCTCGGTCCAGTTGGAGATCGGAAAGACGCGCACGTGCTCACCCCTGCGTATCCGTCCATTGTAGAGGCTCCACAGCTCGGGTCGCTGCCCCTTCGGCTCCCACTGGCCGAACTCGTCGCGAAAGGAGAGGATGCGCTCCTTCGCCCGCGCGCGCTCCTCGTCGCGGCGCGCGCCGCCGAACGCCGCATCGAACCCGTGCGCGGCGATCGCGTCGAGCAGGGTCACAGTCTGCAGGCCGTTGCGCGAGGCTCGCGGGCCGGTCTCGTCGACGACCCGGCCATCGCGGATCGAGTCCTCGACCGAGGCGACGATCAGCCGCTCTGAGATCTCGGCGATCCGGCGGTCGCGGAACTCGATCGCCTCAGGGAAGTTGTGACCAGTGTCGACATGCATGACCGGAAACGGGAAGCCCCCCGGGCGAAACGCCTTCTCGGCCAGACGCAGCAGCACGATCGAATCCTTGCCGCCGGAGAACAGCAGGACAGGCCGCTCGAACTCGGCGGCGGACTCGCGCAGCACGTGCACGGCCTCGGCCTCGAGCGTGCGCAGATGGGAGAGATGGTAGGTGGCGGACATATTCCCGCACGAGCAACGGTTGAGAGCGCACCCGACTTGCGCTGCCAGGAGACTGGCTAGAGTGGACCCTCAAGTACCGTTTTCGTACATGCTTCGTCGCAAGCATAGTTTTCTCAGTGCCCATCCCTGCGCGGCGCAGTGATACGAAATTAGTCCAACTGTAACCAACGAGTCCCCGCTGTAACCATCTCGTGATCTTTCTCTATCCCCGGGTCTGTTAGCATCGGTCGATGGGTGAGTGGAGGAACGAGAAGGACTGCTGGGCGCTAGCTGTGCTGCTGGGTTACATTGTGCTGCTCATCCTCGCGCCGAGCGCCCTCGCTGCTGAAAGCACCGGCAAGATCGAAGGTACGGTGACGGAAGCCATGCCGCCCCACAGCGGCTTGGGAAATATTGAAGTGACTGCCTATGAAGCGGGCGGGAGCAAATCTCCGGCTGAATACGCGAAGACCAACGCGAGTGGCGAATACACCATAGTCGGGTTGGCGCCAGGCTCCTACAAGGTTGAATTCTCTCCTACGCCTGAAAGCGGTCTCAACTTTGTCACCCAGTACTACAACGACAAGAGTTCACTTGCCGGTGCGAATGAAGTCAAAGTAACCAAAGGTGAAACGGCGGGAGAAATCGATGCGGAACTGCGGGTTGGCGGCGAGATCTCCGGCACTGTGACCGACGCTTGGAGGCACGCACCACTCTCGAAAGTTTACGTCATCGCGCTCGGGCCGAACGAAGGTTTCGCCGGAGGTACGGACACTAACGCGAGCGGTGAATACACGATACAGGGACTGGTCACCGGTGAATACAAGATCGCGTTCGTCGATGCCTCCTACGTGGTTCAGTATTACAACGACCAGCCGTCCCCGGCGAGCGCCGATCCGGTGACGGCCGGCGAGGGAGAAACGACAGCTGGCGTCGACGCTGTGCTGGTGCGCAAGGAACCGGTCAATACCGCCGCGCCAGTCGTGTCGGGAACGCCCGCGGTGGGCCAGACGCTGTCGTGCTCGACCGGTGCGTGGACGGGCGAACCCGCGCCCACCTACACCTATGCGTGGCTGCGCAACGGCGCCGCGATCCCCGGCGCGAGCGCGAGCACGTATGCCGTCCAGAGCGCTGATCAGGGCGCCGAGTTGGCCTGCAGGGTCACGGCGACGAACAAAAGCGGCAGCGCAGGCGCCGTGAGCAATACGTTGACGGTGCCGCCCGCCTCCCGTCCGCCACCGCCAACGCCGATCGTCAAGCTGTTGAGCTCCAGGATCCTCGTGTCCGGGAGCTCGGCTGGCGTGCCGATCTCCTGCGCACAAGCGACCTGCACGGGCACGATCGAGCTGACCGAGCAGATCCTGGTCAGGCGTCGCCGTCACGGCAGGACAAGATCCGAGAGAGAGACGCTCATTCTCGGCAGGGGCGCCTACACGCTGAGCGCGGATCACAGCGCGACGATCTCCATCCATCTGACGAGTACGGGGAGGAGCGCGCTCGCCAGGGCCAGGCATCATCGGCTGCCGGTCACCGCTGAGGTGTCCGTGACGGGCGGGACGGCGATTCGGGGGCCGATCGTGCTCAGCGAGGCCGCTCACACTCACCTGGAGCGACACGGATTCCGGGCGGCGATGGAGCAGTGGAAGAACGCCGAGCGAACCGGCGTTTAAGAAGACAACTTCCAATATGATGGACGGCCCCGACATGGGCGACCCGACAATCGACAACCCGCTGAGAATGGACGTGAACATGGACAGGCCGCCCCGCTCGAGACGACGCTCCTCTGCGCTGCTGCTCGCAATCGCCACGGCGCTGCTGCTCGCCGTCGTCGGCACCGCCTCCGCCGGCGCCGCCAGCATCGAAGGAATCTGGTCGTTCAATGGTGGGCAAATCGGTGTCCAGCGCCTGTCGAACGGGACCTATGAAGGCACGGTGGTCGTCGCCACCAAGTTCGCGGAATGCACGCACGAAGTGGGCGAATCGATCTGGACGGACATCAGCGAACAGCCGGACGGATCGTACTGGGGCTTGCATCAGTGGTTCTCCGGCAGTTGTGAACGAAATCCAGAACGCGGCCCCACCGCCTGGCGAGTCATGACGGAACCCAACGGCTCCTCCTACCTACGCGTCTGCTTCAGCCATCCGGGCACGACCCAGCCCATGATCGCCCCCGACGGCGCCCCCAAAGAAGAATCTGAATACGCCGCTTATCACGTTACCTTTGGCTGCTACAGCTCTACGCTGACCGCTCCTCTGCCGGTGGCCCCCGGTGAAACGCCTCCCGGCGAAACGCCTCCCGGCCACACCGGCTCCGGCACGGGAGGCTCGGGCACGGATGGTTCCGGCGTGGCGGGCTCCGGCACGGCGGGCGCCAAAGAGACACTCACGCTGCCTAGCGCCAAACAGTGCCTGAGCGCCAGGCTCTTCAAGATCCACCTGGCCGACCCGAAGTACGACCCGCTCAAGACAGTGTCCGTAACGCTCAGCGGTCGCACGATCACCACGGTACGCAAGGGCAAATACGTGATCGCCACGATCAACCTCAAGGGCTTGCCGGAGGGCGCCTTTACGATCAAGATCCGCGCCACGACGGTCCTCAAACACCACCTGACAGCCAGCCGCACCTACCACACCTGCGTACTCAAGATCAAGCCGAAGAAGAGCAAGAAGAAGTAGCGGGAGGAGCCAGCGGCGTAAGGCAATCGCGACACCGCCGAGCCGAGGCTATGGGTAGGTGAGGCGCACGCGCACAAAATAGCCATGGAGCGCCTGTCCGGGAGCTCTGGCTTCGACCAAAATCAGAGCTTCGACGCGTCGGTGAGCACGCAGCGCGGAGCGCACGACCGCGAGCTCACGGCGCGAGAGCGAGAGCGCGATGCCCGTCGATCGATGCGCCACGAGGGATGCTCGTGTGGCGCGCAACTCCCAATGCTGACGACCGTGCGTCAGGTTGAGATGCCCGTGCGCGTAGATCGCGCATTCCATGTTGCAGCCAACCATCAGATAGACGCGGCCGTGATTGATGCGCAGATCCTGACGCGGCGCGACCGACGCCGTGAGCTGCAATACCGGAGCGACAGGAGCCGGCGCGGGCGGCGTGGGGCTCCTCGGCGGCGTCGAGGGCGGCGTGGGGCTCCTCGGCGGCGCCGAGGGCGGTTCGGGACACGGCGCCAGCGCGGGCTCAGGCGCAACCGGCACCGATCCCGGCGGATCAGATGCCGGTCCCGGCGCGGGATCGACCGGCAGGAGCAACGGCGGGCGTGGCGCTTGACAGAAGTCGAAGTCGCTTTCCAGGTTGCCGAGCCCCAGCGCTTCTTCGCGCACATCTGGACGCGAGTCCGGCCTCCCATCCGTCGCGGGATTCAAGCGCTGGCCTTCGAGGAAGTCATCCTCGATGAACTTCAAATACGCGTCGTGGGAGAGCTGCTGATGGTCGACATACCCAGCGCGCGCATAAGGGCTGATGACCAGCCCAGGAACACGGAAGCCGTACCCGTTTTCATCGACGTCGGGGGGAACGACGTTGTCGTAGAATCCGCCCCAATCGTCCCACGAGAGGAAGATCGCGGTGCTGTCCCAACAGGGGCTGCGCATGATCGAGTTGATCAACGTCGTCACATACGCCTGACCGGTCGAGATCAGGTTCGGCGGATGTTCGGAGACCATTCTGTTGGGAGTGATCCAGGAGACGTTTGGCAGCCCGCATTCGCTCGTGTTGTGTACGGCCGTGTAGAAATTTGTCAAGGACTGCACATCACTCATCTGGCCGTCTTCCTTGACGTCGGTGAAATCCACGAGCGGGTTCCAGATACTCGGCGTGGTGGGTCCCTGTTTCACGGGTTCGCAGGTCATCGCTTCGTCGTTCTCGCAGTCTGGCTCATCGCCTTCGAAGATGTAGTAGCGCCAGCTCACTTCGGGTTTGTGCTCGTGCAACAGGTAGGTGATATCCGTCCACGGCAGCGAGATCGCGTCCGGGCCGGTATAGGGATTGGAACCGTGTTCCGGTTCCGGGTTTGGTGGTCCTTCGAGCTTACTGATGCACGACATCGGATCGCTCCAGTTCGAGCACGTCGCCGACCACCCAGAGACCATGAACAGGTGCTCGGGCCAGCTCCACGAGGATACGGACTCGAACATGTGGTCCTGCAGCACGAAGCCCTGCGCGTACGTCCAGTAGTTGGGGATCTCCCGCGCGTCGTGATAGCCCATTACATCGATGCATTTCGCTCTTGAGCCTTCGGTACAGGGGCTGCAGTCCGGTTCGGTGCTGCTGCATTTTCTGCCAGACTCGGCCTCTCCGACAAACCCATCCATCTTGCCCCCGTCGAGATCCGCCCTGAAATCGCCGGCGCCATGAGGCCCACCGTAGTTTTCATCGTTCGGATCATGAAACGGCGCCACGCATTTTTCGGTTAGCGGGTCGGGCTCGCAGACCCCCGCCGGAATCCCGCTAGCGCCCGGATACGTGCCGAAGTACTGGTCGAACGAGCGGTTCTCCTGCATGATCACGACTACGTGCTGGATTTTGTGGATGCCTTCCAGCGGCGCCGCTGGCGCGCCCGGCGCCGCCACGAGCCCCAGTCCAACCACAACGAACGCCACCACCGATGCCCTGCGCACTATTCATACCTCCCGACCCGTGATCCTCGTGATCCGAACAGAGGCCGTCCCTGGCGCTCCGACTGATCTTACGGAAGGAACACACCGAGTGTACCCGGGTTGCGCTACTACTCCCTCTTCCCTCGCCTGCCGGCCGGCAACCCGAACGAGCATTTCTGACCGATCAAAGATGGGCCAGAAATGCTCTTCGTTCGTCTTCGTTCTCGTCTAGTAGTCCTCTCCGAATTCGGTGCTCAGCGTAAGTCCTTTGCCTCCGAGGATCGCCGAGTAAGTCCCAGTCGTGGTGTTTTTCTCGCCGCCCACGACGGAGGAGGATTCGCCGCGCGCCGTGTCCTTCTGTCCACCGCTCACCGACGACGCATAGCCGCTGGCCTTGTTTTCAGTACCGCCGCTCACCGAGGCTCCAAAACCACTGGCTGTGTTGAGGAATCCCCCGCTCACCGTGGCGAAGTCTTCGCTTGCGTTGTTTTCGGCGCCACCGCTGATCCAGGTCGTGGTGCCCGAGGCTTCGTTATAGAGGCCGCCGCTCACCGAGGCGCCGAGGCCACTGGCTTTGTTGACCTGGCCGCCGCTCACCGAGGCCCCTTCGGCGCTGGCCGTGTTGTCATAGCCGCCACTCACCGACGAGCGCAATCCGCTCGCGGTGTTGTATTCGCCGCCGCTCACCGAAGCACCGTCAGCGCGCACGCTGTTGTGTTCGCCCGCGAGGAACCCGCCATAGCCCGTGAAGGACTGCTTGAACGTCCCCAGGAGGAGGTTGCCCGACCCAGTCTGCGCACCCGGTTCTTCGTCATTGCCAATCACCAGGTTGCCCAGCCCGTTGATTTCAGTCTCCTTGGCGACCCCTGACACGACCTGAACGTTGGCGCCGGAGAACTGGATCGTCGGCTTTTTATCGACACCTTCTTTGACGAACTTGACGTACGGCAGGACCGCCAGCAGCGTTTCCTTGTCGGCCGCGGTCAGACCCGCGAACGTGCCTTCTTTGCCTTCTTTACCGGGAGCGCCTTCTTTACCGGCTTTTCCTTCTTTTCCTTCAGCGCCCAGTTCGACGAGCTTATATTTCGCGGCGCACGCGCCTTTCGTGGGCGTCACCGTAGCGGCTCCTTCAGCTTCCGGGATACACAGCTCCACCCCGCCCGCGGCGAACGCGCCACCAGCAGGTACGAGCAAAAATCCCGCAGCCATAAAGACTGCCAATGCCGCGCCCCGAAGGGCTCCAAACGACCTCATCACGTCACCTCCATGTTATGGATCTGGATGAGCAAGCGAATACGAGCATCGCCGACGAAGAGACAGTACCCACGAAGAGACGATACGAATCCATCAAGATCAAGCCAACTCCACGACACCCAGCACGTTGTGATCTCGCTGATATCCGGCTTCGCGAATTCCCGCAAATTGCGAGAATAACGACACCAGTGGGACGGCGATGGTATCAGATATCAGCAGTCGGTCAGCCCGCGGGCGGCGAGCGTCTCCAGCACGCGCTCGACCTCTCGCTCGATGCTCTCCGCGGAGGTGTGCAGCACCAGATTGAACCGCCCCGGGCTCCTTGAAGGCATCCAAGATTCCGGGGCGGTTCGAGTGGTCGTTCGTTCGTTCAAGTGGTCGTTCGAGTGGTCCCTACGGGATGGCTTCGTATTCGTTCGGCGCTTTCAGTTCTTTGCTGCCGAAGATCGAGGACCACTTGCCGGATGCTTCGTTGAAGTAACCTCCGCCCACCCACGGCTCGAAGCTGCCGGTGGCGAAGTTCTCCAGGCCGCCGCTGATCGAAGCCGTGCTGCCCGAGGCGTAGTTGTCTTTGCCGCCGCTGACCGAAGCCCCGATCCCGACGGCGTCGTTGTTTTCGCCGCCGCTCACAGACGCGACCAGAGTCGACGCGTAGTTCTCAAAGCCGCCGCTCACCGACGACCCGCCACCGGAGGCTTCGTTGTTCCCTCCGCCGCTGACTGAGGACTTTTCACCGTACGCCCTGTTTTCGTACCCACCGCTGACGGTCGCGTTCTGCGCGTCGGCCTGATTGCCGATCCCGCCGAGCACCGCAGGGAAATAGCCGGCGTGAGCCGATTCGGTGCAAAACGCCTTCACTGACACCGTCCCGCCGCCCGCGATATTCGAGCAGCCGCTGCCGACGGCGGCGTAGTTGATCGTCGCCTTGTTGGCATAGCCGCCAGCGATCACACTTCTGGCCCCGGAGGCCGAGTTTTCTGACCCACCGAGAATCGACGCGTAGGCATTCGAGATTTTGTTGTTCACGCCACCGACGATACCGCCATAGCTAGTATAAGCATTCCCGGGTCCGCCGAGCAGAAGATCATGCGATCCCGTCTGCGCTCCGGGTGTTTCGTCGTACCCAATGATCAGGTTTCCGGTCCCGTTCAAAGTGGCCTCAGAGCTTGTTCCGTTGATCACCTGAAGATTAGCCCCGGTGATCTGGATCGTCGGCTTTTTGTCGACACCTTCTTGGACTACATCTACATATGGCAGAATCTCTTCTACATAAGGGATGATGGTCTCGAGTTTTTTCTGTTCAGCTTCAGGCAAAAGGGTAGTTTTAGTATAACCCGCTTCACAGGCGCCGGCTTTCGCGGTCACGACTGCCGCGCCTTCTTTGGCGGGCACACAGACCTTCATCCGCGCTGCCAACGCCCCGCTCGCCACAACCGCCAGCAGGCCAACCGCAAAGCACCCTGCCAGCATCGCGCCCCGCAGGCCTTTGAACCTCAACATCACGCCACCTCCACGCTCCGGATGAGCGGGCGAACCGGGCGTCGCCCGCGAAGACAGTACGAACCCGGCAACCTATCTCCACGATGTCCACACATTGCGACCCGGCCGATACGCCGCCCGGCGAATTCCCGCAAATTGCGAGATTGACGCGGCCGCGCGAGTACCGTTTTCGTACGGTTTTGCCTGAAGGAAAAGGCTTCTGAAGAGGCTTCTGCGCTCCACCGATCAGGGACGCACGGCAAGATCTCCAGATGTGACCAGGCCGTGATCTTTGGCCCGCCGGTGACAACCGAGGGCTCTGCGGGTTTATAGTCGACGCTCAGCATCAAACATTCGCGGCGGTTCGCCGCGACATACCACAAGATAGGGGCGTCAACGTCATGACGAAGTTGCCGAGAACCACCAGGAGATTGGGGCTGGTCGCGCTGGCGGCCATGCCAATGCTCGGAGCGCTTGCTCTGAGCAGCACCACCGCTGTCGCCGCGTCGGCGACCGCCAAGAAGAGCAGCAGCAGCAGCAGTGTAGTGTCCAGTCAGTCGGTGTCCGCCAGCGTACAGGCGCAGACCCTCGCCTATTGGACCCAGGCCCGGAGGGACGCGGCGCAGTCTGTCAACGTCGTCGCCGGCGCTCAGGCGCCCAGCTCACACCCGGCCGGGGGTCCTGACGGGCCGCCGCGCTCTGAAGCTGGATCGTCGCCCGCCGGCGTGTCGTCCGAATCATCCGGTGTGTCGTCCGCATCGCAGACGACGGGACCGGTGCTGACGGCTCAGCCATGGAGCTACCCATTCCCCTACGACGCGTTCGGCGTGCCTACCACGTCTTACAAAAAATATCCCGTACAAGGTGAACGGCACGATATTCTTCGACAACAATGGGGGCGAAGGCTTCAAATGCTCCGGCACGTCGGTGGTCAATGGGCACAACTTCGGCGATGTGGACACCGCGGGACACTGCGTGGCCAACACTGAGAGTGGTAACAGAATTCGACGAATTCGCCGAGTTCATCCCCTCCTACAACGGCAATGGTAAAACCGCTGAAGAAATCGAACCGCACGGTACGTTCGTGGCGAACGGCTACACCACGACAAGCGAATGGCTCAACAACCGCAACTTCGAAGACGACTTCGGTGCGATGTCGGTCGGCAAGAACGCAATCAAACAAAAACTGGACGGGGCGGTCGGAGATGCCGGCTGGGCTTACAACTTCAGCGACAACGAGCAGTACGTGCAGTTTGGCTACCCAGGCGAATCGCCCTACAATGGCAACACCATGGAAGAGAACTGGGCGGCCTCGGGGCCCTGTAGCTCAGGTAACCTGGTCTGCACCGGGAGTCCTTTCACTGGCGGATCCAGCGGAGGAGGTTGGTTCATCGACTGGAGTCCTACTGGCACCGGCTATGTCAATGGTCACACGGACTTCTACTACACCGGCGAACCGCTGACCAAATACTCTCCGTATTACAATGGCCTGTGGTATGAAGTACACTGCTTCGGCAACACCAAAGAATGCTGAGGCTTTAGACGATTGACTCACCGCGTTGGCGCCGGGGTCACATTTACCCGGCGCCAACTGCGCCGTCTTGGTCTTTGTAAGCGTGTGAGGACATGCGCTAGTCTTGTTGGATGACGTTCGTCCGCAACCGGAGTAGACGCGCCGAGAGGTTGTTGCTCCTCGTAGGAGTGGCGCTCTGCGGGATCGCCGTCGTGCGGAGCGACAGTACGAGCACTTCCTCGGCGAAGGCCGCTATCGCGCGTGGCGCGGCAGTCGCCGCGCGGACGGTTCCGGTCGAGTGGGATGCGTACGCGGTCGGTCCGCGCGAAGCTTCGCTCGAGCTGATCGTCCAGCACGGCGCGTGCGGCTCTATCCAGACGAGCGGTCGGGGAAGGGCACGACAGCGTCGTCATCGACATAGACGAACAGCAGGGATCCGGCGCCTGCCCCGCGGTGGCGGCTATTGGGCCACTGGACGTGCGGCTGGCACACCCGCTCGCCGGGAGGACGATCCAGGGGCCTTCGCGACAGCGTTTGCCGATCCTCTCGCGGTCGCGGCTCGATTCGGTGCCGCGCCTGATCGGCTTCGCCCCACAGGATGCTGCATATGCGCTCAGCCCTCGTCTCACTAGGAGGGCAGACGAGGATCGTCCACACGGCCAGGGGGTTGCGGCGGGTGGTGGCGCAGTATCCGGCGCCGGGCCAACGGACACCAAAGAGCAGAACTGTGCGGATCACGATCGCCGAACACTGACGCGGGAGATTGCAGATCGTGATCGGTAATGCAGATCGCGATCGGTAACACAGTGCACGCCGCGCTTGATCACCCCCGTTTATGGCGCGCCACCGCCGCCCTGTCCGCATTGCTGCTGTGCGGATTGGTCCTCGCATGCGCGCAGGGATCGCTCACGATAGTCACCCACAGGCCGGGCACGAACAGGCAGGGCGCCGCCACGCTGCCCTCGTGGATGTACTGGTGCACGAGGGGCGTCCCCCGCGAGGAACGCAAGCGACTGGCGTTCTGCGCACGCGTCGAAGGACGTGTGATCAGCTCGACCAACGGACCCGCGCGGGAGAGACGCACGTCGCGGTGATCAGCGACTTCCACATCGTGCTCGTGCGCTTGCCCGACCGGGAAGCGACGCCCACAAGGGGCGCGCGCGTCGTCGCGATCGGCCCGCTGTTCCGTGCCCGTGACGGCCAGCGCGAGATCCAAGCTTTCCGGTTCGACGCAACATGAGATGGTTCTACATCACCGTCGGCCTGCTGGCCACATGCGTCTGCCTGGTCGCCTGGATCTATCTGCGCGACCGCGACACGAACTGGCGGCCACCCGAACTTCAGCTCGCGCGCGCCGACGCTACAGCCATACTCACCGAGCTCACCAACGGCTATTGCCGCTCCGGCTGTGCGACCAAGGTGCTGGGACACACCGGGTCGCACCGCTGGCTGGTGCGCATCACCGTGAGGGAGCAACCACAATGCCTGCGGATCAACCTCGACACGTTCGCGACGAGCCGGCAACACGGCCTAACCGGCGTCCAGCCCAGCCACTGCACATACTCGGGTCCCTCCTGACGAAACGCATCCGCACCAGGCCGGTACGCGCACCGCATCGACCGGGGAGCGGACGGGTTGTTAGGTTAGGTTGGGATAGACAAGCGTGAAAGAATCGCGAAAGCAGGAGGTTATTTAGTATGGCCATGTTCACGACCAGCCGGCGAATCGCGCTGGCCGGTGCGCTGCTGGCGAGCGTGGCACTGGCGCTGCCACTCGGCTCGCAGGCAGCCACGACGCCCGCCCCCAAGCCCCCGTCTGTGTCCACGGCAGGCGCCTCGCAGCCGAACACCTCCACCGCCACGCTCAATGGGGGCATCAACCCACGCGGCGTTGAAACGAGCTACTTCTTCCAGTACGGCACGACCACGAGCTACGGCGCGCAGACGACCCCTGTGGCGGTGGGTGCAAGCACCGTGAAGGTCAGGGTGAGCCAGGCGATCACCGGACTGCAGCCCGGCACCACCTACCACTATCGCCTGGTGGCGACGAGCGCGGCCGGCACGACCGACGGCCAGGACGTCGCGTTCACGACCAAGAAGATTCCGCTCACGTTCAAGATCGCCGCGATTCCCGACCCCGACGTGTTCGGAAGCCAGTTCTCAGTGAGCGGCGTCCTGTCGGGAACGGACGCCGCCAACCACGAGCTCGTACTGCAGGCCAACCCGTTCCCCTACCTCGGCGGCTTCAAGGACACCGGCAACCCCGAGATGACTGAAGCCGATGGCGGCTTCTTGTTCCCCGTCACCAACCTCTTGATAAACACCCGGTTCCGCGTCGCCACGGTCGAAACGCCGCCCGTCACAAGTCCCGTCGTGATCGAGCACATCGCGGTGCGCGTGAGCCTGCACGTACGTTCGACCGGACGCCACGGGTTCGTGCGCCTGTATGGCGCGGTCGCACCAGCCGAGGCCGGCGCCAAGGTAGGCTTCGAGCTGCTGCGACCCGGACACCGCATCCTGTACGTTAGCGGCACGGTGGTCAAGCGCGCAAGCGCGAGCGCGTCGCGCTTCAGCCGGGTCGTGCGCATCAGCTACCCGGGCCTTTACCGCGCCATTGTGCGGGTACACGACGGCAAGCAAGTGCCCGGCCACAGCCGATCTGTCCTGATTCGCTGAGCACCAGCACCCACCCGGATGGCGTGGTCGATCGAGGTGGAAATACGGATGAAATCGCGTCCCGACGGTTGACTTAGCGCGAGGTCTGGGTAGCCTTGCGCAGCAGCATAGATTGGTGGGCCGTTTCGCGGATGGACGGGTAGCATTGCTTCCTCCGCGCGAGAACGGACCGCCAGCAAATAGGACGCTACTACGGAGGGTACTACATGCTCGGACTGACCAGTTATCTGCCTACGGCGAGCCGTGGACGTCTCATCATGTTGGCGATCTTGGCGATCGCGGCGATGATCGGACTGTCGGCTCTGGCGACGTCGTCTGCTCATGCCAGCGGATGCTCAGACTCTTGGACAAACACTGCAGGCGGCAGCTGGTTCGAAGGCTCCAACTGGAGCAATGGCAAAGCGCCGACCTCCGAAGAAGAAGCCTGCATCACGGCCGAAGGCACCTACACCGTCACGATGACCCAGGAGAGCGGGACTGTAAGCGTCAAGTCGCTGACGGTGGGAGGCGCGTCAGGGAAGCAGACGCTCGTCGTCGGCAGCAGCTGCTCAGTCAACGCCATCCTCGCAACGACCGGCGGGATCAGCAATGGCGCACAGGGCGCGATCACGCTCACCAATGGCGACGGCTGCGGCGATGGCGTGAAGCTGATAGGCCCGATCACCAACGCCGGCACGCTCACGATCGAACCGGAACATGGCGGTGCGCGCGAACTGCAAGGCAGCATCACGAACACGGGCACGCTCTCGATCAACACCAGCACCCCCTATAACGGCACGAGCGCGGTGCTGACCAACAAGGGCACGCTGGACGTCGCTGAAGGCAAGACGCTGTCGGTCTCGCGAAAAACTCGTTCACGAACGGGACGGGCGGCAAAATCGTGACGAGCGGCAGCGGTGACGTCCTCGTAGAAAAAGAAGCGTCGTTCACCGAGGGTGCCGGTACGACGAGTGGCACGAAGCCGGTGATCGTCGACGACGGCGTACTCACCTATACCGGCAGCGGTAAAAGCCTGATCGCGCTTCACGGAGAATCAAGCACACTGAGCGGCAACCTCGCCGGCTCGCAGTCATTGTTGATCGAGAGCACCTGCGGTGAGCACGCCAAGACAACCGCGGCTGCTAGCTTCACCAACGCAGGCACGATCACACTGACCAACGGCGACGGGTGCGGGAACAACGCAACCCTGGTGGTGTCGGCGGGCACACTGACCAACAGCGGCAAAATAATCACCGAACCGGCGAACGGCGGGAAACGGACCATACAGGGCAGCATCACCAACACCGGTACGCTCTCGATCAACGCGAGTACCTCCTACAACGGAACCAGTGCGTTGCTCACCAACGAAGGCGCATTGAACGTCGCTGAAGACAAGACGCTGACGGTCTCTGAAAAAGGGTCAATCACAAATGGCACAGGTGGAAGCATCGTCGGGACAGGAGGCGCGGATGTTTCCGTAGAAAGAGAAGGCTCTTTCACCGAGGGCGCGGGCACGACGAGCGGCACAAAGCCCGTGATCGTCGACGACGGCGCACTCACCTACAGCGGCAGCGGTAAAAGCCTGATCGCGTTGCACGGGGAATCGAGCACACTGAGCGGCAACCTCGGCACAGAACAGACACTCTCCATCGAGAGCACCTGCGGTGAGCACGCCAAGACAACCGCGGCTGCTAGCTTCACCAACGCAGGCACGATCAAACTGACCAACGGCGACAACTGTGGCAACAACGCCACGCTCGCCGTCTCATCAGGCACGCTGACTAACAACGGCAAGATCATCACCGAAGTGCCGGTTGGCGGGACTCGCACGATACAGGGCAGCATCACCAACACCGGCACGCTCTCGATCAAAGCCAACACCGCCTACAACGGCGCCGATGCCGTGCTGACCAATGAAGGCGCAATCAACCTCGTGGAAGGTACGCAGTTGGCGGTTTCCAACGGGGGCTCGGTCACAAATGGCACAGGTGGCAGCATTACCCCGACGGGAGGCGCCGATATCTTGATGGAATCCGGGACCTCTTTCACTGAGGGCGCGGGCACGACGAGCGGCACAAAGCCCGTGATCGTCGACGACGGCGCACTCACCTACACCGGCCCGGGCGCCAGCACGATCGCGCTTCACGGGGAATCGAGCACGCTGAGCGGCAACCTCGGCGCAGAACAGACACTCTCCATCGAGAGCACCTGCGGTGAGCACGCCAAGACAACCGCGGCTGCTAGCTTCACCAACGAAGGCACGATCAAACTGACCAACGGCGACGGGTGCGGGAACAACGCAACC
The DNA here is from genome assembly GCA_963842205.1 of uncultured Solirubrobacterales bacterium. Classification (GTDB taxonomy): domain Bacteria; phylum Actinomycetota; class Thermoleophilia; order Solirubrobacterales; family Solirubrobacteraceae; genus Palsa-744. The sequence goes on from CAWJFR010000007.1 coordinate 766,688, forward strand.
CTGGTGGTGTCGGCGGGCACACTGACCAACAGCGGCAAAATAATCACCGAACCGGCGAACGGCGGGACTCGCGGGATACAGGGCAGCATCACCAACACCGGCACGCTCTTGATCAAAGCCAACACCAGCGATTCCGCCAGTGGCGCCACGCTGCAAAATCTCGGTACGATCGACATCGCCAATGGCATCACGTTCTCAACTACCGGCGCGGCGACGTTCACCAACGGACCCGGTGGTGTCATAGCGGGCTCTGCAACTGGCGCGTTAGTCCAGACTGGAGGTACGTTCAACCAGGGTCTGGGCACGACCACCGGTAGCACGCCTGTGATCCTCGACGATCTCGCTCTGCACTACACCGAACACGGATCGGGCCCGATTGCGCTGCGCGGCACGAGCACTGTGAGCGGAAACGTAAAGCTAGGCGAGACGCTGATGATCCAGAGCACGTGCACCGAGAATGCCGTCGTGAGCGCCACAGGCTTCACCAACAACGGAGTCCTCGAACTCACCAACGGCGATGGCTGCGCCAACAACGCCACACTAAACCTGAAAGGCGAAACGCTCACCAACACCGGCACGCTCGATGTCGATAATCCCCATGGCGGTGTGCGCGCAATCGAAGGCAACTTGACAAACAGCGGGGTCGTCCTGCTCGCGGCTGGCGAGAAACTGCAGGTTACCGGTAGTTATACGCAGACGTCGCTGGCAAAACTCAAGACCGTCATCGCCGGCACGTCTGAATTCGGGGTACTATCGGTCTCGGGTCTGGCCACGCTTGCCGGGAACTTGAAACTGATCCATACGCCGACATTCAAAGGGTCACTTGGACAGACATTCCCGATCATCACGAGCGGTTCGCGAACGGGGACGTTTGCCATTGAGGCGGAAGGCAAGCTCAATTCGAGCGGCCTCTACTACCAGCCTACCTACTCGACCACAGGGGTGACGCTGGTAGTCGCGCAGGCGACACTCACGCTCGAACCGAACACCGGAGTGCCGGGCACCGTGACGAAAGTCACCGGCACCGGCTTCTTGCCCGGCGATACGCTCGAACTGAAGTTTTCCGACCACCATGGAGTCAAAACATCCTATCCGAGCGTGACGGTCAACTCCAGCGGAGATTTCTCGACAGAAATCACGATACCGGCGTCGGCCGCTCTACATGGGGGAGAAGTCAAGGTGACGAGCGTCCAGACCGGCGCAAAGATCAGCAGCCCGTTTACAGTCACATAGCCCGCAAAGGCCAAGCCATCGGCGCCACGGGTCCCGATGCGTGCGGGGGGGCAGGTATGGTGGAGCCCGTGCAGGAGATGTGGCAGGGCAGAAACCTGCATGCCAGATCCGCCATGACGCTTGATCGTCTCCCATCCACCTCGATCATGTCGAGGTGGATGCCGACGAGCTCGAAGCACACCTGACCGTCTGGCTCGCCGTGGCCGAGACCGAACCATAGGTCGCTACTGTCCGGATAGAGCGCGGGAACTGGCCGTCCGCAGACACCACTCGAAGTCTCGCGACAGTCTAGGCAAGCGTTGATTCGCCCCGAAGCGACGCAAGTCGCCCATGATGCATACCGTTGCTCAAGGAAAGGCATGGTTATCCGACCCATCTTTATCTTTTCGATCACACGCAGCGGTTCTACGCTGGTACAGCGGATCATCGCGGCCCACGAGGGGGTGGCCACGGTCTCAGAGCCGTGGCTACTCCTGCCCTTCCTGTACACACTCCGAAGTAGAGGAGTCGTTGCGGAGTACAGTCACAAGATGGTGACCGACGCGATCGAGGACTTCTGCGAGGAGCTCCCGAGAGGAAGCGACGATTATCGTCACGAGTTGCACGATTTTGTCCTGCGCCTCTACGAAAAAGCAGCCGGTCCAGAGGCAACTCACTTCGTCGACAAGACGCCCCCTTATTATTTAGTTGCGGCGGATATCATTAGGTTGTTTCCCGAGGCCAAGTTCGTCTTTCTATGGCGTAATCCCCTGAGCATCGTCGCCTCGATCATTGAAACCTGGTATGGAGGCCAATGGCATTGTACGGCTCACCGCGAGGATCTTTTCATCGGGCTTCCGCGGTTGGTCGCCGCATATCAGGCCAATCGCTCGCATGTTTATTCCGTTCGCGTCGAGGATCTCCTTGGAGGGGATACGCAGCGGTGGAGACAGCTGATGGAGTACCTGGAGATCCCTTTCGATCCCGAAGCTCTTAGCCGTTTCTCCGAGGTGGAGCTCAATGGACGCGCAGGAGACTCTGTCGGAGTCAGGACGTATTCGGCGTTGAGTACCGAGCCTATGCAGAAGTGGAAAGGAACGCTCGCCAATCCACTGCGCAGAGAGTGGTGTCGCAGATATCTTAGATTTCTGAGGAACGATCGCCTCGCGATCATGGGCTACGACGGCAATCGACTCCTTCAGGAACTAAATGATCAACCCAGAGCGACGGCGTCGCTTATCCCAGACCTGGGCCGCCTCATCGGCGATGTTGCAAGAGAGCCATGGCGCGTTCAAGTGCGCCGCAAGGGAGTAGGCGGTCCTAATGTGCTCCGCGAGTTGCTCAAAGCCTGAACCATGACAAAATGTGGCAACACGATTAATCACGATCAATCTGCCAGCTGGACGAAAATTTGGCCACAGACGAACATCGATCTCCGGGAAGGATCTGATTAGACTAGCCACATCATCGCTGTAGGCCCGCACTAAGCTCTGGTGAGTGGAGGGATCAAGGGTCGGCTTGCTGTTCCGGCTGGCGTTAGGGCGGGCGCTAACGTCGGGCAGGAACCCGATATCCTCCAGCCCAAGGAATTCAAATGTCCGTCGCAACTCTTGAAGCGGCTCCCTCACGCATCGCTCATATTGCAGGATCAAAACCTGCGAGCGTTTAAAATTGGTCAGCAGTCGGACGAGCTGGGCATGATATAGACCTCGCATAAATGCTCCGAGTGGTGCATGCTGGCTGAGCGGAATACCCTGTTCCTTGGATATGCGTGTGCTGTGATCAATACCCGATAAATACCTCTCCACGGGATCCCGCAGCAACACCAACAGGCGCGTGTCAGGCGCCGATTTTGCCAGGAGCTCTGGTATCCAAGGAGCACTCATGTACATGGGCGTCCACTCACCCACCTTGTAGCCGCCGTCTCGCGGAAAAAACTCGTGGTAGCGGGCGATGTCATCCGAGGTGCAACCACCAGCGTAAAAGCGGTCGAAATAATGGAGCTCCTTTGCACCCATCGGCTGAGCTACCTCTGGATGTGAGGCAATCAGGTCGAACCATCGCGTCGTCCCACCGCGCTGCACACCGACGCCAACGAAGTCGGGAGGGCCGGTTCGCCAGCCTGGAGGACACATTGGAGGAGACGGAGGTATGAGTATTCCGGCATTCTCCAGTCGCCCCGTAAGTCGGAGCGCCCATCGAGGCGCAGCCGCTCGCAAGATCCGTCGGCCGCGGCGACGTGTCGCCGACGCTTCGTTCAGCATGCACCAGCAACGACTGGATGCGCATTGGGCTTGCACGTCTATCAGACGGACTTCCCAGCGATAAGCACAATACTCTGGCAAACGTCCGCTCGGCGAGCCTCTGCCTACACCGCAGCCCGCCGAAGGTCCGCAGGATCAATGGTTGTCCGTCTGTCCGTCGCAAGTACGCGGTGTCCTACACCGTTACTTGGGCAGGACAGATATGGGCGACCTTCCTGATCTCCTCGACCACACGCAGAGGCTGTACCCTGACGCAGTCTTGAGGAATCCGACCATCGACGGCACGACCCACCGTTCTCCAAGTATCGCATCCTCCTCGGCTGACAGCCGAGGCGCAAGCGCGCGGCTGCCCGTGTCGGTGATCATCCCGGTCTATAATCGAGCTGAGATGCTGCGGCGTTGCCTCGCGAGCGTGTGGGCACAGCACCCAGCGCTGCCGGCGGAGGTGATCGTCATCGACGACGGGTCCGAAGACCGGACCGCCAACGTGGCACAGGAGCTCGGGGCCATGGTGATCCGTCACCCGCAGAACCGTGGGCTCTCGGCGGCGCGCAACAGCGGATTGCGTGCAGCCTCCCACTCCTGGGTCGCGCTGCTGGATTCAGACGATGAGTGGCTGCCCCACCACCTCGACCATCTCTGGGGGTTGCGCAATGGCCATGTGCTTGTCGCCGGCTCCGCATTGGTCCGTGGAACGGACCCCACGCGCGACCGGTTTCGCGGGATGGCTCCCCGTAGACCAGTCATTCTGCGTGGAGGCAGTCGGGTTGTCTCATCGGGCAATCCAATCCCGGCCAGCGGCTCACTCTTCCAGCGTGATCTCGCGCTCCAGGCTGGCGGATTTCGATCCTACCGACGCGTCGTAGAGGACTACGACATGTGGCTGCGACTGTTGGAGCGAGGCACAGGGATCTGCTCGCCCCGAGTGACAATCATCTACCACGTGCATGATGCACAGCTATCCCACGAGATGCGCACAATGGAACTGGCCACCGCGGAAGCTGCTGAGGCGCATCGGCAGCGCACCGGCGGATCGCGAACCCCACTTCGGCGTTGGGAAGGAGTTGCTGCGTGGGACAATCTGCGCAGCGCGCTCAAGGCGGACGATCGGCGCGATGCATTACGCTGGGGTCTGCGCATATTTGCACACCCACAGCGTGTCGTCGGTCTCGTGCGCATCTCGATTCGGCGCTATCTCATACGCCGTCGCAGCGCTTTCCTGCGCGCCGCTGGCATGGGACCAAGCCACGAGTAAATCCACGCGATGAGGCTGGACCCGCCGCGCAGGCTCGGTCTTCTGGACCATAGGCCTGCTATCAGTCGTACACAGCTCATCGATATCTGCAACACCCAGAGTCAAAATCCTCTTGCGATGGAAGAAACGCTCATCGAGCTGGCGTTGATAATAAAGCTGAAGAAGCGGGGCAAGAAAGGCTAGCTCTGCTGCTGCGTTATATGCAGGGAGCTGACATGGGAGCATCAAAACGCAAAGGAAGCGTGGCCGAGCGCATGGGCTTGGCCGCGTTTGGACTCGGTCTGCTCACCGAGATGGCGCCCCCCGGCGCGTGGGAAACATGGCCTTTGACCGAGCCGACCCTGTGCCTGCGATCAGCGACGGCACAGGCGATCGCCGAAAGCTGGTCGGGCGTGGAGACGATCGGCTGGGAGGGAGTGATCGACGGAGGTTCGTTCGTCGTAGAGCGCGGCCGGGCCGGAGACCACCGCTTCGTGCACGGCGCACACCCAGACCAGAACGGTACGCTCTCCACGGGAGCTCGCGCGGTCCATCACCTCTCCGCCGACGCAAGCGTGCTGCAGTGCGCGCCCGCTGACCCGGCTGAGCCGTCATGGTGGCGGGTGGTGCTCGACTCGGTACTGTTCACGGTCGCGTTGCTGCGGGGTTATGAGGCTCTACACGCTCGGCGCGATCGCCACACCTGATGGCGTGATTGCGATCACGGCCTCTATGGGTGGCGGCAAGAGCACTCTGCTGTCCGAGCTCCTGGGGCGCGGGCTGGAGCTGATGGCAGACGACGTCCTCGCGCTCGAGTCGCGGGGTATCGACGACCCCCCGCTTGCTTACCCGGCCCCGCCCCTGATGACCGTCCCGACCGCGAGGCTGCCGATGCTCATCAACGCGAATCCGACCACAACGACCACAAAAGACTCCGCCAAGGCGAGTCCCAGGGAGACGATCTGCTCGCTCGAGGAGGAGTGTTGGATCGCTGTGCCCGTGTATCCAAGGCCACTGCCACTCAAGACGTTGGTGATGCTCGACCGCCGGCCTGGAGCTCAGCTATCCCTGAAAAAGCTCGACAACCCGCTTGCCGCCCTGATGGGCTCGCTGATGAACTTTCCCCGCACGTCCGAGCGCCGGCGCGCGCGCTTCGAGTTCGCGAGCATCCTGTCCAGCACAACCACGCTATGGCGGCTTACCGCCGACTTGGACACTCCCCCCGATGCCATCGCGGACACGCTGCTGGCAGGCGATCCGCGATGAGCGACGCTCACTCGATCGTGATCGTCTCGCGCTGTTGCCTGCGTTCGCGTGTGAGCGTCAGCGTGTAGCTGCCTCTGTCGAGGCGCAGGCGCGGAGCGACCAGCAGCCTGGCGTCCTTTCCGAAACCGATAGCTGACCCCGTAGCATAGATCACCTTGCCTCGCGAAAGCACCGCCGAAAGCACCGCCGCGGCTGACACTCCCGTGGTCGTGAACGTCACCGGGGAGCTCGTCAGCTTGGTCGTGCATACCTGGACCGTCTTGCCGTGCCTGCCGTTGGCTCGCTTGACGGTCTTGCAGACAACGAGCTCGATCCCCCCGGCGGGCCCGTGCGTCCCGGCGGGCCCGTGCGTCCCGGCGGGCCCCTGTGCTCCGGCGGGCCCCTGTGCTCCGGCGGGCCCCTGTGCTCCGGCGGGCCCCTGTGCTCCGGCGGGCCCCTGTGCTCCGGCGGGCCCCTGTGCTCCGGCGGGCCCCTGTGTCCCGTTGGCACCGTCTGTGCCGTTGGCACCATTGGTCCCGTTGGTCCCGGCTTTGCCGGCGGGTCCTTCCGGTCCGGCGGGTCCTTCCGGTCCGGCGGGTCCTTCCCGCCCCGAGCTTGCGGCTATACCAGTACCGCTCAGCGCGATGTCGGTCGCGGACGGCTCGTTGTCGGACAGTGCGATCGACGCTTCCCGAGCCCCAGTCGTGGAGGGCGTGAAGCGCGCCGTGATCGTGCAACTCTGCTCGAAAGCGAGCTTGCGGCCCGCGCACGAGTCGGAGGTGATCGCGAAGTCGGCGGAATCGGCACCTTCGAGCGTTGCGCCCGCGATCGCGAGCGTCTGCGCGCCGACGTTCGTGATCACGAGCACCGACGCGGGCGATGACTCGCCGACTGTCTCAGCGCCGAATTCGCCGCCCGCCACCGCCGCCTGAGGCGCGGAGTAGTACAGATTCGCGCTCTGCAGGTAACCGGTTTCGCCAAAGCCGCCAGCGATCAGCACCTGCCCATCCGGCAGCGTCGCGGCCACGGCGCCGGCGCGAGTGCCCGACAGCCAGGTTTCGCCCGCTTCGGCAAGGAGCGTGAACGTGCCGGTGGCGGGGTCGAACAGTTCCGCGCTGCGCAAATCGCCGCCGGCAAAGCCGCCAGCAATCAGCACCTGCCCATCCGGCAGCGGCGTGACCGCGGCCCCCTCGCGAGCCGCCCGCGGCTCGCCGGCGCCGAAGTTCGGCAGCGCGCTGAACGTGCCGGTGGCGGGGTCGAACAGTTCCGCGCTCTGCGAGGTATTCGCCGCCGTTTGAGCCCCCGGCGATCAGCACCTGCCCATCCGGCAGCGGCGCCACCCCGGCGTCGGCGCGCGCGCTCTGCAGCTCGGTTTCCCCCGCAGCTGCCAGCGTTCTGAACGTGCCAGTGGCCGGGTCGAACAGTTCCGCGCTCTGCAGAAAACCGCTGCTTTCGTTATAGCCGCCGGCGATCAACACCTCCCCGCTCGGCAGCGTCGCGGCCACGGCGCCATAGCGAGGATGCTCTGCAGCTCGGTTTCGCCGGATTCGGGCAGCAGCGTGAACGTGCCGGTGGCGGGGTCGAACAGTTCCGCGCTGCGCAGATCGCTGCCGTTCCAGCCGCCGGTGATCAACACGTCCCCGTCCGGCAGCGTCGCGGCCACGGCGCCTTCGCGGGCGCTCTGCAGCTCGGTGGCGCCCGATGGTGGTAGCTCCGTGAAGGTGTCGGTGGTGGGGTTGAACAGCTCTGCACTCTGCAGAGCGCCGCTGCCGCCGTCGGCGCCACCGGCGATGAGCACCCGCCCGTCGGACAGGCCCGCGGCCACGGCGCCGAAGCGGGCGCTCTGCAGCTCGGTGGCGCCCGACTCGGGGAGCATCGTGAAATACGGTGAGGGTCCTGCAGCCCAGGCTGGACTCGCCTCGCCCGGCGTGCCAGCCAGAACGGTTGCGACAAGCGGTAGCGCGAGCAAGATACGCAGCGCAACCCTCGCGTGCCGTCCTCTTACACGCATGCCCGAAACCCGTAGCTTATACATAAAGCAAGCAATCTCCCGTCGTCGATAGTCGTACGTTCGCGGCGTGTCCGACCGTTGTTAGGGTCCACACAACTGCTCGCACGCTCCGTACAGCACCAACTTCCTCCGATGAACTCCACTTCCGCGGCCCTGATCGCTTCCGATGCGCCCCGAGGGACCCTCGCCCAAGCATCCGGGGCGCCCGTGCTTGAGCTCGAAGGCCTCTACCACCGCTGGAAGGGCCCCAAGCCCCCTGTGCTCGACGACGTCACCCTGACACTGCGCGCGGGCGAGGTCACCTGGGTAGGCGGGCGCAACGGCGTGGGCAAGACCACGCTGCTGCGCTTGGCCGCCGGCATCCTGCTGCCCCAGCGTGGCAGCGTGCGCATGGGCGAGCTCACGCCCTGGACCGGCGGGAGGCCGCTACCGACGGCGGATCGGCTTCCTCTCCGCGGGCGACCGCAGCCTGCAGGCGCGCATGCGCGTGCGTCAGCAGCTCGACTACTGGGCCCGGCTCGCCTACGTCCCCCGCGAGCGACGCGCCGAGCTGGTGGCGAACAGCCTGCGAACGGTTCGGCCTGGAGGAGTTCGCCGAGCGACGGGTCGATCGCATGTCGATGGGTCAGCGACAGCGCATCCGCCTGGCGATGGCGTTCCTGCACGAGCCGATCGTGCTGCTGCTCGACGAGCCGCGCAACTCGCTCGACGACGACGGCTACCGGCTGCTCGGCGAGCAGATCGAGCGGGCGGCCGCCAGTGGCGCCACCGTCCTGTGGTGCTCTCCGCGGGGCGAGGATCGGGTGCTCGCATGCGACGCCAGCTACACGCTCGAAGACGGTCACCTGGAGCGCGTCGAATGAGACCGTGGTGCGAAGCCATGCTGGGAATCATGCGCCGCGACGCGATCCTGTTCGTGAGCTACCGCACGCAGCTCGTCTCGCAGTTTCTGAGCCCCCTGTTCGCGATCGCCGTCTTCTACTACATCAGTCATCTGCTCGCCGTGAAGACCTTTCACTCCCCGGGCGGCTACTTCGGCTATGTGATCGTCGGACTGGTGATCGTCGAGATCCTCACGCTCTCGCTGGGCATCATGCCCGGGAGCGTGCGCCAGGAACTGGTCTCCGGCACGATCGAGCGCTTCCTCGTAAGCGCCCACGGCCCGGTCAACGGCATCCTCGGCACGATGCTGTTCCCGCTGTGCAACGCGCTCTTCAGCGGCGTCCTCACGCTGGTGCTGGCCACCGTCGATCTTCGGGCTGCCGCTCGCCGCGACCTCGTTCCTGGCGATCCCCGTGGCGCTGCTCGGCGTGATGGCCTTCATGCCGTTCGCGCTGTTCCTCGTCGCGGTGGTGATGGCGTTCAAGCAGGTGGCGAGCGCGAGCCAGTTCATCGTGTCCGGGCATAGCGATCGTCGGCGGCCTGTACTTCCCGATCGCGCTGCTGCCGGGCTGGATTCGCTGGGCCTCCGAAGCTCAGCCGTTCACGCCCGCCACCGACCTGATGCGTCACCTGCTGGTGGATACGCCCGCTGGTGCATCCCGCGGGAGTGGAGTTGCTCAAGCTCGTGGGCTTCTCCGTGGTGCTGCTCCCCGTCGGCTTCATGCTTCTGCGCGCGTCGATTCGCTACGGTCAGCGCACCGGAACCATCGCCGAGTATTGAAAACTCTGAGTACAAAGATCGATCCAGGAGCCCATCCGCCCATGGCCTCTCCCTCCACCGCCGAACTGCTCGCCGCCCGCCTGCGCCTGCCACAGCACGTGGTGCACCGCGGCTTCGTCACCGAGACGGTCGTGCTGAACCTGCACACGGGCAAGTACCACGGGCTCAATCCGACCGCGGGCAGGATGCTCGAGGCGCTCGACGCAGCCCCAACGGCGGGCGCCGCCGTGCCGGAGCTCGCGCGTGAGTACGGGGTCGAGCCCGCCCAGATCGAAAGCGATCTGATCGCGCTCTGCCAGGGCCTGCTCGAGCGTGGGCTGATCGAGATCGTGGATGCAGACCCAGCCTGAGGCGCCCGCCGCCACCACTTCAGTCCGTCGAACGAGCTGCCAGACAGGCCGCGTTCGGCCTGTCGCTCGAAGTCGATTCGCGCATCGACGTCCCGGGCATACCCCAGGTCGATACATCCCGGGACCTGACGCACCCGCGACTGGACGTGCGGCCCGTTCCCCCGCCTTCCAGCCACCGACACGCGTGAGGCTCGATCCGCGCGAGCTGCAGCGACGCTGGAGCCCGGTCGAGCGCACCGCAGAGCGCGTGCGCGAGCTGCGCGACGGAGACACGGTGCTGCTCAGCGTCGAGCTCGCGCCACCCGCCGGCTATCTCCTGCACGCGCCGGGGTTCGCGCGCATCCTGGTCGCGCCAGACGGGACCGAGCTGCTCTGCGACCCCGAGCCTGGGAGCGCTGCGTGGAACACCCTGCTCCCCGCCCAGGCGCTGCCGCTGGCGGCGACGCTGAGGGGCTTCGAGGTGCTGCACGCCTCGGGAGTGGTGCTTGGAGACGACACGTCAAAGCGCGGGCCGGGAGCAAGCGCGTGCTGTTCGCGGGCCCGCAGGGGGCCGGCAAGTCATCGCTGGCCGCCGCTCTGCTGCGCCGCGGAGCCGCCGCGCTGCTGAGCGACGATACTGTTGCCCTGCAGCCCCGCGAGGGCGTGCTGATCGCTCATCCCGGCGCGGCCCTGCTGCACCTGCGGGCCGAGGAGCACGAGCGCCTGTCCACTCAGGAGCGCGCGGTTCTCGGCCCCACCGCCGCGGTGCTCGGCAAGCAGCGCTACAGCCCGAGCGTGACACGCCTCCCCAGCGCCGTTTGGCGCGCTGTTCCTGCTCGAGCGCTCCCCACACGGTCCGCCCGATCGAGCGGATCGAGGCGGTCGACCCCTTCGCGCTGCTGGCGAGCACATTCAACCTATCCGTGCGTACCCCCGAGCGCCTGACCCGCCACCTCGACCTGGCGGTCGCGCTGGCCGCCACCGGGCGCATCTATCGCGTGCGCGTCCAGCCCGGCATCGACGCCACGCGCCTGGCGGATACGCTGTGCGAGCGCCTGCCGGAGCTCTGAGAAACCATGTTCGACATGCTCACAGTGGCCTGGGGCGAGCGCGCGGTGGAGCTGCTGGATCGCGCCGCGACGCAGGCTGGCGAAACGCCCGAGCACGCCGGAACGCTCGCGATTGCGGGCGCGCCAGGGCGAGAGCGCGGGGAGCTGGCGCTGCTGGCTTTCCGGGCGGCTGACCAACGCACAGGCGCTGCGCGAGCGCCTGGGCCTAGACGCCGACGTCACGCAGCCTGCGCTGATCGCGCATGCGTATGCGCGACTCGGCGCCGAGGCATGCGCGCTCCTGCGGGGGACGTATATCGTCGTGGCCTTCGATCGCGAGCGCGATGTCGCGACTGTCGTCCGCGACCATCTCGGCGGGCGCCCGCTCGTGTACGCTCGCGTCGGCAAGGGGGCGCTGTTCGCCGAACACGAGCGGGCGATCGTGGATCTGCTGCCGAGCGTTCCCGGACCCGATCGGTTGGCGCTGACGCGGTGGATCGAGCGTGGCAGCATGCCCGCCGAGCGCACCCTGTTCGAAGGCATCCGGCGTATACCACCAGCCCATGGGGTCCTACTGTCCCGAGACGACATCAGCGGTGGAGCCCTATTGGCGCCCACACTACGAGGGCGTCGCCGGCGGATCGCGACAGGAGGTCGCCGAGCGTCTGCGTGCCGCGGCGTTCGCCGCGGTGGGGCGCGCCGCCGAGGGAGCATACCGGCCCGCGGTGCTGCTCAGCGGGGGCCTCGACTCGTCCTGCGTGGCGGCGGGACTCGCGGCACGGCCGGGGACCCCAAGCCCAGCGCAGGCGCTCGCCGGGATCTTTCCCACGCACCCGGAGACCGACGAGCGCGAGCTGATCGAGGCGACGGCACGGCACACCAGCCTGCCCGTCGAGCTGATCGCCTTCGACGATCGCGCCTCGATCCTGGTCCCGGCGCTCGAGCACATCGATCGCTGGAGCCTGCCGCCGGTCTCGCCGAACCTGTTCGTGTGGCAGCCGCTGATGGCGCGAGCGCGCGAGCTCGGCGTGGACGCGATGCTCGACGGAGAGGGCGGCGACGAGCTGTTCGCCTTCGCGCCCCACCTGATCGCCGACATGCTGCGCTCCGGGAGAGTGCTCGCGGCATGGAGGCTGACCCGGCGCATCCCGGAAGTCGGGGTCGACGCGGATGTGCGCATGCGCCTGCGAGCGCTGCGCGTATACGGTGCCAGCCGCCTGGTTCCTCTCGCGGTCAAGCGCTGGCGCCGGCGCCGGAGAGCCGTGGGTTCGCCGGCATCGCTGCTGCTGCGCAGCCGACGAGTCGGCGCTCTCAGAGCTCGCGGATGACTCGCGCGCGCGCAGGCTCGACGGCCCGATGTGGTGGCGGGGACTGGCTGAAAGCCTGACGCAGCCAGGCGAGGCGCTCGGCGTGTCCGCCCACCTTCGTCGCGAGGCGATCGACGAGCGGATCGACAGGCGCCATCCCTTTCTGTTCGACCTCGACCTGCTGCTGACGGCGCTCGCCGACCCTCCCCGGATGCAGTTCGACGATCCGTGACCGCGCACTCCTGCGCGACGGGCTGGCCGGCCACATCCCCGAGGCGGTACGCACCCGCCACGAAAAGAGCTTCTTCACCGGGCTGCTGCCCGCCGGACTAGCCGCCGATGGAGCCCTGCTCGCCAGCGGTCCCGCTCGCGGCGACGCGCCGGTGCGCGCGTTTGTGCGCGCCGAGGCGCTGGAGGCGCTGCTGCGAGAAGGGTCCGACCCTCCCGACAGCCGAGCCGCCCGCCGATTGTGGCACGTCGGACTGGCCGACGTGTGGCTGCGGGCGCTCGAGCACCCGCAGTACCCGCGAGAGCTGCTCGACAAGGCCATATCTCGCGTTTAGGGCAATCGCAGGTAGTACTTTCTTAGTCCCTAGAACCGTACTTTTTCCGGTCTTGTGCTCTGCGCCCTCGTCGCCGTATCATTTCGCTCACATGTCCTCCACCAACGAAAGGAAGCTCATGGAGAAGGACACGACCGAGTACGAGACCCCCAGGATCGAGGATCACGGGGATCTGGCGGAGCTTACCGCTGGGAACCAGACAGGCGAATACACCGACAAGTCGTTCCCCGTACACACGCCGAAGAAAGACCTGACCTTCTCCGGGCCGTAGACCACGGCGTGGAGGATTATTAGGTTTGCCAGATGCCCGCCTCTCTTCGGGAGGCTGGCATCTGGCGTTTAAAACGAGCGGCGGCAATGAGCGGCCCCGAGGAGATGCCCTGGCAGAGGAGATTCTGCGCGATAAGGCTCCGGCTCCCATCAGACGCTCGTCATCAGTAGTCCTCGCCGAATTCGGCGAGCAGCGTGAGGCCTTTACCTCGCTGCGCAAGCATCTTTCGTCGTCACGAGCAGACGTTGATCGGATCTGTGGAATCTTGAAAGAATCCTCACCCTATCGGAGTTTGTAGAAGCATGCACGCGAGCCAGATCGCCGACGCAATGTCCGATGCCACGCCGCTATCCACATTGAGGATCAGAATCCCCCAGCACGTGGTCTACCGCCGCTTGCCATCGGAGACCGTGGTGTTCAACCTCCAGACGGGCAAATATCATGGGCTCAACGCCACAGCAGGCAGCATGCTCGAAGCACTCGAGGAGGCCTCCTGCGTACACGACGCGGCGACAGCGATGGCTGAGAGCTATGACCAACCCCAGGAGATCGTCGAGCGGGACATGTGCGGGCTCTGCGAGAGCCTGCTCGCGCGCGGACTGATCGAGCTCGATGGCGACTCCGCACACTGAGCGTCATCCCTTGGCCGAGATGGACGGCACAGCGGTGCGCCCGTCGCCCCCGCGCCCAAGTCCTCTGGGCCCGGTGCCGCGCGTCCGTCTCGCCACCGAGATCGTCGCTGCTTACCTGCAAGCGCGTCGTGAGCTGCGACGTGCCCCGATCGCCTCAGCGGTGGCCGCGCTACGCACCGCATCGCCACTCCCACCAGTCGCACCGGCGACGGACACGCTCGGAGAAGCCCGTCGCCTCGGGAGGATCGTGGCCCGGACGCTCGCCTTGATGCCGGGAGACACGCGCTGCCTGGCGCGCTCGCTGGTTCTCACCCGACTGCTGGCCCGACGGGGGATTCCGGCCAAGCTCGTGATCGGCGCACGGGCTGCCCCGGATTTCCTCGCCCACGCCTGGGTGGAGTACGACGGCAAGCCAGTCCTTGCGCCGGGCGACGAGTCGTTCGGGCGACTCGTCGAACTCTGATGGAACTTTAACGCCACGTAAGTCTGACGGCCCTCCGGCCGTTAGTTGGCCGTGTCCAGGACCGGTGCCCATATCAGCCGACCACCGGTCGTAAACGGCGCTCTCGACACACATCCAGCATGCGCGCTGATCGCCGATGACGGGGCTCGCGATCGGATCGTCGAGACCATCGACTGCGAGGAGTTGGGCTTGGACACGTTCACCGACGTCGATGAGTTGCTGTCCACGGAGCATCACCCGTCTCTGATCGTGGTGTGGATCGACGACACAGGCTCGGCACTGGCGAAAACGGTCGAATCGCTGACCCAGCGCTTTGGGCAGACGCCCATCGTGGCTGCCTGCGCGAACATCGAGCGCTGGGAGATACGCGCGGCACTGGCAGCCGGCGCCGCCGGGATCGTGCTGCACGACGATCTTGACTCGACGCTCGGTCCCTGCCTGCAGGCGGTGCTGGCCGGCCAGACCTGCGTGCCCCGCGAACACTGGCGCCAGATCGAGCCGCCGGCGCTGTCCGCGCGTGAGAAGCAGATCCTCGGCTTGGTCGTGATGGGCTACATGAACGGCCAGATCGCCGAGCAGCTGTTCCTAGCCGAAAGCACGGTCAAGAGCCACCTCTCCTCGGCGTTCAGAAAGCTGGGGGTGCGCTCGCGCAACGAGGCGGTCAACCTGATCCTCGATCCGGAGCGCGGACTGGGAATGGGCATCCTGGCGCTTGGCGGGGATCCCCTCGAGCCAGCGCCGGTGGCGGCGGCGCGATGAGACCGGTCCCGCATGTGCTCGGGCGGCGGGGCCTTTGATCAAGATCGCCGTCGTAGGGCTGGGCAAGATGGGCCTTTCGCATTACGCGGTGGCCAATGCACACCCAGATCTCGAGGTGGTCGGGGTCTGTGACTCTTCCGGCTATGTCCTGGGGGTATTGAGTAAGTACACAGGAGTAGCAACCCACACCGATTTCAAGGCGATGCTGGAGAAGGTCGATCTCGACGCCGTGCTGATCGCCACCCCTTCGAGCTCTCACGCGGAGATGGTCGGCACGGCGCTCGAAAGGGGTCTGCATGTCTTCTGCGAGAAGCCGTTCACGCTCGATGCAGGCGACGCGGAACGACTCGCCGCACAAAGCCGCAGTCTCGGCCTGGTGACGCAGGTGGGCTATCACAACCGCTTCGTCGGTGCTTTTGGCGAGGTGAAGTCTCTCCTGGATGCTGAGGCGATCGGCAGGGTGACGCGCATCCTCGGGGAGGCCTATGGCCCGGTCGTGCTCAAGCAGAAGGGCGGCACCTGGCGAAGCCGCGGCAATGAGGGCGGAGGCTGTCTCTATGATTACGCGGCGCATGTAATCAATCTGATGAACTGGTATGCCGGTGAACCCTCCGGTATCGGCGGCACCGTCCTGGGCCGCGTGTTCTCTCGCGAGATCGACGACGAGGTCTCGAGCACCCTCTATTTTCCAGAAGGGACAACCGGGCAGATATCAGTCAACTGGTCCGACGAGTCATATCGCAAGATGACCACCCGTGTCACACTGTGGGGCACGGCTGGCCGGATCTACGCCGACCGTCAAGAATGTCAAGCCTATCTCCGCGACACCGCTCGTATACCGCAAGGCTACGAGGAGGGCTGGAACGTGCGCTATACCACCGCGCTCACCGAGCCCGTGTGGTTTTACCTGAGGGGCGAGGAGTACAGTGCGCAAATCGACTCATTTGTCCAACGGGTCAAGGAGCGGCGAGCGGACGGCGTCAACGACTTCGCGAGCGCCGCGACTACGGACAAGGTCATCGCGATGATGATCGCCGACTCCCAGAAGGGCGCATCGACGATCGCCGATGGCATCGGAGACCGTTCCCCCCACACCGCACAGCCTCACACTCAACGCCGGTGGGGCCCGCGCTGGTGGCGCCGCCGGCGCCGACGCGCTTCCGCTCTTTCCGCTGGCTCATAAACCGAATCGAGTCACAATGGACAAGCTGCTTTTCGGCGACAATCAGTTCTTTGGCGTCAACCACATGTCCGAGGAGAAGGCTCGCGCCCAGGCCCTGCGCTTCCAAGGGATCGACGCGGTGATCGACGTTATCGACGCCGCCTATGACGAGGGCGTACGAACATTCATGTGCACCACACACGATCGCATCTCCCTGGTCTGCGATCACGTGCGTGCGTATCCCGACAGATACCCAGACTTCATCTTCTACCCGGGCATGCCGTATGCCCACAAGTATGCAAACGCGGTGACCGAGGACGGAATGCTCGGCGCGGTCAAACGATTCCTGCCCGACGAGGGTCTGATGAACGCTGCGATTCGCGGTGGCACCTCCCTGGCCAAGAAGGACATAGAGGGCATCACCACGCTCCTCATCGATGCCGAGATGAAGATGTTCGCGGGCCTGCGCACGCCCGTGATCTTCCTCCAGAACATAGTGGTCGATCTGCTGCTCGGCCTCGGTTTCAAAGACGCCTTCCGTATCTTTGCAGACCATGTCCAAGACCGATACGACGCTGAGCCCGGGTTTATCACGATGAACATGCCTGCCCTGCTGGATGTTTTGGAAGACCTGGGGATCGACAACCCGATCGTGTGTTCAAATATCAACAAGATAGGCTTTCGGATGTGTGGTGGTATCGAGGCCTATGAATCGGCACTGCGCGAACGTCGCTTTCGCGCGGTCGCGATGTCGGTCTTTGCCTCCGGAGCGATACCGGCCTGCGAGGCCATCGAGTGGGTCTGCGCTCAGCCACACATTCAGTCGATCGTATTCGGAGCGTCGAGTGGCGCAAACATCCGCAACACTCGCGAGCTCGTCTCGAAATACTGGTCAGACATGGCGACTCCCACCGAGCGCTCACATGCTGGGGATCTGCAAACTTGACCACGTTGCTCGTCGCATCCACCGGCGGCCATCTCAAGGAGCTGCATCATCTGCGGACACGGCTCTCGGGTGTGGAGGGACCCTTCTGCTGGGCCACATTCGACACGCCGCAAAGCCGATCACTACTTAGCGGGGAGCAGGTCGACTTTGTGCGGTTTGTAGAGGGACGCGACCCAGTCAACGTCCTGCGCAATCTTCCGGCGGCCCGCCGTATCCTGCGCGCTCACGATGTTGACACGGTCGTCAGCACAGGGTCTGCGGTCGCCCTGTCGTTTTTCGGGCTGGCAAGCCTTAAACGACTCGACTGTCATTACATCGAGAGCGCGGCGCGCATTGACGGGCCTTCGCTCACCGGTCGCCAGATCAGCCTGATCCCAGGCGTACACCTCTATTCGCAGTATCCTGGCTGGACCGACACACGATGGATCTACAGTGGCTCGGTATTCGATTCGTTTATACGCGCCACGAACTCAAGCGAGCGCGCGATGCCACCAAAGAAGATCGTTGTAACGCTGGGCATATATCGAGGCGTCGGCTTCCCTCGGCTCATACACCGCCTCCTCGACATTCTTCCTACCGATATCGAAGTCTTGTGGCAGACCGGAGATACCGATGTCAACGGCTTTGACATCTGTGCGCATTACGCGATCCCCGAACGTGAGCTGACTCAAGCGATGCGCGAGGCTGATCTGGTTATTTCGCATGCTGGCGTCGGCACCGCGCTGGCAGCCCTAGAAGTCGGCAAATGCCCACTACTCGTACCGCGTCGGTCATCCTTCGGCGAGGCTGTCGACGACCATCAGACACAGATAGCTAGCAAACTCAGCAAACGCGGTCTTTCGGTCTCAACCGAAGTCGACGACCTCAGCTACGACACCCTTACAGCGGCATCTGGTAATCAAGTGGCCATGCTCGCTCAAGCGCCATCATTTGTGACATCCAGTATCTGATCGTGGTCCGACGGGGAGAATTGATTCACAAAAAGCCCGTAGAGTTGTTTAGCCGAGCTTTCCATATTGAACTCGCGGATAACCTTCTCTCTGGCACGCTCGCCCAGCTCAAGACAAAACGATGGGTCTTCGAGAAGTCGCTCGAGAGCATCTGCAAGCTCATCAGGACGACCCGGTGCGACAAGCAATCCCGTACGACCGTCCTCCACGAGCTCAGGGATGCCGGTTATCCGCGTGCTCACGACCGGGAGCCTCATCGCCATCGCCTCCATCAGCACTCCAGGGAGGCCCTCGGCGAAGCTTGGCAGGCAGAAGATGGATGCGCTCGCATATAGATCGTGAATCTCTTCTTGACCCACCGCTCCTGGGAACGAAACCTGCGATGCGAGCCCCAGTCGCTCAGCAAAGCGTTCGAATGTCGGCCGCGACGTACCCTCTCCGGCGAGGACGAGGTTGACCTTGTGCCCGCGCTTCGCCAACAGTTGCGTGGCTTCAATGAGGACGGCGTGGCCCTTCTGGGGAACATGACGGCCGATAAACAGAATCGTAGTGTCGCCTTGGGGAAGACATGCATTGTCAGAGCGGGTGAACTGCTCTATCGGGATGCCAACGTGGATCACATGGAGCTTGTCCCACATCTCAGGATGGCTCAGTGTCATCAACTGGCTACGCGTATAGTCGCTGATGCCCACCACGAACCGTGCATGCCTCACCTTCTTGGCTAGTCGGGAGTGGCTGACGTCGAAGAGCTCGTCGGGTCCGTGCAGCGTAAAACTCCACGACCACGGTTGCTGCGGCTCGAGCGCGGAGCCCAGTCGAGCCGTCAGAAGAGCGATGTCGGAGGCCGCGTTGCCCATATGAACATGGATGTGACGGATCCCACGGCGGCGACACTCCGTCCAGAGGACGACCGACTCCACGAAGTAGAAGAGCTGCCACAGCTGTCCACGCAGCCCGGCAGGCGCCAAGCGCAGCGCCAGTGCCAGGGTCGACAGATATGCGACCGGCGCGCCGACCAGAAGCCTCAAGTGCGCCACGAACAGTGCCGTCCAGCGCGGGGGGAGGATGGCGTAGGTGGACTCGAACGCGACCCTGTCGGCGTGTGCGAGCAACTGATCAGAACCCGCTCGCCGGATCGAAAACGTGGCGATGTCGACGCCGAGCTCACGGAGGGCATTGATCTCCCTGAGAACGAAGGTGTGCGAAACCGCCGGATACAGTGAGCACAGGTAGGCGATCTTTGGAAGCGGAGCAGCCGTCGAATGGCTCTCCGCAGCCGACTCTCCGATCATCGGTCGCCCTTCGTCGAGGTCGAGATATAAGCATTTTGGGGCAGCGACATGCAGCACCGTACCAACGGCGCCAGTCCATAAAAAGTGCGCTCTGATAGAAACAAAATTGAAGACCGTAGAACAGCCGTCGACTTCTGGCCGTCCGACACGCAAGTCCTACGCGCTCTGAGCCGTTGATGGAAGTGCTGACCATTGGCGGATCCCCGATCACCTCTGCTGGAAACGAGCCCGCTCGCGAGATAGATCACGAGCGAGTCCTCCAGCTCCTACGCCGGCGCCTACGCGCTGGCGTTCGCGAGAGCGCACTTGGAGCCTTTCGCATTCTCAACCGCGGGGATCGCCACCAATGCCCATGCTGTGGCCGCACGTTCGCCCGCTTCATCAGGCAAGGCCGAGCGTTCATGTGCCCCTCCTGCCGCTCACTCGAACGTAGTCGCGTCCTGATCATGTACCTAGAAAACGAGACCGACGTGCTCGATGCCGGCGGGCGAGTGTTGCACTTGGCGCCCGAGCCTTCCATCTACCCGCGCCTCCGTCGCAAGCCCGAGCTGATCTATACGACCGGCGATCTGCAACCCGGACCGCACGTCGATGTCCAGCTCGATGCCAGGGACCTGCCCTTTGAAGATGCGAGCTTCGATCTCGTTCTCTGTAGCCACGTACTCGAGCACATCGTCGAGGATACTCAGGTCGCCCGCGAATTTCGCCGTGTTCTGAGCCCTACAGGCCAAGCGCTGATTATGATACCCGTCGACCACACCCGGGGTACCACATACGAAAGCCCCGAGATAAAGACCCCCGCGGAGCGGTCCGCAGTGTACGGCCAGCACAACCATGTGCGCATCTATGGGAGCGACGCGATCGACCGCCTGCGCGCAGGCGGTTTCATCGTCGAGCGCATCCCCTACGCCAACCGTCTGCCCCCCGAGCTGCAGTGGCGCTTTCTACTGCGCAGCAGGGGTCGGCAGCGCGGGGAGGACATCTATCGCTGCACCCCGCGCTAAGCCTGGATCCACCGGGTAGTGGCGTAGCTGGCGGGGTTGGTGGGGTTGGTGGGGTTCTCGGGTGCTCGGGCGGCGTTGTGGGAGCGTGGGGGTGGCCGATGTTCCTTCGGATGCGTCCGTGGGGTGTTTTTTGGCATGGTCAGATCGCCGTGGTTGGCGGCGGTCCTGTGTGGTGGTCTTTGCTGGCTGGGTGCGTTTCAGTGCGCTGCTGGTAGTGCTCGTATCCTTGCGAGTACACGGGTGAAGTCTCCCTACCAGGGCCAGCGGGCAGGAAGGTGAAGTGTCCATTGGCGGCCGGTGCGGGTCAGCCGGCCGGGCATCCGGAGCGGCCGGCGGCGCATGGTGCGCGCGGCGCGGACGGTCTCACCGGAGAGCCCCGATCAGTGTGGTCCATCGCAGCAGGTTGTGCGCGATGGCGGCGATCACTGTCCAGGCGCTGTTGGCGTTGAATTTGCCGGAGGGGAAGTGCGCGAGGGCTTGGTCTTTGAGGTCGCGGATCGTGAGCTCCACGACGGCGTGCTGGCGGCGCTCAGCCTCGACGACCTCGAGGGGGTCGGTGCGGTTGGTCCAGGAATGGGAAGTAGCGCCAGTCCGGCCAGAGCTCGGCCTGCGGGCCGATCAGCCTTGTGCGACGCACGATCAGCCGTTTGCCTTTGACGGCCTGCTCGGCGATCTGTGCCTCCCCGTCCCTGGGAATAGTCCTGGACCGGCTGCCATGCCTGCTCGGGGATCGCCAGAGGCCAAAACCCCACTGACAGAGCCAAGATGGGCACCAAGAAGAGCGCCCTGGTGGAGCAGCACGGCGGGCCGCTCGGGGCTGTGATCGCTGGCGCCAACGTGCACGACACCAAGCTGTTGGCGCTGACGATCGACGCGGTCGTGATTGCACGCCCGGACCCCGAGACGCTCATCCAGAACCTCTGCCTGGACAAGGGGTATGACAACCCAACCGGCAGAGCGGCCTGTGCCGCTGGCGGGTACGTCGCGCACATCCGCCGCATCGGCGAGGAGAAGCTCGACGGCTGGGGCCGAAAGACCAATCCCGCACGACGCTGGGTCGTCGAGCGCACCATCGCCTGGCTGCAGAAGTGCCGCGCGCTGCTCATCCGCCACGACAAGAACCCCGTCAACTACCTCGGCCTCATCCAACTCGCCTGCGCCCTGCTCTGGTACCGCCGACGCCACCAACTCCAACACCCCTGAGAGTTTTCGGACGGTTACTAATAGTGCTTTGGTAGGTTTTTTGTAGGAGTTGTGGTGGTCGTGGCGAATCCTTCTGGCGTTGATTGTTCGACGCGAGGAGGTCATGATGGCGGCTGTGGCGGTAGCGGATTCGTCGGTAGAGGTGGATGGTCCCTCGGCGGTGGCCGGGCGGTTGGAGGCGTTCGCGGGTGAGGTGTTGGCTGGGGCTGTGAATCGGCCGGTGCAGTTGGTCAATGGCGGGGTGTATTTGCGTGGGTTGATCGAGGATGGTGCTCGTAAGTCGCTTGAGCCGATGGTCGCGCGGCTGGGTGGTGAGGCGGACTATGAGAGCTTGCAGAATTTCTTGGCGGTGAGCACGTGGGATCCGGCGATTGGTGGTGCGTGCGGTGGCAGAGCGGGTCGTGCCGCGGATCGATGTGGAGGCGTGGGTTCTCGATGACACTGGGTTCCCGAAGGACGGGAAGCATTCGCCGGGGGTCAAGCGTCAGTACTCGGGGACGCTGGGGAAGATCGGTAACTGTCAGATCGGTGTGTCCGTGCACGCGGTGGGCGCGAATGGCACGGTCCCGTTGGGGTGGGCGTTGTATCTACCCGAGGAGTGGTGCGAGGACCCCGAGCGCCGCCGGCGGGCGAAGATCCCGCCAGAGATCGAGTTCAAGACCAAGCCCGTGCTGGGGAAGGAGCTGATCGAGCGGGCTGGCGGGTGGGATATCGAAAGGGCGCCGGTGTTGGGTGATGAGGCGTATGGCAAGAACACCCAGCTACGCCAGGAACTCGATGACGCATGTTTCGAGTATGTGTTCTCGGTCGACAAGACCGCGAGCGTGTTCGCCCCGGACACGGTGTTCTCGTTGCCCGAGCGTGCCGGGAAGACCGGCCGGGCACGAACACGGCTGCGTCCCGATCGCAAACCCGAGCCCGTGCAGGAGCTCATCGCCGGCTCGCGCCGGAGAACTTGCCAGACCGTCACATTCAGTGACGGGCCCGGACGGGAAACCCGTCACCTCGCGGTTCTGTTTTCTGCGGGTGCGGGCGCTGAAGCGCTGGGAAAACGGGGCAGAGCAGGAGCCCCATCGAGGAGTGGCTGATCTGCGAGTGGCCCGAAGACCACGAGCACCCCACCGACTACTGGATCTCAAACCTCCCAGCCGACACACCGCCCGAGCAACTCGCGCGCCTGGCGAGGATGCGCTGGAAGATCGAGCTGGACTACAAACAACTCAAGGGCGAGCTCGGCCTGGACCACTACGAGGGCCGCTCATGGCTCGGCTGGTACCACCACACCGCGCTCGTCACCGCCGCGCACGGCTTCCTCACCCTGGAGCGACTGAACCCAAAAGCCCAGCGGCCGGCCTGACCCTCCCACAGGCAGTCCTCCTGTTCCAGCCACTCTTCAAGTGCTGGACCGGCCGCTGCACCACCTGCCAACAAACCATCAACCTCGACCAACTACCCCTCCACCGGCCACCACAACAAGAGTGACAACCTACCAAAGCACTACTAAAGTGACGGCCGCAAGCACATCGTTTACGCGGCTGGTGTTTGAGCCGCGAGCACATCGTTTACATCGGGTGTGGCGTGGCACCCTCGCGCGCTCTTGTTGAGCGAGCGTGGAGGTGTGCATGTCGGAGGTGGAGGTGGCATTGCGCCGCGAGGCGGCGCGGCGGCGGTTGGCGGGCGAGTCACCGGAGATGATCGCGGCGGATCTTGGGCGCACGAGGCAGTGGGTGGCGAAGTGGGCGGCGCGCTATGACCCGCACGATGCGTGCTGGGCGGATGGCCGCTCCAGGGCACCCAAACGGGTGGCGAACCGTACGAGCGAGGAGGTTCGAGGCTCGGGTGCTCGCGGTACGGGAGCGGCTGGCGGAGAACCCGTGGGCGCAGATCGGTTCTGAGGCGATCGCGTGGGAGCTACAGAAGCTCGGTGGACCGGTGCCGCCAGTGCGTACGATCGAGGAGATCCTCGCGCGCGCCGGCGTGACACGGTCGGGGCGCGTGAGTCGCAGGCGGACCTCCAAGGGTCTGCCCTACCCCGCGCCGGCGGCCAAGCGTGTCGGGGACGTCGTCCAGGCCGACCTCGTCGGGCCGCGTCATCTGGACGGCGGTGTGCGTTTTCACGCGCTCACGCAGATCGACGTGGCCACCCATCACGCCGGGATCGAGATCATCACCGACCGCGG
This sequence comes from uncultured Solirubrobacterales bacterium, assembly GCA_963842205.1. GTDB lineage: Bacteria > Actinomycetota > Thermoleophilia > Solirubrobacterales > Solirubrobacteraceae > Palsa-744. Next base: position 790,427 of record CAWJFR010000007.1, read on the forward strand.
TGATCAGCGCGTGCTCGGCGCGCTTTACGCCCTCTGGGAGCGCCATGGGCTGCCAGGACGCCTGCAGCTGGATAACGGTGGCCCGTTCGTCTCACCGACCGGCCTGGGAGAGGTCGTGCGGGTCTGCCTGCACCAGCAGGTCACGCTCGTGTTCATCCCGCCACGCGAACCGTGGCGCAACGGCACGATCGAGCACTTCAACAACACCTTCCAGCAGCGCTTCTTCCGCCAAGAGCGTTTCGACGGACTGCCTCATCTCATCGAGCGCACGCTCGCGTTCGAGGGTTTCCACAACAGTCAGCACCGCTACAAGGCCAGCGGCGGTTGCACCCCTGAGCAGAGCACCACCACCAAGCTGCGCGCACCCCGCCCGCCCGGCGAGATCCCCACCGGCTGGCCCGAGCACGGCCGGATCGAGTTCATCCGCTTCATCCGCTCCGATTTGCGCCTGCGCATCTTTGGGCGCGCGATCCCGATGCCCGACGGGAGCGCCTACCAGTACGTCACCGCCACGCTCGACCTCTCCCTCGCCGACGGCGAAGACTTGCTCGTCAGCGACACCGATGGGGAGCTACTGACCACCAGCCGGCTGACCGTGCCACGCCGCCGGTGAGACCCCGTCAGACGATGCGCCGGGGGTTTCTCATTCCGCTCCGTCCTACGGACTCCGCTACATGAGAAACCCCCGCTACAAGCCTTCACCCCGTAAACGATGTGCTCGTGGTGATCCCTCACCCTGAACGGTCAACGATGCGCTTGCGGCTGTGAACTAAGAGGTTCGAAGCAAGCGGGTCATTGCCAGCCCGTACCGGACGAGCACTCGCGCGCCGTTGCCCAACCTCGAGGTCGCTCGCTGCCTTTGCGCCTTCCGTGCCTGTTCGCGCAGAACCTCGCTAGGGGGGATCACCTGGCGTCCAATGAACGCCCTGAAGCCTCCCCGCGGAGCCAACAGCCCATCAATCAGGCTCATGTCGGCATAGAGCTGAGACAGGCTGACGTGGGGATGAGGACTTGCCAGCCGCATTGCGATGCGACCGCGGCTGCCGAGCTTCACCTTGTGTTCAGTGAGTCGATCAAATGGCAGGCCTACCGTCTGCTCGGCCACCTTCGCAGCCACCAGAAGAACATTCTCCAGCACTGGATACGCACGAATCGATTCGTCGAGCGCACCTCGGTCTAGACTCGCGCCAAAAGCGTCCCAGCATGCGCCAAGATCGGTGGCAAGCCGCAGATCGATGAAGCCGTCCCTCGCGTAGAACAGCAACAATGCCGCGAGCTCGTCGATCGGAGCGGGTCGCCAGGCGCCTGTAAGCTCGCCGCTGGGCGCCAGTAGCCTCTCGCTCGCAAAGCTTTGCTCATACCAGTGTATGCGCCAGTGGAGCTCCACCGGCGGAAGCTGGTCACGCTCGTGGGCCAGGGCGAAGTGCAGCAAGGGCAGCCCGCGCTCATCGATGTAGTCGGTTGGGGCTCGATAGCCCAGCGTGCGTACGACCTCTACGGCATCACGCAGCCGCTCTCGCGCAACGAGCAGATCGATGTCACTCGATGGACGCCGTCCCGGATCGCCGTAGAGAGCTTCGCTCAGCGCCGGCCCCTTCAGTGCCGTGCAGCGGAGCTCAGCATCGGCAAGCGCCGCCATCACGCGCGCGGCGATTGCCTGCAGGAATACACCCTGCCGGCGACCGGCATCCAAAGCCTGTGTCACCCTCGTCGCGAACTCATCACCAGCCCGGTCTCCAGCGAGCTCAACCAGACGCGGGCCCAGCAGCGACAGCAATCTTCTCCCATACAGGAGATTGGCGATCAGCGACCAGTCCACCATCGCCACAAGCTCCTCGATCTGCCCAGATGCGGCCTGCCTGCGAGCCGCCGTGCCCGCACTCAACAGGATCAGCTGCTCCTCGGCCTTCGGACGAGGACTCTTGTGTCTTCTCATCCGTGGCGACGCCGATGCCTGGAAGCGAGCCGGCGGCGGCGCGACGCTTCTCGCCTCCGACGGAGGACGAGCTTCTTGTTGTGTAGTTCCATCTTCAGCAGCTCCAGCTGGCTCCAGGGGAAGGACGCTAGGAGTTCGTTGGGGTACTTCCCTTCGAAGTAGCCGTTGGGGCCAGCGTAGGGATTAGTCCCGGTCGGGGTCGGATCCTGTGCATAGAACTCCGCGCCGGGGTGGGACCCATCGGTGATGAAGATACCATAACGCTGCGCCGCTTCGGCGAGCATCAACGTCAACCGCGGCAGATGCAACGCCGCGAGATCGAGGCTGGGATTGAGCCTGAGATGAGCGCCCTCCGGCAGCGCGAGCGGATTCGTGGACTTGCCATCGGTACGCTGAGCCGGCGACGCATAAGCACTGGCGGATCGTTCAGGGATCGCCATCTCCAGAGCATGGTTGATCTGCCCCTTTTCGAGGTCTTCGAGGGAGATCAACCCACCAACCAGCGACAGCGAAGAGGCAGATATCCCCCACCACGTCTCGGCGTCCGGCCACGCTTCCGCCCCGTAAACACCCGGGTTAGACATCACGTCCTGCATCGCGCCACCCCAGTTAGCCTGCCAGCCATCGGCTTCATGAACCAGCTGGTGAAATTCCCACAGCTGATCTGTGCTCGGCTGCCACACCACGAGGCTACCATCGGTACCAACAGCGGGTTTGGCCGTGGACGGCAGCGGAACAGCGCTCCACGCCGCAGACAGCGGAGCGTTCACAACACTATCAAGCTGGACCCGCACCGTCGGCTGACCCGCGGGGACCGTATACACCGGAATGCTGTACTTCGTTGTATTGATCCAAGGCCCATCACCAGCCTGCTCCTGCACCTCGATTTCCGCGTCGAAGGCGGCTACTATCGCAGCCGAGCTCGAATCCAACGGCGCATCCGCAGGCAAGGGCTTGTTCCAAAAACTCGACGGCGAGAAGAAACGGAAAGGAGCCGACGTCTTCGACGAGTGAGCGTCACCTGCGCTCCTGCCGCCAGCCAACGTGCTCCCGACCGGCAAAGCCCCCGCAGATCCGCCACAGCCCGCTATCGCGGCGGACACGCAGGCCAGCGCGAGCACAGAGCGAAGAATCCTAGCCAGCATCGTTTAGCCGCCGTAGAAGAGCATCGTAGAAGAGCATTCTACCCACCCGCCCGAGGCTGTAGTCGCGCCGCGTATGATCACGGCCCCGCGATCAGCATGCTTGCCGCTTGAACGGGATCTCCGACCACGTGATCGGCATCGCAACCCCCCGGTCTGGCTCTCTCTCTCTCAGAGATCAACACCGTCATCAGTCCAAGCCGTCTGCCAGCCTGCATATCGCTGGGGGAATCGCCCACGATCGCGGCGCGGGCAAAGTCGAGGGCGGGATGCTCGCTCTGCGCCTTCAGCAGCAGGCCCGGATGGGGCTTGCGACATTCGCACTCACCGATCTGATGCGGGCATGCGTAGATGGCGTCGACGAACGCTCCCTCCTGACGCAGCAGGTCTCTGAGGTGCTCATGGACCGCATCCAGACCCTCGATGGTCATTCGACCGAGCGCGATACCTCGCTGGTTGGTAGCCACGCCCGTCCACAGCCCGGCGCGGTTGAGCATTCTCACGGCCTTCGCTGCGCCCGGCAGCAGTTCCAGCGCCTCGGGACGCTCGATGTACTCGCCGTCTGGCGGCTTCACGTTCAGCGTGCCGTCGCGGTCGAGGAACACCCAGCGGATCGCCCGATTTCGCTGCGGTGCAGGGATAGCTTGGGCCCGAGGCATCGCCGTCAGCCTAGCCGCACCGTTGGGCGTCCTCCACAAGATCACCGGCAATGCAAACGTTTGTTGGCTGGTGCCGGCGAAGGACTCAAGAGCATGATCATCTCCAAGACCCCCCTACGCGTGTCATTCGTCGGGGGGGGCACCGACCTTGCCGACTTCAGCGACGAGCACGGCGGCGCCGTCGTCTCCAGTGCGATCGACAAGTGGATCCACGTGATCGTCGCCCCCCGCTTCGAGAGCGACCTGCGGGTCAGCTACTCGAGGACCGAGATCGTTCCCACCGCCAACGACGTCGAGCACGAGCTTGTACGAGAGGCCCTGCGCCTGACGGGACTGCCGAGAGGTCTCGACGTGGTCACCCTGGCCGACGTACCCGCCCAGGGCACAGGGCTCGGCTCTTCCAGCGCCGTGACGGTCGGGCTGCTAAACGCGCTGTACGCCTACCAGGGCATATTCCGCTCGCCGATCGACTTAGCCGAGGAAGCCTCGCAGATCGAGATCGAGATCTTGGGCAAGCCGATCGGCCGCCAGGACCAATATGCCGTGGCCCAGGGAGGCTTCAACTTCCTCGAGTTCATGCCCCGCGGAGGCGGCGTTCGGGTCGAGCCGATCGTCTGCCCGCCACAAACGCTGGAGCGCCTGCACCGCTCGCTGATGCTCTTCTACACAGGTCGTCAGCGGGCGGCCTGCCGACGTGCTCAGCGGACAGCGCGAGGCGATCGTCGCCGGCAGCGCCACCACGGCGCTGCTCGGGATGCGCGACCTCGCATACGAGATGCGCGAGACGCTGGGCCGGGGAGACGTCGAGAACGTCGGTTCTCTGCTGCACCGCAACTGGGAGCTCAAGCGCTCACTGGTCGCCGGTTTGAGCGATGCCCAGGTCGACGACTGGTATGGACAGGCTCGGGAGGCGGGCGCGATCGGGGGCAAGCTGCTGGGAGCCGGTGGCGGTGGCTTCCTGCTCATCATGGCCCTGCCAGAGCACCAGCCGAAGGTACGCGCGGCGCTCAGCGACATGCGTGAGGTGCCGTTTCACTTTGCCGCACGCGGCACCGAGATAACCCTCCTGGACAGGACCTCATGACAGCCATGATGGAGGGCCACCTAGACGAGTACCTGAGTCGCCTTCAGGCGGCCGTCGAGGCGCTTCCCACGGGATCAAATGAACGCGCTCGGCGAGACGCTGTTTCGTGCTTACCACAACAACAAGCAAGTGTTCGTGCTGGGCAACGGTGGCAGCTCCTCCACGGCGAGTCACATGGCCGCCGATCTTGCAAAGAACACGATCGGGCCGAACATGAAGCGCTTCCGGATCGTCAGCCTCAACGACAACGCGGCGATCATCACCGCCCTCGCCAACGACCTCGGCTACGAGAACGTGTTCTCCGAGCAGCTGACCAACCTCGTCCAGGCCGGCGACGTGCTGATAGTCGTATCGGCGAGCGGCAACTCACCGAATGTGCTGAAGGCGATGCACTACGCGCGCTCGCGCAGCGCCGAGGTCGTCGGGCTGCTCGGCTTCGACGGCGGCACAGCGGCCGAGCTCGCCGACATCGCGCTCGTCGTACCCTCAGATCACTACGGGGTCGTCGAGGATGTCCATCTGATCGTCAACCACATCCTCGTGGACTACTTCAAGACCCGCTTCGCCGAGGCTCGTCCGTGGGTGGTGTGAGGTCGCGGCGGTGAACGCGATGATCCTCGCGGCCGGACGCGGCACCCGCCTGGGAAAGCTCGGCCGAACCACACCAAAGATCCTCGTCGAGCTCGACGGCGAGCCGCTGCTTGCCCGGCAGATCCGCTACCTAAAGAACGGGGGCGTCGATCGCATCGTGCTCAACGCCCACCACTTGGCCGATCAGGTCGAGGACTTCGTCGCCGGCCATCCGCAGGCCGACGATCTGGAGGTCGTCGTCGAGCCGGAGCTGCTCGGCACGGCGGGCGGGGTTCGTAATGCCCTACCGCTGCTCGGGGAGGAGGCGTTCGTGGTGCTGTATGGCGACGTGGTCGTCAACGAGCCGATCGCCGCCGTGGCCGAGACACACGACCGCGCGCGGGCCGTGGTGACCCTCACCGTCTACCGGACTGCAGAGATCGAGGGCAAGGGCACCGTCGAGATCGCGCCCGACGGATTGGTGAGCGCCTTCCAAGAGAAAACCATCTCACACTCCGACGGCGAGGCGTATGTCAACGCGGGGCTGTACATGGTCGATCCACAACTCCTAGGAGATGTACCGGCGGACCTGATGCTCGACTTCGGTCACGACGTGTTCCCGACCGCATTGAAGCGGGGAGAGAGAATCGCGCGCACCACTTGGCGGCACCGGTCATCGATATCGGAACGCCGTCGATGCTCGACATGGCGCGCCAGGAGCTCGGATAATCCTCACGCGCCCTTCATGATCCACCACTTGCCAGAGATCTCGTCGTGGCGCATCTCTGCGACGTCTACGGATTGTGTCGCCAGAAACTCATCAACCGCACGCCGCGCACCGGGCCACGTGTCGTCTTCGCCGTACTCGTCAAAAGCCACTACCCCGCCCTCTTCGACATGCGGCCAGAGATTTGTCAGGCAATCCAAGTAGGACTGGTAGAGATCGACATCCACATGAAGCAATGCAATGCGCCCACTGTAGCTCGGCAACGTTTCGGAGAAAAAGCCCGGCACGAGCTTGACGGATTTTGCGATCTCTTGCCAGTCAGGCCGTAGGCGAGCAATTCGTCGCGGACCTTGGCGGTGCTGGACTGGGAAAACATTCCGCCCTCAGCGATGCTGGCGTCGCCGACGTCAGCATCGCTGGGGGCCGGAAGCCCAGCCCACGAGTCGAATCCCCAAACCTGGCGAGTCTGACCATAGATCTTCAGCAGGCTCGCCAGAGCGGCAAGACTCGCGCCATCCGCCACGCCACACTCGACGACATCGCCGTCGACCGCGGCGATCTTCTCGACAAGGCTATTGAAATGGACAAGCCTGGCGAACCAGTCGACCATCCAACGCGACTCGTCGCGCATGTGCGGGTACGAGCTGCACTCCAACTGCTTGCCCGAGAGCCCTATTGATGGATCGGGTGATAGCACTCATTGATTGCCTGTCTCGTAGTGGGGAATTGGTCTCGGTTGCTCTCGCTGGTCGACGGTTACTCTTCATGCTCGAACTCATCGATCAGGGCCTTGTAGGTATCGCGCAGGCCCTGCTCCAAAGGGATCTGCGCCTCCCAACCCAGCTCACGGCGAGCTCGCGACGGATCCATGCAGCTGCGCTCCAGCTCTCCCTTTCGCAGTGGTGCAAGCTCTGGCTCGACGTGAGAGCCAGACGCCCGTGCCAGCGTATCCCACACCGCCATGACCTCGGTCTCCACTCCGGTGGCGACATTGAAGGTTCCCGCGGTTCCGGAGGCTGCACGCAGGGCGCTCACGACATCCAGCACGTGCACATAGTCGCGGGTTGGCTTGCCGTATCCGAAAACCTTCGGCGATCGCCCGGTATGCAGATGGTGGGTGAAGATCGAGACCACTCCAGCCTCGCCATGGGGACTTTGACGGGGGCCATACACATTACCGAGACGGCACACGGCATGGGGAACACCGGAAGATGCCGACCATGTCCTGATGTATGCCTCTCCAGCCCACTTCGAGGCTCCATACGGAGCGAGCGGCGCCGGTATGCGGTCCTCGGGGGTCGGGATCGGCGCCTCGTTGCCATACAGCGCCCCTCCGGTCGACGTGAAGGCAACAGGAGCGCGATGGCGCGTGGCCGCTTCCAACACGTTCAGAGTGCCCTGCACGTTGACAGCACAGTCACGGGCGGGATCTTTGACCGAAACGGTCACGCTCGACTGGGCCGCAAGGTGGAAAATCGCCTGCGGTTTGCACTCTGTCGACAACACTGCATCCAAAGCCTCGCGGTCTGTTATGTCGATGCGATAAAGCTCGGCGTCGGCCGAACCCGTCGAGCATCTCCTGATGACAGGTCGTCGATCACTGTCGTCTGCTCCCTCGGCCAGCAGCGCATCGACCAAGTGCGAGCCGATAAAGCCCGCCCCCCCAGTTACCAAGACTCTACCGGACACGCCGATCAGACGCTCCAAGTCGGAAATGTTTTGCCGGTAAGAGCGCGCAGTCGCTCGACTTCCCCCGCATAGAACTCCTCGAGCCGAGAGCGCAACTCGCTCGTCAAGCACCGATATCTCAAGCGGAGGCAGAGAATCCGCTCCGCAGAACGGCGGAGAAACCGTCGAATGCGTGGCGGAAGCCACCGCGAGCGCGGGCGCACGGTAAGCCCGACAAAGCGCGCAAGACCAGGAGGATAGATACGATGTTCACTGCCCTTGAGGAATTCGACGTCAAATTGCGAAGAATCGAAGCTGTCGTCGACTGCCAGGAAAGCAAATACCTTGCGAAGCGTCGATCGTCGATCTGTGAGAAGCTCGGACTGGTCGATCACCATATCCTCTCCTGCGGAAAGTCACGTAGGTAAAGTTCGAGCTGCAATGCATAGAGGCTGGCGCATATACAGGGCGTGCGTGGATCCGAGAGATCATTGAAGATCTCCTCTAGCGATCTGCGCTCGCCACCGTCTGCAACCAGATGATGATAGTGCGACATGGTGCGGTCGATTGGATCACGCACAAGGTAGACGAACTTCGCCTCCGGCACAAGCTCTTTGATCCTTTCCGGCACACCTTGACGAAACGGATATTCTGCGTAGTTCGTTGAAGCCTCGCCGCGCACTCCAACTGCCGGATCAAAGAGCTGTTCGTACTGGTCGAGACGATTGATGCTTCGCCTTGCATCGGGAGGGTTAGAGGAGGGTGCAAAGAAGCTTGGCTCCTTAACTGCCGACATCTGGATTTGCGGATGCTGATTCAAGTAGTAATGAAAACTTGTCGTACCCGCCTTTGGCGCTCCGATGATAAAGAAGGTAGGAAGAGCCATCCCGTCTTAAGCGGGGGCCCACGCAGCATCACTCCTCGTTAGCGCAACCATCTTTGTTGTTCGACGCTCCTGCGCCGATGGCGGAACGCAACCCCACGCGACTCCCGACCAGACCCATAACAGCAGCAACGTAAACGCCGACTGAAAGGGATTGAAGAGAGCAACCACGAGAAAGAACACCATTATCGCCATCAGGCCGAGCTTCCATGGACGTAGATCGACCTGCCCACGACTGAAGACTCCAGACCCTATGCCCCAGAGCAGCGCGATCAGCCACAGCGACGCCCCTATCAGTCCGAGTTCGACCGCGTAGGAGAGATAAGTGTCGTGAAGCGGCAGCGGCTTTTCAGGCGTGCTGTAGCCTCCCAGGGGATAGTTTGGGGATTGTCGGAAATACTCAAGACTATCACTCGTGTAGCGATCCCATCCGAAACCAAAAAGTGGTTTGGCCTCGAGCATCCGCAGGCCTGCGGACGTCTGGTTCTGACGATCCCACACGCTCATCTGGTCGTTGACCCGAGCCGATGTCTTGCTCGCGAGCGCCGATGAGAGCAGCAGCGCCCCCCCGATCACAAACGCGCAAGCAATGAGTCCCAGGAATGAGCCAGCGTCGCCCCGTCTGCGTGACGAGAGCCATGACCACTGATGCCCGACCACCGCAGCGATCCACACACCGCGCTCAAGCGTCAAGAAGCATCCAAAGATGCAGACCACAGCGACGACAGCAGCCAGATAGCGCCTGCGCGCCCGCGCCACTGAGCAAACGCGATCGCTGCAGCGACCGCGCAGCCGAAGGTGGCAAAGCCCTCGGCAACAGAGCTCTGAAAGGGGCCGCCGGCCCGTTCACCGGGGTGTGACTGCGTCAACTTGGAGATATACCGCGGGAAGACGAGGACATGTGCGGTCCCAGGGACTCGAAGATCGCTGTGAACCCGAGGTACGCGCCAAGCGCCCACAAGCGTTGCGAGCAGCATGTTGCGTTCGCGTTGTCCCGACGAAGACAGCCGGCGCCAGGAGGAACATCAAGAATGGCACGACCCCGAACTGGTCGATCAGCGATAGGAAGCTCGCTTCATTGGTCAGCGTCCCCGCTGCAACGGCAGATGCCAGTGCGTAGATCACAGCCAGGCACATCAGCAAGATGCACGTTGCGGACCTCGCAGGGGCGGCACATGCGCGACACCGGGAGCCCGCAGGAGGAACTGAGCAGCACGATCACGACCAAGAGTCGATCAAACGGCAGGCCACCCAATCCGATCTGATGCCAGGCGCCAGAAAAGATCGTAAGTACGATCGCTCGCGCACATCGTCAACGGCTGGCGGGAGCTCCCACAGCTTGCGCACGATCAGCACGCCTGCGACGATCAGCACGGGAAGTAAGGATCAGCCAATGACCGTGCAGCCTGCCAGGGGCAACCTCGGGCGTCAAGGCCAGCGCCACCAATCCCAGCAGAACCCACGCGTACCGAGGCGGGACGCCAAACCGCGCGTACGGCCATCAGGCTTCGCGCGGACCTCTGCATCTCGGCCTCCACGCCTGCGGTGAGACGGCCGAATTCGACGCCGCTCGCGCAGAACCGCCACCGACACAGCCGATGACGATGCCAGCCAGAGCCCGATAAAGCCAAAGATCTCGACCTTGGAACTCCGGTCGTCGCTGGCGCTCGTGGCGCCGGCCAGAAGAGACACGAGCCCGCTGCGAGGCGCCTGGCTCGTGACGGCGGCGGTGTACGCCGCATCGATCGCTTTGAGCCTGGCCTCTGCGGTGTCTCTCGCGGCCTTGTCAGCAGCAAATACGCTCGCGCGCGAGGGCTGGGGCGAACCATGACTCCGAGTGAAGATTCGAGTTCTGCGAGTTTCGCTACAGCGTGCTCCAAGGTGAAGCGATGCAACGCTGTATTCGTGTAGCAGCGACGCAGCCTCCGGGTTGGCGCTGTTGCTCTGGCTCTCGTACGCAATGACCGCGTTCGCGGCGACGTTTGCCAGCTGGATAGCCCCGGATTCCGTCGGCCCCGTGGCGATAACGCGGAACGCAGGGCTTTGTGGGATCGGCGTCGGCGGAAAGCCTTGCGACCGCCTTAGCCGGCGCAATCTTGAGCTTTTGCTGCACCGTGGCAAGCACGGGTTCCGCGCCAACCGAGCGGCTGAAGGCAGTCGCAAGCGCAGACGCCGAATTGACGTAGCTGAAGAATCCCGGAGAGTTCGGGTTGACTTGGCCCACCTGCAGAGTCGCCGAGGCGGTGTACGTTCTCTTGCGCGAGAGTCCGTAGCCGGCGCCAAGCAGAGCAATCACTACGGCAAACGCGCAGATAAGCAGCTTGCTGCGTCCGATCGCAGACACGACAAAGCCGCTAGGCGGCTCGAAGACACCCTGAATCGATTGGTCCGGCTCGTCGAGTATCGACGGGCGATGGTTCCTTGGCTTGAGTGGGGGCATGCATGAGCTGTATAAACCGAGCGCCCGTCCGATGGTGGGGCCGGCTTTCAATGCTTGATCTGACTGGGCAGTACGGCATCTAAACGGTCCGTTCGGCCTCAAACTTCCGTCGATGATGACGCAGGCGCCACCACGATCCTGAATCGGACCCGCGACCGCAAGGACGCACCACCCTTTGCACGTTGGTGGAGCGTACATGACCGCAGCAGACCCCAGACCCACCGAGCAACCCTCAGCCCACCGCCCAGCGAGCCACCTACCGCTCTGGGTTCGCCTTCGGCACCCTCAGCTTCTTCGCCGTAGCTGTCCTCGGAGTCGTCTCGACGATCCTCACCTCCCGCCTGTACGGTGTGCGGATCATCGGCCAGTTCGCGCTCGTCTCGGCCCCGGTGGCCGCGCTGTGGGTCCTCTCGACCGTCAAGGAGCAGCAGGCCCTCATCAAGGAGATCACGGCGCTGCCCCCGCGCCACCCACGCGTTACGCAGCTCTTTGCCGCCGTCTTCACGTTCTCCTCGGGACTGACCGCGGTGGTGGCGACACTCGTAGCGGTGGTCTGCTGGTTCGTCTTCCGCGGGCCACTCAACGCTCCCGAGCTGGTCGTCCCCACCTTCGTGAGCATCGCGGGCTATGCGATCGTCACGAACACCGGTTGGAACATCGACTCGATCCTCTCGGCCTTCGTGGCCGGCCGTCAGATCTTCTGGGTGCGCCTGCACGAAGTGCTCAGCTTCATCGTGATCGCGATGGCCGTCGGTTTCGCCTGGCGGTCGGTCTGGGGGCTCGTGATCGCGACGATCGGCGGATCGCTCACCTCGCTCGTCCATCGCATGATCGCGGTGCGGCCAGTTTGTTCGAGCGCGTCTGAGCCGGGAGGAATATCGCGCCGGGTTGCGAGTCCTGCCGGACCTGCTGCGCTTCGGCCTGAAGGCCACTCCGGGCCAGATCGCAGGGGCGTCAGCCAGCAGGGGGGCATATGGGCTCTCGGTATGGTGGCGCCCGTAGCCGTAGTGGGCGCGTACAGCCGCGCTCAGACGATCCCGCAGCGGCTCCAGCAGGCGAGCAACCGTATCAGCGAAGTCCTCTATCCGACGCTCGTCGGCCGTCATACCACGGGGGATGGCCATGGCTTCGACCGCGCCCTGATCGACTCGATCCGCTACGAAATGATCGGGATGCTGCTGATCGCGGCAGCAATCGGCGGCGCGGCCCATTCGGTCCTCAACATCTTCGGACCGGGCTTCGGCCGCGCAGCGCCGGCGCTGGCGTTGCTGGCGTTCTATCCCGCACTGAATTCGATCACAGTCACCCAGACCCAGGCGCTCTGGGCAACGAACCGACCCGGCCGAACCAGCGTGATCTCGATCATGCGTCTGGTGATCACGATGACCCTGCTGGTGGTGCTCACGCCGAGCATCGGCATCGTCGGTCCCGCGATTGCTCTGCTGGCCGGCTATCTGGCGGTCGTCGTCCTGGGCAGGATCGCTCTGCGTTCTTCCCTGACCCGGCCACTGGGCGCGACGTGGCCACTGCGCGAGCGGTTCGCTCTCATGGCCGCCTACGCAGCCGGCTTCGCGGCGGCTAACATGACCGAGCACGCGAATCCCTCCGCGAGCGGGCTGCTCCTCAGCCTATCTGCGGGCACGGTTGCCTACGTCGCCGTGTTCTTCGTGTGCGGCGGAATCAACGGTCGCGACCGCCGCCGCCTGATCGAGATCGTCGGCCAGGCGCGTTCCTGGCGTGAGCAGCGAGCAACCTCGTGACTACCGTCGATGCAAAGGCGATTTCCGCATGTGTGGCATAGCCGGTCAGATCAGGGTTGACGGTCAACGGCCCGACGCGGAGCTTCTGCATCGGATGTGTGGCGCGATCGAGCATCGGGGTCCCGATTCGCGCGGCGTTCATATAGACGACGGTGTGGGATTGGGGATTCAGCGATTGAGGGTCATAGACCTCGTGTCCGGCGACCAGCCCATCTTCAACGAGGATCGCTCGGTGGCTGTCGTCCTGAACGGCGAGATCTACAACCATTGCGAGCTCAGACAGCGCCTGGAGCGGAAAGGGCACAGCTTCTCCACGCAGAGCGACACCGAGGTGATCGTCCATCTCTACGAGGAGGTCGGCGCCGATTTCGTGGACTCGCTGATCGGCATGTTCGGAGTTGCCGTCTGGGACGCACGTGAGCGTCAGCTGGTCCTGGCCCGCGACAGATTCGGTAAGAAGCCGCTGTTTTACGCCGAGCGCGACGGCGTCCTCTCGTTCGCCTCGGAGATTCAATCGCTGCTCGAGGATCGGCAGATCTCGCGCTCGGTGGACTACGAAGCTCTGGACATGTACCTCGCGCTTCGCTATGTGCCCTCCCCCCTGACCGCGTTTCGTGACGTGCGCAAGCTCTCCCCCGGTCATCGTCTGATTTTTCGAGATGGGCGACCACGGACAGAGGCATACTGGCGCCTTGACTACACCCCCAAGCGAGACATCGGGAATGAGCGGGAGATTTGCGAAGAGCTGCGCGCCCGCCTGAAGACGGCAGTGCGGCGACGCATGATTGCGGACGTCCCGCTCGGTGCGTTCTTGTCCGGGGGCATCGACTCCGCCGCCGTGGTCGCCACGATGGCCCAGGAGTCCACCCAGCCGGTCAAGACGTTCTCAATCGGGTTCGACAGCGAGCACGCGAACGAGCTCCCCCAGGCTCGAATGCTCGCCGAGCGCTTCGGGACCGATCACCACGAGTTCATGGTCACACCCAACGCGATCGAGTTGCTGCCCAAGATCATCCGTCATCACGGGGAGCCGTTCGCGGACGCCACCTCGATACCCACCTTCTACCTTTCGCAGGTGACCTGCCAACACGTCACCGTCGCCCTGAACGGCGACGGCGGAGACGAGATATTCGGGGGATACACGCGCTATGTGGCGAATCTCGCCGCAGCTCGCGTCTCGGGCCTGCCTCTGTCGTTACGCCGTGCGCTCGGGCGGATCGGGACCGCGGTCCCCGCAAACGGGCGGATCGACAGCTGGCCCAGTCGCATCCGGCGCGTGACAGAGACGTTGCCGCTCGACCCCGCCAGCCGGTACTTCGCTTACATATCACACCTCAACGGCCTCAGACGTGACGGGCTATATACCGACTCGTTTCAGGAGTACATCAGCGCCACTCGTGCGCAGGAGGTGATCACCGATGCCTGGCGGGAAGCGTCCGCTACGGAGCTCCTCGACAAGATGCTCGACACGGACGTACGCACATACCTTCCCGATGATCTGCTGACCAAGGTCGACATCGCATCGATGTCCTGCTCGCTCGAGGCCCGATCGCCGCTGCTGGATCACGAGCTCGTCGAATTTGTGGCTTCCCTCCCGACATCCGCAAAGATTCGGGGACAGGAGAAGAAGGTCATCTTTCGCCGCGCCCTACGCGGATTGGTGCCGGACGAGATCCTCGACGCGCCCAAGCGTGGCTTTCACCCACCGCTGGCAGACTGGCTGAGGGGCGAGTTGGGAGGCTTCGCGCGAGAGGTGCTACTGGATCCGACAGCACGGGCGCGAGGACACTTCCGCCCTGATCGCGTCGCCACCCTGATCGATCAGCACACGAAGGGGGTCGAGGATCACTCTCAGGGCATCTGGAGGCTGATGATCTACGAGTTGTGGCATCGCGAGTTCGTCGATGGCGCAGGTGGGAACGGAACGATCCATGCGCAACGCGAGCAACTCTCCTCGCCGCCGGGAGCATAAATTGTCCGAACTGTCCAGCTACGCGGTCATCAGCCCGGTCAAGGACGAGGCCCAGCATTTTGAACGCACGGCAGAGGCACTGCTGGCGCAGACGCACCGGCCGCTGCAATGGGTCGTGGTGGACGATGGGTCGACCGATGACACGTTCGACATCGCGTCCCGTTACGCCGCCGAGCACGACTGGATCACCGTCACGCGCTCGCGAGCGTCCGGCCGTCGCGAGCGGGGGGCGCCGATCGTGCGGGCATTCAATCGGGGCCTCAGATCTTTGGAGACCCGCCCCGACTTCGTGGTCAAGCTCGACGGGGACCTGTTCTTCCCCTCGCACTACTTCGCATGGGTCGCTGCTACCTTCAACGTCGACGCGCGTGCAGGGGTGGTGGGGGGGATTGTGTTCGTCAATCAAGACGGCGAGTGGGTCTATGACTGGGTGAGCCGCCGGATGGTGCATGGAGCGATCAAGTCCTACAGGTACGACTGCCTCGATGACATCGGTGGCCTGCACGAGTCGATGGGCTGGGACGGGATCGACGAGCTCGGCGCCAGGGCACGGGGCTGGAATGTCCATGTGCTCTCCGAGCTCAATGTCCTTCACTACAA
Organism: uncultured Solirubrobacterales bacterium; assembly: GCA_963842205.1. Lineage (GTDB taxonomy): Bacteria > Actinomycetota > Thermoleophilia > Solirubrobacterales > Solirubrobacteraceae > Palsa-744. The sequence goes on from CAWJFR010000007.1 coordinate 805,868, forward strand.
GACACGCGGATCGGCACAGCCCTGGTTTCGCGCGCGCTGGGAGGAGGGACGAGGCGCCCACTACATGGGCTACCGCGTAAGCGCCATGGTGCGTCGCGCAGGCTATCGCATGCTCGTCGAGCATCCGCCGATCCTTGGTGGGATCGTACTGTGCCTCGGGTTCTGCTGGTACAGCTTGATCAGGGCGCCCCAGGCGGAGCCGATCGCCCGCCGGCAGCTGCGTGCGGAGCAGCGAGGCATCCTGCTCCGGCGTCTTCGTCGCAGCCACGGCTCAGGCTCCCAACTCCCAGATGGCGGTCCCGCCTACTGGTTGACGACCGGCGCAGAGCCTATGTTACCGGACGGTGGTGCAGCGAGCGGCTCCGAGGCAGCCCGATGATCCTTGCGGGGACGTCTATACGGCGAGCTGCCGTCAGGTGTGTCCCGCGCCAAGACGCTGCCGTCCTCGCGCTGTGCATCTGAGCACCGCTCACTTCGTTTTGTGTAGTTCCATTTTGAGTAGTTGGAGCTGGCTCCAGGGGAAGGACGCTAGGAGTTCGTTGGGGTACTTCCCTTCGAAGTAGCCGTTGGGGCCAGCGTAGGGATTAGTCCCGGTCGGGGTCGGATCCTGTGCATAGAACTCCGCGCCGGGGTGGGACCCATCGGTGATGAAGATACCATAACGCTGCGCCGCTTCGGCGAGCATCAACGTCAACCGCGGCAGATGCAACGCCGCGAGATCGAGGCTGGGATTGAGCCTGAGATGAGCGCCCTCCGGCAGCGCGAGCGGATTCGTGGATTTGCCATCGGTACGCTGAGCCGGCGACGCATAAACACTGGCGGAACGTTCAGGGATCGCCATCTCCAGAGCATGGTTGATCTGCCCCTTTTCGAGGTCTTCAAGGGAGATCAACCCACCCACCAGCGACAGCGAAGAGGCGGATATCCCCCACCACGTCTCGGCGTCCGGCCACGCTTCCGGCCCGTAAACACCCGGGTTAGACATCACGTCCTGCATCGCGCCACCCCAGTTAGCCTGCCAGCCATCGGCTTCATGAACCAGCTGGTGAAATTCCCACAGCTGATCTGTGCTCGGCTGCCACACCACGAGGCTACCATCGGTACCAACAGCGGGTTGGGCCGTGGGCGGCAGCGGAACAGCGCTCCACGCCGCAGACAGCGGAGCGTTCACAACACTATCGAGCTGGACCCGCACCGTCGGCTGACCCGCGGGGACCGTATACACCGGAATGCTGTACTTCGTGGTATTGATCCAAGGCCCATCACTAGCCTGCTCTTCCGATGCAATCTCTTCATCGAAGGCGCCCACCACCGCCGCCGAGCTCGGATCCACCGGCGCATCCACAGACACCTGTTCATTCCAGAAGCTGGTTGACGAGAAAAAACGAAACGGGGCTGATTCTTCCTCCGCCTTTTCTTCCTCTGCCTTTTCTTCTCTGGCTTTTTCTTCTTCGGCCTTTACTTCCCTGGCCCTTTCTTCGTTCGCTTTTTCTTCCTGCGCCTTTTCCTGTGCGGCCCTTTCTTCCCTGGCCTTTGCTTCTTTGGTCTGTTCTTCCTGGGCCTTTTCTTCGGCGGCCTTTGCTTCCCTGGCCTTTTCTTCGTTCGCTTTTTGTTCCCTGGCCTTTGCTTCTTTGGTCTGTTCTTCCTGGGCCTTTTCTTCGGCAGCCTTTTCTTCGGCAGCCTTTTCTTCGGCAGCCTTTTCTTCGGCTGCCTTTTCTTCGGCGGCCTTTGCTTCCCTGGCCTTTTCTTCGTTCGCTTTTTGTTCCCTGGCCTTTGCTTCTTTGGTCTGTTCTTCCTGGGCCTTTTCCTCGGCAGCCTTTTCTTCGGCTGCCTTTACTTCGGCAGCCTTTACTTCCCTGGCCTTTTCCTCCTTCGCCTTTTCTTCTTTTGCTTTTTCTTCTTTGGCTTTTTCTTCTTCCTTGATCTTTTCTTCTTCCAGCGGCGGCTTGGATTCTTCCACGGGCGGCTTCGATTCTTCGACCGGGGGGGTCGGTTCGCTCGGCGTCGTAGGTGCGACCGGCTCTAGTGTGAGCGCTTCCGCGGGGGGAGGACCTCCGATCACGGGCGCCGGAGTGCCCGAGGGTGCGACGGACGGCGATGTCGTACCAGCCGGCTTGGGAGAGACGTTCGGCTTGGCTGCGCTGGTTGTGGGCTTCTTGCCGGCACAGGCCTTACGAGCCTTGCGCTTGTCCGCGCGTGCCGCGGCGGCGCACATGGCCCGCCGAGAAGCCGATGATTTTCTGTGGTGTTTCGTCCGCCGCTTCGAGACTGGCTGGACGACGGGTGCGGACACACCGACACCGGGCAGCAATGAGGCTGTCCTGTACGAGTAGGAGGAAGCGACGGGCTGAAACGGATCCGCGCTCGCGGCGAGCGCGAATGCCGTCGCGCTCAACAGTACGACGCTGACGACCAGCAAGCAGATTCGAAGCGCCGGCAGGTGGCGGGCACGCAGCATCGAATGAGACGTCCTTGTCTTTAGTGGGCAGGCGCACCGCGAAGCAGCTCTGCGGGGACCCTTCTATGGCCCTCTATCGGACGTCGCGCCCCAAACATCGCGGATAGATACCCGACTATGGACGCTTATATGTCTTCTGGGTCGTCTCCTCGGCTGCGTAGGGTGCGCGACGCCCACGCGATGGGCGTGGCTTATCCGCGAACGTTCTCGACCGCAACGCCGCGGGCGACGTGCCCGACCCACACCGAGAAGGGGGCATCTCGCTCCTCGTAGCGATCGATCAGGCGCTCCATCAATACAAAGCGGCCGGGCCGCCCCATTTCTGGGACGGCCCGGGTCGCATGCTTCCTTGCGTCTAGGCTACGTCGACGCGAACCTTCTCCGGATCGCGAGAATGACGACCACCTACCCTATTTCCCATCCGATTTCGCTTATGCCTTTATTGGATTTTTTGATAATCGAGGGCGGCAGTCTTTCGTAGTCGGTGCCTTCCTCGAGAGCCTGGCCACCTTCCGCTTTGGAGTTCATTGCCCACAGCAGGAAGTCGTGGACGGTCTGGCCTCTTCTTTGGTCGTTCCGGGGTAGTACTTGTACTGCCTCAGCGCCAGGTCATACGTCAACCCGCAGATGCTGTACTTTTCCTCGACGAGTTCGGCCTTGGCGCCGTTCCACGGTTCACGCGTGTTTGCCGGCGGGAATTTTTTGCCCGCTTCGTTCGTGTAAACCGTGCTGTTGCAGGCAGAGTTCGCCGCTGCTTCGACATCTCCATCCGAAGATGGATCGTAAAATCCGGACGCTTCAGGCGTTTCTGAGTCCTGAACCTCCGCCCAGAATTTGGGCTTCTGCAGTCCGACTTTGGTTCCGGTGCCTTTTCATTTTCGCCACCGCATTCGGTGGGATGAACCTTGCACTTTGCCGAGAAGTAATGCAGTTCACGCGTGACAGCGAGATCGGCATAGCCGATACTGCTTTCGACTTCGTTGACGCGCTTGACAACGCCCGGGTTACCCGATTCGGTCCGACGCACGACTTCGGCGGCCTTCGGCCAACGCTGGTTCTGGCAGGCTTCCGACGGTGGCGGACCACGCCTCTGCTTCTTCGGGAAGCGTATTCCCGCAGCCTGTCTTCTTGCCACCGATTTCTTCTTGATATTCTTCCATCATTCGGTTCGGTGTTGACCTGCTCGAGGAAGGTCTTGAAGATGTGCGTCGTGCCCGAGTGGTCGAGACGCACCACGGGGGTGATCCGCTCTTCTTCTTCGGATGCCACTTCGCATTTCAGCTTGTCGTTGCCGGCGCCACCTTCGGCTACCTGGTTTGCAAGCAAGCTGCTTCCACGTCTTGATCGTGCCGGCATAGACGCCCTCCACCGTCGTATAGTCAAACACGAGGCGGCCGAGTTTTACTTTTTGCCGCTCTTTTCGACTTCACTCTCCGCCTTGCAGCCTTTCGGCAGATGAACGATCACCGCGACAGCTCCCTGCAGCACGGGAATCTTCTCGAGCGATTTTTGGAAGCCACCTACGTTTGTGTTTTTCGATTTCTTCTTTTTGTTTCGGATTGGGCGCTTCGTCCGTGCCGCAGAACCCGAATTCACCGTATTTCACCTTTTCGGTCGATTCAGCGCCCCACCCGTGCAGGCAGGCACCGCTTCCCGCGTTCGTCCGTGCAGGTATTCGACTTTCGGCGTCCCTTTGGAGCCCTGTTCGCCGTCGCAGGCCTTTATGTTTTTGCTGGTGTTGAACTCTGTGGCCCATTTCACCAGGATCGGCGCCTGGAACGTCGAGCCATGACCTTTGATGTCGGATCCGGAGCACTGTTCGCCTCGATCAGATGCGGCGCTGGCCGTGCCCGGTGCAATCACGGCGGCCAGAGCGGCCACCACGACCACACACGCCAGGATCAGGCGCCGTAGGGAGAAAGACGTCATTACGTTGACAACCTCCTGTTAGCTATTCCATAGCGAGGCGCAGCCCAAGGCCACACCGGCGGGAGCTTTCCCGCAACGCGCACCCTCGCACCCGCCGCCCCCCAACGGAGTTACGATCCTGTGCTCAGCGAGCGACTTCACTACTCGTTCACATCTACACTCGTTGAAAAGGACTAACGGGGATTTGTGAACTGGGATGGCTTCACGTCTTGTTCACATCGCGCCAACACGCTGGCGCCCGCCTGTGATCAGCGTCCGTGCTTCTGCGACGGCTTCGCGAGGTGCAGCGTCACGATCGCCTGCGTCGTGTGGTCGCACCCGCCGGGATCGTGCGCCTGCAGCGTCGTCCGCGCCCGCAGCACGTGCGAGCGGGCCAGCAGCGCGCGCGCCTCGGCCGACAGACGCAGGGTCACCGCCGTCGATCCGCCCGCCCACGACCGTGAACGAGCCGGTCGCAAGGGTCAGCACGCGCTTCTTGCCGTGCGCCGTCGCGGCATGGCTCCCAGGGTCCGCAGCGTCACCGTGCCGGAGCAGCTCGTCTCCCCGGCCGGGCACGCCAGCTTCAGCGTCACCCCTCCGGAAGTGCTCACGGCCAGCGACGTCCCGGCCAGCGTGGCGTCGGGCACATGCGGGCTCGTGACACCCGGTCGTCGGCTGCCGCTGCCGTCCGCCGCCGCCCTGCCGCTGCCGCCACGCGCCGCCCAGGGTCGCAATGCTCGCCAGGGCCGGCAGGGCGTTCACCTGGACCATGTGCGTCTGCACCGTGGTCCGGCCCGCTTCGTCGGTGACCTCGAGCTTGACTTCATAGCGCCCTTCGATCACGTAGGCGTGTTCGGCCCTGAGTTCCCGGCCGCCGCTGCCTTCCGCCGTGACGCCGTCGCCGAACTCCCACACGTATTTGTACTGCGCGTGCGGCGAGGCTTTGTTGTTCGGGTCGGTGACTTTGGCGGCGAACTTCGCGGGCTGGCTGACCATCGCGGGACTCGTATAGCTGAATTCAGCGCTGATCGGGACACCCCGTTTGCTTCGGCTTCTTTGCTTTTCTTCAGCTTCGCGTTTTTCCTTGGCTTCCGCTTCCTGCTTTTCTTCCGCTTCGCGTTTTTCTCTGGCTTCCGTTTCCTGCTTTTCTTCAGCTTCGCGTTTTTCCTTGGCTTCCGTTTCCTGTTTTTCTTGCGCTTCGCGTTTTTCCCTGGCTTCCGTTTCCTTCTTTTCTTCAGCTTCACGCTGTTTTTTGGCTTCTTCGTTTTTCTTGCCTTCTTCTTTTTCTTTCTTTTCTTCAGCTTCGCGTTTTTCCTTGGCTTCCGCTTCCTTCTTTTCTTCCGTTTCGCGTTTTTCCCTAGCTTCCACTTCCTGCTTTTCTTCAGCTTCGCGTTTTTCCCTGGCTTCCGTTTCCTGCTTTTCTTCGGCTTCGCGTTTTTCCTTGGCTTCCGTTTCCTGCTTTTCTTCCGCTTCGCGTTTTTCCTTGGCTTCCGTTTCCTTCTTTTCTTCCGCTTCGCGTTTTTCTCTGGCTTCTTCTTCCTGCTTGGTTTCTTCCCCGCCTTCCACGGTCACGTTCGAATGCACTTCGATCTTTGGACCGAAGTCGTCGGGTTCCACGATCGCGACGATTTCGCAGTTCCCTCCGTGTTTGAATTCATGCGTAGTCGTCGGAACCTGGGTCGGGAACGGGTAGGTTTCCACGCACAGGCGGTTCGCCGGCCTCTTCCTTGCCGTTGTCCTTGAACCGCCATTCGACGCTCAGGGCATCGGCGGCGAACACGTCAAGCGACAGCGAGCGCCGTCTTGCCCTTCGGCAGTTTGGTGACCGGTTCGCCCAAGACCGACACGCTGGGTGGGGTCGCATGGGCATGTCCGCATTCTTCTCCCCCAGCTCCAAATTGCAATATGTTCACGGTAGCCGGCTTGTGTTCGGGAGAGCGGCGTCACATCGAACAGCAGCAGGCGCCCGCTGCCTGTCGGCACCAACCAGGACCGTGCGAACTTCCCAAGGCGGCACGATGCACTTTCCGTTTTCGCCGGCCGCATCCTGACCGCCAGTCCAGCCGAGCTCGTTGCTTCGGGCTTGCCTGCCAATTTCGCTGTAGTCGAGAACGACCGCGCCCCGGTTCTCGCTTCTGCTGCCCTCTCCTTCTTCGGCCTTGATTTTCGCATCGAGATAAATCTTGCCTTCTCCCGCGCCCGTTGGCACAAATGCGAGCGCGTCGCCTCCCCATTCTTTCTTCGGAGATGGGTTCAACGGTCCCTTCTCTCGCTCCGTTTCGTATGCCCTGCCCTCGGCCCACCGTAAAGAGGCGCTTTGGCTTGGCTTCGTAGATCTTCGGGCGCGTTCCGGGTTCGAATGATTCGGAGCGCGCCTTCGATCGCCGGTATTTCCCAGAGTTCGCCTAACCGCACGCCATACACCCTGCCCCCGGGCGAGACGAATGGTGAAGACGGCTCGTCACCGCCTTCGGCACAGGCCGGTTCCGCTTCGATTTCTCGCCTTCGTCCAGGCAGTTCTCCACATCGACGTAGCGTGGTCCGAGCTTGCCCGCGTTGGCGCCTGGGTATGTACACGCTGAACGACTGCGCGCAGACTCTCTCAGTTTCCTTTTTCGTAGACTCGTCCTGCTGGCCGAGGATCATGACGTCGTGCGTCGTGGGATCAACGGCGATACCGTGCGGATCGAGCAACGACACGCCCGGTTCTTCGGAGAGACGGATTCAAAACGTTTTCTCCCGCTAGGAGCCCCGCATCACTCCTTCGAGTTGAGTCCCGGCGGCCGGTGCGAGCTTTCCTTCTTTTGCTTCGGTCGAGAATGCATAGAGCTTGGCCGCCACCGGCACTTCGGAGTCGTATGGGAGCGCTTCTTCCCTGAGTTTCTTGACCTTGACTTCGAGTGCTGCTATTTCAGCTTCCAGCGTCGTGATTTCGTGTTCGACCTGTTCCGTTGGTTCGTCTTTTGTACGCTTTTCGGCCAGCAATTTCTTTTTGCTCGCCAGCAGCGACCTCTTGGTATAGAGTTTTTCTTCTTGAACTTCGAGTTTTTCCTCTATTTCTGGATGTTCGCCTATACGTTCGGTGACCACGAGAACATATAGGCGCTTTTGTTCACTGTCGACCGCCACGCCCTCCAGCTTGTATGCCGGACCGAGCAGTTCGCCTCGCACTTCGGCTACGTATTCGCCGTTCGAGCCCACCTTCTGGATGCGGAAGTAGTGCTTACCTGAGATCTCGATTTCGTCGGCGATGTACGAGCTGCCGTCGGCCGGATCGACCCCGAACGCACGGTTGCCGAGGGCATCGACTTCCAAGTGTTCGCCGTTGCCGCCCGGTCTGAGCACACCGAGACTGCCCAGCCCGCCGTACTCTTCGGCCCGCGCCACCGCGGCGGCGAGTCCGCCGAGCAGCAGCAGCGCTCCCGCGAGCGCGAGCAGCATTAGGCGAATGGCGTGTACGCGCAGGATCATCGTCGGGCCCGAACCTGCACCAGCGTCGCCAATCGCCGGCCCGATCGTGTTGCCAGGCTGTGAACGGGGCGCGAAACCCGGGGTCCACAGCCGGGGCGAGCTGTGGAGCGGTGGGATGAGAGGCTGTGATAGTTCCAGCTACCGCGCCTCGCGCGTTGCATGGCCTCGCGTTGTGGCCTTGCCGGCCAATCGTCGTGCGATTCGCCAGGTCTTGGTCTCGCGTTTACGTTGGCGGATGAGACTGACCGGGCGGGAGATGCCTGTCCCGTTTTGGTCCCACTCCCGTCTCGCTTCTCGATCAGGAGACCCGGCCTCCGTCCGGAGCATGTGCGAACATGTGTTCGATGACCATACGCAATCTTGTCGTGGCGCCCGTGAGCAAGACCACGGTCATGTATCGGATCGTCCGAGGGGCCGATCGCGGTGCACCGGCGGTCCTGGACTCTTTACGTTCTCACTACGAGCGCGGAGCACCACCTCGCGGTTATGAGCGCCGCTTGGCCGTCATCCATATGGGCCTGTCCACCTTCTCGACACAGGAGGCGGCACAGGCGATGGCTTTGCGATGGCCGACGATCGGGACGTTCGTCGCTGAACTTCGTCTCGAGCCTGAGCATGGCTTTTGCCTGGCCGACACAGGGCAACCGGGACATTGGACCTTATGGGGACGTCCCCTGCAGCTACTTGGCTCGATTGTCGATATCGTGCATGCGGAGGCATAGCCATGTACTACACAATCTTCGATAGCACCGGCAACCTGATCGACTCCTTCGACGACGAGCAGTCCGCGCGCGAGGCCATGGATCAGATCGTAAACGCCGAGCCTGAGGCCGCCGAGCACCTCGCACTGTTCATCTGCGACGACGACGGGAAGCCAGTCGGCGATCCACTCTTCGCTCCCGCTGTTTCGAGCGCTCACTGATACCCATCTTCGACCGCTACGACTTCGTCATGTACTTGGTGGTCGGTGTCCTGATGGTGGCTGCCCTCTTGCTGGGCGCCCCCCTGTGGGCAGTGGTGGTGATCATGTTCGCCGGCTGCACCGCCGGGTTCATCCGCCACTTCGACGAGACCATGGGGCCGTAGAGGCCGGGTTACACGTTAGACGCAGCGTTGTAAGTTTTGTGTGCTAGGGTATTGGTATGGTACCCGCAGCGAGTCAGAGAGCCCGCAAGGGCGAGCCCTTCAGCGTCCGCTTCAGCCTGCCGACCGACCACGTCGTCGAGGATGAGGCCCGCAGAACCCGTCGCTCGAAGAGCGCGATCGTCGAGGCCCTGACCGAGGAGGCGGTGCGCACCCGCCGCTTCCCCGGGATCGGCTTTCGCGGCGAGGACGCCGCCCGGCGTCCGTGGGTGATCGGCTCAGGCCTCGATGTCTGGGAGATCGTTCAGATGCTCGAGGACTTCGGCTCGATCGAGAGGCTCGCTCGAGCAGACGCAGCTGGACGAGCGTCAGGTGCGTCTCGCCGCCGCCTATCGCGAGAGCTACCCCGAGGAGATCGCCGAGGCGATCGCTGAGAACCGCCGCAGCACCGAGCAGTGGCGCGAGCTGTACCCGTTCGTCGAGCTCTCGCCCGCGGCGTAGACGCCATTGCGGCTGCTGCTCGACGCGAACCTCTCCCCGCGCGGCATCGCCTCAAAACTGCGCGAGTCCGGCCACGATGTGCTCGCGCTCGCCGAAGACGCCACCTTCGAGGGGCTCCCCGATCCCCAGGTGCTGGAGCTCGCCGCATCACAGCAGCGGATACTCATCACACGCAACAGCCGAGACTTCGCGCCGCTCGCACGGCAGTGGGCGCAGGACGGACGCTCACACGCCGGCATCATCCTGATCTGGACGCTCGACCACAGCCAGTTCGCTGAGATCATCACAGGCGTAGAACAGCAACTGCAGCAACGACCATCCCAGGAGCACTGGCGCGATGTTACCGCCGCGTTCTGAGCAGGAACGGGTTCATCCGCCACTTCGACGAGACCATGGGGCTGTAGAGCCCGGGTTACACAGCTGAGCGAGAGCGCAGGCCTCACCACTTGCGCCGAGGGCTTTGGTCCATCCGGCGCTGGGCGCGCATGCTCGAGATAGTCGCCGGCGCCACACGCACCTCGCGCCGTCCGCGCCGCGGGCGCCTGCGCACCGACGCGCCCGCGAACGCGGCGAGCAGCACGATCCCGAGGATGTAGACGGGCGAGGGCTCGTGTTCGGGGGCGCTGTAGGCGAGCGCCTGGTTGGAGACCGTGTCGGGGGCCTCCTCCTCTTCCTCTTCTTTCTGCGCGGCCTCCACCGGCGACGTTACCGCCGATGTGCCGCTCGGCGGCGTCGGCTCGGCCGGCGCTGGCGGTGGAGCCGGGACGAACGCGAGCGCCGGCACGGCCAGCGGGGGCGGGAGGAAGAACGGCAGCGGAGGCGCAGGCGCTGGACGGCTCGGCGGGGGCACGGCGCTGACCGGCGCGGGCGGGACGGGCACCACCGGGGCACCGGCTGGAGCGGGACCGGCGGGCGCGGGCGCCGGCGCGGGCGGAGGCACGGGCGCGCCGGCACTGGCAGCGGCGGCGGCCAGATGCCTCTGCGGCACCGTCCCGCAGGGCTCGCGCACGCTGCCCGCCTGCACCGTCACCGGCAGGGAGGACTTCAACCCGCCCGCTTCGATCGTGACCGTCGTGATGCCCTGGAAATACGGACAGAACAACCCAGATTGTTCACGCGGGATCACTTCGCCTTTTTCGTTGACCGGCTGCCCGTTCCGTTCTTCGACCGGTTCGTCGGGAATCGCTTCGCCCTTGGCGTTCTGCAGCACCGCCAGCGGATTGTTCGCCGCCGCCCGGTTGTGCACGACGAACTGACCGACTTCTTTGTCTGAGGAGCTGAACTCGTATTCGGGGAACATGCCGACGGCACATTCTCGGCCCACGCATTCCTCAGGGATCGGGATGTAGGGGTCGACTTCGTTCTGCGTGCTTGCGTTCACAGCCCGCGCACCGGCGCGGGGACGGCGCGCGAGCGCGTCGAAGAAGCCGGGCTCGCTGCGGCGCAGCAGAATCCCGTCGACGGCTTCCAGTGCGAGTTCGCCGATGTCGGGGATCAGCCGGGCGGTAACGCGGGCGATGTTGGTCGCGGGGTCATACGTGGCGAATTCGACCTGCGCGAGCATGAAGCCGCTCGCGCCGTGGAAATCGCCAAACCGTTCATTCGCCACATTCACATACCCGAGCGTGCCCGAGCCGAACGACGGGACTTCGGTGCCGAGCAGCGGGCGCTGCACGTTTTCTTCGGGGGAGTCGTAGAAGTAAGCCGAGGCGCCGCCGCCCGCGAGCGCCTGCGCGACCGCCGTGGCGGCGGTGTCGCCGTTCTGGATCTGCGCGTTCAAATCGGCGTCGCCGACCACGATCACCGGATGACCGATCACCTTCGCGCCCGCCAGCTGACCCGCAAGCCAGCTCAGCTGCACGGAGTCGACGTCAGAGCTGTCGTCGAGCACGATCACCCGCACCGTGCCGCCTTCCCCCGGCTGTTCGAACGCGTAGTAGGCGGTCTGACAGCCGACCGTCCCGTTGCACCCCTGCTCCTTGCCGTCTCCGGCGGACAGGGAGGCCTGCGGGAAGCCGGCAAACGCCCCCTGGAACGTCGTCTCTGAGCCGTCGCTTTCCGGGCGCGCGTTCAATTCATACGGCGAGATCGCCGCGTAGACCGGGAGCGGGCTGGAGGCGAGGATCTGCGCGTAACGTTCGAGCTCGTGCGCGAACGGGATCGGCTGCGTTTTCGGACCCTGAGTCGCGGCAGTGGTCACACGCGGGCCGGTGTACAAGAACGCCCGCGCCCCGGTGCTCCCGGCTTGTCTGAGCGCTTCAGAGAGCCACACGTCGGGGCCAATCCTCGCGTCGGCTCGAGCGGCGCACGGGGCCGAGCACTGCGCACCGCCGCCGATCGCGAACGTCACGTCCCTGCGTTCCCCGGGATGATTGTGGGCGGGCACTTCCGGCGCCACCGGCGCCGTGCCTTCACCGAGCGGAGTCGTGCCGTCGTTGGGATAGCGCTCCAGATCGCCGGTCTCGAGCTTTTCGTCGGTGTTGACCTGACCGCCGACCGCCCACCCTGCGCCGCCGTCCGGGGAGACCAGCACCGCGAGAACCGGATCGGGTCTGTAGGGTAGATCGTAGTAACTGTATTCACCCTGTGGTTCGCCCGCGGGGTTCAGTTCGTGGGTCTCGTCGCTCCAGCCGCTTGCGGTTTGGCGTAACACATCGCCGTTTTCCGGTCCGCCTGCAATTGGTGAGAGAGGTGACGAAAAGCCTGGCGGAAATCCGGGCGCAGGTGTCACGGGTTCGCCTTCGTTGGCGACTCCGCCTGCCGAGACGATCGCCCGCAAAGCCCCCGCTTCGCGAAACAGCGCGATTTGTCCCGCATCCAACCCCGGCAGCGGTGTTGAGGTTGGTTGCCAGGGTGACGTAGAGGATTCGCGCTCGAAAACCTGCGGACCATCGGGCCCGCCTTCGGTGGTGAACGCCGCCCCCCCGTCGGGCAGGCCCGCAACTGCTACCGGCAGTCCCGCTCCCGTTGCTGATGCCGCTGCTTCGTCGATATGCCAGCCCGAGCCTTCATTGACAAGCAGGCCACCCGTAGAGGTGCTCTGGCTGCCGCTCGGTCGCACGCGGTAGACGACGATCGCCTCCTGGCCCGAGAACGCGACCGAGATGAAGCTCGCGTCGCGCACCTTTTCGCGCACCGCTTCGGGCAGTGCTTCCTGCGTCCAGGTCTTGCCGTAGCGCAGCAGTACACCGTTTTCTTCTGCAATCGCGCTTGATCCCACCGCATACCCAAGAGCCGGGTTATTGGGGTTGAAGGCGATGCCGAGCAGGTTGCCGCGGAAGTCGAGCGGCGTCGCCGGGTCTTTTTCCCAGAGGCCCGTTTCCCCGCGCCACAGCCACATCTGACCGTCGTCGCCAACGGCGAAGATGCGGTTGGGCGTCGGCCAGGTGACCGCGCGCAACCGCGGGTGTTCGACCTGCTCGCCGGGGCCGAACAGGCTTTCGGGCAGCCAGCCGGCGCCGGGCTTGAAGCGCGCGACCGCGCCCTGATCGCCGACCGCGACCGCTTCGCTGGAGAGCGCGCCGGCCGGCGCGCCGGGCTGGGGGGTGATCGCCAGCAGGGGGTGGCGAAACGGCGCCGGCCAGGGCTTCAGGCGAGATTCCACGGGATTCGGTCGTCAGATGCGTCGGCATCCCGTCGGCCCCCAGCCAGCCTTCCGTGGGGCCGGCGAACGCGGCCCCAGCTGGGCACCAGGAAACAGGTTCGGGCTGGATCCCGCCCCGAGCCGAGCACGCGCTCGAACGATGCGCCGTTCAGGCGCAGGCTCACGCCTTCGGCGAAGCCCGGTGATCACGCGCCCGCCGAAACGGCCGCTATAGCGTTCGCCGGCTTCGGCCGCGTTCCAGGCGATGCTGCGATCAAACGCGCTGGGCAGGGCTTCGGGCAGTTCGTGCTGGCAAGGCGGCGCCCCTTCCGCTCCCGCCGGCAAGAGGCACCAGCTCGCTTCCACGTCACCGCCGTCTTCGCCGCTCGGGCTTGAAGAAGATCGTCGTCGTCGCGGGCGTACGCGTGTGGACGTCGCCGCGCTCGCCGTCGATCCAGAGCCCTTCACTGGTCACGGTCAGCACCTGGGAGATCACCGTCGGCGGCTCGCCCAGGCCGGCGAGCGTGAACGGCTCCGGCGTCCCGCTCCCCTGGACCGGCACCGTCAAAGGTTCCGCTTCTTCTGCTTTGCCGCCTGCGGCCGTGACCGGCTTCCAGACCCATTTCGCGTGTTCTCCTTCGCCTTCGCGCACGCGCCGGAACAGCGCGACCGCGCCGGTCGGATAGGACCCTTTGGAGGAGAGCTGCGCGAGCAGCCACGCATTTGTCGGCGAGGTCGCGGCGATCCCCAGCACGCGGAAGTCTTCTTTGCTGGCCTTGGGTATTGCGATCGGCTCGGACGTCCATGTGTGGCCGTCGAAGTGCAGGACCTGGTTCTCCACCGCCGCTGCCTTCCATGACCGGCACGAGCAGCGACGCCCGCGCCGCCGCCTTCTTCGGCCAGCGGCGCGATCAGCGGCGCGCGGCTTGGCGCCGAACAGAGCTTCGCCTTTCTTCAGCAACGGTTCTTCGCCGGGCTGCGGCGTTTCGCTTTCGACCGGCACGGCCGGAGCTTCCTCGAAGGCGCCGCCCGGCTTGCGCACGAGCATGCGCTGCGGTCGAGCCGCCGCCTTCCTGCGGGAGGGTGCCGGCCAGCACGCCGTCGCCGTGCGGGGTCATCTGGCCGGCGAGCGGGCTCGTCTCGAGCTTGAAGCCGGCCAGCCCGGCCGCTGCAGTTGCCTGTGCCGAGCGACCAGCCGCTCCGCCTGCGAGTGCACGTCGCAACGAGCACGGTCCGCAGCGCCCGATCTCGCCCACTCCCCACGTCTCCTCCCCGGGGCGCGTTCCCGGGCGTGGCGCCGATCATCGTCACGTGCTGCCGGCACCGAAGCGTCGGTATAAGGCGTCGCTTCGCCCGTCGCCGGGCTGCGCGGCGGCGCCGCGGGGTAGCGCCGGCTCCGAGCAAGAGGCCCGCGAGCGCGAGGGCGCTGATCAGCGCAAGCAGACCCGCGAGCGCGAGCGCGCCCACGAGCGAGCGCCGCACGGACACCGTGCCGCCGCGCCTGCCGGGGAGCTCAAGGCCGCTGTCCCAGTTCCGCGAAGGAGGGCACGTGCGGAAGCACGGCCAGGCCGGTCGAAATCGTGTTCGACCCCCGCCGCCGTGTTCAGGCCCGCCCACCGCTTCTTTGACGGTCGTGCTCGGCAGCGGGGCGAGCGGGTGGGTCTGCAGCGAGAGCTTGGTCGGCCACCGCTGCGGGTTGAGCACGAGCAGCAGCTTGCGGTTGCCGGCCGCCAGCGTGCGCATCGGCGTGCTCGCGACGAGCTTCTTGTGGCGTTCGGCGAGCAGGCGGATACGCGCCTTGACCGCGAGGTGAAAGCGCAGTTCGAGCGTCTGCCGTGCACGATCCGGCTGTCAGGTGCGTGAGCAGCGGCGCCTGTGTGGTCGATTCGAGCGGTATCCCTTTGGCTTCGGCGAACGTGCCGCCGTAGTCGGGCGGTTCTTCGACCTGCCCCGAGACGTCGGGGGAGGGGCGTCGGCCAGCACCTGGGGCAGGCCCTGGTCTTTCGGGCGATAGGTGATCAGGTTGACCTCGCCGCCGCTTTCAAAGCCCGGCATTTCGCTTGCGGGCAGCTGGCGTTCGCTTTCGGGGGCGAGGTGATAGAGCCAACCCTGGGCGGTGGCCAGCCAGCAGTCGTTCGCGGCTGGGCAGACGAGCTTTGACGCGGCGCCCTTGGACCCGACCCCCTGTTCCTGTTCTGAGCTCGAGGGCAGCGCCTGGGCTTCGCCGAGGAGTGCCCGTGCCGGATATGTGCGCGAGCACCGCGCGCTCGGTCAGCAGCGATCCTTTGCCTTCCGGCGGCGCAAGCGCGATCCAGGCGCCCGCGCCGCCCGGTTCGGCCGCGATCGCGCTGACGGTCGCTTCGCGGGCGACGACCTCTTGCGGTTTGGTTTTGCGGCCGAGCAGCGCTTCTTCTTCGCTCAGGTCGGAGAACAGCGGTTCCAAGGGGTGTTCGGGGCCGACGAGCTGGCTCCAGAACCCTTCGACGCGGCGCACGACCGTCACCTGCCCGGGCGTGCCGCCTTCGGTTCGCTTGGCCCCTGCGGCGCCCCAGAGCGTGCCGTCGGCGCTCGAGAGCTGCAGCGCTTCGAGCGCTTCGGGACGCTCTTCTTCGCCGTACAGCGGCACTTCGGTTTCCGGTTCGAACACGGGCAGAAAGCCCGCCGAGTTGACGCGGTGGATGACCGGCGGTTCGGGGTTTGGCGTCGGCGTCGCGATCGCCCGGCGCGATGCGCACCCCCTCGTACAGGATCCCTTCCAGCAGGCTGCATGCTCTCGATTGCATGCCCTTCTTCGGGATAGGGTTCGGCTTCCAGCGCACTGCCGTTCCAGTGCAGCTGAAACGCCCCCACCTGCGGTTCTTCCAGCTGTTCGCCGCCAAACCAGCAGTCCGCGGGTTCAAAGCAGCCCGCGGCGTGCATCTGCAGGTAGGAGTCGGCTTGAAACGCCGGGTGCGCGTAGGAGGCGACGATCTGACCGTCGCGAGAAATGGCACAGCGTGTTGTCTTCCAGCGGCGGCAGGTTGATGTTTTCCTTGGATTCGCTGGTCTGCCCCGGGCGCCCGTCGGAGACGTCCAGAATTCGTCGGGGCCCGCCCAGGCAATGCGCGCCGTCGGTGGCGCCGCATTCGGTCGCGAGCTCGCGCCATTCCCGGCCGTTGTAAGTCCACACGCCCGCGGGGATCGTGGGCGGGTCGCCGGCGGTGATCAACAGTCCGCGGTTGGGCGCCCAGAACTCGATGTCGCCGATTTTGCCGAGGCCGACCGGGGCGCGACCCTGGTGCTCGGCTTCCGATTCGCCGATCTGCCGCGGCGGTTTCGGCTGTTCCAGCGCCCACGTGGCGCCGCTTGCTGGCGCGCGCGGTGTCCGCGTGCGGCATCGGAGCGCGCGAGCACGAGCGCCGCGAGCAGGAGCCGCCGAGGAGCGACGGTCGATCGAGCGGGCGCAGCGAGGCGGTCATCGCGTCCGCCCGCCTTAGATCGAGGAGCGCTCGTCGCTGTGCGTTTGCGCTTGTCTGTGCCCTTGGCAGAGCGCTTCGTTGGAGTGCTTCTTCGTTCGCGCGTGCGAACGTCACGGGGATGGTGTCACGCAGCGTCGGCATGTCCGGGCGCGGAGAACGTGACCGTGACCGTGGCCGAGAGGCCGCCACGCTCGCGCGCGAGCGCGGCATAGCGAGGAGCGAGCGTGAGCGTCAGCGTCGTCAGGCCCGCGCCCTTCGTATCGGTCGTGCCCGTCGCGACCGTGCGCGTGAGCGACCGTCTTGCATGTGCACGCGCGCCTGCGAGGCACGGCGCGCGATGGCGTGGCGGCGCGGGCGCCATGCGCACCGGCGATGCCGACCACCACCGCGCCGCTGCGCGCCGCGCCTGCAGCGATCCGGCCCCGGGCGCCTGCACGTACAAGCAGCACGCTCCCGTTGGCCCGCGAGAGCGCGGTCACGCCGAGGTTCCACGCCGGCGCAAACGCCGGTTCCGGCGGCGGCGGAGGCTTCGTTGGGGGTGGGCGTCGCGCCGAACAAGACGCGCTCGACCATGAACGCGTCGCTGCCGTCGTACGAGCCGGTCAGCGGTAGGCCGAGGGGGGGCGAGTTGCCGTCGCCGAAGACGAGGTTCGAGGCGGTCGAGGAGAACGCGAGGATTTCGCCGTCGTCGGAGAAGGAGGGCGAGAGCGCGCCGTCGTCCGGCTGGCCTTTGTAGGGGTCTTCGCCGGCGGGGGCCTGATGTGGGCGTGTTCGCCGGCTTCGTCTGCGCCCTGATAGCCGTGGGTGACGCGCGTGAGCGTGCCGTCGGCGAGGTCGGCGTCAAACAGTTCGTTCATCCCCGGTTCGGCCGCGGGCGTGCTCACGAACGCGGGGAAGCCGAGCGGGAAGCGGGTGCGCACGGTCGTGAACGCGACCTGCAGGCCGTCGGGCGAGATATCGAAGTCGACGATCGGCGCGGTGTCCGCGAGGCCCGCGCCTTCGCCGCCCGCCAGCTCGGTCAGCGGCATGAGCGCCTGATCGCGGGTGAGCCCAGGGTGCATGTCGGCACGTACAGGTCGCTGTGCCTGGCCCGTCTCTCCGCGGCCGAAGTTCTCCCCCGCTCGCGACGAGCGGCGCCTCGGAGACGAACGCGACCATGTAGCCGTCGGCGCTCAGCCGCGGCACGAAGTCGCCGGTCTGCCCTCCGCCTGCATTGCACGATCCCGCTGACGTTGGCCTCTGGTTCTTCCGACGACGAACGGCCCCTGGCAGGGATCCGACGGCGAGGGCTTCGCTGCGGCAGGCTGCCCTCGCCGCTGGCCACGCAGCCGGGTCTTCCGGGTCAGAGCCACCGGTCACACGCCGGTGGCCGTCTCCGAGCCCGGCTCGATCCGCCGCCACAGCGGCTCGGTGTAGTGCGGGGTCGCTGATTTCTTCGGGCAGCAGTCGGCGCCTGCTGGCCGATGTCCTCGCCCATCCACGCGACGGTCGAGCCGTCGGCGCTGATCGACGCACCGGGCGGAGGCGAGAGGCCGTATTCGCCTACCGGGAGGAGGCTCGAACAGCGCCGATTCACCGGGGTAGACGGCGCCGTAGGCTTCGCTGCCTTCGACCTTTCCCACCGCCGGTTCGGCGGCCGGTTCACACAGTCACGTAACAGCGGCTGACGAGCACCGTTTCGTGCTGTGCCCAGGTAGCGCACCGCGACCTGCAGCCGGGCGTGTGCGGCTTGGGCGTTTCACCTTTTTCTTCTTCTTCTTTTTCCACCTCCGGATAGGCACGAGGTTGGACACGGCGGTCGTCACGAACGCGACCTCGTTGCCGTCGGCGCTCGATCGCCGAGCGCCCGACCGCGCTCGAGCCCGTCTTCGTGGCGGAGCCGCCGGTGTAGGTGAGCGGTTCTTCGGAGCCGTTGACGGCCGAGACGATCGTGAACGCGCGTTCTTCCGCCGGCCGGGCGGCTTCTTCGACGGCGGTGGCCGCCGGTGCATGGCCATGTCGCGCACGTACACGTTCACCGCTTCGCGTGGGGGCTTGCGTCCAGCCGGCCGTGGCTGATTTCCGGCAGGCTGAGGCCTTCGTTGGTCGTGAAGCTGACGTACTGCCCGTCGGCGCTGATCGAGGGCAGCTCGGCGTCGCCGCCGGCGACCTGTTCGATCGCGCCGGTGGCGAGGTCGCGCCGCCACACCCCGGTGACGCCGCCGAACGAGCCGTCGAAGGCGACGTACTGCCCGTTGCCGGAGATCGCCGGGTCGTGCGCGTATTCGGCCTGCTCTGTGACCCCGCTCGAACGGCCCTCGGAGACCAGCGAGATCGGGCCGAAGACGTCGGCCTCGGCCGGGACGGAGATCGCCAGCAGCGCCACCGGCAACACGCACGCACCAAGCACAGCGCGAGTCACCTCATCGCACCTTCACCCAGCGGCTGACGACAGCTCGCTTCGCCGAGCTTGTCGCGGACGTGCACGACGACCCGGTAGACGCCGCCGCGGGCGTAGCGATGGCGTGAAGCGCTTGTGCCCGCGGGCGCTGTGGCCGTCGCCGAAGCTGACGATCACGCGTGCGCGTCGACCCCGGCGTAGGAGTCGCTGACGCGCACGCTGACCCCGTAGCCGCCCCGCGCGCGCGCGATCTTGACGCTCGGCGGGCCGGCGATCAGCAGCGGCGAGGGGGCGGACAGCGTGGACTGGCCCTCGATGTCGGTCGCCAGCAGCTGCACGCGGTGGCGCCCGGAGCTCAAGACCGAGCGGATCGAGGCCAGGCTCGAGGCCCCCGCCGGAGCTGCCGCGCGACGGCCGTCGAGCACGACGCTGTAGCGCAGCGGCCCGTCGGCGCTGACGGCGGGCTGCCAGGCGATCGTCGCCTGGGAGGGCTTGACCCAGCCCTTGGGCACGCTGAAGATCAGTTCGGCCGGCGGCGCCGTGACCTGGGCGCGACGATCGCGGCGTTGCCGAACGAGCCCTGGCGGAAGGCGATCAGGCCATCGCCGAGACCCGAGCGCCCGACCGCCAGTTCGCCGACTTCCCCGCCCGCGCCGCCGCTCACGAGGCCGGTCTGCACGGCCCCGTCGGGGAAGTCCTCGCGCACCGCGACCGCCGGGTCGCCCTGCGGATCGGCGCTCGGCCACGCCGAGACGCCGCCCCCCTGCTGGTTCATGACGCTCGCCGAGATCGGTTCGGAGCCGGCGAAGCGGCGGCCCCAGCGAGAGCGCGGCGGTCAGCCCGTGGTCGTCGCCCTCGATCACGCGCGGGGTGCCGTCCGAGTCGTACAGCAGGCGCAGGTCTTCCTTTTCGTCGATGTCGATGCTCGGCGGCCCGACCGAGGCCGACTGGCCGCCCGGCACCGCGTTGTCCGCGACGATCGGCCCTTCGAACTCCCCGCCGCTCTTCGATTCGCCGTTGGGCAGGATGTTCAAGAAGATGCGCGGCCCCGGCAGCGGGGATCCCGGCCCCGCGTTCTGGCGGTAAGCGACGTCGGCCTGCCCCAGCCACGAGACCGCCACGCTCGGCGCATCGGCGTCGTCCGAGATCGGCGCGCCGTTGAAGGTTTCCGCGCTGACCGGCATCACGTAGTCGAGCGTCGAGCCGAACAGGCGCCTGGCCCAGATGCGCGCGACGCCTTCGATGTCGGGCTCCTGCCAGACGACCACCCCGTTGCCGGTCGGGCCGATCGCGATCTGCGGGGCGTTGGCCTGCGTCGGCGGGCGCATCGAGACGCCCGGGTCGCGGTTGACCTGACCGAGGTTCGACCAGCGCTGACCGTCGAAGTGCGCGACGCGCACCTGCTCGACGACGTCGCCGGGTCGCAGCAGCGGCACCGTGGGCGAGGAGGTTTCCACGACCCGGTAGACGACGTCGGCCTGGCCGGTGGAGCTGACCGCGAGGTCGGGACTGGTGCCGGTCGCTTCTTCGATGTTCGAGTCGACGATGATCGCCGGGCTGAACCGCGCGCTGCCTGGCGCGAGCTCTGACGCCAGCAGCTCATAGACGGGCTTTTCGTGGCGGGTCGCAAACGGCGTCGCCCACACGACGATCAGCTCCCCCCCTTCGGCCGCGCCGATGCGGGGCCAGCTGGCCGCGTAGGGCTCCCCCGTGTCGACCTGGATCGGGGCGAGCCAGTGCCCTTCGACATAGCGTGAGACGAACACGTGGGGCACGCCGCCGACGCGCTTGAGGTAGACGAGCCCGCCGGTGCCGTCTTCGGCCATCGCGACGCCCCCGAAGCCGACGATGTCCGGGCTCGGCCCGTCGATCGTCTGCGCCGGCAGGATCACCGCGCGCGCCTGCGTGGCGTGGGCGGCGAGGATGGTCGCGGCGAGGCCTAGCACGAGCGCAGCCGTATGCCACCGGCGCGCCCGCGGGCGTGGGGTCGGCACGGCTTCGACGCTCATCAAGACGGCCAAGATAACCGCCGCAACACCGCCCGGAGGCAGTTGGAGGCCCGGCTTCACAGGATGGTTACTTGTTGGTCACAGGGCGCTGGGTGGACAGTCCGACCGATCAGAGATCGGCCAGCGGGAGCGGGCGGGGCATGGCCAGGCGTTGTGGGCTTGTCCGCCACTCGTCGTTCGATTCGTTGGGTCTTGGTCTCGCGTTTACGTGGACGGATGAGACTGACCGGGGTCGTGCGGGCGGATGCTGGTGGCGAGCGGGGTGGGACCGCGGCCCGAAGGACGCCATCACTCGGGATGGGTGGGTAGATGTTGTTGGTCGGGCAGCGGGGTCTCGATGAGGCTCGATCAGCTCTGCCGTCACAGGCGGTGCGTAGGGTGCTTCGCATGAGATCGACTTGCCCGCGAGCCGAGGCGCGGCGATGAGCCCGACCCGCGGCGCACCGTTCCGGGGATTCCGCGACGACTCCGAATCGCCGTTCTTCTGCGCGGCCGGACGCACCCCGGAGGAGACCTGGGACATCAGCATCGATCGGCTGGCCCAGCTGCTTGCAGAGCTCGGAGGCGTCGCGAAGTCCGCGGCGATTGAGATGTCCCCCGGCTTGCTCTGCTCCTGGCATGGCAAGATCTTCGGCGAGCTCTTCCCTGATCGCGCCGGACGGCTGCGCGGCTTCCGAGACGGTCAGGCCGAGCACGTGTACTTCGGCGTTCACGACCGGGGCTACCGTGGAACCACTCCGCGCGAACTTCGCCGGCGGCTGGAGAAGATCTGCAAGCAGTTCAACACCGACGCGGCGCGGATCCGAGGCAGTTCCTCGAGCACCGACACCTTCGACGCCGCTGCAACCGCGACCCGGCTGTACGTCAAGGTCCTGCGCGCTCACCCATTCGTCGACGGCAATCTCAGGGCAGGATACGTCGCGCTCAACATCGGCCTGCTCACAGTTGGCCTCGACACTGTCGAATTCGCCGACCTGTACCTCCACGACGAGCTGCTGGGCATCGCGTTCGTCGGCCGCAACGATCCGTACCGGCCGCTCGCCGAACACATCGCCGAGATCGTCGGCAGACCTTGACGAACGCCCTATCCTGGAACCATGAGCAAACGCACCAACAGCAATGGGTTGACCAGCAACGGTTTGCCGACCGCCTACGCCGTCATCGACGGCAAGCGCGTGCCGCTCGACTACGCTGCAGCGCGACGCTTGGCCCTGAACGCTCACCTGCTCTCCCTCGGCGATCCCAAACGCGCCACCGAGATGCTGGCCGAAGCCGAGCGCGCCGAGCACGAGCGCACCACCGTCGCCTGACGCCTGGTCAGTTCGCAATCCGCCCCCGAAAACGCGAGACCGAGACCTCGCAAGATTCACGACGTTCCGCCGGTAAGGCCATAGACCGATGGCATAAGGAGCGTCGTGCGCCGTAGCAGCATCTAAGCAGGCATCCTTTTCCTCACAACGCCAGGCCGTGCCCCCCGGGGTGGCCGTCATCTGGTTCTATGGGCTTTTTCTCTCCAAAAAAGTCGAAGCCGAGCACACGCCTGGGCTCGAGGGGCAGGATGGATGGCTGGCGAGCCCTTGACTGGAGGGTGCCTACGTCTATCTGCGTTTGCTGCCGCGGGCCACTTGCTGGGCCAGGTGTTCACCGACGGCGATCGCCGCCTCGGCGGAGGTGAACACGAACTCCACTCGCACCTGCCCGCCACCCAAGGTGCGAACGCGCACCTCGACACCCACCAGATCGCCCCACACCCTGGCGGCGCTCATCGCGACCGCCTTCCGCAGGGGCCGCCGCAGCCCCGGCCGCCGGAGAACATGCCGATCCGCGCAACGATTGGCAGGCCGCAAACCGCTCGGATAAAACTGCGTCGTGCTCCGTAGCAAACTTAAAGCTTGTTGTTCGATTAAAAAGTAATTAGCTGCGGCGCCCGGGGAATTGCTTATCCAGGCGCGGCGGCCTTGCGGATATATGGTTGCCCGATTAGCTATAAACCTGCTACGGCGCACGACGCGTTGTATTCGAACGGCCGATAGCCTTGCCGGCCGATCGTAATACGAAACGCCAGGTCTTGGTCTCGCGTTTTCGCTGGCGGATGAGACTGACCAGGCGCGTGGCCCCTGATTTGGTTCTATGGGCCTCTTCTTCACACCAAATCACGAAAGCCGGCCAGGATAGCTGAGTCGGCACGGCTTCGACGCTCATCAAGACGGCCAAGATAACTGCCGCAACACCGCCCGGAGGCAGTTGGAGGCCCGGCTTCACAGGATGGTTACTTGTTGGTCACAGGGCGCTGGGTGGATAGTCCGACCGATCAGAGATCGGCCAGCGGGAGCGGGCGGGGCATGGCCAGGCGTTGTGGGCTTGTCCGCCACTCGTCGTTCGATTCGTTGGGTCTTGGTCTCGCGTTTTCGGGAGCTGGTGGCCGTGGACGAGCCGCGGGTAGACGAGAGAAGCATCCAAAGCCGTGCGTAGGGTGTGTTCAATGAACGACGAGCGCTCAGAATCCGAGGCCCAGCGGTCAAAGGACAACGGCGAGGCTGGTGGCGGTTCCGCTGCCGGGACGACGGATGCTTGCCGACTACCCGCAGTTTCCCTGCCGAGGTCAAGGCGCGGATCGCGGAGCAAGTGGCCAACCCATGTATAAACGCCCTTTAGCATCCAAACGCGCTGCCCCCGGTAGGCTCGCGGTTATGGCACGCCGCAAGTCCCATGGAGACGGAGAGTCTCGATTCTTGGCAAAGGCGCTCGTCGATCTCGCTGCATGGCAGATCGGGGTGGTGCTGGTTGTTCTCGGCGTCGGGCTGCTGTATCTCTCGCATGAACTTGAAG
Organism: uncultured Solirubrobacterales bacterium; assembly: GCA_963842205.1. Classification (GTDB taxonomy): domain Bacteria; phylum Actinomycetota; class Thermoleophilia; order Solirubrobacterales; family Solirubrobacteraceae; genus Palsa-744. The sequence goes on from CAWJFR010000007.1 coordinate 829,548, forward strand.
GGCACAGGGGTCCCAATCCTGGTGATACGACTCTCCGCGAGGTCGGCGCGCTTCTCGTCGTCACCGGCGTTCTAAGCGTCTTTTGGGAGCTACGGGGACGGCGAGCCCTCACAAACGAGGTGCTTGCGGCTGCGGAACTATCCAGCGACATCACAACCGCCGGCCTAAAGCGCATCGCGACGCACTATCTCGACGTCGAGTGGGACGGCCTCCTGAACGAAGCCAACCACGTCGATCTGTTTTTCGCGTACGCCCGAACCTGGCGCAATACTCACGCAGCGGGGCTTCGTCGGCTGGTTGCACGTGAGGGCATACGGCTGCGAGTCATCCTGCCCGACCGCGACAATCCGGCACTCATGGCTCGGCTAGCCGCGAAGTTCAGCTACACGACCCGCGAGCTTCAAGACCACATCGATGATGCCGAGAGCGATTTTGCCAACCTCAGTCGGCAAGCGGCACCCCAAGCAACCGTCGAGCTGCGACGCACTGCCGAGTTTCCGGTCTTTTCGTACTACCGGCTCGATCGCCGCTGCTTCGGTGTGCTCTACTCACAGGCATCCGGCCGGGTAGAGGTCCCGACCTTCGAGTGCGAACAAGGCGGGACACTCGCCGCGTTTTTCCGCGGCCAGTTCGATGCCCTTTGGGAGAGCGCATCCGTCCGGGCACCAAGTCAAGATTAGGTCGCATGAGCACGATATTGGTCGAGTCCACAAACGACGCTCTGCCTCTCCGAATGTTCGAGGGCGACCTCGATGAACGCGCATTCGAGCGGGCGCTCGGAGCCTCCGTTTTGGCCTGGGACATCGAGACATCTGGCCTCGATTGGCGCACCGAGCGAATCGGGACCGTCCAAGTGCAGGTCGAGACCATGACCTACGTTGTTCGCGTAAACGGGCGAACCCCGCATCGCCTCAAGGCCCTCATGGAGGACCCGAGCATCCTCAAGATCCTGCATCACGCCATGTTCGATCTACGCTTCCTCGCCTACCACTGGGACGTAACCGCTGCTCACGTGGCGTGCACAAAGATCGCCTCTAAGCTTGTCGATCCCGAGGTGCCCTGCAAGGATCACTCGCTAGCGCCGCTCGTCCGCCGCTACCTCGGCATCGAGCTCGACAAGAGTCCGCAGACGACCGACTGGGAGGGCAAGTTGAGCGCCACCCAGCTTCGGTATGCGGCCAACGACGTACGGTACCTCTGGCGGCTGTACGAGGCGCTGGACGAGAAGATCCGACCTAAGGGCTTACTCGACCTCCGCGAACGCTGCTACGCCCACTTGCGTACGCGAGTGGAGTTGGAGATCGGTGGTTTCCCTGACGTCTTTGCCTACTAGTACTGCTTTGTTAGGTTTGTTGTAGGGTTCTTGGTTCTTGCTGCGAACTCTTTCTCGTGTCGGTTCGTTCGAGGCGAGGAGGATGATGATGGCGGTGATCGAGGCAGCGAAGGTGGATTCCGCGGCGTTGGTAAAGGGACGGCTTGAGGAGTTCGGCTGTGAGGTGCTCGCGGAGGCGATGAACCGGCCGGCGCAGATGGCTAATGGTGGCTTGTATCTGCGTGGGCTGGTGGAGGAGGGCAAACGCAAGTCGCTTGAGCCGATGGTCGCGCGGCTGGGCGAGGACGCGGACTACCAGTCGATGCAGCAGTTCCTCACTGACAGTCCGTGGGATCCGGCGCTGGTGGTCAGGGCGGTGGCCGAGCGGGTGGCTGGTGAGATTGGTGTGGAGGCGTGGGTGCTGGATGACACCGGTTTTCCCAAGCAGGGGAAGCGCTCGCCGGGGGTCAAGCGGCAGTATTCGGGCACGCTGGGCAAGGTCGGTAACTGCCAGATCGGTGTCTCGGTGCACGCGGTGGGCAAGAAGGGGACGGTGCCGTTGGGCTGGGCGTTGTATCTGCCCGAGGAGTGGTGTCAGGACGGGGAGCGCCGGCGCACAGCGAAGATCCCAGAGGAGGTTGGGTTCAAGACCAAGCCCGAACTCGGGGCCCAGTTGCTCGAGCGCGCTGCGGGCTTCGAGGTACCCGTGGCGCCGGTGCTGGGCGACGGCGCCTATGGCGATAACACCGAACTGCGTGAGCGCCTGCACGACACCGGACTGCAGTACGTGCTCTCGGTCTCGGCAGAAACGACCGTGTTCGCCCCCGGAACGGCCTTCGTGGTCCCCGAGCGCAACGGAGCGACCGGTCGCCCCCGCGTCCGGCTTCGCCCAGAGAGCAAGCCGATAGTGATCGGAGGAGAGCTGATCGCTGGCCTTCACCCCGGGCAGTGGCAGACCGTCGCTTTCCGTGACGGTCCCGACAGCGAGCCGATGACCTCCCGCTTCGCGTTCGTGCGGGTACGCGCCGCGCACCGCTGGCAGTGGGGCTTTGCCACCGAGCCGCGCGAGGAGTGGCTGATCTGCGAGTGGCCCGAGGGAGGAGAGAAGCCAACCGACTACTGGCTCTCAAACCTGCCCGCTGACACCGAGCCCGAGCACCTGGCCAGGCTTGGGCGGCTGCGCTGGAAGATCGAGCTGGACTACAAGCAGCTCAAGGGCGAACTTGGCCTCGACCACTACGAGGGCCGCTCATACCTCGGCTGGTACCACCACACCGCACTCGTCACCGCCGCACACGGATTCCTCACCCTGGAGCGACTCCACCCTTTTCACCAGCGGCCGGCCTGACCCTGCCACAGGCAGCACTGATCCTCCAGCCCGTGTTCAGGTGCTGGACCGGCCGCTGCACCACCTGCCAGCAAACAATCAGCCTCGACGAACTACCCCTCCACCGGCCACCACAAAAAGAGTGACAACCTACCAAAGCACTACTAGCGCGCCGCGCGGTGGGTCAATGCAACGTTGTAGACGACTCCTCGCGTTGGGTGGGTTCAGCGTGAGCGCGCCTAGCCTCGATCTTTCTCCTCACCACGCCCGGCCACGCCAGCCGCCCGGATTGCGGTGATCTGGTTCTATGGGCCTCTTCTTCACACAAAATCAAAAAAGCCGGCCACGAGAAGCTGGGTCGGCATGGCTTCGACGCTCATCAAGACGGCCAAGATACCCGCAGAAACACCCCTCGAAGCCGAACGAGGCCCGGCTTCACAGGATGGTTACTTGTTGGTCACAGGGCGCTGGGTGGACAGTCCGACCGATCAGAGATCGGCCAGCGGGACCGGGCGTAGGGCGCTGTCCCGTTTTGGGGGTCTCGTCGGAGGAGGGGTAGTGGCCGATTCGATCGAGCAGCTCGGGTTCGAGCTCACCTTCAGCGCGCTCGCAGAGCAGGAGCGGGCGGTGTCGGGCCTGCGAGCCTGTGCCGGCACCGTGCTCGCGGCCGCGTCGATCGCCGGTTCGTTCTTCGGCGCCAAGACCGTCGGCCATTCTTCGCTGGGCGCTTGGGGCGTGCTTGCGATGGTCTCTTTCGCACTGTCCGTCGGTGCCGCGATCTGGATCCTGCTGCCCCACGCGTTCGTCTTCGCATTCGACGGCAAAACGCTGGTGGGCGAAGGCGACCAGCGCGGCGTATCGAACGTCACAGAGGCATACCGCAGCGCCGGTATCTGGATCGAACCACGGCTGCAGGCCAACGGCCGCAAGATCGCCGAGCTGTCGAGGTGGCTGGCGGTCAGCTGCGCCCTGCTGGCCGCCGAGGTCATCCTGTGGACCATCGGCCTGATCGGATAAACTCCCAGGTATGGCTGACAAGGACACACCCAAGACGCCCCCGCCGGCCCCGCAGGGGCCACCGCAGCCCCGGCCGCCGGAGAAGATGCCGATGACCGCCCCGCCCGGGTTCGCGCTGCCGGAACTGCCCATCAGGTGGCCCTGGTCCAAAAAGTAGCCTGGGTTCGTCCCCGCGTGATCAGCTGTAAAACTGCTGAACGGATTAAAGTCCCACCCACCCCGCATATCCAAGCGCGGCGGCCTTGCCGGCCTGACGTTGCGCGAACCGCCAGGTCTTGGCCTCGCGTTTCAGGCGGCGCATGAGACTGACCGGGCGTTTTGGTCGTGACTGATATTTGGGTTGGCCGGGTGAGTGCCGCTATATCCGAATAGTTCGGCTTTCTGGCACGCTATGCCACCTCGCGGGGGTGGGGTAGGCGGATGATGCCCGCGATCGCGCGCTCCGTCGGAACGCGGACAATGGCTGAGGATCCCTCGTTGTAGGCCGAGCAATGGCTGAGGATCCCTCGTTGTAGGCCGAATGATGGCTGAGGATCCCTCGTTGTAGGCCGAGCAATGGCTGAGGATCCCTCGTTGTAGGCCGAATGATGGCTGAGGATCCCTCGTTGTAGGCCGAGCAATGGCTGAGGATCCCTCGTTGTAGGCCGAATGTCTCCACAAACAGCTACAGACAGGCCCACGACGCGAGGGACCGGGGCGGGCGGCTCGTCCACCCCGCTTGGTGGCCGGTAACACTGACCCTGCGGCGGTGGACTGGCGATCTGGTCTCCCAAAAAAGAGGGTCTCAGCTACTGCGTCGGCGGGCGCATCGAGACGCCCGGGTCGCGGTTGACCTGACCGAGGTTCGACCAGCGCTGACCGTGGCTTTACAACGCGCTTCGGCGGTAGATGGTTGTTGCTTATAAACGCGCCTGGTCAGCCTCCTCCGCGCCCTGACACGCGAGACCAAGACCCGGCGGTTCGAATTACGTCAGGCCGGCAAGGCTATCGGCCGGTCGGATCAGAGCACGTCGTGCGCAGCAGGATTCAACTTCGAATGGCCTGATAAATGTAATGAGCTGCGGCGCACGACGCGGTGTCATCCGCTCGGCTTGCGGCCTTGCCGGCCTAAGTTGGTGCGATTCGCCGGGTCTTGGTCTCGCGTTTTCGGGGGCGGATGGCCGTGGACGGACGCGACCTGAGACGGTAGGTTCTGGGTCGTGAACGAGGACGACGCTGGGGCTCTGGTCGACGTGCGCACACGGCGTGTGATGGTGGTGCTCGAAGCGTTCTACGCAGAGCGCGAGCACGCCCGGGCCGGCGATGAGGAGAGCTCGGCGTCGTTCCCGGGCGACGACGTGATCTACGGCAATCCGCACGTCACCGTGGGGGACTGGTTGACGGAGGCGCTCAGCTCTGGCGCGACGGCGTTGGCCCGTCCCGAGACCATCACCGAACAGGCAAAACGCGTGGAGCATGGCATTGAGCATGCGCACTTCACGAAGCTCAGCGCGCTCTCCATGATCGGGGCGCTGGAAGCGCTCGCCGTGCAGACAGGCGAGCCGAAGCTGGCCGATCGCGAGTGGGTGCTGCGCAGCGCGGCGCGCGAGGCGGTCGGCTCTTGGGAGGAGATGCGCGATGAGCGCAACGGCCTGGAGTACGCGGTCGCGTCCTGGCTCGCCCTGGCGCTGCATGAGTACCTTGCCGCGCTCGAGGGGAGCGTGGAGGTCGAGCCGATGGAGATCTCGAAGTGGCTGATCCGAGCGCTGGCCTGGACAGCGGGAGAGCTGGCGGTGGCTGACGAGGAGCCCCGGTGGGTGTTTGGCTGATGGGTGTCATGTGGTCATGCCGGGTGGTGGTGGCGGGATGGTCTTGACTGTGCTGGCATCCAGTGGTGTGCAGCCGGCCGGTGGCCAGGCGGTCGCGAAGACGCAGGCGATCAGCGAGCCGGGATGCGCGGCGCTGGGTGCTATCAGGCCGGCCCACCCGTCGCGCCAGAGTTGCTCGCCGACTTGCTGGTAGGGCGGCCACCTGCGTCGGCTTGGTCGTGGCGTGTCGAGTGCGACGCTGTGTAGGTGCTCGGTGGTGCTGAGGTCGGCGAGGTCGAGTTCTAGGCGCCAGTGGTGGTGGTCGTAGGGCACGTGGTCATGCGGTGAGAATCCCCGCTCGGCCAGTGCGCGATACCACTCCGCGGTTGCTGTCTGTGCGGTGTCGGCGAGGTAGAGCGCGGGCACGATCTCGCCGCGCTGCCAGCGCCCGTCCGATGGTGGGTCTGCTCGTCCGAGCAGTTCGGCTTGGTGGGGTACGTGCCTGACCCAGGTGCCCGTGACGGCGCGAGGTCGGGCGGGCAGCCGGGTCACCGTCAGGAGACGCCGGGATACTCGATCTCAGAGATCAACTTGGCGACCCGGCGGTATTCGCCGCGGGCGATCAGCTCGACCGGCTTCTCATCGTCCAATGCGAGGATCGGTCGCATCAGCCACACCGCGATTGACTCCGGCTTGACGACGAGGGTGAGGCGTTTGATCATCTCGGCGAGCTCGATCAGCCGTTCGGCGCGCGCGCCGGTGGGCTCTGAGCGACCGGATAGCCAGCCCCGCACGGTGCTCGGCTTCGCGCCGGTCGCGGCGGCAATCGTCCGGTCGGACAGGCCGGCCACCTCGTGGACGCGTTGGGCCTCTTCCAGCAGTGGACTCATGACTCCAGGAGCCTAGCACACCATCGCGATTACGTCGCCAAATAGTCGTCACCGAACCTTCGCCGGTCCACCGCCATCCGCCTGCTGATACGCGAGACCAAGACCCGGCGTTTCGAATTACGTCAGGCCGGCAAGGCTATCGGCCGGTCGGATCAGAGCACGTCGTGCGCCGCAGCAGCATTTAACTTCGAATCGAATAAATAACAATCTGGTTCTACGGGCCTCTTCTTCACACAAAATCAAAAAAGCCGGCCACGAGAAGCTGGGTCGGCATGGTTTCGACGCTCATCAAGACGGCCAAGATAACTGCCGCAACACCCCCCGAAGCCGATCAGAGGGCCGGCTTCACAGGATGGTTACTTGTTGGCACAGGGCGGGGCGTGGATAGTCCGACCGATCAGAGATCGGCCAGCGGGACCGGGCGTAGGGCGCTGTCCCGTTTTGGGGGTCTCGTCGGAGGAGGGGTGGAGATGCCCATTCCGGAGACGCCACCGAGGCTCGCCGACCGGCTCTGCTGGCTGGCCGAAAGCCAACTGCAGATGCAGACAGCGCGCTTCGCAGCGCTCGACGGTGGCGCGCTCGGTGTGATAGCCGTCAACGCAGGTGTAGCCGCGATCGTCATCGGCACTGGAGGGGCATACGACCTTTGGATCGTCGCGCTGGTCGTGCTCGTCGTGTCCCTCGGCGTGGCCGTGCGGACTCTGCGCCTGCCAGGAGCCGAGGAGACCGGCCCCTCCGTCGCTGACCTGCGCGAGGCTCGCGAGAGCAAAGACGAGCACGAGCTGGAAGAGTTGGTGCTCGAAGACCTTGCGCGAGACGTCGAGATCAACGACCAGGCTCTGGCCCGCAAGGGCCCGCTGTTTGACGCGGCGCTTGCGTTGCTGGTGCTCGCGATCATTCTCGAGCTGGCAGGGAGGCTATGATGAGAGGCATGGAGCACTCGACCGCCAGCCAGCCGTCCATTCCCGAGCCTCCGCGCGCGGACGATACCGAGACGGGCAGAACCGAAAAGGCCTACGGTGACCGCAACTTCAGGCCGATGACTCTGCCCAGCCTCGGCGGATCGGGGCCCATCCTCCCCGAGTGGCTACGCAAGCGCTTCCGGCACACAGACACACCCGCCACGCGGTAGACCCGTCGCGCGGGGTGGCAAGGACTGAGTGAGGTCCAGCGAACTGACCAGGCGCGTGGTTTTTAAGTTCTTCAAACCCTCGCCGGTCCACCGCCATCCGCTCTCGATGACGCGAGACCAAGACCCGGCGTTTCGAATGACGTCAGGCCGGCAAGGCTATCGGCCGGTCGGATCAAAGCGCGTCGTGCGCCGTAGCAGGTTAAAGCTCGTTGCTCGATTAAAAGTAATTAGCTACGGCGCCCGGGAAATCGCATATCCAAGCGTGGCGGCCTTGCCGGCCTGACGTTGCGCCAACCGCCAGGTCTTGGTCTCGCGTATTCGGGGGCGCGGGAGACTGACCTGGGCATGGCGGTCGGATGTGACTGGTGATCGGGGTGGGTCCACGGCCTGACGGACGCCATCGCTCGGGATGGGTGGGTGCAGGTCAGCGAGCTTGCCCATCCGCCGGTCTTGCGGACGAGCGCAGCACTTTAGAAAAATGCCGCAAAGTTCAAAGTCGTGCGCTAAGCTGCTGAGTACATGGGACGCGGTGCCACTCATACCTACCTCGCGCTCAAAGATGCGCCGCTAAGCCCCCGCCGGGCCACAGGTCACGGCCTGCGCGGTCGCAAGCGCGAGTACCTCGAGGCCGACAAGACGTTGATGGCGTTCGACGAGTCGCGGAAGCTGGCCCAGCGCGCCGCCGGGCGCGGGGACTCCGAGACCGCGGCAGAGCTCGAGGACTTCGCATGGACGATGGTCCGTGCGAGCGACCCCGTGACTCTCTCTTATGCCGAGCAGGTCCTGGGCGTCTCAAACCCGACGGTCCGCGACTGGGTACGGACAGGCATCCTGGAGGACTTCGAAGGCTCTCCCCAAAGGGTTGGGCTGGAGAGCCTGGCTCGCACGCGTGACATCGTGCGCGAGCTGCGCGAGGCGGGCCAGAACCGCGATCTGATGGCCGCCGTGATGAGCAGGTTGGAGTGGGAAGAGCTCCAAGAAGACGACCGCTTCCGCGAGTCCGTCAGACAGATGAAGCGCGGTGAGCGGGCGTAGGACCAGCCGGCCGTCGTTCGACGTCTGGCGGACCCCGATCGGCGAAGAGGACTACCGAAAGTTGCGCGCGGACGTGCAGCAAGTCGTCGGCTCCAAGGAAGACGCGCTCGCGCGTGAGGGATGCGCGGCTGCCGACTACCGGCTCTCCGGCGCATTGGCCGACAGGTTCTGCTCGCTGCATCTCATGCGCGATTGGCGGATGATCGTCGGTTTCCCAGCGCCTAAAGAGGTCGCGATCCTACTCATCGGCAGGCACATCCACGGCTCCCACCGCGACGTCTACGGACGCTTCTACAGCAGCCTCGGGATCACCGTTCCAAGCGCGCAGCGAAAAAAGCCGCCCTGCTGCGAGGAGACCGGCACCGCTCCCGTAGACGCAGATGCGGTCCAGCGGATCGCGGCCGGGACGAAAGCGCTCGCTCGTGGCCACTGACTCGGACCGTTTGACGTTCTTCGCCGGTCCACCGCCATCCGCCTGCTGATACGCGAGACCAAGACCTCGCAAGATTCACGACGTTCGGCCGGCAAGGCCGTCGCGCCTAGATGTGCGATTTCCCCGGCGCCGTAGCAGCATCTCAGCTCGCATCCTTCTCCTCACCACCCCCGGCCACGCCATCCGCCCGGCTGCCTGTGATCTGGCTCTATGGGCCTCTTCTTCACACAAAATCAAAAAAGCCGAACCGAAAGTGTCCCCCGGCGTAGCGCGAGACAAACACGTGCGCCACGCCGTCGACGCGCTTGAGATACACCAAACCTCCTGTTCCGTCTTCGGCCATCGCGACGCCGCCGAAGCCGACGATGGTCTGGCTGGGCCCCAGATCGAGGCGGGGGTGAGCTCCGGCGAGGAAGCCAACGCAAAGCTGCTCGTGAACCTCGTCAAGACCGACAAGCTCAACAACGGCCCGCTGCGAGCAAAGATCTTGCGACTGCTGATTGCCGCCGGCGTGCTGATCCTCACACTCCTCTACACGACGCTGATCGTCGTGCTCTAGCATCGGAGTCCTGATGCCCAAAGAGCCCGACAACGACACGACCCCAGCCGACGCAGCAGCAGCGGAGCCCCAGCGCAACCCCTGGCCGCCGCTGCCCGAGCCATTCGACGTCCCGCACATCACGATCACCGGCGGCACCCTCGGCGGCCTCGACGTCATGCGCAGCGAATACATCGACCCATCCAAACCACGTCGCGGTCTCCTGCACAGGCTCTTCCGGCACACAGACACACCCGCCGCACGCTAGCCACGCCGACCGGGTCGATTTCTTAATTGTTCTTCAAACCTTCGCCGGTCCACCGCCATCCGCGCTCGGTAACGCGAGACCAAGACCCGGCGAATAGAACCACGACTGGCAGGCAAGGCTATCGGCCGAGCGGATAACTCGCGTCGTGCGCCGTAGCAGGATTTAACTTCGAATCGAATAAATAACAATCTGGTTCTACGGGCCTCTTCTTCACACAAAATCAAAAAAGCCGGCCACGAGAAGCTGGGTCGGCATGGTTTCGACGCTCATCAAGACGGCCAAGATAACCGCCAAAACACCCCCCGAAGCCGATCAGAGGCCCGGCTTCACAGGATGGTTACGAGTTGGCTACAGGGTGTTCGGCGAATTGTCCGTCGCTGTGGGGGAGCATGATCTCCGCGGCCTCGGCGGGCGTTACGTCGGGGTAGAGGACTCGCAGCAGCGCGAGCGCCGCGATACCCCCGACGAGCTGCGCCACGATGTAGCCGGGCACGGACGCCGGCGCGATCCCGGCGAAGGTATTGGAGAACATCCGCCCCACGCTGATCGCTGGGTTGGCGAAGCTGGCAGAGCTGGTGAAGAAGTAGGCGGCGCCGATGTACGCGCCGACGGCGGCCGGAATAGTGTGTGCGCGTTTGGTGCGCGCGAGCGAGAAGATCACGAGCAGCAGGCCGGCAGTCGCGATCGCCTCGGAGAACAGGTGTGCGGGCGAGGCGCGGTGGTGCGTGGAGATGCTGATCGCGGCCAGTGAGAACATGCCGTTCGCGGCGACGGCGCCGAGTACGCAGCCGGCTACCTGTGCGGGAACGTAAGCGATTGCGTCGCGCCAGCGAATACCGCCAAAGGTCGCGTCGGCGAGCGAGACGACGGGGTTGAAGTGTCCGCCGGACACAGGGCCGAACATGAGGATGATCGTGAACAACCCGCCTGCCGTGGCGGCGGCGTTCTCGAACAGTTGCAGGCCCACATCGCCCGGGGACAGCGTCTGCGCGGCGATACCCGAGCCGATCACGAGCGCCGCCAGGAATGCCGAGCCCAGCAGCTCGGCGAGCAGGCGGCGGGCAAGCGGCGCAGTGTCGGTCATGCCGCTATGAGGAGCTTGTCGGCGAACTCGCCCGGCAGTCCGGCCTCACGGACCTCAGCGGCGACCGACACGGCGTCGTACTCGACCCGTTCGATGCTCACGGCCACGCTTCCGGCGCTCGGCTCAAGGACGGCGAACGCGCCGCGGGGGTCGCTGTCCTTGGGCTTGCCGACCGAGCCGCAGTTGACGAACAGCACCCCACCGTACTCGTGCACCCACGGTCTGTGGGTATGTCCAAAGACAAGAGCTCGATCAGACTCGGCGGCCGCGAGCCGCTCGTAGAGGCGCGCCGGCTTGTCCTCGAACAGGTACTCGTTGACTTTCCGGGGCGAGCCGTGGACCAGATGGACGCCGGCATCGCCGACCGGGAAGCGCAGATCGAACGGCAGGCCGCGCATGAAGTCCTTGGCGTCCTGGCTCGTATGCGCGAGCGTCCAGTCGACCGACAGCTGCCCGAGCTCGCGGTCGTGCGGAGTTACGTAAGCGCAGCCGCAGTCCTCTTCATCATGTGCGATCGCATAGTCGTAGTTGCCGTAGATCGTGGGGATCTCCCGCTCGGCGATCAGGGCGCAGACCTCGTTGGGGTGAGGGCCGTAGCCAACGAGGTCGCCGCCGCAGAACACGCTCTCGATCCCAAGCTCCTCGATCCTTGCGAGCGCCGCTTGCAGCGCGGGCAGGTTGCCGTGGATGTCGGTGATGACCGCGACGTTGTCGGGGTGGGCGCTCACGATCCCTCTGGCGTGGTGAGCAGGGCGCATGTGTCTTGGCGCAGGCACTCACGGGTCTGGCGGTGGGCGAGGGTCATGATGTGCGTGCGTACGCGCACCCCGTCGAATTTCTCGAGGACCGCATCGGCGCACGCGCGGATTTCCTCGGCTGGCTTAGTGGCGGCGAACTCGTCGGCGAGCATCGGCAGCAGCCGCGTGAGGCGCATCTCGTGGGCGGTTCGATCGGTGCGGATCGCGTCGAGGCGCTGCGCGATCAGCTCGCGCACGTGGGCCTCGATCCCGTCGCGGATCGCGCGCACGTCCTCGATCGGTCTGCCGGCCGGGTCGGGTATGTCCCACGCCTCCACGATCGTTGCCACGTAGGGGCAGGCATCGCCGCAGCCCATCGTGATCGCCCAGTCGGCGTGGAGCTGTATCTCTATGGTGAGCTTTTTCGGCTTGCGTCCTGCGAGATCTAGGCCCACCTCGCGCATCGCCTGTACCACGGGCGGCCAAATCTCGGGCGCGGGTTCGGTGCCGGCGGACTCGGCGCGCACGTCCTCGGGGCCGTAGCGCTCGAAGAACGCCTGCGCCATCTGCGAGCGCCCGGCGTTGTGGTTGCAGACGAACAGCACGTAGCGGATCGACTGCTTGCCTGACTGCTCCTCGGTGGTGGGATCGTCGCTGGTGTTCATGGCGCGGATCGTAATACATTGATGGCCGTGAGTGTTATTGATATAAGTAGATTGATGCCCGTCGATCTGGAGCTGGCCCCGAAGACGAAGCGAGCCAACGGTGCTCCCTGTTGTGAGCCCGTCGTCTACCCCGATGTCGAGCGCGCGGAAGCGGCCCGCATGGCCGAGGTCGCCAAGGCGCTCGGCGACCCGATCCGCTTGCAGCTCGTGGACGTGCTGCGCAAGCACGCCGGCAAGGTGTGCGTGTGCGAGCTGGTGCCCCTGTTCGACATCTCTCAGCCCACGCTCTCTCATCATCTGAAGAAGCTCCGCGACGCCGGGATCGTGGACTCCGAGCGCCAGGGTTTGTGGGCCTATTACTACGTGATCCCCGACGCGCTAAAGGAGCTGTCCGCATGGCTGAGCTGACCGACCAGAGCACCGATATCCGAGAGACCGTGCGCGAGCGCTACGCCGCCGCCGCCGTCCAGGTCACGAGCACCGATCCCGGCCGGGGCTGTTGCGCGCCGAGCGAGACGTTCGACGGGGGCAGCGAGGTGTTCGGCGCCGCGCTCTACGCCATCGGTGATCGTGAACAGATCCCAGATACCGCCACCCTCGCCTCGCTCGGCTGCGGCAACCCGACCGCTGTCGCCGAATTGCACGAAGGCGAGACCGTGCTCGACCTCGGCTCGGGCGGCGGGATCGACGTGCTGCTCTCCGCCAAGCGCGTCGGTGCGACCGGGAAGGCACACGGCCTGGACATGACCGACGAGATGCTTGCCCTCGCCTGCGAAAACGCGCGGAAGGCCGGCGTCGAGAACGTCGAGTTCCACAAGGGCTACATCGAGGAGATACCGCTCCCCGACGCGAGCGTTGACGTGGTGATCTCAAACTGTGTGATCAACCTCTCAGGGGATAAGCCGAAGGTCCTGCGCGAGGTCGCAAGAGTCTTGCGCCCAGGCGGACGCTTCGCCGTCTCCGACGTGATCGCCGACGAGGACATGAACGACGCGACCCGCGCCGACATGCGGGCATACACGGGCTGCATCGCCGGGGCGCTCACTCACCGAGAGTTCACCCAAGCGCTTGCGGGCGCGGGCCTGACCGATGTCGAGATACGCGAGACCCACCGCGTCCACGCACAGGCGGTCTCGGCGATCGTCCGCGCCCGCAAGCCGAGCGAGCCTCCGGCATGAGCAAAGCGACGCACGAGGTTCATCTGCACGATCCACAGACGCTCTACCGCCATTGGGAGGAGAGCCAGTGGAGCCCCTGGGGCATAGACCTGTCCAGCGACCGAGAGCAATGGCAGACGATGGATGACCGCTCACTGGTGTCATTCGTCCTGGGTTCGCTGATGGTCGCCGAGGAGCGCATCACAACGAAGTTCTCCGGCCTGGTGGGAGCGGACGGCAGCGAGGAGGAGATCACGTGTTCATGGCCAAAGTCTGTGGGGTTGCCGACCGATCGTCGTTCGATTCGTTGGGTCTTGGTCTCGCGTTTACGGGGGCGCGGGAGACTGACCGGGCGCAGCCGCCGGACGAGACTCGTGGTCGGGGTGGGTCAGTGCACCGTGGTAGACGAGTCGTCGGGCTGGGTGGGTGCGGCGAGCTGGGCCGGGATACTGAGCCGCTGAATCATGCGATCAG
>CAWJFR010000008.1:0-275111 GCA_963842205.1 uncultured Solirubrobacterales bacterium
TGCGTGCTGGGCGCCGTTACGTATTGCTGCCGCCGCTTTGACGGGGCGGAAGCCGGGAGCAGATATGAGTGCCACTTAACGTCGAGCCGACACCGGGCTCGAAGAAACCGAAGTACGAAGATCAACATCGAGGGCGTCGAGTACCCGTCGGGGACCAGGACGCGATCACGGTGCCTGAGATCCGCTCGCTCGGGGGCATCGCCGACGACCAGCAGGTCGTCGAGGTGTTCGCAGACAACAGCGAGCAGACGCTCGCGGAGGACGCCGTCATCGATGTCAAGCCCGGGAAGGGCTTCGGCAAGAAGGTCAAATTCCAGCGCGGATGAGCGACCGCTTGCAAGCAGAAGCCGCGCTGCTCCGGCGCGTGCACCCAGAACTCGAGCTGGTCGAAGAGGGCTGGGTGCGCCTCGCGTCCTACGCCCTACCTCCCGGCTGGAGCCGAGCCGAGGTAAAGCTGGCGTCCCGTCCATCGGTAGGGGTCCAGCCGTACGGCTTCTGGGTCCATCCCGGCATCACGCTCGCTGACGGACGGCAACCCACCAACTACACGCCCAGCGTCGACACTCCATTCGGCCCCGGATGGGTGAGTTCTCCTGGTCGCCCGAGGCCTGGCGACCGCATGCCGAAATCGAGAAAGGCGACAACATGCTCCACTTCCTCCGCTCAATCCGAGAGAGGCTCGGTGACCTTCAGTGAGCCGATGTCCGACTTACAGATCCACCAATTCGCCGAGCTGCGCCGACATCTCAGCGAGCTTGAGCGTGTCGCATTCATGTACGCCAACGTCCAAGCCGGATGCTTCATCGTCGACGATCTCGAGCCGATGCTCGACGACGACATCTCATCGCAGAGCCACCTACACGTCGTCTTGCACGACCACATCCGGCCACGCCTCATCTCCAGAGCGTCGGCGCGCGGCCAGAGCCTTATCGAGGCGCACTCCCATGGGCCACGCGGCCGTGCAGCATTCTCACCGAGCGACCTCCTCGGATTCAGCGAATGGGTGCCGCATCTGTGGTGGAGGCTGAAAGGTTGCCCCTACGCGGCACTGGTGATGGCCGGCACCCAATGGGACGCTCTTGCGTGGATCGACGGGCCGCGCGAGCCCGAGTCGGTCGCGGCGATAGAGGTCATGGCCGACAAGAACAGCAGCCGCATCGCGCCGACCAACGCGACATTCAGGTCTCTCACTGCACCGAACCGCCAGGATGCGGAGACGCGATGAAGGAGATGCGCTACAGCCGCAACGAGGGCCTGTTCGGCGCCGAAGGTCAGCGCCTCATCGGAGAAACCAAGGTGACGATCGTCGGTCTCGGCGGCCTGGGATGTCACATCGCTCAGCAGACCGCGTACCTCGGCGTCGTCGACTACCGGCTCGTCGACGGCGACCACGTCACGGAATCGAGCCTCAACCGCCTCGTCGGCGCCCGGCCAGACGATGTCGACGAAAGGACGAACACAAGGTTGACGTGTCAGCACGCGTCATCCGCGCGATCCAGCCGGCGGCGCAAATCGACAACATCCATGATTCCCTAGAGTCGAAAGACGGGATCACCGCGATCGCGAGCGCAGACATCGTGTTCGGGTGCCTTGACCGGGACCTTTGTCGGCTGTCCCTGAGAGGTGCGTTGAAGCCGGCGTGCCCTTCTTTGACCTCGCCACTGACACCGATGTCCGGGCCGGGCTCACCTACGGCGGGCGCGTCCTCTCTCAGGAGACCGCGAGCGGTGTGCGTGGTGCATGGACCTAGTGGATCAGGAGCAGCTCCGAAAGGACGCCATGACACCTGCAATCCGTGCCGCCCACGAGCGCATTTACGGCGTGTCTCAGGATGCCCTCCATGGCACTGGTCCAGCGGTGGTGTCGATCAACGCCGTGGTCGCGTCCCTTGCAGTTACTGAGTTCACGGCATGGCGGACTGGCCTGCGTCTGCCCAACAGTCTCTTGACCTACCGGGCCGATCAAGGCGGAGTACGCCTGAGCCGGGACGTGCCCCGGGGGCTGCCCGTACTGCCAGGCCGCCATCGGCCGACTTGCGAGCTAGCAACTGCGTCGCGCGATCCCTCATCGCGAACGCTGTGCTCCTGCGTCTTGGCGGCGTTCGGCAGGGAGTGCGAATCGACGCGGAGCCTTGCTGACTTGGAATACCTGCTTGGCTCGCGCGAGCCGAGCGAGGCAGTTCGCCACGGCCCCGGAGGAGCGTCCGAGACCCTTCGCCACGGTGGCTGGGCTTACCGGGTCGGCGCCAGCTCGTCGCGGATGTAGTCGAGCACGAGCTTGTCGAGCTCTCCTGGGCGCAGCCGCTCGTTGGTGGCGTGGCGTGTGTCGGCGCCGTCCGTCGCGGGTTGGTCGTCCACCGGTCCGGCTGACGACGGGCGCCGTCGCGTGAGCCCGCCGTTCGTGTGACCTTGCCGGCCATCTCAAGCTTCGCAAGGGCCTTGGTGACGGTCGAACGGCCAAGCTTCGCGGCCGAGGCGATCTCGGCTGAGGTTGCGTCTCGCCGGTCGGCGAGCAGACCGATCACTGTTTCTTCCGCTGTCCGCTTGTTCGTAGTCATCGTGTCTCCTTTGTGTTTGTTACGGGTGTGTCCCTTCAGCGCGGACGAACAGCGCGCCGGGCGTCACGCCGAGCGCATCGGCGAGCGTGAGCAGCACGTCGTAGGCCGGGTCGTGTAGGCCTTGCTCAATCGCGTCGAGGAGGTCTTCGTCAAGCCCCGCCACCATCGCTAGCCGAGGCCGGCTTAGCCCACGCTCCTTGCGTAGCTGACCCAAGGCCTCGCCGAGTGCGTCCAACTGCGGGTTGCGGCCGGGCACGTCAATCACCGCCCGTATGGTCGACCGAACAGGTCGCCTCGCGCCAGAGGGTGGTGTTGCGACGGCCGGCGCGGCGGGTTCGGCGGGAGGCTCGCTGGCTGTCTGGTAGGTGGCGATCGGCCGGTTCCTCGCGCGTATCGATGTCGGCGCGCTCGTCGGAGGGCTCGCCCCACTCGTGTAGGCAGTGAGTCGCGGAGCCAAGCCGCCAAGCCGCGCGACGCAGGCGTTCCGCGAGCTCAAACCACCTATCGGAGGGGGCGGGCGGGTCAGCGGCGGCTAGCTGCACGGCTTCATTGACCGCCGTCTCGAGGGTCGCTCGGAAGCGCTCGCGCTCCTGTGCAGCGACCTCGCGAGAGAGAGCATTGCGCCGCGCAGTGCTGCGGCGACTCGGGCAGATCCGGGGGGCAAGAGGATCGGACCTCGCGTTCCAAACGCCGCTTGCCAGCCCACGTGAGTCCCCAGACTGTGACTCCATGGCGACGCGACACGCTTTTCCAGCAAGCCGTCCGCCTCCAACGCACGTAGGCGCGATCTCACTTCCCGGGCGGCCTTCGTACGCTTGGCGATCGCGAGATGAGCGATGATGCTCCAGATCGGAGCGTCGCGGCCCTCCGCACTTCCGTGGCGATAGGCACGGTCGACCGCAGCCAGCACAAGCCCGTCCGAAACGGCGGCTCGTTGCTCAGGCGCGGCTTGGTGACTCCGTCGAGGTTTGGGATCTCCGGTGGGCATCGGACCAGCTCCTTTGCTCGGGCTACCGAGCAGCCGGCCACGGTCGGCACTCCTCCAGCAAACCGCGCGACAAAATCGCGAGGCTGCGGAACAATCGACCGTGCATCGAGGCCAGTTCCTCGGTGCCGGGCCCCGGGGCGTTAGCGCGCCGCCGGGGCCACTTATGTCAAGGCGTTGGCGACCATAGCTCGGCCGGCGCGAGCAATCGAGCGCGATCGCTGGCAATCCGCGACCATCGCCGGGCATCTGAGGCACTAGTGCCTCAGATCACCGCCGATCATCAGCGATGCACGTCGATTCCCCGCCGCCGAAACCCGCCCACGTGCAGGGACTTCTCAAGGTGGAGCCAGCCGGGATCGAACCGGCGACCTCCTGCTTGCAAAGCAGGCGCTCTCCCAGCTGAGCTATGGCCCCGAGGCTCCCGATTCTAGGGGAGCTGCGCCGGGCGGACGGTTATTTGTCGAAGTCGACGTCGCGCGGTGACTGCTGCTCGAACCACAGACGCTCCTGCTCGGGCGTGTCACCCAGGAAGTCCGGCGTCTGCCCTGGGACCTCCTCGATCGACTCCCCAGCGTCGCCCGTCTCTCCAGCTGCCCGAGCGGGGTCGGTATGGCTCTCGCGACCACCGGCGTCATGCTCCTCCTCGAGGACGGTCCGCATGTCGAGCTCCGCCGTCTCCTGGCCGACGTTCGCGAAGTCCTGCTGGTGAGCAGGTTGGGAAGACCTGGAGGGATCGTCCTCTGCGCGCGCGGCATCCTCTGCAGCGATCTCCCCGTCGGCAGCGATCTCCTCCGCTTCGGCGGAACCGTCCTGGGGCGCCTGCGACTCGGCGTCTTCCTCAAGCAGAACAGGGCCGAGGGCGTCCTGCTCCTCCCGGGCGACCACGCTCGGATCGGCGCCACGGAGGCGCTTGAGCTCCATGTGCTCGCGGATGGCGTCGTCAAGCAATCCCATCAGGCCGCCGAACGATACTGCGCTCGCGGCCTGCGCTCGGCGTCTACACTTCCCTTCCACGATCTCGTGCCGCCCCCGCGGCGCGAGCACGTGGGGCTATAGCTCAGTTGGGAGAGCGCCTGGATCGCACCCAGGAGGTCGGGGGTTCGAGTCCCCCTAGCTCCACTGAACTTGTCTGTGGGCTTTGTTTCGTGGATTCGTCCGCGAGGGAAGGGAGTCTTCAGGGCAGCCGGTGGCGCCGACCGCCCTGTCAGCTCTGGTCCTGTCGGCCTCGCTCACGCTGCCGCACCTTCTTGGCGTGGGTGAGGGTGTATGGCAGCACGATTCGGTGTGCGAGCTCGACGAGTCTCCAGATCGGGCGTGCGATGGGCTGTTCGTAGCGGACGAGCGTGGTCCATAGCACCGTGGACTCCTGGACGATCACGACGTTGTGCCCGGTGATCAGGGCCGAGCGGGCCTCGAGCGTCACCGTGTCGGGGCGATCGTCGATGATGCGCCAGCCGAGCACATTCGTGGGCGACCGCCCGAGCGCGAGCCGTAGCCCGAGAGCGAATCGCCAACCGACCGTCAGGAACCAGCGGACGATCGTTGGGGCGCCCTCCCAGGTCGCGCGCGCCCACTGCTCAGCACTCACTGACCGGGCGTCGCCAGCTGCAAGCTCATACGTGATTGCCCGGTCAGCGCCAGCCAGATCCTCGCGCGATCGAATTGCATCGGGTACCCCGACGACGTGGGCATGCGAACGAGTCACACCGGCAATCTCCCCCGCCCCGGCGCGGCAGACTCGGCGTGGGTGCATTTCCCGGCCAGCATGAGCACACCCACCACACTAAGACAATGTCCTGCGGTTGTCTTGAACGTTGCGGCTGAATCAGACCGGCCAGGAGGCCACGACCGGTTGCATCTGCAGTAGCGCCGATGGGCTGACCCCGGACATGCTCCAGCAGACACGGCTGAGGTGCGCCATGTCGCTGAATCCAGCCGCGACCGCCGGCGCCACCATCAGCGTGTGGTTTGGGCACAGCCAAGTTTCGCCCATCAACCTCAGCCTAGACCTTCTCCGACCAAGAGGGTCAGGGAAAGTATGGCTGGGCGGCGGCGAAGTCGGCGCTGAAGGTGTCTCCGGTGCTGGCGGTGATCTGGTGGTTGTGGGTGATGATGCCCAGCTCGCGGTTGTATGTGAGGCTCTGGCGGGAGAAATTCTGCGAGCCGATGAACACGGTCCGCCCGTCGGCGCGGATGAGCTTGGCGTGAATGTAAAGCGCGCCGCTTTCGGGGTAGGTGCGCACTTGGGCGCCGCAGCCGGTCAGGTAGGTAAGCGCGGCCCGCCATGCCACCTGATAGGTCATCAGCACCTGCACATGCACGCCGTGCCGCGCCGCTTGGCAGAGATCGCTGGTGATCGCGGGGTCGTCCATCTCCTCGCTCTCCACCTGCAGGCTGCGCCGAGCATGCGCGATCAGCGCTCCGATCGGCGCTAGCGCACCGGGGCTCCACACGAGGTCACCACCGGCCCCGCGGGGGGTGAACTGCTGGTGGCGCAAGTCGGCGTCGAAGGTCTGCGCGACCTGCGCCACGTCGGCGGGCCGGTAGTCGAGCACCACGAAGTCGCGCGAACTCTGATAGTAGGCGGGAGTCAGGTTCAGGGTCATGATCGCCGCCACGCGCCCGTCGATCAGGATCGACTTCTGGTGGGTGAGCGCGAAGTACCCGGGCGCCCAGGCCACGCTCACGCCGTGCGTGGCCAGGTAACGGTAGGCGGCGTCGTTGAGCGGCCGCCCGGCGCCGTACTGCCCATGATCGAGCAACACCGCCACCTGCACGCCCCTGGCCGCAGCGGCGGCCAAAGCCTGCTCGACGCGTTCGTCGGCCAGCTCGTACATCGCGACCTGAACGCGGTGCCGGGCGCTATCGATCAGCGCGATAAACGGCGCGTCGCCACGGCCGGGCTCGGTGATCAGCGACAGCCCTTCGCCGCGGACGGTTGTGGCGCCAGCGCCCGTGCCGGTGGCGGTGTATGTCGAGCACCCGCACAGGGCGAGGGACACAATCACCGACCAGCTGGCCCAAGCACGAGCGCTGACGCCGTTGGCCGTGCGTGGTCGGTGCTCACGCCTGGAGCGTGGCGCACGTGGCATGTCTGGCTCCGTTGCGGTCGTGGGGACTTAATCTTCTATTCCGACGGACCGCACGAAACGGGACAGGCATGTCACCGGGCTCCGTAAGGAGCCCCACCGCAGCTGACTGACCAGACGCCTAGACAGTGGCCGCGAGCCGGTCCAGCCCGGCGAGCTCCAGGAGCTCATCGAGCGTAGCCGAGAGCTGCTGGGCGGCTCCCGGGTCGAGTGGGAGCCCGTCTGCGCCAAGCGCCTCCTCGGCCTGGGCGATCGGCAGCTCCCGATCGACGACGCGTGCGCCGATCGTGCTCAGCACCTTACGCGTCTCGGCCTGCGCCCAGACCGCGCCGAACAAGCCTGTACTCGCACCCACCACGGCCGCTGGCTTGTCCCGCAGGGGGGTGGTTGCGAGCGGACGAGAAATCCAGTCGAGCGCATTCTTCAGCGCTCCGGGAATCGAGGCGTTGTACTCAGGCGTGGCCACCAGCAGGGCATCCGCCCGGACGATCGCCGCCCTCAGGGCCACGACCGCTGGCGGCGCCTCGTGCTCATCGTCCTCGCTGTAGGGCCCGATCGCGCCGAGCTGGTCGAAGAGGACGAGCTCAGCCCTGGACGGCAGGAGCTTGCGCACGCCGCCCAGCAGACGCGTGTTGTGGGAGTCGCGGCGCAAGCTGCCCGACAGTCCAAGGATCTCCATGACGGCTACGCCTCCCGCACGAGCTCGAGCGAGACCTGGAGCGTGACGTCATTCTCGAGCGCGAAGCCGCCTTTTGGTAGGGGCGCGTTGAACTCGATGCCGTACTCGCGCCTGTCAATGACGGCCTCGAGCTCGACGCCGATCTTGTCATTGCCGCCGAGATCAACATGCGGGCCGGCGATGCTGCCGCGGGCGGTGACACGGTGGGTGTTGCCCTTGATCGTGAGCTCCCCCTCTACCTCGAGCGCGCCATCGTCGCCGACGCGAACGTCGCTCGAACGAAAGCTGATCTGGGGATAGTTCGCGCTGTCAAAGAAGTCCGGTGACTTCAGGTGCGCGGCGAGGTTCTCATCCTTGACGACGATCGAGTCGACGTTGACCGACCCCTCGAGACGGGGCGCGCCGTCCGCGCCGGCGACGAGTGCTCCGTCGTAGTCCTCGAAGCGTCCGCGGAACGTCGAGACGACCATGTGCTTGATGGCGAAGCCGACATGGGAGTGGATCGTGTCGATCTTCCAGGTTCCTGTGGCGACTGGCTGGGCGGTGACTGTGCTCATCGAAAGACTCCTTCGTCGATAGGTTGCGGACTACAGTCCGTTTAGCTGTAAGCGAGGATAGCACCTAATCGGACCGTGGTCCGCTTAGTATGCTTGTGCACATGGAAAGACGCATCGAGCTCCCCCTGGTCGACCTCCCGCTGATCGAGGAGGACTTCGAACGCGCGGATGCCGCGCGCAATCGCGCCAGGATCCTGTGCAGTGCCCAGCGCCTGTTCGCCGAGCGCGGCGCGGGATGCGTGTCGATGGACGAGGTCGCGGAGGCCGCGGGCGTCGGCAAGGGCACTCTGTTCCGCCGCTTCGGATCGCGCGCCGCGCTCGCTCGTGCGGTGCTGAGCGAGCGAGAGCTGGCCTTTCAGGAACACATCATCAGGGGCGATCCGCCGCTCGGACCGGGCGCACCACCGCAGGAGCGTCTGATCGCATTCGGTCAGGCGGTACTCGATCTGCTCGACGGTCAAGCGGATCTGATCGTCGCGGCCGAGGGCGGAGCGGCACGCTTCGCCTCCGCCCCCTACGCCGTCTACCGCCTGCACATGACGTTGCTCCTGCGCGATGCGGATCCGCACTGCGACGCCGAGTTTCTCGCCGAGACGCTGCTCGCATGCCTCGGCGCCGACTTCTTCCTGTACCTACGCGACGCACGCGAAATGCCGCTCGAGCGACTGAAGGACGGCTGGGCAGAGCTAGTCGAAAAGATCGTCCCAGGCGAGCCCGCGACCAACTAGACGACTCAGACGCCGACTAACCGCCCAGCGGCGACGGCGGTATCCGGGTCTCGCCCTGCACCTCGGGGAGGAGCATCGCGACCTCGTCGAGGAAGCACCACGACCATCCCTCCCCGGGCTCGAGCGAGCGGATGATCGGATGAGCGCTCGCATGAGCGTGGGCGCTCGCATGACGGTTGGGTGAGTCGTCACAGCAGCCGACATGGCCGCACTCCAGGCAGATGCGAAGGTGTAGCCAGGGGTCACCGGTCAGCAGGCAGTCCGCGCAGCCATCGACGGTCTCGGGGAGTTGTGTGATTACGACCTGGTCGAGGTGTGTACAGGTGGCCATGGCGCTCTCCTGTCAGGATTGGGTGAGGGTAGGATGACACGCAAAAGGGGTTTTTAAGGCCGCCGGAACTGAGCGGTTGGGCTTCACCCTGACGCCAGCTTAGACACCCACATGCGCTATGGCAGCGGCTGCGCTTCCTGTGAGACGTGCGGATTGGCCGCCATCGCGTCGGCGATCGCCCTGTCGTCGTCTGCACCGTGCTCGCGCAGGCCTCGGATCACGCCGTCGCGGTCCTCAAGCGTCTTGTTCTGGCTGAGCTTGCGCTTGCCCTGGATCGCATCGATCTCGAGCGTGAACGCGACGATGTGAGGCAGCAGTTCATCGACGTGTTCCTTCGATGCTGACGCGAGCGACCAAGGCGAGGGGAAGCGCTGCTCGTGCACGTCGACGAGCTCGGCGAGGTACGCGAGCACCTCGCCGCGGTCCTCCAGCAGGCGCGGGCGGCCGTAGGCGTGGACGGCGAGGAAGTTGTACGTCGGCAGGCCATCGCCCTCATACCACCGTGGCGAAACGTAAGCCTTGGGACCACTGAAGATCGCAAGCGTCTCGCGCCCATCGTCCAGGTGACGGGCGAGCGGATCGTTGCGGGGGACGTGCGCGAGCAGCGTCCCATTCCGGCCCTCCTCGCGGTGCAACACAAACGGGATGTGCGCGGCGAGCGGACCCTCGGCACAGAGCACAAGCAGGCCAAACCGAGCAGCCTCGATCGTCTCGTGCAGCACCGCCAGCTCGCGCTCGGCGTAATGGGGGTTGACGTACATCTGTGCGCTCCTACGGCGTGAGGCGATTGGGGCCACGGTAGAGGAACGTCACCTCGCGCACGTTCTCCTGGCCCAGCAGCTGCATCAACAACCTCGTCAACCCAAACCCGAAGCCCCCGTGGGGAGGCGCGCCGTAGCGGAAGAAGTCCAGGTAGTACTGGATCGGGCCCGTCTCGACGCCCTTGTCGGCCGCCTGCTCCAGCAACCGTTCGTAGCGGTGCTCACGCTGGGCGCCCGTCGTCAGCTCGATCCCCCGCCACAGCAGATCGAAGCTCTTCGTCACGGTCGGGCGATCCTCGAAGCGCATATGGTAGAAGGGCCGCACCGTCGTGGGGTAGTCGGTCACGAACGCGAACTCGTGGCCGTGGCGCTCCTTGATCAGCGCACTCAACGCGCGCTCTGACGGCGGGTCGAGATCGTGCCCTGGTCCCGGCACCGCCTCGTGACCACCCGCCCGCAGCAGCTCCTTCGCCTCCTCCAACGTCACCCGCGGGAACGGGACCGCCGGCACGAGCACCTCGGCGTCGAACGTCTGCTCGATCGCCTCACCATGCGCAGCCTTGACGGCGGCGAGCACATGCGCGAGCCATGCCTCCTCGAAGGCCATCACGTCCTCGTGGGACTCGATCCACGACAGCTCGACATCGACACTCGTGAACTCGGTGTCGTGGCGTGAGGTGAACGACGGGTTGGCGCGGAACACGGGGCCGACCTCGAACACCTTGCCGAAGCCAGCGGCCATCGCCATCTGCTTGTAGAACTGCGGCGACTGCGCGAGGTAGGCCTGCCCGTCGAAGTACTCGACCTTGAACAGCTCGGCGCCGGACTCGCTGGCGGAGCCCATCAGCTTCGGCGTGTGGATCTCGATGAAGTTTTCTTTGCTCCAGTAGTCGCGCATCGCGTGCTCGACGGTCGTTTGCACCTCGAAGATCAGCCGCCGGTCGGGGCGGCGCAGGTCGATGTAGCGCCAGTCGATCCGCTTGTCCAGGGCGGAGTCCGCCGCGATCGGCACCTCGGGCTCGGCCGGAGAGTCGACCTCGATGCTTTGCAACTGCAGCTCGACGCCACCGAGCTTGACCCGCTCGTCGGCGACCACCGTCCCCGTGAGGGTGATGGCCGACTCGACGCATCAGGCTCGAGATCTGCTCGTTGAGCTCCATGGGTGGGTCGTCCTTGCCGAGCACCGCCTGCGCCAGTCCCGATTCGTCGCGCACGACCACGAACTGCACGCGCTTCTGGTCGCGCACCGCCTGCGCCCAGCCGCGGATCGTGACCTGCTCGCCGACGTGCGAGGACAGCTCGGAGATGAGGGTGCGGGTCATGGCGGGGACCCTATCCAAAGGGGCCCGACGGGACAGTCGCGCGAGGGCTGCGTGCGCCACGCCCGCTTACTCGACAGGCTCGTCCGCGAGCTCGACCTCGACGGCGAACTCCTCGGCCTCGACTGTCTCGATGCGCTCGATCGTACCCGCCTGCAGAAGATCGCCCTCACCCAGCTCGAGTGCGTGCAGCCGCTCTGGCGTGTCGTGCACGACGACCCGTCGGACCGGCGCGCGCATCTTCATCTGCGCCTCGGACTTCGCCTTGCGCACCTCTTTGAGCACGTCCGCGGTCACATCGAGCGCCACGTCTTCGCGATCGCGCTCCGGCTGCTCGCCGACCTCGGCCAGCAGCTCTACCGCATCCGGCCAAGGCTCGCGGTGCACCGAACCCTGCTGCCACCACGACCACACCTCCTCGCACACGAACGGCAAGAACGGGGCGAGCAGACGCTGGAAGCCCGACAGCGACAGGCGCAGCGCGCGACTGACCGAGGCGCTGACCGTCGGATCGGGGTCGTAGCGGCGCCCCTTGACGAGCTCGAGGTAAAAGTCGCAGAACCACCAGAAGAAGCTCTCCACGCGCTCGAGCGCGCGCGCGTAGTCGTAGTCCTCGAAGCTCTGCGTCGCCTCCGCCACGACCGCGGCCAGGCGTACGATCACCGCACGATCGAGGGGGTGCGACAGATCTCCCTCGGGCGGCAAATCGGCGAGCGCGAACTTGGACGCGTTCAGCAGCTTCACCGCCAAGCGCCGGCCGACCTTCATCTGCTGAGGGTCAAACGCCGTGTCCGTGCCCGGCCGGCCGCTGGCCGCCCAGTAGCGCGCCGCATCCGCGCCGTGCTCCTGGAGCAGGTGCATCGGCGTGACCACGTTGCCCTTGGACTTGGACATCTTCTTGCGGTCCGGGTCGAGCACCCAGCCGGAGATCGCCGCATTGGCCCACGGCAGCGCGTCCTCCTGCAGATGCGAGCGCAGGATCGTCGAGAACAGCCATGTCCTGATGATGTCGTGTGCCTGCGGTCGCACGTCCATCGGGAACACCTTCCCGAACAGCTCCCGATCGTCACCGGCGTGTCCCGCGATCTGTGGCGTCAACGAGGACGTCGCCCACGTGTCCATGATGTCCGGGTCGCCCGCGAAGCCGCCCGGCTGCCCGCGCTGCGCGGGGTCATAACCGTCTGGCACGTCGGTCGAGGGGTCGACCGGGAGGTCCGCTTCGAGTGCCGCTATCGGTTGGTCGTAGAGCACGTTGCCATCCGCGTCGATCGGGTACCACAGCGGGAACGGCACGCCGAAGAAGCGCTGGCGGCTCACGCACCAGTCGCCTGTGAGGCCGTTGACCCAGTCCTCGTAGCGCGCGCGCATGTACGGCGGGTGCCATTTGAGCTGGCGCCCACGCGCGATCAGCTCTTCGCGGTGCTCGATCGTGCGGATGAACCACTGCCTGCTCGTCACGATCTCCACCGGGCGCTCGCCCTTCTCAAAGAACTTCACCGCCCGCGTCACCGGCGTCGGCTCGCCGACCAGCTCGCCCGACTGCTCCAACAGCTCCACGATCCGTTTGCGCGCCTGGTTGATGCTGCGACCACGCAGCTCCTCATAGCTCTCTCGCGCGCGCGAGAGGTCCTCGGACTCCCAGCCGGGCGTTCCCCAGGGAACGTCCGCCAAGCGGCCGTCGGGGGCCAGCACCGAGCGCACCGGCAGGCCCAGCTCGCGCCACCAGGTCACGTCGGTGAGATCGCCGAACGTGCACACCATCACCAGGCCCGTGCCCTTGTCGGGTTCGACCAGCGGATGCGTAAGCACCGGCACGCGTGTGCCGAACAGCGGCGTCAGCACGTCCTTACCGACCAGCCCACGCTGGCGCTCGTCGTCGGGGTGGGCCAGCAGCGCCACGCACGCCGGGATCAGCTCCGGGCGCGTGGTCTCGATCAGTGCCTCTGCGCCGTTCGCGCCATCGCCACAGTCAGCCGGCGAGAAACGCACGCGGTGCATCGCCCCCGGACGCTCGCGGTCCTCGAGCTCGGCCTGCGCGACCGCGGTCTGGAAGTCCACATCCCACAGCGTCGGCGCCTCCAGCTGATAGGCGCCACCACGCTGTAGCAGCCCCAGGAACGAGCGCTGCGAGACGCGCTGCGCGAGCGGGCCGATCGTCGTATAGGTCATCGACCAGTCGACCGACAGTCCCAGCGTGCGCCACAGCGCCTCGAACGCCTGCTCATCGGTCTCTGTCAACCGCAGGCAGAGCTCGACGAAGTTGGGTCGCGAGACCGACACCGGTTCCTTCTCCGACGGCTCGGCCGGCGGCTGGAAGGCGGGGTCATAGGGGATGGACGGGTCGCAGCGCACGCCGAAGTGGTTCTGCACGCGGCGCTCGGTCGGCAATCCGTTGTCGTCCCAGCCCATCGGGTAGAACACCTCCTTGCCGCGCATCCGCTGGTAGCGGGCGATGGTGTCGGTATGCGTGAACGAGAACACGTGACCCACATGCAGCGAGCCTGAGACCGTCGGCGGCGGCGTGTCGATCGAGTACACGCGCTCGCGTGGCGCCGAGCGGTCGAAGCGGTAGACGCCGTCGCGCTCCCACACCGCGCCCCACTTGGCCTCCAGACCCTCTAGCGTCGGGCGCTCGGGGACGGCTGGGGGTGCGGCCCTGGCAGGACGCGGAGGCACGTCGGCGGCGATGTCGATCTCAGATGGCTGCGGCGGCGGCAAGCCATGGATCGTATCCGCCCGAGAGAGGCGCTCGGCACCCTCAGGCGATCAGTGCAAGCTTCCGCGAAGGGGCGCTATCCGGGACGCTATCGTGGGGAGGCCCGCAGAGGAATGAGCGCTCGTCGCGCTCGGCCCTGTGCGACGGGCAGTAAAGGCCGCGCACGCGACCGTCCCCCAAGCCGTAGGCGAGCCATACGTCACCGCGCCAGGCGAAGTGGAAGAAGCGGTCTCCATGCGCGCCGCCCCGCTCACACTCAGCGCCCCAGGCGGCGATGACCACGCTCGAGGGAATGCTCGCCCGGCAGGAGCAGCCGTCGGAGAGGTATCCGCTGGAGACGCACCGCAGCGGAGGATCCAGCCTGAGCACCGTACCCCAATTCAAAGAGGCTCCGTCGCTCTGAGTTCCCTTTACGGGCAGTTCCATGTCGTTCTTTTCGGACGACACGGGCGAAACGGATCGACTCTTACGAATATCTGGACGATCGTTCTATACGTAGGTCCTAAGCTCCGTGCGAGCGGCGCTTTGCTCAGCGCCGGAGCTGACTGGAGGAACGCGTGCCAACGGTGGCTGGGGCGATCCCAGCGATCTAGCCCGGCGCAACTCGCCAACTTCTGGCGGGTTTGGGGGGTGATGCTGGTATATGCCTTCTACTGCTTGCCAGCGCACGCGCCGAAGGGTGATCGGTGAGCCATGCCCACAGCGCAACGGCAATCCGCAAATCCAATCGACCTCACCGATCGTTTCCGGACCGGCGATGCCGCGCTCGTACGGCGCACGCAGGCCGGTGACGAAGGAGCCTTCGCGGCGATCTTCAAGCGCCACCACGCGCCGCTGCTGTCCTATTGCCGGCATACGCTCGGCAATCAGGACGAGGCCGAGGACGCACTGCAGCAGGCTTTCATCAAAGCCCACCAAGCGTTACTCCACGGGACCGCGCCGCGCGAGCTGCGCCCGTGGCTGTACGCGATCGCGCATAACTGCTGCCTCTCAGCGATTGCTGCGCGGCGGGGGTGGGTGGGAATCGAATCTTTGGAGGACCACACGCCGGCCCTTCAGGGCCTGTCAGATGCAGTGCGCGAGCGCGAGGATCTGCGTGAGATGCTCGCCGGTATCGGCCGCCTGCCTGAGGACCAGCGCAGCGCGCTGCTGCTGGCCGAGCTCGACGACCTCCCTCACCAGGCAATCGCCAAGATCGTGGGGTGCCCGGTGAGCAGGGTCAAGGCGCTCATCTACCAGGCGCGCTGCGCCCTGATTGCCGACCGCGACGCGCTGGGCGCATCCTGCCAAGACATTCGCGAACAGCTCGCGGTGGCCCATGGCGGCGAACTTCGCCGCGGTCCGCTGCGCCGGCATCTGAAGCTGTGTATCGGCTGCCGTGACTTCCAGCTTGCGGTCAACTCCCAGCGCCAGTCGCTCGCGGCCGTGCTGCCGGTGCTGCCAAGCGCCGGGCTTGCGGCGGCGATCCTCGGGCATGGTGCAGCACATGCTGTTGGAGCGGCGAGCATCGGAGGAGCGAGCGCCGGCGGGGCGGGCGTGGGAGCGACGGCCACCGGAGGGGCGGGGATCGCCGCAAGCAGCACGGCGGCGAGCACTGCTGCCGTCGGCGCGAGCGCAGGGGTGACAGGCGCTACGGGTATTGGCGCGATCGTCAGTGGTGGGGTGATCACAAAGCTCGCCGTCGGCGGCGCGGTCGTCGCCCTGGCGAGCGCCGGTGCGGTGGCGGTTCACAACCGGGAGGCACACGCAAGTCCACACAAGACCACTCGCGCACAGCTCGCCTTCGTCGGCACAACGGGACGGAGGATCTCGGCCACTGACATCGCCTACTCCAGCTCGCCCTCGGCGCCGGCCACGGGATCGCCGAGCGCGCTCACGCCAAGCGACGGCGTCTCAGGCGCCGAACCGGTCGTGCAACTGTCGGGCCTCGGCGGCGCGGGCCCGCTCCTCACGCCTGTCGCAACGCTCGCTCCAAGCACGTCCACACGAAGTGGCGCGGCGCTCGGCAGCTCGGGGCAGCCCGTGGTGAGCACCGGCCAGGGCAAGAGCAGCGCAGGAAGCGCTCCAGGGGCGAGCGCAGAGCACCGCGTGGCGCTCCGTCGCCGACGGGAGCTCCTGCGCCGCAGAGCATTGCTTCGCCGCAGGGCACTACTTCGCCACAGAGCACTCCTTCGTCGCGAGGTGCTTCTTCGCCGGCAGCTCGCTGCACAACGGCGCGCTCGTCGCGAAGCGCTCGAACGCCGGCAGCGCGTGGTCAAAACGCCCACACCGGCGCCCACGCCCGTCGCCACGCCGGCGCCCGTCCACATCCATCATCACAAGACCCATCCCGCTGTGGAATCGACTCCAACTCAGTCCAGCGCGCCGACTGAAACCACCAGCACCGGGAGCAAAAGCAAAGCAACGAGCGGCACGGGCACAAGCACGACCGGTGAAGAAACCACCGGTGGCGCTCCCACAAAACCGCATGCCAAAAAACATCCCGTCGAATCCAAAACAGAACAACCGACCAAGGAAGAACAACCGACCACAGACGAAGAAGCCAAAAACAAAGAAGCACAACCGACCAACCTCAAGGGCGAACCGGAAGTCACAGGCGTAGATGTGCACTTCAACTCAACGGGAGGAACGCGCCATGCGTCTTCGTAAATCGGTTCCGGCGTTCATCGCCGCGACCACACTGCTCGCGCTGGCTCCGGCCGCCGCCTCAGCTCACAAGCATCCGAGTCCGCTCGGGCGCTGCCGGATCAATATCGTAAGCATCGCCCCACGACTGATCACCGCCGGGGAATCGACCGAAATATCCGGCCGTCTGGTATGTCGCCGCCACGCAAACGCCGGCGGGCAGGCGGTCACGCTGTATGCCCATGTTGTCGGGAGCGCAGGCTATGTCCCGGTGCAGAGCACGACGACCGAAACGAGCGGCTCCTATAAGTTCTCGACCACGGCCGAGAGCGCGAACGCCTCGTTCTACGTTCGCTCCCACGGGGCGCAGAGCGGACGCAGGCGCCTGCGGGTCGCCGCACAGGTGACGTTGACCGGACCGCCCGAAGGCACCCAGATCGAAACCGGCGCACCGAATCAGCAGACATTCAGCGGTACGGTCAATCCCACTGACGTCGGCGCGCGCGTGATCCTGCAGCGCCAGAACGCGATCACCGGCGACGAATGGCACCGGATCGGCGTCGGCCAGGTGGAAACGGGAGGCAGCTACACGATCAAGCACATCTTCCGCGTGCCCGGCGACGCGAGCATCCGCGTGCTCGTGCGCAGTGACGGACTCAACATCCCGAGCGCGTCGACTCCGCTCGAGTACGAGATCTCCCAGGCGCAGAACCCGAGCCTGACGATCACGAGCTCCGCCGACCCGATCAGCTACGGGCAGTCGGTGACGATCTCGGGCGTCCTCGCGGGAGCCACGACGCCACAGACCGTGACGCTGCTTGGACGGACCGTCCACCAGCACGGCTTTGCCCCGATCGCTGAGGTGAACACCGGCGCGGGCGGCGCCTACAGCTTCCCCGTGCAGGTTCCGGTGAACAGCACCCTCTATCGGGTCACCACCGCAGACCCATCGTGCTATGCACCCGGACCGGCGTTGAGGGCGTGCAAGGCGCTGAAGTCGGCCGTGCTGTACGAGGGCGTGAAGGACGTGCTCACCACCGAAGTCTCGCCGAGCACGGTTCGGGCCGGGCAGGCGGTGACGTTCAAGGGCACGGTCGCTCCCGACCAAAGCGGGCACGTGATCTACCTCGAGCGCCAGAACGCGGCGGGCACCGGCTTTCATGTCGTGCAGGTCGGGCGTGTGCTGCCGGGCTCAACGTACCTGATCGTCCATCAGTTCTACGTGCCGGGCACGAAGGTCGTGCGGATCGACATCCCCGGAGGACCGGACAACGGCCGTGCGGTCAGCCAGCTGTTCACGGTCGTGGTGACCCCGGCGCCGGCGTCCGCGATCAGACAGGAGGCGCCGGGCAACTCGTCGCAGCCGGAAGAAGGCCAAACCACAGGATCGGAAGCCGAAACGCCGCTCACTGAATAAACGAACGAGGAAGAACGTCCGAGGGGCTCCGTCCAAGCGACGGGGCCCCTTTTGGACGTAGGTCGAATGACCAGAACCCTGGGCGGGTACACAATCAGGGAATGCCCACGACAGAGTTGAGCCGCTCCTTCGAGGAGGGCATAGGCGGTGGGAGGCATGCCACCGCGCACGACCGCCAGGTGTGGGAGTCGATCGGGAGCAGAGACCTGCGCGAGCTGAGCGCGGCCGTTGCTCGCGATACCCACCGGCGAGGCGTCTCGTTCGAGTCGGCCGACGGCGCGCAGGGCTTTCGCATCGACCCGATTCCGCGCGTGATCGACGCCTCGGAATGGGATGTCCTCTCGACCGGCGTTGCTCAGCGCGTGAGGGCACTCGAGCTGTTCGTCAGGGATGTCTACGGCGAGCGGCGGATCGTGCAAGCCGGAGTGGTGCCAGCCGGCAGCCTCGACAGCGCGCAGCACTACGAGCCCAAGCTGATGGGCATGGGCGAGGAGATCGACTGCTCGTGGATCACGGTCGCAGGTCTGGACGTGGTGCGCGACAGCGACGGTTCGTTCAAGGTGCTCGAGGACAACCTGAGAACGCCCTCCGGGATCGCCTACGCGGTGGCAACCAGAGAGGTTCTGGGCGGGCACCTGCCGCCCCCGGCGGGGCTGCGCGTGCGCCCGCTCGACACCGCGTTTCAGACGCTTGGCGAGGGCTTACGCGCGGCGGCGCCAGAGGCGGCGCGCGAAAACCCGACGGTGGTCCTACTGAGCGACGGAAGGCTAAACTCGGCGTTCTACGAGCACAGAACGATCGCCGCGTACCTGAGCCTGCCGCTCGTGCGCAGCGACCAGTTGTCGGTCCGCGGGGGGCGTCTGTTCGCGCAGCTGGGAGACGGCGAGCGGGCGGTCGACGTGGTCTACCGGCGCACCGACGAGGACCGGCTCACAGACGATCGCGGCGAGCTAACAGGGGTCGCGCGGCTGCTACTGGAGCCGGTGCTGAAAGGCACGCTCGCCTGTGTAAACGCCTTCGGCACGGGCGTCGCCGACGACAAGCTGATGCACGCCTATGTCGAGGAGATGGTGCGCTTCTACCTCGGCGAGGAGCCGATCCTGAAATCGGTCCCAACCTACGATCCGACCCGGCCGGAGGTGCTTGAGATGGTGCTGGGACGGATCGACGAGCTGGTAGTCAAGCCGCGCACCGGCCACGGCGGCCATGGCGTGGTGATCGGACCGCACGCGCGAGCAGAGGACCTGGAGAAGACGGCCGCGGCACTGAGAAGCGCACCGGAGCAGTTCATCGCCCAGGAGACGGTGATGCTCTCGCGTCATCCAACCGTGACCGATGGGCACTTGGAGCTGCGGCACATCGACCTGCGCCCGTTCGCGATCTCGAGCGGAGAGAGCGTACACGTGCTGCCCGGCGGCCTGACCCGTGTGGCCTTCGAGCGGGGGGCGCTCGTCGTCAACTCTTCTCAGAACGGTGGGAGCAAGGACACATGGGTGCTGGCATGAGCCGGAGACGCTCGAATGTCGACTAATCGGTTTCGTAGAGTGGTGGAGATGAACAAGCCGATGATCGGCGTGACGGTCTCTGAGATCCGCCACAAGGAGAACTCCCAGCGAGTACGTCACGGAGAGCCGACGCAGACCGAGATGACCCTTGGGCTCACCTATATGCGCGCCGTGGAGCTGGCCGGGGGACTGCCGGTCGCGCTGCCGCCGCTCGAGTGCAAGAACGTCGATTCGCTCCTCGAGCACGTCTCGGGACTGCTGCTCTCAGGAGGACCCGATTTGGATCCTGCCTGCTACGGAGCCGAGCCCCACGCCGCACTGGGCTCCACCGATCACGCCGTCGACACGTATGAGATAGCACTGTGCAGACTCGCCGATCGCCGCAGAATGCCAATCCTCGGCATATGCCGCGGGGCACAGGTGCTGAACGTCGCCCGGCAGGGCACGCTGCATCAGCATGTACCCGACCTCAACCACGGAGTTGTCAAGCACCGCCAGACCGAGCCGGCGGATCACACCACCCACGAGGTGCGCGTGTCACCCGACAGCAGCCTGGCACAGACCACCGGCGGAGGACCGGTGAAGGTCAACTCGTTTCACCACCAGGCGATCGACCGCCTAGGGCTCGACTTACGCGCGGTCGCGTGGGCCGAGGATGGCATGATCGAGGCCATCGAGGCCGAGGACGGGCGCTTCGCCTTAGGTGTGCAGTGGCACGCCGAGACACTCGTTGGCGAAGCCGAGCAGCTGGCGCTGTTCGAGCGTCTGGTCGATGCGGCTAGAGCTCCCCGGCAGAAGAGCTCCGATGCGCAGAAGGACTCCGGTGCCCACGCCCTCTGAGACGCTCAGCCCGACGGACGAGAGAGCTCCGTCGACCACACCGTCCGAGACGCTCGGGCGGAGCGGGGAGATTCGTTCAGTGCAGAGGAGCCTCGGGGCATGGTCGGACTGGGCGCCCGCGGGCGGCACGCCCTGGACGGTGGGCGTCGAGGAGGAGGTGATGCTGCTCGACCCGAGCGACTGGTCGCTGGCTTCGGAGGCCGACGCGGTGATGGCGAAACTGACAGGCGAGCTGGCGTCGCACACGAGCACCGAGACGCACGGGTCGGCATTGGAGCTGCGAACCGACCCGCACGAGCACGTGGCGGAAGGGCTGAGCCAGCTCGAGTTCCTGCGCGGCGGCCTGGCGCAGGAGCTGGCGACGCTCGATCTGAAAGCCGCGGTCGCGGGGCTGCACCCGTTCACGCAGTGGCAGAGCACGAAGATCTCCGGGGGTGATCGCTACCGGTTCCTTTACGGGTCGATGCGTGAGCTCGCCCGGCGTGAGCCCACCTTCGCCCTACACGTGCACGTGGCCGTCCCCGACCCCGAGAGCGCGATGCTCGCCGCCAACCGGCTGCGCTCACACCTGCCGCTGCTGCTGGCGCTGTCGGCGAACTCCCCCTTCTGGCAGGGCCGCGAGACAGGACTGGCCTCGGCGCGCACACCGCTGTTTCAGGCCTTTCCGCGGGTGGGTATTCCGCGCGCCTTCCTCGACTACGGGGACTATGTGAGCACGATCGACCTGCTGCTGCGCTGCGAAGCATTTCCCGAGCCCACGTTCCTGTGGTGGGATGTTCGCCTGCAGCCGCGCTTCGGGACGATCGAGGTCAGAATCATGGACGCCCAGACCACTGTGGCCGACTCGGTCGCGCTGACCGCGCTCGTGCAGAGCCTGATCCGCCTGGAGGCGACGGAGGGCTCGGGGGCGGATCCGGCGATCGACCTGCCGGAGGTGATCGCCGAGAACCGCTTCTTAGCGGCGCGCGACGGTGCCGAGGCGAGCCTGATCGACGCGCGCTCGGGAGCGCGCTCGCAGGTCCCCGATGTGCTCGAGTCGGTGCTGAGCATGTGTACTCCGCATGCCGAAGACCTCGGCTGCTTTGAGGAGCTGCAGTGGACCAGGAACCTTGCGAGCACCCCCAGACCAGTGCGTCAGCTGGACCTGGCGAGGGGACCGAACAAGCTGCCGGGCCTCGTCGAAGCGCTTTCGGCTCTGTTCTGAAGCGCGGCTCCGCAGAGCACGCCTCAGGGGGCCTTGGCCAGGTAGTGGCGCCCCGTCTTGACCTCGACGTGCTTGTGGTTGACGAGGTTTGTGACGGCGACCTTGTCGCGGGTGACCTTGATCAACGTGCCATCGCACAGATCCTCGGTCAGCCATTCCGTCCCCTGAACCGCTCCCGCCGCGTAATTGCCCTTGGTGGAGAATTTGCCGTGCGCATTTGCCCACAGTTTGCGCACGACATGGCTGCCCGACGCGGCGCCGCCTGCGCGAGCACGGTTCCGGCACGGGCGATGTGGCTGCGCTCCCGCTTGGTCGGACAGACAGAGAAGTCACCCCCGGTCAATTCCGCGATCACGACCCCGTTGGCACCCTGCCTGAGGATGAACTCGCCCTCGAAGAACTGCCCGTCTGGGTCTTCCCGCCCGGCTCTGCCGTCGTCACGCTCACGATCCCGTTCGTCGCTTCGATGACCGAGCCGAAGGGAACCTGGCGCAAAGAGGACAGCGCCACGAATTTGCTCGTCCCCGGCAGCTTCACGAGCACCGTCCCGGAGACCGGCGCGACGTTGCCGGTGTGCGCGAGCACCGGAGGGGGCACGACCAGGGGCGGGACTGAGATGATCGGAGTCACGAACGGCGCCGGACTCATCGCGGCCGTTTCCGGCGCGGGAGGACCGACCGGTGGCGGCACGGTTCGGGCCAGCTCGACGACCGTGTGATCGTTCTGCCCCGCGACATACAGGTTCTTGCCGTCGGGGCTCACCGTCACGCGTCTGGCTCCGGCGATCCCTTTGACATCGGTGATTTCACACGAAGTGTGTTCGATTTTTCCCACGCATTCGAAGGGGGCCGCGAACTGAGTGAGGTCACCGGTTTCAGGATCGCGTGTGAACACCGCCTCGTCATCTTCTTCGGAGCTGCTCGCGTATACGTTTTCGCCGCCGGGGCTGATCGCGACGCCCAGCGTACTTTTCAGGCCCTTGGCTTCGCTGCAGCCTGCTTCCGCGGGCCCGTTCATGATGCAGACATTCGGAGCGGGGAGCTGGGTGAGCGCCCCGGATGATTCGCGCTGGAACTCGAGCACGGCGTTGTTCTGGTTCGAGTTCACGTATACGTTGCGAGAGTCCGGGCTGACGACGAGATCTTCCGGGCCGTTGATCGCAAGCGCAGTGGCACATTCTCTGTCCGAGGTGCTGATGCAGCCTTGGCCCCCTTCCAGCTGTTTGAGCGCTCCCCCGGGTTCGCGCCTGAACGCGGCGATGGCGCCTTTTCCTTCCGTTCCGCCGGCCGCCGTGTAGAGGTCTTTTCCGTCGGGGGTCGTGACCAGCCCGATCACGTGTTCGAGCCCGAGCGCTTTTTCGACGCCGCAGCCGGTTTCCGCGGTGGTGAGGCTGCTGATGCAGTTGTTCGGCGAGGGCAGCTGTGTCAATTCACCCGTTGCAGAGTTGCGCGAGAACTCCGCGACCGACTCCTTTTCAAAGCTCGTCACGTATACGTCTTCGCCGTCAGGACTGACCGTCACGTCATATGGATTCGCGATGCCCTTGGCTTCGTGTGAGCCGCATTGCACATTCGCTTCGTCGACGCAGCCGATTTCGGTGAGCAGGCCCGTTTCCGCGCTACGGCTGAACTCGACGAGGGCGTTGCCGCCCTTGGTGATCACATAGGCGTTCTTGCCGTCCGGGCTGAGTGCGATCGCCGCCGGGTTTGCCATCCCGGGAGCGCCGGTGCTCGCGTTCGACGGCGCGCAGGATTCGGTGCCCGATGTCACGCAGCCGATCTCGGTGAGCGCTCCGTTGGCTGAATTGCGCGAGTACTCGACCAGGTCTCCGAGGACCGCGACCGAGTAGACGTTCTTGCCGTCGGGACTGACCTGCGCTTCGTAGGCTTCGTCGGTCGCTCCTTTCGGCAGCAGCGTTCCGCAATCGATTTCGGGCTGATGAAAGCCTTCTTCGCCGATGCAGTTGAACGGGCCCGCCAGCTGCGAGAGCGAGCCAGCAGGAGGGACATCCCGCGTGGCGGTGTACGTGCCTTTGGTCCCGTTGCTGTCTTCGAGGGGGCCAGACCACGACTGGCCGTTTGGCCCCACCGTAAAGGTCCCTTTCGCTTCGTAACCGGCCACCGTGCTGCGGTATTCGAACGCGTTGCCTTTTAGCGTGCCAGAGACGGTTTCGATGCGGTTCGAGCCGCTCACCACTTCAGAGCCTTCGGCTTGAGTAAGTGAGTCGGTAGCCGAGATTTCGGTCCCCGCGCACGCTCCGACTTCGCAGTGGTAGACGGCCGACCAGGTGCCGGTCAGGTTGAGCGCAGCGGAGGCCGAAGCGCAGCTCACGAGGTTCACGAGCGCCACGACAGCGCAGAGGAAGACCCGCCTGGATCGCGGCGCAGAGACTCCGATCTGGGGGGCTGCGGTT
Organism: uncultured Solirubrobacterales bacterium; assembly: GCA_963842205.1. Taxonomy (GTDB): domain Bacteria; phylum Actinomycetota; class Thermoleophilia; order Solirubrobacterales; family Solirubrobacteraceae; genus Palsa-744. Next base: position 23,730 of record CAWJFR010000008.1, read on the forward strand.
AGCATCGTCCTGTGCTGAAGCCGGGGATTGTGACAGGAGAGCGCTGAGTGGGTCGCGCCAAGTCGCAGCGGCGCAAGCAGGCGCTGCTGATCGCAGTGGCCGTGCTGGCCGCGTGCATCGGCGTGGGCGCATACGCGACGCACCTGCTGCGACGCAGCGAACTGCAGACGATCGATGCCAGGTTCTCGATCCGGGGCCGGCAGAAGCCACCGTCCAATATCGAGCTAGTGGCGATCAACTCAACTACCCAGCAGGAACTCAGAGATCACCATCTGCCATCGGAGTTCCCGTTCCCGCGCCGCTACTACGCGGAGGTCATGGACAACCTGCGCAAGGCCGGCGCAAAGGTGATCACCGTGGACATTGAATTCACCCATCCCACCAATGAAAGAGAAGACAACACACTGTTCGAAGCGGTCGCCAGAGCACACGGAAAAACGGTGTTGGGGACCGAAGAAGTAGCTACGGGGGGACACACTGAAGTGCTCGGGGGCAGCGAAAATCTGCGTGCAGCGGGCGCGCGGGCCGCATACGTGGGACTGCCGGAGGACACCGATGGCGTTATCCGGCGTTTCCCATACTCCTTCAACGGGCTTCACAGCCTCGCAGTGGTCGCTGCTGAAGAGGCAACCGGACATCTCGTCTCCGCCTCACGCTTCGAAGGCGAAACGCTGCCGACCGACTTCGCGGGACCGACCGGCACGGTCAGGGCGATTTCGTTCTACCAGGCGCTCAAAGACCAGTTCTCGCCGAGTACGGTCAGCGGCAAGGTCGTGATCGTGGGAGCCACGTCGCACATTCTCCAGGACATCCACGCCACAGCCACCAGCGAAGGCATGCCCGGCCCCGAAATCTGGGCGAACGCCACTAATACGCTCCTCCAAGGGATCCCCCTCAGAGACGCCCCTGGCTGGCTGAACCTCGCGTTGATCGTGATCCTCGGATCCGTGGTGCCACTGGGAAGCCTGCAGGTGCGCCCGCGCCGCGCGCTGCTGTCCTCGCTCGCGCTCGCGATTGTCTTCACCGTCGCCGTCCAAGTGGCGTTCAACAGCGGGCTGATCGTCGATTTCGTCTATCCGCTGCTCGCACTGGCACTGGGGACGCTGGGCACGCTCGCCGTGCTCTACATGATCACGGCGATCGAGCGCCAACACGTGCGGGACATGTTCTCGCGGTTCGTGCCGGCGGATGTGGTCGACCAGGTCGTGGCGAGCACGGGGGAGGACCTGCGGCTGGGCGGGGTGCAGCGGGACTGCACGATCCTGTTCAGCGACCTGCGCGGGTTCACGAGCTTCTCCGAGACCCAGTCGCCGGAGCACGTGATCGAGGTCGTCAACTACTACCTGAACGAGATGACCGAGGCGATCCTCGCCGCCGGAGGCACCCTGATCTCCTACATGGGCGACGGGATCATGGCGGCGTTCGGCGCGCCCCTGGAGCAGGACGACCACGCCGACCGCGCGCTCACGGCCGCCAGGGAGATGCTCGAGACGCGCCTTACGCGCTTCAACACGTGGCTGTCCGAGCAGGGCCACGAGAGCGGGTTCGCGATGGGCGTGGGGCTCAACAGCGGCTCGGTGATGGCCGGCAACGTCGGCTCCGAGCAGCGCGTCGAGTACACGACGATCGGCGACACGACGAACACCGCCTCGCGGCTGGAGGGCATGACCAAGGGCTCAGGTCACATGCTGTTCTGCGCGCAGTCGACGCGCGAACGGATGAAAGACCCGCCCGATGATCTCGTGCTCGTCGGCGAGTTCGAGGTGCGCGGCCGCGAAGCCAAGCTCCCGGTGTGGACGATCTCGCGCGCCGGCGAGAGCACAGACTCGGTCCGAGGCTAGCCACCTCGAGCCCTCCGCGTGAGGCCGCCGATGCGCGCCTCGGCGAGCGCGAGGCGCGCGGCGGCATGACCCGGCGCCCCGTGGACCCCTCCGCCCGGGAACGCCGCCGCGCTGCCGATGTAGAGGCCGCGCACCGGCGTGCGGTAGGGGGCGAGCGAGGGCACGGGACGGAAGATCACCTGGCGCAGGGTGTAGCTGCCGCCACCGACGTCGCCGCCTACCAAATTGGCGTTGCGGGCCTCCAGGTCGGCCGGGCCGAGCACGTGGCGAGCGAGGATCAGGTCGCGGAAGCCGGGGGCGAAACGCTCGATCCGGGCCTCCATGCGCTCGACATGGCGCTCGCGCTCGAGCACCCAATCGACGGATTGGGGACCGTGCGTATACGCCCAGGCGGTGTGCTTCCCGGCGGGGGCGCGCGTCCGGTCGGCGAGCGACTGCTGGCCGAGCAGCATGAATGGGCGCTCGGCCAGGCCACCGCCGCGACTGCGCGCGGTGGCCCGCAACACTTCCTCGGCCGAGCCCCCGACGTGGACGGTGCCGGCTTCGCGCGCCTGCGGCGCGGTCCAGGGAATCGGGCCGTCAAGCGCCCAGTCGAGCTTCAGCGTTGCGGGCCCCAAGCGGTAGCGGCGCAGGGCGCGGGCATACCTCGCCGGCAACGCATCACCGGCGAGCGACACGAGCGCCCCGGGCATCACGTCGGCGATCACGAGCGGCGCCGCGACGCGCTCGCCGCCGGCCAGCTCGACGCCGAGGACGCGGCCGCGCTCGACTGCGACTCGCGCGACCATCGCCCCCGTGCGCACCTCCCCGCCGAGCTCGCGCAGACAAGAGACGAGCGCCTCGGCGAGCCGGCCGGCGCCCCCTTCGGGACTGGGCCAGCCCGTGCCATGGCCGAGCAGGTTCATGTAGGCCGCGGCGATCGCGCTACCGCGGCCGACGAGCGGCACGTCGGAGTGCAGCGCCGAGCCGTACAGCCACGCGCGGGAGCCGTCGCCCTCGAACAGCCTCTCCCCCAGTGCCTGCGCGGACATCAACAGCAGCCGCGCGAAGTCGAGCATCCGCGGCGCGCCGAGCCCTGCCGTCAGGCGCAACGTGGGGCCTACGGGGGGAAAGCCACCAAGCATCGTGTCGCGCAACGCGTCGAAGTGGGAGAGGAACGGTGCGGCGAACGCCCGCCAGCGCTCGCCGTCGCCGGGATGGTCCCGATCGAGGCTCGCAGCCGTAAGGTCAAGATCGCGGTACAACGCGACGGCCGTGCCGTCGGGCAGCGGGTGCGCCATGCACGCCGCCGGGTGGACCCAGCGCAGCCCGTGGCGCTCCAGCCCCATTCGCGCGAACACGGGCGAGGCCACGCCGGCCGGGTAGACGGAGGAGAACGTGTCGTGGCGGAACCCGGGCAGCGTCAGTTCCTCGGTCGCGACCGCGCCGCCGGGGCGATCGTTGGCCTCCAGTACGAGCACGTCCAGACCGGACCGTGCGAGCTCGATCGCCGCCGCGAGCCCGTTCGGCCCGGAGCCGACTACCAAAGCGTCGTGGGGCATGAGAACATAATGCCCGCGATGCGCCATGAAAGCTCGATCACATCGCTGTCGTGGATTCCCTCGGAGGCAATCGAGGGCTCGCAGCGACTCGCGTTCGACGCGGGCATGGCCCACTACGACAAGCCGCCGCCGGAAGCGATCGAGGACCTACAGGCGCTGCGCGACGCCGACCGCTTCCGCTTCGCGAATGTCCTGAAAGGGTGGGTGGAGGTCGACGAGAAAGGGCGCATCACCGACTTCGGGCAGGAGCGGCGGCGGGCTGATGGGCAGCACAACGGTGAAGCTCGGCCCGGTGGCGCGCACGTTCGAGGCGATCGGCCTGCCCGACCTCGCGCCAAGGCCAACCAAGGGCGACGGCTGGGTGCGCTTCACCCAGACCGTGGGCGGGCGCACGGGCGTGCCGGCCCCGCGGCCGGTGCGGCGCAAGCCGTTCGTGCAGTGGCAGGCGCCGCTGGTGTGGACGACGCTCGAGCTGACGATTCACGCCGGCGGCAAGGTCAAGGGCGCGATGACGGGCGCGAGCCGCTTCCCGCGACACTGGGTCTACGACGACGCGGGCAACCTCTCCCACAAGTCTGGGCTCGCGGACTTCAAGGACTGGTACCGCAAGTCCTTCGGCAAGCACACCCCCTGGGGCGACACCGACTCGAAGGCGCTCGTGACCGCCGTGGAGACGGCGCTCGAGCGGACGCTCTCGGCGCAGATCATGCAGGGCGGGGCCAAGCCGAAGATCCGCAAGATCAAGGCGGGGAGCGAAGCTGGTCACGCAGGGCGAGGACGGGACGGAGGTGTTCCTGCTGCTCGACGGTGTGCTGCGCGTCGAGGAGGACGGCATCCGCCTGGCCGAGTACGGGCCGGGCGCGCTGCTCGGCGAGCGCGCGCACCTCGACGGTGGCGCGCGCACCTCGACGCTCGTGGCGGTGACGCCGTGCCGCGTGGCCTCGGTGCAGGCGTCGCAGCTCGACCGCGGTCAGCTGCAAGAGCTCTCGAAGGATCACCGCCGCACAAGGCCCGAGTAGAGCTGAGCCGGTTTGCGGATCCAGTTCTGCGGCGTGCGGGGATCGAGCCCCGCGCCCGGCGCCGAGTTCGTCCGCTACGGGGGTCATACCTCGTGTCTCGCTCTCTCCCCCGACGGCGCGCCGAAGCCGACCCTGATCCTCGACGCGGGCGCCGGTCTGCAGGTGGCCACGCGACTGTTCGCGGGCACGCCCTTCGACGGCACGATCCTGCTCACTCACCTGCACTGGGATCATGTGCTCGGGCTGCCGTTCTTCGCCGCCGCAGATAACGTCGATGCCCGTGTCAGCGTGCGACTCCCCGAGCAGGAGAGCGGCGCGTCCGCCGAGCGCGTGCTCGCGGGGATGATGTCCCCGCCATATTTCCCGGTCGGCCCGACCGAGCTGCGCGGCGAGTGGGACTTTGCGACGGTCGCCGCCGGCGAGTGGCTACTCGAGGGGTTCGAAGTGGTGGCCCACGAGATCCCGCACAAGGGCGGGCGCACGTTCGGCTACCGGATCAGCGACGGCCACTCGACGCTCGTCTACATGCCCGACCACTGCCCCACGACGCTCGGCCCCGGCGAGGACGGCTTCGGCGAGTACCACCCGGCGGCGCTCGCGCTGGCCTCAGGCGCCGACGTGCTCGTACACGACGCCCAGCTCCTCCCCGCGGAGCTCGCCGCCGAAGCCGACTTCGGTCACGCGGTCGCCGACTACGCGGTCGAGCTGGCCAAGCGCGCCGCCGCTCGCGCGGTCGTCCTCTTCCACCATCGCCACGACCGCACCGACGACGCCCTCGACGCCCTCGCGCGACGCCTGGGCGGCGGGAGCACACCCGAGGTCAGCGTCGCCACCGAGGGTACGGTGCTCGAGCTTTAGCCGACTTTGTAATGGCCGGGCCAGTCGCGATAGGAGATCCGGCTGATATCCCGGATCTGACCGTGAGTGCCCCACTCGTTGGCGCCGAGGCGCGACAGCGGCGCCAGCCGCTCGATCGCCGGGCGGCCATCCTCGAGTGCCTCCTCGTCGACGACGGCGTGCACAACGCGGCCCATCACAACCGTCCCCAATCCGAAGGTGAGGGTCGTGTGCAGCTTGCACTCGAGCGCGACCGGGGAGCGCGCGACGCGTGGCGGCGCCACGCGCAGGCTTGGCTCACGCTCGATCCCCACCGCGTCGAACTCGCTCACGCCGGCGGGGAAGTCGGTGCCCGTCGCGTTGACCTGCTCGAACAGCCCCTCGGGCGCCAGCGAGATGACGAACTCGCCCGTCTGCTCGACGTTGAGTAACGAGTCCTTGCGCCCCACAGAGGTGAACTGCACGATCGGCGGGTCCACCGAAGACACCGTGAAGAAGGAGTGCGGCGCGAGGTTGTCGACCCCCTCGGGCGAGCGTGAGGAGACCCACGCGATCGGCCTGGGCACGACCACCGATGTGAGGAAGGAATAGAAGCTGCCCGCCCCGAGCGCGACTGGGTCCATGTCGACGCGCGCCACTACCGGAGTATGACCGCCGGTGGGTTCGGCGTAAGTCAAGCGATCGGGCCGCCAGCTGCTCGGCCGTCTGCTCATATGGTTCTATGGGCCTCTTCTCCCCCCCAAAATTTCGACAGATCCAGGGGTAGCTGAGATGATGCCCGCTTGTCTGATCGCAGAGCGTTTGTCCTCTCGGGTGGAGCCAGCCTCGGCGCCGTGCAGGTCGGGATGCTGCAGGCGCTGTACGAGCGCGAGATCGTGCCGCAGCTGATCGTGGGAACCTCCGCTGGGGCCATCAATGGCGCGTTCATCGCGTCACGTCCCCAGACGGTCGAGACGGCGAGAGAGCTCGCGCAGATCTGGCGGAAGGTGCGCCGCGGCCAAATCTTCCCGCTCCGTCCGCTCAGCGGCCTGCTCGGCTTCCTGGGATCGCGCGACCACCTCGTGCCCGACTCAGGCCTGCGCAAACTGCTCGCGAGCCACACCCAGCATCAGCTTCTGGAGCAGATGCCGATCGAGTTCCACGTCGTCGCGGTCGACGTGCCGACCGGCGAGGAACTGCTGCTCTCGCGCGGCCCGTCGCTCGACGCGGTGCTCGCCAGCGCGGCGATCCCCGCCGTCCTGCCACCGGTCGCCTGGGAGGACCGCACCCTGATGGACGGGGGCGTGGCCAACAACACGCCGATCTCGCATGCCGTGCGACTCGGAGCGCGCGAGATCTACGTGCTGCCGAGCGGCCACTCCTGCGCGCTCGAGCAGGCGCCGACGAGCGCGCTTGGCATGGCGCTGCACGCTCTCACGCTGCTGACACAGAGCCGCCTGATCGCCGACATCGAGAGCCACCGCGGCCGCGCGAAGCTCGTTGTGCTGCCGCCACCGTGCCCGCTCGGGATCCAACCGACCGACTTCACGCATGCCGAGGAGCTGATCGAGCGCTCGCTGCTCGACGCGCGTGCGTTTCTCGAGCGCGGCGGCGCCACCCGCCCGCCGATCCGCATGCGAATGCACCGCCATACCCGACCGCGGCCGGCCGAGCGCTAGCCGCCAGCCGTCCCCTCCCGAGGGCGCGATCGTCGAGGACGCCCTTGCCGCGTAGGCCTTGGAAGGACCGATCGGATAGGCGATAGGCGCTCACCTACGCAGCTATCCGCGAGACGCTCGGCACAAGTCATTCCTGAACAAGCAGCCAGAGGGTTGTTTTCTGGTGTAGTTGGTGGACGATCTATATGGTAAGTTGTCGTGTCCGTGCGAAATGACCACCACGTGGCCGGGTTGACGATATCCCGGGCGGAGCGGCTGGATCGTGAGGCGAGCACACTGCCCATCGGAGAGGTCGCCGCCTTCCTGCAGGACCGCCTCGGTCAGCGCATGACGGCCTTCTTGGGAGGTCTGACTGACGCGAAGCAGATCGGGCGCTACGCCCGCGCCGATGGTCCTGAGCCTCGCGCCGCCGTCGCACAACGCCTGCGCCACGGCTACAAGGTCGTGCGCATCATCAACGAGACATACGACACCGACACCGCGAAGGCATGGCTGTTCGGGACGAACACGCGACTCGACGACCACGCTCCGATTGAATTGCTGCGCACCGCTGAGAAGCCCGAGCAGTTCACCGCGGTGATCCGCGCAGCTCGCCAGCTGGTTGGCGGTTAGGTCGGAAGTTCCAACCTCTGTCTACGTCAAGGAGGTTTCGCTCTTTGCGAGACTGGGTTGCCCCCAGTATTGGCGGGGGTTTTCGGGGCGATGGCCAGAGGCGGACTCGAACCGCCGACACCACGATTTTCAGTCGTGTGCTCTACCAACTGAGCTATCTGGCCGCTGACCGATCTTCGATCAGCCCGATGCTACCGGCTCTCTCATCTCGCCAGGCGGCGAGCCACAGCAGATCTCAGCCCCCGCCGCCGTCCTCTTCCCACGCTTGCAGATATGGCAGCGGGTTGATCTGGTAGCCACCGGGCGCGTACCAGCCGCCGACCCACATTTCGAAGTAAAGGTGGGGAGCGGTCGCATCGCCGGTCTGCCCGGCCGAACACAGCTGCTGCCCCGCGACGACGACCTGCTCTTCGACGACGACCGTCGAGTTGGCGATGCAGTGGCCGAACATGAAGGCGAAGATGCCGTCGTCGGCGTCGGCGTCCTCCACCACGTAGTAGCCCGCCCCGCCTTCCTGGTAGGAGACGGAGATGATCGTTCCCGGCGTGGGTGCAACCACCGGGGCCCCTTCCGTCGTGAGGATGTCCTGGCCCTCGTGAACGTGGCCTTCCCGTGGCGCGCCGAAGGCGTTTTCCGGGCCGCCGAAGTTGTATGCGGCTCCGAGCGGGAAGACGAACCCTTCGGCGGCCGTCTGTGCGGGGGTGGGCACACCGGCGGGGGTGGGAGTGGCCACTGGGGCCACGGGCTTGGGCTTATCAGGCGCCGGCTTTGGCTTCACCGCCGGTCGGTGACGAGGACGTCCTCGCGCCGCGCGGTGCCTTGAAGGATTCGGTCGCGCCTGCTTGCTCGTAGCTCCCGCCTGCGCCGGCGCCTGCACGCCACCGGTCACGTCCGTGCTTGCCGCGGCTGGCGCCACGCCAGCGCAGAGCGCCATCAGAGTGACCGTCGCTGCCACGCGGACATACCTCATTGCTCTAGTTTCGACGTCCTTGCGCCTTCCCCCACAACTGCTCGCCTCGTTGCAGCCACTAGGCCCTAGGCCCGCTCGAACTCCTCGATGAGCGCCTCGTAGGTTTTCCGCAGCCCCTCGGCGATCGGCACCTCTGCTCGCCAGCCGAGCTCGCGTTCGGCCAGGCTCGCGTCGAGGCGGCTGTGCTGCAACTCGCCCGGACGCAGGTCCGCGAGTTCGGGCTCGAGGTCCGAGCCGGCCACCTGCTTCAGCTCGCCCCAGATCGTGCTCACGTCCGTTTCCACGCCCGTCGCGACATTGAACGTACCCGCCCTCCCAGCCGCGGCCAGCAGCGCGCTCACGACGTCCCCCACGTATACATAGTCGCGCGTCGGCTCGCCGTGCCCGAACAGCTTCGGCGCTGCTCCGGTGTGCAGCCGATGCGTGAAGATCGACACCACCCCCGCCTCCCCGTGCGGGCTCTGGCGCGGGCCGTACACGTTGCCCAGCCTGCACACTGTGTTCGCCACGCCCTCCGCGCGGCTCCAGGTCCCGACATAGGACTCGCCCGCGAGCTTCGACGCGCCGTAGGGCGAGAGCGGCTTCGGGATCGTGTCCTCGCCAGTCGGCCGCGGCGCCTCGTCGCCGTACAACGCGCCCCCGGTCGAGGTGAACACGACGGGAACCCCGCGCTTGTTCGCCGCGTCAACGACGTTCAGCGTGCCCCCCACGTTCACCTCGCAGTCGCGCCCCGGGTTCTCGACGGAGACCACCACGCTCGACTGCGCCGCGAGGTGGAAGACCGTCTCGGGCCCCACCTCCGCGACGACCGCCGCCACCCCCTCGCGGTCGACGATGTCGAGCTCGATCAGCCGCGCCGCCTGCGCCACGCGGCGGCGATCGCCGGAGGAGAGGTCGTCGATCACCGTCACCCCGTAGCCCTGCGCGAGCAGCGCGTCAACCAGGTGCGAGCCGATGAAGCCGGCTCCGCCGGTCACGATTGCGCGAGATGCCATGCGTGGCAATTTATAGGGGGCGGATAGCGTCCGCTCAGCCGACGGCGTGCTCGCGCGCGGCGAGCACTCCTTCGACCGTCTCCACCGACCGGTCGATGCGCTCCAGCACGTCGTCCTGCGCCTCGCCGCTCAGCATATATCTGCGCAGCGTAGCCAGCACCCTCCGCGCGATCCCCATCGCCAGCCGCTCGCCGCTCGCGTCGATCTCCCCCCGCTCCTTCAGCGCACCCAGGCGCCGCAGCGCCGGTTCGATCACCTCGTCGTGCACCATCGCCGCCGGAACGCCGTCCTCGATCGCCTGGGCGATCGCGCCCTCGGCGATCTCTCCGTCCCCGCGCTGCAGCGCCGTCGCAAAGGTTTCCAAGATGCTCTCCACCAGCGCGCCCGGGTCGGCCTGGCGCTGCTCGCGCGCATCGGGGCCAGAGCGGCCGAGCACCTCCATGAACGCGTCCAGCAGCACCGGGTCAAAGTGGCGCCCGCGCTGCTCGAGCATGATGTCGACAGCTTCCTCCACGGTGAACGCCTTGCGGTACACACGATCGCTCGTCAGCGCGTCGAACACGTCCGCCACCGCCACGATCCGCCCCTCAATCGGGATCGCCTCGCCCACCACACCCCGCGGGTAGCCGCTGCCGTCCCACTTCTCGTGGTGGCTGAGCGCAATCGTCGCCGCCAGGTCGAGGATCGAGGAGGACGAGCCGCGCAGCAGCCGGTGGCCCTCCTCGGCATGGGTCTCCACGATCGCGCGCTCCTCCGCCGTGAGCTTGCCCGGCTTGAGCAGGATCGCGTCGGGAATCGCCACCTTGCCCACGTCGTGCAGCGGCGCCGCGTGACTGAGCGTCGCACAGAAGTCTGTCTCCATGCCGACCTGCTCGGCCAGCAGCGTCGAGAAGCGCCCGATCCGCTCGATGTGCGCGCCCGTGTCCTCATCCCTGAACTCGACCGCCATCGACAGCCGCCTGACCGTCTCTGCCTGCGCGATCTCGAGCTCCGAGAGCGCCCGCTGCAGCTCACTGGAGCGACTGTCGATCTCCTGCTCGAGCGCTCCCCGTCGATGCTCGCCGATACGCCATCCCAGCGTCGTCGCCGCGCACGCCAGCACCACCACGCAGACGGCTACGAGGACGAGGCTGCCAGCCGCCACCGCGCCCACGGCCGCTAGCACGCCCAACGCCCCCAACATCACCCATCCCAGGGACCAGCCCGGACCCGGGGAGTCGTCCCGAGGTGGCCCATTGCGGACAGACGCCTGCTTCCGTGGTTCGCTCCCCACAGCTACGAGCTTACCCGGCCGGGGCGGGCGGGAATCTTTTTTTATCCCGCGAGCACCCACCGTCTGCTTTGCGCGCTCGTTCGCACGCGCCCCCGTCTTGAGCCACAGCTGTGCCACCCCGCGCCGGGCGGGCAGCCAAAGGTTGGCTTGGTTTACTCCGCTCACTGGCACATCTCCCATTTCTGCATATGTCTCTCTCGCGTTCGGCGAATGCCGGTGTTGTCTTGAGCGCCATCTGGCGCGGTAAGCGCATGGTCGAATGTGCGCCGTACAGTCGAATCTGGAGGCGCTGAGAGGACGTCGGCTAGGATCTGCCCATCGCTGAACTCGAGCCCCACCACTGACGATCTGCGCTCGCTGTACTACAAGCACTTCGGCGACCGGCGCAAGGAGCGCCAGCTGTTCTCAACCGGCGCCTTCTTCGTGACCTTCGCCGGGGTGCGCGGCATCACCCACGCGATCCGTGCCGAACGCGGGCCGTTCAAGAACATCACTCCCGGTGGCCGCCACATCCACCACATGACCTTCGGGATCACCGGCCTGCTCGCCGTCGGCTACCTGTGGCTGCTCGAGATCGGGATCAAAGAGGACCGCCGCTCGTCGCGTGTGACCTCGCTGATCTACGGAAGCGGCGCCGCGCTCACGCTCGACGAGTTCGCCCTGTGGCTCAACCTCGAAGACGACTACTGGACCAAGCAGGGCCGCGAGTCGATCGATGCGGTAGTCCTGTTCGGATCGCTGCTCAGCTTGAGCGTGCTCGGCAAGGGCTTCTTCTCAGAGCTCCTCAAACGCTCATAGCGACGTACTTCGTCTCGAGGTACTCGCCGATGCCCTCGAAACCGCCCTCCCTTCCGAAGCCCGACTGCTTGACCCCGCCGAACGGGGCGGCGGGGTTGGACACGACGCCCTGGTTGAGCCCGACCATGCCCGACTCGATTCGCTCACACACGCGGATTGCTCGACCCAGGTCGCGCGTGTAGACGTAGGCGACGAGGCCGTACTCGGTCCTGTTCGCCGCCTCCAGCGCCTGCTCCTCGGTGGCAAACGTGGCGATTGGGGCTACCGGACCGAAGATCTCCTCGCTGAGCAGCCGCGCGCCGTCGGGCACGTCGGCGAGGACGGTGGGCTGGAAGAAGTAGCCGGGGCCATCGGCGTGGCCGCCCCCCAACAGTACGCGCGCGCCGCGCGTGACGGCCTCGCCAACGAGCTCGGTGACCTTGCCTCGCTGCGTTTCGTCGATCAACGGCCCGACGTCGACGTCGGGCTCGGTGCCCCGGCCGACCTTCAGCGCACCCATCTTCTCGGCCAGTCTCCGCGCGAACTCCTCGGCGACTGACGCATGCACGTGGAAACGGTTGGCGGCCGTGCACGCCTCACCGATGTTCCGCATCTTCGCGAGCATCGCGCCCTCCACCGCCGCGTCCAGATCGGCGTCCTCGAAGACGAGGAACGGAGCGTTCCCACCCAGCTCCATCGACACCCGCAGCACCTGCTGTGCCGACTGCTCGATCAGCGTGCGCCCCACCTCGGTCGAGCCCGTGAACGACAGCTTCCGTGTGCGCCCGTCCCTCAGCAGCGGCTCGATCACCGCACCGGCGCTCTTGGCGGTGATCACGTTCAGCACGCCTCCAGGCAGGCCGACGTCCTCAAGGATCTTGGCGAGCGCGAGCATCGACAGCGGCGTCTGCTTGGCGGGCTTGACGACCATCGTGCAGCCGGCGGCGATCGCCGGCGCGATCTTTCTGGTCCCCATCGCGGTGGGGAAGTTCCACGGCGTGACGAACACGCACGGCCCGACCGGCTGGCGCATCGTCAGGATGCGACCCTTGCCGGTGGTGTTGACCATGTAGCGCCCGTGAATCCGCACGGCCTCCTCGGAGAACCAGCGGAAGAACTCGGCCGCATAGGCGATCTCCGCGTTGGACTCGGCGAGCGCCTTACCCATCTCCAGCGTCATCAGCAGCGCCAGCTCATCGCTCTGAGCGACGATCGCGTCATAGGCGCGGCGCAAGATCTCCCCACGCTCACGCGGCGCCCACGCACCCCACTCGGCCTGTTTGTCAGCGGCCGCGCCGAGCGCGTCGAGGGCGTCCTGTGGCTGCCCGTTGGCCACCTCCACCAGCGTCTCGCCCGTAGATGGATCCTCGACCGGGAGCGTCCCGCCGCCGCTGGCCGCGCGCCACTGCCCGCCGATGTACAGGTCCTTCGGGACCTGCTCCAGAACCGCCTGCTCGCTGTCCTCATCAGCCATCTCTTGCCAGGCCCTCATTGGTAGCCATTGCAAAACCGATTCCTGCCAAACATCATGCAGGGCTCACCCAGCGACTGGATCTACCCGACCCATAGCTCATGCAATCCGATCGCGCCGAGCGCGAGAACAGCTGACCGGCTGTGTCTTTCAGAGCACGGATGCTCGCCACCAGATCAACCTATCACCGCCCGCTCATCCGCTCGCGGGGATCGCTCACCGATCTTCGATCGGTGCTCACCGGCGTGCTCGCGACGCTGCTGTTGTGCGCCGGCACCGCACGCGCATCGACGCTCGTGGTCCAGGGAGCCGGGGACGGTCACGGTGTGGGCATGAGCCAGGAGGGGGCCCTCGGCTACGCCGAGCACGGCTGGTCCTACAGCGCGATCCTCACGCACTACTACACGGGCACCGCACTCGGGCAGGCGCCGGCGGGAGCGAAGGTGCGCGTCCTGATCGGCAGCAGGGTCCACACACTCCCCCTTGAAAGCTACGTGCGCGGCGTGATCTCCGCCGAGATGCCCGCCTCGTGGCCCCCGGCCGCGCTCGAGGCCCAAGCGGTGGCGGTCCGCACGTACGCGCTCACCGCCCACGCCGGCGGCTCGCGCTTCGACGTCTACTCCGACACGCGCTCGCAGGTCTACCGCGGCGCCTCCGCTGAAACCGCGAGCACGAACGCCGCGACAATCGCCACCGCCAGCCAGATCGTCACCTACGACGGAGCGCCCGCGATCACCTACTTCTACGCCTCCTCCGGCGGCCACACCGAAGACGTGCAGGACGCGTTTGGAGGCGCCGCGGAGCCCTGGTTGGTGGGAGTCGCCGACCCCTACGACCAGGGCCCGCTGCACAGCTGGACGCTGAACATGAGCTTCGCCACCGTCGCCAAGCGTCTCGGTGGGCTCGTTCACGGCGCCTTCCGCGGCATCGAAGTGCTCGCGCGGGGTTCCTCGCCGCGAATCCTCTCGGCATACATTCTCGGCTCTTCCGGGCGCACGATGGTGAACGGGTCGCAGCTCGCGGACCGTCTGGGGCTGTACTCCACCTGGGCCTACTTCAACGTCAAGCACGGTTCCAGCGTGATTCCCGAGCCCGATCGCAGCGGGGCGCAGTCGCCGGCGAGCGGTCCGGCGCCTGCGGACAGCTCGCCGCCCACGGACGCCGCTCCACCGGTTCCCGCTACCCCAGAAGGCGGCGTGCAGGGGCCTTCCGGCTCTCCGGGTTCGACCCCGGCGGGCGGCGTCGCCGCGGGGTAGCTCGTCTGGCGCATACCCTGGAGCCGGTGGCCGCTCCGCTCTTGATCGCCGACATCCCCTGGCTGCTCTACCGCGCGTTCTTCTCGCTGCCCAAATCGATCAAGGGCGTCGGACGGGAGACCGGTGAACGCGCTGCTCGGCACGGTCAACGCGCTGCTGTCGGCAATCGATGCGCGCCCGCCGCGCGCAGTGGTGGCCTGCTTCGGAGCGGAGCAGGCGCGCTACCGCGTCGAGGCCTATCCCCCCTACCACGCCCACCGCGATCCGATGCCAGCGGAGCTGGCCGACGCAGTGGGCGCGTGCTCCAGGACTGCTTGCGAGCTTCGGCTGGACGATCGCCGACGCCGAGGACCTGGAGGCCGACGACGCGATGGGTTCGTTTGCGCGGGCGGAGGCGCAGGCGGGGGGACGGGCGCTGCTGCTCACCGCCGATCGCGATCTCTACCAGGCGGTGAATCAGCGCGTGGCGGTTTTGGAGATGGGCAAGGCCGGTGCTTTTGCCGAGCTCGGACCAGAGCAGGTGCTTGCGCGCTACTCGATATCGCCAGAGTTGGTGCCAGATTTCATCGCTCTGCGCGGCGACCCCTCCGATGGCCTGCCGGGCGCGCCGGGCGTCGGGGCGAAGACCGCGGCTGAGCTGCTGCAGGCGCACGGGTCGCTGGAGGCGGTGCTGAAGACCGCGCGGAAGGCCGACGCGGCAAGCGCGAAGGGCGCCGGCATGCGACCGAGGACAGCGGCGGCACTGAGCGAGAACGAGGAGCTGCTACGCACGTTCAAGCAGATCGCCACGCTCCAGCCGATCGACGTCGCCCGGCCGTTGGATCACGAGACCGACTTCGCGGGTGGCGCGCGCGTCGCGGGCGAGCTGGGGATGCGGCGATTGGCCGACCGGCTGGAGAAGTTCGCTAGGGCGTGAACTTGACGGTGATCACGTCTCCGTCGGCCATCACGTAATCGCGGCCCTCCAGACGCAGCGTGCCGCGTTCGCGCGCGCCGGCGTAGCCGCCGGCGTCGACGAGCTCGCGCCAGCCGATCACCTCGGCGCGCACGAAGCCCTTCTGGATGTCCGTGTGGATCTGGCCCGCTGCGTGCCAGGCGGTGAGGCCGCTGTGCAGGTGCCAGGACTGCGCGATCGTGGCCTCGCCGGCGGTGAAGAACGCGATCAGCTCCAAGAGCGCGAAGGCCTCCCGCACGACGCGCTGCAGGGATGACTCACTGACGCCGAGCTCCTCTCTCATCGCCGCCGCGTCGTCGTCGTCGAGCTCGGCGAGCTCCGACTCGATGCGCGAGGACACGGCCACCGCACGCGCACCCTGCGCGGCGGCGTGCGCGGCGACCGCCGCGGGAACCTCCTCTGAACCCTCGTCGACGTTGGCCACGAACAGCACCGGCTTGCTCGTCAGCGAGCCCAGGTCGCGTGCCGCGTTCGGCGCCTGTACGGGCACCGGCACCGTGCGCGCTGGACGCCCCGCCTGCAGCGCCGCGATCACCTCTCCCAGCCACGCCTCCTCCGCGATCGCCACGCGATCGCCCCCGCGCGCTTGTTTGCCGACTTTCTCCACTCGCCGCTCAGCCGCCTCGAGGTCCGCCATCACGAGCTCCGTCTCAATCGTCTCGATGTCCGCCAGCGGATCCACGCGGCCCTCGGGGTGGATCACGTTCTCGTCGTTGTGCGCGCGCACGACGTGGACGATCGCGTGCGTCTCGCGGATGTTCGCCAGGAAGCGGTTGCCCAGACCCTCGCCCTGATGCGCCCCCGCCACCAGGCCCGCGATGTCGTGGAAGTCGACCGTGTCCCACACGATCTCCGACGCGCCCACCGTCTTCGCGACCTCCTCCATGCGCTCGTCGCGCACCGGCACCACCGCCACGTTCGGCTCAATCGTCGTGAACGGATAGTTCGCCGCCTCGGCCCCCGCTTTCGTGAGCGCGTTGAACAGCGATGACTTGCCCGCGTTGGGCATGCCGACGATGCCGATGCGCGTGCTCATCCGCGCGCCGCCGCGGTACCCAGCAACGCGCCGGCAAGAACGTCTGACGGATAGTGAACCCCGAGGTACAGACGCGAACCAGCCAGGCCCGCGGCCAACGCATACAGGGCGCCAGCCGGCAGGCCCAGCCGCGAGTAGCAGCGCGCGCCGGCAAACGACGTCGCCGCGTGCGCGCTCGGAAAGCTCAGCCGCGTCGGCGTGCTCGTCAACGGCGGCAGGTCGGGGAGACTCGGGCGACGACGACGGATGGTGAGCTTGAGCGCCGTGTTCAGCGCATATACCCCCGCGACCGTTCCGGTCGCCCGGCGCCATCGCGGCCGCTTGGCAGCGTCGAGCGCGTACCCCGCCACGCCGATCGCGAGCCAGATCCCAGCATGCTCGCCCAAGCGGGAGAAGTCAGCCACCACACGCTCGGCCCGCGATCCATGCCCCCACGTGCGCGCCGCCCGGAGCAGCCGCTCGTCCAGCGACCGCGGGAGACTAAGCGCCGAAGCCGACGCGGGAATCCTCATCCTCGGCGCGCACGTACACGACCTGGCCCAGGTACAGCCGCACCGGTCCGTCCTCGCTCTCCAGCTCGTGCCAACCACCGCCGCCGAGCGCCTTGTAGAGCCCCTTCAGCTGGTCGTCGCTCACGCGCAGCGCAAGCACCTGGCCGCCCTGAAAGCCGACGCTGATGCGTCGCAAACTCGGGGCCATCAGTGCGCTCCCTCACCGGTGGCCGGTTCGACGATCTCGGTCAGCACGCCCTCCGTCGCCCGCGGGTGCAGAAACGCGACGCGCGAGCCGCGGATGCCGACCCGCGGCCGCTCGTCGATCAGCGCCACTCCGGCCTGCCTCAGCGCTGTGAGCGTGGCGTCTATATCCCCCACCTGGTAGGCCACGTGGTGCAGTCCCGGCCCCTTCTTCGCCAAGAACTTCCCCACCGGCGTGTCCTCACCGAGCGGCGCCAACAGCTCCACGTGGTTCTCGCCGACATCCAGCAGCACCGCCTCCACGCCCTGCTCCTTGACCACCTCGCGGTGGGCCACCTCCATCTGGAAGCGCTCGCGCCACAACTCGAGCGAGGACTCGATCTCCTCCACCGCCACGCCGATATGGTCGATCCGCCGGAACACGCCCGCCAGTTTACCCGCGGGGTGCTGGCGAAGGCGGCGTGTCCGCACGGAGGCGGCGTATCGAAGCAGGCCTGGTGGATAGAAGCGACGCGCGCGAGGCGGCGAGTCTCATCCCGACCCGACGCCACCCTCACCCGGCGCCGCATCGATAGCGGTGGCCGCGGCCACCACGCGCAGACCGACGCCCGGGGCGCGCTCCAGGCGGGGCACACCCTCCATGATCCGGTCGATCGCCTCGCGGTCGAGCACCTCATGCTCCAGCAGCTCGTCGGCGAGCGCGTCGAGCTGGCGGCGGTGGCCGACGATCGTCCGCTGCGCCGCGCGCCGCGCCTCCTCGATCAGAGCCTGGCGCTCCTCGTCGCGGATCCGCAGCGTCGTCTCGGACAGCCGCACATCTCCATCGGGCGCGCGCCCGCCGCCCGCGGTGCCCATCGCGAAGTCGTGCACCATCTCATGCGAAATGCTGGCAACACGCTTCAAATCGTCGGAGGCGCCAGTCGTGATCGCGCCGAACACGACCTGCTCGGCCACGCGCCCTCCCAACAGCACCGTCATGTAGTCGAGCAGCTCCTCGCGCGTCTTCAGATAGCGGTCCTCCGCCGGCAGGTTCAGCGTGTAGCCGAGCGCGCGCCCGCGCGGGACGATCGAGATGCGGTGCACGCGATCGACCGAGGGCAGCAGCTCGCCGCACAGCGCGTGCCCCGCCTCGTGGAACGCGACGACGCGCTTCTCGTGCTCGTTCAGCACCCTCCGCGACTGCACCCCCGCGATCACCCGCTCCAGCGCGCTGTCGAAGTCCTCGTCGTCGATCCGCTTGGCGCCGCGCCGCGCCGCAAAGATCGCCGCCTCGTTACAGATGTTCGCCAGGTCGGCACCGGTCAAGCCACTCGTCTGCTGGGCGACCAGCCCCAGGTCGACTCTCCCCAGCGGCTTATCGCGCGTGTGCACGCCCAGCACGCCCTGGCGCCCCTTCACGTCCGGTGGCGCCACGAACACCTGGCGGTCGAACCTTCCCCGGGCGCAGCAGCGCCGGGTCGAGCTTGTCCAGCAGATTGCTCGCCGCGATCACGACCACACGCCCGCTCGCGGCGAATCCGTCCATCTCCACGAGCAGCTGGTTGAGCGTCTGATCCTTCTCCCCGGAGATGTCCATCCCGCGCCGGCCCCCGACAGCGTCGAGCTCGTCGATGAAGATGATCGCCGGTTCGTGCTTGCGGGCGATCGCAAACAGCCGGCGAATGCGCGCGGCCCCCAAGCCCGCGAACATCTCCACAAACGCCGCCGCCGACTGGGCGAAGAACTGCGCGCCGGACTCGTGCGCAACCGCCTTCGCCAGCAGCGTCTTGCCAGTCCCCGGCGGCCCGTGCAGCAGGATCCCCTTCGGCACCTTCGCGCCCAGCTCCTGAAACGGCTTGGGGTCGCGCAGGAACTCGACGATCTCCTGCAGCTCGCCGCGCGCGTCATCGACCCCCGCGATGTCCTTCCATCCCACCGCCTGATTGGAGGCCGGCTTGATCTGCTGCGGCTTGATCCGCGGCATCACCTTCAGCATCCGCCACATCACGACGA
Source organism: uncultured Solirubrobacterales bacterium (assembly GCA_963842205.1). Taxonomy (GTDB): domain Bacteria; phylum Actinomycetota; class Thermoleophilia; order Solirubrobacterales; family Solirubrobacteraceae; genus Palsa-744. The sequence continues at coordinate 42,658 of CAWJFR010000008.1, forward strand.
TGATCACCGCGAAGAACAGGATCGCGACGACCGGCTCCCAGTTGACCGCCCAGTTCTGGAGGTTCTGCACAAACGAGGCATGTGGCGCCGGCGGCTGTATCGGCGTGATCGCCGTGGCCGCCTTTGCATGGGCATGAACCAGCGCAGCGTGCGCCGGCGTGAGGTGCGAGCTCAGAGGATGAGCGTGCGCCGCGCTCCCCGGACTCGTCGTGGTGGTGGCGCCCTGTGATTTCGCCCCCTGCAAAGTCGTCGTCCCTGACTTCATCCCATCGTCACCATCCTTGGTTCCATCGCACCATTATGGAGGTTTACCAAGCTTTGTCCAGCGCCACCTAAAACATCAGCCCAGCACGCTCAGCGCCAGGTCTCTGAAGAACTTCGTCGCAAACACCAGATCGCGCACATCGATCCGCTCGTCCGCCGCATGGATCAGCGGTTGGGTCTCAAACAGCGTCTGGTGCTTTTGCGGGAAGAACCCGTACGCAACGCACTCCGGAAACGCCGCGCGAAAGTGGCGCGAGTCGGTGAAGCCCGGCAGGATCACGGGCACCACTTCGGCGCCCGCGTCGTGCTCTGCGACCCACGCCACGATCACGTCCATCAGCGGGGACTCGATCGGCGAGCGGTTGCCGACCATGCGCTCTGTGAAGTCGATTTTCCAAGGTGGGTGGGAGTCCATTCCCTCCTCGCCGGACGCTCCATCCGGCGCGGGGCGGGCGGGACCAAATACTTCGGTGATTCCCCGTCGCACCTCCTCCTCGCCCAGGCCCGGCGGCACGCGACAGTCCACCCTCAGCTCGGCGCTCGACGGGATCACGTTGATCTTCTCCGACGCGCTGATCCGCGTCGGCGTGAACGTCACGCCGAGCATCGGCTCGAACATCGTCACCAAGCGCTGATCGGCGGCGCCCATTCGCGCGACGGCCCCCTCCGGGTCACTCGGATCCTCGCCGAGCGCGCGCAGGAACGCTTCCGGCTCGGCCGTCAGCTCATACGACGGCTGCCCAGCCACCAGCCGCTCCAACACCGGCGCCATCTTCAGCAGCGCGTTCTCCCCCATCTTCGGCATCGACGCGTGCCCAGCCACCCCCTCGGTCGTGACCGTAAAGCGGAACACGCCCTTCTCCGCACAGCAAACCCCGTAGTGGCGTCTTCCGCGATACTCGAACACAGCGCCACCGCCCTCGTTCACGAGCAGGTCGCAACGTACCTTCTCCGGGTGCTCTTTGCAGATCCACTGCGCGCCAAGCTCGCCCCCGGTCTCCTCGTCAACGACCGCGACGATCAGCAGCTCGCCTTTCGCCGGGCGCCAGCCTGAGCGCGCCAGTCCCGCCGCGGCGGCGATCTCCGCCGCGAGTTGCGACTTCATGTCCAGCGCCCCGCGCCCCCAGATGAAGCCATCGGCCTGCTCGCCCGAGAACGGGCCGTGCGTCTTCCACTCCTGCGCGTTCGCGAGCACCGTGTCGACGTGGCCCAGGTAGCACAGCGTCGGGCCGGGGTGGGTGGAGTCAGGGTGGGTGGAGTCCCCATCTAGCGCACGCAACCGCGCCACCAGGTTCGGCCGCTCGGGCTCGGCGCCGAGCAGCTCGCATTCGAACCCCGCATCTGTCAGATAGTCCCTCAGATACTCCTGCGCCTCACGCTCGTTCCCCGGTGGGTTCACCGTGTTGCAGCGGATCAGCTGCGCCAGCAGCTCTGTCGCCTCCGCGGCGGGGTCGGCGCTCGTGCTCACCCGTGGATCGTACGCCGATCCCTACGCGCCCCGGGCACGGCCGCGAGCAGCTCCTTCGTATACGGATGGCCAGGCGAGCTGTAAAGCGCCTCGTTGTCCGCGAGCTCGACGATCTTTCCCGCGTACATCACCGCCACTCGATCGCACATGTGGCGCACCACCGATAAATCGTGTGAGATCAGCACGAGCGTCAACCCCATGCCCCGCTGCAGCTCGCGCAACAGGTTCAGCACCTGCGCCTGGATCGACACATCCAGCGCCGAAACCGGCTCGTCGGCAATCAGCAGCTTCGGCCCCAGCGCCAGGGCGCGCGCCACGCCGATCCTTTGACGCTGCCCGCCAGAGAACTCATGCGGATAACGGTTGTAGTGCTCGGGGTTCAACCCGACCGTGTCCATCAGCTCTCTCACCTTCTGCCTGCGCTCCGCGCGGTCGCGGTGCAGGCCATGGATCGCAAACGGCTCGGCCACGATCGACCCAACCGTCTTGCGCGGGTTGAGCGATGAGTAGGGATCCTGAAAGATCATCTGCATCTCACGCCTTGTCGCCTTCAGCCGGGAGCCCTTTGTGTGGGTGATGTCCTGGCCGTCGAAATGCACGGTGCCAGCGGTGGGCTCGAGCAGCCGCATCATCAGTCGCGCCGTCGTGCTCTTGCCGCAGCCCGTCTCGCCGACGATCCCCAGCGTCTCGCCGCGCAGCACCTCGAAGCTCACGCCATCGACCGCCTTCACCGCGCCGGCTTTTCTCGCTAACACGATTCCCCGCGTAAGCGGGAAATGCTTGACCAGGTCGCGCACCTCGACGAGCGGCTCGGAGGAGCTCATGCGTGGGACTCCGGTGCCCCGCCCGTCGCCTGCGCCCGTGGCAGTCCCGCGGTGGTGAGCGCCTGCGTGGGCGCACGACCGGCCTGCAGCTCCGACCACAACCGGCGGCGCACCTCCCCCTCCAGCAGACACGCCACCCGGTGGGCCGGCTGGCCGGGAATCGTGCGCAGCTCGGGATCGATGCGCGCGTGCTCGGGCTGGGCGTAGGCGCAGCGCGGGTGAAAATGGCAGCCCGAGGGAGGCTCGATCAGGCTCGGCGGACTACCGGGAATCGGTGCCAGCTGCTCCACACGCGGACCCTCGAGCGTCGGGATCGAACGCAACAGACCCCACGTATACGGGTGCTCGGGTCCAGCCAGGAGCGCCTCGGTCGCAGCCGTCTCCACGATCCGCCCGGCGTACATCACAGCAATCTCATCGGCCATCTCAGCGACCACCCCGAGGTCGTGCGTGACGATCACTATTCCCATCCCCAGTTCACCCCGCAGCCGTTCCAGCAGCGCCAGTATCTGCGCCTGCACTGTCACGTCCAGCGCCGTCGTAGGCTCGTCCGCGATCAGCAGCTTCGGCTCGTTCGCGAGCGCCATCGCGATCATCGCGCGCTGGCGCATCCCGCCGGAGAACTCGTGCGGATAGTCGTCCACGCGCCGGCCTGGATCGGGGATCCCGACGAGCCCCAGCAGCTCGATCGTGCGCGCCTTGGCCTGCGCCTTGGATACGTCCTGATGGGCGCGCACCGCCTCAACGACCTGCGCGCCGACTCGATACAGCGGGTGCAGCGCCGACAGCGAATCCTGGAAGACCATCGCGATCTCATTGCCTCTGATCCTCTTCAGCTCCACCTCGGGCAGGCTCACCAGATCGCGCCCCTCGAACATGATCCGCCCGGAGACGCGCGTGCCCTGGGCGCGCGTCAGCCCCAGCGTCGTGAGCGCCGCCACCGTCTTGCCCGAGCCCGACTCCCCCACGATCCCCAGCGTGCGTCCTTTCCCCACCTCATAGTCGATCCCGTCGACGGCTTTCACCACGCCGTCTTCGGTCTGGAACTCGACATGAAGATTCTCCACGCGCAGCAGCGGCTCAGCGATCAAGCTCACGAATATCTCACCCTTGGATCCAGGTACGCGTAGGCGATGTCGACGACGATGTTCGCCACGACGATGAACAGCGCGCCCAGCAGGACCGTGCCCTGCACGATCGGGAAGTCCGCGTGGGTGATCGCGGTGTAGGCGAGCTGTCCGATCCCTGGGATGTTGAACACGACTTCGACGAGGATCGCGCTCCCGAGCAGTGTCGCGATGTCGAGCCCAAGGATCGTCAGGATCGGGTTGATCGCGGAGCGCACGCCGTGGCGCAGAACCACGCGGCGCTCGGAGAGGCCCTTCGCCCGCGCGGTGCGGATGTAGTCCTCCTGCAGCACCTCGGTCAGACTGCCGCGCATCACCCGCGCATAGATCGCGGCAGAGCCCGCGGCGAGCACGAGCCACGGCAGCAGCAGCGAGCTGAGCCATTTCCAGGGGTCGCTGGTCAGCCCGACGTAGCTGCCGGCGCCGGGGAAGATCTTCAGCTTGCCGATATCCGCGGCGAACAGGTACAGCGCGATCAGCCCGAGCCAGTATTCCGGCGCTGAGACGAGCACCAGCGCTGCGCCCATGCTCGCGCGGTCGAGCTTCGAGCGCCGGCGCAACGCCGAGATGATCCCGATCGGCAGCCCGGTCGCCACCCAGATGATCGCTGCACCGATCATCAGCGAGAGGGTCGCACCAAGACGTTCGGCGATCAGGCCGCGTACTGGCGCCGAGCTGTAATAGCTGTAGCCGAGGTTGAAGTGAAGAAGGACTTCCTTCATGTAAATCCAGAACTGCGCGGGCAGCGATTTGTTCAGGCCGAGGTCCAGGCGGAGCTCGGCGATCACCCTCGGGCTCGCGTTGCGTCCCGCCCGCAGCCGCGCCGGTTCGCCCGCCGGCAGGATCCGGAACAGCACGAACATCAGCGCGGTGACGAGGATCAGCAGCAGGACCCCCCACAAGGTGCGGCGGATGATGTAGCGCGTCATCGTGGGTGGCGGGTTTTGTTTACTTCAGTGAGGTGTAGTTGTAGTCCCATTGGCCGGTGTTCCAGAGATCGCCGACGCCGAGTACGTTTTTGGACTCGATGCTTGCTTGCTTGTCCCAGTCGAATGGGATCGCGACGGCCTGGGCGACGAGTTTCCGGTCGATCTGTGCCCACGCATTGGCGCGCGCTTGGGTGCCGAGGACGAGCTCGGCCGCGTCCATCGCCTTGTTGATTTCGGGGTTGTTCACCAACCCCCAGTTGTTGTTTGCGCTCGGGAGGATGTTCTTGCCGTTGAATGCTACGTCGAGGACCGCTTGGGGATCGCCGAAGTCCGCGACCCAGCCGACGCTTGGGCAGACGTCGATCGCTTCGGCGGGCGTGCCGCAGTACTTCGAGTACATGACCGAGGAATCGACGAGCGTGAACTTCGTCTTGAAACCCAGGTTCTGCAGCGTTTGGTTGACGATTTCCGCGTCTTCGGATGAGGGGCTGCCGGTCGAGCCGACGATCTGCAGCGTCTTGCCTCCTGTGTACCGGCCGCTCGGATAACCGGCGAGCTTCATGTACTTCGCGGCGACCGCGATGTTGCCCTCGGGATAGTCGTTGTAGTCGACCTGTGGGCCCTTCAGAGCACCGGCCGCTTCGAAGCCCGGGATTTCGGGATAGATGAAGTGCGTCATCACGTTCGTCACGAGTTCCCCGCCGCGCGCCTTGTTCATCGCGATACGGTCGAGCGCGGCCCAGAACGCCCTGCGCACGTCGACGTTGGAGAACGGGCCCTGCTTGTTATCGACGGCGATGTAGTGGTCTCCCGCGCCCGGGGAGATCTCCAGCTGGGAGCGGAATTTTTCATACGCGAGCCGCACGATCGACTGCGCGGGAAGTTCGTTCTGCACCATGTCCGATCCTTCCAGCACCTGACGGCCGATCACCGTCGGGTCGCCGCCGATCTGGATATCGATCTGGTTGAGATAGGCCGGGCGGAAGTCGGTGCTCGCACTCCAGTTAGGGTTGCGCACAAGCGTCGCCGACTTGCCCGGCTGGTAGCCGATCCCGAGCACCTTGCCGGCGCTATTTGACTTGAACATGTACGGCCCCGTAGCGACCTGGTAGTTGCCATATTCGGTTGGTTTCTTCGCGTCGTAAGGCTTAGCGAATTCTTCCGGCACGGGCGCGCTCAACGGCAGCACAAGCGCAGCGAGCACGATCGGCGCCTTCGGTTCTGAGAGGTGAAAGACGATCGTGTCCTTATTCGGCGTGGTGATCCCCGGGAAGGGACCACCCTTTGCTCCTTCTATCTCCCGCTTGGCCCCCACGAGCGAGCTGAAATAAGCTTCGAAATAGGGATTGGCGACATTCCCGTTGGCGCCCCGCTCGATCGCGTAAGCGACGTCGGCCGAGGTCACTTCACGGTTAACCGGCGGGCTGAAGTGGACTCCCTTGCGGATGTGCACCGTGACCGTCTTGCCGTCGGGCGAGATCTGCGCCGCTTCAGAGGCCATATCCGGACTCGGACTGGAGAACGTGTTCGGCTTGTAAGAGAACAATGGACGCTGGGTAGCGTAGACCACCTCGTAATCGATGTTGTAGTACGCCTGACCCGGATCGATATGTTCGAAGTCCGTATGATCGAGCACGGTCAGCGTGCCACCACGCTTACCGCCACTCTGCGCCTCGGTCCGCGGCGTCTGAATCCCCCTCGCGACCGTGATCCCACTACCACCAGAAATCGAACTAGACGAACCACACGCAGCAAACCCCAACACAAACACCCCAACCACCACCACCCACACAAGCCTCCTAACCTGACCCATCACAACGCCTCCTCTGTCTGTTGGGATAACGGCGTCATCGCACGACCCTCGGGTTCAGGGCATCCTGCAGGCCGTCTCCGAGCAGGTTGAAGGCGAGCACGGTCAGCAGCAGTGCGAGGCCCGGGAAAGTCATGTACCACCACGCGGTGTTGAAGATCGGGGTGGCGGCCGCAATCATCTGGCCCCAGCTGGCGGTCGGCGGGCGGATGCCGACGCCGAGGAACGAGAGGCCCGCCTCGAGCAGGATGTTGAGCGGGACCAGGAGCGTCGCGTAGACAATGACCGGCGCAACGAGATTGGGGAGGATCTCGCGGAGCATGATGCGCGTGTCCGAAGCTCCGAGCGCGCGCGCGGCCTGCACGAACTCGCGCTCGCGCAGGCTCAGCACGAGGCCCCGCACGATGCGCGCGACGTACGTCCAGTTGGCCAGCGCGATCAGGAAGATGATCACGCCTAAGCCGGGCTGGACCGCTCCCCCCACGCAGCCCCGCACCGCGCACGCCGCGCCGATGCCGAGGCCGAGCAGCAGGATCGGGATCGACAGCACGACATCGATCAGACGCGATAGAAGCGTGTCGACCCAGCCGCGGTAGAAGCCGGCGAGTGTCCCGATCACCACGCCGATCAGCGTCGCCACGGCCGTGCCGAAGATGCCCACCTCCAACGAGACCCGCGTCCCGTAGATGACCCGGGACATCACGTCCTGGCCGAGCTGGTCGACGCCGAACGGGTGCGCCAGGCTGGGACCGAGAGGGCTGCCGAACGAATCGGTCAGATTGGGGTTCTGCACATAGGGCCCCGGCAAGCCGAGCAGTTTCACGATCAGCGGCGCCGCGAGCGCGACGACGATCAGCAGCACGATGAAGGCAAGCGACACGAGCGCGACTCGGTCCTGGCGGAAGCGACGCCAGAACAACTGCAGGGGGGAGAGCGCCGCGACACCTCCCTCGGGAAGGGAAAGCTCGAAGTCGCCGGGGGAGCCCCCGACGCCCGGGAGCAGCTCGGCCGCGCCGATGTTCATTTTGCGGATCGCTCCACATTGGCAGGATCCAATTGCAAACGCATCGCAAACACGGGCTTTATCTGTTCGACACGCCCTCCTCGACAACCTGCCGCAGAACCTAAATCCCCGCCTGTTCGCTACGTGCTCCGTCCAGCTCGTCTAGGTCGGGGGCGGGGCGCACGAAGCGGAGTTGGTGATACGGATGCGGGTGCTGGGCGCGCGATACTGCGTTCGATGGACACGCTGTTCGAGTCAGACGCGGGAAGCGACCCCCGCCTGGATCCCACCCACCCCGCCCCGGCCGTGGACGATCGCCCGCTGGCAGCGCGCATGCGGCCGCAGACGCTCGCCGATTTAGTCGGCCAGACGCACCTGCTCGGCAGCGACTCGGCGTTGCGGACCGCGATCGAGCAGGGGCACCCTCACTCGATGGTCCTGTACGGACCTCCCGGCACCGGCAAGACGACGCTCGCGCGGATGGTCGCAGAGCATTCCCAGGCGGTGTTCGAGGAGCTGAGCGCGGTGCAGGCGGGCCGTGCCGAGGTGCGCGCCGTGCTCGAGCGCGCCGCGCATCGCCGTGCCACCGGCGGGCCGGCAACGGTGTTCTTCCTCGACGAGATCCACCGCTTCAACAAGGCCCAGCAGGATGCCCTGCTGCCAGCCGTCGAGGACGGCCTGATCACGCTGATCGGCGCCACCACCGAGAACCCAGCGTTCGAGGTCAACGGCGCCCTGCTCTCGCGCACGCGCGTGTACGCGCTACAGGCGCTCAGCATGGAGGAGGTCGGCAAGGTGCTGCGGCGGGCGGTGGAACGGAGCGGGGGGCTGGGCGGCGAGAGCGCCAAGGCGGAGATCGAGGTGGATGACGAGGCGATCGACTTCCTGGCCGCGCGCAGCGAAGGCGACGCGCGCACCGCGCTGAATGCGCTGGAGCTCGCGCTCGCCACGGCCGCCGAGCTCGGGGAGGACCGGATCACGATCGCGCGGGCCGAGGACGCGCTGCAGCGCAGGGCGGTGCTGTACGACAAAGGGGGAGACCGCCACTACGACTACATCTCCGCCTGGATCAAGGCCACCCGCGGTTCGGACCCGGACGCGTCGCTGTACTACCTCGCGGTGATGCTGGAGGGCGGCGAGGATCCGCGCTTCATCGTCCGGCGGATGGTGATCTTTGCCTCGGAGGACATCGGCAACGCCGATCCGGGTGCGTTGGGAGTGGCGGTCGCCGCGGCCGCGGCGGTCGAGCACGTGGGGCTGCCGGAGGCCAAATTTGCGCTCGCGCAGACCGCGATCTACCTGGCGCTGGCGCCGAAGTCGAACTGGGCTGGGCGGGCATTGGGCGCAGCCCAGCAACATGTGCGTGAGCACGGCGCGAGACCCGTGCCAGGGTGGCTGCGCTCGGGCCCAAGGCCGGGGCAGGATCAGGACCCCACCCACCCCTATGACTACCCGCACGACCATCCGGGGCACGTCTCCCCGCAGGAGCTCCTGCCGGAGGGCGTCGTGGGCGCGCGCTTCTACGAGCCGGACGAGGCCGAGGCAGAGCTCGCACGGCGGCTCGAGCAGATTCGCGGGATGCGCGGGCGATAATGGCAATCGTGGAAGTGCGGGAGACGATCGAGTCGCGCAACCCCGCAACGGGGAAGGTCCTCGGCAGCGTGACGGTCACTCCACCCGAGCGGATCGACGAGATGGTGGCGGCGGTGAGACAGGTGCAGCCGCTTTGGGCGCTGCTGCGAGTGGAGGATCGCGCGCGCTACATGCGCAGAATGGCGCAGGCGATCATCGATGAGTTCGACGAGCTCGTAGAGGCGATCGCCCGCGAGCAGGGGCGGCCACGCGCGGAGGTGGCAACGCTCGAGCTGCTGCCGGCGATCGACGCGCTGATCTGGATCGCCGAGGACGGGGCGAAGGTTCTGGGCGGCCGGCGCGTGGGAATTCACCGCTCGATGTCGCTTGCCCGGCGGGCGCGGGTCGCATACGAGCCCTACGGCGTGATCGGGGTGATCGGCGCCGGCAGCGCCCCGTTCGCCCAGCCACTCGGTCAGATCGCGGGGGCTCTGCTGGCGGGCAACGGCGTCGTATTCAAGCCCGCCGAGCGGACGAGCCTGACGGCAGAGCGGATCGCCCGCGTGCTGGCGCGCGCCGACCTGCCGGAGGGTCTCGTGACGCTCACGCACGGCGACGCCGAGGTCGGCGTGGCGCTGGCGAAGGCGCCGCTGGCGAAGGTCCTGTTCACGGGTTCCCCCGCCGTCGGGCGGGTGGTGGCGCGGGCGTGCGTGTCGCGGGAGAAGGAGGTGACGGTCGAGCTGGGCGGCAAGGACGCGATGCTCGTGCTGGCCGACTGCAACCTCGCCCGTGCGGCGGAAGGCGCGTTGTGGGCTGGGTGCGCCGGCGCCGGACAGGCGCGTGGCGCGATCGAGCGCGTATACGTCGCCCGCGAGGTCTCCGAGCGCTTCCAGGCGCGTTTGGTGAGCGGTGCGGCGGCGCTCGAGGTGGGTGATCCCGAGCAGCCGAGCACACAGGTCGGCCCGCTCGCTTCGCAGCGGCGACTGGAGCACGTGCGGGAGCTGGTGGACGACGCTGTGGCCCAGGGCGCACGGCTTCACTGCGGCGGCCCCGTGTCCCCCACGGGGTGCAGTGGCGCGTTCTACGCACCGGCGGTGATCACCGGCGCGACGCCCGAGATGCGCCTGATGCGCGAGCCCGTCGACGGCCCAGTGCTGGCGGTCGTAACGGTCGACACGGTGGAGGAAGCGATCGCACTGGCCAACGACGGCGACTATGGCCTCGGGGCATCGGTGTGGACGGCCGACCGCTATCAGGGGATTCGCGTGGCGCGCGAGCTGCACGCGGGCATGGTTTGGCTCAACGACCACCTCCCCAGCCCCGCCGTGTCGCGCGGGCCGTGGGGAGCGGCGGCGGGCGGCGGGCTCGGCAAGATGCTCGGCGAGGCCGGCCTGCGCGCCTGCGCGCAGGAGAAGTTGATCACCTGGAGCCAGCCGGGGATGCGCGGACTGTGGTGGGGGCCATATGACGGGGTGCTCGAGGGCGGGGCGCGGGCGGTGGCGCAGCTGCGCTCGGGGCGCGACTCCGACCGCGAGCAAGCCTGGCGTCACGGGGCGGTGGCGATGGCGCGAGTGGGCGCGCGAGCTGTGCTGAGGCGCGGAATCCCCAAATAGACAGCTACCCTGTGAACATGCCCGCCCAGGCCTATGCAGGCAAGGAGTGCGTGTGTCAGCTGCGCAGGGGAATCTGCGACCAGAGCTGCGTGCAGGGGATGCTCGACACGCCGTTCTACATCGCCTGCCTGAAGCTCACCGGCCGGCGCTGCGTGGTGGTCGGCGGCGGGGAGATCGGCTTGGAGAAGGTCGAGGGACTGCTCGCGTGCGACGGCGAAGTGACTTTGATCGCGCCCGAGGCCGAGCCGGCGCTTGAGGAGTACGCGCGGGAGGGCTCGATTCGCTGGGAGCAGCGCGCGTACGCGGGGCCGGCGGACCTGGAGGGCGTGTTCATGGCGATCGCCGCGACGGACGACACCGATGTGAACATCGCCGTCTACGACGACGCCGAGCGCCGCACGATGCTCGTCAACGTGGTCGACGTGCCGCCGCTGTGCAACTTCATCCTGCCGGCGATCGTCCGCACTGGCCCACTTGCGATCGCGATCTCCACGGCGGGTGCCTCCCCGGCGCTGGCGAAGCGGATCAAGCGCCAGATCGCCGAGGAGTACGGCGAGCCCTACGCGCGCCTGGCGGTGCTGCTGAACGAGGTCCGCGGCTGGGCGAAGGCGACGCTCGAGACCTACCAGGACCGCAAGGAGTTCTTTGAGGGGATCGTGGGCGGCGAACCGGACCCCGTCGAGCTGCTGCGGAGCGGGGACGAGGACGGGGTGCGCGGGCTGATCGAGGCGGCGCAGAGCACGCACACGCCCGCGTCGGCCGGCGTCTGAGCGACGCCCGGAGCGGATGGCCGACTTGGAGGGCGAGCCGGTGCTGCAGTTGGACGGACTCGCGCGGCACTACGGCGAACGCGAGGCGCTGAGCGGGGTCTCGCTGTCGCTGGATGCGGGTCAGACGCTCGTCGTGTTCGGGCCGAACGGCGCCGGCAAGACCACCCTGCTACGCGTGCTCGCGACACTGCTGCGGCCCCACGCCGGCGAGGTGGGCGTGCTGGGGAAGAGCCTGCCGGAGGAGGCGTGGGCCGTGCGAGGCCGGATCGGACTGCTCGGCCACGAGCCGCTGCTGTATCGCGAGCTGAGCGCGCGCGAGAACCTGCGTTTCCACGCGCGTCTGCATGGCGTCAGTGAGGAGCGCGTCGAGGAGCTGCTCGGAGCCGTGAAGATGCGCGAGCGTGAGGGGGAGCCGCTGCGGACGCTCTCGCGGGGAATGGTGCAGCGCGTGGCGATCGCTCGCGCCGTGCTGCACGACCCCGAATTGCTGCTGCTGGATGAGCCGCGCGCGAACCTCGATCCCGCGGCGAGCGAGCTGGTCGAGCCGCTGATCGGCGCGTCCTCGAGACGCACGCGCGTGATCTCCAGCCACGATCCGGGTGGCGGGCTGCGCGAGGCCGACCTGGTGTTGGGTCTGCGCGACGGCCGGCCGGCGCTGCTGGGAAAGGCTGAGGATGTCGATTCCGCTGAGATCGCGGAGCTATACCGGTGAGCACGATGACTGAGAGCCCTTCGAGCGCATCTCGGAGCGAAGCGCCCAGGACGCGGCCTGAGCCCCCTGGCACGGCGACGACAGTCGCCGCGCTACTGCGCAAGGAGCTGCTGGTGGAGCTGCGCACGTTGGAGTCCGTCCCGGGGATGTCGCTGTTCGCGGTGACCACGTTCGTGGTATTCCACTTCGCCCTGAACCAGAACAGCGTGAGTGGCGACGAGGCGGCCGGCATCCTGTGGGTGACGCTGCTGTTTGCCGCGATGCTCGGCGTCAACCGTCTGTTCGTCGCCGATCAAGACCAGGGCGGCTTCGACGCGTTCCTCTTGGCACCGGTCGATCGCTCGGCGATGCTACTGGCGAAGGCCTTGGCGCTGCTTGCCTACCTGGCGGTGCTCGAGCTGGTCGCGGTGCCGGCCTTTGGGCTGTTGCTGCTCGGGCCACCACTGCACCAGGCACTGCCGGACCTGCTGGTCGTGCTCGTGCTCGCGGACATCGGGATCGCGGCGATCGGTACGCTCGTCGCGGCGCTGGCGGTGCAGACCCGCGCCCGCGATCTGCTCGGGCCGCTGCTCGCGCTGCCGCTGCTCGTGCCGATCGTGATCGGTGGGGCGCGAGCCAGCTCGCCGCTGTTGGTCCTGACTCGGGCGGGGGGGCACGTTGATCTGCCGCAGGTACGCTGGCTGTTGCTGCTCGGCCTCTATGATCTGGTGTTCGGGCTGATTGCCTACGCCGTTTTCGACTTCCTTCTGGAGGACTGACCCCATGCACGGAAGGGGCCTGCGCACACTGAGCATCGCCGCGGTCGCCGCGATGAGCATCGCCCTCGCACTCGTGTTCTTCTACGCGCCGATCGAAGCCGAAGAAGGGTTCCTGCAGAAGATTTTCTACTTGCACGTCCCACTCGCGATCGTGACTCTGTGCGGATTCGTGATCGGCGCGGTCATGGCGATCGCGCACCTGCGCACGCGCGATCGGCGCTGGGACCTGCGCTCCTACGTGGCGATCCACATGAGCCTGATCTTCGGCGTCGGGACGTTGATCACCGGCTCGATCTGGGCGCGGGGCTCGTGGGGCCACTGGTGGGTGTGGAGCGAGCCGACGCTCGTCTCGTTTCTGATCATCATGCTGCTGTACGCGACCTACCAGCCGCTGCGCTTCGCGATCGAGGACCCTGAGCGCCAGGCGCGCTACGCGTCGGTGTTCGCGATCGTCGCCGGGGCGTTCGTGCCGATGAACTTCCTCGCGGTGCGCCTGTCGAGTGCCTACCTGCACCCACGTGTGCTCGGCAGCTCCTCGAACCTGCCCGCCAAGATGCAATTCACGTTCCTCGTGTCGCTGGGCGCGATCGCGCTGCTGTTTGCGACGCTCTGCTCGTACGAGCTGACCGCCAAGCGCACGCGCATGCTGCTCAAAGCGCGCAGCAGGACCCTCGGCTTCCAATGACCACACTCGCCACAGCAATCCCGGGAAGCTCTAACAACGACTACGTGGCGGCCGCCTACATCGTGTTCTTCGCGATCGTGCTGATCTACGTGGCGATCATGGCGATCCGCCTGACCCGCGTGGAGCACAGTCTGCGCGAGCTGAACGAGCGCGCGGAGCGGCCCCGGCAAAACGAGGCCAGGCAGGACGAGACGCCCCAAGACGGAGTCAGAAGAGACGAGGCGCCCAGTCAGCGGGAGCGGGAGACCGTATGAGCGGGATGGCGGCATGAAAGGGCATTTGTGATGAGCGAGCTGCTGACGCTTGGCATCTCCCACAAGACGGCGCCCGTGGCGTTGCGCGAGCGCCTGGCGTTCACCGAGCTTCAGGCGAGCGAGTTCGCCAAGGCGCTGACGGCGAGCGCCGAGGTGCGCGAGGCGGTCGTGATCTCCACCTGCAACCGCACCGAGGTCTACCTGGTGGTCAGCGGGGCGGGTGGGGATCTCGTCAAAGCCGAGGGGGATGTGCTGGGACTGCTCGCCCGCCGCGCCGATATCCGCCCGACGGAGCTGGCCGAGGCGATCTACTCGCCGCGCAACTGCGACGCCGCGCGCCAGCTCTACCGCGTGACAGCGGGCCTCGAGTCGATGATTGTCGGCGAGGCGGAGATCCAGGGCCAGGTCAGGCGCGCCCACGAGGCGGCGATGCGCACGGGCAGCACGGGGGCGCTCTCCAACCGCCTGTTTGCCGCCGCGCTGACCACGGGCAAGCGCGTGCGCACCGAGACCGGGATCGGCTCCTCTCGCGTGAGCGTCCCCTCGGTCGCCGTCGATCTGGCGCTCAGCGTGCTCGGCGGGTTGGAGGAGCGCCACGTGGTGATCCTCGGTGCCGGCGAGACCAGCGAGCTGACCGCGCGCGCGCTCGCCGACCAGGGCGCGGGCACGATCTTCGTCGCCAACCGCCACGCCGATCGCGCGCTCAGCCTCGCCCAGCGCTTCGGCGGATCGGTGGTCGGGCTCGACGGTCTGCCCGACCAGCTGCTGCACGCCGACATCGTCCTCTCCTCGACCTCCTCGCCCCATCCGATCGTCGGCCGCGAGGAGCTCGAGCTGGTGATGGCAGAGCGTGAGGGTCGGCCATTGCTGTTGATCGATATCGCGGTGCCGCGCGACATCGATGCAAGCTGTGGTGAGCTGGAGGGGGTCAGCCTGTACGACATCGACGACCTGCAGGCCGTCGTCGCGCGCAACCTCGACACGCGCGCGAGTGAGGTCCCGCGCGCGCAGGAGATCGTCGAGGAGGAGATCCATCGCTTCGCGCGCTGGCTCGGCCAGCTCGACGTGCTGCCCACGGTCAGCGCGCTGCGCGAGCACGGCAACACGCTGGTGGAGCAGGTGCTGGCCGAGAACGCCGGGCGCTGGGAGTCGGCCTCGCCGCGTGATCTTGCACGCGTGGAGGCGATCGCACGGGCAGTGATGAGCCGCCTGCTGCATGAGCCGACGATCCGACTGCGCAGCCTTTCAGAGGCCCGCGGACACGCAAGCCTCGAGCTCGTGCGCGAGCTGTTCGGGCTGCGCGACGACGAGCCTTCCGAGGAGGCCGAGGGAAATCGGATCCCGCCCGCCCAGCTCGCCGAGGTGCACGACCTCCAGCGACGCCGTCAGGGCTGATGCGAATCGGAACTCGCGGGAGCGCGCTCGCGCTCGCGCAGGCGGGCCAGGTGGCCGACCTGCTTGACGAGGCCGAGCTCGTCACGATCACGACCTCGGGTGATCGTGACGGGGACGGCGCCACGCCCGGTGAGTCGCCGTCCAACAAGTCGCGCTGGGTCGACACGATCGAGCAGGCGCTGCTCGATGGCGAGATCGACCTCGCCGTGCACTCGGCCAAGGACATCCCCGGTGAGCTGGCCGAGGGGCTCGTGCTGCTGGGAGCGCCCGCGCGGGCGGCGGCCGCGGACGTGTTATGCGGAGCGGACGACCTGGAGTCCCTCCCTGCGGGCGCGCGTGTGGGTACCGGCAGCCTGCGCCGAGCCGCGCAACTGCGGGCCGCGCGCGAGGATCTTCGCGTGGTGGCGATCGGCGGCAACGTCGACACGCGCCTGCGACGGCTCGGCGAGGAGGAGGATCTGGACGCGATCGTGCTTGCGCACGCCGGGCTGCTGCGGCTGGGCCGCGAGGCAGAGATCGGCGCGGTGCTCGACCCTGTGCGCTTCGTGCCGGCTCCCGGCCAAGGTGTGCTCGCACTCGAGGGACGCGCCGAGGACGCGCGCGCACAGGAGGCGGTTGCGGCGATCACAGACGCGGACGCGTTCGCGTGCCTGCGAGCCGAGCGTGCGGTGGCGCGCGGGCTGGGCGCGAGCTGTCACACACCGCTCGGGGCCCACGCGGTGCCAGCCGGCTGTGGCTGCTTGAACCTGCGTGCCTGGGTTGGGCTGCCGGACGGCTCGGAGTGGTGCAGCGACGAGCTGCTCGGCGGCTTCTACGACCCCGACGCGCTCGGGCTCCGGGTGGCGGAACGAATGCAGGCGGTCGGGGCGCAGGAGCTGCTGCGCCGGGCGCAGGAGATGGCCGTTGAGCACGCTTGAGAGCTCGCGTGGGGACGTGAGTCCTAACGTCGGGCGCGTCTATCTCGTCGGCGCGGGACCCGGCGACCCTGGGCTGCTCACCGCGCGCGCACTGGAGCTGATCGCGGCGGCGGACGTGGTGCTGCACGATCGCCTGATTCCAGGCGCGGCGCTCGACGGCGCGCGCACGGACGTCGAGCTGCTGTTCGTCGGCAAGGAGGGCGGTGGCGAATCGGTTCCGCAGGAGCAGACAGAGGCGCTGATGGTGCAGCGCGCACGGGCCGGCAAGACAGTCGTGCGATTGAAGGGCGGTGACCCATTCGTGTTCGGGCGCGGCGGTGAGGAGGCGCTCACGCTGCGCGAGGCCGGCATCCCCTATGAGATCGTGCCCGGTGTGACCGCGGGCGTGGCCGCGGCGGCCTACGCCGGCATTCCCGTTACCCATCGCGGGCTCTCGAGCGCCGTGGCACTGATCACCGGGCACACCCGCGAGGACGGTCCCGCAGAGTCCGCGCTTGACTGGCCGGCGCTCGCGGCATTCCCGGGCACGCTCGTGTTCTACATGGGAGTGCGCCAACTCACCCAGATCGCGGAGTCGTTGATCGCCGCCGGGCGTCCCGCCTCACAGCCGGTCGCGATCGTCGAACGCGGCACGCTCCCCGACCAGCGCACTGTGACGGGAACACTGCAGAACATCGCTGAGATCGCCCGGCGGGAGGAGGTGCGGGCGCCCTCGATCACCGTTGTGGGCCCCGTCGCCGGGCTCACCGGGCAGTTGGAGTGGCTTCCTGTACGCCCGCTCAGCGGACGTACAGTGGCGGTCACACGTGCCCGCGCCCAGGCCAGCGGCCTGGCGCGACGTCTGGAAGAGCTGGGAGCGACCGTGGTGCAGGCTCCGAGCATTCGCATCGAGGTGATCGAAGGTTCCGCGCCCGATCTCTCGCCGTACGACCTCGTCTGCTTCACCAGTCCCAACGCGGTGAGCGCGCTGTTCGCGCGCCTCTTGCGGGCGGCTGACACACCTAGAGACGCGCGCGCGTTTGCGGGCGCGCGCGTGGCGGCGATCGGCCTCGGCACAGCGCATGCACTGGCCGAGCACGGCATCGACGCGGACATCGTGCCCGAGCGCTTCGTCGCAGAGGCGCTGGTCGAGGCGCTGGCAGACACACCCGTCGAGCATGCGCTCGTGGCGCGCGCGAAGGATGCTCGCGACGTGCTCCCGGACGCGCTGCGCGCTCGCGGCGCGCAGGTGGACGTGCTGGCGCTGTACGAGACCCTCGCCGAGCCCCTCTCTCCCAGCGCACTCGCGGCCGCGCGAGCGGCCGACTACATCACCTTCACCTCCTCCTCGACCGTGCGCTTCTTCGTCGACGCTTTGGCCGGTGCCGGCCTGTCGGCCACGACGCGCATCCTCTCAATCGGCCCGATCACGAGTCAGACCCTGCGCGAGCACGGTCTCGAGCCGCACGTCGAGGCCGAGGATCACGATGTCGACGGGATCATCCAGGCACTACTCGCGGATGCTGGAGCGTAGTCCGCCCCGAACCGGTCACACGAGCCTCACGCGGCGCGTTTGGAGCCGACCCGCTGCGCGATCGTAACGTAGAGATCTTCCATCAGCTCCACACCGATCGTCTCCGGGGTGAGTTGTTGCTCGAGCGTGATCCCACAGCCAACCGCCAGCATCGCCGTCACCACCTCGTTCGCCTCGTGCTCGTCGCACGCGATGCACTCCCGTGCGCAGAGCTCGAAGATCAGGCGGGTGCTAGCTTCGCGCAGCATGCGATCCTGCTCGCGAAACCGGCGCGCCACGTCGGGATTGCGTACGGCGTGTACGGTGAATTCGGCCGTCAATAGGCTCCAGCCCGGATCCGCGAGGTGGCTTTCGTAGAACGTACGCGCCGCCGTGCGGGCGGCGTCCTTGAGCGTTCCATCCTCCGGCAGGCGCTCGGCGATCAGCTGCACGCGCCGCTGAGTCTCGCGCTCGCAGAGCGCCAGGAAGAACTCCTCCTTGTTGGCGAAGCTGGAGTAGACCGCCCCGCGCGAGAAGCCGGCCTCCTCGGCGATCTCGTCGATCGAGGCCTGGTGAAAACCATCCCGGCGGAAGATCACCGCCGCCGAGTCCAGCACCAGCTCGCGCGTGCGGGCACGGCTTTCCTCGCGGGTCATGCGCTTGCGGTGTAGGGCGGCAGGTGTCATCTGTCACATGCTAGTACGGCGTAAATCGTGGGGTCGTGCGCCTTGACAAACTTGCTGTAGTCAGATACATATTGTATTCCAATGGAGATAGCACCAAAAATGAGGGCCGTACAAACTATGTGCGCAAACGCACACACGCTGGTGCGTCTACACAAAACAATCAAGCAATGAGCCCACACCTCACAGAACAGACGCCGGGGGCGTTCTACCATCGATGACCGCGCTTCGGTTCACTCGCGCATGAGCTCACTCGCCCGCTTCGTCCTGCGCCACCCGCGCAAGATCATCGCCTTCTGGCTGGTCGTGCTCCTGCTCAGTGGCGCGGGCGCCTCGCGCTTGAGCGATCGCGTGCAGAACGGGGGATATGCCGCCTCGGGCTCGCAGTCCATACGGGCCGGCGAACTCGAGGAACATCTGTTTGGCCGCTCCGCGGAACCGCAGGCCTACCTGTCGGTGCTCGCGGCGCACCGATCGCGGGCGCTGAGCTCACATGAAGTCCTCGTGGCTGCCGACGCGCTCCGTGGCGTGGCGGGCGTCAGGCTGGTCGGTGCGCCCGTGCTCTCCGCGGACGGGCGCGCCGCCCTGATGCCGGTGACGTTCAGCGGCAGCTACGGATACGCCCAGACCCGTGTGCCGGAGGTCGAAGCTGGACTGGCTCACGCCCATCTGGCCTCCTCAACCGCGCGGCTGATCGGCCAGGTCGGCATCTATCAGCGCTACATGGTGAACTCCAAGAAAAGTCTCTCGACCTCCTCGCTGATCTCGTTCCCGGTGACGCTCGTGATCCTGCTGATCGCGTTCCTGTCGGTGGTCGCGGCGCTGCTGCCGCTGGGTCTCGCGGCCGTGTGCGTGGGCGTGACGTTCGGGTTTCTGTATCTGCTCACCTACGTGGTGCAGTTGAGCGTGTTCGTCGAGGACACCGTGCTCGTCCTCGGCCTGGGGCTCAGCATCGACTTCTCGCTGTTCATGGTCACGCGCGTGCGTGAGTCGCTGGCGCGTGAGGGCACGACGATGGAGCAGGCGATCACCGAGGGGCTGCAAACGACCGGTCGCGCCATCACAGTCTCTGGCCTGACAGTTGCCACGGCGCTCGCAGGTCTGTATGTGACGGGGCTCGGCGTGTTCGACTCGCTGGCCACGGGGGCGATCGGGGCGGCGCTGATCGCCGTCTCCGCTGCGCTGACGCTGACACCCGCCGCGATCGTGCTGCTCGGTGAGCGGCTCGATCGCTTCTCGATCCGACGGGCTGTCACGGCCGCACGCAACGGCTCCTTCTGGCGCTGGCTCGCTGATTTCGTGGTGCGCCGCCGCGTCGCGGTCATCGCGACGATCGTGCCGGTGATGCTCGTGCTGTCGATCCCGATCGCCGGCATGCACATCACGCTGAAGTCGATCAGCGTGCTGCCCAGCTCAGATCCGGTCCGCGCGGCCACCTCTGGGGTCTCCGAACACTTCCCACCGGGGGCCGGAACCCCGGTGGTCGTTGTGGCCCATGCCTCACCGGCGAAGCTGAGGCAGATCGTCGGCGCTCAGCCGGGTGTCGGCGGGTGAGCCCGCCCGAACTCGGACGGCAGGGATGGGTGCGCGTCTCCGCCACGCTCGACTCCTACTCCGACAGCTCAAAGGCGGACGCAATCGTTCGGAGTCTGCGCTCAACGCTGCATCAGGCGTACGGCTCACAGGCCGTTGTAGGTGGTGCGACCGCGGTGGGACTCGACCTGATCCAGCGCATCAATGAACGCACGCCGTGGGTCGTGCTCGTGGTGCTGCTCGCCGAGATCATCGTGCTGACGGTGATCTTCGCCGCCCCGCTGATCGCGTTGAAGGCCGCGCTCACGACGCTGCTGTCGGTGTCGGCGGCACTCGGAGTGATGACCTTCTTCTTCCGCTCCACCGGCAACATCGGCTACTTCGTCCCGCTGTTCCTGTTTGCGACGATCTTCGGGCTGTCGACCGACTACGAGGTGTTCCTGCTCTCGCGCGTGCGCGAGCATCATCGCGAAGGCGCCAGCAACACGGACAGCCTCAAGCGCGCGCTGATCGGTTCCTCGCGCTCGATCACGCTCGCCGGGATCACGATGGGCGTCGTGTTCTTCTCGTTCGCCGTCTCCCCGCTCGTGCCGTTTCAGGAGCTCGGTGTCGGCATGGGCCTCGCGATCGTGCTCGACGTGACCGTCGTGCGCGGCCTCTTGGTCCCCGCGGCAGTGGCGTTGCTCGGCGAGCTCAACTGGTGGCGCCCGGGACGAGCGCGACGCGGGAGCGCTTCGGCGGCTAGTGGCGCAGCTGCTCTGTACCCACCCGCGGTCTGAGCGCAGGACGTTCTTCGATCGGCACGCTGCGCATCTCCATCGGAGCCTTCAGATCCTGCGGTGGCAGCGCGATTGAGCTCGAGGCGTGGGCGTCGGCGAACTCTGACCCGAGGAAGCGCGTGGAGGCGGCAACCAGCACTGCGTAGGCCATTGCGGAGAGCTCGCGCAGCGACTGGTGATCGTTCTGGCGGACCCCGAGGTGCACCTGGGCAAGACCATCGATACCCACCGCGCGCCACGCGTCGATCAGCATCGCGATCTCCACGCCATACCCGACGCTGAAAGGGAGCCCCACGAGCAGCTCTCGCCGCGCCGCCACTTCCCCGGCCAGCGGCTGGTCGAAGACCGCGAGCTCGGGCGCGTACAGATTCAACAGCGGCCGGGCCAGCAGCTCGGTGACGCGACCCCCCTCGCCCGCGCGCGGGACCGATCCAGATCCCGATCCATCGCGGAACGGTCGCTCGAAGCACCCCTTTACGAATTGGATCTCTGGCTCGCAGATCAACGGCCCCAGCAGACCGGTCAGAAAGCCGGCGTGGAAGCTCTCGGTATCGGCGTCGAGGTAGGCGACGGTGTCACTCTGCACCACTCCCAGCGCGCGCCACATCGCATCGCCCTTGCCCTGTGCCGGCCCGCACTCCGCAGCCACAGCATCCTCTTGGATGACCGTCAAGCCTGCGGCAGCGGCGATCTCGGCCGTGCCATCCACCGACGCGGAGTCGATCAGGAGCGCCTCGTCGATCAACCCAGCCGCCTGCAGTTCTGCGACGCATTGCGCAATCGCCCCGATCGTCGCGGCGACCTCGCGTGCCGGAAGGACGACCGCGATCGAGTCGCGCTTGGCGGCAAGCAGACGCTCTAAAGGAAACTGCTCGGCCTGGAAGCTACGTCGCGCACGCCAGTCGGCAGCCTTCAGATCCTCGTTCATCCTCCTAACTTAACCGCCGCCGTTGGTAGCGCTCGCGCTTGCGACCTCGTGGCGAGCATCGGCGAACTCTTCGCAGCGTGACTAGAGATTGCGCAGACACTCCTGAGAGGAAGAGGTTGGCAGACACAGATTCCGGGTAGCCAACCTCTATGACTACTGGGACATCTTTATTTTTCATTGCTGTCGGGGCGATCCTGCGTTATGCGGTGACGGCCACGGTGTCGGGCGTTTCGCTGCAGACGGTGGGCCTGATCCTGATGATCATCGGTATCGCCGGCTTGGTGCTGTCGCTCTTCTACATGCTGGTCTGGAGTCCGCGACGCGGCCAGGTGGTGCGCGATCGCGTAATCGAGCGCGCGCCTTACGAAGATCCGGCAGCCCGCCTCTGACGTCGGTCCGTCTCTAACCATCCAACTGCTTCTGCTCGCGGTGCTGGTGCTGTCCTCGGTCCCTACCGCGGCCGGCGAAGCCGCATCTAAAGCGCCGCCTCATAGGCCTTTAAGGACCACCGAGGCCGCCCGAGCTTAGCAATCCGCGAGTGCGCCACGAACGGGCCGCGTTTGCCGTGCTTCTCGACGAGGTCGACGTGTGAACTTGCCGCGCCATGGGAGCCCAGGTCTGGCGCATGGCTTTGTTTGGGCTGATGGCTTTGCTCGGGCTCATGGCTTTGCTCGGGCATCTGGTCGCTGGAGGCGCTCGAGCGGGATTTGTGCTCGCCGGCGTGCGTGCGCGATGGCAAGCTGAACCAGACGAGCTTGCCATTGGGCGAAGGGGTGATTCCCCAGTCCTCAGCGAGCTCTTGGACGATGCGAAGTCCTCGCCCCGACTGCTCCCGGGGCGTCGGGGACCGCAAGACAGGTTGGCCTTCACCGTGATCGCTCACCTCCACGCGGATCTCATCTCGCGAGAGATGGATCGCCAGCTCGAAGTCGCTATGGGCATGCCGCACGCAGTTGGTGGCAAGCTCAGAGGCCATCAGCTCGGCGGCTTCCACGGTCTCGCGCGCCTGGTCGCTCAGGATATCCCTGACGAAGTGGCGCGCGCCAGCCACAGACTCTGCCTGGCAGTGGAAGCGGCGCGCCTGCCTCATGACTGGATCGAGAACACGCCTGAGAGGCCCGTGGCCTGGAGCACGCGCCGGATGATTGGGGACGGGTTGCGTAGCGACACGCTGCTTGCCTTCGCCGCGGCGCCGATCAGCACCGCAATCCCGGCGCTGTCGATGAATCGCAGGCCGGTGAGATCAAAGATCAGCGGCGCAGCGGGCTGCGGCGGGATCGACGCCACCCGCTCCTTTAGCGAAGCGGCGTTTGAGCTGTCGAGCTCTCCCGAGAGGACCACGACCTGTGCGCCCGTTGGGTCGAGGCGCATGTCGATCCGCACCGTCGGGGGCTCAGCCTCTAGCTCTGCCATCGGATGCCCACTATCGCCGTATCGTCATGGTGGCCCTCGAACGTGAGGCCGTGTGCGAGCTCGAGCAGTAAATCTTCGAGCCCAAGCGCCGTGTTGGTGGCCGTCTCTCGCAAGCGCGCCAAGCCGATGTCGAGCACCTCTCCACGACGCTCGACCAGACCATCGGTGAACGCGATCAGCGTCGTGTTTGGCCGCACAGGCACTGTGCTCTGCAGGTAGGGCGACGTGCGCGCGACGCCAATTGGCACGTTGGCGTCGAACTGCACGAACCGCCCGCCGGCGTCATCGATTACGAGCGGCGGAAGGTGACCGGCGCTGGCCACCGTCAGCCGATGGGCACCCACGTCGATCAGGGCACAGAGCATGGTCGCGAAATAGTCGTGGTCCCCGCTGTTGACAAAATCCGAGAGCTGGGCGAGCACCGAGGACGGACTGGGGTCCTGCGCCGCATACGCCAGCGCGGCGTGGCGCAGCGAGGCCATCGTCGTCGCCGCTCGCAGCCCATGACCCGAGACATCGCCGATCATGACTAGCACCTGTCCATTGCCCGCCGCGACAATGTCGTACCAGTCGCCTCCCACATCGATGCCCGAAGCGGCCGGCACGTAGCGTGCGCCCACCCCCAGCCCAGCGAACTCAGGCAGGCTGTCGGGCAACAGCGCGTGCTGGAGCGTCTGCGCGATGCTGCGCTGCTCGGTGTACATCTCCCGGTTCTCGGCGGCAACCCGATCGAGCACGCCGACGAGCCGCTCGGCGTAGCGTCTGCGACGCGCCAGCCGATCGGTCATCAGCGCCGCCGCCAGGCTCACCAACAGACCCACGAGGGCGATGATCCAAGGAAGGTGCTCGAAGAACGCACCTCCGAGGGAGCCGTTCGGGCTCACGACAATCGTGAACACGCCGGCCCCAAAGGGGACGACGTCCGAGGCCTGCCGGCCCTCGATCGGCAGATGCTTCAGGCTGGTCACCAGCACGTCGCTGGTGCGCTTGGAGTGACCCAGATACAGCGCGTAGTTGAGGTCGGAAAAGGCCGAGTTCTTCTCCAATTTCGAGCGTCTGTTCGCGGGCAGCGGTTTTTCGGCGTAGACCGCGAAACCGTGCGCGCGGCCGGGGGCACTGAAATCGAACCCGAGCGCAGGACGCGAGGACTCGAGGAAGCCCGTGAGGTTCAACACACCAGGCCGGGTGGAATGCGTGAAGAACTGCTCGGCCCTTTCCGGCATCGACGCGAGCGCCGGCGTCTTGCCGAGCACCGTGCTCGGCGCGAGGTGCGCTGTGCCCAGCGGCCACAGCGAGACCGAGGTGAACTGGCGCCCAGGACCCACATAGGGGGCCATGAACGCACGGAATTTCCGCGCGTCTCCGCCCGTGGCGTTGGCCAGCTCGGCGGCCGAGGCCAGCGGCGTCTGGATCGAGGGGGCGGTGGCCGAGAGCACGAGGCTCAGCTCTCGCACGCGCAGGTTCAGCAGCCGTCGCTCGTTGCGGTTGTATACGGCCACGGACGTCAGCGCCAGCGCCGCCGTCACGATCAGCCCCGTCAACAGCGCGGCCACCGCCACTCGGGACGGTCGCCACCGCCAGAGCGAGCCCGACGCCTCGTGCGGGAGACGCAGCACCCTCCGCGGCTGCCGGCTCACCCGCCAGGTCGTAGCGAGCGCCAGTCGTGCTCGCCACCACCGCACGGCTACTCATTGCAAGCATCTCCCCGAGCCCATACTCGTCGCCTAGCTTACCCCGGGTATCAGGACAGGTGTCGAAGCGAGCCGACCGGGTAGCTATCGACGCATGAGCGGTCCCGAGCAGCGACAGATCGACTGGGCGAGCGAGGACCGTCCCACGAACAGAGGAGAAGACCCGATGGCCAAAGATCACGGTCCCAGCGTGAAGAACGACAAGCAGTACGAAGGGCTGCGCAAAAAGGGGATGAGCAAGGAACGCGCGGCGAAGATCGCGAACACGCCGGGCGCGTCGAGCAAGGGCGGCAAGCACAGCCACAGCGGCGGTTCCGCTCAGAGTCGCAAAAGCAGCGGCCCGGGTAGCGGCGGTAACCGCGCCCAGAAGCAGGCGGCCGGGCGTAAGGGCGGCCAGAAGAGCGGCTGAGTAACAGGATGCTGTGCAGCGCAGCTTCGGACTCATACCCCGCCGATTATGCTGTGAGCCAGCCGGGTAGATGAGCAGAGCCAGGTGAGAGCCGAGCGCCAGAGGATGCCCAGCACGCCCAAATATGAGCAGGAACAGGCCGACGCGGCAGCGGCGGAAGCCGCGGGCATCGGGGGCGTGACGGGTGAGGAGGAGCTGGACCCCGCCCAACTGCCGGTCACCGAGGGGGGTGGCGGCGTCTCCGAGGGCTTCGAGGAGTCAGAGCGCGCGCTGATCGAACACGCCTCCCATGGCGATCAGCAAGCCGCGCACGCGATCCTCCACGATCAAGGCTCACCCGAGGAGCCGAGTACCTCCCGTGAGGACTCGGAGTCCGATCACGAGCGCAGCAGCGAGCTCGGCGACGAGCGGTAAAGACAGAGCCCCCACGTTGGCTCCGAGGTACACGGAGGTACACGAGTGGCGGCAACCCTGTGGGCCGTTTCGACGCCCGGCTCATGCTGAACCGCACAAGCCGCCGTGGCTGGAGATAGAGTCGCGCCCACGAGAGTCGTCCAATCCATGAGGAGGTTTGGCAATGTCTGATCGTTGGGGTCGTCTGGCGCCGCTCACGGGCGTGCTGTTCGGCGTAATCGTGTTGGTCGCCGTGTTCACAAACAACTCAGAAACGCCGAAGCCGAGCGCGAGCGCAGCAAAGGTGGTCGCGTACTACACCGAACATCGCTCGGAAGTCGAGACGTCCGGCATCCTGTTCGCGATCGCGTTCCTGGTGTTGGTGCTGTTCGCCGGCGCGCTGCGCTCGTACCTGCGCCGCACGCCCGCGGCGGAGGGGCTCGGTGCGCTCGTTCTGGCCGGCGCCGTGATGATGGCGGTCGGCGCGATCGCGGCCACCGGGGTCGAATACGGGGTCGCCCATAGCCTCCACGATCTGAGCCCGGAAGCCGCCAAGACGCTGAACTTCATCAGCCAGGAACTGTTCCTGCCGGTCCTCGCCGGCGCGTTCGTGTTCGCGGTGTGCAGCGGTCTGGCGATCCTGCGCGGGGCGGCGCTGCCGAAATGGTTGGGTTGGGTCGCGATCGTGCTGGGGATCGCCGCGCTGATCCCGCCGGCGAGCTTCCCCGCCCTGTTCGGGTTCCTGATCTGGTCGATCGTCACGAGCATCCTCATGTACCTGCGTAGTGGCGGATCGGCAGGCGCAACCAGTACGCCCGCAACAGAGCCCGCATAGCCGGACGGGTCCTGGCGCGCGAGCCCGGCCAGCTCGCGCGTCTCGGCACGCCTTTCGAACCGCTTGTCGTTCTTTACGCTGGGACCGCGGTCTTTGGCCTTCGGGCTGCTCCTTCTGTTCGTGGGACAGGCTTTAGCTACAGGCCCGCGCGGCGTCCGCGATAGGGACCCATAAACAGCGCCAGAGCCACGATCAGCAGCAGCAGCACGAAGGGGTTGACGAAGGCCCCGCCCGCGATGCTGAGAATTACCAAGACGAGGATGAGAAACAGTATTAGATCCACAAAATCCCTCCCATTTGGATATGCCCGTAATTGCGCATATCAAGCTACCCGTGAGATCCCGCCTCAAACGCCCCTTGCGCGCCATATCAAAATCCCAGCGAGCGCTTGGCAACACGAGAGCCGGCCAGCCAGGTTGCATGCATGATCTCGATGCCCGCCTCCTTGTGAAGAGTCATAACGGGAGCGATAGATCGCCGGTGATGGCCCATACTCGCGCCAGCGTTCCGTGTTATTTCCTCTCGCCATCAAGCGCGCCCTTGACTGTCTCGGCGACGTGATCGACCTTGTCCTTGAGCGATGCCTTCGCGCGATCGACTCTACCCTCGTTTATCAGATCCTGATCATCGGTCAGGCTGCCAGCCGCCTCCTTCAGACGTCCCTTGCCCTCATCCACTTTCTTGTCAGTAGTCATAGAGACTCCCTTCATCGAGGTCGTTGCCTTGGCGCTGAAGCAGACATAGCCCAGACTGCTACAGCAATCTCTCCTCTCTAGCTCTACCCGCTGATCCATCCGGGGAACCCTCTGATCTCGAAGTGGTCGAGAACACAAGGATGGAGTCATTTGTGGCGCGGGGGCAGATTGGCCGTTTGCGTAGCTGGGCACATGGGTAAAAAGCGCCTCACCAAGAGTTGCCCGTCGACTTGGCGACGCTGCTCTCATTTCGAGCATGTGGTTTGTTCGCTTCTTCTCTCATCCATCAAAAACGGAAGGAGGAAGTAATGGCCCTAGCCTCCGCGCCCCCCCAACGTCGCAACGCCTTACGTCAAAACGACGATTCGCGTCAGTTGCTCGAACGCTGGCGAAAGTACGGTGATCGCCAAGCGCACGAGCTGCTCGCACGGCGATTTGAGCCGCTCGCGCGCAAGCTCGCACGACGCTACGCGCATACCTCCGAGCCGTTCGAGGATCTGCTCCAGGTCGCCTCGCTCGGCCTGCTCAAGGCGCTCGAGCGCTTCGATCCCGACCGCCAAACCGCCTTCGTCGCGTTTGCGGTACCCACGATCCTCGGCGAGCTGCGGCGCTACTTCCGCGACTCCAGCTGGGGCGTGCATGTCCCTCGCGACCTGCAGGAGCAGGCGCTTGCGGTGGGCGGGGCGCAGGAGCAACTCACAAACGAACGCGGCCGTGCTCCTACGGTCAACGAGCTCGCTGAGTATCTTGAGCTCACCCCCGAGCAGGTTCTCGACGCGCTGCTCGCCGCGCAGGCCTACGATCCGCTCGCACTCGACGCGCCGGCCGGCGGCACCGCAGAGCGCGAGCACCCCGTGACCCACCTCGATACGTTGGGCTACGCCGACGAGCGCTACGAGCTGATCGAGCTCGACGCCACGCTCGCCGCCGCCCTGCGGAGCCTCCCCGCGCGCGAGCGCGTGATCATTCGCCTGCGCTTCATCGAGGAACTCAGCCAGAGCGAGATCGGCCAGCGCATCGGCATCTCGCAGATGCAGGTCTCGCGTCTATTGCGCCGCTCGCTTGCGCAACTACGCACCCTCGCGCAAGCACACTCCGAGGGACCATAGGAGATCGTCGGCCGAGTGACTCCAATTCTCGCCCCCGATCGCGCGCGGAGCTCTCGCCAGATTGATCGCATGTCCACCACCATCTCGCACCCGCCGCCCAACGTTCGCCTGCAACTCCGTAACCAACCCGAGAACATCTCGCTGATCCGCACCACCCTCGCGGGCGTCGCGCAGGCGATCGACCTCCCGCACGAGACGCTCGACGACGTGAGGACGGCGGTTACAGAGGCCGCCAACAACGTCGTCCTGCACGCCTACCATGCAGACCACGACGGCTCCCTCGAAGTCGACATCGAGATCGCCCCCAGCGCGATCGCTGTTGTCGTGCGCGACGAGGGCATCGGCATCCCCACTCGAGCCCACCCGCGCGACGCCAGCACCCTGGAGCCAGGCGAGATCGACGCCGGCAGCCTCAAGCTCGGGCTGCCCGTGATCGCAGCGCTCGCCTCCCGTGTCGAGCTTCGCACGCGCCCCGCCGGCGGGACCGAGGTTCGCATGGAGTTCGCCACCGGACCGACCCCCACCCTGGACCCGAGCCCTCGCGATGGGCCCGAGATCCCCCGGATCGAGCTCTCCACCGCCGAGCACTCCCCCGAGCTCATCACCGCCGCCACGATCGCGATCACGCCCGACCGTCTCGCGCGCGCCGTCCTGCCCCGCCTGCTCTGCGCACTCGCCGCCCGCGCCGACTTCTGCACCGATCGCCTGTCCGACGCCCAGCTGCTCGCGGACACGATCGCCGCCCAGGCCTCCCAGTCGATCCTCGGCAGCCATCTCCATGTGGGGATCGCCGTCGAGCCACGCCAAGTCGAGCTGCGCGTCGGACCGCTACCCGCCGTCCGCGGGCACGAGACCGCCGTCGATGCGGTGCTCGGCGAGCTCGCCCCCGTGATCGAACGGCTGGCCGACGACCACAGTCTCGCGCCGGTCGGTCCCGCTTCCGTGCTCGCACTGCAGCTGAGCGATCGACGGTAAATCGCAGCTCCAGCGGTTGGTCCCGATCGAGGCTGAGATACTGACGCCGGATGAGAGACGTGAGGGGGACCGTTCGCCGTGAGTCCGGCGTCCAGCTGCTAGTCGAGGCCGGCGCGGTGCTGGCCACCTCCCTGGACCTGACGACCACGATGGGCCAGGTGGCAGAGCTCACCGTCCCGGCACTGGCGGATCTCTGCGTGATCGATCTGCGCGACGAGGACGGCTCGATCAGGGACGTGGCGGTCGCCGCGGCCGACGTCGCGATTGCCCGCCGGCTGGAGGAGCTACGCGCCTCCTACCCACTCGACCCGGGGGGCGAGCATCCGGTCGCGCGGGTCATCCGCAGCGGCGAGCCCACGCTGCTGGCGGAGATGACGAACATGTTGTTGAGCTCATTCGCCCAAGGCTCTGAGCACGCGCGGTTCATGATCGACCAGGGCTACCGCTCGGCGGTGGTCGCCCCGCTGCTCGCACGAGGGCGCACGCTCGGCGCCCTGTCGGTGCTGCGACTGGGCGAGGGCGAGCCCTACGAGCGCGAGGATCTCGAGCTCGTATGCGAGCTGGCCCGGCGGGCGGCGCTGGCGATCGACAATGCCCGCCTGTATTCAGAGCTGCACCACGTCGAGCAGCGCCTAGAGGCGATCCTCGTCAATCTCGCCGAGGCGATCACCGTGATGGACGAGCACGGCCAGATGGTGTTCGCCAACCAGGCGGCCGCCGATCTGCTCGGAGCCGCCACACCCGAGGAGCTGACGGGCTCGCGGCCGGGGACGATCATGCCGCGCTTTCTGGTCCTCGACGAGCAGGGCCACGAGCTCGAGCTCGAGTCCATGCCCGGAAGGCGCTTGTTTAGAGGAGAGCATCCAGAGCCGCTGCTCGTGAGAAATATCGTCCGCGCCACCGGGGAGGAGCGCTGGCTGATGGTCAGATCCTCGCCGGTCGTGGACCCGCACAGCGGGCGCGTCCAGTATGCGGTGAACGTGTTCGAGAACATCACCGAGGTCAAGCGCGCGCAGCTGGCGGAGAGCTTCATGTCCGAGGCCAGCCGCGTGCTCGCATCCTCGATGGACTACGCCGAGACGCTCAGGCGTGTCGCGCGACTGGCCGTGCCACGGCTCGCGGACTGGTGCGCGGTGGATGTCGTGAACGATCGCGGCGAGATCGAGCTCGTGGCGGCGCACCACGCCGACCCCGACAAACTGGCGGCGGCCGAGCGGATCGACCGCCGCCACCGCCCGACGCTGGACGACGCGAGCGGGATCGCCGAGGTGATCCGCAGTGGACGCGCGCGGATCTTCACCGACATCCAGCCGGACGCCCTCACCGCCTACGCCCACGATCTGGAGCATCTGCAATGGCTGCGCGCGATCGGCCCAGCTGCCGTGATCATCGCGCCGATGATCGGCGCGAACAGGACAATCGGGGCGATCACGCTCGTCTCCTCGGAGTCTCTGCGTCGCCTGTCAGGAGCCGATCTGGGAGTCGCGGAGCGCCTTGCCCGCCGCGCCGGCACCGCCGTGGAAAGGGCGCGCCTCTACACCGAGCGCTCGCGCATCGCGAACATCCTCGAGCGCTCTCTGCTGCCGGAGTCGTTGCCGGAGATTCCCGGAGCCGAGATCCAGTCCCGCTACGCGCCGGCGGGCGAGCTGAACGAGGTGGGCGGCGACTTCTACGACGTCTTCGAGTACGACGATGACTCCTCGATGCTCGTGATCGGCGACGTCTGCGGCAAGGGACCGCGCGCGGCCGGCGTGACGGCCCTGGCCCGCCACACGCTGCGCGCCGCCGCCATCACCGGCCAGTCGCTCGCGGGCATGCTCTCGACGCTCCACCAGGCGCTGCTACGTCAACCGCCGGGCGCGGACCTGTGCACCGTCTGCCTGATCATGCTCGTGCGCGAGCAGGACAGCGCGCGCCTGAAGATCGCGCTCGCCGGACACCCGCCGCCGCTATTGATCAGGCGCGGCGGAGAGGT
This sequence comes from uncultured Solirubrobacterales bacterium, assembly GCA_963842205.1. GTDB lineage: Bacteria > Actinomycetota > Thermoleophilia > Solirubrobacterales > Solirubrobacteraceae > Palsa-744. Next base: position 73,669 of record CAWJFR010000008.1, read on the forward strand.
CGAGCAGCTCGGCCGCAGCGGCACGGTCCTCGGCGTCGTCGACCCGGTCAGCATCGAGGAGACCGAGGCCGTGCTCGCAGCGGAGGAGACGCTGCTGCTGTACACCGATGGCGTGACCGAGGCGGGCAGGCCGGACCGTCCACTCGGTGACCAGGGCCTGCTCGAGCTCTGCGCGGACGCGCCGGGCCTCCCGCTAGAGGCGTTCCTCGAGCAGATAGAGCGTGCGGCCCTGACACACGCGCAAGGACGACTCCGCGACGACATCGCGCTGCTGGCACTCCGCGTCGTGCCCCAAGCGCCCGAGGGGAGCACGTCGGGCACATAAAGCGGTGCGCTAGTGTTTCGCCAATGGCGGCCGAGGGCAACCTCTCGATTGACGTAAGCCGCGAGGGAGAGCGGGTGGTGTTGAGCCTCGATGGCGAGCTCGACCTGGCCAGCGTGCCTCTGCTCGAAAGCGAGGTCGAGAACGCGACGCTGGATGACCCCGCCACGATTGTGCTCGACCTCCGCAAGCTCGAGTTCATCGACTCCACCGGCCTGCGGGCGATCCTCTCGCTGGACCAGCGCTCCACAGAGCGCGGTCAGGCGTTCGCGCTCGTCCGCGGCTCGCAGCAGGTCCAGCGGCTGATGAGCATGACGCGCGTGGACGAGCACCTGAGGATCATCGCCACCCCCGAGGAGATCCTGCTCTAGCTTGACGGCCAGCGACGGGGAAATCGTCCTTGGCCGGCCACGGGTGCACCTGCGCAGCACCGACTCAACCAACGACCGTGCCCGTCAGCTGGCGATCGCGGGAGCGCCGCACGGCACGCTCGTCACGGCCTCGCTCCAGACCGCCGGCCGCGGACGCCAGGGCCGCCGCTGGTCGGCGCCCGCCAGCCAGTCGCTGCTGATGTCGCTCGTCCTGCACCGCACTGGACCGCTGCTGGGGCTGCGCGCCGCGGTCGCTGTCTGCGACGTCGCGGGAGAGGGGGCCGCGATCAAGTGGCCAAACGACATCGTCCTGGTCCGCGCGCGAGCCCTGGCCAAGCTGGCGGGGATCCTCGCCGAGGGACGACCCCAAGCGGGCTGGACCGTGCTCGGCGTCGGCCTCAACGTGGCCGTCCGACTGGAGGAGTTGCCCGTGGCGCTGCGGGCGGGCGCCGCGACGCTCGGCCACTCCCCAGACGCGATCGAGCCGACGCTACAGCGGCTGCTCGCCGCGCTCGAGCAACGACTGACCGAGCCCGCTTCAGCGACGCTCGAGGCCTGGCGTCTGCGTGACGCGCTGTACGGGCGCGAGATCGCCTGGAGCTCCGGGCGCGGGCGCGCAGAGGGAATCGACGGCACGGGGCGCCTGATCGTGGCGCTCTCAGGTGGCGGCCACACCACCCTCGACGCGGGCGAGGTTCATCTGCAGATCGATTAGACACTCACCTCGAGGCCGGGCGCCGGTCCGCTCAATCCTCGGCGTGATCGAGCGCCTCATCGACATTGCGCTGCAGCTTCTCGCCCACGCCCGGCGCCAGCTCGCCACCGTTGCCCTCAGCGCTTGCGGGCCCACTCGACAGCGCCTCCGTCAGCACCGTGTCGCTCGGCGACTGGGTCGCTCTACGAGTCTTCCCAGCAGTCCCGGCCGGCCTACCGCTACCCGCACCGTTTGTGCTGCTCTTCGGACCCTTGCGCCGTCGCCGCGCGTTACGGGCGCGGCGCTTGGGGAAGTTACGCAACAGCTCGCGGGCAAGCGCAGGAGGCTTGCGCGCCATCCGTGTGCGTGCCCCGCGCAACGCCTCCTCGGCCTCAGGCGTATGCGCGAGCGCCGCGGCCAGCAGCGCGGCGGCCAGTCGACGGTCCTGCTTGCGTGCGGCGTGGATCAACCGCCGGGCGTTGCGCGCGTGCGCCCCGCCGGCGGAGTTGACGAGCAGCCCGAGCAGCCGCTTGGTCTCCGGCCAGCGCTGCACCGCATACTCCTCGTGCACGTCTCTCGTGTACTCCGCCAATCGCCAGATCCACGCGTTGGCCTGGTCGCGGCGACCAATGCGCCGCTCGACCAGTGCGCGCAGCATGATCTTCGATGCCTCCCTGCGCTCATCGCGCGGCCAGCCACCGATGATGTCAATTGCCGTGTCGAAGGCGTCGGGGTCACCCAGCGCGGGGATATCGGTCAGCGCCCGCAGCCGCAGCTGCGTGTTCTTGTTGCGCTGCACCGCGGTGATCAAGAAACGGCTCTTGAGCTCGCCGGTTCGGTCGAAGTGGAGCATCGCCCGCGCCCTGCGCCAGCCGTTCGGCGCGACGCGCGCGCCGGCGAGCGCCGCCCACACGTGCTGCTCGCCGTAATCGAGATGCTCGACCGCGATCCGCCACAGCTCGCGCTCGAACACTTCAAAGCGCCGTTCCTCCTCGGCGCACACGGGCAGCACGCGCCGCTCCACGCGCATCCGCCGCCCGCGCCCGCGCCGCACCGGGCCGACCACGATCGCCCCGCCGCGGTACACGTCGCGGTCGAGCAGCGAATGCAACGTCACCACAGGGTCGTCGTGCTTGGTGGCGGGGTGCACGAAGTCGACCACCAGCCCCGCCTCCTTGCCCGGGTGGCGGCGGGTGACGCGCCCGACGCGCTGCTGATAGATGCGCTTGGACGCGGTCGGCGCCAGGTGCACGCAGACGGTCGCGCGCGGGCTGTTCCAGCCCTCCGCGAGCAGCTGCGCGTTGATCAGCACGTCGATGTCGCCGCGCTCATAGCGGGCGAGGATCCCGGCCAGCTCGCGCTTGGGCGTCTCGCCCGAGACCGCCTGCGCCTTCAAGCCCTCGGCGCGGAATGCCTCCGCGAGGTTGTACGCGTGGCGAACCCCCGCCGCGTATACGACGCCGGGCACGCCGTTGAAGCGCGTTTTGTAGAGGTTGGCGGCGGCCATGTTGAACGGCTGCTGGTCGAGCAGCTCAGCGAGCTGCTCCTGGTCGAACTCGGTGTCCACCTCGCCGCGGCGCAGCGGCACCTTGGCGATCGTGCGCACTCCGGTACCGGGCGAGATCCGCACGCAGCGCAGCGGCGAGATCACCCCGCGCCGCGCCGCCTGCGCGAGGTCAAAGCGCGAGGTCTGCGTCGGGAACAGGTCGGTCACATGCCGTGCAATCAGCGCTCCGGTGGCGGTCATACCGATGAAGATCGGCCCCGTCCAGTTGCGGATCGCACCGCTTGTCTTCTCGCCCAGCGCGGTATGCGCCTCGTCGCAGATGACGATCGTGTACGCACTCGAGATCTCCCCGGCGTTGCGCACGAACCACTGATAGGTCTCGACCGTCACCGGACCCTTGGCCGAGTCCTCCCCCTTCAGCAGCGCTCGACTTATCCGCTTGGCGTAACCGCGCTCGCGCAACTCGCCGTGAAACTGGTCGACGAGGTTGCGCCTGTGGGTGAGGATCAGCACCCCACCGGTCTGCGACGCCTCCACAAAACCGAGCGCCGCGACGGTCTTCCCCGCGCCGGTCGCGTGCTCGAACCAGAAGCGCTTGGCGGCGTTGGGATCCTCGGGCTGCTCGGCGAGCGTCTCCTCCTCGTCGTCCTCGTCGACCCAGTCGCGAGGCTCCTCGTCGGAGTCGCTTTCCTGCTCTGGCTCCTGCTCCTCCTCGGCGAGCGGGTCGAGCTCGTCCTCCAGCTCGTCCTCCTCATCTTCGTCCTCATCGGGAGCCGCACGCTGGACGGGACCCAGATCGTCGTCCTCGTCATCGTCCTCATCCTCGGGCTCGTCATCCGGATCGTCGTCGTCCTCGCCCTCCAGCGCGGCCCGTGAGTCGCCTGCCGGAGCCTCCGCGGCGAGATCCTCCGGTGCAGCGAGATCGTCGGGGCCGAAGATCGCGGCGGACGCCAGCAGCTCGGGCGACGCAGCGGCACGACCATTGCCGTTCTCGGAAGTGCGCAGCGCCTCGGCCAGCAGCGCCGTGAGCGTGCCCGAGAGAGCATCGACCTGGTGGGCACTGAGCACGGTCCCGTCCACCAGCTTCGGCTCGTCCTCGGAGAGCACGCGTTCGAGACCGAGCAGCAGTGAGAACTCGCGCCGCCAGGCGGTCGAGGGGTGTATGGCGCCATCCTCGATCTCGGCCAGCGCCTGGTCGAGCGCCCGCCGGCGCGGCGTGTTCGGAGCAAGCGCGACGGCGGGATCCTCCCCGTCGTGCAGGAAGCGCTCGCGCACGAGCTTCTCCGCGCGGGCAATATCGGCGGAGTTGGGAATGGACGCGGCCGCGAGGGCCACTGAAGTGGGCTCGGCCATAAAGGCTCTGGGCTTCGAGACGAGCCGCCGCAGAAACGCTCCCGCGTGGCTCGGAAAGGCCGGCACTCAACCGGTCACGTTTGCCGGGTGCTGAGAGCAACCCGGCCCCTAGTGCCCTTCAGGATATAGCAGGTCCAGGCGCGATTGCGGTGCACGCCATCTGCAACCCTTACCGGCGTGTCGTGGAACCTGTCCTCGAAGCGCATGCTGATGACCTTTGCCGGGGTCGCCGTGCTTGCGCTGCTCGCCGTCGGTCTGCACCAGCTAGCGCGCTCTTCGCGGGCGCCGCTAAAGCCGTCGGGACTGACCGTCGCCCAGATGCAGGCCCGCCTCGCCAATTCGCCGGCGCCGCTGGCCGCACTACACGCCCAGGCGAACCAGCTGCTTGCAGGCGATGCGCACGCTCTGCATGCTCGCCTGGCAGCGTTGCGCGGGTACCCGGTGGTGATCAACAAGTGGGCCTCGACGTGTGAACCGTGTCGCGCGGAGTCGGGCGTCTTCCAGCGGGCAGCAGTAGGCCTCGGGCGCGAGGTGGCGTTCATCGGCCTGGACTCCGGCGACCCCAGCCGCGCCGAAGCGCTGCGCTTTCTGCGCACCTTCCCGCAGAGCTATCCGAGCTACTACGACCGCAGCGGCAACCTCGGGGCGGCAGTCACCGACTCATCGTTCACGCCCGTCACCGTCTTCTATAACCGCTCCGGCGGGCACTACATCCACCAGGGTCCGTACCCGAGCGTGGCCAAGCTCGAAGCGGACATCCGGCGCTACGCGCTGGGCACTTGAGATGCCCGAGATCAGGATCGACCCGCTGAGCGGACACAAGACGATCATCGCCGGTGAGCGCTCGCGCCGCCCAGGGGGGGAGCCCAGCTGCGCGCCGGCAGAGACGATCGAGCGCGAGCGCGATCCGTTCGCCGAGGGACACGAGGACCGCACCCCGCCGGAGCTGTACGCGCTGCGCCCCGGCGGTGGCCCTGCAAACTCGCCGGGCTGGAAGGTGCGGGTGGTGCCCAACCTGTACCCGGCGCTCACGTCCGCGGAGCGGACGGGCGAGGCGGTGACGGACCCCGTGGAAGGGGGACGAGGTCAGCCGGAGCTGTTCACCGCGCTGCCCGCGACCGGGGCGCACGAGGTGATCGTCAACGGGCCCCAGCCGGTGCTGTCGCTGGCCGACCTGCCGATGGAGCAGGTGGCCGCCGCCGTGGAGGTGTGGCGTGAGCGCATGCGCGCCCATGCGGCCAGCGCCTACCTGCAGCTGATCGTCAACGAGCGGCGCGAGGCAGGGGCGTCGCTGCCACACACGCACGCGCAGCTGTATGCGCTTGACTTCGTGCCGGCGCTCGTCGCTCGCGAGCGCGAGCGCGCCGGCGCCTACACGACACGCACGATGGGCCAGAGCTTGCTCGGTGATCTCGTGGCCGAAGAGGTGCGCCTGCGCGAGCGGATCGTGGCGATCGACGAGGAGGCGGTACTGATCGCCCCCTACGCCTCGCAGCTGCCGTTTCAGCTGATGCTCGTCCCCCGGCGTCCGCGCGTGCGCTTCGAGGACGATGGCCCGTCCGGCGCCGCGCTCTTGCACGACGGGCTGGGCCGGCTGGCACGCCACCTCGGATCGAGCCCACCGCTGAACCTGTTCGTGCGGACCGCGCCGCTCGGCGCCGAGCACTTCTGCTGGCGGATCGACATCCTTCCACGCTTGACCCACCTGGCGGGCCTCGAGCTGGCCACCGGGGTCAACCTCAACATCGTCGCCCCCGAGCACGCCGCTGCCCTGCTGCGCGAAGCGTAGGTAGGCTGCTGGCGGATGCCTCCCGAGGAACGCTTCCTCCCGCGCTTCGCCGCCGAGCCTCCGCTGGAGGAGCTGCCCTACGGTCGCTGGGCCGAGCGCCTGCGCGGAGAGTTCCTCGCGGCCTGCCTGGCACTCGATTCCGACGAGGAGGACCTCGGCGAGCCGGGCGACATTTGGTGGTACCCGGACCGCACCTGGCACGGGCGCACCTACGTGCCCGGGACATCGATCACAGCGGGCGGCTACGAGCTGTTCGGCTACGTGCGCTTCGTCCCCGCTTCCGAGAACGGCGATCCAAGCGACTTCTCGGCGTACGTCGACTTCACCGAGGAGACCGCCGAGCGCAACCCGGACTGGAAGCTCGACCTATGCGACGAGGTGATCGGCGCCTGGCGCGGCCAGGCCGGAGCAGTGGCCGCGATGACGCTCGTATGGGGGCGGCCGCTGATCTCCGGGGGAGCCATCGTCACAGCGGAGCTGGCCGATCTCGCCGTCGATCAGTGCGAGCTGACCGACGAGCGCTTCACGCTGATCGCCCCCGACGACTACCGCCACGACCTGCTCGAGATCAAGCTGTTCGACGCGAAGGGCCGGGAGCTGGCGCGGGAGTCGCTGTATGCAGGAGACGAGGACGAAGCGGATAACGACGAGGAGGATCGATGACAGAACATGGCCCGGTAAAGACCCAGAATCATCTCGCGAAGGCGCTCCATCCAAGTCCGGCGGTGATCAAAGACGCGATGGGCGATGTCGAAGGCTTCAACGCGAAGTTTGCGGTGCTGGTCACGCGGCTGGTCGGGACGATGTGGTGTGCATATCTGTTCACGATCATCGCGCTACTCGGTCTCTCACCGGCACTCAAACCCGGCGGCGAGGGCCTGATCGCATGGATCGCGCAAACGTTTATTCAGCTTGTTTTGCTGTCGATCATCATGGTCGGGCAGAACGTCCAGAGTCTGGCCGCGGATGCCCGTTCGGCGAACACGTTCAAAGACGCCGAGACGATCCTCGACCGGCTCGACCTGCACACCCAGGGCGGGCTGAAGGCGATCCTCGACCGGCTGGATGAAATCGCGCCGGTTGTTGGGGCGGCTGGCGCAGGTGGGGCGGGTCCTGCGGGTGCGGTTGCGGTTGCTGCCAGCGGGGACGTATCCCCTGGCGAAGGCCAGTCCCCCGGCGAGGGAGCCTGAGAGATCCCATGACCGATCTGATGTCAGGGGAACAAGATTGGCGACTGAAAGCTGAGCTGGATACGGCGGGGGGCGCGGTTGGTGCCGGCGGCATGGGTGGCGTGGGCAGCGGCGCGGGGGCCATGGGCGGCGCGCTCGAGCATCTGCTCGGGCGTCTGCGGGGTGGCCTTCGCGGGGGCTCGGATGTCGGGGGCTCGGATGTCGTGCACGAGGCGCAGGCGGCCATGCCACACGACGTCGTGCTCACGCACGACGGGAAGTTGCTGTTCGCCTACGCGGCGGACCAGGAAACGATCACCGCGGCCCGCCGCGCGCTCGAGGGCGTACTCAGCCACGACCAAATCAAAGCGAGCGTTTACATCAGCCACTGGGATGAGGAGCTCGACGCCTGGCGCCAGATCGACCCCCCGAGCTCAGGCAGCGAGCGCGTGCGAGAAGAAGCGGCCGTGCGCGACGCCGAGACTGTCGAGACGCGCACGCTGGTCGCGAGCTCCGGCAAGATGATCCGCGCCGAATTCGAGCAGTCGATGCTCGCCTGGGCTGACCAGCTCGGCGTGCGGTGCGAGACGATCGAGCACCCCCATCTGCTCACCACACAGATCGGCTTCACCGTCACCGGCCCGAGGCGAAAGCTCGACGAGTTCTCTCAGGGCCTCGCGGCCGAGGAGGCGGCCACGATCCGCACCGAGCGAGCTGTGATGATGAGCTCGCTGTAGGGACGGCCACTCCTCGCGTACAAGGTGCCATACACGAGCGTGATGCCCCCGCCAGGAGTCGAACCTGGATCTACCGCTTAGGAGATGCAGCGTTTGGGACCGACATTTGGCTTTCTAGAGCGGTTTGTGCCGGATTGGCTTGAACTGCCATGTCCTTAGATATCAGCGCTTTTCTGGAGTTTAGGTAGCAAAACCTGTTTGCTGGCTAAACCGCATTCTAGAGCCAAATCCAACTAAACCACTACCGCGACTGGAGGGCGGACGAGGTCGAGCCGCACGTCGTTAGCTGCTCGCTACGGGCCCCTCGCGGTCGAGCACAGCGACCGCCTGGCGACGGTTCTCGACGCCGAGCTGACGGTAGGCGTTACGGAGGTGCCCCTTGACGGTGCTGAGACTCAAGCTGAGGGTCTCTGCGATCTCTGCGTTGGTTCGGCCGTCAGCGAGCTGCTCGAGGATGCGCCGTTGGCGGGTGGTGAGCTCTCCCGGCAGGTGACGCAGCGAGGCATTCTCTCCGTCACTGTCGGGTGGCGCGAGCGGCGTTGAGGACCCATGATGTGCGGCCTGTGTCAACTCGTAGCTGCGGCCTGCACCGAGGGCCCATGCGACTCGTGGGTCTGCGCTGGTCCATTCGCGTGGCCCGGTACGGCGGACCAGGCCATTGAGGTGCAGGCGGGTCATCGCGGGCGCGATCTCCGAGGCGGCGATCTCCGGTGTCGCCTCATATGGACCGTGGCCCTGCACGATCGCCAGTAGCAGGTGGGCGCCGAGTCGGTGTACGGAGCGGGCATGTTGCATGTAGCGACGGGCAAGGTCGCTGTGACGCTCCGCCATGGCACCGATGAGGGAGTCAATGTCGCTCAGGTGCTGGTCTTTCCGTTGGAGCTCTTCCAGTAGCTCGACCGTCGCTCGTGGGTGTCCGCCAGTGCGCTCGTGGACTAGCCGGCAGAAGGCTATCTTGGCGAGCGTGGCGTCGCTGAACGCTTCCGGTGAGGGTGGATCGAGCGTCAGCCAGCGGCCGTCCAGACGGTAGGCTGCGTCGGGTCCGGCGGCGAGGTCCTGTGCCGGAGGTCGGGTGCAGACAATGACGTGCAGGTTTGGCGTGTACTGGCCGCCTGAGCGCACCCGCCAGAGGAGCTCTGCGACGTCGGGGGAGCCGAGCCCGGCTGCACGCGGCGCCTCGAGATGGTCGAGCACGAGTAGCACCGGCTTCTGTTCGGCGAGCCTGCGGGTCGCCTGGACTGGCCCGTCCAGCACGTCCGGCTTGCCGACACCGCGCGGCGGCACCGGCGCCTCCGCAAGGGCGGCCACCTCGCGGCCGAGCTGCGCGGGCAGCTGCAGCAGTGCGCTGCGGGTGCTCGCGGGCCACATTTCTGGGCTCAGCGCATCCAAATGGGAGAGCGCGACCATGCCGATCACGGCGCGGGTGAGCTCACGCGCCCACCGCCAAGCGAGGCGATTGGGCGACCAGGCGCCGTCGAGGTCGAGCATCACGATCGTGAACTCATCTGACAGGCGAGCGACGGCCGCATGAAGCAACGCGCTCTTGCCAACATCAGCCTCACCAACCAGACCCGCGAACGACTGCTCCCGGACGGTCTGGACGATCCGCTCAACCGCCGGCTCCCGTGCCTGGGTCAGGTGATCCCAGACGCTCACGGGAGGCTCCAGGAGGGGTGGCGTTCAGCGTCGTTGATCGCACGCTGGGCGGTGTCGACGGTGACGGTGTCCTCGAACAGCCAGTCGAGCGTGTGCGCGCAGATCAGCATCGTGCGCAGCGGATGGCCCTCGCTGTGGTAGACGATCTGCTGGAGCTCGTTGCGCTCGATCGCGATTCCGCAGCGCTCAAAGCGCTCCCGCAGGCCGGAGTACCAGTCATCGCGGCTGATCTCCGGCAACTCGAACCGCCGGCCGAGACCGTGCAATGGGGCCTTCGGGTCTTCGTAGAGCGCGAGCAGGGTGCTCTTTTCGCTGCCGCTGAAGACGAAGTTCACGGTGCTGCCGGGGCGCTTGATCGCGCTCGCGAGCTCCTGCTGGACCTCGTCGGAGTCGCTCCAGCGCACCAGGTCCTGCGCCTCGTCGAGCACGATCACTGTCTGCTCGCCCGCGGCGCGCCCATTCGCGTCCAGCGCGAGCAGCGCTCCGCGCAGGCTTGCTCCCTTGGGCGCCAGCAGATCCATGAGCTTGCCGACCGCGGCCGCGTCGTCCTGCTCGCCGAGCAGCACGCCCGCGGCCCGCACCCCGGCGGCTCGGCGCTAGCGTTTTCTTGAGCAGGCCCTTCGCCGTCATCGCTTTGACCTTCGCGCCCGCCCCCTGCTTGGCGGCCTGCGTGAGCAACGTCGCGGCCAGGACACCGGAGTCGGTGATCCCGTCGCGGAGATCCACCGACAGCGCCATCCGATCCTTCCCGTCGCGCAAGATCCGGTCGGTCATCGCGAGCAGCATGCTCGACTTGCCAAGACGACGATCCTCGGCGAAGATCAGCGTGCTGCCGCCTTCCGCGGCGCTCGTTATGTCGCCGATCGCCGACGCCCGGCCGATCTGCAGCTCCTCAGGGATCGCGCCCCTGGTAGGGAACAACGCCACGGCCTCAGTTCTCGATACCGGCATAACAACGGGTATGATACTCGCTTTCCGGCCGGTATCAAGGTTCGATGGGAAACTGACCGCTAGCGTGCACAGAGCCCATGCACACCCACGCACGCATCTCTCGCGCTGATCTCCTTCGTGCCGTCTCTCGGGCCGGCGGTCACTGCTGGTACGTTTGCTCGCAGGCCGTGAGTAACTTGCGTCCGGGCCTGGGCGTAACGCGGCATTGTCGCCACAGACTGTGGCGAGATTGGCCCACGGCCTGTGGGACAGTTTCGTTGAGGACACCTTTGGGGCGTCTAACATTGCTTACGTAGTAGCCCGGCCCGGCGGCCACGTTCTCCCGCTACGGATAGGCGTGGCCGCCGGGGGTTTTATGTCGTCGCTCGCCTCCGGGAAGCGCTAAAGGAACGATCGACTATCTGGGTATCACGAGCTACCCGCTCTCTCTTGATCCAGGCCAACTGCCGGGCACGGGAAATCCTTGTTCAGCGGCGTAGTAGTAGTCGGTGAGTGGACGATCCCACTCCGTGCGTCCGGTGCCGTCGAGAGGGGTGTAGACCCCGTTTGGAGCTCGCATGATGCGACCAGCCTTCCAAGCGTCCCAAAGGTTCGCTCCAAGCACGTTGGCGTCCTTCGGGACGTCCACCCCTTTGGCAAGCATGAACTTGTAGAGAGACGTAGGACCCATCGCAGTGCCGGCCTCCTGGAGCGCGCGCACAGCGCGCTCTTGGGCAGGTGCCGCTCTCCTCCTGCGTACTTGCGTTGACGACTCCACCTGCGCAGCGGCTGGTACCTGAGTCGCGTCCCACAGAATCCCGACCGCGCCTCCAACAAGACGGCGTAGGAACTCGACCTGCTCGTTGAGAGCCTTTTGCTCCTGGAGCTTTTCTTCGTAGAGGCGCCGAAGCTCTGGCATCTTGGTAGCAACATCCTCGGGGTCGGACAGATCGATACGGAAGTCATCACCGGACATGCGCATAAGTCTACCATCCTAGAAAACAGCTAGCGGGTGCCTTGGCTCATGCCACCGAGCGGGTACCGCTCTGTACGGTGGCGCGGCTTGCGGTGCGCACCAAGATAAGGTCGCGGACCAGCTCGAACTCCTCACCAGTCAGCAAGATGTGCGACTGGCGGCGAACCCTCACAGGATCGATACCCGCCTCGGCGAGCGTCGGTGAGTCATCGAGCGGGAGCGTGACGAGAGGCCTCACGTCCATCCGCCAACGCCATCGCTGACCGTCAACCGGGTGTCCGCCGGCGTCGTCGTTCACATCGTCCGAGACAAGTTCCATCAGCGCGGGGAAGACCCCCCAGCGGGCGGCGTAATACACCAGCATGTCACCCGCGCGCAATGAGCGAGGATGCTTGGAGAACCAGCAGTGCACGAGCAGGTGCGCATCCGTGCTACGCCAGTCGCGCCGTAGCGGAGTCGCCTGTGACCCGACCGACTTCAGCCAAGCCCACGATCCTGTACCTATCCGATCATAAGCCATATCGCCAACTCCAATCTAGTTGGACACCATATGGCGATTATAGCCATAATCTACAAGAGATGGGAATCCAGTTGGATTCTAGTCGGACGCTGGGGCCTCTCGTCGCCGGGGTTGACGCATCCGTACTCACCCGCATTGGGCGCAAGCTTCTACGTGCAACCGGCCAGACAGCTCACGAAGACGAAGAACCGCATCCGGGCGCTCTGTAGAGAAGATCACGATCGCGACTCGCGACCTCGATCTCTCTCCGGTCGGCACCAGCACCACATGCGCGGCGCCTTCGGCTGCAGATCGACGCACTCAGGTCCGCCGGCCGCATCCCCGTTGTGGCCTTGACGTTCGGCAAGCGCCTCAGCGCCGAGTGCAAACGCCTCGGGTCCGCCACGTACTGTCTAGCTGAGTGGGCGGAGGCCTGACGACGCGCCTGCTTGACGTTGACACAACGCTTGCCGGACGACGGACACCGGCTCGCCGTAGCCTATCGTGCCCCACTACGTCGGGCTTTCGGTCGGAAGCGAAGCGCGATATATCTTCGCTGCATCGATGAATCGATCAATCTTTGTCTCGGCGTCCTCGCCGAGCAGCCGGTGAATAGTCGTGACAGCAGGTTCTCGTGCTCGGCACGTTCGGCCTGATGGACCACAGCAGCAAGGGCGTTGAGGTCGGTATCGGTTGGAAATGCCAATCTGACCTCAACCGCAAGCGACAGGTTGCCTACTCTCAGTGCCGCCGCACCAATGCGCGCGAAGCTGAACACTCGATCCATCTTGGGCGCGGACTGCGATGCATCCTTGTACCGACTCCATGCACGACGGCTGTTCAAGGGGTCTGCAATCGCCGCATATTGGACCAGGCGAGCCGCTGTCTCGTTAGCGTAGCGGGCGGTGTCACTATCGCCATCGATGAGCTTATGGAGAGCACGCTGCACCATCTCGGTATCCACCGTGGCCGCTTGATCCAAGGCGCGCTGGCCCGCAAAGTACAGCACTGAAAGCTGACTCAGCGACGGCGTATCACTCGTGATGGCACGAGCGACCGTCAAGCCAATAACGGGATCGCTCTTGCCCGCAGTGGACAGAAGCTCGCGCATGAGCGATATGCACAGCTCCCGCAAATCCTCATCGCTCGCACGCGCTAGCGAGGCAAGCGTCCGATTTACCACGTCAATAAGTACCCGCGACGGCGGGTTAACGTCTTGTCCGCTTCGCTCCCTTGCTGTCCAAAGGTGCAGCCGGAGGAGGACCACAAGCTCTGCCTGAACGTGGTAGGCGCCGCCTAGATCGCCGGCCGTTCCAACAGCGATCATCTGATCGACCAGTGTTGTACATAGCTCAGCCAGTCGTGTCAGATGAGGATAGTCGCGGATTCTGCAGGCATTCGTTACGAGTTCCAAATCCTCGGCCATGAGCTTGGCGCGTCGCGCGGGAACTATGCAAGCATACTCGTGACCCGACAGGACTTGAGCGCCGGGAATATTCATCAAATCGAGTCTGAGGTCGCCTTCGCGCCATACGTCCCGAGCATGGAGAGCGTCGAGCTTATGGGCATCGATTTCGAGTATGCCGGTTCGATTCGCACGCAGCGATTGTCGCCTCGCCCCTTCGTCGGCGCTCATCTGCATCCATATGTAATCACGACGATCAACGACAGCCTGTAGCGCCTGCTGCTGGTCACTGAGCCTCGCCACCTGGTTGCCGGTTTGTATCGCCCTTGGTCGCGAACGCCGGGCTGCAGTCGCGCTGGCAGCCGCCGCGCTGACGCTTCGCAGCGTGTCGATAATCGCGATCGCGACTACGACAACAAACAGCACAAGCAACACTCCCCCTGTTGCGCCAGCGTGCCATGATGGCGGAGGTTCGAGTCCTCCAAGCAAAGTGACTGCGAGGAGGGCCAGGCCCAAACCATATGCCACCATAATCAGCGATGGCGCCAAGACGGCTCGTGCAACTGACCGGGGAAGATTCCCTATGGCAAGTTGGACCGAAAGCACATTAACCGCTACGAGCACCGCGAGTGCGCCAATGGCAATGGTGGGTTCGACCTTGACCGTTGTGAGCCGTCCGTGCACGTGAGAGCCGGCCAGCGCAAGACAAGCCCCGAGAGTCGGGCCAACCATCAGCGCTCCGAGGTCCTTACTGGCGTCGCCAGTCGTTCAAGAAATGCAGCAGCCTTCGATGGTGCAGCGTACTCCTCTACAAACACCGGGTCAGCCGAGGATTTCGCGGAGTCACAATCCTCTGCTAGTCGAACAAGTTCCTCGGACGATGGCTTTATCTTTTCCACATAAGCCGAAAAGCGTCTACCGCCGTCATCGGATGTACGCAGCGCACTTGCGACTGCTGCACGTCGATGGCGCTTGCCCTTGAGCGAGTGCGTCGGCGGCGAGATCATCTAGACTTACATCACCCCCAGCAACGCCGCAGCGGCTTCACTGGCAGCACCCATCAATTGCCCTGACAGGGGATTATACGGATCGGGATTGCGCCCAAGAAAGGTCATACACCTCTCGAAAATCGCCCGTTCGTGTTGCGGGACTAGTCTCCCCGCTAGCCCTGCCACCACAGCGAGAGCAGATGCCACTCTGCTCGCACTCTCTGCGGTGTTGAGCACGATCGCTTGGTAGAGCCCTTCACTCCATTCCTCCGGCACTTCATTTCCGATGCGCCGCATGACTAGGGGGCGAAGCTCAGCCCGTTCAATATACGACCAACTTGCCGCCGGGCTCGGCACGGGCTCCGATTGGTTAGAAGCTGGCGCCCGATCTCGTCCCGTGACAGTGAAACTAGCAGCGTCGGTTCGATTGCTGCCCCTCCGAGTTCCCTTATGGATCGGCTAGCAATTGCCCTCCGCGCAACGTAGTCAGACAGTCGTGCCGGGCACCGCTGAGAGAGCAGCAGTGCGAAGGCCAGCCTGGACCATAGAGCGTGCAACGCGAAGCGCGCCCGGCGAATAAGCTTTCTCACATACGCTCCTGGCCGTGAAAATAAAGCCCCGACACGGCATCAGGAAGCCACTCGCGCGGATACCACAGCAGTTTAGAAAGCCGCTCGTCGCTATCTACCCTATGCCGCGCGATTAGCTTCTCGAGCTCCCCGATACCCTAGTGCTATCGGATTTGCTGTCTGTTTACCGACAAGCTTGATCTGCTCCAATACTCTATCTAGCCGCCGCCGGGCGATCCACTCTGGAAGGACCACCTCCAGTACCGAGAAACCATATGGCGAAGTGAACTGCTCGACCCCCTTGACGTGGGTCACTTCACCCCGAACCAATACACCGCCACCATTGCCTCGGACTGCAAATTGCCCGTCTGGCAGCACTTCGACATCCTCCGGGCGGAGAGCGTATGGCGTGACATCGCCATCGGTTGGCATTACCAGATAGCCGTTACCCAATACCTCGGCGTCGCGGAGCGTCTGTGTCATATAGTGGCGAAAGCCAAGCTCTACCAACTTCCGCTGTACGAAGGCTCGTGTCTCCTCTGATTCCCCAGGCGCCGATACGCGAGGATCACGGCCACCTATCATCGATACTACCTTGTCTATGAATTCGCGGGCCTGGTTAAGTGAGTTATATGTATTGCGCAGGGCCGGCATTCGACGTACTACGTCCTCACGTGCGGGGAATGGGTCGAGTTGATATCGAACGGTCAAGGCGATCCCGTCGTGATGTGCACGCGCTGCCAGTGACCGGGCTGCTTCATACCACCCGCCTCTAATTCGATCACTAAAGTCTTTACGGGCACGCTCCTCAGCGTCAGCGGCGATTAGGTCGGGCTTGGTGAGGTCGGCACCGGAGGCTCGGAGTGCTGTCTGACGAAAAACAAGCGAATACAAGAACAGCAAAGCGGCCTCACGCTGCACGTCTATGGGCTGGTTGATGATGAACGCGCAGAAAATCTCTTGGGCGGCTGATATCTCATCATCAAGCGGCTCACCGTTTGAGTCGAAGCTAATGATGTGGAACGAGTACAGCGTTTCTGGTAGCCCAGGTACATACTGAGTGCTGCATAGGCAAACGCGTACCTCGATACCCGTATTATCGGTGGCCTGAAAGCAATCGACCAATTCTTCAAGGGCCTGCGTGGCGGCTGTGACGTGATTGTCGCTGAGTTCGGTGACGAATCCGATCGGGCGGGAGCTGTCCGCGTGGAAGCGTACCGACGGTAGGATTTCACGCATCGGCTTCTTTTCTCGCTTTCTCGATGAGTGTGCCTGCGGTCATGAGCACGGTCTAGCCTGGTTCAACACGTACCAGCGAGCCGTTGTCTAGTCGTACAAGGGCTGACTGAGGTCCGAGCACCTGCTCCACTCGACCCCGGAGCCCGGTCCCTGGGTCGATTACGTGAGCGCCTATGAACAGCGACGTGGTGCTGCCGCTGATTCCTCGCCACGCCTCCTCGGCAGCATGTGCGTTTGGTGTTGCATCCGGCCCAGCGGATGCGTCTATTCCTGAGCGCATAGCGGCCGAAATCTTCCCTGCTACCGCCTCGATCCCGTCGTGTGTCGTTGCTGCGAGTCGGTCTGCTAGGGGTGGTGAGCGCTGGGCAATGTAGTGGTGATCGACTTCGTGCCAGACCGGCAGGATGATCTTTGCTTGGGAGTCCACCTCTCGGGCGACGAGTCCGGCAAGCTCGCGCTGGGGCCACTCCTTCTCGAAGAATGAGGGGCTGAGCACTACGGCACCGAAACGACTCTGTGCAAGTGCTGCGTCGATGTGGCGGCTGAGGCTGTCGCCGACCGTCAGCGCGAGTTCGTCGAGCCAGACGGTCCACCCTCGCCAGGTGATCGCGTCGGAGAGCGGTCCAGCAACGGCTCCTTTGTCCTCGCCAGCGTGGCAGATGAATAGATCGAAGGCCATGATCGAGTTGCGTGCGCGTGGCGGTGTGCTCAACGTGCGGCTCTCCGAGCGATACAAGGCCGCATCCGCGCGACCGGCAGCCGTGACGCGCCAGTCATGCATCATCTGAATCCACTGTCCGTCCCACACTGGCGGCTCGCGCACGCCGCCGTTGACGGCGCCGTGGGCGATCAGTCCTTCGCCGAGCAACTGCTGCATACGTTGGGCTATCCAGTCGATCGAGTCCTCGCGCACGATGCCCTCCTCTACGCAAGCCCGGCAGAGGTCGTAGCTCCGAGAAAGAGCTATGCGTCGCTCCGCGTCATGTTCGAGACGATCCATGACATTGAGAACCTCTGAGGCTGTTGGCATCTGTCCCGAGGACATCAGCATCAGATCGTAGTCGCGCATAACAGCGGCTGACGGACGAGTTGCGCGCCTACAGCCCGAGTCCACCCTGCCGAAAAGCCCTGAGGACAGGGGACGTGATCGCGTATGCGCTGGAACAGCCGTCGCTGCGGTACGGGGTTGTCGGTCTGCCGCTTGTGCGGCGCGGCCGTGCAGAGGATGTCGCTGGTGCCCGCCAACCAGCCAGATCCCAGGTCCGGACCCAACCCGAACTGATGCCACCTGCCCCGACCGGTCACATCATCCGACGCCCAAGCGGCGCGTGGGCACTTCGGTTTCGTGCGTATGGGGAGAGGCGGTACGTAACCCTCGGCACCAGCTCCGAGGGCTGGACGCGCAGGACGGCGCACACCGAACTTCAGAACATTCTCGCTGATGTCCGTCAGGGAATCTGGTGTCCGGTCGAGCCCGAACCTGCTCGCCCACGGCAGATCGATCGGGTCTTCGGGGAGTTCGCGACCAAGTGGTTTGAGGCGAGCAGGTATGAGTGGCAGCCGAACACCGCGTGCGGCTACGAGTGGCAGCTTCGCGGCCATCTGCTCCCGTTCTTCGAGAACCATCGCCTGTCCCAGATCACGATCGCCGAGGTCGACCGCTATCGAGCGGAGAAGGTCCGACAATCCGCCAGGCGCGCTGAGGCGCTGGCGGACTGGCGCAAGCGCGTCGACGAGGCGAAGGACCTTGACGCCCGACGCGAGCTGGCCCGAGAACGGCCGCCTCGAGCGCTGTCGGCCACCTCGATCAACAAGACCATCACCCGTCTCGCGCAGATCCTCGAGGTCGCCCTCGAATACGGCCTGATCGACCGCAACCCCGCTCGCGGCAGACGCCGCCGGCTGAAGGCGAGCAAGCCCTCTCCGGTGTGGCTCGACCGCGCCGAGCACATCGAGGCGCTGCTGGACGCGGCGAGCGAGCTGGACCGGCACGCCAGGCTCAAGGGAGGTCGCGGTCAGAAGGGCGGGCTCGTCTACCGCCGGGCGCTGCTGGCGACGTTCGTGTTCGCCGGCCTGCGGATCGGCGAGCTGACCGCGCTCCGCTGGCGAGACGTTGACCTCTCCGAGAACCGGCTCACCGTGCGTGACATCCAAGACCGATGCGGGCATGCGGCAGATCGACCTGCTGCCAGCGCTCCGTGACGAGCTGACCGCCTACAAGGCGCAGGCACCGGACATCGCCCACGATGCCTTCGTTTTCCCGACTCGAGGGGAACCAAAATGACCCAGGAGAACATCCGCAACCGCGTCCTCGAATAGCCGTCGAGAAAGCCAACGAGAAACTGACCAGCTCGGGAGACGTACCGCTGCCCGAGGGTCTCACGCCGCACAAGCTGCGCCACACCTACGCCTCGATCCTCGTCGCCCTCGGAGTCGATCTGGGCAGCGTCATAGACCAGCTCGGCCACACCGACCCCGGCTTCACGCTGCGCGTCTACCGCCACGGGATGCGCCGGCACCTCACCGCCAGACAACGCCTGCGCACCCTCGTCGGGTACCAACCCCCACCGGTCTGCGCATCGTGCCCACCGCCAGATCTACCGCTCCCTGGCGCACTGAACTTATCGCTTCCCTGGCGATGAGTTCAGCCTCCGCACGAGCCAAAAAGTGCCGAATAGCAGGAGATTTAGCCCGTCAAACACTGCCGATCTATCGCTTCCTCTGCGCGATAGATCAGCCTGCCGAAAAATGGCTTAGGAAAGCCAAGAATCGTTTGGGCACTAGTTGTACAACCGGCATTCATGCTCGTGAATTGCCCTACAAAAGTGCCCATTTGCAGAACTTTTAAGTGCCCCCGCCAGGAGTCGAACCTGGATCTACCGCTTAGGAGGCGGTCGTCTTATCCATTGGACTACGAGGGCGCGAGGAGAAGGCTACCGGCGCTCTTCGGCTGGACGAGCCCCGGCTCCCGTCGCCGCACCCTCCGCCGCGAGGCGCTCGAGCGCCTCACCATCCAAGCGGTGGGTGATCCATTCGTTCATCGTCTTTGCGCCGATTCGCCGGTAGAAGCCGAGCGCGAGCTCGTTCCAGTCGAGCGCCGCCCACTCCAGTCGCTCGCCACCACGCTCGCGCACAAGCGCCGCGACCACCTCGAGCAGTGCTTTGCCCACGCCCTCAGCGCGGTTAGCCGGACGCACGAACAGATCCTCGAGCCACACCCCCGTGCTGGCGAGGAAGCTCGAGAAGGTCGGGAAGAACAGGGCATAGCCGAGCGTCTTGGAATCCCGTTCGGCGATCAGCGCCTCGGCGGCCGGCCGTGACCCGAACAACGCCTCGCGCAGCCGCTCCTCGGTGGCGTGCAGCTCGTGCTCCAGGTGCTCGTACTCGGCCAGCTCTCCAAACAGCTCCAGCAGCGTCGGCACGTCGGCAACCGCGGCGGGCCGTACGAGCAGACCCACGTCAGCCACGGTCGGGGCGCTCGGGGTAGATCTCGTCGATCGTGCTCAGCGCCGTATACGGCGCGTCATCGCCGAGCGCCGTCTGGATCGCCTCGCCGCCGCCCGCCAGGCGGTCGAGCACGCTCACGACGCCCGCGACCGTCAACCCCTCGCTGCGCACACGCTGCACAGCCTCGATCGTCGAGCCGCCTGTCGTGACCACATCCTCGACAATCAAACAGCGCTCGCCCGCAGCGAGCGGCGGCCCCTCGATCCAACGCTGCAATCCGTGCTCCTTGCGCTCTTTGCGCACGATGAACACCCTTGCCGGCGGATCTGGCGCGACGAGCGCGGCGCAGGCGACGGGGATCGCGCTCACGGGGACCCCGCCCACCGCACTTGCGCCACATGCTTGGGCTTGCTCCGCCACCAGCAGGGCGAGCGCCATGAACGCCTCGGGCAGCAGGATCGCGCGCTTGGCGTCGACGTAATACTGGGCTTTGCGCCCGCTCGTGAGCGTCACCTCGCCGATCACCAGCGCGTGCTCACGCAACTCTTCGATAAGCCGCGCGCGTGCGCGCTCCAGATCGTTAATAGATTCAGTCGGGGTATCCACCAGGGGGTCTAATCTAGCTCCGTGGCATCCACCGGCGTATCCTCCTTGATCGCCAGGCTGCTGCGCCTGGCCTCCTGGATCGTCTGCCTGATCGTGATCGCCTCGTTCCTGGTGTTCGTGGTCGAACAGACCTCCTCGGCCTCGACCCACCAGCAGGAAGAGGTCAACGAGCACCCGTCATCCACCGGCGCGCCGGCACCCAAACACGAAAGCACCGTCCACAAGAAGATCGACGAAGCCTCCAACTTCTTCACCTCGCCCTTCGCCGGCATCGTCTCCGGCTCCTCCAGCCAGTGGGTGGTCCACCTCGTCAAGACGGCGCTCGCGCTGCTCGTCTACGGCTTTGGCCTGAGTTACCTAGCGCGTGTTATCCGTGTCAGGGTGTGAACGCGCTACGGACCGGCGTGAGAGCTGACGCGTCTCGCTACCGCCGCCGCCTTCGTTGTAGACATCGACCGGCGTGCCTTCCCGCACCCACGCGTAGATCGCGGGGGCGTCGGGAATCGGCACGCGCAGGCAGCCGTGGCTGGCGGCATACGTCGGCACTTCGGCGTAGCCGTGGATCGCGTAGCCGCGGATGAAGTAGTTGGAGTCGACCATGCCCTCGCTGTTTTCCCCGGAGTCTTCAGGTAAACCCTGAAGCGCCCGATCACCGTCGGCGTCGACGGCTTGCCCGAGCTCATCGTGTAGATCGTCCGCACGCGGCCGCCCGGTTCGATCTCCGCGAGCACCTGTTGGTCAGGTCGGCCTCGACGTGGCGTCCGTCACGCCGGTAGCGCACGTGAAAGCTGCCCGCGCCGTCGCTCGAGCAGCTCGAAGACCCGCCTGCCCGCGTAGGGAATGCGTGCAGGCCGGTCATCTTGCGGTAGGCGATCAGCGCGCGTCCGGTTCCTTCGTCGAAGGAGCCGCTCAGCGGCACCGCATAGTGGAGCACGTCGAGCTCGGACTGCAGCAGACGCACCGACGGGCCCTGCGTGCCTGGACCGAGGTTGACCTGGACGTAGCGCACACTCGGCGAGCGGGCGCTGAACGCGCCCTGCTGCGGGGTCGCGTAGTGCACCGCGCGCGCTTGCACTAACCCCGGGGCAGCACTCGCGTAGGCCGACGTGGAACTGCCCCTCGTCTTTGCCACCGATCGAAGGTCGGCTCGCCTGCACACTCGCCACCTGCACCGCGACCTTGCGCCCGTCACGGTAGAAGCTCACCTTCACCATCTGCCCGGCGACGTATGGCGTGACGATCCCGCGCACCACGATCCGCTCTCCCACGAACGCAAACGGCGGGCTGCCGCCGACCTTCTGCAGCTCGAGCTTGACAGCCCCGCCACCGGGCTGGTGACCACGGGAGCAGGCGGAGAGGGCGGGGCCAGCACCGGCGCGTACCCTAGGCGCCCGGGACGACGGTGGGAACACCGGAGGACCGATGGACGCTCGGCGGAGATCACACCCGCGTGCCTGGCCGCCAGCGCCAGCGCCCAGATCGCCGCCAGGGAGGCGACCATCAAAGCGATCACCTGCCAGAAGTCCCAGCTCTCGAGGCTGCCGAACGCGAGCGAGTTGTTCAGCGAGTGGGCGATCATGCACGGATACAGCGAGCCGCTGTAGCGGTAGAGCAGGCACAGCCCGAAGCCGAGAGCTGCCAGCGGCACCAGGTCGAGCGCAGGCGCCGAGCCGTAGTGAACGCCGCCGAACACCAGCCCCGTGATCAGCGCCGCCGGCAGCGTTCCTCGCCAGTTGCGCAGCGCCGTGAAGATGTAGCCGCGGAACAGGAACTCCTCGCAGATCGGCGCCACCACGCACGTCAGCCCAGCGCTCAGCAGCAGCAGCGCCGTGCCTTCGTTGGAGCCGAGCGTTTCGAGCAGCTTCTCTTCCTTCGGATGAACCGCCACGGACCAGATCGCGCTGAGCACGAGGAACGCGATGAGCAGCAGCAAGATCAGGCCGCTGGCCGATCGCCAGCCAGCCCCCGGGCGGCGCAGGCCGAACTGCCACGAGCGCACCATCCGCCCGCCGATATGCGCGCAGTAGACGGCCGCGACCACAAAGCCGACATCCTGTACGACCGTGTCGGCGATCGTCAACCCGGGTGGCGTGTGCGAGCTCGAGATCTTCACCCCCAACACGAGCGCGGGAACGTCCACGACGAGGCCGCCCACGAGGGCCAGCACGAGCCCACCGAGCAGCGCGACCGGCGCGGTCCACGGCGGCCAGCCCGTGGTCGGGGAGCGGGACCTGTCCGCCTCCGCTGAATCCTCGCCGGGAGCGTCCGCGGGCGGGCGAGCGAGCGGGCTCTCGCCAAAAGTCAGGCGCGCCGCTCGGCCGTCGGACCCTCGATCGGTGTCGTCTTCTCCATCGCCTAGGCCACCCAATGCCAGGTCGCGAACTGGGCGACGAACAACACCATCAGCAACGCCGACGATGCCAACGCAGGCATTCGCGCTCGGGGGTGCGCGGCCAGCCAGGCGGCCAGCCAAATGCTCAGCGGGAACAGCACCACGAGAAAGCGCGGCAGCGACATCAGCGGCTGCGGCCTCACCGGGTAGGACAGTGGCAGCGCGAGCGCGGCGAGCACATAGACGCCGTACGCGAGCGGCAGCATCCGCAACGCGCCGACGATCGCGGCAGCGGCGGCAATCAGGAAGGCGAACAGCATCAGGTTGTGCCCGGCATCGATGAACGGGCTGCCCCCAGCGGCCGGGAAGTACACGTGCCGGCGCTGGAAGGAAAGCAGCTGACGCGCGCCCTCGAACGCGGCCTTTGCCCCGTCCCACACGCCACCGTAGGGCCCCGCAAAGTGCCGGCCCCACACGCCCTGGGCGTGAAACGGCATCAACGCGTCGCCGCCGGAGAAGGCCAGGTAGGCCATGTACAGCCCCAGGCCGGCCGGTATGAGACCCAGCCACAGGACATCCCACCGCAGCCGGTAGTTCGGCCGCCAGCGTGAGGTGGCGCGACGAAGTAAGGGCGAGGCGGCGAGGAAGTTCTGCGCCCGGCGCCGGCCGGCCGCGCGCGGCCGCTCCTGGGGAGGGAAGTCCGGCGCTCGGTCCTCGCGCGGTCCGTACAGGTAGAGCATCACTGCCGGCAGCATCAGCACAACCCCTGCGCTGCGGGTCCCGGCGGCCAGCGCGCCGAGCACCCCGACCCATACCCAGCGCCCCTGGCGGGCGCACCAGAAGACCCCGACCGACAGCGCCAGATAGAGCGACTCGGAGTAGACCGCCGAGAAGAAGAACGCCATCGGAGCGAACGCCGTGACCATCACTGCCAGCCGGGCCACCTCGCCACCTCGCCGGCGAGCAATCGCAGATCGGCCAGCGCGCGCGAGTTCGAGCGTGGTCAGGCGGTGGATGCCGTACAGGGCGAGCCGCGAGAGCCAGCAGCGACAGCAGCACGCCGGCGAGCACCGGCGGCACGCCAAGGTGCGAGATCGCACTCAGGCCCAGGGGATACAGCGGAAAGAACGCAGTACGCGAAGACGTGTACGCGTCCAGGTCGGGGCGGTAGCCATAGTGGGCGATCACCAGGTACCAGGCCGCGTCCCAGCGCGCGGCCGGAGCCGCGAGCAGGTTGCCGAGCCAACCGAATCCCCGCGTCACGCCCGGAGGGTCAAACGCCTTGCGCACCGGCCCGAAGCCGAACGCCAGAACAGTTCCCACCCCGGCGGCCCAGACCAGCAGGCGCGAGCTCCACAGCGCTCGCCAGCTGTCGCGCACGGCGGCCGCGTGCGCTGAATCGAGCGATCGGCGCTGCTCCCGTAGGCGCGCCCACCAACGCAGCAGTGAACTGGCAGCCCGGGGCTCGAGCGGAGCGGCGAGCTCGCTCGCGGAGTCCACGATGACAGGGCACACAGCCTGGATGGCTGGGTCGGCGGTGTCGGGGTTCATATCCTCGGGTGGCGTCGAGCGTGGGGGGCGCAGCGCAAATGGCAGGAAATCACAATCCGAGCGGTAATCTCGGCTAGCGAAGAGATGTCCCGACAAGCTCGACAGCGACGGCACCGACACCACCGCGCCGGACCCACACGGATCCTGCTCGTCGGCGGCGGCGTGTTCGCCTGCGCGCTGATCCTCGGCACGATCGCGGCGGTCGGCTACGTCCTGCACGTCGCGCAGTCGGCGCCCGCAATCGAAACGCTGCGCCCGCTCGTAGGCGGGGGCTCCTCGCAGGTGTTCGCCGCTGACGGCACGCGCCTCGGCTTCATCCAGTCCGACGAGCTGCGCAGCCCGGTCACCTGGGCCGAGATTCCCGAAAACCTGAAGAACGCCACCGTTGCAATCGAGGACCAGCGCTTCTACAAAAACGATGGCGTCGACCTGACGGGGATCTTCCGCTCGGCCGTGAAGGACATCACCCACGGCGCCCCCCTGCAGGGCGGCTCGACGATCACGATGCAGCTCGTGCGCAACCTCTACCTCGGCGGCGATCAGCATACGCTGCGCCAGAAGATCATCGAGGCGAAGCTTGCGATCGAGTACAACGAACACCACTCCAAGCGCTCGATCCTGACCAGCTACCTCAACAGCGTCCCCTACGGAACCGTCGGCGGGCAGACCACGCTCGGCGTGCAGGCGGCGGCGCGCGTGTTCTTCGACGAGCCCGCCTCGCAGCTCAATCTCGAGCAGTCGGCGCTGCTCGCGGGTCTGCCCCAAGCTCCCTCGGAATACAACCCGTTCCGCTACCCGGCTGCGGCCCGGCAGCGGCGCAACGAGGTGCTCGCGAAGATGGCGCAACTGCACTACATCAACGCGGCGCAGGCGTCCGCGGCCGAACACGCGCCGCTGGAGGTGCATCTCGGCACGCTCTACTCCCAGCGCAGCGAACCGTTCTTCTTCGAATACGTCCGCGAACAGCTGATCCACCGCTATGGCGCGAACACGGTCGAACAGGGCGGCTTGAAGGTCTATACGACGATCGACCTGGACATGCAGCGGGAGGCGCGCAAAGCGATCGCGGAAGTGCTCGACGAGCCCGAAGACCCCGCGTCGGCGATTGTCACGATCAACCCGCGCGACGGCGACATCGAGGCGATGGCGGAGTCCGAGTCATACGAGCAGTCGCAGTACAACCTCGCCGCGGACGGGCACCGCCAGCCCGGCTCGACGTTCAAGGCGATCGACCTCGCCGAGGCGCTCTCGCGCGGGATCGACCCCAACACCACCTACTACCTGTCCCACACGATCCCCGTCGGAGAGCTGCCGGGATGGAACGTGCCCGTAAAGACGTTCGAGGGCACCTCGCTGAACAAGTCGATCAGCCTCGTCAACGCGACACTTACGTCCGACAACACCGTCTACGCCCAGCTCGCGGCTGACCTCGGCGAGCAGTCGATCACGCAGATGGCCTACAAGATGGGCGTCAAAACCCACCTGTCGAGCTTCCCCGCCGAAGCGCTCGGCGGGCTCACGCTCGGCGTCACGCCGCTGGAAATGGCCGTCGTCTACGCCACGCTCGCCGACGGCGGCTATCGCAACTCGCCGATCGCGATTACGAAGGTCGTCTTCGGAGACGGTCACGTCGATTCGAGCTGGGGTACGCCTCACCGCGTGAAGGTGCTCTCGAACGGCATCACTTCCGAGGAGACGAGCATCCTGCACGACAATGTCCTCTCAGGCACCGCCACCCGCTCGGCGATCAACTGCCCGACGGCCGCCAAGACGGGCACCACCAGCGAACTGGTCGATGCCTGGCTCGACGGCTACACGCCGGACTACTCCACCGTCGTGTGGATGGGCTACCCAAACAAACGCGTCTCGATGACCGACGTGCACGGCGAGCCCCAGCAGGGTGGCTATCTGCCGGCGGAAATCTGGCACGACTACATGTCAGCGGTCACCGAAGGCCAGAAATGCACGGAATTTCCCCCCGCCACAGAACCGCTTTCCTACCAGCCGTTCTTCAGCAAATACCAGACCACAGCCCCGTCGCAGCAGGCGGGCGAAGGCACAGAAGAAAACAAGCAGAGCAAGAAGGAACACAAGCCCAAGCACTCGACCCATCCCGGCCAGGGCGGCGGCGGTAGCAACGGCGAACCCGGCAACACCGGCGCCGGCGTCCCGCCGAGGGAAAGCGCGACGCCCACTCCGGCGCGGACTCCCACCCCGAATACCCACAGGCCGAGCGCGCCAGCCGAACCCACACCCGGTGGTGGTGGAGGAGGCGGCGGTGCAGGAGGGAACAACGGCAGCAACGGCAACGGCGGGAACACGGGCGGCGCCGGGCCCGGGCATTAGGTCGAGGCGTGCCTCGCGGCCCGCGCACTGGTAGGTTTAGAGCAGTGGCAAAGGAAGACAAGGTCGAATTCGAGGGCGAGGTGATCGAGGCGCTGCCCAACGCGATGTTCCGCGTCAAGCTCGACAACGATCACGTCGTGCTTGGTCACGTCGCCGGCAAGATGCGCCGTTTCCGGATCCGTATCCTCCCGGGCGACCGCGTCCGCTGCGAGCTCTCCCCCTACGACCTAGACCGCGCGCGGATCGTCTACCGGCATCGCTGAGGTCCGTGGGGCTCGAGCGCTCCCTGATCCAGTCCATCGCCGCCGAGTTGGCGGAGACGCAGACGCCGCACGGATCGCGGGTGAGGCGCGGAGTTGGCGACGATGCGGCAGTTGTGCATGCGAGACCCGTGTGCGTCGTCTCGGTGGACACGATGGTCGATGGCGTCCACTTCCGCCTGCACCCCGATTGGGCGGGCGCCGCGGAGGTTGGCCACCGCGCACTGGCGGGCGCGCTCTCGGATCTTGCTGCGATGGGCGCCGAGCCCGGTGAGGCATATCTAGCCCTAGGTCTCCCAGAAAGCTTCGGTGAGGAGCAGGTGCTCGAGCTTGTGCGTGGCGCCCAGGCGCTGGCAAGCGTCACCGGCACAACGATCGCCGGCGGAGACGTGGTGAGCGCGCCGGCCCTGACCGTGTCCGTCACAGTGGTCGGCTGGGCCGAGCACGAGCATCAGCTCATCGGCCGCGACGGAGCACGAGCTGGAGACCTCGTTGGCGTGACCGGCCGACTCGGCGGCGCCGGCGCCAGGTTGGCGGTGCTGGAGGGCCGCGCCGCGAGCATCGATACGGCGGCCGGGGCACTGGCTCGGGCTCAATCTCCCAGACCACGGCTGAATGAGGGACGCGCGCTGGCGGCAGCGGGCGTCCACGCGATGATCGACCTCTCCGATGGGCTCGCCACTGACGCCCTGCACATCGCTCGCGCGAGCGGTGTGCACCTGCGGATCGATCTGGAGACGCTGCCCCTCGAGGAGGGCGTAGCAGAGATCAGCGCCGAGCTTGCCGCTCCGCCCTGGCGGCTGGCGACGGAGGGAGGAGAAGATTACGAGCTCCTCTTCACCGTCTCGCCCGCCGAACGCGCCCACCTGGAGCGCACCCTGCACGAAGCGGGCGGCGCGCAGGCCACCTGGATCGGCCGGGCGATCGCGGGACCCTCAGGCGTGTCGTTTCTAGATGTGCACGGCAACGAGCAGCCGCTGGAGGGATTCGAGCACCGCTGGTGAGCGCTCTGCCGGGCGCGGGGTCTCACGACGTAGCGGGCGGGATCTGCGGCTGCACGGGTTTGAGCATCGTTGGTAGATGCGCACGTGGTGCGGTCCGCGACGCTTCGATCGGCTGGACCCTCGGGTCGCCGGGCAGCCGGCGGGCGGTCCCCTCGGGCACGGTGCTGGTCAAGCGTGCGTAAACGAGCAGTCGTTTTTCTGCGCTGAACAGCGGCGTGCAGGCAGACAGCACCAGCCGGCTGTAACCGACGTTGCCGACAGCGGCGCGCACATCGGTCGGCGCCACCACCCGCTCACCGATCACGGTGTAGGTGAAGTGGGCGTAAGGCATGTTCAGCAGGATCCGGTTGCCTGGCCTCAGCGCGTCGATGTGGCGGAACGGCGCGAGATAAGTGGTCCTGTGCCCCGCGATCGCGGTCGTGCCCGCCACCCCGGGGAAGTTCGTTTCAGAGTAGATCCCCGGCCCGCTCTCCAGGTCGGAGGTGTCGGTGCCCTTCACCACCACGTAGCTCGCGTCGATCCGCGGGATCACGATCCGTCCCACCGCACTGCCGCCGCCCGCATGGCGCTGCAGCTCGTTCGCGAGGAAGGCGACCCGCCGGCGCTCGTCGGGCAGGCTCGCGAGCACGTGGCGCTCGAGGACCGTGGGAGCGGCCCGTTCGGCCACACGCAGTGTCCCGCTCAGATGGTCCTGGCGGAATTTCGCGTACAGCGCCGAGAGCGGCTCCTGCCATACCAACGTCACGCCAGCGTCGATCAGCACCAGCGCGCCGGCGAGGATCAGCACGATCGACAGTGCGCGCCATGCACGACGCGAGGACCGTCCCTGGTTCGATCTCGTGTTGAGCAGGATTTCGGGCATCGTCTAACTGTCGATTATTGCGGTCTTCCGGGTCGAGATTCAGCATCGTCCAGGCTATCCCTCCCGGTCTCCTCGCCTACAGACGCAAGCGCGACTCCTATCGCGGAGACTCAGCGCCGCAGCGCCGAGCCGGTCCCACCGAGCGATCCCGGACCCGCGTAGGACAGCGGACCGCGAACCGTGACCCGCACTCCGTTGCCGGCCCCGGGGAACGCTGGTGGCGGCGTGAGCGCAATCAGCGCGGCTGCCACCACGCAGCCGAACCCAAGGCTCCACAGCGCAGCTGCCGGGACGCCGACGTGTCCGCCCGCGAGCGCCAGCACCGCGTCCCACGCGATCCCGCCAGGGCCCACGCCGAGCTCGCGCGCGTAAAAGGCGATCAGCAGCGCGAGTGGCAACAGCGCGAGCGCGACCAGCGCGAGCGCCGCGGGCGGGCGGGGACGCCGACCAATCTCCGCTCGGTCAGGCGAGAGGAGGAGCAGCCAAAGATGCAGCGCCGGCACCACCAGCAGCCCGGCATACGGATTCAACACCCACGCCGCTGCCCCCACGCCGAGCAGCACCACCAGCATCGCCAGCCCCGCGGCGTCCCCGTCCGGGCGCACGCTGCACCGCAGCCGTCTGATCGCCACGGGCCACACCAGCCAACCGAGCCCAAGCACCAGCGCCACCGCCAGCACCGCCCTTACGGCCGCCCCGTCCAGTGGCAGCGCACTTGCTCCCACGGGCATGCTCGGCGCGGCATGCAAGACACCCAGCCAACCCAGCGCTCGGGCAAACACGGCCGCCACGAAGAATGGGGCTGCGCAGGCCAGCGCCCACAGCAGTCCCCGCCTGATCGTCCGATCATCGCCCGCCGCTCGGCGGCGGCGCAAACGCGCATACCCGTCGGCGACTAGAAGAAGGGGTGCAAGCAATAGAGCAGCGAGCATCAATCGCAGCGCCCATTCCGGGATCATCTTTGGTCCAATTACCACGTCCATCTGCGGGGTTGACTGGATGTCGGGTGCCACATCCAGCGCGTCAACGGCGCTCAGCACCGCACGCCCAAAGCCTTCCAACCGTTCCGCGCTAACTCCCTCGTTCGGAGATGGGCCTGATTCGCCCGAGGCCTGGACGAGCACGGCCGGGAGTCCGCCTGCGTTCAGCGCGCCCTGTTCGCCCACCGCGAACGGAAACGCCAAGTGCGCAAGCTGCCCGAACGTGCTCGGGGCGCCCGGGTTACCCCCCACGTCCTGCACGATCGCGCCGGCGAGGGTGCGCTGCAGCAGCTCAGGAGCGCTGCCGAAGCCATCCGAGTAGGGCACCACGAACGGCTTGCGCTCGCTCGTGCCCGCAACATCGCCCAACACGATCGCCGCGTCGAACGGTCCTGGCTCGTGCGCAGCGAAGTCGGCGGCTCCTCCGTCCCCGCCGCTACCGCCGCTGGTCGACACGAGGATGATCGGACGCTGGGTCTCGCGCGCCGCGAACACGCGCGCCAGCTCGATCAGCGCGGCCGTCCCGGACAGTTCGCCCTCCGATCCCCGCGCGGCCGCGTCGCGGTGGGCGAGGATCACGATCGGCGTACTGCCGCTCGATCCCGGCCGCTGCGCGGTCACCGTCTCAAGCGTCCTCTCCCCGTCGATCGTCTGCGCCTCGAAATGGCGGGTGCGCACCTGAAAGCCCCCGCCCGCGGTGCCGCCGAGCCCTTCCAGGGTCTGCGCGACGCGTGTGGCAAGCTTCTGATCGCCGGTGCCCCCCGGGCGCCGGTCGGGAAATTCCGCCGCCAGACTCTTTAGTTCCGCGAACGCGGCGGCGCCGTCGAACGCGTCGGGGGCCAGCGTCGATGTCAGCGGCTGCGGGCGGGCGGTCAGCGAGAACGCAGCAACCGCCAGCGCGAGCACAAACGGCACCAGAGCCGCGCGGTAGAGGCGCCCGTTGAGCATCCCCGAGACCTTAGCCCCGGTCTCGGTCTCCCGCCCGATGTATCGTCCCCGCGTGCTCCAACCCGTCGCAGTCGGCCACAAGACTCTCTCCGACTACACCCACATTTGCGGCAAGGAGCTAATCGCCGAAATTCGCGAGCTGGCCGAGCCGCTCCAGGGCCAGCGGGTGGTTCACATCTCCGCGACCGCTTTTGGCGGCGGTGTCTCGGAGATCCTCTACACGCTCGTCGGCCTGATGCGCGACGTCGGCCTCGACTGCGAGTGGCAGGTCATCTACGGTCGCGAGGAGTTCTTCAACGCGACCAAGCTCATGCACAACGCGCTCCAAGGCGCTCCCCAAGACCTCGACGAGGAGCAATGGGAGACCTGGAGGCGCTACAACGAGATGAATGCCCGCGAGCTCTCCGACGGATGGGACGTCTGCCTCGTCCATGACCCCCAGCCCGCGGCGCTCTTCAGGCTCGTCCCGGAGAAGGCCGCGGGCTGGATCTGGCGCTGCCACATCGACCTCTCCACCCCCAACCCGCAGACGATCGCCCAGCTGCTCCCCTACATCGCCGACTACCCGCAGTCGCTGTTCCACATGGCCGACTACGTGCCCACCGGCATGCGCGGCAACGTCAACGTCGTCCCCCCCGCGATCGACCCTCTCACGCCCAAGAACATGGCGCTCCTCCCCGAGGACGCCTCGTTCGTCTGCGGGCAGTTCGGCATCGACATCGACCGACCCCTGATGTGCCAGGTCTCACGCTTTGACCCCTGGAAGGACCCCCTCGGCGTGATCGACGCCTACCGCACGGTCAAGGCCGCGCTGCCGGAGATGCAGCTCGCACTGGTCGGGTCGATGGCCTCAGACGACCCCGAGGGCTGGGACTTCTTCAACGCCACGATCGCCCACGCCGACGGCGATCCAGACGTTCACATCCTCAACAACTTCAACAACGTCGGTG
This sequence comes from uncultured Solirubrobacterales bacterium, assembly GCA_963842205.1. Classification (GTDB taxonomy): domain Bacteria; phylum Actinomycetota; class Thermoleophilia; order Solirubrobacterales; family Solirubrobacteraceae; genus Palsa-744. The sequence goes on from CAWJFR010000008.1 coordinate 105,160, forward strand.
CGATCGAGGTCAACGCCTTCCAGTCCCACTCAGACGTGCTGATCCAGAAGTCCACGCGCGAGGGCTTCGGCCTAACGGTCTCAGAGGCGATCTGGAAGGCGCGTCCGTTCATCGGCGGCGACGTCGGCGGTATTCCCCTCCAGATCGAGGACGGCGTCACCGGCTATCTCGTCTCTTCCGCCGAGCAGTGCGCGGAGCGAACGCTCGAGATCTTGCGCGACCCGGCCCTCGGCAAGTTCCTCGGCCGCCGCGGCAAGGAGCACGTGCGCGCTCACTTCCTGATGCCGCGCTACCTGCGCGACTATCTGCGCATCTTCAACGAGCTCCGCGAGTCATGACCGACGCGCCGGCACAGCGAGCTCCGCTCGTGCTGGTGTCCAACCGCGGTCCGGTCACGTTCCACTCAGGCGGCGAGGTGCAACGCGGCTCGGGCGGGCTGGTCACGGCGCTCACGGGGCTGGCGTCGCACCGCGAAGCGATCTGGATCGCCTCCGCGATGAACGAGCACGACGCCGAGGTCTCGCGCGAGCACGCGGGGCGGTCATTCCCGGTGCGCTCCCCTGCCGGGGGCGAGTTCCAGGTGCGGCTTGTCGTCTCAGACCCCGAAGCCTACGACCGCTTCTACAACGTCTTCGCCAACCCGATGCTGTGGTTCATCCAGCACTACCTCTGGGACCTCTCCAACGCGCCCGACATCCGCCGTGAGGAGATCGAGGCCTTCGAGTTCGGCTACAACGTCGTCAACGAGGATCTCGCCCGCGCGGTCGTCGAGGAGCTCGAGGGTCAGTCAGAGCCGGTCGTGATGGTCCACGACTACCACCTCTACACGCTCCCCGACCTCGTGCGCAAAGCGCGTCCAGATGTCTTCCTCCACCACTTCATCCACATCCCCTGGACACAATCGGATGCCTGGCGGGTGCTGCCCTCCCGCATCCGCGAGGAGATCTACGCGGGCCTGCTCGCCAACGACATTATCGGCTTCCACACGCGCTCCTACAGGCGCAACTTCCTTCAGTGTTGCCAGGACCTGATGGATCTCGAGGTGGACTTCGAGCGCGGGCTGGTGCGCTTTGGCTCACGCGAGGTGTGGGTGCGGGCGTATCCATTGCCGATCGATCATCGCGCCACACGGCAGGTGGCCCAGAGCGAGCGAGTCGGCGAGTTCGAGGACGAGCTGCTCCGGCGGCGCCGCGACTTCCTGATCCTGCGTGTCGACCGCGCCGACCTTTCCAAGAACGTGCTGCGCGGGTTCTCCGCGTTCGACCTGTTCCTCGACCAGCACCCCGAGTTCTCAGAGCGCGTCACGTTCATCGCCCAGCTGATGCCCTCGCGCACCGATGTGCCCGAGTACGCCGAGTACCTCGAGCGAATCGAGGCGCTGGTGGCGGTCGTCAACCACCGCCACGGCACCACCGACTGGATGCCGATCCAGCTCAAGCTGCGCGACGACCTCGAGGAGGCGATGGCGGCCTACAAGCACTACGACGTGCTGCTGGTCAACGCGATGTTCGACGGCATGAACCTCGTCGCCAAGGAGGGTCCGATCGTCAACGAGCGCGAGGGGGTCTCGATCCTCTCCGAGAACACCGGCGCGCATGAGGAGCTCGGGCAGTTCGCGCTGTCGGTCAACCCGTTCGACATCCAAGAGCTCGCGAACTCGATCTACGCTGCGCTCACGATGTCCTCCTCAGAGCGCCGCCGACGGGCCGAGGGGCTGGTGGAGATCGTCACCTCGCGCGACCCTGGCAACTGGATCGACGAGCAGCTCGCGGACATCCGCGCGAAGGGTCTCTCCTGATGCCAGGAAATATGGGGCCGTAATAACCATAGTATTTTCCTAAAAGGGAAGGAAGAGTCCCCGTCCTCTATAAAATATACGGTGCGTATAACTATGGCAGCACCTATAGAAGGTGTTGGTCTAGGGGTGGTCGGTGCAGACCCGCTACTCTTCCCCGACGCCGATCCCAATGACCCTGTCCGCGCCGACATATGACCTCGTGCTCCTGCTCGACCTCCAGGCCGAGGAGGCGACGCGCGCAAAGATCGTCACCGACGCGCGTAAAGCGATCGAGGCGCAGGGCGAGTTCCTACGTCACGACGAGTGGGGCACCCGGACGCTGGCCTACCCGATCGATCACAAGTCGGGCGCCGAGTACCACCTGCTGCAGTTCCACGCTACACCAGAGCTGCTCGGCACCCTGAACCGCACGCTGCGGATCACCGACGAGGTCGTGCGCTTCCGCGTTATCAAGCTTGCGCCTGGCACCCCGGACGCCCCCGAGATGTCGGCGGTCAGCGGAGCCGCCCAGCCGATTGAGGCAGAGGTCGAGGTCGCGGCCGGCGAGCCGGCATAGCATTTCGCGGCGCGGCGGCTACACAAACCGTCAGCGGGTAATAAAATCGCCCATATGGCCTGGGCGGAAGACATGAGCGATCCCGCGGCAACCCGCACCGACGTCCTGCGGGCCTCGCCGCCGATGTTCGACTCGCGCCTGCTCGATGTCCTCTCGCGCGTGCATCCCGCCGTGCCCGTGCTGATCTTCGCCCCCGCCGTGCTCGTCTTGGCGGCGTGGCAGCTCGCCAGCGCGAGCGTGCTCGCCACCGCCGGGTTGGCGCTCGCCGGCTATGCCCTGTGGACGCTGTTCGAGTACTGGCTGCACCGGATCGTCTTCCACTTCGAGCCGCAGGAGGGCGCGGGCGCGCGGTTGCACTGGATCATTCACGGCGTCCATCACGATCATCCCAACGACCCGCTGCGCCTGGTGATGCCACCGGCGGTCAGCATCCCGCTCGGGGCCCTCGTGTTCGGGGTCCTGTACCTGATCTTCGGCGATCGCTATGCGCCCGGACTTGGCGCCGGATTCTTCGCGGGCTACCTCGCTTACGACATGATCCACTACTACGTGCACCACTTCCGCCCGCGCGGTCCGCTGGGGAGAATGCTGCGCGAGCGGCACATGCGCCACCACTTCCAGGACGAGACGCGCGGCTTCGGGATTAGCGCACCCTATTGGGACGAGGTCTTCAGAACCTCTTCGCGCGGGCGCCACTGAGGATCCCCGCCCGCCGCAGGCAAGCAAGCGCTGAACGCGGGGCGTACGAACCACGCAGGCACTGCACGGGGGACTCGATCTCCCGAATGTGGGGCGTCAATCCTCGCAACTAGCGGGGTGACGACACGCCCGATCGAGAGTTGCGCCCGAAGGCGGCTCTAGACTCGAAGCTCGAACTCCAAGAAGACCGACGAGCTCCCGCGAGCGGGAGAAAAAGCCGAAAGGAAGAGAACCATGGCAGCCACCAACATCAATCGAGTCGTGATGACCGGAAACCTGACCGCTGATCCCGAGCTGCGCTCGCTGCCGAGCGGCACATCCGTGTGCAGTCTGCGCGTCGCGTGCAACACGCGACGCAAGAACGGGAGCACCGGCGAGTGGGAGGACAAGCCCAACTACTTCAGCGTCACCGTGTGGGGCGCGCAGGGCGAGAACGCCGCCCGCTACCTGTCGAAGGGACGCCCCGTCGCGATCGACGGGCGCCTGGAGTGGCGCGAGTGGGAGAGCCAGGACGGCACGAAACGCCAGGCAACCGATATCATTGCTGACTCGGTGCAGTTCCTCGGCTCGCGCGACGATGCCTCAAGCGGCGGTTCGGCGGGTAACGAGACTCACCAGGGTGGTGACGTTCCGGTCGATGAGCGGGACTTCCAGCCCGCACCTGTCGCCAGCGGAGCCGGCGACGATGACATTCCGTTCTAGCAAGCACAAGGAGTAGCCAGTGGCAAAAGCGCGCGGTCGCGGCAAGCCGGTTCGCCGTCGAGACAAGAAGGGTGGGCCCGGAAGCGGCCGGCGCAAGCCATGCCAGCACTGCCGTGACAAAGTGGAGCAGGTCGACTACAAGGATGTGACCTCGCTTTCGAAGTTCATCTCCGAGAAGGGCAAGATCCGCTCGCGACGGATCACCGGCTCGTGCCGGCGCCATCAGGGTCAGATCGCCCGTGCTGTCAAGCGCGCCCGCGAGCTGGCGCTGCTGCCGTACGTCAACGAGAGTGGCCGCGAGGACAGCCCGCGCGGTGCGCGAGGCGACCGCGACCGGGAACGCTAGAGAATCAGATGCCCGAAGCCATCCTTCTCCAAGACGTCGATACGCTCGGCGAGCAGGGCAAGGTGATCGACGTCTCAAAGGGCTACCTGCGCAACTACCTGGTTCCGCGCAAGCTGGCCCAGCCCGCCACGAAAGGCGCGATCGAAGTGATCCGAGAGCGCCAGCAGGCGGCCGAGCGAGCTGCGCTGAGTGCGGTCGAAAAGGCCCAGGAGAACGTCAACCTGCTGAACCGCACTGTGCTCACGATCCCCCAGCAGGCCGGTGCCGACGGACGGCTGTTCGGGTCGGTGACCGCCCAAGACATCGCCACCGCGGTGCGCGAAGCGCGCGGGCTGAAAATCGACAAACGGGGCGTGCACATGCCCGAGCCGATCAAGAACGTTGGCACCTACATGATCGTCGTCGAGGTGGTCGACGGAGTGACGGCGACGATCAAGACGATGATCGTGGCCAAGAAATAAGCGGGAGGGGGCTTGAAGGCCCGCCCTCCCAGGCCTGCCCTACCCGTGCTGAGTGATGGTCGTCGCGAAGAAATAGTCCGGGAGGGGCGCACCTCGGAATTTTCCGCCTGAAGGACTGCGAACATGTGTTCGTGGGGTTTGATTTGTTCCGAGATAGCGGAGTGAGGGCCGAGGCTGGGGTGGACGTGGGCCTACACTCGCCCAGGCCATGAGCGCGGTCTCGGTAACCAACGGCACGGCGAGCGCGCCACCAGCGGGCGTGGTCGCACCCCCCCACAACCTCGAGGCCGAGCAGTCGGTGCTGGGCTCAATCCTGCTGTCAGATCGCTCGCTGTACGCGCTGGTAATCGAAGAGGGCCTGCGCGCGGAGGACTTCTACCGCGAGCGACACGGCACGATCTACGAGGCGATGCTCGCGCTGTACAACGAGTCAGAGCCTGTCGACGTGCTTACCGTCACCGACCGCCTGCGCCAGACTGGCAAGCTCGAGGGAGTCGGCGGGATCGCAACGGTAGATGGACTGACCGGGGTCGTGCCAGCCGCAGGACACGCGCGCCGGTACGCGCAGATCGTGCGTGAGAACGCGCTGCTGCGACGGCTGCTGGGCGCATCGTACGAGATCCAGGAGAGCGTGCTGGGTCATCGAGCCGCTCCGCGCGAGCTCGTGGAGCAAGCGGAGAAGGCGATGCTCGAGGTCGCCCGCGACGATCGCCAGCAGGACTTCCGCGCAATCGAAGAGGTGCTCCACGAGGAGCTCGACAAGTTGCACCGCCTCTCGATCGAGGGCACCTCCCTGACTGGGACACCTTCAGGATTCAAAGACCTCGACGAGATCACCGGCGGCTTTCAGCCCGGCAACCTGATCATCATCGCCGCCCGCCCCGCGATGGGCAAGAGCGCGCTTGTATGCAACATCGCCGAGAACGCCGCCGTCGAGCACGGCAAGCCCGTGGCGCTGTTCAGCCTGGAGATGGCCGAGGCCGAGCTCGCCCAGCGCTTTGTCGCCTCCCAGGCACGCATCAAGGGCGAGGAGCTGCGCAAGGGACGCGTCGCCGAGCAGCGCTGGCCGAAGATTCTCAAGGCCTCACAGCGCCTGGCAGCGGCACCGCTATGGGTGGATGACTCCAGCGACGTGGGGATGCTCGAGATCCGCGCGAAGGCGCGGCGTTTGCACAGCCAATGCGAGGGCGGCCTGGGGCTGATCATCATCGACTACCTGCAGCTGATGCGCACCGACAGTCGCTACGACAGCCGCGTGACCGCGGTCGGAGAGCTCAGCCGCGGCCTGAAGATCCTCGCGCGTGAGCTCGGCGTGCCGGTGATCGCCCTGTCGCAGCTCAGCCGCGCCGTGGAGTCGCGCCCGGACAAGAAACCCCAGCTCTCAGACCTGCGTGAGAGCGGAAACCTCGAGCAGGACTCCGACCTTGTGATGTTCATCTATCGCGACGAGTACTACGACGAGGATTCCGAGCGCCCCGGCGAGGCTGACCTGATCATCTCAAAGCACCGCAACGGAGCGGTCGGCAAAGTCACGCTCACTTTCCAAAAGGAGTACCCGAAGTTCTTGAACTACGCGGGCGAGCGCTATGCGCAGTGAGCGTCTGCGGCTGCAGTTGGCTGATCCCCGCGCCACGCGCCGTGTTCCTCCTCTGCGATCCCGATCCACGCGCGCACTCGCCCTGCACGCGCGCACCGCGATCTGAGCAGACCCCGGCCCCGGCTCTCCGTAAACTTCACTCGGTATGCCCGGAATAGTCATTGTCGGCGCCCAGTGGGGCGACGAGGGGAAGGGGAAGATCACCGATCTGCTCGCCGAGCACGGCGACGCCGTGGTGCGCTTCCAGGGCGGCAACAACGCCGGCCACACGATCGTGCGCGGCGACGTCGCATGGAAGCTGCACCTGATCCCCTCCGGCATCCTCTATCCGGGCAAGCGCTGCGTGATCGGCAACGGCGTGGTGATCGACCCAAAGGTCTTAATCGAGGAGCTCGATGGGCTGCGCGCGCGGCGCGTCGACGTGAGTGGTCTGCGTATCTCCTCCAACGCCCACCTGATCATGCCCTATCACCTGCTTCTGGATTCTGCCGGTGAGGCCAAACTGGGCAGCCGGCAGATCGGCACGACCCGCCGTGGCATCGGCCCCTGCTACGCCGACAAGGCGGCGCGTCTGGGCATCCGCGTGCAGGATCTGCTCGACGAGAAGATCCTCAAGAAGAAGATCGTCGCGGCGATGGAGCCCAAGCGCCTGTCGCTGCGACCCTTCGAGAAGGACCCGGCGCTTGATCTGCACGCGATGACGGAGGAGTACCTGACCTATGGCCACCGTCTCGAGCAGCACATCGCCGACACGGCCAAACTGATGTGGGACCTGCTCGACGACGGTAAGTTGGTGATCTTCGAGGGTGCGCAGGGAGCGATGCTCGACATCGATCACGGCACCTACCCGTTCGTCACCTCCTCCAACCCGCTGTCAGGCGCCGCGTGCGTGGGGACCGGAGTCGGACCGAAGGACATCGACGAGGTCTGGGGGGTGTCAAAGGCGTACACGACGCGCGTCGGCGCCGGGCCATTCCCCAGCGAGCTGCACGACGAGATGGGCGAGCTGATCCGCAAGCGCGGAGGCGAGTTCGGCACGACGACCGGGCGCCCGCGGAGGACCGGCTGGCTGGACCTCGTCGCTCTGCGCTACGCCGCCCGCTTGAACACGCTGACGGCGCTTGTGATCACCAAGCTCGATGTGCTCTCGGGCCTGGACCGCATCCAGGTGTGCACGAGCTACCGCGGAGCCGAGGGCGCGGAGTTCGAGGACTTCCCCTACCACCAAACGGTCTTGCACCACACGACCGCTGAGCTGACCGAGCTGCGCGGGTGGCAGGAGGATCTCGGCGAGTGCCGCACGTTCTCGGACCTGCCCGAGGGAGCGCGCGAGTATCTGCAGTTCATCGCCGAGCAGACCCGCGCGCCCGTAGCACTTGTAGGAGTGGGGCCCGGCCGCGAGCAGGTGATCTGGACCGACGCCGGCATGCGGACGAACCTCGGGCAGGGCAGCTGGCCGGCCCAATCCTCCGAACCGGGGGCCCACGCCTCTGATCGGGCGCCGGTTTGAAGGTACCCACGGGTAGTACCCACGGACTTTTGCGCCTTTGGAAGAGCCTCTTCAAGTCGCCCCAAAACCCGCTTGTATTGCAGGTCTTTCGGGAGTGGGCCGTGCAGGAATCGAACCTGCAACCTTGGGCTTAAGAGGCCCCTGCTCTGCCGGTTGAGCTAACGGCCCGTGAGGGCACTGGCCACGCGGGCCGGGTGAGTTCGCGATTCTAGCCCAGCGCAGCCGATCCTGAAGAGATGGGCCTGCGTCCAGTTCCCGGGGAAGGCGCCACCACAGATCGGGTGGCTATTTTTTCTGGCTGCTTTCGAGTTGTTCCTTGACCTTCTGGCTGACTTTGTAGCTCTTACCACCGACGGTGATCGTGGCGTTTGCTGATTCGCCGGTCGAGGCGGTGCCCGTCCCCGTGGTACTTGAGGATATGCCGCTCGATGTGGTGGCAGTCGAGGAGGCGCCTTCCTTGCCGGTCGGATTCTTCTTGACCGCTTCGAGCTCTTCCTTGAGCTTCTTGCGTTGGGCCGCGGGGGCTAGGCTGATCGCCTTTTCGGAGGCGAGGTCACCGACGCGTGTGTTCTTGGCCTTGTAGGCGGACTCGGCGAGCGCCGCGTACAGCGCCGCGTCGGTCGGCCTGGCGGCGACCGCGATCTGCAGGACTTCCACCTCCCTGGCCGGTTCGTTGAGCCCCTCTTCACCGTACACCGACTCCATCAGCTGCGCGAGTTCGGGGTTGGGTTTGGCCGGGTTCAGCGCGATGTAGCTGGCCCACGCATGGGACGCCTGCTGGAAGAGTTCCTTGCCCTTGCTCGTGACGGTCCCCGCGCTCGTCACGTACGTTTCGCTGCCGCCGGATTCATGCAACAGGTTCTTCGTCAGATTTTCCCACGCGCTCGCGTTGTTCGGCTGCTTTTGGGTTAGCTTCTGATACTTCTTGATCTGGCTGGCGAAGCTCGCGTGGCCAGAGCCTTCGCCGCTGCCGCCGGCGTTTAGGATCCCGCCGCCGCCGACACCGCCGCCAATGCCGAAGCCGACCAGACCCACCCCCATCAGCAGAGCAAGGCCCACATAGAGCGTCTGGACTGTCCGGCGGCGGCCGCGTCCTCTCAGGTCAAAGAGCATTGGATGGTCGATTCTACGGTGGTGGGTGTGCCTGGTGTTCTCTGCAACCCGCTGCGCCTAAGACAGCTCGCGGTCGATGTGGTCGATGATCTGTTTCACGCTTGGCTCCAGCTCGTCATCCGTGCCCGCAGATGAGGACTCGGGAGGCTGACTAGGACCGCCCCTCGGCGAGGGCGGCGGACCCGCCTGCGAACCCGGACCCGATGTACCACCACGGAGCTCTTCCACGCCCACAGCCTCTGCCCGCGCTCGCTTCGCGTCTCCTCGCGCCACGAGCGACGCGACCAGAATGCTGATCTCGTAGAGGATGTACAGCGGTACGGTCTCCAGTATCAGCGTCACGGCGTCACCGGGGAGGAACGCCGCCACCGCGGCGCACGCGAGGACCGCGTAGCGGCGGTGCTGGCGCAGCTGCTTGGGAGTCACGATCCCGACGCGCGTCGCAGCGAGGATCGCGACGGGCACCTGGAAGACCAGGCCCATCGCCAGCAGCACGGTCGCTACGAATTTGTAATACGGGTTGGCCTGCACGAGGACATTGAACTCGCCGCTGTTGAAGTTCTGGAAAAACCGCAACGCCGCCGGCAGCACGACGAAGTAGCCGAACGTGACGCCGATCACGAACAGGAACGGGATCGCGGCGAGCAGCGGTAGGGCGATGCGTCTCTCCCGCGGGTGCAGCGCGGGCAGCACGAACCCATACAGCTCGAACAGGATCACCGGCAGCGAGATCACCAGCGCGAACAGCAGTGTCACCGTGATCGTGGTCGTGAAAGGCTCGCCGATGCCGAGTGTCACTGGCTTGTTGCCTTCCGGAACCTTGGGGATCTTCGCGACGTCGGCCCGCAGTCGAGGGATCTCGCCGGCGAGCTGCGCGCGTGTGGCAGCCGACAGACCGCTCCCTGGGGCGCTCAGCGCGCGTGCGATCGCCTGCGTGTCGTGCGCGACCTTCAGCACCCCCTGCTGTGCGAGCCCGGTCTGGCCGAGCGGTCCGTTGCCTTTCTCGACCTGTTTCTGAGTCTGCTTGCTCAGCGGAGCGTTGATCAGATGCAGCAGCGCGTGGTTCTGCCACAGGCAGAAGCCGAACGCGATCGCCAAGGCCACCGCGCTGACGATCAGGCGATTACGTAACTCGTCGAGATGGTCCACGAGGCTGAGCCGGTCCTCGTGGCCGATCGCGCGGATCGTAGTGGCCATGACCCGTATGAACCTACCACCGCGGCCGCTGCACCCAGGCGTCATGGACTACCCCGAGAGGCTCCGGTGGGCGCCCTGTCGGTCGGGCCGGAACATCCAGGCCCCGGCAATCTCGCGCGCCGGTCGATCAGCGCTACGCAAACCTCCGAACTACGAGCAGGGTGCTAAAGGCGGTAGCCATGAGAGTCGATGACGTTCGAGAGCCAACCATGCATCCCGACAGAAGCCATCCTCCCATCCGTCATCGCGTGCGACTGCCCAGCGGTAAGCAGATCGAGGTCGTCTATGGCGACCAGCAGCAAACCGCGGCTCCGGCTCCGGCTCCGGCTCCAGATAGCGCCTGCGTGCCCGATCCGCTGCACGTCTGCTTCCACTGTGCCGGGGAGCTGGTATACCCGCTCGACTGGAGCGAGGAAGGCCCGCGTCACTGGCGAGTCGTCCTGCGCTGTCCCGAGTGCGAGGCCCGTCGTGAGGGCGTGTTCGAGCAGGCGACCGTCGAGGAGCTCGACGAGGAGCTCGACCGCGCCGCCGGAGCGTTGCTGAGCGATCTGAAGCAACTCACCCAGGCGAACATGGAGGATGAGGTCGAGTTCTTCATTCGCGCGCTGGATGCGGACCTGATCGTCCCGACGGACTTTTAGCAGCTCCCCACGTGGAGAATTCTTTTCGGGCAAGGCCGGTACCAAGTCGGCGAGGAACGTTGCACAGCTTGAAAAATGCGTATAACCATAGCTATACGCACATCAAGCTCTATATAACAGCACTCCGCCCCCTTGAACTCTTAAACGGTCCCTACCGGTAGCGCTCCACCACGGCGTCGGCAACTAGGCCCAACAGCGCCGTGCGGTCAGCCGGCAGGCTCGCGGAGAGTGCGGCCTTGGCCTCGGCGACCACCATCAGCGCCCGCTCTCTGGCCTCTCCCAGCGCGCCGGTGGCGGCGATACGGTCGCACAACTCCTCGACTTTTTGGGCCCCACCCACCCCGTCCGCACCACGCAGAGCGACTAGCTCGATGTTGGCGAGTTCGCTGTCGCGCTCACGCGCAAGGATCAACGGCAGCGTGATGGTACCGTCGAGCAGATCCGTGCCGCGTGACTTGCCGGTGCGCTCGACGGGCCCGGAAACGTCGAGCACATCGTCCAGCATCTGGAAGGCCAGCCCGATCCGCCGGGCGAAGGCGCCGAGCGTGTCCGCGAGGGCGGCCGAACCATCGACCGCCACGAGTGCTCCAAGACGGCAGGCGGCCTCGAACAGCGCTGCGGTCTTCAGCTCGCAGCGTCTCAGGTAGCGCTCCACCGCGACATGCGACGCGTAGGCATCCTCGCGCTGGAGCAGCTCGCCCGCGGCGAGCGCCGAGCTGGCGTCCGACAGCACGCGCAACTGTGCCGGATCTTCGTTGCGCGCGAGCTCGGCAAACGCACGTGAGAAAAGCAGGTCGCCGGTAGCGATCGCAACCTGACGCCCGGCGAGCGCCGCCACCGTCGGATGTCCCCGCCGCAGCTGGGCTCCGTCGATCAGATCGTCGTGCACCAGCGTCGCCGAGTGCACCAGCTCGACGGCGACGGCCGCACGCAGGAGACGTTCATCCCCCCCAGGTGTATTGACTGGGGTGGATGGGACGGGATTAGATGGCCCGCCTGGCCCGCCCACCACGGCGGCCTCGGCAGCGAGCACGACGAGCAGCGGGCGCAACCGCTTGCCGCCGGCCATGATTGTCGCGTTCGCGTGAGCAGCGAGCGGCACGCCTGCGCCAGCCGTCACACGCTCCAAGTACAACTCGATATGAGCCATCCGCTCGCGCAGCCCCTCGCCACCGCGGCGCATGATCACCTCGACTGCATCCACGTCCCCGCCGGAGCTGTTCCAGGCGGGGCTTTCACCGGCGGGGCGGTCGGCGGAGGGCCTGCCTGGAGCGGAGCTGTCAGCGGCGGGCCGGCTCACCGCGCTTGTCATGTCCCCTCCGGGGGCACCGTGCCGACATGGATGGCGACGATGCCTCCAGCGGTGAGCAGATAGCTGACCTCGCGCAGGCCTGCCCGCTCCAGCTCGCCCGCCAGCGCCGGTGGTGCCGGAAAGCGCTTGACCGAGTTCGGGAGGTAGGTGTAGGCCTCAGAATCTCCCGCCACGCGCCCCAGCAGCGGCACAATGCGATCGAACCACAGCCGGTAGAAGAGCGACAGCGGCAGTCTCGTGGGGCTGGTGATCTCGAGGATCACCACCCTCCCGCCGGGCCTTACGACCCGTGCCATCTCCGCCAGTCCGCGAGGCAGATCGGCGAAGTTTCGCGCCCCGAAGCCCACCGTGGCGGCGTCGAAGGAGTCCGTCTCGAAGGACAGCGCAAGCGCGTCGCCCCACTCAAACCGCGGGGTAACGATCGACGCCGAGATGTCCCGCGCCGGCGTCTTGGCGCGCGCCCGTGCGAGCATGGCCTCGGAGAAATCGCTGCCCACCACCTCCCCTCCGGGAGCGACGCGCCGTGCGAGCTCGATCGCCAGGTCGCCCGTGCCGGTGGCGACGTCGAGCACGTGGCTGCCCGGCCCCACACGGGCGAGGTCCGCCGCCCGCTCTCGCCAGCGGTGGTGCAGCCCGGCAGTCATCACGCTGTTCAGCAGGTCGTAGACTCCCGCGATACGGTCGAACATCGCCCGCACCTGTCCCGCCTCCAGCATTCCCGGCGACAGACTGGAAGCCCGCTCCCCCGCCCGGTCCTCCGGCGATGATCCCCTCGCGCCACTCGGTCCGGCATCGATCGGAGATTGGTCAGCGCCGGCGCCTTGCTGAGCGGGCATGGCCGAGACGCTACTTCAGCTGCGACAGGAAGGCGACGACCGCGTTGAACTTCTGCGGCGGCAGGTTCTTGAACGAGGGCATCGGCGCCGTGGGGTTCACCAGCGTGCGCGCGATCGCCTGGGCTGGCAATCGCGAGGCGATGTGCGTCAGTTCCGGCCCGGGTCCGTTGTTACCGTTGTCGCCGATCTTGTGACACGCCTCACAACCAGACTGGGCGACCACCGCCTTGCCTGCTTCATATTCCGCGAGCACCTTTCCACCAGCCTGCGTGACGGCCGCGGGCGTGGCCATTTCGATCGCCGTCGGCGCCCCTGCGTTGGCGCCGGAGTAGGTGAGGAACGCCATCGCCCCAATCACGAGGATGCCCGTGATGGTCGCGATCGGGCGACGCTCGGGGCGGCGCTCGGGGCCGCGATCGTAGAACGGCAGCAGGAACAGCAGGATCATGCCCAGCGTCGGCACGCCGATCCCGGCCAGTCCCACGAGGCTGGGCGGCTTCAGTACGCGAAAGACCTCGAACAGGAAGAAGAAGTACCACTCCGGGCGAGGCACGTAGGTCGTCGTCGTTGGGTTCGCCTTGGGGCCGAGCTCGGCACCCAGGACCAGGGACAGCGCGATGATGATCGCCATCACGACGCACGCCATCGCCCCATCCTTGGCCACCGCATATGGGAAGAACGGCTTGCCCTGCGACTTCAGGATCGCGTACTCGCGGAGGTACTCCTCCTTCTCGCGCTGGTTCATCGTGCGAGGGTGCGGGGTCGTGGGCCGCGACGCGCCGGCGAGTGCCCCAGCGGGTGCAGGCACGTGACCACTACGCCTCCGCCTTGCGCAGATCGGGGTTCTGCTCGGCTTTGATCCACGGCGGCGCGGTCGTGCCGAGCTTCGCCACCAGGTACAGATGGGCGCTGATCAGCGCGATCAGCGCCCCGGGCAGGAGCAGCATGTGGATCGCGTAGAAGCGCGACAGCGTGGTCGCCCCGAATTCGGGGCCCGCTCTGAGGAAGTCGCTCAGGTATGGTCCGATCAGCGGACCGAGGCCGTTGATGTTGACGCCCACGATCGTCGCCCAGTAGGCGCGCTGGTCAAACGGCAGCAGATAGCCGGTGAAGGACATCACCATCGTCAAGATCAGCAAGACGACCCCGATCACCCAGTTCAGCTCGCGCGGGTACTTGTAGGCGCCGAAGAAGAACGTGCGGCCCATGTGCAGGAACACGAGCACGACCATCACGCTCGATCCCCATTTGTGCATACCGCGCACGAACTGTCCGAGGAACACGTCGTTGGTCACGTAGCGAATCGATTCGTACGCCCCGCCGGAGGGATCCGGGCGGTAGTACATCGCCAGGAAGACCCCCGTAACCGCCTGTGAGAGGAAGGCGAACATCGTGGCCGAGCCGAGCGTGTAGAACCAGTTGGTGCCCTTCGGCACCTTGCGGAACATCAGCCACCGCGCCGCGCCGCTCAGCGAGGTGCGCTCGTCGACCCAGTCGACGACATTGATCCCAGCCGACTTCGCATCCTCGATCGGGCCAGCTTTGCCGTTGCCCTCTCCCGGACGCGGGGGCGGCTCCTGCAGTGCGGCGGGGAGCGGCGGAGCGGGGAGCTTTGGCAGCTTGGGCACGGACTAGAGCTTGCGCGCGTCGGGGCGCGACGGGTAGAGGTACTGGCCGATGCCGTCCAGCGGCTCTCCCGGGTCGCGTGGCGAGAAGCGTTTCAGCTCGCTGTTGACGCTGAAGCGCCCGCTGTACAGTTCGACCCGACCGCCGGCCACGCGCGTGGGGAAGCGGTCGAGCGGGCGTACGGGAGGTCCACCCACGCGGCGCCCGAGCAGGTCGTAGACACCGCCGTGACAGGGACAGATGAAGCGCTCCGCGGCGTCGACCCAGCGCACTGGGCAGCCGAGATGGGCGCAGCGCGTCGAGATGGCGATGTACGGCGTGTGGCGGTCGTAGATGTCCGTGTCGATCGCGTCGTTGTGCTGGCGCACGTACGCGGTCGACTTGCCGGCCTCGCCGATCCCCTGGGTGAGCGTGATGATCACCGGCACGTAGTTGTTGTTGGTGAAGTCTTCGGTCGAGCCGATGTCCTCCCAGAAGTGCGGCGGCGCTTTGAAGATCGGCCCGATCGCAAAGCCGAGCGCGGGCAGCGTGAAGGAGGCGGCAGCAACCGCGCCAGCGGTGTGGGCGGTCCCCGTCATGAACCGCCGCCGCGTGACCGTCTCACCCTCGAAGGCGCCGGGGATCATCCGCTCGGCGGTGTACTTGGACTGATGTTGGGTGTGCTTGTCTGGCACCGCCACGAACAATATCGAGGCGTGATTCAGGACGGCGTGGAGAGGCCCGCGGCGCTTGTGCGCATCGCCTCGATCGCCTCCGCAGAGCCCGCGAGCACGAGGTCCTTGGCGCGACGGTGGGCATCGCTCGAGCCCCAGCCGACGGCGCGGGCGCCGGCCGCCCATACCGCGTCGGCGAGCTCCGACTCGCCCGCACCCTGAGCGAGCGCGCTGAGCGTGATCGTGTCGGCTAGCTCCGCCACGGCCTCAATGTCGCCGAGCGCGACCAGGCGGGCCAGCCCGAGCGCGTATAGACGGTCGCCCGCCAGCAGGCCGAGGTCCGCCTCCTGTGTGCGCGCCACGCGCGCGCTTCCGTAGTGCAGAAGGTAGCCCTCATAGATCGTCTCGATCAGCAGTTCGTAGTCCGCGCGGCGCCCCTCGGCGCGCGGACCGCCGGCGGCGCACTGCGCGGGCCCAGCAGTGCCATCGCTACCGCCAACCTCAGCGATGCTGCCAACGAGGTCCGC
Organism: uncultured Solirubrobacterales bacterium; assembly: GCA_963842205.1. GTDB lineage: Bacteria > Actinomycetota > Thermoleophilia > Solirubrobacterales > Solirubrobacteraceae > Palsa-744. The sequence continues at coordinate 120,734 of CAWJFR010000008.1, forward strand.
CATCAGGCCTCCCTCGTCGAGTAGGAGCGCTCGCAGCCGCTCCAACGAGGAATACTCAACGCAGGAACGCTCGTCCGATGGGTGCGAGCTCATGGAAGCTCCGCAAAGGCGGCCGCAGCGGCGGCGAGCGTGCGCTCGATGTGCTCAGGAGTGTGCGCTAGCGACGGGAACCACGCCTCGAACTGGGAGGGGGGAGCGTAGACGCCTCGCGAGAGCAGCTCGCGGCACCAGGCGGCGTAGGCGGATAGGTCACAGGCGCGGGCGTCGTCGAAGTTGGCGACGGGACGGTCGCTGAAGAAGACCGTCAAGAGACCGGGGACGCTGACGACTTGAACGGGATACCCACCGGCCATTGCAGCTGCCTCACGCAGCCCAGCGGCGAGCCGGTCTGTGATCGAGGCGAGGCGCAGATAGGCGGGCTCGTCGAGCAGTGAGAGCGTCGCGAGCCCGGCTGCCACGGCGAGCGGGTTACCCGAGAGGGTGCCGGCCTGGTAGACCTCGCCGGCCGGCGCGAGTTGGCGCAAGAGCTCGACTCGGCCACCGACCGCTGCCGCGGGCAGGCCGCCGCCGAGGATCTTACCCATGATCGTGAGATCACCACGCACGCCCGTGAGCTCCTGCGCGCCCCCGCGGGCGACGCGGAAGCCGCTGATCACCTCGTCGAGCACGAGCAGCGCGCCGCATGCGTCGGCGCGCTCGCGCAGCAGCTCGAGAAACCCCTCCCGTGGGGGGACGAGTCCCATGTTGGCGGGCATCGGCTCGGCGAGGATCGCCGCGAGTTCGTAGCGCTCGGTCGCGGCGATGAGCGCCTCGGGGTCGTTCCAGGGCACCACGACCGTGCTGGCCGCGACGTTCGGTGGCACACCCGGGCTCGCGGGGAGGGCCTGAGTCGCTAGACCGGAGCCGGCCTCGGCGAGGAGGGGATCGAGATGCCCGTGGTAGGCGCCGGCGAACTTCAGGATGGGCTCGCGTCTGCTCGCCGCACGGGCGAGACGGACGGCGGTCATCGTCGCCTCGGTCCCGGAGGAGGTCATGCGCAGCATGTCGACCCCCTCCATCCTGCGCGTCACCTCCACGGCCAGCTCCACCTCAGCGGGCGTGGGCGCCCCGAAGCTGGTGCCCTTCCCGGCCGCCACAGCCACCGCGTCGAGCACGAGTGGATGGGCATGGCCGTGGATCAGCGGACCCCAGGAGCAGACATAGTCGACGTAGCGGTTGCCGTCGACGTCGATCAGCTCGGCACCTTCACCGCGGTCGATGAAGATCGGTGTGCGGCCGATCGCGCGCATCGCGCGCACGGGCGAGTTGACCCCGCCGGGGATGACCTCGAGCGCCTGCCGATACCACTCGGCCGAGCGGGTGTCAGCGATGGAAGCGGTCACGGATCCTGCAGGCAAGCCGGGAGGGGCCCATTACGCGTGCTGGTTCTCCCAGTTCTTGAAGTCCTCGGTGAAATAGAGGAGGCGGATCTTCTTGAACTCGGTCGAGGAGTAGAGCGTGGCACGCTCGTGGATGCCTGTCTGCTCGGCGATCGCCTCGAGAACAGCATCGCACTCCTCCTTGGAGCGACCGTGGGCCATGGTGAAGACGGAGTAGGGCCAGTCCTCGTAGGTCGGTCGCTCGTAGCAGTGAGAGATACCGCGGAAAGACGCCATCCGCGGTCCGAGCTCTGAGATCTGCTCGGGAGAGACCTTCCAGACGCCCATCCCGTTAGCCGAGAAACCAGCCCGGCGGTGGTAGAGGATCGCGGCCACACGGCGCAACAGCCCGCGCTCGCGCATGCCTTGCATATGCTCCAACAGCGCATCGGTATCGATGCCCAGACGCTCAGCGGCCGCGGCGTAGGGCTCCGCGATCACCGGCATGTCCCCTTGGGTGGCGCGGATTACGTCCTTGTCGAGCTCGTCGTATGCAACGGGCTCGAGGTCGACGGGCTCGACGGCGACGCCCTCGCTGGTGAGCGCCTTGGTGCCGCCCTCCATTTCGAGATCCATGCGGATCTTGAACAGTTTGAGCGTGGGCAGCTGGCGAATCGACTCGGCGCCGGTGAGCCGCTGGAGCACGTCCAGCGTGCCATCCAGGCCAAGCAGCGAGTCAGGCTCGACGGCGAGCGTGAACCACATGTTGAAGTCGTGGTTGCGCAGGTAGTTGTGCGAGACGCCGGGGTGTGAGTTGACGATCTTGGCGGCTTGCCACGGGTTCTCCGGGTCAACCTTGGCGGCCACGAGCATCGAGCCATAACCCAGGGCGCGAGTGTCGTAAATCGGCGTGACCTGGCGGATGATGCGCTCGTCTAGCAGACGCTGGACGCGGGCGAGCACCTGGAGCTCGGGCACCTCGGCGGCCTCGGCCACCGCCGCGAAGGGTCTTGACTGGAGCGGAAACGAGCCTTGCATGAGGTTTAGGAGCTTGCGGTCGAGATCGTCGAGCGCCACGGCCGCGCCGTCCTTGCGCGAGCGGGTCTTGGGAATCGCGGCGCTCGCACGGTCGCGAGCCTCGGCCTGTTGGGTGCTCAGCTCTGCTCGGCTAGCCATCGGGCGGCTTCCTTGGAGTGGTAGGAGATGATCGTGTCGGCGCCGGCGCGACGCAGGGAGGTGAGGATCTCCAGCACCGCGGCGCGCTCATCCAGGTAGCCGGCGGCGGCGGCGGCCTTGACCATCGCATACTCGCCGCTGACGTTGTAGGCCGCGACCGGTAGGCGCGTGGCACGCTTGACCGCACCGATCAGGTCGCCGTAAGCGAGCGCGGGCTTGATCATCACCATGTCCGCGCCCTCCTGCACGTCCAGCAGCGCCTCGCGCACGGCTTCGCGGCCGTTGGCAGGATCCATCTGATAGCCACGGCGGTCGCCAAACGCGGGGGTCGAGTCGGCAGCCTCGCGGAAGGGGCCGTAGAAGGCCGAGGCGAACTTGGCGGAGTAGGCCAGGATCGGCGTGTCGGCGAAGCCCTCCTCGTCAAGCGCGGCTCGGATCGCGCCGACGCGGCCGTCCATCATGTCCGAGGGGGCGATCAGGTCGGCGCCGGCACGGGCATGGCTGACCGCGACGCGCGCGAGCAGCTCCACCGACGCGTCGTTGTCCACGACGCCGTCCTCGCGCAGCACGCCGCAGTGGCCATGGTCGGTGTACTCGCAGAGGCACACGTCGGTGAGCACGAGCAGCTCCGGAAGCGCGCCCTTGAGCGCGCGGACGGCGGTCTGGATCACGCCCTCCTCGTCCCATGCCCCCGAGCCCTCTGGGTCCTTGGCGGCCGGTATCCCGAACAGCATCACGCCGGCGATCCCCAGCTCGGCAACCTCACGCGCCTCGTCGAGCAAGACGGAGATCGACAGGCGCTCGAAGGGGTGGGCGGGGTCTTGATCCGTCGCGATCGACTCACGCGAGGGAGAGCCGGAGCTCCCCTCGGAAACGAACAGCGGCAGCACCAGCTGGCCGGCGCGCAGCTCCGTCTCACGCACAAGCCCCCGCAGTGCAGCGGTCGAGCGCAGCCTACGCATACGCGTTTGGGGAAAGGCCATCCGCCCAGGATACCCCTGCTCAATCCAAGCGCCGCAGCCCCACGCGCGCGAGCGCGCCAAAGAGAGCCGTGAGGCCGGCGAGGTGTGCAAGCGAGACCAGTACACCCGGTGCGGACTGATTGACGGCCGCGTCAAGCGCCTGCAGAGACGCCTTGAACGGGAAAATGAACGAGATCGCGGAGATCGCGTCATACAGACCAGCGGCGACCGACCCCGCCGGGACGAGCGCGAGGAAGGCGAGCGGCAGCGAGAGCAGAAACGCGAGCAACGAGGCAGCGCGCACCTCGCGGGCGAGCGCGCCAATCGCCACGCCGAGCCCGCCGAAGGCGAGCGCCCCGAGCGCGAGCGCCGCCAGCCACAGCGCGACACGCGACCAGTCGAGGGGGACGAACGCGCCGATCCCGGCGAGCATCGCAAACGCGAGCAGGAACGAGCAGGCGGCAGCGAGCAGCGCCTTCTCGGCGAGCAACCCCTCGCGGGAGACCAACCCACGCAGCAGGCGAGCAAGCGCGTGCTCTTCTCGCTCGAGCGCCACTCCACCGGCGGCGAGCAGCACGCAGACGAACATCAGTGACACGCTGACCGCGACGACCACGGCGAACGTGTTCAGGGGTGTGCGGCGACCGTGCAACAGCCTGCTGCGCACGGCGATCGGTTGGCTGACCGTCGCAAGCACGGTCTTTGAGAGCGCGAGGTTCTGGGCGGCGAAGGTGGCGAAGCTGAGCATCCGCTGTAGCGCGGCGCGGTCTGGGCCGTGCGGCTGGCGCGCGACGATGCCGTGCAGCAGGGGCGGGATCTGACTGAGCCCAATCAGGTTGGGGGGTGCCCCGAGCACGCCGAGGTTGCCGCCTCGCAGCAGCAGGCCGATCGCCTGCGCGGCCGCTCGCTGGATCTGTTCGGAGAAGCCGAGGTTCGCCTGCGCAAGCGCGGAGTTAAGCGAGGACTGCACGAGCGACTGCTCGAGCGCGTCGCCGTTGTAGAGCACTTCGATGCGTGCCTGGGTGATGTCGGAGGAGAGCCGCGCGGCGATGTCGCGGGGGATCACCACGGCCGCGAGCACGGCGCCCGACTTGATCTTGGCGACGGCCTGCGCGCGCGTGGCGGTCGGCACCCCTTGGACCTGGCTGAAGAGCTGGTTGGCGTACTGGCTGACGTCGACGCTGCGGCCACCCACCTGGACGATCGCACCCGGGGTGGTTTCGTTGACGATCGCGACACGCGGCTTGGTGGGGCCGCGCGAGAGGGCGAGCCCGATCAAGAGCGCAATCGCCACGGGGTAGATCACAAGCAGCGCGACCGTCAGGCGCGAGCGGCGCAGGATCAGCAGGTCCTTGCGCAAAAGCCACCTCATCTGTGACCCCGCGCGCGCAGGAACGAGACGAACGCGTCCTCGAAGTCCCCGATCGAGGCCCCGCCCGGCTGCTCCCCAGCCACCGCGAGAAACGCCCCGGGGGAGCCATCGAACAACAGCCGGCCGTCGGCGAGCACGAGCGCGCGCGCCGCGTAGCGCTGTACCTCATTGACGTCGTGTGTCGAGAACACAACGCTCGTGCCATCCGCCGCCAAGCCGCGAATGAAGCTCCACAGTCGCTCGCGCTGGCCCGGGTCGAGCGCCGTAGAGGGCTCGTCCAGCGCGAGCACCGGGGGGCTTGAGAGCAGGCCGATCGCGACATTGACGCGCTGGCGGTTGCCGCCCGAGAGACGCCCGACCTGCTCGGCGGCGCGCTCGCGCAGACCGGTCTGCGCGAGCATGCGCTCCACCGCCTGCTGTGGATCGGCAACATGCTCGAGGCGGGCGAACATCGCGAGATTCTCGGCGACTGAGAGCTTGGAGTAGAGCGCCGGCTGCTGGGGCACCCATCCGACTTCGCTGGGAGGACGATCTACGCTGCCCGCACTGGGGTGCTGGATGCCGGCGATGATCGAGAGCAGCGTCGTCTTGCCCGCGCCGTTGGGGCCGACCACCGCCACCAGCTCGCCGGCGGCGGCGTCGAAGCTGACGTCGCGCAGTGCCTCGCGCTCGCCATAGCGCATCGTCAGACCGCTGACGCTGAGAGCAGAGGTGGCTGAGCTCACAGTTCTCGGCTCACGGGCAGGCCGGGAGGGACGCGGCAGATCACGATGCGATCAAGCCTCACAGCAGCCCGCGAGGCGTTCGATCCCAAGGTTCGAGCTCTACGTGGCGGCTGAGGTAGACGACCGTCTCGCGCAGGACCGCGAGGATCGGCAGCGCGATCAGGGCGCCGACGATCCCGTGCAGTTGCAGCCCGAGGAGCAGCGCGAAGATTACTAGGAGCGGGTTGATCCGCAGCGTGTGCCCGAAGACCTGCGGCGCCACGACGTGGCCCTCGAGCTGTTGCAGCCCGACGAACAGCAGCGCGACCCACAGCCCGACGATCGGGTCCGTGAACAGCGCCACAATCACCGGAGGGAGCGCGCCGAGGATCGGACCGATGTAGGGGACGAGCTCCATCACGCCGTAGAACATCCCGAACGCGAGCGCGTACTTGCGCCCGTCGGGGAAGATGCCGAGCAGCCCGAACACATACAGCGAGAGGCCGGCGGAGGCGCCCATCAGCACGCTGAACAGCAGCTGACCGCCGACGTAGCGCGAAACGGCGTGCTGGACCAGGATCGGGTAGTCGTCGGCGGCGGTGCCGTCGCCGTCGGGCATCGCGCGGCGCACGAGCTTGCCGATGCGCTCGCCATAGACGAGCATGTAGACGGAGAGCACGAACACGAGCACGAGGTCGAAGATCGCGCTCGCGGCTTCGGTCAAGAGGCTGCCGCCAAACGACACGAATTTGCTTGCGCTCTTGGCGACTTTGTCCTGGATGCTCTGCAGCGCCGTCTTGCCCTGTTTGACGATATTCAGATGGATGCCATGCCGGTCGAAGTCGCGCTGAACGGTCGCGATCGTTTTGTTGGCTTCCCGCGCGATATGCGGGAGGTTGTCCGTGAACGTGCGCACCTGGTTGGAGATCGGGTTGGCCAGCAGAAAGCCGATCCCGACCAACGTGAGAAAGAATGCGACATACACGATCAGCACCGCCAGGCCACGGGGCATCCGCGGACGCTGCACGAACGCGACGACGGGGTTGAGAATCAGCGCGATGACAGCGGCGACGACGAAGATCAACAGCACTTTCCCGGCCGCTTTCGCGAGCGCCCACAGCGCGAATAGCGCCACCGGCAGCAGCACGAGCTGCACCCATCGCGGCACGATCGCGCGGGGAGGCTCCGCCCGCGGAGGAAGCACCGGGGAGTCGGGCACGGCCTCGCGCTCGAGCTCGCTCGGCCGCTCCGAGCGCGACGGGCTCCCCGATCGTCCAGCGCTCACGGGCGTGGGTGTGGGCGCGCCCTCAGTCGGGCCACTCATCTGCGTCCTCCCGCCGGCATCGGGCAAGTATGGCTGAGGGAGAGGCGCTCGCCTCCAAGGACGGGCCCAGCGGGGGGGTGAGGATCCTGTTCGTCGGCGATCTCGTCGGAGGCATCGGCCGGCGCACGCTGCTCGAGTGCCTGCCCGCGCTGCGCGAGCGCTTTGACCCGACCTTCCTGGTGGTCAACGGTGAGAACGTCGCGGGCGGGCTGGGAATCACGCCGAAGGCCGCTGATCAACTGTTCGCGGAGGGAGTCGATGCGATCACGCTCGGTAACCACACCTACCACCGCCGCGAGATCTACCCGTATCTCGACTCAGAGCCGCGGATCGTGCGCCCGGCGAACTTCCTGGGCATCCAGCCCGGGCACGGCACGTGCGTGGTCGAGCACGACGGACTGCGCCTAGGCGTCGTCAACCTCAGCGGGAACCTGTACCTGAGTGCGGGCCGTTCCGCGTTCACCGAGATCGAGGCCGCGCTGGGCCAGCTTGGCGACGGTGTCGATCACATCCTCGTGGACATGCACGCCGAGGCGACAAGCGAGAAGGTCGCTATGGGCTGGCTGCTGGACGGGCGCGTCACCGCGGTCGTTGGAACCCACACGCATGTGCCCACCGCGGACGCGCGCGTGCTGCCGGGAGGAACTGCATACATCACCGACGTTGGCATGACCGGCCCGCGCGGCGGCGTGATCGGCGTGAAGCGCGAGCAGGCGATCGAGTCGCTGCTCACGCAGATGCCCGTGCGCTTTGAAACCTCCGAGGAGGACCCGTGGCTCATGGGAGTGCTGATCCGCTGCTCAGCGCCGCTGAGGGCGGACTCGATCGAGCAGGTGCTGATGCCGCGTCCCGCGCCACCCCCTGCGGTGTAGAAGCGTAGTCGCGGCTGGCGCGGGCGCCGAGGAAGGCGATCATCACGAGTCCAAAGAACCATGGAATGTAGAGATAGAACCAGTGTTCGATCCCGAGCTGCGTGGCGATGATCACCGCGGCGCAGGCCGCCGCCAGACCGACCAGATCACCGCGACGAGGGACGACCGCCAGCGCCAGAGCGAGCGCAACCGCGACGAGTTGCGCCGCCAGCTGGAGACCGTGCAGGCCGCCGTATAGACCCCAGACCGAGAACGGCGAGCCGCGGTTGGACTGGTAGAGGATCGTACGGTCGTAAAACGTGTGCAGCGAGGCGTGGGCGAGCGCCGGGATCGACACCAGCGCGGCGGCGGCGGCAAAGGCCAACACGAACAGCGCGAACGAGCGCGAACGCGGCGCCGCGATGCCCACCCACCCGTGCTCGTCGCGCAGTCCGTCGGTCGCCAGCAGCGGCGCGAGCGCGAGCGGGGCGAACTTGGTCAGGCCCGCCAGCGCCGCGAACACCCCGCGCGCGCGTGGGGAAGTGGCAAATAGAATCGCCGCGAGGACAAGCACGGCGACGAGCGTGTCGTTGGAGTCGCTCTCGAGCGCGAACAGCGTAAAGGGGTAGGAGACCCAGGCGTAAGCGAGGGCGATGCCGAGCGTCGGCCCGCGGACCCGGCGGCCGAGCAGGAACATCAGCATGACCGCGAGCAGGTCGAACACGACTGCTGCGGCGTGGGCGGCGGGCAGGTCGTCCCAGGTCCCACTCCAGCCGAAGATCTGCTCAAACGGCACATACGCCTCGTAGTTGACGGGCCCGTAGGTGTCGCCGTGTTCGTTGTCCGCCGGATAGCCACCGTAGAGCGGCTTGCCGTCGACGATTCGCTGCGCACCGATCACGCCGGCATAGCCGACATCGATCACGTTGGCGTCGGTGACGTTAAGCGCGATGCGAAAGCCCAGTAGGAAGACCACGCCAAGGGCCAGCCACGGGGCGGGGATCAGCAGGCGGAGAGGCGGAGATGAGGACCGGCGGCGGGTGAGCGCAAGCATCCGCGCGAGCAGGTAGAGCAGCGGCGGATAGGCGAGCGGCACCGAAGCGTAGATGTGCGCGTGGTTGAAGAACGCAAGCGAGATCGAGAACGACAGCAGCACGAGCAGGTCGAGGTGCAGCAGCGCTAGCGGCCTGCGCCAGTCGACAAACGGCAGGAAGAACAAAAAGCACAGCGGCAGCCAGATGTAGAGGGCATTGACGTGCTCGCCAAACGCGCCTGGGTAGCCTCGCGCCATCGTCCAGGCGACCTGGAAGCCTGTCCACTGTTCGAGCACCCGCCCGGAGGCGTCGGCGATGATCACCTGGCCGATCTCCTTGGCGCCCTTCTTCGAGAAGAAGCTCACCTGCCAGCGCAGCGGACCCTTTAAATAAGCCCCCCCATAGGAGCCGGGGTATTCCTTGCGTACAGCGCGCATCTTGGGCAGCGCTTGCGCGATCTGAAGGACCCGCTCGGCGGATAGGCGGCGTCCGGTCGGAGGGATGCTGGAAGCGACAACAGGAACCGGGGCTTCGGGATTGACGGCGGCTGTGGTCGTGCGTGCGACCTTCGTCGTGCCCGCGTTGGCCGCCGGTGCAGTGGCGGGAAACGCGAAGACGGCAAAGAGTGCAGGGAGTGCCAGCAGACGCATCGGCCGAGAGTAACGGCGGCTCGGGTTGGGTTAGCCGCCCGCCAGCCCGAAGTGCCGTACGACGAGCGGAGCGATGTCGCGGATCGCCCACTGAGCGGGTTCGGGATCGGATGCCCGCCCGGGCGGGGCGGGCGGCTCATTCACCCCGCAGAGGACGAGCGCGCCGAGCGAGTCTGTGCAGTGCAGCGAGCCATGGCTGCCGCCACCAACGTGGGCGGCACCTCCCCAGTCGAGGAACTCGTACCCGGGAGCGGCGCTCAACAGGACCTCGCCCGAGGTCGGGCACGTGAGCGCCGACCATACGCGGGCGAGCGCATCGGGGTAGGCGGGGCTGAGGAGCCTGCGGTCCTCGATGCGCGCGTCGAGCGCCGCGAGCTCCCCCTCGACGCTCCACCTACGGCCGCGCGGATCGCAGACGGCGTCACCCGGCGCGAAGCGCAGCTCGCCGCGGGCAGCGCTCGCGATCACCGCCTCGCGGGCGACATCGTGCGCGTCGCGCTCCAGCCACAGGACCAGATCGACGCCCTCGATGCTCAGCGCACGGGTGACCACGGAAGCGCGCATCGCGTCGCGCTCAGCCTCGTTCAACGCATACACCATCGCGCCGCGCTGAGAAGGGCATACCGCGACATGAGCCCCCCCACCACCACCCTCTCCCTCTGTCCCGCCCTTGGGGCCGAGCACGCCCAGCTCGGCGAGCTCGTGCTGGAGTGAGATCGTGGCCTTTACGGGGGCCTGGGAGTGGTCGGCCATCGCGATCACCGCGTGCTCCTCCAGGAAACGATCGATTCCGCCGGCGGCGTTGAAGACGCGGGCGAGCTGCAAATCGGCCTGGGCGATCGAACGCAGCTGCCCCTCGGGACCGTGCTTGTGGGAGTACCAGTCGTTGTCGGGCAGCGACAGCAGCAGGAAGTCGAACAAATCGTGCTCGACCATGTAGGCCGACACGCAGCCGGAGTGGCGGTCGCGCACCCCCGGCATGCCGAGCCCGGAGCGGCAGCCGGTGGGCCGCGAGGCGAAGATGTCGGCGTAGAACAGCTCGCGCGGACCCATCACCGGATGGCGCATCAAGCGTGCGGCGAACCGCGTCAGGGCGCTGTCGCGCTGCGGCTCGTGGCGGTGGCGGCCGCGGTACATCAGGTAGGTGGTGCCGGCCGTGCGTTGGCCGATCTCTGATCGGTCGGCGTCGTCGAGCGTCTCGAACACCGTCGGCGTGTCCGGCGACAGGTGGTCGCGGTTCATGTTGTAGACCGTGTCGGTCAGCTGGCGCGCGATCCCAAAGCGCTGGGCGGCACGAAAGCTGGAGCCGTACTCGACGTAGCGGTGCTCCTCGCGGTGAAACCAGTTCATCCCCGGGATCAAATGCTCGTCCTGAGCGACGCCGGTGACGATCGAGGCAGCGCACACCGGCGTGACGGACGGGAACGCGGCTACGCAGTCCGGGATGTAGCGCCCGCGCGCCATCAGCGTCGCGAGCATCGGCGCGACTCCCTCAGCGACGGCGCGCTCGAGCATCGCGGGGGCCATTGCGTCGATCACGCAGAGGACTAGCTTTGGCGGAGAGCCCACTAGCGTCCGAGGATTCGCAGACCGGCGTACTTCTCACCGGCGCGACGGCGGGTACGCAGGAGCAGCACGGCGAGCAGGATCAGCAGCACGTAGCCGAGCGGGTGCAGGAGCGCCACGAGTGCCGCGAACAACAGCGCAGCGGCGTCGAGATAGATCGTGAGCGCTTCGCGCGCAGGACGGTCGGGCAGGCGCGCGCGGGCGCCGAGGACCACGGGGCCGGACGCGCGCAGGGCCAGCGCGGCAGCCGCGGTGCCGCCGATCAACCCCGGCCACCAGGCGTCTCCGTGCGCGGCCAGCGTGCCCGCGAACAGCAGCGCACCGATCGCCACCGCCTGCGCGACGATCGCGGGCGCGACGACGGCCTGAAAACGCTCTTGGCCGAGGCGCCGCTGAAGCAGGTAGGAGCCCGCAAACACGACCACCACCACGACCAGCCACCAGCCGGCCTGCAGGAAGTGGAAGTGGCCCGTGAAGAGCACCCCGAGTGCATCGGCCGAGCCGAGCGCGCCCGCGAGCAGGGTCGGCAGGTAGGGGCGCAGCCCGCAGGCGGCGGCGAGGCCGATGCCGAGACCGATGTCGAAGAAGAGACCGTTCATGTGTTCTCGCGGGAGGTGAGTGTGCGTATTTGGTGCGCTACCGTGCGAGGCGCCATGACGATAGCCCACGCACCCGGCTCCTCGGCCGGTCAGGGCCCAAGGTTCCGCGGGCGCGGCGCCGAATAGAGGCTCCAGGAAATGGATCGATCGATTAGTGGAGGAGGCAGCGGGCGGCGGACCCGGAAGACCGCGCACGAGCTCGCGCGTTACGAGGCGCTGTTCGCGGCGCGCACACGCGGGATGAAAAGCTCGGCAATGCGCGAGATGATGGCGCTGACCGAGCGTCCCGATGTGATCTCGCTCGCGGGCGGGCTGCCCGACACGAGCACGTTCGCGCCGGAGCTGTACGCGAAGCTGATGTCGCAGGTCGCGGCCGAGTCCACCGCGCGCGCGCTGCAGTACGGGCCGACCGAGGGGATGGCGGTGACGGTCGACTGCATCGTCGAGGTGATGGCCGCCGAGGGAACCGAGATCAACCCGGCGAATGTGATCGTCACGACCGGCGGACAGCAGGTGATCGACCTCGTCTGTAAGGCGCTGATCGATCCCGGCGACGTGATCGTGGCGGAGGCGCCGACTTACCCTGGCGCCGTGCCGACGTTTGGCGCCTACCAGGCCGATGTCGTGCAGATCGAGATGGACTCCGACGGGATGCCGATCGACGAGCTGGAGTTGGTGCTCGACCGCCTGGCGGTGCAAGGGCAGCGGCCGAAGTTCATCTATACGATCCCCAACTTCCAGAACCCGGGCGGGGTGACGATGTCGCTGCCGCGCCGGCGGCGGCTTGTCGAGGTTGCGCGCGAGCGCGAGCTGCTGGTACTCGAGGACAACCCGTACGGCCTGCTGCGCTACGAGGGCGAGCCGCTGCCCACGCTGTACTCGCTGGACGCGTTACTCGGGGACGGCGTGTCCTCGGACCTCGTGATCTATTTGGGCACGTTCTCGAAGATCCTCTCCCCGGGCCTACGCCTTGGCTGGTCGGTCGCGCCGCGGGCGGTGCTGGAGAAGCTGAACCTCGGCAAACAGGGCACCGACCTGTGCAGCTCGCCGATGACCCAGCTGTTCGTGTCCGCCTACTTCGCCGAGCGGGCCGCCGCAGGCGGCCCTGCCTGGATCGAGTACGTCGGGCGCCTGAAGGATCTCTACCGGCGCCGGCGCGACGTGATGCTCCAAGCGCTTGGAGAGCACTTTGGCGGGCGCGCGAGCTGGACACATCCCGAGGGCGGGCTGTTCATCTGGGCAACACTCGACGGGGTGGACACGACCGACCTGATGGGGCGCAGCCACGGTGTGGCGTTTGTACCAGGCCGATCCGCGTACATGGACGGGGATCGCGGCGCGAGCTCGATGCGGTTGAACTTTGCGGGCGTGCCCGATGAGGACATCCGCGCGGGTATCCAGCGGATCGCGTCGCTCATTGACGCCGATGCCGGCCTGCTCGGAACAGACACGTTCCCCTCACGCAATGCGGCCGAGCCCATGGACGCCGAGACGCGTGTAAGTCTCGCCGATATTGTGCCGCTGCCTCGTCGCCAACAGCCTGGACCGACTCGCAGGCGAAAGAACCGATGAACAACGCCAAGCGGGTCGCCGTGCTCAAGGGTGGGTGGGCGCTGGAGCGTACCGTGTCACTCCGCTCCGGGGAACGTGTGCAGAAAACGCTGCGAGCGCTTGGGCACGAGGTCGTAGCGATCGATGTTGGGCCGGAGATGTTGGCGCAAATTATCGAGGCCAAACCCGACGCGGCCTTCATTGCGCTACACGGAGGGGATGGCGAGGACGGGACCGTGCAGGGGCTGCTCGAGACGATCGGCATCCCCTACACCGGCTCGGGGCCGGCGGCGTGCATGCGTGCCACCGACAAGGCGCTGGCGAAGTATCTGATGCGCGAGGCGGGTATCCCAACTCCCGACTGGAGCGCCTTCAAGGAGAGCGCGGTCAAAGACCTCGGCGTGGCGGCGGCGCTGCCCGCCATTGAGCGGAAGCTCGGGTTTCCAATGGTCGCCAAGCCCGCGCGCCAGGGCTCGGCGCTGGGCGTGAAGTTCGCACATTCGAGCGAGGAGTTGCCACCTGCGATCGTGGGAGCCCTGTCATACGACCGTAAGGTCGTGCTGGAGCGCTACGTAAAGGGACGTGACCTGGCGGTGTCGGTGCTCGATGGCGAGAATGGAAGCCCGCCCGCCCGGGACCCCATCGCGCTTCCCGTGATCGAGGCGATTCCACGAGAGACAGAGTTCTACAATTACGAATCCAGGTACGAAATTGGCATGACTACGTTCGTCTGCCCGGCCGAGCTGCCCGATGGCGTCGCCGAGCGCGCGCAGGAGCTCGCCCTGGAGACATACCGACTGCTCGGTTGCCACGGCGTCGCGCGCGTGGACCTAATGCTGGAGGTGCAGACCGGCGAGCTCACCGTGCTGGAGACGAACGTCGTCCCCGGCCTGACCGAAACGAGCCTGCTGCCGCTGGCCGCGGATGCTGCGGAGATCTGGCTCGATCTGCTGGTGGCGCGGATTCTGAACAGCGCCTTTACGCGCGCGACCTAAGAGTCTCCCGCCGCAAAGTCCTCGGGCGAGACGTGGTCCAAGAACTCCTTGAACTTCTCGACCACGTCCTCTGACTCGTCGACGTTGTGCTCGAACTCGATCGCGGACTCGGCGATCACCTCATCCGCCGCGTAGATCGGCGCGCCGGAGCGCACCGCAAGGGCGATCGCGTCGCTCGGGCGAGAGTCGATCTCGAGCTCGCGACCGGCGGCGCTGAGGGTGATCGAGGCAAAGAAGGTGTTCTCGCGCAACTCGGTGATCGCGACCTGCGTGCATTTCACGTCCAGCTCGCCGAGGATGTCGCACAGCAGGTCGTGGGTCATCGGCCGCGGAGTGCCAGCGCCCTGGAGCTTCATCAGGATCGAGGCAGCCTCGGGGTGACCAATCCAGATCGGCAGGAACTTGTTGCCCTCAGCCGTCTTCAGGAGCACGATCGGCTGCTTGCCAACCATATCGAAGCTGACGCCGTAGATGACCATCTCCTGCAACAGAATCTCCTCCAGAGGGGGAAGTCCAGAGTATAAGTACCCGCTGCGGGCCTCCCAGCCATGCGGGAGTCTCGGGGGCGGGTGGGGACCGATCTACGCGCGAAAGCTCCAGAGCTTGTTGCCGAGGAAGTTGAGCGGTGTCGAGGCGGCCAGGGCGAGCATCTCGGCGACGATCTTGTCCAACCCGGCGCTCTCCACCAGGATCCGCAGCATGAGCAGATTGAAGCCCAGCGCCACCAGGGTGACGAAAAAAAAGCGCATCGCCTGAGCGTGCACGTGTCCATCGCCCGCCTTGAATGTCCAATGACGGTTCCAAACGAAGTTGTTGGCCGCGGCGACGATCCATGCCACGGTCTCGGCCGCCAGATACTCGACGCCGAGCTTCCTCACGAACAGGGCGTAGAGGATCAGGTTGACCGCGTACCCACTGGCGCCCACGATCGAGAAGCGGACCAGCTGGAGCCAGTTGGCCGGGCGCCGCATGCCTTGGAGGAGGCGAACGTGCGTGCGAATCTCCACGGCGGTCGCCTCGTCGCACATCCATGCAGGGTAGCGGCACTCCTAGGCGGATGCTCCCGCTAGCCTTACCTGGATGAGATCGGGGCCGAAGGTGATCGCCGGATGGGGCTGCCTGCTGGTCGTCGCGGCCCTGTCCAGCTGCGGTGGGGCCGGCAAGGGGTCCGGCGGGCACGGATCCACAGCAAGCGCAAAGACGGATCCGCCCACCACAAAAACGAGCGCGCCAGGCGATCTGAAGACGACCGTCGTAAAGACCCCCAACGGGCGGGTCGACGTGGCCGAGGTCCGCGATCCCGAAGAAGCCAAGAGCTTTCCCCTGCCGGCGTCGGTGCACCATCGATCTGCGAGCGCGCCGAGCGTGGCGGGCGAAGCGGTCGTCGCAGCCGGCGCGCCTTCCGACGCCGAAGTGAAGCGAGAGCTGAACGAGATGCACGCGGTCGAACGCGCGGCGGCGCAGACGCAGCGTCAGGAGCTGACCCCCGTCGCCGGCGGCGAGTCGGTCGGCGGCAACGGCACGATCCCGATCCCCGCAGGCGTGCCGGAAGTCGTGCAGAAGGTGATCGCCGGTGGAAACGCGATTGCCGACTTCCCCTATATCTGGGGTGGAGGGCACGCGTCGTTCATCGCCAACGGGTATGACTGTTCGGGCTCGGTGAGCTATGCGCTGGCCGCGGGCGGCCTGCTCGGCGCTCCGCTCGTCTCGGGCGACCTGGCCACCTGGGGAGAACCGGGGCCGGGTCGCTGGATCACGATCTACGCCAACGCCGGGCACACCTTCATGGATGTCGACGGCATGTGGTTCGACACGGCGGGGCGTAGCGGCCCCTACGCGTCCCGCTGGCTGGTGGCGACGCCGTCTTTGCAGGGCTACGCCGTGCGCCACCCGCAGGGGCTGTAGGCCACGACGGGAGTCGCAATGAACCTCCTGGCCCTCACCCTGGTCCTACCGATCGCCCTCGACGGGGAATCGGTGACCGGCAACAACTCGGCGCTGGCCGTCGTCTCGATCGTTTCGATCGTCGGTGGCTATCTGCTGTTGTTTGCGCTGTGGCACTTCGTGTTCCGCGAGAAGGCGAGAGACAAGCGCAAGAACCCGCCGCCGGACTGACGCGAGCGGGTTTGGTCGGCGTCAGCGTGACAGCGTGACAGTGCTGAGCACCGTCGTGGTGAGGGGACTGTGGGAGGAGGCGTTGCGGACCACGAGCCTGAGCGTCAACGTCACATTGCGCAGTTTGCGCAGCTTCGCGGCAGTCTTCTTGCCAAACTTGATCTTGACCGTGCCGCGTCCGCCCTTGGTCGTAATCAGAATCGCTTTCGCGATCACGATCGACGGGGCCGAGCCCGCGGGCAGATCGGTCGCCGGTGCGCCGTGAAGACCGATCCGGCTGGCGACGCTATCGGCGAGCAGAACCTGGAACTGGCCGGCGACCTGCTCGTTGACCGAATAGCCGACCACTAGGCCCTTGCGCAAAGCGCTTCGCAGCGATTGCGACACGGCCGCGGCGGTAGCCACCGGGGCGGGGAGCGGGGGCTTGGTGGTGGCGGCGGGGGCCGTAG
Source organism: uncultured Solirubrobacterales bacterium (assembly GCA_963842205.1). GTDB lineage: Bacteria > Actinomycetota > Thermoleophilia > Solirubrobacterales > Solirubrobacteraceae > Palsa-744. Next base: position 137,440 of record CAWJFR010000008.1, read on the forward strand.
CGGAGGAGCCGGAGCCGGCCGCCGGGGGCTGCGCCCGTGGGGGCGCCACCGGAGGAGCCACCAGCCGGGTGGCGGGGGCGCGGGTGGGCCGATGACTGTGATTTCGTTGCTCACGCTTTCTGTGTTGCCACCGGTGTCGATCACAGTGAGCGTCACGGTGTACACGCCGCCATATTGATAGGAATGGAATGTGCTCGCGGCGCACGGAGTCAGCCACGGCTCGGCGCACGGATAGGTTTCGGGAGAGTTCAGCGACGGGGCGCCGGGGGCAAAGCCCGTGACTTCGGGAGTGCCATCCCCGAAATTCCACGTGTATTTGGCGTACGTCGTGCTGGGCGTCGTTCCCGTGTAGATGGTGCCCTCGTTGAGCGTGATGTCGGACTCCATGCCGTCGAAGCCGACGATTTCACCGGAATTGACCGGGTTCGGAGCGGTGAATTTCGGTTCGAGGCGGATACCGTGCAGGCAGGAGATCCCCGGATAGGGAAGGTTCAGCGCGGCCAGATTGAAGGCATCGTTCAGATAGTAGTTGCCCTTGCCGAACGTCTGGTTGAAGAGCGTGCCGGCAAACGTTTCCGGGTTGGCGGTGACGCTGCCGCCCAGGAGGTCCGCGAAGAAGTTGCGACACTCGTCGGTCGCCTCGTTGCGTTCTCCTTTCTGCTGCTGCCAGCCGTTCAGGAGCGGGTCCGTGACGATGTTCTGCTGCTCGACAGCGATCTGATTGATGATCAGATCAGCCAACCCGGTGTCGCAGTAGCCGTCCGGGCTGGGGCAGGTAACCTGGTTGGGCTCCTCCTCGTGAGGGCCGGCGAGCACTTCAGCTTTTTCCTGCACGGTTTTTTCTTCTTGGTCCTTTTCTGTTGAATTCAGTTTTTTCCTTGGAGGTTTTTTCCTTTGCCTTCTCCGGTTCCTCGATCGGTTTGCTGCTCGGGTTGAAGCCCCCATCCTGACAGTTGTAGGCCGGCGTCTGGGCTGAAAACGGTAGATGTCCATCGGCGAGCCCGCCTGCGCTCCAGGGGATCGCCGCATAGAGAATCGTGCCGGGGCCGCCATTTGCCGGGTTACCTGGATTTATATCCGAGTGGTAACTGCAGAAGCTCTTTTCGTAGTCCGAATAGCTGGAAGGTTCTGTGGGGAGGTACGGGTTCGGCTGGTATGGTGGGTTCAGTTTCGGTGTCGTTTACTTTTTCGTCTTTCGTCTTCGACTTTATTTTCTTCGTACTTTTTCAGTCGTCTCGGGTAGTATCTTTTACTTTTTGTCTTCCTTTTCGTACTTCTCCAGGCGTTCCGGGTAGCTTTTCTTTCTTCTTCATACTCCATGACTTCGGTAGTCGTGCCATGGAAATCAGAGCAATGACCTTCGGGGCCACCTTTATCCAGGCAGACGGTGACGCCGGGGGGGGTCAGAAGATAGAAGATCGTGCCGATGCCCATCGGGAGTTTGTGGTCGCCGATGAAGGTTTTGAGCTCCGTTTCGATCTGCGTGTTGGTTATGCACGTGATCGCGGCTGGTTCGTTCCATGGGTAGTTATTGCCTTCCAGTGGATGTGGATCGACGCATTGTTCGCTCGTCGGATACGGGTCGGTGTCGGTGTAGGCGCCCTGGAAGGTGGCCGCGTAATCGGCATGCTGGTTAGCGGCGTCGGTGTACTGGGCGTCAACGGCAAAGACACTCCCGCGTGAGCCGCTGGCGGTGCCCATGTTCTGGAAGAACGTGTCGATCACACCCTGCCAGTCGCCGTGATAATTGTCGGTTGGATCCCAGTAGATGGCGTACGTCTTGTTCGATGTAACCACCGGCGCGCCGGTAGGTTGGCGAACTTTTTCGGTTCTTCGCCGCCCACCTCGGCCCCGACGTGCAGCATGATGCTGCGGGGCTGGAGACCGACGGTCACTTCTTCGGTGCCCGAACCCGTGGGCACTTTCTTCACCACGGCGCCTGCGGGCGTGGTGACCGCAAAGAGGGAGAGCGCGGTCGCGGTGCAGAGGAAAAGCGCCAGACGGCGCATGGCAGCCGAGGAAAAACCGGCCAGCTGGGAGAGCGAGCGAGTAAAGGAGATCACGAGCCCATCATCGGCAGCACGTGCCCGATGCCTTAGCCCCGGTTGCCGCGACTCGCCGGACGACCCTTGTAGGGCTCACTGGCGAGGGCAGAGAGTTCCTAAGTGTGGAACTTTCCCCCGGAGTGGCCGCTGAGTGGGCGATCCAGGACTCGAACCTGGGACCTCCTCCTTATCAGAGAGGCGCTCTAACCGACTGAGCTAATCGCCCGCGGCCGCCGATTCTAGCGGCCGCTTCCGCGCGGGCGTAGCCGGCGCGCAAGCTCGTGCGCCTCCTCCGGCGTGGCGAACTCGAGCTCCGCGCGATAACCCCCGGCGCGAGTCGGCTTCACCTGGACCTCAGCGCCCAGCACGCCGGCGAGGGCCTCCGCGATCTCCTGGGCCGCCTGCACTTGGTCAGGATGCGATGCGCGCGCTGCCTTTGTCTTGCCATCTGTCTTGCCCCTCGCGCTGCCGGCGGCGGCGTTGCTCTGCCGCGCGCGCGCTTCCACGACCCTCACCGACCATCCCTCCTCGACGGCCGCGCGCCCGAGGCTCCTGCGCGCGGCGTGATCCTCGGCCAGCAGCAGCGCCCTGCCGTGGCCCTCGCTCAAGGCGCCCTGTTCCAACAGTTCGATTATCTCGTCGGGCAGGTCCAGCAGTCGCATCAGGTTGCTCACCGCAACGCGGCTGCGTCCCACGCGGCGTCCCACCTCCTCGCGCGTCAGCCCGAGCTCCTCCACCAGGGCCGCGCACGCGCGCGCCTCCTCGATCGGGCTCAGGTCCTCGCGCGCCATGTTCTCGATCAGCGCCAGCTCCAGCGCCTCGGCGTCCCCGTGCGCGCGCACCAGCGCGGGGATCTTCTCCAAACCGGCGATCTTCGCCGCTCGCCAGCGCCGCTCGCCGGCGACGAGCTCATACATCCCGCCGGGCTTTGCCCGCACGAGCACCGGCTGCAGCACACCCCGCTCGCCCAGAGAGCCCGCCAGCGCCTGCAGCGCCTCCTCGTCGAACCGCCGCCGTGGTTGACTTGGGTTCGCGACGATCAGCTCGACCGGCAGCTCACGCAGCTCGTCCGCGTGGGGCTTCGCCCCCTCGCCCGACACCGACAGGATCGCCTCCAGGCCGCGTCCCATCCCCGGCTTTGGCTTAGCCACGGGCGGCGACCTCCTTCGCCAACTCAAAATATGCCGCCGCGCCCGCACTGTGGGGATCGTGGTGGGTGACCGGCAACCCATAGCTCGGCGCCTCGCCCACCCGCACATTGCGCGGAATCACCGTGTCGAACACCAGCTCCGGGAAGTGCTCGCGCACCTCGCGCTCCACGTCCCGGCCCAGCCGGGTGCGCGAGTCGTGCATCGTCAACAGCATCCCCGCCACCGTCAACCGCGGGTTCAGCTCGCGTTGGACGAGCGCCAACGTCTCCAGCAGCCCCGCCAACCCCTCCAATGCGAAGTACTCGGTCTGCACCGGCACAATCACCCTATCCGCCGCCACCAGCGCGCTCACGGCCAGCGGACCGAGCGACGGTGGGCAGTCCAGCAGGATGTACTCGAACAGATCCCTGACCGGCGCCAAGCACTCGCGCAGACGCTGCTCGAACCCCTCGATCCTGGGCAACTCGACGTTCGCGCCCGCCAGCCCCGGCCCGGCTGGCAGCACCCGCAAGCCGGGGATCGCCGTGTCGGTCAGGGCCTGCACCGCCGTCGCCTCACCCGTCAACACCTCGTACAACCCCGGCACCTGCGACCGCGCGAGACCCAATCCGACTGTGGCGTTCGCCTGCGGATCGACATCGACCAACAGCGTCTCGCGCCCAGCCTCGGCGATGCACGCGGCGACATTCACCGCCGTCGTCGTCTTGCCCACCCCGCCCTTCTGGTTGGCGATCGCATAGACGGTGCCCATCGAGCGCAAGCTATCAGCAACCAAGGGGCCGTTTGCGGGCGACGCCCGCCCGGCGGGGAAAGCGCGAAGGGGTCTCGGCGACCTTTTCGAAAACGTGCAGGTGGTGGGCACGCGCGCCCTTGTATGACTCGGTGCGGCGTATCTCGAGCAGGCGCATGCCCAACTGCTCGGCCGCGCACGACCGCCTCCGCCTCCTGCGCCGACGTCGCGTCGACCGCGCCAGTCCACGAGAACGCCTCCATGTTCGAGCAGCGGCGCCGCATACTCCAGCACCACAGGTGCGGCGCCAGGGCGCGTGCGATCACTGCGTCGTGTGCGCCTCAGACCCTCAGCCCACTCCTCTGCCCGACGCGCGACCACGCAGCGTTGTCGACCCCGGCCGCCGCGATCAACCGCTCGATAAACGGCACACTTCGCTCTGGCTCTCCACCAGCCGCACTTCGCCGCCGGCGACGCAACCGCCAGCGGCAGCCCTGGGAAGCCGGCGCCTAGTCCCGATGTCGGCGATTCCGCCTGCGACGGAGGCGGTCGACTTCAGCGCCACCAGTGAGTCGGCGAGATGGACGTCCACTGCCTCCCGGGGTCGCGCACGGCCGTGGGGGCGTGCTCGTCTTCCACCAAACCACCCAGCACCGCGTCCAACTGGTCCAACTGACGATCACCCAACCCATAAAGCTCACCGAGCGTGGGCAGCTGCGGTGATCTCACGGGGAGAACCTAACTCCGCCCCGGTGCGGCCGGGGCGGTTGTTTCACCGGGAACAGATGATTTCACGTGAAACGGTCCAGTGGCGGGTCAACCAACGAGCGGCGAAACCACGAGCCGCCGCTCGGGTTCATCGCCCTCGCTGTGCGTCTCAACGCCGCCACGCTCGCGCAGGTACTCGTGGACGATCCTCCGCTCCGAGGCCGGCATCGGGTCGAGCTCCACCGGTCGGCCTGAGCGCAGCGCCTCCTCGGCGGCCTCCTCGGCCTCTGCCTGCAAAGACTCCGCGCGGCGCTCCCGATACCCGTCGGCGTCGATCGCGACGCGCACAGGCGACGGACCCCCGGGGAATACGATTCTCTGAGCGAGATGCTGCACGGCGTCGATCGTCTGTCCGCGGCGACCGATGAACAGGCCGACATCGTCGCCTCGCAGATTCCCTCGCAGCACACCGTCGCCCTCCTGCACCTCGACCTCCACATCGAGGCCGAGCCCATCCGCGACCTCCTCGAGCAGCTCTTCGAGCGCCGCCGCCGGCTCGAGCTCATCGGCGTCCGCATCCGGACTGCCGGCTTGGTCCTCGTCGCTCATCGTCGCCTGCCCGAACGCTTCTTCTTCTTGCGCGGCGCGCGTGGTGGAGGCACGCTCGTTGCGCCCCCCACGCCAGCCAGCGCCGGTTCGCCCTTGTTCGAGCCCCCGCCACGAGGCGCGTCAGGCTTGCCGTTGGGGGAGCCTCCGCCACCTCCGGCCCCGAGTTCTTTACCAGGCGCGGCCGGAGTTGGACCCATGCGACGGCGAATGAAGTACTGCTGCACGATCGTCCAGCTGTTTGTCGTGATCCAGTACACCAGCAGCCCAGCTGGATATTTGAACAGGAACGCGACGATCACCAGCGGCAGCAGGAGCATCATGCGGCGCTGGTTCGGGTCGGCCGAGGCGGTCGCCATCAGCGTCGAGACGATCTGCGAACCGATGTAGAGGGCGATCAGCACGATCAGCGCCACGCCGGTCGCCTTGGCCGTGATGTCGGGCAGGAACAGGAATTTCGCTGCGTGCACGTGCGGCGCGACTTTGCTGCACGTCTCGTTTTCGATGAACTTTGAGAGTGTTTCGCCGGCCTTGTGGTGCGCGTGATACGCCGCTTCCATGCCTGGGCCGCAGATGTGCTTCTTCAAGTCGGTCCGCAGCATGTAGAAGAGCGAGATGAATACCGGTAGTTGCAGGGCAAACGGCAGGCAGGAGGCGAGCGGGTTGATTTTGTGCTCCTGGTAGAACTTCATGATCTCCTGCTGCTGGCGCTGTTTGTCCTCGCTGTACTTCTCTTTGATCGCCTTCATCTCCGGGGCCAGCCGCTGCATCTCCTGCATCGACTTCAGCTGCTTGAACGTCACCGGCACCAGGACCGCGCGGGTCACCACGGTCAGCCCCACGATTGCCAGACCCCAGCTGCCGCCCACGAGGTGGGCGTGGATGAACACCATGATCGATTCGAACAGGCTGATCAGCGGCGAGAACGCCTGCTGGATGATGTTGGCGAAGATGGGCATAGCGCTGGTGGCCTGGCTCTCTCTGTGCTGGCGTGACTATGATGCTGCTTGCGACTCTGGCTTGGCTTGAAAAGTGGGTGACTGGGCTGCTCTGCAGGAGCCGCGCGCGTTCTCAGCCTGAGCGGGGACCAATCTTGAATACTCGCTGGGACTGCACCGGATCGTACCCGCCGTGGCTCCACGGGTTGCACCTGAGCAACCGCCACATCCCGAGTACCAAGCCCCTAAGTATGCCGTACTCCCTGATCGCGTCGACCGCGTAGCGCGAGCACGTCGGCTCGTACTTGCAGCGTCTTCCGATCGCCGGCGAGATGATCCGCTGATAGACACAGATCGGCGCGAGCACCACCGCCCGCGCGAGCCTGGCCGACCATCCTTTGGTGCTCGTCGCAGCTCCCGTCATGGTGGGCGGCGTGCTCACTGCAGACGCTCGTCTGACGTCGCGATCGGGCCACCGCGCAACCCGGCCTTTTCGATCAACTCGGTGAGCGACGCGTCGATCCCGGCCAGGCCCTCACGGTCGGCCAGCTCACGTGCCTGCGGACGGGCCACCACGACGATGTCCTGCCCGCTGCTCAACTCTGCCTCGGCGTGCGCAAACGCCTCCCGCAACAGTCGCTTGACCTTGTTTCGCTGCACCGCGCCGCCGACCTTACGTGAAACCGACAGTCCCAGTCGCGGGCGCTCAGCCGCCTCGTTGGGAAAGCTGTAGAGCACCAGATAGCGGTTCGCCGTCGATCGACCCTGCCGGTACACACGCTCGAACTCGGCACTGCGCGACAGGCGGCCACGGCTGGGAGATCGCGGCTTCATCGCGCGGCGAGCTTCAAGTGGAGAGGCGCTTGCGGCCCTTGTCACGACGGCGCTTCAGCGTCAGACGCCCCGCCCGCGTGAGCATGCGACCGCGAAACCCGTGAGCACGGGCCCGCTTGCGCTTCTTGGGCTGATAGGTGCGCTTCATAGTGCTGGCGCTGAAGTATAGGCGCGCCGGCGCGCTGCTGAATTTTTCCGCCAATTGCGACCAGGCGCAATCGGGCGAAGGCGAACGTTGGTTATAGTCGCCGGACCGGGCCGTCCGCGGTCCCCCTTGAATAGTTGCCATCACTTTCTCCCTGGGAGGAGCGGGTTGACGCTGCCGTGAGCGACGAGCTGGAGCACATATGGTCACGCGTGCAAGCCGAGCTCGCCTTGGCGGTCGATGAGTCCACCTACCGCATCTGGCTGAAGGCGCTCCGCGTGCGCGAGCTCTCTGGAGATAGAGAGCGCCTGCTGGTTGAAGCTCCACCACAGGCCTGTGGATGGATCCGCGCCCGCTTCGGACGAGCTCTTCAGTCCTGCGCCGCCGCCGTCATCGGCCCCAATGTGGTGCTCGAGCTCGTCTCAAGTCAGGACGCCGACGACTGCAGTGATCGAACAAAGATCCTCACCAGCTCCTCCGGAGCGAGTGGTGGCGGCAGAGGCGAGCACCGGTGGCAGTCCCGCTCGCACGGCGCTCTCGACACAACCCCAGCAGAACCCGATAGCGGCCTTCGCGGCGGGCCACTCGGCAATCCCAAGCTCAGCTTCGACCAGTTCGTAATCGGCGACAGCAACCGGCTGGCACACGCCGCTGCGCTGACCGTCGCCGAGATGCCCGCACAGGCCTACAACCCCCTCTTCATCTGCGGGCCCCCCGGCGTCGGCAAGACCCACCTACTGAGCTCGATCGCGGGCCTGCTGCTCGCCCACAACCCTGGTCTCACCGTGCGCGCTACCACCGGCGAGGCTTTCACCAACGAGTTCCTGCTCGCCCTCTCCGATGGGCAAACCGAGGGCTTCAAGACGGGCTTCCGCCAGGTAGACGTGCTGCTCCTCGATGACGTCCAATTCCTCGAGCGCAAGACCAAGACCGAGGAGGAGTTCTTCCACACCTTCAACGCTCTCTACGACGCCGGCCGGCAGATCGTGCTCACCTCCGATCGTCCGCCGCACAATCTCCAAGCCTTGGAGGATCGGCTACGCGAGCGCTTCGAGGCCGGCCTCGTCGCCGACATCAAACCGCCCGAGCTCGCCACCCGCTTGGCGATCCTCCGCAAGCGCGCTCACCACGACCGCATCGAGCTCGCCGACCCGCTTGCTCTTCAAGCGATCGCCGAACGAGTGACGCTCAATGTCCGCGCGCTCGAGGGCGCCCTGATCAGAATTGTAGCCTTCAGCTCACTCACCGGCCGGCCATTGACCGTTGAGTTGGCTAGGAAAGTACTCGACAACCTCTACCCAGCCACCAGGCAGCTCGAGGATCGGCGCCGTCGGTCGGTTGCGGAGATCCAGGCAGCCGCATGTGAGCACTTCGGCCTCTCCTCCGAGGAGCTTCTTTCCTCGGCCCGCACAGCGCGTATCGCCTGGCCGCGACAGGTGGCCATGTACCTTGCCCGCGAGCTGACCAGCGAGTCACTGCCCTCAATCGGCCGTCATTTCGGTGGTCGCGACCACACCACAGTTCTCCACGCCTGGCGGCGCACGACCGCTCGTATCGCTACTGACGATGCCTCACGTGAGGCCGTGGAGAAGCTCTCTAATCAGCTCAGCTCCACACACAATCAACCACAATCAACCACCATCGACCGGCCCACCTGAGAGACTTCTCCATCTCTATCCACAGCCAACCCACAGCCCATCTCAGCGATTCTTTGATCAGCAAGCCAAGTTCACAAGTTCACAGCCTCTATTACTTCTTCTTGTCTTCCCATAGATCCCAAATATGAAGCTATCTCTCTCAGCGAGTGAGCTACTCACTCAACTGCAAACCGTCACGCGTGTTGCGTCAACTCGCAGTGCCGTCCAAGCACTCTCCGGCGTGATGATCTCAGCTCGCGATGGCTCATCTCCAGAGTTACTCGCCACTGATATGGAGATCGGCCTTCGGGTCCCACTGGATGCCGAAGTGACCGGCTCTGGCGACGCGGTCCTTCCAGCTCGTCTGCTACTCGACGTCGTTCGATCACTGCCCGCTAACCGGTTGACGCTTGAGCTGCGAGGCGCAGAGGGAGATGTCGAGTTGATCTCGGGCTCAGCCACATTTCATCTACGCACGCTGCGCGCTGAGGACTTCCCTCGCCTGCCGGCGCCCTCGGCGGAGACCCGCATTGCGCTGCCGGCCGAGGCCTTCGTGCAGACGATCTCGCGTGTGGCTCGCGCCGCCTCCCGCGATGAGACCCGCCCCGTTCTCACCGGTATCCTGATGTCGGCGTCCGGCCAGGAGTTGCGGATGGTTGCCACTGACTCTTACCGCCTCAGTGTCAAGCAGACCGCACTCGAGACCCAGCTCGATGGCAGCCTTGAGGCGAACGTTCCAGCCCGCGCCCTGCAGGAGTTGGCGCACATCGCACAGCAAGTCAGGAGCGACTCGCTCGCCGTCAGCGTCGGGCAGAACCAGGTTGTCTTTGAGCTCGGCGAGATCGTCCTCTCCTCACGGCTGATCGACGGCCAGTTTCCCAACTACCGCCAGTTGCTCCCGGAGTCGGTCGAGCACGAGCTGCGCCTCTCGAGCGCCGAGGTTACCGGCGTTGCGCGACGTATCAGCCTGCTCGCCCAGAAGAACGCGCCGCTGCGCCTCAGCTTTCGCGAGGGCGAGCTCACCGTCTCGGCCCAAACCCCTGACGTGGGCGAGGCCTCAGAGACGGTCCCCGTGGCCTTTCACGGCGAGCCCTTCGAGATCGGCTTCAACCCTGAGTTCCTGCGCGACGGTCTCGAGAGCATCGAGTCGGACGAGCTCGTATTGAAGCTGATCAGTCCCCTCCGGCCCGGCCTGATCGAGTCTCCGGACTCAGGCGACTTCGTTTACTTGATCATGCCGATCAGGCTGAACGCGTGAGTTAGGAGATCCCGTGCGCGTGGTCAGCGTGCAGCTGCGCGACTTCCGTACCTACGCTCGCGCCGAAGCCCATCTCGGCGAGGGTCTGACGGTGGTTCACGGCCCGAACGGCGTGGGCAAGTCGAACCTCCTCGAGGCGCTCTACTTCGGGTGTGCTGGGCGCTCGCCGCGGACCCGTAACGAGCGCGAGTTGGTGCGCTTCGGTGCTCAGACCACCCGTGTCGTCGTGCAGCTCGCCGATGGCTCGCGCGCACACGAGTTGAGCGTCGGGTTCGAGCCGGGTCAGCCCAAGCGCATGAGCTCCGACGGGGCGCCCGTCGAGCAGCTGCTCGACGTCGAGACCCGGCCGCTGCTGAGCGTCTTCCTCCCCGACCGGCTTGAGCTGCTCAAGGGCCCACCCGCTACACGCCGGGCCCATCTCGACCAAGTGGTGGCTGCCGTCTGGCCCGCCCGTGCCGCCGACCGGCGTGCCTACTCGCGCGTCCTTTCCCAGCGCAACGCCCTGCTCGGCGGGATCCGCGCCGGCCGCGCTTCGCACGCGAGCATCTCCACCTGGGACCGGCAGCTGGCCCGCCACGCGCTGACGCTACGCGGGCACCGCGACTGCGCCGTTGCCCTCCTCTCCGAGCCGTTTGCCGAACGCGCCCGCCAACTTGGTCTGACCGGAGCGGCAAGCATCGACTACCGTCCCCGCTCGCGCGCCGCAGACGAGGACGAGCTCGTCGCCGAGCTGCAGGCTCGCCTACCCGGCGATCTCGAGCGCGGCTTCACCAGCCACGGACCCCACCGCGACGAGCTGGCCCTCCTGCGCGACGGACGCGAGCTGCGCCTCTACGGCTCCCAGGGCGAGCAACGCCTCGCCCTGCTCGCCCTGTTGCTGGCTGAGCGCACTGTGCTCGCCCGCGAACGCCGCCGCACGCCGCTGATGCTGCTCGACGACGTGATGAGCGAGCTCGACTCCGAGCGTCGCGAGCTGCTCGCGCGCGAGCTCTCCTGCGGCGGGCAGAGCGTGATCGCCACAACCGACCTTGCGCACGTGCCCGGCGCCGGTGCCGGGGGGGTCACGCGACTGCGCGTCTCCGCGGGCGCGATCCTCCAGGAGGCGCTGGCGGCATGAGGATCGCCCCGCGACCCCTCTCCACTGCGCTCGAGGCGCTCACGTCCACGCTCGCGCCGGCCACGACCCTCGCCCGCGTGCAGGAAATATGGGACCGCACAGTTGGTCCCGCGATTGCGTCGGCGGCCCGCCCCACGGCCGAGCGTCACGGTATTCTCACGGTGACCTGCGCCGCCTCGGTATGGGCTCAGGAGCTCGACCTGATGGCTGGCGAGCTGGTCGTAAATCTCAATGCAGCGCTCGGCGAGGAGGCGATCCGCGACCTGCGCTGTCGAACCGGCTGAGCACGCGCGAGGACGTCCAAGGGTCGAGTGCCGGCGCGTGGCTCGCCGATTCAGGACAAGAGTTCCGGCCGCCCCCTCATTTTGTGGCTATTTGCAGGGATTTATCCTGTCTTGTGGACCCAGATGCAGGACCCCGCTGTGCTATTGTTTCCTAAACACTTCCCCCGCCCCGGCCCGTGGTCTTCGCACCCGGGATTCCGGGGCGTTCTCACGTCATCGAGGGACCATTGACCGTAGGCAGCGACAGCTCTGACAAGGGTGGCGCCACCAAGGGTGGCGTCAACGACCCGTCGATGACGGAGGCAGCCGCCGGCTACGACGCGCAGGACATCACGGTGCTGGAAGGCCTCGAGGCGGTGCGCAAGCGCCCGGGCATGTACATCGGCTCGACTGGCGTGATGGGCTTGCACCATCTCGTCTACGAGGTCGTGGACAACTCTGTGGACGAGGCCCTCGCCGGCTACTGCACCGAGGTCTCCGTCACGATTCACCCCGACAACTCGGTGACGGTCGTCGACAACGGCCGCGGGATTCCCGTGGCGATGCACGAGAAGGAGGGCCGCCCGGCGGTCGAGGTCGTGCTGACCGTGCTGCACTCCGGTGGCAAGTTCGGCGACGGCGGCGGCTACAAGGTCTCCGGCGGCCTGCACGGCGTCGGCGTGTCGGTCGTCAACGCGCTGTCCGAACGCCTGCTCGTGGAGATCCGCCGCGACGGCTACGATTGGTCGCAGGAGTACTCGCGCGGGGCGCCCCAGAACGAGCTGCAGAAGGGCGCGAAGCTGCCCGCCGGCGGGGTCACGGGGACGACCGTCACGTTTCTCCCGGACGCTGACATCTTCGAGTCGCTCGACTTCGACTTCCACACGCTCGAGGAGCGCCTGCGCGAGACCGCGTTCCTGACGCGCGGGTTGAAGATCTCGATCGTTGACGAGCGCGCCGAGGGGCACCGCGCCGAGTTCCAGTACGAGGGCGGGATCGAGGACTTCGTCTCGTACCTGAACGAGAACAAGGAGACGGTCCACCGCAAGGTGATCTTCTTCGCCGGCGAGGGCGAGGAAGGCGCGGCCGAGATCGCGATGCAGTGGAACTCGTCCTACCAGGAGTCGATCCATTCGTTTGCCAACAACATCAACACCCGCGAGGGCGGCTCGCACATGTCGGGTTTCCGCTCGGCGCTGACGCGCACGCTCAACAAGTACGCGCGCGAGAAGGGCTTGCTCAAGGAGAAAGAGGACAACCTCTCCGGTGAGGACGTCCGCGAGGGACTCACGGCGGTGATCTCAGTCAAGCTGCGCGACCCCCAGTTCGAGGGTCAGACGAAGACGAAGCTCGGCAACCCCGGGATGGCGGGCTTCGTCGAGTCGATCGTCAACACGGGGCTGGGCGAGTTCCTCGAGGAGAACCCGTCGGAGGCGCGCGCGGTGATCATGAAGTCCGTCCAGGCGCAGCGCGCCCGCGAGGCCGCCCGCAAGGCGCGCGATCTGACCCGGCGCAAGTCGGCGCTGGAGAACTCGACGCTGCCGGGCAAGCTCGCCGACTGCTCGGTCAAGGACCCATCGCTGGCCGAGCTGTTCGTGGTCGAGGGCGACTCCGCCGGGGGTTCGGCCAAGCAGGGCCGCGACCGCTCGACCCAGGCCGTGCTGCCGCTGCGCGGCAAGATCCTCAACGTCGAGAAGTCACGGATTGACAAGGTGCTCCAGAACGCCGAGATCCAGGCTCTCATCACCGCGATCGGGACGGGGGTGCGCGACGAGTTCAACATCGAGAACGCCCGCTATCACAAGATCGTGCTGATGACCGATGCGGACGTCGACGGCGCGCATATCCGTACGCTGGTACTGACCCTGCTCTTCCGCGAGATGCAGGAGCTGATCGAGGCCGGCTATGTCTACATCGCCAAGCCGCCGCTGTACAAGCTCAAGCAGGGCGCGCGCGAGCGCTACATCGAAAAGGACTCGGAGCTCGAGGAGATCCTGCTGGCGGACAAGTGGGAGAAGCTCGACGTCTTCGACCGCCACGGCACCCCGTTCAAGCTCACCGAAACCCGCTGGCAGCGCTTTTCCCGGCTGCTCAAGCAGTATGAGGGCTGGTCGTCCTCGCTCCGCGCCGTCCACGGCCACGACATGGTCCAGTTCCTGGAGGAGTCCTCGCTGCTGGACGAACAGGTGATGAGCGCCGCCGCGGCGATCGAGGTGCTGGGCCGCGCCGGCGCCGACGGCGAGACGCACGCGACGGAGCTGCTCGTCGAGCAGGACCCGCTCGAGATCCGCGTCAAGGCCGTCGAGGCGAAGACCGGCTTCGCCCGCACCCACCGCATCAAGCGCACCCTGTTCGACTCCCAGGAGTACCGACAGCTCGCGCGCGTCCACGCGCAGCTGATCGAGCTCGCTGGCACCCCCGCGTTCGACGTCCGCTTGGGTGAGGCCCGCGAGACCGCCCCCACCTTCGAGGCGCTGCGTGCGTCCGTGATGACTGTCGCGCAGAAGGGCATCAAACTCCAGCGGTTCAAGGGCCTCGGCGAGATGAACGCCGATCAGCTCGGGGAAACCACGATGGCTCCGTCGACGCGCACGCTGGCGCAGGTCACGCTCGAGGACGCGTTCGCCGCCGATCGCATCTTCTCGATGCTGATGGGCGACCAGGTCGAGCCGCGGAGAGCGTTCATCGAGGACAACGCGCGGGCAGTGGCAAACCTCGATGTGTAAGGGGGTGAACTACTAAATGGCGACGCCTGAGACCCTCAGCGGCGGCAACATCGAACCGCGCGCGCTCGAGGAGGAGATGCGCACCGCCTACCTCGACTACGCGATGAGCGTGATCGTCGGCCGCGCGCTGCCCGACGTGCGCGACGGTCTGAAGCCGGTCCACAGACGCGTGCTGTACGCGATGAACGAGCTCGGCCTGGGACCGACGAGGTCCTACGCCAAGTGCGCGAAGATCGTCGGCGAGGTGATGGGCAACTATCACCCGCACGGCGACTCCGCGATCTACGACACGCTCGTGCGCATGGCACAGGAGTTCTCGATGCGTAACGAGCTCGTCGACGGCCAGGGCAACTTCGGCTCGATCGACGACGACCCGGCAGCCGCGATGCGCTACACGGAGGCAAGGCTGGCTCGGATCGCCACCGAGATGCTGCGTGACCTCGACATGGACACTGTCGACTTCGCGCCCAACTACGACGGCTCGCGGCGCGAACCGCTCGTGCTGCCGGCACGGTTCCCGAACCTGCTCGTCAACGGTTCTTCGGGTATTGCCGTCGGTATGGCGACCAACATCCCGCCGCACAACCTGCGCGAGGTGATCGACGCGACGATCGCCTACATCGACGATCCGGACATGGACGTCGAGGGCTTGATGCGCCACATCAAGGGCCCGGACTTCCCCACCGGCGGGATCATCCTCGGCCGCGCCGGGATCAAGGATGCCTACGAGACCGGCCGCGGCCGCGTGCGGATCCAGGCGCGCGCCCACATCGAGCCGCTTAAGCAGGGCAAGGAGGCGATCGTCGTCACCGAGCTGCCGTTCATGGTCAAGAAGGGTGGACCCGGCGGCCTGATCGAAAAGATCGCCGAGCTGGTGCGCGAAAAGAAGATCCCAGAGATCTCCGATCTCAACGACTATTCGGACAAGCGCGGCATGCGCCTGATGATCGAGCTCAAGCGCGACGCGATCCCGAAGGTCGTGCTGAACAAGCTCTACAAGCACACGCCGATGCAGTCCACGTTCGGTGTGAACATGGTCGCGCTCGTCGACAACGTGCCGCGCACGCTCAACCTGCGCGCGGTGATCCACAACTACGTGGCCCACCAGCGCGAGGTGATAGTCCGCCGCACCAAGCACGAGCTGTCAGAGAAGGAGGCGCGCGCGCACATCCTCGAGGGACTGCTGACCGCGCTCGAGCACCTCGATGCGATCATCGAATTGATCCGTGCCTCGCGCGACCGGGACGCGGCCCGCGAGCAGCTGGTCGAGCGCTTCGAGCTCAGCCCGATCCAGGCGACGGCGATCCTCGACCTGCGCCTCTCCCAGCTCACGGCCCTTGAGGCCGACGGCATCAAACAGGAGCATGCCGATGTGACCGAGCGGATCGCCGAGCTGCGCGCGATCCTCGGAGACGAGTCGCGCGTGCTGGCCGTGATCAAGGAGGAGCTGACGGAGATCAAGGAGCGCTTCGGCGATGAGCGCCGTTCCGAGATCACCCATTCCGAGGACGAGATCGACATCGAGGACCTGATCGCCGACCAGCAGATGGTGATCACGATCACCCAGACTGGGTACATCAAGTCGCTGCCGTTGGCCACCTACCGCCAGCAGGCGCGCGGCGGGCGCGGCGTGACCGGGATGGACATGAAGGACGGTGATTTCATCGAGCACCTGTTCGTGTGTTCATCGCACGACTATCTGCTGTTCTTCTCCAACCGCGGCAAGATCTACCGCTCCAAGGTCTACGAGTTGCCCGAGGCGCAACGCACGGCAAAGGGGCGCGCGCTGGTCAACATCCTGCCGTTGCGCGAAGACGAGCGGATCCAGGCGGTGCTGTCGACGCGCGACTTCACCGAGACCAAGTACCTCGTGTTCGCTACGCGGGGCGGCACGGTCAAGAAGACGGAGCTGCTCGCCTACAACACCCCGATGAAAGCCGACGGCATCATCGCGATCAACATCCGCGACGACGACGAACTGCTCGCCGTCCGCGCGGTCGACCCCGACGACGAGGTGATCATGACCTCGCGCGCCGGCCTGACGGTGCGCTTCGCCGAGTCCGACGCTCGTTCGATGGGACGTGACACCACCGGCGTGCGCGGGATGGATGTCGGCAAGGACGGCAAGGTGATCGCGATGGACGTCGCCCGCGACGACATGGACCTGCTGGTCGTCACCGAGAACGGCTACGGCAAGCGCACC
This sequence comes from uncultured Solirubrobacterales bacterium, assembly GCA_963842205.1. GTDB lineage: Bacteria > Actinomycetota > Thermoleophilia > Solirubrobacterales > Solirubrobacteraceae > Palsa-744. The sequence goes on from CAWJFR010000008.1 coordinate 153,801, forward strand.
CAGATCAGCCAGTACCGGAAAACCAAGCGCGGGGCAAAAGGCGTGAAGACGATCGGCCTGACCGAGAAAAAGGGTGGTCTCGCGGGCGCGCTCGTCGTGCGCGAGCACCATGAGCTGGTGTTCATCTCAGTCGGCGGCATGGTCCAGCGGACGTCCGCCGGAGGCATCTCCCAGCAGGGCCGCTCAGCGACTGGTGTGCGCGTGATGAACCTCAAGGAGGACGACATCGTCAGCGCGATCGCGCTCGTCGTCGACGATGTCGAACCTGGCGAGGCACCGATGGCGGACGGTCCTCTGGACGCGCCCTCGACAGAGACCCCGGCCACCCTCCAGCAGCCCGACGAGACAGCTGCCGCGGAGGCCGACGGCGCCGACGAAGTGATCGAGGACCAGTAGCGGCGCAGGAGACTTGCCGGACGTCGCCTTCGTCCGCTACTCTGGCCAGACCAGAGAAAGGAGGTGGTCCTAACGTTGGCTGACAGTCTTTACGGGACTCTGGAGGTGACCGGCCGCTAGGTCGGACAGGCTGGACCGCTTAGCGGAATCCAACCCGGGACACCCCGAGACGCTCGCCGGTTGTGGTCCCCCCGGCAGCCTTTTTGACCGTCTCGGTCTTTCCAGTCAGGGCAGTTGGGCGAGTTGGGCGAGGGGCGCCTCGAGTCGAGGCGCCCCTCGCCCTGTTAACGGTTGGTCAAGCGGCCTGGGGCAGGTATTGAAGCCATGCCACCGGGATCGTCGGGCTGGCAACGTGGATGAAGATCTCCGCGCGAGGCGTGCGCGGAGCGTGCCGCGGGTGCATCCCCGCCTGCTTGGGCAGCCGGTCGCCCTTGCGCCGGTTGCAGGGGGCGCAGGAGGCGACGATATTCTCCCAGCTGGAAGTCCCACCCTTGGAGCGGGGGATCACGTGATCCACCGTGAGGTTCGAGTGCGAGCCGCAGTACTGGCAGGTCCAGCCGTCCCGGGCAAACACGGCCCGGCGGGTGATCTTGCGCCGGTGGGCATCACGGGGGACGTGGACGTAGCTGACCAGCCTGATCACGACCGGACGCGCGAGCGTCGCGTTCTCGGAGTGCAACTCCCAGCCACCCCGCTCCAGCAGCTCGGCCTTGTCCTTCAGCAGCAGCACTACGGCACGCCGAACCGAGCAGACGTTGATCGGCTCGAAGGTCGCGTTGAGCACGAGCACCTGGCCACTGTCAGGCCCGCGTCGCCTGTACTGCAGCGGCGACACGGACCGAAGTGGTGGGAGTGGAACGGTGGTATCCACTGCGCGCGGAGTGTATCGACCCGCACGCCCTACGCCGCTGGGTAGGACCCAAGCACGCGTACCTCTTCGCAGATCTCGCGTACGCCCGCCACAGCGTCGCTGACCGCCCGATCGGCAGGCAGGCTGCCTTCGAGGTCCACGAAGAACATGTAGTGCCCGAGTCGTTCGCGCCGGGGGCGCGACTCGATCTTCGTGAGGTTTATGTCTCGGCGAGCAAACTCACCCAGGCAGTGCACCAGCCAGCCAGGGTGCTCCGCCCCGGCGCCCCAGAACACCAACGAGGTCTTCCAGCTGCTCTGCGCAGCGGTGGCGCGCAGCGGTGGCACCAGAGACACTCCTTTCCCTGATCGTGCCAGCCAGACAAAGCGCGTCTCGTTGTCATCTCGATCCTGCACCCCATCCCGCACGACCGTGCCTCCGTAGATATTCGCCGCCAGCCTCGTGCCCAACGCCGCGCGCCCACGCTCGCCGCTCTGCACCACTTCTCTTACCGCCTCCGCGGTCGAGCTGGCGGGGAGAACCCGCGCGTGCGCGAGCTCGCCGCGCAGAAACCGCGCGCACTGCCCGGGGACCTGCGGATGAGATAGGACCGTGTCGATCTCTTTCAACTCGAGCAACTGCCCCGCGATCAGCGAATGTCTGACAGTGAGCAGGGTCTCGCCCACGATCTGCACGTCCCCGGCCTCGTCGGCGAGCAGGTCGAGCGTGACGCTGAGCGAGCCGTCGAGCGAGTTCTCGATCGGCACGATCGCCCACTCGACTTCCCCCTGACGGAGCGCCATCACCGTGTCGTAGATGCTCGCTCGCGGGACGGGCTCGACGGAGTCCGGGGCGGCACTGGAGAGGAGCGCCTCCTCGCTGAAGGTCCCCGCCGGTCCGAGGTAGCCGACCTTAGGAACTATCCGAGAACCCCGAGATACCTCCTCAGCGGCCCGTGGGACGCGAGCTGAGGGGTTCTCGGACAGATCCTCAGACCCCATCGCCGCCCGCGGGCGGGGAAAGCGCCAGGCGCACGGCTTCGGCCTCCTCGGGCGAGAGCTCCAGCTCGCTGCGTCCGCCATGCACCTGCTTGGCGTAGACGCGCGCCTGATCGCGGTGGTGGATGCAGGAGAGCACGATTCCCGACTGCTCCTCGTCGAGCAGCGCAATCGACATCGACTGGTGCCCGGAAAGCTCGTTGTAGGCGTCGTAGCGCACCAGTGCCCGGTGCGCGATCGCTCCCCGCAACGCCAACTCGGCTCCGGCGAGCCGCCCATCCAGGCGCGAGGCGACATCCTCGACGTACTCGCGCAGCGCTCCGAACGCGTCCTGCATCGCCGCGGCGTGGGCCACCACGTCGCGTTGGCCCTGCTCGCCGAGGACCAACCGCTGGGTCCGACGCAGGCGTCGCATCCCGACGGCGAGCGTGACGCACGCCAGCAGTGCCACGATTGCCACGGCGCCGGCCGCGATCGCGATGATTCCCTGGGTATCGTTGATCGACGCGATCATCGCCACAAGTTAGCCGCTGGTGATGCAGATGCGCTCGCCCCTGCATCCGCCCTCGCCGCGGGGCCCGACAACGACGCCGGGCTATTCAAAGATCCCCAAGAAGGTGCCCTTTGTTCCTTCGTGGTTGCTTTCGCCGGGCACCGGCTCGATCTGGACTTCGACCTTCGAGGCTGCTTTGAGTGGAACCCCTGATACGGGGATTTCGACGTTGACGGTCTTTCCGGGTTCGGTCATGTTGATCACGTGGGAGGCCTTCAGCTGTTTGCCTCCCGCCGTCACGGTGAGGTCGACCTTTACGTCGGTCTCGGGGAATTCGCCGTCGTTTTCGACCATCACCGTGAAGGTCGGGCTGCTCCCGCCGCTGATGTGATTGAGCGCCGGTTCTTCTTCGAGTGTCTTGGTCGCAACGCTCACACCCTTGAGCACGCTGCCATGGTGGCCTGGAGCAACGCCGCTCGGGGAGCTGCTGGCCGCCTGCCCGGTGAGGCGCGCGAGGGCAGTCATGGGTTCGAGCCAGCCAAGGTTGGGGAGGAAGCGGCTGGAGGTGGTGCTTTGATTCTGAATGCCGTTGGCCGTGAGCGTCTGCTGAATCAGCGGCGCGACGCGCTGGGAGTAGATCACGTCAGAGGCCAGGAAGATCTCCATATCCCCAGCGATCGGCGTGCTCGCCTGTTTGGCCGCTCCGCCGAGCGCGGTGCGCACGAGGCTCGCCACCTTGGCCACTCCTTCGGCGCGCAGGTCGAGCGCCAGCAGCAGGTCACGCTGGGCGGCGGTCATCGCGCCAGGCACGCTCAGGTCCTTCGCGCTTGAGGCCTGGTTCTGCGCCTGGATGTGCAGTTGGTCGAGCTGGACCTCCACATCGAGCGCCGACTTGGAGTTTGCGTCGGCGAGCGCCGAGAAGAACGGCTGGGAGACCTGCTGGCTTGATTCCTGCGCGATCCGGCTGACGTCCCGGTTGTAGGTTTCCAGCGCCTGCGTTTGCTGGCTTTTCAAGCAGCCGTTCACGACCAGCACGACCACGATCAGCAGCGCCACGCCGGCAGCAGCCGCCACGCGACGGCGCACCATTAGCGTGTGCTCGTCGAGTCCGAGCGAGCTCCCGCTGTGCTGGGCACGGCGCGGCCGGGGTCGCTGCGGCGCGCGAGGCACTCGAGCCTGCGGTCGAGGCGCTGTCTCCTCACCATCGTCGAAGAACGACAAAAGCCAATCGCTCCTTTGCAGGGGTTCCTGGAAGGGCCAAGTATGACTCCCGGCCATCTCCCTCGTGGTTCTGCAACTTCTCGGTCACTGCGGCTTTTCCTGCGAGTTGCGGCAGGGAGTGGGCCTGCCGGCGGCGAACGCAGGAGCCGGTGGACTCGCTCGACACTCTCGTCCACGCCCGACCCGACCCCCTGGGCCGTATGCCCGCTGGGCCGGATACTACGTTTCCCGTGCGGGCGGCGAGCGTGGGGCGGGATGTCCGCCAGCGCTCCGCTGAGGACGGGTTGCTGGGGGAAGAGACGCTTGTGCTCGGCCGCTACCGCCTGCTCGAACGTCTCGGCGCCGGCGGCTTTGGGGTCGTGTGGCGTGCACACGATGAGTTGCTCCATCGCGAAGTGGCGGTCAAGCGGATTTCGCTCGGGGCGGGTGGGGATCCGATCGACAGCGAGCGCGCCAGCCGCGAGGCGCTCGCCAGCGCACGCTTGGCGCATCCGGCGATAGTCGTCCTGCACGAGGCGTGCGCCGCGCCGGATGCGTTCTACCTGATCTCCGAGCTGGTTCACGGCGAAACCCTCGCGCAGCTGATCGCCGCCCGCGCGCTCGCCGATGAGGAGTTGATCGAGATCGGACTTGCGCTCACCGACGCACTCGCCCACGCACATGCGCGCGGCGTGATCCATCGCGACGTCAAGCCGCAGAACGTGCTCGTTCCCGATCATCCCGAAGAGCGCGGCGGGGTGGCCAAGTTGACCGATTTCGGCGGTGCCCGCCTGGCTGGCGAAGACGCGCTCACGCGCACCGGGGACGTGCTCGGCACGCTCGCCTATATGGCGCCAGAGCAAAGTGAGGGACGGGAGGCCGCCGCGCCCGCCGACCTCTATGCGCTGGCCTTGGTCCTGTATGAGGCGCTCTCTGGCGTCAACCCGGTGCGGGGCGCGACACCGGCCGCAACGGTACGTCGGATCGGCCGTCCGCTCGCGCCACTCGAGCGCAGGCGCGGGGACCTGCCCCGCTCGCTCACACACGCGATCGACCTTGCGCTTTCCCCCGCGCCCGAACATCGCGGAACGCTCGAGGATCTGCACCTGGCGCTCGAGGAGGCGCTCGCGCGCGGCCTGAAGCGCTCGCGTCGCTCCCCGGCTCGGATCGATCGGGATTTGGCGAATGAGGAGCACGAGGAGGAGCTGCCATCGAACCCGCTGCGACGCCTGGCATTGCCACGCGCGGTGTGGCTGGCGTGCGCGCTGGCGGCGATCGTCTGGCAGGTCTGGGTCGGTCGTCCTGGTGCCGCATTGCTGCTGCTCGCCGCCTTCGTTCCACTGCTGCTGCTGCCGCGCCGTTCTGGACTCGGATGGCTTACGGCCACGCTCGCGCCGGTGCTCGGTCTGGCCGGCCTGGCCGGCGTCTTCCCCGCGCTCGCGGGCCAGCGAGCGCGCTGGCGTGAGCGCGCCGCACTCGCCGCACTCGGTTTCTGGTGGCTGACCCTGGCCGAGCCGTTGCTGAACCGGCGTCTGTGGCTGGGCGCCCCCGCCAGCACGCCTGCCCGAACCGTCTGGGAGGGGTCGCTGAGCAGCGCCGCCGTGCATGTCCTTGGCCCTGCCTTGAGTCTCAGCGTGCTGGTCGGAGCGGGCGTGTGGGCTGCGGGCGCGGTGCTGCTGACATGGGTTGTGCGCGGGCGCAGCGCCGTACTCGATGTGGTGGCCGCCACTATCTGGTCCGCTGGGCTGCTCGTCGCCTCCTCACCCCGTCACCTTGGGCTGTCGGTGCACGTCTCCTCTGCCACTCCGCGTGGCGCGATCCTCGGGGCGCTGGCCGGCGGCACACTCGCGGTCCTCGCGCGTGCCTTGCGTGGCCCTGTCTGAGCCGCCGATCTCCTGGCCCCGTACGCTCCCATCGAGGTGGGCCCTTAAAGTTGGCAGGGCACGACCACGGGACCGGATCTCGTCCACCTTTGTGATGAACCCATTGAAGAGCCTCGAGACCATGATCGCCAACCTCGTCGAAGGCGGGTTTGGACGCCTGTTCCGCTCCGAGGTGCGCCCGATGGAGCTCGCCCGCAAGCTCGCGCGTGAGATGGACGAGCACCGTACCGCCTCGGTCTCGCGGGTGTACGTGCCCAACGAGTACTCGGTGTGGCTTTCGCCGGAGGACCGCGCCCGCTACGACGGAGTCGAGCACGAGGTGATCGACGAGCTGTGCGGCTACCTGCTCGAGCATGCTCGTCGCGAGCAGCTGATCCTCGCCTCACCGCCACTGATCACCTTTTACACCGATGAGCGCCTGGCGCTCGGGGAATTCGGGATCCAGGCGCGGTTAGTCCGCCCCGACGGGCAAAGTGACGACGAGCAGTCTCACCCATCCAAGCCGCAGGATCCCAGCCCACCCGACGAACATGGACAGACGATGATCTACAGCACATCGGTGCGCAGCCGCGAGGCGCGCGAGGGTGCCATCCACCAAGCTCATGCGCGGCGCGCTGCCAGGGCGCTGCTCGCGGTCGGTGGACGACGTCTGATCGTGCCGCCCGGTGGAGGCACGATCGGACGCAGCCGTGACTGCGACGTCGTCCTGGAGGATGCCGGGGCCTCCCGCCGGCACGCCGAGATCCGCCCGCACCCTGAAGGTTGGACGCTTCAGGACCTCGACTCCACCAATGGTGTGCGCGTCAATGGGCGCCCGATCCACGGTGCGCAGCCGCTGCATTCAGGAGACCGCGTCGAGATCGGCTCGACGGAGATCGTCTTCGAGCTCGGATGAGCACGCTCGAGCCCGTATCGGTGGCGCTGAAGTTCGGCTTCCTCGCCGTGCTCTACCTGTTCCTGCTGTGGGTGGCGCGCAGTGCGCTGAAAGACCTGCGCGGTGGTGGCGGAGTTCCCGCGACCGGGACCGCGATTCCGGCCGACGCGACCGGGCTGTACTCGGCGTCCACACTTGGCAGCGCCGACGTTGCCCACCGAGACCCAAAGTTGGTTGTGGAGCGCGCCCCCGGGCACGATCCCGGGATGATCTACGACCTCGACGGCGACATCGTGCTCGGCCGTGGTGATCGGGCGGAGATTCGCCTGGAGGACCCGTTTGCCTCCTCGCGCCACGCGCGGCTGTACCAGCAGGGCAACATAGTGGTCATCGAGGACCTTCACTCCACCAACGGCACCTACCTCAATGAGGAGCTGCTGCAGAGCGCCCGGCCGCTGCACCCGGGTGACCGCGTGCGCATCGGCGACAGCGAATTCACGTTCGAGGTGGACTGATCGGATGCTGCGCGTGGCCGAGCAGTACGTCGGGACTGACACGGGGCTTCAGCGGCGCGCGAACGAGGACTCGCTGCTCGCCCGCTCGCCGCTGTTCGTGGTGGCGGACGGCATGGGCGGCGCACAGGCCGGAGAGGTCGCCTCGCGGCTTGCCGTCGAGTCCTTCCGGCATGGCCTCCACGACACGACGGACGCCGAGGGCAGTCTCGCCGCATACGCACGCGCGGCGAACGTCAGCATCCATGAGCGCTCCCAGGTGAGCGCCGAGCACGCGGGCATGGGTACGACGCTCACGGCCGTGTACGTGGGCGCAGAGGAGGTGGCGATCGCCCACGTCGGCGACAGCCGCGCCTACTGCCTGCGCGGCGGTGAGCTGCTGCGCCTGACCGACGACCATTCGCTCGTTGACGAACTCATACGCCAGGGCAAGCTCACTCCCGAGGAGGCCGTCGAGCACCCCCAGCGTTCGGTCATCACGCGCGCGCTGGGGCCGGAGCCGGAAGTCGAGATCGACACCCGCTCCTACCGCGCTCGCGACGGGGACGTGTATCTGCTGTGCAGCGACGGCCTCACGACGATGGTTTCCGATGCCCTCCTCGCCGAGATCCTGCTAGCCCACCCGCGGCTGCGCGACGCTGGCGAGGCGCTCATCAATGCGGCGAACGAGGCGGGAGGACGGGACAACATCACGGTTGTGCTGGTGCGCGTCGAGGAGGTGGAGGTGGCCACATCCTCACTCGTGGACGGGCCCGCCACGTTGACCAGCGTCCCGGCGTTGGGTGCGAGTGACTCCGGCGCGGAGTCATCCCGCACCACCGATACGGAGATCGGAGGTCTTCCCGAGGGGCACCCGCCCGAGCCATCCTCGTCCCCCAAATCCGTGAGCGCAGACCAGCCGAAGGCTCGCCGGCGCGTCAGCCCACGTCAACCACGACGCCCCTCGCCGGGTACTCAGCCCAATGCTCGGCGCAAGAAACGTCTGCGAACGGCCGGCGCGGCGGCGGTTGTGCTCGGGGTGCTGGCCTTACTCGGTGCGGGCGCGTACCTGGCCTCGCAGTCGGTCTACTTCATCGGCACGAACAGCCGCGGACTTGTTACGCTGTTCAACGGTTTTCCTTACGAGCTTCCAGGCGGCGTGAAGCTCTACAGCGAGGATTTCGTCTCCGGGCTAAGTGCCTCGACGCTAAGCGCCCAGCGGCGGCGGACACTGCTCGATCACTCGCTGCGCTCGGAAGGCGACGCGACCGATCTGATGCACAGCCTCGAACTGGAACAGCTCGAATGAGGCGGCGGCGGTGAACCGGCCGATCGTCCGTTTGTATGGGCTTGTCGTCCTGCTGTTTGCGCTGCTCGTCGCCTTCACTTCGCGCTGGACGATCTTCGAAGCCTCCTCGCTGCGTGGAAATCCGCTCAACGCGCGCGGCCTGCTCGAGCAGGAGCGCATCGATCGTGGCAGGATCGTCGCCGCCGACGGCGCAGTGCTCGCGCGCAGCGTGCGCGGAGGAGAAGGGACCTACGAGCGCAACTATCCCAGGGGGGAAGCGTTTGCGGCCGCGATCGGCTATTCCTTCGACACCGGTATTGGTCAGTCCGGGCTCGAGCGCTTCCGCACTGCCGCGTTGAACGGCCAGACCGGCACGAACCTACAGGCGATCCTCGACCAGCTTCAGGGCAAGCGCCCGCAGGGCGATGAAGTCATCACGACGCTCGAACCGAAGGCCCAGCAGACGGCAATCGCGGCCCTGGGGGAACACCACGGCGCGGTGGTTGCACTCGACCCGCGCGACGGTGCGGTGAAGGTGATGGTCTCGATGCCGAGCTTCGACCCGAACTCGCTGCGCTCGGCAAGCGCGTATGAAAAGCTCGCCAAAGACAGGCAGGGCACGCCGCTGGTCAACCGCGCCACCCAGTTCGGCTACGCGCCGGGCTCGACCTTCAAGATCGTAACGGCCACCGCGGCGATCGACTCAGGACAGTTCAGCCCGCAGTCGACCTTGAGCGGACGCAACGGCCTGCTGGTCTCCGGGCTGCCGTTGGGAAACGACGACGACGAGAGCTACGGGCAGATCAGCCTCACCGAAGCGCTGGCGAAATCGGTCAACACGGTGTGGGCGCAGGTGGCCGAGAGGCTGGGCAAGCGTACGTTGGCACGTTACATGAGCCGTTTCGGCTTCGATCGCAAGCCCGAGCTCGACTACCCGACCGATGAGATGTCCGCCAGCGGCGAGTATCTCGGAGAAAAGATCCTGCCGCCCACAAACGCGCGCGTGGATGTCGGTCGCATGGGAATCGGACAGGACAAGCTCGCGGTGACTCCCCTGCAGATGGCGGAGGTCGCCGCGGCCGTGGCCAACCACGGCCGGCTGATGGTCCCGCACCTGACCGAACGGATCGTCGACCCAGACGGGCGCACCGTGCAGCAGGTCTCCGCGCGCGTGCAGTCGGTTGTCATGAAACCCTCGACCGCGACCGCCGTGACGAGCATGATGGAGGCGGTGGTCAACGAAGGCACCGGCACCGAGGCGCAGATTCCCGGGGTGCAGGTGGCGGGCAAGACCGGCACTGCCGAGACGCAGATCGGCACGGCGATCAACAACGTCTGGTTTATCGCGTTTGCGCCCGCTGCCAATCCGCGGGTGGCGATCGCGGTGACCCTCGAACATGTACCGGGCCAGGGTGCCGCCTTCGCGGCGCCGGTCGCCAGGCAGGTGATGGAAGTGCTGCTCCATGATTGAACCGGAGACGATCATCGACGGGCGCTATCGGGTGCTGTCGCGGCTGGGCTCGGGAGGAATGGCCGACGTGTACCTCGCCGAGGATCAGCTGCTCGGCCGCCAGCTCGCGGTGAAGGTGCTGCACCATCACTTCGCCGAAGACCAGGAGTTCGTCGAGCGCTTTCGCCGCGAGGCTTCCAGCGCCGCCGGACTCTCGCACCCGAACATCGTCGGGATCTTCGACCGCGGCGAGTGGAACGGGACGTACTACATCGCGATGGAGTACGTGGCCGGGCGCTCCCTGAAGACGGTTGTGCGCGAGCAGGGGGCGCTCGACCCGGCGGCGGCGATTGACATCGTCACGCAGATTCTGCGCGCCGCGCGCTTTGCGCACAAGCGCGGGGTGATCCACCGCGATTTGAAGCCCCACAACGTGATCCTCGACGAGGAGGGCCGCGCGCGAGTCACCGACTTCGGGATCGCTCGGGCGGGCGCCTCGGAGATGACGCTGACGGGATCGATCATGGGCACCGCCCAATATCTTTCTCCGGAGCAGGCTCAGGGGCATACGGTGAGCGGGCGCTCAGATCTGTACGCCATCGGGATCATCCTGTATGAGCTGCTCACCGGTGTGGTTCCGTTCGACGGGGAGACCGCGGTGGCGATCGCGTTCAAGCAGGTCTCGGCGGAGCCGCGAGCGCCGGGCGAGCGCCAGCCGGGCGTGCCCGCTGCCTTGGACGCGGTCGTGCTGCGCGCCCTCGCGAAGGATCCGGCGCGGCGCTACGCCGACGCCGATGAGTTCATCGCAGCGCTCCAGCAGGCCCGCCAGGTGCTACCAGCCACCACAGGTGCCTTTGCCACAACGGTCCTCGCGGCCGGCGAGCCACATGCCGTGGCGCCGCCCGTGGGCCCTGGGCGGACGGATGGTTCGCAGGGTTGGGCCGCGCCGATGGTGGATCCGGGCGCGCTGTTGCTGCCGCCGGCCGCCCGCTTCGACAGCGACCCCGGCGCGCCCTCCGGGGATGGAGACCGTCGCCGTCGCCGGCTGCTGTGGACGATCACCGGGGCACTGCTCGTTGCGTTGGTGGTGCTGGGGCTGTTGCTCGCGTCCGCTGGTGGCCAGGTGACGGTGCCGAACGTGATCGGCCAGACCGAAGCGGCCGCGCTCGCGCGGCTGCGAGGCACGAACCTGAGCCCGGCCGTCGCGACGACCGCCAGCACCACGGTCCCAAACGGCCTGGTGGTCAGCGAGACGCCGTCGGGCGGAAGCGAAGTGGGGAAGGGGACCCGAGTGAGCATCCTGGTTTCCGCGGGGCCCGGCAGCGCAAAGATGCCGGCCGTCGAAGGGCTCACAACCGCGACGGCCGTGAGCAAGCTGCGAGCGGCTGGCTTCAAACCGGCGACGCAGGAACAGCCCAGCGCCAAGTTCGCGCAGGGTCGCGTGATCTCGACGGATCCATCAGCGGGGATCGTGGTACTCCTCGGCAGCCCCGTCACCGTGCTCGTCTCCAGTGGCCCCGCCCAGGTGCATGTACCGGACGTGACCGGCCAGTCGCTGAAGGCCGCCGAAGCGACGTTGAGCACGGCCGGATTGACGGTTGGCGCGGTCACTCCTCAGGTCTCGGCCAGTCAGGCGCCGGGCACCGTGCTGTCGCAATCGCCATCCGCACCCGCGACGCTGCCCGCTGGCGGGAAGGTCAATTTGGTGGTGGCGAAAGCGCCCAAGGCGCTCGCTATCCCGCATGTTGAAGGCAAGACCGAAGTGGCCGCCACGAACGCTCTTGAAAGGGCAGGCTTCACGGTCACGTCGGTCACAGAACCAACGAGCGAGGCGACCCAGATCGGGCACGTCCTGAAACAGAACCCGCCTGCCGGCGCCCACGCGCGCAAGGGCGCAACGGTGACGATCTCGATCGGCATGGCCGCCGAAACGACGCCGACGACGCCGACCACGACAACGACAACTCCTACAACGACTACGACAACCACCACGACATCCGTTCCCCCACCGACCCCAACCCCACCCCAGTGAGCACGAGGGCGCCGCTAAGGGTGGCGGTGCTCGCCGGGGGGCGTTCGGCCGAGCACGAGGTGTCACTGTCCTCCGGGCGCGCGGTGCGCGAGGGGCTTCAGGCGGCCGGACACGAGGTGCTGTGGGTGCAGATCGAGCGTGACGGCGCATGGTGCCACGGGGGGGAGCGGTTGCGCGTGTGTCCGGGCGAGGGGTTGCTCGGGGTGGATGTGGTGTTCGCAGCGCTGCACGGCCCGTTTGGCGAGGACGGCACGGTGCAGGGACTGCTCGAGACGCTCGATGTGGCATATGTCGGCGCTGGGGTGGCGGCGTCGGCGGTGTGCATGGACAAGGTGCTGTTCAAGCAACTGATGACAGTGGCCGGCGTGGACCAGGTCGAGTACGTGGGCGTGCGCGAGCAACGCTGGTTGGCCGCGCGGGTGACTGTGCTCGCCGAGATCGCCGCGCTGGGGCTGCCGGTGTTCGTTAAGCCGGCGCACTTCGGCTCGTCGGTGGGCATCATGAAGGTGACCGCCACCGAGCAGCTGGTGCAGGCGCTCGAGGAGGCGTTTGCTCACGACACGCTGGTGATTGTCGAGGCGATGGCCCTTGGTGTCGAGGTCGAGTGTGGCGTCCTCGGTCCGGCGTTTGCGAGCGAGCCGGGAGAGATCGTCCTCGAGGGCGATTGGTACGACTACGCTGCAAAGTACGCGCCGGGAGGCATGGAGCTGAAGGTGCCCCCGCGTATTACCCCGCGCGCGCGGGAGCGTGTGCAAGAGCTTGCGGTGGAGGCGTTTGAACATGCAGGCTGTGAGGGGCTCGCGCGGGTGGACTTCTTCGTGGAGGGCGAGCGGGTGCTGGTGAATGAGCTGAACACGATGCCCGGCTTCACCCCGACGAGTGTGTACGCGAAGCTGATGGCCGCCTCGGGGATCGCCTATCCGGAGCTCCTGGACCGCCTCTGTCGGCTGGCGATTGAGCGTCACGAGCAGCGCCGCGGGCGTGCTTGATGAAGAGCTCTCCGATCCCGTCTCAGCGGTTCTGAGGACCGCCGTTCAGCGGAACAGCGTGAGCTCGGCGAGCGAGGCGAACTCCATGCCGGGGGGTAGCTCGGTGATCCACACGAGGTAGTAGCGATAGCGTGCTCCGCTGAGGTTGAGCTGGATGTGGGCGCTGTCGTGGACGTCTGCGTCTTCTCCGACCGGACCCCGCCAGCCGCGCGCGGTGAGCGGGGTCGAGTTTCCGTAGGGCAGGGACAGGTCGATGTGGTTGGCGACATAGACCTGCGCGGCGAAGCCGGGGGTGGGCGTTTGGATTTCGATCTGCTTCCCTGCCACGTTCGGGGCCGCGTCGACATACATCCCCACGCCGGTGCCGCCGGCCTTCTTGAGCGTGCCGTCGTAGTAGTCCTCGGTGCTCCAGCTGGTGTTCGGGTCGCCGTCGACCGCGCTCTGGTCCTTTTCGCGGTTTTCCGGGCCGGTGCCGAACGGGTTGTAGTCGTGTGCGGCCGTCTGGGCGAGTGGCACGGCCGTCAGGCCGGGCCGCGCGTCGACATCCGGCGCCACGCCACGGTGGGTCCCGTTGGCGGCGAGCACGATCGCGAGCGCGACAAGCGCCGCGAGCAGCGCGAGCGAAGTGAGAAAGCGCGCGGGGTGACGCATGCGCCACGGCAGGCGCCGGCGTGTGCTCCCGGGGAGGGTGCGCAGCACCGTCGTGACCTCGCCGGTCGCCTGCCCCGTGCGGGAGGCCTCGATCGCCAGCACCTCCTCGAGGTCGGCGAGCATGCTCGCCGCGTCGGGGTAGCGCTGCGCGAGGTCCTTGGCGGTCGCGCGATCGACGACCGAGGCGGTCGCGGCGGAGACCTCTCCTCGCGTCAGCTGCACATCGGGCACGTCCTCGCGCACGTGCTTCATTGCCACTGCGACGGGGGTCTCGCCGCTGAAGGGGACCGTGCCGGTGAGCATCTCGTAGAGGACGATCCCGAGCGAGTAGAGGTCGGACTGGCCGGTAACCGACTGTCCGATCGCCTGCTCGGGGGAGACGTAGTCGGTCGTGCCGAGCACGCGCCCGTCCATCGTGAGCCCTTCCTCAGAGAGTGTGCGGGCGATCCCGAAGTCGGTGATCTTGGCGCTGCCTTCGACCCCGATCAAAACATTCTGGGGCTTCACGTCTCGGTGTACGATCAGGCGCTCGTGGGCGGCGCCGAGAGCGCGCGTGAGCTCGATCGCGTAGGCAAGTGCGCGGGCTATCTCGAGCGGCCCCTCGCGGCGGATCAGCGCCTTGAGTGTCTCTCCCTCGACATACTCGAGCACGATAAATGGGGTTCCAACCCCTCCAGCCCCCACCTCCTCACCGGCCTCGGGCGATGGCTCCTCGCCCGCGTCGATCACCGTGACGATGTGGGGGTGGCTGAGTCGCGCGACCGACCGCGCCTCGCGGCGAAAGCGCTCCAGCTGGGCGGAGTCAGAGGCGATCTCCCGGTGCATCAGCTTGATCGCGACAGGGCGTTCGAGCACCATGTCGAAGGCCAGGTACACGGTTGACATCCCGCCGCGCCCGATCTGAGCGTCGAGGCGGTAGCGCCCGCCGAGCAGGGTTCCGAGCATCGTCATGCGCCTCTATTGTGGGGTGGGCGCAGGCGGCTGATCACGAGGGCCGCGAGCAGGCTGCGGTAGAGCGAGTAGGGCAAGAGCGGCACCTCGCGCCGGGCCCGGCTATCTCCTCGGAACAGCCGGGTGGCGGCAAGGGTTGAGAGGAAGGCCGTGCTCCCGCCGAGGGCGAGCGCGCGAGCTGCGCCGGGTGGGGCGCCGCGCCCGAGCAGGCGCCCCGTCTTGAGCGCTCCGGCACCGAGGATCACGGGGAGCCCCGTGCGACGAGCGAGCGTATGGGAGTCAGCGCGGCTGAAGCCGCGCGCGCGCGCGGCGGTGAGGACGGCGCCGCTGCGTGAGACCCCGGGGACCAGCGCACAGATTTGGGCCAGACCGAGCAGCACCCCGTCACTCGCGCCGGCCTGCGCCAGCGTGCGTACCCCGTTCGGCGGGCGCGCGTCGGCGAGCGCCATCGCGGCCCCTCCGAGGAGCAGGCCGGCGGCGATCGTGGGTGGTCCGCTGAGGCGCCGTTGGAGGAACTGCTCGAAGGTGTACCCGGCGACGGCCGGCGGTATGAACGAGAGCGCGATCAGCAGCGCTTGGCGCACATTGAGGCTGTCCGTCGCCGTGTCGAGGCCCGGGCGGAGCTCAGTGCAGCGGAGATCTGTGAGCAACGCCGCGGCGGTTCCCGCGTGGAGTGCCACCTCGAAGGACTTGCGCAGCTCCGGGTCGAGCTCGGCGTAGGGCCAGCCGGCGAGCCACGGGATCAGGATTGTGTGGCCCGAGGAGGAGATCGGCAACAGCTCGGTCGGGCCGTGCGCCAGGCCAAGCGCTAGGGCGTGGCGTAGGGAGAGCCGTGCGGGCGACCCCATTGCGTGCGGTCAGCCCGCGTCGGCGGCGGCGTCGGAATCGGAGCCCGCCCGCCCCGGCTCGGAATCCTCACCCGGCTGGCCGATCTGCGATCGGTCACCGCGGCGCCGGCGCACAACCACATAGGCGACCCCGACAACGATCAAAGCGAGAATCGCGTAGTCGACGTACTGGAAGTCCTTGCGTACGCTCGTCCAGTTGCCCCCAAGCGCGTGCCCGGCGAGGGCCAGCGCGAGCACCCAGGGGATCGAGCCGAGCAATGAGAGAACGGTGAAGCGCCCGAACGGCATTCGCGCGACGCCCGCGGGCAGCGAGACGAAGGCGCGGATCAGCGGGACCATGCGCCCGAAGAAGACGACCGGTTCTCCGAAGCGCTCGAACCAGCGGTCGGCCCGGGTGATTTGGGTGGGTCCTATATGCAGCTTCGAGCCGTGGCGTTCGAGCAGCTCCAAGCGCCCACCGCGGCCGATCGCGTAGGTGACCCAGGAACCGACCATCGTGCCCAGCAGTCCGGCGAGGACGATCCCGAGCATCGTCATGTGATGGTGGGAGGCGCTCTGACCGGGGTCGGCGACGGCGAAGCCGGCGAACAACATGACCACCTCGGAGGGGATCGGTATGCAGGCTGAGCCGATCGCCATCAGCGCGAAGACACCGGGCAGCCCAGCGTCGCGCACGAAGTGCGAGGTGGTGTTGACCAGCGACTCGGTGACCGATGCCAGGACGAGCATGCTCAGGTCACGATACCGGCGTTTACGGGCCTACTGGCCGGTGGCTGGGCGTGGCGACGAGGCTGCCGCCCACCGCCCACCCAGCCGCTCACCGCTCTACGGTGCCCGCGGGGCGTTACCGTGCCGCGAGATGCGCGTTTGGATCGATTTGACGAACAGCCCGCACGTGCTGGTCATGCGACCGGTGATCGAGCGCCTGGACGCGGAAGGTCACGAGGTGCAGGTCACCGCGCGTGACTTCGCTCAGACGATCGCGCTGTGTGAGCGCTTCCGGATCGCCCACACCGCGATTGGGCGCCATCGAGGCGAGCGGTTGAGCGCTAAGGCCGCGGGGCTTTTCTCGCGCTCCGCCGCGCTTGTGCGCTGGGCGCGGCCGCGACGCTTCGATATCGCGCTCGGCCACGGTTCCAACGACGTGAGCGTGGCGGCCGCGCTGCTGAGAGTGCCGAGTGCGACGATGTTCGACTACGAGTGGGCGACGGTGCAGCACAACGTCAACTGTCGGCTGGCGCGCGCGGTGGTGGTGCCCGATGCGATCCCGGTGGCGCGGTTGGAGCGATACGGCGCAAAGGGTAAGGTGCGCGCGTACGAAGGGCTCAAGGAGGAGTACTACCTGGCGGACTTCGAGCCCGACCCCGGCGCGCTCGGGGAGCTGGGCCTTGACAGAGCACGGCCGATCGTCGTGGTGCGTACGCCGCCGGAGGTGTCGCTTTATCACCGCTTCGAGAACGATTTGTTCACCGGCGTGCTCGAGCGCCTGCGGGGAGCCGCCGCGGCGGATGGGGTGCAACCTGTGGTGCTGCCGCGCGTCGACGCCCAGCGCCGCGAGCTGGCCGGGGTGCCCGGGTTTGTGGTGCCCGAGCGCGCGATCGACGCGCAGTCGCTGATCGCGTATGCGGACCTCGTGATCTCCGCGGGCGGCACGATGAACCGCGAGGCGGTCGCGCTGGGGACGCCTGTGTACACCACCTTCGAGGGCCGGCTGGGCGCCGTTGACGAGCGCTTGATCGAGGAAGGCCGTTTGCGCAAGTTGGTGGCGCCGGGGGAGCTGGATTTAGGCAAGCGCGCCCGGAACTCGAACCCCACCCACCCATCGGTCCGCCCCGCCGAGCGTGTGCGACGCGACCCGCGGGTTCTGGTGGACCTGTTGCTGTCGCCGCTGAGTGACTGAGCAGCCCGTACAATCTGACCCAATGCGCCGACGGATCCGCGCGGCGGCCCTTCCCATTCACCGGCACTCTCTGCCCCAGCTCGCGGTGGACGGGGCACTGGTCGTGCTCGCGTACTACCTCGCTTTCGAGCTGCGCTTCGACAACGGCGCGGGCCTGCGTGCGCAGCTGCCGCACGACTACCAGCTGCTGCGCGAACGGACGATCTGGTGGGTGCTGGGTGGGAGCCTGGTCGTGCTCGTCCTGGCGCGCGTTTACCAGCGCCGCTGGCGCTATGCCGGCCAGCGCGACTACGAGGCGGTGCTGCGTGCGGTGCTGGCGATCGTGCTGCTGACCGTCGTCGCGGTCGCGGTGCTGCGGCCCGTGCGGCCTTTTTCCCCCATCACGCCGGCGCGATCGGGCTGCCGAACGGCGTGGTGGCGCTGTTCTTCCTGATGTGTTTGTTGTTTCTATGCGGCGTGCGGATGCTCGCCCGCGGTTTCTACGAGCGTCGTCCGCTTGCGGCCTTCCGGGGCGGACGCAAGGACGAGCGGAGCGTCCTGATCGTCGGCGCCGGCGACGGTGGGCGGCTGGTGCTGCGTGAGATCCTGCGCAACCGCGGGCTCGGCCTGCAACCGGTGGGTTTCCTCGACGACGACCCGCGCAAGCGCGGGCTGCGGATCGACGGGGTGAAGGTGCGCGGTAACACCAAGGATGAGCTGCCGCGTGTGCTGGGCGAGACAGGGCCCGACGAGGTGATCATCGCGATTCCCTCTGCCCCGGGTTCCACACGTGCGCGCGTCGTGCGCGAGTGTCGTTTGCGGGGCATCCCGGTGCGGACGCTGCCGACCGTGTTCGAGTTGTTGCAGACCAGCGGCGCGGGCACGCTCGCGCGGCAGATGCGTGAGGTGCGCGTGGAGGACGTGCTCGGTCGCGAGCCGGTGCAGATGGAGCTCGAGCGGGTGGGTGCCTATCTGGCGGGGGAGACGGTGCTCGTGACCGGCGCGGGCGGCTCGATCGGTGCGGAGCTGTGCCGGCAGATCGCGCGCGTGGAGCCGCACCGGATCGTGCTGGTGGACCACGCCGAGGACAACCTGTTCCAGATCCAGCGCGAGCTCCAGGACGAGCGCCACGTGCCGGGCACGATGCTCGCCGCGGTGCTGGCGGATTGTAAGGAAGAGGAGCGCATGCGCGAGGTCTTCACCGAGCACCGCCCGACGGTCGTGTTCCATGCCGCCGCCTACAAGCACGTGGGGTTGATGGAGTCCAATCCCGTTGAGGCGGTGCGCAACAACGCGCTCGCCACGCGCGTCGTGGCGCACGTGACCGGTCAGCTCGGCGCGGGGCGGTTCGTGCTCGTTTCAACCGATAAGGCGGTGCAGCCGGCGAGCGTGATGGGCGCTTCGAAGGCGCTTGCCGAGTTCGCGCTGGAGGCGGCTTCGGCGCGCTTTCCGGCTACCAGGTACAACGCCGTGCGCTTCGGCAACGTGCTTGGTTCCTCGGGCAGCGTCGTGCCGATCTTCCGCCGCCAGATCGCGCGTGGCGGCCCGGTGACCGTGACTGACGAGCGGATGACGCGCTACTTCATGACGATCCCCGAGGCGGTGCAGCTGATCATCCGCTCCGGATCGCTCGGGGGGGTGCCGGCCGCGTCGGCCCACGCCGGTTCTGTGGAGCACTCTGCGTCCGCGGGCGTCGCTGCGGAGCACTCGACCGGCGATCCCTCTGCTCCCAACCGCGCCGAGGTATTCGTGCTCGACATGGGCGAGCCGGTGCGGATTGTCGAGCTGGCTCGCGCGATGATCGAGCTGTCTGGGCTGGACCCCGACCGCGACATCGACATCGAGATCGTCGGGCGGCGCGGTGGAGAGAAGCTGCACGAGCAGCTGTTCAACCCGTACGAGCGCTCGAAGCCGACGGTCGCTGAGAAGATCCTGCTCGCCGAGCGCGAGCCGCTGGCTGTCGAGACGGTCGAGGCGATGTTCGCGGAGATCGGACTGCTGGTGCTCGAGGGCGACGCGGCGGGACTGGCCGCGAAGGTGTCCGAGCTGTCCGCCGCCCGCGAAGCGCCCGAGAACCCTCCAGCAGCCCGCTCCGCCGAGGAGTCTCCAGCGCTTGAGGAACCCCGCCCGCCCGCGCTCATGACGGGCGCGTCGACGGCGGAGGTGTCAGCGGAGCTCGGCGTGGAAGAGGCTAACGGCGCCGACAGCGACCGCGAGCGGCTCGGTGCGCCTGCGCCCCTCATACACTCCCGGGATTCATGACAGCTTTGCCACTTGCGCTTTCGCTTTCGAACTCGTTCACCAAGATCGGGGCGATCGCGGCGTTCGCCGCGCTGGTCGGGATTGCGATCCTTGCATTGCTGTTCTTTTCGCAGGCGCGCGAGCTCAAGCGCCTACGCGAGTGGGCCGGTCGCGCCCCGGAGCGTGCCGCCGAGCTGGAGCAGCGTGTAACTGCTGGAGCCGCCGCGCGCGTTCAGCAGGTCTCGCCAGTCCCGCCGGTGCGCCAGGTGCCGCGTGCCACGCCGGTCATCGCGCGCCCTGCGGCCGCAAGCGCCGTGGGAGCAGCCACGCGAGTGGTGCCGGGCCCACCCGGCCCGCTCGGGGAGGCCGCCCAGGCTGTCCCGGGAACCACCGGCCAGGCTGATCCAGCCACTGCGGGCCAGGCCCCGCTCTCACCCGCGGCGCCCGGCGGTGCCCTCCCGGCTGGGGGGACCGGAGCGCTCGCTCCGGCGACACCCGCGGGAACCGCCGCTCCCACAACTCCGGCGGCGGGTGGGACGCCTGCTACCGCGAGTCCCGCGACCGCCGGCACTCCGCCTCCGAGTACGACTGTGCCGGATCCGACCACGGGCGCAGTGAGCCCGGCGCCGGCGCCGTCTCCCAGTACGCCGCAAGGACCCTCGGCATCGACACCCCCGAGCTCTGTGCCGATCTCCGCTCCAGGGTCTCCCGCCACCGCGGCTGCCGCCGCACGCGCGGCGGCCGGTCCAGCTGCCGCGACTCCACGTGCCCCAACGCCCCCCGGCGCGTCTCCCACGGGAGCCACGCCCTCGTCGGAGTCCTCGCCCCAATCCACAGACCGGGTGGCCTCGGTGCCTCCCCAGCGTCGCGCCTCCACATCACGCCCTCCTGCCCCCGCCGTCCCGGGCCGAAGCATCCCTGGCGGGGCCACGGCTCGCACTGCCGCGGCGGCCGGACAGGCGGAGCGTTTGAGCGCCGAGTCACGCGCCCGGCGCGGGGAGATAAAGGCCCCCACGGCGGCCACCGGCCGCTCTCCGGCCCGCGCCACGATGCTGATCGTCGGTGGGGTGATCGTCGTAGTGGTGGCGCTCGTGCTGGTCCTCTCCTCGGGGAGCGGCGGGAAATCGGCCGGGCAGGGCGCCGCGAAGACCGCCTCGAGCAGCACGCGCGGTGCGCACAACCACAAACACGCGAGCTCTCACCACAGCGAAAACTCCGCGGCGGCGGCGAGCCCCGCGGCCACGTCGGTGGCGGTGCTGAACGGAACCAATACCACGGGCCTCGCCCACAGCCTGTCGAAAGATCTGCAGCAGAGCGGCTACTCGCAGGCGATGGCGCTGAACGGGACTCCGCCCGGCTCCCATCCGGTCACGGTCGTGGAGTACACGACCGGACACCGGTCCGACGCCGAGGGGGTGGCACGGGCGATCGCCGTCACGCAGGTGCAGCCGCTGGAAACGGCCGTGGCGTCGCTCGCCGGCCCCGCGATGGTGGTGGTGGTCGCCGGCGCCGACAAGGCCGCGGAACTCGGCGCGAGCGGCGGGGAAACGAGCGGATAGCCGGCTTCCTCGACATCCCCGAGCGCTCCGAGAAGCCGCGCGAGCTGGGCCTGACGCACGTGCTCGACCGTGGCTTGTCGGTCGCGGCGGTCGATGGCCTGCTCGAAGTCGCGGGCGCGAGCGTGGACATCGTCAAGCTCGGCTGGGGCACTGCGCTGGTGAGCGCGAACCTCAAGCCCAAGCTGGAGCTCTATGCGGCGCGTGACATCCCCGTCGTGCTCGGCGGCACGCTCACCGAGCTGACGATCAGGCAGGGCCGCGTCGAGGGACTGATCGCGTGGCTGCGGGAGCTTGGGTTGCATCACGTGGAGGTCTCCGATGGCACGATCGCGCTGGAGCCGGAGATCAAGACCCATCTGATCCGTGCGCTCGCCTCGAACGGGTTCACAGTTCTGTCGGAGGTCGGCAGCAAGGACGCCGACTTCATTATGGCCCCGTACGTATGGGTCGAGCAGATAGAACGCGACCTGCAGGCGGGGGCATGGAAGGTGATCGCTGAGGCGCGCGAGTCCGGCACCGCCGGTATTTACAGGGCCGACGGCGAGGTGCGCACGGGGTTGATCGACGAGATCGTGCATGCGATCGATGCCGAGAAGCTGATCTTTGAGGCCCCCAGACGCGAGCAGCAGGTATGGCTGCTGCACAAGTTCGGCACCGAGTGCAACCTCGGCAACATCGCCCCGGACGACGTGCTCTCGCTGGAGACGTTGCGTCTCGGATTGCGCTCGGACACAGTCGAGCGCTTCGCGCCAGGCGATTTGGGATCGGCCGGACGAGATTGACCGGCGCCGGTGGGGCCGCGGTGCGCGGTGATGGACCCGGGATCGGGAGCACGCGCCTCGCGAATCCCCCAGCGAGCACGGACAGGCTGGCGCAGGTCTGCTTCGGGCTTTTGGTGCTCGCCTGTTTCGCCGCGTTCATCGTCACGCAGCGGCTCAAGCACACGCCGACCGCGGTGCAGCGCTTTCAGTTGACCCCCATCTTCTCGCCAACTCCATCGGGACACATCAAAGAAGAGCTGATCTCGTTCAAGCTCGCCCACGCCGAAGCGGTGACGGTCACGATCACCGACTCCGCGGGCAGCACGCTCGCCACGCTCGTGCGCGATCGACCGGTGGTGAGGTACAAACAGTTCTCGCTGCGCTGGAACGGCCGCGAGGGAACGGCGTACAGTCCAGACGGTCGCCACCGGCTCCGACGGCACCACGATCGTGACGCCCGCCAACACCGGCACGCCGGCGCCCGCGGGTGAATATCACGTGCGGGTGTAGCTTGCGTGAACAGCGTCGCGCGGTGCTTTCACCTACCGGATTCACGCTGGTCAGGCCATGATCTACATCCTGGGAGCGCTCGCTGCCGCCGCGATTGTCAGCGCGCTCATGTTGGTGATGCGCCGCCGGCCGGATGCGTTTCCGCTGCTTGCGATCTTTGCGCTTCCCTTCAGGTTGCCGATATCCACAGATGGCAGGACAGTTAACCTGTTGATACCTCTCTATCTGGTAATCGCGGCCGGGACGCTGGGTCAACTCGCGCCGCGGTGGCTGAGCCGGCGTTCCCCCGAAACCCCGTGGCGTCGCCCGATCCCGCTGGAATGGCTGCTCCTCGGCGCCGTCGTGCTTTACGCGGCACAGGGCGCCTATTCGGCCGATCACACCAAGGCCGCCGAGAACGTCGCGTTCTTTTACATCCCGTTTGGACTGCTGTTCATGTTGCTGCGCGACGTGCGCTTTACGCGCGAGCTCGCGCTGCAGTGCCTCGGCGTGGCGGTCGCGCTGGCGATCGTGTTCGCGGGGGTCGGGTTTGTCGAGTATTACCGCAAGACATTGTTCCTCAACCCGAAGGTGGTCGCGGCGAACCAGTACGGCAACTACTTTCGCGTCAACTCACTGTTTTTCGACCCGAGCATCTACGGGCGGTTTTTGACGATGGTGATGATCGCGATCACCACCGTGGTGCTGTGGAGTCGCCGACGGCGCGATGTGCTCCTCGGCGCTGGAGTGCTCGCGTGGTTGCTGGCGGGGCTGATCACGAGCTTCTCGCAGTCGAGCATTGCGGCGCTGCTGCTGGGGCTGGCGGTGCTCGCCGCGTATCGCTGGGACGCGCGCGCCACCGCGTACGTGGCAGGCGCGCTGCTCGCGATTGCCGCGGTGATCGTGCTCGCCGCGCCGCCGAGCCTGCACTTCGGCCTGAGCGGATCGGGCGGCTCGACCAGCAACGCCACCAGCGGGCGCACGAAGCTGATCTCCGGTGGCCTGGAACTGTTCGCGCAGCGGCCGCTTTACGGGTACGGCTCGGGCTCGTTCGAAATCGAGTACAAGCGCCACGGCAAAGCTAGCGCCGCAAATGCGACCTCGGCCTCGCACACGATCCCGATCACGGTCGCCGCCGAGCAGGGCATCATTGGTCTCGCCATCTACGTCGCGCTGCTCGTCGCGGCCTTCGCCATGCTCCTCCGCGGCGCCGGCCGATCGCCGCCCCGCGTCGCGCTCGCGGCCTGCTTCGCGGCGCTTGTGCTGCACACGTGGACGTACGCTGACTTCCTCGAGGATCCACTCACCTGGACGTTGCTCGGCATCGGCGTCGCTTTGGCACGTCAGTCAGGAGACTCTGCGGCGTGCGCGACTACCTGAAGCGCCTCGTCACGACCGGCGCGGCGTATCAGTTCGGGGACATTCTCGCCAAGGGCCTCGCCCTGATCACGCTACCGCTGTACACGCGCCACGTGGGCACGAAGTCCTACGGCGCGGCCGAATCGCTGCTGACGGCGGTGATCCTGTCGAGCATCCTGCTGCGCGTCGGCGTGGGCGAGGCGTTCATCCGCTTCTACTTCAACGACGACGACGAGGCCCGGCGCGATCGGATCACCCGCTCGGCCACGGCCACGGTGGCGTGGACCACGACCGTGGCATCGCTGCTTGCGGTGGCGTTCGCCGGCGAGGAGTCGCGACTGCTGCTGGGCCACCACGACCCGCTGCTGATCGACTGCGCGATCCTCGGGCTGTGGGCGTTTACGAACCTGGAGATGGTCTACGCCCAGCTGCGCGTCGACGAGCGCACGCGCGCGTATATCTACGCCTCGGGCGCGAACGTGGGGATGACGGTGACGTTCACCGTGGTGCTGGTGGTGTTCGCGGGCCAGGGCGCGCGCGGCCTCTTGCTCGGCAACTTCGGCGCCTCGGCGCTGGTCGTGCTCGGGCTGTGGTGGGTATTGCGCCGGCGCTTCTCGTTGCGCGTGCGCCGCGCGGATTTGGGGGCGATGCTGCGCTTCGGGCTGCCGACTGTGCCGGCGGATGCAAGCGTGTATGCGCTGCAGGTGGCCGATCGGTTTTACCTGCTTCGCGTCTACAGCGAAAGCTCAGCCGGGCTGTACGCGGTCGCGCTCAAGCTCGCGACTGTCGTGTTCGTGGCGGTGCGCGGCTTTCAGTACGCGTGGCCGCCGCTGGCGTACTCGATCGAGAGCGACGAGGAAGCAGCGAAGCTGTACTCGCTCGTGAGCACCTACTACGCGCTCGCGACCGGCGTGGTCGTGTGCGGCGTGGCGCTGCTCGGACGCTGGATGGTGCGGCTGCTGGCGGGCCCGGAATTCTTCGGCGCCTACAAAGCGCTGCCGTGGCTGGCTCTCGGCTGGGCGCTGTACGGGCTGTATCTGGTGTTCGTCGTGATCGCCGGCCGCGCGCGCGTGACCTCGCGCAACTTCCCCGCCGCCGCCGCCGGCCTGGCCGTGAACGTGGCGCTGCTCGTGCTGCTCGTCCCCCACGGTGGGGCGAACCTCGGCATCGCCGGCGCCGGGATGGCGCTGTGCGGCGCCTATGTGGTGATGCTCGTGGTCATGTACCTGCTCACGCGCGGGCTGTTCCGCGTCGGTTTTCAGTGGCGGCGGCTGGCCCAGCTGACGGCGATCCTCGCCGGCGTGGCGGTCTCCGGCGATCAGCTGTTGCCGACACATGGGTTCGCCGGGCTGGCGCTGCGGGCGGCGTGGCTCGGGCTGGTGCCGGTGCTGTTGTTGGGTACCCGCTTTTTTGCTCCCGAAGAGTGGCGCCAGGCGCGCGCGCTCCTAGCCGACGGCCGCCGTCGCGTGGCGGCCTTCCGCGCTCGCGGTGGCGAGGTGCAGGAGTACGCCGAGGACCCACTAAGAGATCTGTGAGCGGTTGTACTCCGCGGCGGCCTCGCGCAGTCCCTCTCCGCGCTCGGGGCGCAGCGTCGCGGTGACATGGTGCAAGTATCGCCGTGAAGAATGCCCGGGCAGCACGAGCGCGGCGAGCGCGCGCAGCGCGTAGGTCCAAGCGGTCAGCCAGCGCACCGCCCGCGCGGCGGTGGGGGAGTGGTGCTTGCGCATGTAGAGATCGCGATTGCGCGACATTTCCACGATCCGCCGCTCGGGGATCGCGTCGGTCGAGAGCTGCTCGTGATGGACCGCCACGGCCGCCGGCACATAGACGCTGTACCAGCTGGCGTCACGCAGCCGGCGGGCGAAGTCGACCTCGTCGGAATAGACGAAGAAGTCCGGATCCATGTAGCCGACCTGCTCGGCGGCGCTGCGCCTGACGAGCAGCGCGGCCGACTGGCACCAGTCGACGTCACGGATTTGATCGCCCTTGCTCTGCACTGTGAGTAGGCGGTGCAGGAACAGGGCTCCCACGAACGCTGTCGAGGCGGAGGGGAAGCGCCACGCGGACGGCTGGCTGCTCCCGTCGGGCCGCCTTAGAGCCGCTCCCGCACAGGCCGCATCGGGCTGTTGCTCCAGCGCCTCATACAGCGCGGCGCTCGCTCCCGGCAGCAGCTCGGAGTCCTCGTTCAAGAGCAGCGCGTAGCGCCCGCGCGCGCGGCGCATCAGCTCGGAGTCGTTGAGCGCCTTGCCCCGTCGCTGCTCGAGCGCGAGCACCTCGTCCACGGCTGGGTGGCTCCGCGCCGCCTCGGCGGAGCCATCGCGCGAGCCGTTGTCGAGCACCAGCACCTCGGTCGCAAACGGCACGCTCTCCCGCTCGCGCGCGATCGCGTCGAGGCCGCGCAACAGCAGGTCCCGCTGGGAGGTGTTGACCACGCAGTAGCTCAGCTCGACATCAGGCATCCGACCATTGTCTCCGCAGGCGCGCCTATTGTCTCCCCGATGCGTGTCCACGTCGTCGATCCCTCGGCCTACACGCCACCGTACGACCATGCTCTGTGCCGCGCGCTGGGGGCGGCGGGGGCCGAGGTCGAGCTGTTCACGAGCCGCTTCGCTTACGGTCCCGTCGCGCCCGCCGAGGGGTATGCGCGGCGCGAGCTGTTCTACCGTGCGGCGCGCTTCGCCCCCGGCTCACGAGCGCAACGCTTGGCCAAGCTCGCCGAGCACGTTCCCGACATGCTTGCCTACGCTCGCGCCGCGCACGCGGCGGACGTCGTCCACTTTCAGTGGCTGACGGTCCAGCACGTCGACGGTCATCTGCTCCCGAGACGCCGTTCGGAGTCCGGCGGGCGGCGACCGCTCGTGCTCACGGCCCACGATGTCCTCCCGCGCGAGCCTCGCCCGGGCCAGCTCTCCGCCCAACGGCGTCTGTATGAGCGCTTCGACGCCGTCGTCGTGCACTCCGAGCACGGCCGCCAGCGCCTGACACGTGAGCCGGGCGTGGACCCGGACCGGGTCCACGTGATCCCCCACGGCTCCTTCGCGCACCTCGCCGACGTCCCGCAGCAGCCGGGTGGGCGGGCTCCATTTCAAACCGACAGGCCGGTCGTGCTGTGCTTCGGGCTGATGCGCCCGTACAAGGGGATCGACGTGCTGCTGCAGGCGTGGCGCGGCATCGAAGACGCCGAGCTGTGGATCGTGGGTATGTCCCGTATGGACACCGGGCCTCTGCGGGCGATGGTGGACGCACTCAACGCTCGCCGGGATACGGGCTCCGGACAGGGCAGAGTGCGCTTCGTGCCGCGCTTCATCAAGGACGATGAGCTCCCTGGGTACTTTCGGCGAGCCGACCTGGTGGTGCTTCCCTACCGCGAGATCGACCAGTCGGGCGTGCT
Organism: uncultured Solirubrobacterales bacterium; assembly: GCA_963842205.1. Classification (GTDB taxonomy): domain Bacteria; phylum Actinomycetota; class Thermoleophilia; order Solirubrobacterales; family Solirubrobacteraceae; genus Palsa-744. Next base: position 180,874 of record CAWJFR010000008.1, read on the forward strand.
GTTCACCGCGCTCGCGTTTGGCAAGCCGCTGTTGCTCAGCGACGTTGGTGGCTTCCCCGAGATCGCCGCCACAGGGGCCGCGCGGACCGTGCCGGCTGGCGACCCGGCGGCTCTGCACGAGGCTCTGCGGGAGCTGCTCGGCGATCCCGCTGCCCTGGCGACCCTGGCCGACCGGGCACGGGACGCGGCGGAGGGGAAGTACGCGTGGGGCACGATCGCCAAGCGCACGCTCGATCTCTATGGATCGCTCCTCGGCGAGAATCCTTCTCGATGAGGACCGCCCTGGAGATCGTCTTCTGGTGCTCCGCTGTGCTGATCGTGTGGACCCAGCTCGGCTATGCCGCTGTGCTGGGCGTGCTGGCGCGCCTGTTCGCACGCGCCCCACTCCCGCCGCCCACGACCTCCGAGCCGCTGCCCTCCCTGTCGCTGATCGTCGTCGCGCATGACGAGCAGTCGGTGATCGCGGCCAAGGTGGCCAACGCACTCGCGCTCGACTACCCGCGCGAGCTGCTGGAGCTGATCGTGGCGTGTGACGGATGCTCAGACGCGACGGCCGAGCGGGCCAGGGAGGCGGGCGCCGACGTCATACTGGAGCTGCCGCGCGGTGGCAAGATCCGCGCGCAGGACGCCGCCGTACGCGGCGCCCGCCATGAGATCGTCGCGTTCTCCGATGCCAACGCGCTGTGGGAGCCCGACGCCGCCCGCGTGCTCGTCGGCGCCTTCGCCGATTCCCGTGTCGGCTATGCCTGTGGCCAGGTCCGCTTTTTACAGGCCGCGCTCGGCGACGCCGCGACAAATCAAGAGGGGGTCTACTGGCGCTACGAGCTGGCCTTGCGCTCGCTGGAGTCGCGCCTGCGCTCGATCACCGCCGGCAACGGCGCGATCTACGCCACCCGGCGCGCCTCCTATCTGGTTCTCGACCCGATCATGGGCCATGACCTGTCATTCCCGTTCAACATGGTCAAGCGCGGCTGGCGCGCGGTGTACGTGGCCGAGGCGCGCGCCGAGCGAGAAGATGGTGCCCTCGATCGAGGGAGAGTTCGCCCGCAAGCGGCGCATGATGAGCCACACCTGGCCGATCGTCCTGCGCGGTGGCATGCTCTCCCCACGCGGCTACGGCCTCGGTTACGGCTTGATGATCCTCTCTCACCGAATCTTGCGTTACACCACCCCCGCCCTCCACGCCATCGCCCTGCTCGCCAACCTGCTGCTCGTCATCGACGGCGCCGGCGTGCTCTACGCGGTCACGCTCGCGCTCCAGCTCGCCCTGCTCGCCGCCGCCGCACTCGGGGGATCGGTGCGCGCCCGGCCGCTGCTCGTGGCGCGCTACTACGTCCTCACGACCGCCTCGCTCGCGGCCGGTCTCTGGGACTGGCTGCGCCACGGAACCGCCGCCGCGTGGGATGCCGCCGAGGGCACGCGATGATCCGCCGTGCTGTCGATATCCTCGTCTCCGCCTCCGCGCTGCTGCTCACATCTCCGCTGCTCGGCCTTGCGCTGCTCGCCGTGCGGCTCGAGTCCGCCGGGCACCCGATCTATCGCCAGCGGCGCGTCGGGCGCGACGGGCGCCCGTTTGACGTGCTCAAGCTGCGCACGATGGTAGACGGCGCCGAGCACATCGGCGCCGGGCTGGCCGTCAACGAGAACGACTCGCGCATCACTCGCGTGGGAGCCCTCCTGCGGCGTACCTCCTTGGACGAGCTGCCCAACCTCCTCAACGTGCTGCGCGGAGAGATGTCGCTGATCGGTCCTCGCCCCACCCTCCCGGTGCAGGTCGAGCAGTACACCGACCGTCAGCGCGGCCGTCTTCTGGTCAAGCCTGGCATCACCGGCTGGGCACAGGTCAATGGCCGCACGTCGCTGCCGTGGGCGCAGCGGATCGAGCTCGACCTCTTCTACATCGCCAACCGCTCACTCGCGCTCGACCTGCGGATCCTGTGGCGCACCGTTGTGATGGTGCTCGGCGGCTCGGGCCTGTACAAGGGCCAGACAGGCGGTTGGGAGACTGACGAGGAAGCAAGACCGTGACACACGATCTGGAGGACCCGAGATCGGCGGGCGGCGAGGTGGCAGCCTTGGACGATGATGGCTCTGCAGCAGGATCGAGGCCCGCGATCCTGCTGACCGGCGCGGGCAAGCGCTATGACATCGTCTCCTGTTTTGCCCGGCTCACGAAGACGATCGTGGCCGACCCGAGCCCGCTGGCGCCGGCGCAATACGCCGCGCACGTGCGTGCCTCGGTTCCGCTCATCGACGATCCCGGCTACGTCCCTGCCCTCGAGGGCCTGTGTGCGCAGCACGGCGTGGGCGCGGTGCTGCCGCTGACCGACCTCGACATCGAGGTGCTCGCCGGCGCCCAGGAGAACGGGCGCCTGCCCGCGTTCGTGCCGTCCTCCGAGGTCGCCCGCGCGACGTATGACAAGTACGAGACGCACATGCTGCTCGAGCGCCTCGGCTTGCCCTCGCCGCCGACAGCGCTACCCGAGGAAGATCTCGCAACGCTGCATTACCCCGTGATGGTCAAGCCGCGCTTCGGCTCCGGCGCTCGCTCGATCCACCTCGCCCACGACGCCTGCCCAGGCGCGCTTCTTCGTCGGCTACGTCGCCGAGCCGACGATGATCCAGCGCGCGCTGGGCGGCCCCGAGTGCTCGGTCGACTGCCTCGGGCGATCTCGCCGGCCGCTGCCTGAACGCGATCCCGCGCACGATGCTCGAGTCGCGTGGAGGCGAGTCGATCAAGGGCGCCGTCGTCCATGACACCGAGCTGATCGAGCTGGGGCGGCGCACGATGGAGGCGCTGTGCGTCCGCGGCCCGGCCACGATTCAGGTCTTCCGCGATCCCGAGCTCGGGCTGAGAATCACCGACGTCAACACGCGCTTCGGCGGCGCCTTTCCCGCGCCCATCTTTGCCGCTCTGCCCGGCCGCACCTACCCCGAGCTGATCGTCGCACTCGCGGCTGGAGACGCCCTTGCGCCACACGTCGGCGAGTTCCGTGCCGGAATGACCTTCACCCGCTACTACTGGCAGCTCGAGCTCGATCGAGCGCTTGCAGCCGACCGGGCGCGAGATCGTGCCCGATGGCCCACCTGCGCCAAGGTAGACGCCGGCGGAGCTAGAATCATCAGCCTGTGAACACATTGCTCGCCGATCCGCCGGCTGTCGTGACCCCCGAGCAGCCGTCCACCACCGAGGCTCCAGGCGCTGCGCCGCCGAGCTCCGCGCCCGAGTCCTCGCCCGCCGCATCGCAACCGGCCTGCGCAAACTGCGGCGCGCCGATGGGCAGCGCCCAGGACTGGTGCCTGCAGTGCGGCGCCGGCGCGCCCGGCAGCCTCGACACGGGCGGCCCGAGCTGGCGCTCGGCCGCAACGATCCTCGCCGCCACGGCGATCCTCGTGCTCGGCGCTGTCGCCGCCGCCTACGCCGCGCTGAACAAGGAAGGCGCCCCCAAGCCCCACCCGGTGACCGTGGCGGTCGCACCGACTCCAGCCGCGGTGGCCCCCACGGCCACCACGCCGACCACACGCCGGTCACGCCCACGGCGCCGGGAGCGGCCACCCCCAAAACTCCCGGAGCCACCCCGACGCCGAAAGCCTCCGGAGCTCCCGCCGTCAACCCGCTGTTTACGGGCTCCTCCAAACCGCCGAAGATCCCGATCAAAGCCGCCACGCCGAATTCCTCGGGCACGACCACTACGCCCTCTCCCACCAACGAATCGAGCCCCACCACGACCACGCCTTCGACGAGCAACAAATCCGGCGGTGGCACGAGCATCGGACAGCAGCCTGCCGCGATCGTGCTCGACACCAACGCGGCCGCCACCTACAACCCCTACGGTTACCCGGCGAGCGAATTCGGCGACCCGAGCCTGGCAATCGACGGCGACACCTCGACTGGGTGGACCGCGCAGGTCAACCCGGCCGTGGCGCCGAAGATGGCGGAGGGGCTCGTGATCGACCTGAAGACCGCGAGGCGGCTGTCGGCGCTGCAGCTGATCACCTCCACCCCCGGGATGAGCGTACAGGTGTACGGCGCCAACGGCCACACTTTGCCCGCCTCGATCACCGATCCGGCGTGGGTCCAGCTGAGCCCCTTCCTGGTTGAGCCCAAGCGCAAAGTTCACATCAAGCTGCGCGACTCGACTAAAGCGTTTCGCTTCGTGACGCTGTGGATCAGCAAGGCCCCCGCTGCGTCGGTCGGCAGCGCCGCAGCGCCCGGCCACGTGAGCGTGAACGAACTCGAACTGTTCCCGGCGACGTAGGTCCGTTCAGCCCGCGCGCTTCGCCGGGCGTTTCACGGCGGCGGGTTTCGCCGTGCGTTTCGCGGCCGTGCGTTTCGCGACCGTGGCGTTTCGGCGACCGCGCGCGGCGATGCCCCAGACCTCGTCGAGGAACGCGGCGATCTCGTCCGTCAGCCGCTCGGGCGCCAAGCGCAGCTCGACGAGCGAATCGGCTTCCAGCAGGCGCCCGTTCGGCAGCTCTTTCGCGAGCATGCCGGCGTCGGAGAAGGGGTGCACGGGGTCGCGATGGTGCCCGAGCACAAGTGCGGGCGTCTGGAAGGTGTGCCGCTCGAGCGATGCGGCGCGATGCGCCCGAAGAACAGTCCCTGGACCAGCGCGCCGCTGGGACCGGGTTCCTGGCGCACGAGGTCGAGCACGACGTTGCCGTAGTGGGGCAGCAGCCGCCGCGGCACCGCGCGCGTGGCCCGCGCGAGCAGCTTCATCACCGGCTCGCCGAAGGTGAGCGCGACGAGCAGTGGGGTGAAGGTCAGCGCGCTCCCGAGCAGCCCGTTGTCGAGCACCGGCATCTCGATCACCATCCCGCGCAACCGCTCGGGCGCCGCCGAGGCGATCTCGAGCGCTGTGTTGGCGCCCAGCGAGGTGCCCATCACGACAGCCTGCTCGATCTCCAGATGGTCCATCAAGGCGAGCACCTGCTCGCCGAAGATGCTCATCGAATAACGCCACATGTCACGCGGGCGGTCGGATTCGCCGTGGCCGAGCAGGTCGATCGTGATCACTCGGTTCCCGCGCGCCGCGAGATCTTCGGCGAGCGGCCGGTGCATCTCCTGCGAGAGCAGCAGCCCATGGACGAGGATCAGCGGTCTGCCGGCCGCCGGCGAGCTCTTCGCGGTCCGCCCGCGCTGCCCCCCGCGGTGACCGCCGCCGGGCCGCCGCCGTATTCGGTGTAGGCGATGCGCTGGTTCTGCAAGCGGAAGGAAGGCATCGGGTCCCTATTTTACCTGGCGCGTCACTGGGCCTGAGCCCTACAGGTCGGCCCGCGATGTCAAGGCTCGGTCTGGCGCCACGAGCTGCCACGCACACGAGCCCGGGCGGTGCCGTGGATCGCCCGGGCTCGGTGGTGCCCCTCTGGTCCCTCTCCGGTGGCCTTCTGACGGATGGCCCAAGGGCAACCGTCCCAACAGATGACCCAGCGCTATAACCCGCGCAGCGACGCGAAAGGTGCGCTGTTCGTGCCGGCCATCTGGACATCGATCGAAAAGGCACGCTAGCTTTGGCTCAGCCCTGCATCCGCCGGGCGCCACCAGGAGGAGATTCATGGCCAAGCAGCCCCGTATCCTCGCCGGACAGACCGCCGCGATCACCGGCGGCGCGCGTGGCATCGGTCGCGCCACCGCGCAGGCGTTCCTGCGCCAGGGCATGAGGGTGGCGATCGGCGACGTCGACTTGCAGGCGGCCCAGCAGACCGCCGCCGAGCTCGGCGACAGCGCCGTGGGGCTGCCGCTCGACGTGACCGACCGGGCCTCGTTCGCCGAGTTCCTGGACACAGCCGAAGAGCAGCTCGGTCCGGTGGACGTCCTGATCAACAACGCCGGGATCATGCCGATCGGCCCGTTCGTCGACGAGGACGACGCGACCGCTCAGCGGATCCTCGACATCAACGTCCTCGGCGTGATCCTCGGCATGAAGGTTGCGCTGCCGCGGATGACTGCCGCGCGGGCGTGGCCACATCGTCAACATCGCCTCGCAGGCCGGCAAGTACGGATTTCCGGGCGGGGCCACCTACTGCGCCAGCAAGGCCGCGGTCATCAACCTGAGCCGGGCGGTGCGCAAGGAATTGCGCGGCTCCGGGGTGGACATCTCGCTGGTCAGCCCGGTTGCCGTCAACACCGAGCTCGGTCTCGGCCTGGGCGAACCGCGCCAGCGCCAGTTCAGGAAGATCGAGCCCCAGCAGGTCGCCGACGCGATTGTGCGAGACGCTGCGTGTGCCGAAGTTCGACGTGCATGTGCCCAAGCAGCTGTCGATCAGCGAGCGGGCGTCCGCGTTGTTGCCGATCGGCGTGCAGGACTCTCTCTCGCGTTTGTCTAACGCCGATGCTGTGCTCTCGCACGTGGATACCGGCGCCCGCGCGGGCTATGAGCTGCGCGCCGCGCACTCCGAGCCGGGGCTGCCGCCGGCGCCCGAGCAGGCGCAGATCCCCGAGCGCGCGGCTGAGTAGCGCTCAACTCTGAACGAGCCACTCCGCGATCAGCCGCCCGATCAGCGGGCCCTGGTCCTCCTGGAGGAAGTGAGAAGCGTTCTCGATCACGCTCGGGGCCGGCCGGCCGATCGACGCGGCGAAGCGCTCGCCCACCGACGAGCGGCAGGATCGGATCGGAGTCGGCCCACAGCATCAGCGTCGGCCGCTGGTCCTCGCGCAGCGCGTCCTGCACGCGCTGCCCCTCGCTCGCGCCGGGAGCGTCGGTCGTGAGCGGTATCAGCAGCGGGAAAGCGCGCGCGCCGGCCTTCGACGCCGACGCTCACGAATGGCGCGTCGTAGGCGGCGATCACCTCGTCGCCCGGGTCTGTCTTGCACGCGCCGCGCACGAGCATCCCGATCGGCAGGTCCTCGGTGCGAGCGACGAAGTCGCGGAACGCGAACCACGCGTCGGTCATCTTCCTGGCGGCCGTTGAGGACGCCGGTGTCGAGGATCACGATGCGGTCGATCCGCTCGCGGTGCTCGACCGCGAGGCGCAGCCCGATCGGGCCGCCCCAGTCGTGCACGACGACCGTCGCGCCGTGGAGGTCGAGGTCCTCGAGCAGTGTCGCCGCCACCGCACAGTGGCGGTCGTAGGAGTACCAGTCGATATCGGTCGGCTTGTCCGAGCGGCCGAAGCCGGCGAGGTCCGGCGCCAGGCAACGGAAGCCCGCGTCGCGCACCGGTCGGATCACCTTCCGCCACAGAAACGACCAGGTGGGCTCGCCGTGCATGAAGATCACTGGCGGTCCGTCGCCCTCGTCGATGTGGGCCAGGCGCAGGCCGTCCACCTCGCGGTAGTGGGCGGCAAACGGGAAGTCGGGGAGCCCCTGCAGCGCCTCCTCCGGTGTGCGCACCGCGTCGGTCATCTCGCCTGGGAGCATATCCCGGGCACCATCGGTTAGGCTCGCGCCAGATGCACGCGGCAGTCCTTCAGCTGGCGCCCATTCTGGGCGCGGAGAAGAGCAAGGTCCCGTTCTACATAGCGGGTGGCGCGCTGGTGGCGTGGGCGCTGATCGTGTCGGTGGGGCTGGGCCTGCGCAAACCCGACTTCCCCGGTACCAGGGCGAGGCAGCGCGGGGTCATCGCGGTCGACCGCCGTGCTCGTGCTGGCGGCCGTGAGCATGGCGGTGATCACCTCGGGCGGGCGGCACGCACGAAGACCGCGACCCTCGCCACCTCGGCCGCGACGCGTCTCCTCCGCGCAGGCGCCCGCGAGCCGGATCGTCGACGTCGCTGAAGCTCGCCGCGAACCCCGAAGGCCAGCTCAAATACAACACCAAGAGCTCAGCGCGCAGGCCGGGAAGGTGACGATCACGATGGCGAACATGTCTCCCGTCGAACACAACGTGACGGTCGCGCAGGGCAGCACGGTGCTGGGTGCGACCCCGACGTTCAAAGGCGGCTCGAAGACGCTCACGCTGAACCTGAAGCCGGGGACGTACACGTTCTACTGCTCGGTCCCCGGTCATCGTCAGGCGGGGATGGAAGGCACGTTGACGGTTTCGTAAAGCTTTGACGAAAGCGAGAAAGGACTTTTTATGGACATCCTCCCAGGCTCGATCAGACCCGTAGCGCATGCAACGTGCTGGAGCATCCGTTTTATGAACGCTGGAGCGCCGGCGAGCTGAGCGCCGCGGAGCTCGAGTGCTACGCGGGCGAGTACCGCCATGCGGTGCTGGCGCTGGCGGAGGCCTCGCGAGCGGCCGCCGCAAAGGCCGGGCCGGCACACGCGAGCGGGCTGCGTGCTCACGCCGAGGAGGAGGCGGCGCACGTGGAGCTGTGGGACGAGTTCGCCCGCGCGGCGGGCGCACGCCACGAGATGCGCGGCCGGCAATGGCCCGCTGGCGAGACTCGAGGCGTGCGTACAGGCGTGGACGGCGGGGGAGGATCTGCTGGAGCACCTGGCGGTGCTGTATGCGATCGAGGCGGGGCAGCCGGAGGTGTCGAGGACGAAGCTCGAGGGTTTGACCGAGCACTACGGCTACAGCGAGGAAGGCCCGGCCGTGGAGTACTTCACGCTGCACGAGCGGCTCGATCGCGAGCACGCCCGGCAGGCGCGCGCGCTGATCGCCGAGCTGATGGCCGGTGTCGAGGACGCGGAGGAGCAGGCTGAGCGGATGCTCGCGCGCGCGCAGGCGGCGTTGCGTGGCAACTGGGAGCTGCTCAGCGGCGTGGAAGCGACCGCGGCGTAGGGGCTCCGAGCCTTCGCAGTCGGACGCGCCGGGCACGGCGAGCCGCCAGGCGAACAGAACGGCGGCCACCGAGGTCGCCAGGTTGAGGCTGGAGACCCCGGGCCGCATGGGGATGCTGATCCGCGTGTCGGCGCGGACGGTGAGCTCGTCGCGAGAGGCCGTAGCGCTCGGTGCCAAACGCGAGCACCGCGCGTGGGGGCAGCGCGGCGGGCGCCAGCGGCTCGCCCTCGGGGTCGATGGCGAGCAGCGGACGGTCGAGGCCGCCAGGATCTCCAGCCGCTCCAGGCGCGCGACGGGTAGGGCGTAGTGCAGTCCCGCGGCGCCCCGCAAAGCGTCGGGATGCCAGGGGTCGTGGCTGCCGGTGCTGAGCACGCCGGCGACATCGGCGGCGGCGGCGACGCGGACGCAGGCGCCCATGTTGCCGAGATCGCGTGGGTCCTCGAGCAGGACCACGGGCGCCTCGCGCGGGTCGGCGAGCACCGCGGCGGGGTCGCCCGGGCGCCGCTCGGCCAGGCGCGATCACGCCGGTGGATGGCGGTAGTGGGGCGAGCTGGGCGAAGACCGCGGGCCCGACGGGACGCGCGAGCGCGAGCAGGCGCGCGCTCAGATCCGGGGCGAGCGCGTCGGCGAGCCGCTCCAGCGCGGCGTCTTCTGAGGCGACGATCTCGATCAGGCGAGCATCGAAGCGCAGCGCGTGCTTGAGGGCGTGGAACCCTTCGAGCACGGCAAGCGAAGGGTCGCGCCGCGCACGGCGAAAGCGCGGGATCAACGATCCGCTCGAGCTCACGCCGACCTTAGGTCTCGGAGCACCGACTGCGCGGCGTTGTAGCCGTTCATCCCGTGCGCGCCTGCTCCCGGAGGGGTCGCCGCGGAGCAGATGAAGACGCCCGGGATGCCGGTGCTGTAGGGATCGAGCGCCAGCCGCGGGCGGATCACGGTCTGCCACGGCGTGTTGGCGCCGGTGATGATGTCGCCGCCGACGTAGTTGGCGTTATCGCTCTGCGAGCTCGCTCGTCGAGCGCACGGCGCGTCGCGAGGATCCGCTCGCGCAGGCCCGGAGCGAAGCGCTCGATCTGGTCGATCAGCGCCTCGGTCGCGTCGCCGCGTGTAGCCGTGCGGGACGTGCGCATAGGCCCACACCGGGTGGACGTCGTCCTTGCGCTCGCGTCGGGTCGGCGAGCGACTGCTGGCAGACGATCACGAACGGGCGCTCGGGCATGCGACCGCGGTTGATCTCGCCGCTCGCCGGCGACGATCTCCGCGAACGACCCGCTCGCGTGCACCGTGCCCGCTCTGCGGGCGGCCTCGTTCGTCCACGGCACGCCACCCGCGACGGCGAGGTCGACCTTGAACGCTCCCGGGCCGTGGCGGTAGCGACGGTAGGCGCGCGCGACGCGCGCGGGCAGCCGCTCGCCGGCGATCTCGGCGACCGCGCCGGGCGCCAGGTCGAGCACGACCGCGTCCGCCGCTGGTAGCTCCGACAGCGAGCGTCACCCGCCGCCCGGTCTCGAAGTTGCCGCCGTGCTCGCGCACGACGGCGGCCAGGGCGTCGCAGATCGCGCGCGAGCCGCCGCGCGCGACCGGCCAGCCGTAGCGATGGCCGGCGCAGATCAGCGCCATCCCCACCGACGAGCTCATCGGCTGCGACAGCGGGCTGAACGCGTGCGCGGCACAGCCGCCCCACAGCGCCCGCGCCTCCTCGCTTCTGAACTTGCGGGCGAGCAGCGTCGCCGGCATCGCCGCCGGCAGGCCAAAGCGCAGCAGCCGGAGCGGGTGGTGCGGCACGTGCAGGATCGGTCGCATGATGTCCTCGCTCAGCGCGGCGAACCCCCGCGACGGCGAGCCGAAGACGCGCTGCCACGTACGCCCGTCCGCGCCGAGCCCCGCGGCGGTGTCGGTGATCGAGCGCAGCATCACTCCGGCGCTCCCGCCGTCGAGCGGGTGGGCGAGGTCGACCTCGGGCCAGCACCACTGCAGGCCGTGGCGCTCGAGCTCGAGCTCGTTCAGCGACGGCGCGCCGACCGCCATCAGGTGGACCGCGGAGCAGTCGTCGTGCAGCAGGCCCGGGAGCGTCAGCTCGCTGCGTCCGCGTGCCGCCGCCGATCTCCTCCTCGGCCTCCAGCACGGTCACCTTCACGCCCGCGCGCGCGAGCACGCGCGGCGCACACCAGCCCGTTCGGGCCGGACCCGACGACGATCGCCTCGCTCACCTGCACCGGAGCAGCCGCGGCCGTGGGCGCCGAGCCGATGACCTCGACCGGGAACGCGCCGCTCTCCTCCAGCCACGGCTGGCGCTCGACCATGTCCGCCACCCGCACGTAGCCCTGCTCGATCAGTCCCGTCGCCGCGTCGTAGATGCGGTAGTGCTGGCGCTGGATGTGGGCGGGCTGGGACTCGATCATCACGACCCGCAGCTCGCCCTCGGCGAAGTGGCAGCGCTCCTGCACCGCTGCGAGCAGCTGCTCGTTGTGGAAGTGGCCGTCGCCGAAGTTGTAGCCCAGCACCACCCCGGCGATCACCTCGCCCTCGCGCACGTCGTAGGACTCGACATCCTCGACGGCGCGTGCGAGCAGGCCGTTCAGCGCGCGGCCGTGCGCGTGCATCGAGCGGAACGCGAGGCCCTTGTACAGCAGCAGCTCCGCCGTCTCGCGGTCGTACAGTTTCGCCAGCTGCTCGCCGACGATCGGCGCCGCCTTGACGATCGAGCGAGTCGAGCTTCGCCTCGGCGGCGCTGTCCTTGCGCGAACAGCCACTGGCTCGTCGCCCAGTTGCCCGCGTAGTAGCGCATCGACGGCAGGAACGAGATCAGATCGGGGCGGAAGTTGCCGAGCACCGGGATCCCCGACGCAGGTGACCGCCATGATCGCGATCAGCAGCGGGTCATCGAGCGTCGAGAACGGCGTCGACGCCGTAGTGGCCGAACAGGAACAGGATCCCGAAGATCATGAACAGGTTCCACTCGAGCGGCACGCCGAGCGGGAACGTCGAGGTGATGTGGACGTGGAAGATGATCATCCCCACCACCGCGATCGTCAGGAGCGTCCCGCCGCGAGCGACGAGCAGCAAGAGCGGCAGCGTGAACTCGACCACGGTGCCCACGTGCGCCGCGAGCGCGCCGGCCGAGGAGGGCAGCAGGTCCTCGGGGTGCTTGCGCCAGAGCCTGCGCTTGGCCGTGCGCGAGCGGTTCCACGGCGTGTTTGTGATCATCACCGTCACGACGAACGGGAAGTGGCGGTTCAGCTTCGAGGACGCGGCGCCCCACCAGATGCACACGAACACGATCTGCGCGGCGACGATCAGGTTGGCCGGTCCGAACAGGAAGATGATCAGCAGGTTCCCGTAGACCTCCGCGCGGGCCGCCAGGAACGGCACCTTGTCGCGCAGGCCGAGCAGGATCCCAAACGCCAGCAGCACTCCCACGGCGGTCGGCTCCAGACGACCGGCCGCGGCGCCGGCGGCGGGGGTGGTGGGCCCGATCAGCAGGTACACCGCCGCCGCGAGCAGCCCCGCGTACAGCGCCACGTCGAATGGTGTGCGCGTGGTTCCGCGCGTGAGCGGCACCCGCTCGGGCCACGGCGGAAGGCGTGTCGTGCCTGGGCGCAGCCAGTACAGGATCCCGCCGATCATCGGTGAGAAGCGCAGCGTCAGCGGCATCGAGCCGGCGCCCACGCCGATGACCTCCCACAGCATCGTCCACACGACCGCCTTCTCGAAGACGATCGGCTGCGGTCCACCAGCTGCCGAGGGTGCCGAGCCCGCCGAGTCCCTTCGTGCTCGCTGAGATCAGCAGCAGCCCGCCGCCCGCATAGACGACGAGCTTGACGATGTACAGCAGGTAGACGAAGTCGGGCGTGCCGAGCCCGTTGAGCGCCCAGTCCTGCGCGAGCGGCTTGATCCGCTCCAGGTGGCTCAGCTTCTGCCACTCCTCGATGCTCGACCGGCGGTGCGGCCGGAGCGATGAATCCCATGGCGTTTCCCCCCTCTCCTCGATGCCGCGGCCTGGGGCCAGGCGGCATCGTGTGGCGATGCTACCAGTGGGTACGCACGGTGCCTACGAGGCGCCTCGTGCTTCTGCGAGCGCGGTGGCGACGATCTGCAGGCACAGCTCGTTGACGCGCTCGGGGTCGGGCCGCAGTGGGAGCGTCGAGCGGTCGTGGGCATCCTCCGCTCGAGCGAACAGCCGCGTAGCCTCGGCCTGCACCTGCTCGAGCGTCCACGTGCCGTGCTTGATGTCCAGCAGCTCGGTCGCGTCGAGCCCGCCGCGATCGACGCGCATCTCGCCGTCGCGCAGGAATTCGATGCCCATCCGCAGCAGGCGGATCAGGTGGGCGGCGTTCTTGGTGTCGTAGCCGAACTGTTCGACGATGCGCTTGCGCTTATCGCCCATGTAGCCCTGCTGGGAGCCGTGGGTCATCTTGTGTAGTTGGCCCTTGGCGTAGCCGACGAACGAGTGAAAGACCTGTCGCGCGACGAAGATCTCGCGGTGCTCGATCAGGTGCCGGCCCGCCGGGGTGCGCTCGATATAGAGGCGATCCGGGAGCCACAGCAGCGAGAGGATGTTCGGGTTGCCCTGGGCGAGCATCCGCACCGCCTTGCGCGCCTCGTAGATCACGACGTCCCACTCGCCGCGTTTGATCTCGCGGGTTCCGCGCGAGCCGTACTCGGAGAGCCCGTAGTAGTGGTCCAGCGGCGGGACGCAGATCGCCATCGTGTCCTTGTCGTCGATGCTCAGCGGATTCTCCGGTGGCTCGTACATCCCATGGGCGATCGAGCCCCGATAGCCGTGCAGAATCACCCAGGATCCCAGGCCGGGCTCGTCATCGGTGATTTCGCGTGGCAGGGTCATTTTGATTGGGTGGGTCTTTTGCGGACTTTGTTCGTCAACGACAAAGACCGCTGATTGATGTGCACGTCTACCGCTGAGCATATGCGCCCTGACCAGGTCTTAAGCTCGCAGGATGGAGCTTGTTGACGGACGGCTGATCTTCTCTGCGTCTGACCTGATCAACCACCTCGAGTGTCCGCACCTCACACAGCTCGACATCGAGGTCGCTCGCGGGCGATTGGAGCTCACGGAGACGAGGTCGGATACGACCGAGCTCGTGGCGCGTAAGGGCGATGAGCACGAGCGGGACTATCTGGTGCAGCTGCGTTACGACGGCCGCGAGATCGTCGAGATCGAGAGCGAGTCGGGCCTCGAGGGCACGCGTCTGGGCGCACAACAGACGATCGAGGCGATGCAAGCCGGGGCCGATGTGATCTATCAGGGCGTCCTGTTCGACGGCGTGCGCTGGCGCGGGCACAGCGACTTTCTGCACCGCGTCGAGTCCCCTTCGGAGCTCGGTGCGTTCAGCTACGAGGTCGCGGACACGAAGCTGGCGCGGCGCGTGAAGCCGTACTTCCTGCTGCAGCTCTGCTTCTACTCCGAGCTCGTCGAGGCGATTCAGGGGATAGCACCAGAGTGGATGCATGTCGTGCTCGGCACCCGCGAGTCCCAGTCGTTTCGCCTCGCCGAGTTCGCGGCCTACTACCGCAATGTCAAGCGCGGCTTCGAATCCGTCATCGACGCCGGCCTCTCCACGACCTACCCGGAGCCGGTGGAGCACTGCGCGCTCTGTCGCTGGGAGGAGCACTGCGTCGCTCAGCGCGAGGCCGACGACCACCTGAGCCTCGTCGCCAGGATCCAGCGATCGCAGGGCACCCGGCTGGTCGAGCGGGGGATCGCCACCGTCACGCAGCTCGCGGCCGCGGAGCCGGCGGATCGCCCGCCCCGGATCGGAACCGGCACATTCGAGTCCCTTCGCGCGCACGCGCGTCTACAAGTTGATCAACGCCGCAGCGGCCAGTTGCGCTACGAGCTGCTCACGCCCGAGGCGGGCTGCGGGTTTGCCCACCTGCCGCAGCCATCCGCGGGCGACGTGTTCTTCGACATGGAGGGCGACCCGTTCTTCGACGACGGCCTCGAGTACCTCTTCGGATGTGGTTTTATGGGTAGTACTGACAAAAATCAAGATCAATTCAAGTCGTTCTGGGCTACCAATCGGTCCTCTGAGAAGCGGGCGTTTGAGCGGTTCATCGACTTTGTGATCGAACGGCTGGAGCGCTTTCCCGACCTGCACGTCTACCACTACGCCCCGTATGAGGCGCGCGCGATCAAGCGGCTGATGGGGCTGCACGCGACGCGTGAGGAGGAGGTCGATCGGCTGCTGCGGGGGAAGGTTCTGGTCGATCTGTACACGGTCGTACGGCAGGGACTGCGGGTCGGTCAGCCGAACTATTCGATCAAGAGCATCGAGGCGTTCTACATGGGCAAGCGGGATACCGAGGTCACCGAAGGTGGCGACTCGATTGTCGCCTTCGAGCGGTTCTTGGAGACCGGCGATCGCTCGCTGCTGAAGGCGATCGAGCGCTACAACGAGGACGACTGTCGCTCTACTTATTTACTGCGTGAATGGCTGCTCGCTCGTCGCGACGAGGCGATCCAGGAGTTTGGCCAGGAGATCCCCTGGAAGGCGCCACCCGAGCCCTCCGAGCCAGATCCCGAGCTCCAGGCGGAGCTCGACGCGCTTCACGGGGCGCTCACCGCCGGTGTCCCCGACGATGCCGAGGACCGGGATGACACGCAGCGTGCCCACTGGCTGATGGCCCAGCTGATCGACTATCACCGGCGCGAGGCAAAGCCATCGTGGTGGGCGTACTTTGAGCGGCTCGAAGCCGATCAGGAGCAGCTGACGGACCTCGACAACGAGGCGCTCGGCAGGCTCAGCGACACTGGCCTCCCGCCGATCCCGCTCCCGCCGCCTTCGCGCTCGGTAATCCACACGCTGCGCTTCCCCGCCCAGGAGCACAAGGTCGGTCCGGGCGGCTTCATCGACCCGATGACCGAGAAGGCAGTGACGGTCGAGTCGATCGACAATGCGCTGGGAACGCTGCGGATCACCCGTGCGGCAAATCGTGTCGGCGAGCCCCTCCCGCGCGCGCTCATACCTGGCAAGCCGTATGGCACCGACGACCAGCGTGGCGCTCTGCGTCGGCTCGCGGGCGACATCGTCGAGCGCGGCCTCAACGCTCCTGGTCGCTACAACGTGCTGCGCGAGATCCTGCGTGGCGACGCGCCGAGCACCTCGGCGTGCTCACCCGGCAACCCACTGCAAGCGGGCGCTTTCGACCTGGATCAGGCGAAGCGGATCGCGGAGGGCTTGGACGGGAGCTACCTGTTCATCCAGGGGCCGCCGGGCTCGGGCAAGACCTATACCGGCGCCCACCTGATCCTGCACCTGATCGAGCAGGGCCACCGTGTCGGCGTCGCCTCCGGCAGTCATGCGGCGATCCACAACCTGCTCGCCGAGGTCGAGCAGTACGCCCCGCCGGGTAAACCGTTCGCCGGACTGAAGAAGTACAGCGACGAGGGCAACCGTTATGAGTCCAAGCGCGGGCTGATCGGGAACTCAAATGACATCGCGGACTTCACCGGCGGCAACCATGACCTCGCGGCCGGGACCGCCTGGCTGTTCTGTCGTGAGGAGGTGGACGGGACGCTCGATTATCTCGTGATCGACGAGGCCGGCCAGGTCTCACTCGCCGACGCCTTGGCGATGGGCACGTGCGCGCGCAATGTGATCCTGCTCGGAGATCCGCAGCAGCTCGCCCAGGTCGCGCAGGCGATCCACCCGCCTGGCGCAGGCGTATCCGTGTTGGAGCACCTGCTGGGGGAAAACACGACGATCCCACCCGGGCGCGGTCTGTTCATCGATCAGACCAGAAGGATGCACCCGGACGTGTGCGCGTTCATCTCGAAGGCGATCTACGAGGACCGGCTCGAGTCCTTTGCCGACTGCGCCAATCAACGGATCGACGCCCCTGGCCGGCTGACGGGTACGGGCATCAGGTACGTGCCCGTCGCCCACGAGGGCAACACGCGCGAGTCCCCTGAGGAGGCGAAAACGATTGAGGGCCTCATCGAGGATCTGCTCGAGGGGGACTACACAAAGCAGGACGGAACCAGGGGCTCGCTCGGCCCCGAGGAGATCATGGTCGTCGCCCCCTACAACGCGCAGGTGCGCTGCCTGCGCGAGCACCTCCCCGACGGCGTACGGATAGGTACGGTCGACAAATTCCAAGGACAGGAGGCGGCGGTCTGCTTCTTCTCGATGGCAACCTCAAGCGGCGAGGAGATCCCGAGAAACCTGGAGTTTTTGTTCAGCAGGAACCGGCTGAACGTTGCGGTTTCGCGGGCGCGGTGTCTGGCCGTGCTCGTGTGCAACCCCGAGCTCCTACACGTCCGCTGCAGGAATGCCGAGCAGATGCGGCTGCTCAACGCGCTTTGCTTGTTTGTGGAGATGGCGGGAGGCGGGGTGATCATCACGACATGCTCGTCGACTATTTTTTTGCCTGATGCTTCTTCAGTGACCTGGTTGGGCATGGGACTTTTAGTTCGGTGACGATGTTCTGGCCGCCTTCCAGCGTCACTTCGCCCTTGCCGGGGAAGCCGCCCTTCGGGCACTTGGTGGGGACGCGGCCGTAGTAGTAGGTCCTGCCGTTCTTGCGGATCGCGGCGCCGGCCTTCACTTTGAGCGAGGTGCCGGACACGGGGAGCGCGCCCGGGACCGAGTCGACCAGCGGGATTTCGAACGTGAGTTTCAGCCCGTACGGCGCGGGAGCGGTTTCCCAGTGCGCCGGGATGATGATCTGCGCCGAGATCGGCGAGGCCGCGTTGGCGTACGCCACGACCCCGTCGCCGGGGGTTATGAAGATTTCCAGCGCGCCTTCCTCGCGCGTTGCTTCGCCCGTGCCGATCTGGTCGGCGACGCCGACCGTGCCATCGGCGATCCGGGACTTCGCGGGGCAGCCTTGCGGGCCGACTTCTTCGAGCTTGGCCACCGTGCAGGTGGGGAAGCCCGTGGGGTCGATCTTCGTTCCCGCCGGGAAGTACACGACCAGCTTGCGCGTCTGCAAAGGCAGGCCCCCGGGCAATTCGTCGCCTTCGAGCTTGCCTTCGATTTCGACATCCGCGCCGGCGCCGAGGATGTTGCCGGTTTCCGGGAAGCCGGGGATCGGCACGATCGCCGCTTTCACGCCCGTGACACTCGCCGCCGAGGCGAGCGCCGGCAGGCCGAAGACGGCCAGCACGACAAGGACTAGGCACATAGGTGCTTTGCGCATCAGCTTCGCTCTCCTCTACTCATTCTGGACCCGGCGACACCGATCTATGAAGTCTAGCGACATTTTGACTTTGGTTCAAATTCCTCTGGTAGATTCCCGTTCGTGCCTGAATCTGATTCAAAAAGCAACCAGAACAATCAGGCATAGACACGGCAATGGGGCTGCTCGACTACTACCGCCAGTTCGAAGGGATGTCCGAGGAGGAGGTCAACCAGGGTTTGCGCGAGCAGGCCGCCGAGCGCAGGCGCAAGGCGCTCACCCGGGTCGAGACACTCGATCTCTCGCAGACCACCTGGCCGGAGCTCGCCCACCCCAGCATCGTCACCGCGATCACTTTCATCGCCCGCCGCGGCCTGCAGCGCTACCCGCACCTGCGGGGCTCCCGCCTGCACGACGAGCTGGCCGCGCGCCACGGGGTCAGCACCGGCCGGCTGATCCTCGGCAACGGCGCCGCCGAGCTGCTCAGCGCCGCCACCCGCGCATTGATCGAGCCCGGCCAGCGGCTGATCACATCATGGCCCTCCTACCCGCTATATCCGATCATGGCCCGTCGCGCCCACGGTCATGCCGCGCCCGTGACCGGCGGGGTCGACGAGCTCTTGGCGGCCGCCGCCGAGCACAACACCCGCGTGATCGCGTTGGCCAGCCCCAACGACCCCACCGGAGCGTTGCTTTCTACCGCTGAGCTCTCACGGCTGCTCGAGGGCCTCCCCGAGGGAGTGGCCGTGCTGCTGGACGAGTCGCTCGTCGAGTTCGCCGATGCACAGCCCACCGATAGCTCGCTGGAGCTACTCGAGCACCACCCGCGCCTACTCGTCTTCCGCAGCTTCTCCAAGGCTTGGGGTCTGGCGGGACTGCGCATCGGCTACGCGCTCGGCGCCCCCGGCGCAGAGGACCTGCTCGCCGAGCTCGCGCCTGACCTCGGCGTCTCTGAGGTCTCCCAGGCCGGCGCACTGGAGGCGCTGCGCAGCTGCTCTGAGCTGCTCACCGAGCGCGTGCGCCTGATCTCCGCTGAGCGCGTCGCGCTGACCGGCGCGCTGCGCGAGCGCGGCTTTGAGGTGACCGACAGCCAGGCCAACTTCCTGTGGGCCGCCTATCCCTCCGTCGACGGCGGAGAGCTGGTGGCACGCCTGGCCCGCGCCGGTGTGCTCGTGGCCGGCGGAGACGCCCTCGGCGAGTCCCGTCACATACGTATCGGCTTACGCAACAGCGCCGCCTCGACCCGCTTGCTGCAGGCAATCGACAGGATACCCGCCTGAGGACATAAGCTCCCCTCACGCCCACAGCACCTACAGCCAAGGGCGCGGCTAAGCGTCGCGCCGAATTCACCGACATCGCGCTCCGCCTGTTCTCTGAGCGTCCCTACGGGAAAGTCTCGATCGACGAGATCGCCGCGGAGGCCGGCGTCGCAAAGGGCCTGCTCTACTACTACTTCGGCGACAAGCAGGGCCTGTACGTCGCCGGACTGCAACGACTCGCGCGCGAAATGCACGCGCAGATGGCCGCCGCCGCCGACTCCTCCGCCACTCCGATCGAGCGCCTGATGCTCGCGCTTGACGCCCACCTCGCCTTCATCGAGCAGTACCCGGCGGGCTACCGTGAGCTGCTCAGTGGCGCGATGTCGCACCCCGAGGTTCGCGCGATCATGGAGAGCGAGCGCAGCGCTCTCCTCGAGATGGTTCTGTCGGGCCTGCCGCCCGAGGCGCCCAGAAGTCCAACCGTCACACTGGCCGTGAAGGGATGGCAGTCGTTCGTCGAAGGTGCCGAGCTGGCCTGGCTCGCCGACGGCGGAATCGACCGCGCGCACCTCAGCGAGCTGTGCAGCCGCGCGCTCTACGGCGCGATCGGCGCCGCGATCGAGGTCGACAAGAAGACCTAGGAAGCCGAGGAGTCACTGTGAGGCAAGCCCGAAGGGGCTTCCCTCGGAGTCCTTGCAGACCGCCCATCGCTCTCCTGGGTGAACGACGCTTCCACCGAGCGCCTGCACGCTCTTCAGTGCTTCGCTGATGTCGCTCACCGCGAAGTAGGGCAGCGAAAAAGAATCCCCCGGTCCGCGTCCGCGGGCATGAATGCCGACCGCTGGGTCTCCCGAATGCGTTTGCCATCCCTCTCCCTGTCCATCTTGGCGTGCCTCCAGCTCAACCCCCAGAAGTCCCGCCCAGAAGCGCCGGGCGCGCTCGGGATCGTCTGCGGGAAACTCGACCGAGGACAGCGAGGAGAGAGACACGACTCGCACGATAACGACGTTTGGCCGGCGCCTGAATTGCGGTCCTGCTGCGTGAGCTATGAGGCGAGCGGCGCCATTCGCTCTGACAGCGCGGAGGTGTCGATGAAGAACTCGTGCGCGAGGGTCGCGATCAGGCGGGCCAGGTCGGGGTGCTGCTCGGGCCGCCAGTCCTCGAGCAGATCAGCCAGGCGCTGCTCGCCGGTGTGCGTCAGGCTTTCGAGGATCGTGCGGCCCGCGCTGGTCAGTTCGAAGGCGGAGGCGTCCTCGGGGCACGGCGCGATCAGCTGGCGCTCGAGCAGCACGTCGCGGGCGTGCGCCAGCGCCGTGACCTCGACGTGCGCGCGGCGCGCCAGGCCCTCGAGGTCGACCGGGCCGTGCTCGCTCAGCCGCGCCAGCAGCCAGCAGGCGGCCGGTTCGAGATCGACACCCGCGCGCAGCGCCACCCGGCGCATGATCTCGCGCGCGCCCTCGCGGCTGTCCAGGCGGCCGATCTGGTTGACGATCATCGCCGCCGAGTCGTTGTGCCTGGGAGCGGCGAATGTGTCGCTCAGGTCGTCTGTCGCCACCGTCTCGCGCAGCGGCAACTGGCGAATGAACCACGACAGCGCAAACGCGACCACCGCGATCGCTGCCGCCACCTCGAACACCGTGTTCAACGAGCTCGTGAACGCGTGCAGGTAGCCGCTGCGCAGCGCGCTCGGCAGGCGCGCGATCGCGTTCGGGCTGACCTGCGAGCCGCCGCCGAGATGTCCGGTGGCGCTCGCGGGGAGCACGCTCTTGAGCTCGCTGCTGAGACGGTTGGAGAAGATCGCACCGAGCACAGCCGTGCCGAGCGATCCGCCGATCGAGCGAAACAGCGTCGCACCGGAGGTCGCCACGCCCAGCTCCGAATATGCGACGGCGTTCTGCACCGCCAGCACCAGCACCTGCATCACCATGCCCAGGCCCAGGCCGAGGATGAACATGAACAGGAAGATCAGCGGCTGGCCGCTGGCCGTGTCGAGCGTCGAGAGCAGATACAGCCCGAGCGTCATCACCGCCGTGCCCGCGATCGGGAACG
This sequence comes from uncultured Solirubrobacterales bacterium, assembly GCA_963842205.1. Classification (GTDB taxonomy): domain Bacteria; phylum Actinomycetota; class Thermoleophilia; order Solirubrobacterales; family Solirubrobacteraceae; genus Palsa-744. The sequence goes on from CAWJFR010000008.1 coordinate 201,994, forward strand.
GCTTGTAGCGGCCGGTGCGCGTGATGATCTGTCCCGAGGCGATCGAGGTGATCAGCAGGCCACCCATCATCGGCACCAGCTGCAGCCCTGACTCTGTTGGGCTCGCGCCCTTGACCACCTGCAGGAACAGCGGTAGGTAGGTGACCGCGCCGAACAGCGCGAAGCCGACAATGAAGCCAACGCCGCTTGTGACCGAGAAGATCGGGTTTCTCAGCAGCGCCAGCGGCAGCACCGGCTCGCGCGCGCGGCGCTCGGCGAATGCGAACGCGACCAGCGCCAGCACGCCCGCGATCCCCAGGCCGATGATGAACGACGAGCCCCACGCATAGGAGTTGCCGCCGAGCGATGTCGCCAGCACGATCGCGCTCAGCCCGGCCGCGAGCAGCGCGGTACCCAGGTAGTCGACCACGTGGTGCACGCGCTCGCTGACCGAGGGCAGCGTCGCCGCGAGCACGAAGAACGCGAGCACCCCGAGTGGCAGGTTCACGTAGAAGATCCAGCGCCAGCTCAGATCACTCGTCAGGAAGCCACCGAGCAGCGGTCCCGCGATGCTCGCCAGCCCGAACACCGCGCCGAACAGGCCCGTGTATTTGCCCCGCTCGCGGGGCGGCACCACGTCGCCGATCGCCGCCTGCGCGCTGACCATCAGCCCGCCGCCGCCCAGGCCCTGCAGCGCCCGGAACGCGATCAGCTCGTCGAGGCTCTGGCTCAGGCCGCACAGCGCCGAGCCAACCAGGAACACCACGAGGCCGGCCTGCAGCACCACCTTGCGCCCGTACATGTCGCCGAGCTTTCCGTACAGCGGCGTCACGGCGGTCTGCGCGAGCAGGTAGGCGGTCACGACCCACGAGATGTGGCTCAGGCCACCGAGGTCACCGACGATCGTCGGCAGCGCCGTCGCGACGATCGTCTGGTCCAGCGCCGCCAGCAGCATCACCAGCAGCAGCCCCGCGAACACCAGCCGCAGCGCCGGCGGCTTTGCGATCGTCGTCTCTGGGCTGGTCTCTATATGAGTCAGCGGCGCGATCACTCGACGAGCTTCTCAGCGAAGAGGAACTGATCCAGATCCTCAAACGCTTGGTCGTGAACTTGCGTATAGAGAGAGTCGATGTGACTCTCGATGCGGTCGCCGGTCAGTTCACCCTCGTTCTTCTCGATCTGGTGGATCGACTCCTTGAGGATGATCTCAACGTAGCGATCGAACAGATACGTACGCCAGCGCGGGCTCTCTGCCCCGAAGCGCTGCAGAATGCGCTCGGACAGTGGCCGACTGGTGTTGATCCAGTAGATACCCTCCGCAACGTCCTTTGGCCGTTGGTAGACGGCGGGCTGGCGGGGAGAGAGTGCAAGCGGCGGCGCCATCAGGTCGAGTGGGTCGGGGTCCTGCCCGGAGAGAAGCACGGTGGGCGCGCGCCGGCCTCGCTTCGCCTTATCGCCTTCGACTCCGTCCTCGCCTCCGTCAGGTGGGTTATCGCTGTCGTTCGGTCCACCGTCCACGATCACGTCACCGCCTGAAGCGCCATTGCCGGCGCTGCCGAAGCCACCTCCCTCGCCTGGTCCACCGAACAGCTGGGCCATCAGGGTCGGCATGAAGCGGTTCTTCCACTGGTTCAGGAGCTCGTTGAACGCGGAGGACTGCGATAGGTCAGCGGCCTGGCGCTCGTTGGCGTCCGCGTCGGCCAGCTCTCCGGCCAGCCCGTCCACTTGCTGGGCCACCCAGTGAAGGACGGTGCGCGCCACCTCGTTATTGATCAGGCGTTCGCGGTCGTTGTCGACCAGGTGATACTCCTCGCTCTCGAGCTTGGGGCAGTACAACTCGCCGTAGATGAAGTCGCCGTGCGCTGGATGCTTCTCAAGGCTCAGGCTGGGTATGTCGTGAGAGCCAATGCTGCCGATCTCGCCGATGACGTCAACGCGGTTGAGGCCGGTCCCGCGCAGGCTGTCTTTGCTGGTCTGTAGAGCGAGATAAGCCTCTGGCCACTCCTTGTCGCGCAGGACGATCTCGTTGTCGTTTTCGTCGAGTAGGACTCGTGGAAGCTTGACGCGGATCTCCTCCGCGAAGTCCGGCCGGGGCTCGGGATCGAGCGAGTGCAGTCGCTTCCACTCGTGGTCCCAGCTGGTGCGGGCGAACACCGGGTGCCGAGCAATGATCCGTCGCGCCTGAGGATGCTCGGTGAGCTTCTGTAAAATCTTGCTCGCCTTTGCGCTCCCCTGAAAGTTGTTTGGCTTCTCACCCAAAACCACCGTGAAGCCACCACTGCCCCCGAGTCGTTGACGCGCCAATTCGGGCAGTCCGTCGATCTCGATGCGGGCGAAGTCGAGCGCCTCTGCGAGCGTCATGTCGACCTCGTCGTAGCCATCTTGGAATCCGTAACGCTTGTCCTTGTTGAATCCAAAGGCCGACAGGCGGCCGTTGCGGTAGGTGATGATCCTGCTCGTCTCAAACGCCGAGCGCATGTAGAACTTGCCGCCGTTGCCATGACCGCCAAATGTTCGCTTACCAGCGCCGCGGCCCGCGGCTTTGACGTCGCCCCAGCGCTTGAATGCGTCGTCGATCAACTGCCTGGTCGTCCCGCCGAAGTCGATGACCCGGAATATCGAGTTCCTCTTGGGTTTCGTCTCGATCAGCTCCACCAAGATCACCCGCTGGTCGTCGGGGACAACGTCGTGGATGTACTGGTCGATTGAGTTCTTCCACCACTCGTTCTGGCCCTTGACGTGATCGCTAGCCCACTCTCGCCCCAGGGTGTCGAGCAGCTCATCGACGATCACCGTCGGCTCAACGTTGATCTTCACGCTCATGTCAGTCCGTCCCTGCATGTCCCGGGCGAGCCTTCTGCGACGCCACCGTGAGTTCGGCGATCAGCTCGGCCCATCTCGTCTTCAGCTCGTCACGCGTGAGGACCACCCACGCGAGCCGCTGCTTGTCGATCGACGGATCCTGCGCCGCCACCGCCGCGTCCACCGCCGCGTCCACCGCCGCGATTCGCCCAGCGAAATCCGCCGGCTTGGTGCGCACCGTGACGCCATAGAAATCATAGAGGTCGGTATCGACCAGCTCGTCCGCCTTGGCCTGCTCGAGTAGCGCGACGGACGCCTTCTTGGCGAGACGTTCGATCTCGATGTGCTGATCACGCCCCACTCGACCGAGCTCGGGAATCCGCTCGTCATCGGGATGACGCAGGCGCTCGGCGGCGGCCAAACCGCTGTCGGTCAACCCGAACTTCTTGTTCTGCACGCGGATGTAGCCTTCGCGCTTGAGCGATCCATACAGCGGCTTGTGCAGATCGGAGGAGTCTGGATATTTGTCCGCGTAACCGCGCAGCCCGAACTCTTGAGGGAAGAGCTTCCAGGCCTCGACCACGATGTCCTCATAGGCGCAGAGACGCGTGGCGTCGCCGGCGACCTTGCGCATCGCCAGCAGGATCATCTGCCGTCGCTTGCGACCTGAGCTCTTGCCCTTGCTCATGCTGCCGCTCCGAGCCCGGGATACGCCCACGGTCCCTTGAGCTCAGTGCGTGATCCGTCTGACACCCGATAAGCGCTAGGCCCAGATATCACCATCCTCAAGGACGCTACAAGAACGTGGTTTGTCCTGCTTGGCGCTGGGTCGAGCTTGATGTTGTGGCCGCGTATCCGATCAAGGTCGCTGGTCCAGCCGGTGTAAAGGGAGCCGTCGCGACAGCGCAGCAGATAGACCCAAGCGTCAGACACAGAGAGCTATTTGACCTGAAGAGAGCGAATACCTTCGGCCGCCAGCGTAATCAAGTCTAGGCCACGGCCATGAGCTCGCGCTCGCCCTCACCGTCCACGATACGCTGAAAGCACACGAGTAGCTCCTCGTCGAGGACGGCGGCGATGCGCTGAAGCGTCGGCAGCTGCGGGATGTGGGTCCCCTTCTCCAGCCGAGAGACTGCGCTATGGGAGGTACTGGCTGCTGGCGCCGGCCGAGGGCTTGTTGTTCTGCCGACGGCGTGTCAGCTGCCGGACTTCGATGGCCCACCGAAGCCCCACGCGATCACGGCGAGTTTTGTGGTTGTTCGCCGAGGGGGCGATCGGTCATGCAGATTCCATTGACTTGCAGCCAATGGCGCTCGCAATCGTCACCTGGCTTCTTGAACGCTCTCGCCAGACCCAGCATGAGCAGGACGCCTACTCCGCGTTGCATGCGAGCCCTCACGTCGGCGACGACCTCAGTCTTGATCGTCTTGTGATCGGCCTCGACGAACCGCACGTCGGTGACTGGTAGGAAGGCTGGCTGCTTCTCGTCGCTCAAGCGCAAGCGCAGCTTCCCGTAGCGATCGACCTTGAGATCCGGCTTACGCCGAACGCGCAGGACGCCCAGTGAGATGGTCCCGCAGTCCTTGTCTACGGCATATGTCCTACCTTGCCGCACGAGCTCGTCACCAAAGATCTCATGAAGACGGTGGCGGGCATGTTCGTTTAGGAGCTCCAGGTAGCGGCTGGGGCTCAGCTGCCCCACCACCCTTGCCCGCTCGGGTCGGAAGAGGTGATCCTCTGTCTCTGGTGCCTCGGGGTGCGGGGTGACCTCGCCAAGCTCGACGAGAGTGCCAATGGCAAACGGTCCTTCCTCGCTGGCGAGAAGGTCACGCGTGAGCGGATTTGAATGCCCGGTTATCGGGCGGATGTGCCGATTTGCCCGAGGATCGATTCCTGCGATGCAGATCCGTGGCGCGTCCATGCGGGTGAGGTGGTTGAGAACGATCCGCATCGCATCGAATCACAGGTGCACCGGCCGTACATCCGGCCAGCGATCAGCCAGGTACTCGCACACGAGCCTGCGATGACAATTCTCTGCAGTGGCCTCGCTGCAGAGCAGCGCGGTCGGCAGCTCGAACTCCGCGGGCGAGAGGGCGTGCTCGATCTGACGCTCGGTCATCAAGTCGAGGAAGCGACGCTCGTAGGATCCCCAGTCGCCTTTGCGCTTCTTGTACTCATCGAGCAGCTCTTGGGTGGGAGCCAGAAGCGGCTCGTGCTCGTAGGTGGCGCCGACCAGCTCACGGAGAAAATACGGGAGATCCTTCGCCTTGGCGAATCCGGCGAGCTGAGATGAGTTGTTGAGCCGGACGTCCAGCAGGCGCTGAACCCCGGCTGCCTTCAGGCGGCCGAAGAAGTGCTCAGCCGTCGTCTGTGTGAAACCGATTGTGTAGATCTCCACGCTGGCTCCTCTTCGCCGAACAACGACTCCTGCCCGTCTGGAGAGTCCAGAGCCACGAAGTCCTCCTGGTGGACGACTCCATTCGGGAGGATATGACGGAGTGCCACCCCATGGTCGGTCAGGACCTTGCCGACGAGCAGCCGGCGATGGCACTCGCTTGGCTGTCCCTCGCTGCATAGCAGCGCGACCCGATGCTCGCGAGCACCGCTCAACAGGCGCTGAAGTGCCATCTGGAACCCTGGCTGCTCGGCCATGCGGTCGTAGCGAGCGTGGCCGTCCTCGTCGTAATCCGCCTCCCGTGATGGCCGGCCGCCGAGCTCCTCCCCGAAGAAGAGATAGCGCGTCCCGGCCCGACGAAGCGCCGCGTCGAGCTCCTCGCGGTTGAAGTGCGGGGCTATACGCGAATACGGGTAGGACCGCACGTCGACGACCACCTCGATGCCCTCGGCCTGCAAGAGCTTCGCAAAGTGCTCAAACGTGTGGTTGGAATGCCCGATCGTCCAGATCACGGGTGAGGACTGCATGGCTCCAGGATACGCAGCCTTGCGGACGTGGCCGCTTCGTGGATGGGTCACTGGAGGGTCGAGGACATGGAGGTCAGGCCGTGCGACGGGAGGGTGCCGGACCCGCTCAGGCCGCGAGCGCCTCGCGAAGCGCGCTTGCCGTGAGATGGGCGGGTGGCCAGGTGAGTTGGAGCTCTTCGTTGCGGTCGGGCATCTCTCGGACGTCCATCAGCTCGAGTCCGATGATCGCGTGTGATATAGCCCAAAAATGGAGGGCAGGCTCATAGGGACGATGTCCTGCCCTCCGAGCGGTTACGTCAATTACGGCGAACCGGAGTGTGCTGTTTGTCTGCGGCCCGGCAATCGCACGTTGCATCTAACGTCCCAGCAACGGGCCTCGCTCTCACCTGGATGGTCAACGATGGTGCTTTGACCTCTCCTTCGAAATGAGTCGCTCTTAGTAAATGAACTTCTAGTCTGTCCGAACCTCTAGTCCGCCCACGTCGTGACGGCGTGGACCGTCTTGATTCTAGAGTCTGCTTGGCCAAATTTCTAGTGTGCGTCGAGAGTGGAGCCGGATGAAGCGTCTACACCCAGCATCTCACGTCGCAGCTGACGGTGGACCCTCCCGCACGGCACGCAAGCGTTGATATGGGCGCGCGCGCGTACCGCGTCACGATCACTCGCCTCGCCGGCTGCGTCGGCGACGATCGCGTGGTAACGGAACTCGCACATGCGGCCCGCCGCGGCGATCGCCGCGACGCGAGAAAGCTTGAGCTTGATGCTGCGATCGGCGGAGCGCACCTCGCCGAGCGGAAGGCCCAAGCGACGAGCGGTAGGCACGGGACCGATCCCGTAAGTCACCATCACGGTAAGGATCTGGCGCTCGCGCGCGTCGAGCTCAGCGATCAGGTCGGCCGCGCGGGCCATGCGATCGGTCAGCTCGAGCTGCTCGAACGGATCTCCGGGCCCGGGGGCATGCTCCACGGCGGATTCGAAGTCGACGCGTTGACGCGAGCCCAAGCGCGTGAAGGGCCTGCCTTCGCGGTGCCTGGCGCAACGGTGAGCGACCGCGATCCAGAAGGCACCGATCAGGTGATCTTGATTAGAGGTACCGTGCGGCGACATCACGACGGCCGCGATTGCCTCGTCGACGATCTCCTCTTGGGCTGCCGGGGGGAACACCCCGCGCGTCGCTGCGCCGGCGCAACTGCGCGATCAGCTCCGAGCGACGCCCCTGCAGCTCCGCCGCCGCCTCCTCGGGAGACCATCCCTCAAACCGATGCCAAGGGGGCCGAATACGTACGCTCTCCGAGCCGGCTCGACCTGGTGCTCGGGGCCGCTCGCGCCTACGTACTCTTGCTCTTCACGGCCACCGACGCGTACTTCTGGTGAGCTTGCCTCTCGCAGGCAGCTCGTTTGCGCTTGGGCTCTTTCTTGCACTGCTTCAGCGCCTTCGAGAGCTTCTGGGCGCTGGTGAGCGGCGCGAGCTTTGTGGTCTTTACAACCAGGGGGTCAGGAGACGACTGCACGGTCGATGTCGATGAGGAGGAGGAGCTTCCCGACGCAGCGGACTGAGAGCCGCCGCTGGTGGCGGAGCCCGTGGCGGACAGAGGCGAAGTCGTGGTGTTGAGTGGCTGGAGGACCGGTTCGGGCGGTTCGAATACTTGCCTATAGCCCCTTTCGGCGCTGCCGGCCGCATTGGTTGCCTTCACCGCAAATCCGTATTCCCCGCCCCTGAGCGTCACTCCGGCGCTGTTCAGGTCGAGGCTCACGTCCTGAGCTAGGAAGGACCCGAGGAGCTTGCCGCTGGGCAATGGGATGTCCTCGATCAGTTCACACCCGGAGCCGTGTTTGCTGCAGGGAGAGGACCACATCTGAAATTCGTAGGTGGTTTCAAGACCCTCGGCGTCCATCATCGCTTCCAGCGTCGCGTCGTGTTCGGTGACGTTCGACACGGACTCGCTTTCGATCACTGGCAGTGAGGACGCCAGTGTCGAGCCCGAGAACAGGAGCAAAGCAAGGAGGGCGCTCCCCGCCGCCAAGGCATGCAAAGGACGACCCAAACGACGCCCGTCACTTGACTGCCCGCTGGAACCCCGCATCGACCGTCTCCTTCGCACCGCGTTGTCCGCGCACCAAGCCTCAAAGCAGACTCAAAAGATATCGCAGAACGGGGCATCCGCAACGGTGACGGCGAGACACCGGGCCTCGCGACCGCCACAGTCCAAGTCGCCGGCGTCCCGGTCCAATTCGGGGTCCTCGACTACAACGGCGACACTACCTACCTGCTCGTCCCCGGAACAGATGCAGAGCGCCTCTCGACAATCGCATGGCTCGAGGCCCTCCAAGCCGCACATGCCGTCCGCCTCGAGACAGATCTTCTTGACCTTGTCAACGGCCAGCCACCGGTCACGCTCGAGGATCGCGTCGCCGACCTGGAACACCCCTGATCCCCGATCCCTCAACGTTCTCGTCGTGGGAAGATGGTTTTGCCGTTCTTCAAACCTTCGTCGGTCCACCGCCATGCGCTTGCGGTGACGCGAGACCAAGACCTGGCGGTTCGAACAAACTTCTGCCGGCAAGGCTATCGGCTGACCGGATGACAACGCGTCGTGTGCCGTAGCTCGGATACAACATGCTTTCGAGGGTGAAGATTTGGAGGCCGGTATTTTTGTGCTGCGCCACCTCGGAAATTGCATGGCCGAGATTAGTGGGCTTGCCGGCCAGACGTTGCTTCGATTCGATCAGTCTTGGTCTCGCGTTTTCGCAAGCACGGGAGACTGACCTCGGGCGTGATTCGTTTTTGGTTATGTTTTCAAACCGTCGCCCGTCCGCGTCCAGCGAGGTCGTCGCGTGACACCGAGCCGTCGCGCGGCCTGGGCGACCGGCACGCCGGCGGCATGGGCGATCCCCTCAAGCGTGCGATGAGCTTCCTGCGTGGCCTGGATCGCTGCATCCCGATGGCCGCTCGCCAGTGCGTCACGAGCGTCGTCGAGCGAGATGAGCGCCATCGTCACCGATTGTGCGTCACGCTTTCCCATGTCCATCACCTGCGGTTGGAGCCTAGTCCAGGGACCGCGAGCGATCTCGATGACCGTCGTGCTCGGCGGCCACTTGCTGCTCGCGCCAGCGCCGATCGCCGCGCGTGCGGTCGCGACGATGCTCAGCCTGATGCTTGTGCGGCTTGCACATCAGGCAGCCCGCGCGCGTGCTCTTCGGACCCTTGCGCTTGTGATTGGCCATGCAGACAAATCATTGCATAAACGCCGTGCGCACGCCATGGCGCAACGGCGGATTGCAAGATCGCAAGCGCTGACAGCAAATAAACACGGCACGCCACCTGCGCTCTGCGCTAACCACCGCCGCACAACGCCTCGCCGCCGCGCACCCAAACCGAACCCACCCAACGCCAGCGTCGTGTCACCAAGGCTCATCCGTCCCACCCCGACCGCAAAGCTGGCACCCTCGCCAGTAAACGCGTGGTCAGCTCATATCCGCCCCCGTAAACGCGAGACCAAGACCTGGCGTTTCGCATTACGACTGGCCGGCAAGGCTATCGGCCGACCGGATGACAACGCGTCGTGCGCCGTAGCTCAGTTAAAGCTTGTTATTGGATTACTCATCATTAACTTTCCGCTCCGTCCCCTCCCCCAAATTGGATTGGAGCTCAACAAATGGTTGTCATTCTCCTGAAGCGTGTCCGTTTCGCGACCGTCATCGGAGCACTCTTCGGAGTGCCCGTCGCGCTGTTTGTTCTGACGGTGCGATTGGTGGATGGTCCGATGAAATTGGCGGAAAGCCACGTGAAATCAGCTCGCGTTCGCCTGGTTGAAATCGCACACGCGGCGTATCGCACGCTACAGGTGGAACTGCTGAATGCCCGCCATGCGATACACGTGGAAGTACGTGGCATTCACCATGTAATGCAGCTGGACGTGACGCGCCACCACCAGCTGTGGCTCATCATCAAAGGGACCATGACGTTCGGCGATTTGCTCATATGCTTGATGCTGCTCCTACTCGTTGTGTCAATCTGGACGTCGCGTGTCATATCCAGATGACAAACTTCGGTTCGTGTTGGGGTATTTCTGTAGAAGAAGAAGCCCATAGAACCAAAGACCGCGTTGGTCTCGCGTTTTCAACCGCGGAGGAGATTGACCGGGCGCGTGGGGTAGGCCCCGGGCTTCTCTGTATCGTATTGTCCGCATCACATGAACGAGAGCGACCCTGTGGACGACGCCGCAACAGGCCCCGCAGCCCTGCCGCCCGATGTGCAGGCGCGCTGGGACGCGCTCGCGGACACGGCGAGACAGATGGCCTCGGCGAGCGATGACGCCGAGGGCTTCCAGGCCGCGTGGAACGCGATGAGACAGGTGGGGCGTGGCATCGACCACCAGCAGATCCTCAACGCCATGCACGTGCCCGAGGACGCCGGCGAGCACGCGGAAGCGCTGCGCGGGATGCTTGTGCGCATCCCCGACGGCTGGGGGCGCTGGATCCGCTGCGACCGCGGCTGGTATCCCCTGCTGGTCGAGCTCGACGAGCAGCTGCGCGCGCTGTTTCCCAACTACGAACTTCATCAGGTGAAGGAGAAGTACGGTGGCCTGCGCTACTACTGGGAGTCGGACGAGGAGGTCCAGGATCCCAATGATCCCGAACCGCCAATCCCCGGCCGAGGGCGCAGCGACGCTGAATTGGCGCAATGGGAGCAAGCACACGAAGCCTGGTGCGAGCGCCTGGATGCCTACCGGCAGACGCCCGAGGGACAGCAGCGCGTCGCTGACCTGGAGCGGCGGGTGGAGCTCGCCGAGCAGCTCGTCGACGCCGCCGAGGGACGGGCGGGCGTCACCTGCGAGCTCTGCGGCGCGGCCGGGCGGCTGCACCAAACGCCCGCACGCTGGCCGTGGTACAAAACGCTATGCCCTGCCTGCGCCGAGCAGCAGGGCTACGTGCTCGGCGAAGCATGACGGGCCATGGAGATCGCTGCCAGCAGCAGAAAAGGGAATTTAGAAAGACCAAAACGGCGCAATATCCACCTGGATCAGCGGAGGTCCTTGGCTGGTGCGAGCGCGCGTGCGCGCAGTCCGATGGTAAGGCTGGCGCGCCCGGCATCGGTGAGGAGGAGTGGATCGGGGGTATAGCGCGATCGGCTCCTCTCGCGTGTGAGGAGCCCGATCGCCTCCGCGGGGCGCAGGAAGTCGGCGATCGTCCACGACACGTCGCGCTCGGAGGGAGCCTCGCCTCCTGAGTGCCAACCGTCGGCGATGATCGCCGGGCGGATCGTCCGGGCAAGCGTGGTCGAGTAGTCGACAGGCGCGCCCTCCAGGATTAGGCAGGCCGCGAGCTCGGCGCATGCTGCGGTGAAGCTCTCGCAGCCGAGCAGCTCGGTGGCCAGCGCCGCGAGCAGCGCCGTCGGATCCTCGTGCAGCTTGCGCCCCCGGGCGGTGATGACGATCCGCCGGCCTGTCCGGCGCACGAGCCGCACGCGCCGCAGCAGCCGGTGAAGCTCACTCAGCCGCATGACGTCGTCCTCGCGATTGGGGAGACCGAACAGCTCACTGTCCCACCAGCCGGGCAACCCCATGATCTCACCCCAGGCGAGCAGCTCGGTGTCAGGCGGCTCGATGCCCGAACCGTCGAGCAACTCGCGAAATTGCGTCCATGCGTCCGGGTCCTCCTGCTCCCAGGCACGCAGGAGCTGCTCGGTCTCCGAGGAACGGCAGACCTCGGCGTAGCTCGCCGCCCGGTCACCCAAACGCTCGAGCAGAGAGGCCAGAGCGTGCGCCATCGAGCGCTTGTGCTCGAGCGAGGCGATGAACTTGCGCGGCAGCTGATACCAGACGAACAGCTGCACGTCATAGCGACGCAAGAGCAGTGACTCCTCGCCCTGCCAGCCCATCCACTCAAGCGCCCCCTCGGCAGCGCCTGCACCGTCTGGGTCCCACTCCCCGAGCACGGCAAGCGCGTCACGCAGCACGCTCTCTGTTAGCTCGACCGGCACCTCTCGAGCTCAGGCGGGCGACTCTATGGCGTCCGTCGCCAGCATGCCACAGCAACGCTTGTACTTGCGCTCAGGCTTGGGCATCCGCCTCACCCAGCGGGATCGCGCGAATCATTGACCAGCACATCACGTACACCCATAGCCCGAATGAGCCGAGGACGACCCACAGCGTGAGCAGTCCATCCCACGAAAACGCTCCGTGCATCGCCCACAACGTCGGACCGCCGAGGGCGAAGAGCGCGGCAACGAGGAGCGAGACGAAGCCCACCCATCGGGGGTGCAGCGGCCGCTCCCTCGGATCCATCAACACCGCGATCCCGACCGCGGCATACTCGAGCGAAAAGGGCGAGAACGGCCACAGCAGGGTCGTCCAGGCGAGATCGTTCAGCGCGCGCAAGACCTGTGGAGACATGTCGGGGCGGAAGGCGATCGTCGCCAGCAGCAGCTCGAACAGCAGGAGGATCACGACGGCGACGACGCCGCAGATCAGCTGCACGTCGGCGAGCAACTCCAGTCGCGGGCTGCTGCGCCGGATCTGACGGCTGACCAGCGCAACAAACGGAACGAATAGCACAGACCCGAGCATGCAAATGAGCATGCCGAGCCGAACTTGGCCCGCGTTAGCGCGGTAGAAGGCGGCGATGTGCTCCGCGCTGTCGGACGGCGAGGGCGGCGGTATCAGCCCGGCCACGAACCACAGGCCAGCGACGAACACCACCAAAAAGGTCGGCCCGCACCACGCACACAGCAGTTCAATTCGCCGATTCATCGATGCTCCCGCGCGAGAGTATGACGAAATGCCGATGGAGCAGGCGTTCGGACGGCTGGCGGAAGCCCGGTCTTACTGAATCGCAAAGTTCGTAGGAGTAGAACATGTGTCCACATTTTTGTTTCCCCGCCTCAACAGAGGTAATTTCAAATGTGTCATGCCCGCTTGGCGATCTCTGCCATTGGCGATATTTGCCACCACCCTGGTGATAGCGCTACCGGCGTTGCTCGTGGCCGTGCTCGTGCCACGGGGAGGCGTCCTGTTGATCGCTGTCTCTGCCATCTCAGCGGTCGCTCTGTCGAGCGCGTTTGCGGCCGCCGGGGCGGCCTTCTGGAAGCGGCGGCCAGCGTCTCGCGACATTGTTTTTGCCGATCTCATGCTGTGGGGTTGGTTGCGTCGCTGCTGGACGGAGCGACGCCTGACGCGGGCGCGAGAGTTATATGAATCAGCCAGGAAGGCCGGCGCGAGCGTCGACATCGATTTGCTGACCACGCTCAGCGGGCTGCTGCAAGCACGCGACAGGCAGACGCACGGGCACGGTCAGCGGGTCGCCCGCCATGCGGGCCGGATCGCCCGCGCGATGCACCTCTCGCCGGTCGAAATCGCCAAGATCCGCACCGCCGCGGTGGTCCACGACGTGGGCAAGTTGCACACCCCGCGAGAGATCCTGAACAACCCAAGGCGACTGACCGATGCCGAATTTGCCGTGATCATGCGCCACCCCGCCGAGGGCGCGCACATGCTGGCGGACGTCGGCGACCCCGAGATCGCGGCGATGGTCCGCCATCATCACGAGCGACTGGATGGACACGGCTATCCCGATGGCCTGGCCGGCTCGGAGATCCCGCTCGGGGCGCGGATCATCGCCGTGGCTGACACGTTCGATGCGATCACCTCCAGTCGTGCCTATAAATCAGCGGGCACGCAGAAGAAGGCGCTCGAGATCCTCACCAAGGAGGGCGGCTCGCAGCTCGACACCGCGGCCGTCGCGGCGTTCGTTGGTTGCTACTCCTCGCGCCGCTCGGTCGCCTGGATCGCGCTGGCGAGCACAATCCCGCAACGGATCCTCGAGGGACTGCAGACGATCCCCTCGGCCGTCGGCATCGGCTCAGGCGCGGCCACGATCCTGCCGGCGATCGGCGCGGCAGGCCTGCTCACGCTGTCCCATGGTTTACGTGAGGACACGCTTGCCGGGCAGCGCCAAGGCGCAGCGGTCACCGTTGCGCAGCAGGCGCAGGCGGCGCCTATGACATCGAGCGCCGAGGGGGCGCCGACGACGAGAGGTGCAGCAACAACGGGCACAGGCGCACATGGCAACGGGCAGATCGGCAGCGCGCTGAGCCCTCTACGGCGCTCCGCGCGAAGCCGCCAACCCAACTCGCCCACCGTGGCCGCCGGCGCGCCCGGGGTCTCGACCACCACCAAGCCGGGGTCGACTGGCGGCGGCCCGAGCACGACCGGGGGAGCACCTCCACCCGGCGCGAGCACTCCACCCGGTGCGGGCGCTCCACCCGCGCCACCGAGAGGCAGCGTGCCCATCCCGAATCCTCCCGAGCCCGCGCCGCCGGGCAGCAGCGTCCCAGTGGCGTCCAACCCGCCAGTGACGTTGCCCAGCGTACCGGTCACATTGCCCAGCACGCCGCCTGTATCCACTCCGCCGGTGAGCACGCCAAGCGTAAGCACCCCAACCGTCACGGTCGGCGGGGTCACCGTGCCGAGTGTGACGGTACCGAGTGTGACGGTGCCGAAGCTCTGAGCAGCCGCCGTGAGGGGTTACGGGCTTTGGGTGAAGTGAACAAGGGGGCCGTGGGCGGCTACCGTCGTGGATAGTGAAATTCGTCGCTCTCGTCGTCAAAGCCGGTGATCAACGACGTGTACCGGGTCGGATCTGATCGATCGGCCCAGTCCGCAGCCCACTTGCACCACTCGGCGATGCGCGTGTGCTCATCGCCATCGAGGTCTTCTAGTGTCTGCTCGAGTTCCGCCACGTAGGAGCGGATGTCGTCTGATCTGTGCCACGCAGTCATCTCTGCCACGAGTCGCTCCACACGTGCGTTCTCGATACGTATGCGACGGGCACGTACTTCCTGCGCCTCCTTCTCGACCCGTCGCTCCTCGTCAATACGTGCGTGCTCGATGGCGAGCTGGTCATCAGCATCTGCACGCTGCTCGAGCGTGGCAAAGACGGATAGGAGTTTGCCCTCGAGTGGCCCACGTGGACCCTCTGCCCAACTCGCTCGCCCTCCGCCGTAGCCATTCGGTAGCAGCAAGCGCAATCTGCCCGTCGCTCGTTTGGGTTTGAGGTACGCGGGCGGCATTCGATCCGCACGACGTTCGAGCTCGAACTGCCATCGCTCGGAAACACGCCACGCCTCGATTCCCGCCTCCGTGAACGGGAGACTCTCCATCAGCTCCTGCATCTCCAGCGGATAGCGATGTCCGCGAATCTCGATCGCGATCCCCGGCCGGCTTTCAAGAGTTCTTCCCGAATAGGAGACGATGTCCCAGCCGCGCTTGACTGCCTCACGTGAAATGCTATGGAGCACGAGCAATGCGCGGCGCAGCAGTGTACGGCTGAGCACCAGGTATGCGACCCCCTCTTGGGGTCCGATTTGCAGTCGTCCGTCATTTGCGGCCCTCAACCCACTCGCTGCATCGCGCGTGGCGATCACGAGCGGGTGCGCGCCGCGTAGGTCCTTGGGCAACACGAACTTGGGGACCTCAGCCTTCGCGGGCTTCGGTGAGGCTGACGGTTGTGTGCAGTCAGGCGCAGCGTGCTTGATTGCCTTGCCAAGCTTGGCCCCTGCGGGAAGCTCAACTGCCGTCTTCGAGGCATCGCTGGCCTCCTCGATCTTGCCGGTGTCCGTGGTTATCGCCCTGAGGAGGGACTCGCCGTCCGGGGTGATCTGAGCCCGCCACGTTCGACCCCGCCCCGAAATTCGGACCAGGTCACGTGAGCGCAGGGCCGCCGCAGAGAGACGATGGTTGTAGCCCTCCATGACGTTTGGCGGAGAGCCTTCCGCGATCCACCGCAGTACCGCGAGTTGCGCATCGTTGAGTTTGTACTGAGGAGCCATCTCGAACTGCCCATCCTTACGAGACAGACATATATTCTAAAATTCTAAAGCGCGCGGTCTGTCGGCCGCAAAACGTCCGCCTGTGTCCGTAGCAGCACAATCAGCGCCAGGCTCGTCAACGAGTTCGTCTCGATCGCCGCCGTAATTGCGACGCCACGGAACTACGGCGCCACGCTGCGCAGCCTCCTACAAGACGCTGAGGCGCTGTTCCGGACTCAGGCAGACGGCGCCGACAGAGCGCTGCGCGGGCTGATCGTCGAGGACCTCGCCGATGCCCTCGACGCCAACGCCAGGATCCTGCGCTTCACGGGCTACCTCTGCTCACAACCTCTAAATCGGGAGTACACTGACCCCATGTCCGCAACAGGCCACCCCGCAGAGGCGCAGGATACCGCGACGGAGAGCACTCAGGCACCTGAGCTGCCGCCGCTCGAGCCAATGCGCATACCCAGCGGCCCGGCGTTCCCGCAGTTCGTCTATCGCTTCTTCGACAAACTGTTCCGCCTCGACCAAGTCCGCTAGGTCAGCCGCAAAAGCTGCAAGCCCGCCGCCGGGTTCTGAGCGCAGACGAGCCAGATCCTCCCAATATGTCCTGCTTGTCTCAATTGGGTCGGCTGCGCTAGTCTGATACGTGAATGCCCCAGGTAAGGCTCTCCCGCTTCGGCGGTGATCCCCCTGGGGCTCCGTTTGTTTTACGCTATATCCGGTAGGCAACACGGACGCGCTGCCGATCCTCGACGTGAGATGATGGGCGAGCATGGAGCTTCCGGTCAAAGGACCATCCGAGCCTCCAACCGAGTCCCTCCCGAGCACTCCCGCTCCACCGCCCGCGCGGCACTGGCGGGTCAACGCGATCTTTGCCCTCGCGGTGATTGTGGGGGTGTTCGCCGTGCTGGCGGTATGGATCAACAGGCAGTTGCTCGACACGAACAGCTGGACGAACACGAGCTCGCAAATGCTCGCCGATCCCAAGATCGAGGCGGCCGTCGGCAGCCTGCTCGTCGACGAACTCTTCAGCTCGGTCGATGTTGCAGGGGAACTCAAGAAAGTCCTGCCCGCGGAAGTCTCGGGGCTCGCGGCCCCCGCGGCCGCCGGGCTGCGGACGCTTGCGATCCAGATCGCGCCGCAGGTGCTCTCGACCGCGCCGGTGCAGAACGCGTGGCGCCTGGCCAACCGCACTGCGCAGATCCAGCTCGTGCACATCCTCAAAGGGGGCGGCAAGACGGTCTCGACCAACAACGGTGAGGTGACCCTCCAGCTGCACCCGCTGCTCTCGCAACTCGCCGCCCAGCTCGGCTTACAGCAGCAGCTCGCGACCGTGCAGTCAAAGCTCGAAAGCCCAACCGGTGAAGTGGCAAAAGGCGCAGTTCAGCAGAAGCTCGGGGTGAAACTGCCGCCGCTGAGCGGGGGCATCGTGATCCTGCGCTCTTCGCAGCTGAAGACGGCACAGAACGTCGTGGAGTCGATCAGGGGCTTCGCGCTCTTGCTGCCGCTGATCGCCTTCGGCCTGTTCATGCTGGCGGTGCGGCTGGCCGACGGATGGCGGCGCGTGGCGCTGCGCACGACCGGCTGGTGCCTGGTCGCGATCGGCCTGATCGCCGTGCTCGCCCGCCGCGTCCTCGGCAATGTCGTCGTCGATGCGCTGGTGAAAGTGCCAGCTGACAAGTCGGCTGCGCACCAGGCCTTTACGATCGGCACGAGCCTGCTCTACGAGATCGCCATCGCGATGATCACCTACGGCTTGGCGCTCGTGATCGCGGCCTGGATCGCCGGGCACACGCGCCCGGCTCATACACTGCGCCGCGCACTGGCGCCGTCACTGCGCGAGCATGAGCACTACGTCTACGCCACCGCTGCGCTGGCCTTGCTGCTGTTGATCCTCTGGGGGCCGTTCCCCTCGACGCGGGAGCCGCTCCCGATCCTCGGCATCGCGATCCTGCTCGCGCTCGGCATCCGGGCCCTGAGCGGGATCACCGCGCGAGAGTTTCCCGACGCGCAGCTCGGGGAGTTCGCGCACGCGATCCGCGCCTGGCTCTCGGCGCGCCGACATTCGAGGCACTCAATTCTCTCCACGATCTCGCCCTCGCGCTCGGCCGTGGCCGCTGGCGGTGCTGGGAGCACGCGAGTCGCTGACCTCGAGCGCCTGGCCAATCTGCACGACCGCGGCGCTCTCACCGATGAGGAGTTCCGCGCCCACAAGGCCATGCTCCTCGATCCGAGCTCCTGAGTCGGGGCTCTGAACTACATCGCATCGAGTGCCTCGCAGGTCCCCGCGATCTCGGCGGCGTCAGTCCGGATCATGGCACTGCACTCGGAGCTCCTCGCGCCGTCTTCTCCTCAACGCCTGCGAGCAGCTCGCGCGCCTCGGGGCTTGACTCCAGGGCGCGGACGAGGATCGAGGCGACGACGCCGAGCAGTGGCACGGGAACGGTGTCGGGATCGGCCAGCCCGAGCAGCCCGAGTCCGAGGCTGAGGCCGAGCAGCGCGTTGGCGAACTGCTCGTTCACGACCTCGGGCGCCTGCAGGTCGGTGTCGGCGGCGCTGTCGGCGGCGAAGCGCGCGAAGGTCGCGCGCAACGCGTCGAGTCCCGTCACCAGGCGCTTACGCAGGTTCTCGTCGCGCTGGGCGTAGCTCCACAGCTCGACGAACAAGCGAAACGGGTCGGGGTCCTCGCGCAGGCGCTCCATCCAGCTGTCAGAACCCGCGAGCGGGCGCTCCCAACTCGCGCGCGATCGATCGAACAGCTCCAGCTGCTCGGCGATCTGACCCGCCAGATGCTCTCCCAGCAGCGCGAGCAGCAGGTTCTCCTTGCTGCCGAAGTGGGCATACACAGCGCCCTTGGTGAAGCCGGCCTCGCCCGCGACCTCGTCGAGCGTCGCCCCCGCGAAGCCCCGGCGCGCGTACACCCGGGCGGCGGCTTGCAGTAGCCGCGCGCGCGTGGCGGCCTTGCGCTCGCTGCGATCGAACTGCCCGCGGGGCATCTAGCCCGTCCTTGACAGATACTGACTAGTAGATATACTCACAAGTATATTATAGCGGGACCCGTCCGCCCATGAAAGGGGAACATCATGCGCAATCAACTCAAACAGCTGCCACCTGGACCGCGTCAGCCGGCAGCTTGGCAGACGATCGTGGCCTGGAGGCGTCCCACCGAGTTGCTCGAGCGTTGCCGGGCGCGCTATGGACGCCGCTTCACCCTGCGCGTGCTCGGCCAGCCCCCGTTTGTCGTCCTGTCGGACCCCGAGGAGATCAAGCAGGTGTTCATGGCGGCGCCCGACGTGCTGCACCCCGGCGAGGGTGTGCGCGTGCTGGAATCGATCGTGGGTCCCAACTCCGTAATCCTGCTCGACGAGGACGCGCACATGGAGCAGCGCAAGCTGATGCTGCCCGCGTTCCACGGCGAGCGCATGCAGGCGCTGGCGGGCGTGATGAAGGAGCTGGCCGAGCGCGAGCTCGCGAGTTGGCCAAGGGAGGAGGCGATCGAGCTGCATCCGCGGCTGCAGCGGGTGACGCTCGAGATCATCCTGCGGGTCGTGTTCGGCCTGCAGCAGGGCGCGCAGCTGACGCAGCTGCGCGAGACGCTCACCGAGCTGCTCGCGTTCAGCGAAAGCCCGCTGTCGCTGCTGCCGTTTGCGCAGCGGGTGTTCTCCGGGCACGGGCGCTGGGCGCGGTTCCCAGAGCTGTACGCCGACGTCGATCGGCAGCTGTTTGCGCTGATCGAGCAGCGCCGGGACGAGGGTGGCGAGGGCGAGGGTGACGGCCGCGGGGATGTGCTCGGCATGCTGCTGGGCGCCCGCCACGAGGACGGCTCGCCGATGAGCGCGCAGGAGCTGCGCGACGAGCTGGTGACCGCGCTCGTCGCGGGCCACGAGACGACCGCCTCGCAGCTGGCGTGGGCGTTTGAGCGTCTCGCCCGCGAGCCTGAGGTGAGACGCCGGCTGGTGGACGAGCTCGACGAGGGCGCGGATGACTCCTACCTCACGGCGAGCATCCAGGAGATCCTGCGGCTGAAGCCCGTCCTCGACCAAGCCGAGCCGCGCGTGGTCAAGCGCCCGATTGAGATCGGCGGCGTCGAATACCCGCCGGGGGTGGCGCTGGTGGCCAGTGTCTACCTGGTGCACCGCGATCCTGATATCTACCCGCGACCGGAGGAGTTCCGCCCGGAGCGATTCTTGGAGAAGGCGGGTGGGCGGGCGGGTGGGCGGGGACCTAATCAATACACGTGGATTCCCTTCGGCGGCGGGCGCACGCGTTGCCTGGGCGCGAGCTTCGCGATGCTGGAGATGAAGGTCGTGCTGAGAGCTGTGCTGCAGGCGTGCGAAATCGCGCCTGTCAATCCCGCCGCCGAGCGGACGCGCAGGCGCAGCATCACCTTCAGCCCCGCCGGTCAGGCGACCGTCGTCCTGCGTGACCGCAGCAGCGCGGCCATCCATCTCGACGCGCCCTCCGACGGCGCCGCCGTGAGCGCGCATGACTTGGAGCGACAAGGAATGGCCACGCAAGCGTCGTAATCGGCGTGCGGGTTCGTGAGAAGAAGAAGAGACCAATAACCCATACTGCGGCTATCTGCCGCTGGCGGGCGCCAGCGTGGCGACACGGCGGGTGACGCCGCGGCCGCTCAGCAGCACGTCCAGCGGTCCGCCGCCGAGACGGGACAGCAGTGTGCGGCTCTCAGCGGAGAGGCTCGAGCTGACCACGGTGCTCGCGCCGGGCGCGATCGCGAACTGTACATTTGCGAGGGTTGCTCTGAGGGTGTGTGTGGCTACGGTCTGTCTGCCCGCGCGGCGGGCGGTCAGCGTCTCTCGGACCGTGACGGTCGCCTCGGCGTTGCCCGTGCAGACTCCTCCTTCGCCGTCGCAGGCGAGCACGAGCGAGATGGCGCCACGTCCGATGCTGACGGATCGGCTGCTGGCGACGCCGGGGAGGGTGGGTGCCGCGACGAGGTCGGCCGGCAGGGATGCCGAGGCGGGCGGGGCGCTCGCGAGCGCCTGTGCCCATCCTCTTACCCAGGATGAGATCGCGTCGACGCGTGTGAAGACGGATGGGCTGGTTGTGGCACATTGACCGTATACGTGGCTTGCGACGCCGATCTGCACCATGCCGCCGACCGCCGACGGTTCTGGCACGAGCAGCGGGCCGCCGCTGTCGCCGTTGCATACCCCTGTCTGGAGGGTGGGTGGGTCGATCGTGCAGATCTCGCTCGCCGGGCTGAACTGGGACGCTTCGCGTTCGCACCACTGCGGGCGCTGCACGACTGTGTGCGCCCACTGCAGCCGTTCGACCGGTGTGGCCTGGTTGTAGTACGTGTCACCCCATCCGGCCAGGAGCGCGGCCGTGCCTGCAGGCGGGCTCGAGGCGAGCGTGACCGCTGGTGCGGTTGTGGGGGTGGATAGCGCTAGCAGCGCGACATCGCCGACCGCGGTGTGACGATCGTGGCAGGGGCAGACGATCACCCTGGTGACACCGGACACCTGCCGTTCGGATTCGGGAGCGGCCACGTCCACGTTTCCGGTCAGGACCCGATAGCCCGAGGCTTCGTTGACAACGCCGGACTGCATGTCCTCGGCGCAGTGGCCGGCCGTCAGGATCAGGTTCGGCGCGACGACCGTGCCGGAGCACTGGCCCACCTCGTTGCCGCGAACGTCGAGCACGTACGCCATCCACGGGAACGTGCCGGGTTCCGCGGGCTGACCGCCGATGACCGCCGCATGCGCGCGCTGGCGCCGTGGAGCATTGTTCCTCGCGCCGGCGGCCGGCGCCACGGCGATCGTGGCCGCGAGCACGGCGGTGGCGAGCACGGCACGCGCCGCTGGGCCAGACCTGCTCGCCGTAGCAAAGCGCGCACGAGCCACCGAGATCACCCAACTGATATCGGCACGAACCGTCGGCGGCTGAAGCTACCGTTCCTGCTCGGTGGGGCGGATCAGGATCTCGTTGATCGCCACGTGGCGCGGGCGCGTGACCATGTAGAGGATCGCGTCGGAGATGTCGGTGGCCTGCATGCGCTCCATGTTGCCGAAGCGCTTGGAGATCATCTCGCGGATCTCGGGGCGGTTGTGCTGGGAGAGCTCGGTCTCGACGGCTCCGGGCTCGATCAGGCCGACACGCACGTGGCGTCGCGTGACCTCCTGGCGCAGCGACTCGCTGAACGCCCCCACGCCATGCTTTGTGAGGTTGTACACGCCCGAGCCGCTGTTCACGGCCCTGCCTGCGACGGAGCTGATGTTGACCATGTCTGCCACATTGCGCGGCCCCTGCTCGGCGGCCGCCAGCAGATGCGGCAGCGCGGCATGCGCGCAGTGCAGCAGACCGCGGACGTTGATGTCGATCATCCGCTCCCACTCCTCGATCGGTGCGCCGGAGATCGGGCCGAGCAGCATCACGCCGGCGTTGTTGACGAGGATGTCGATCCGGCCCGCCTTGGCGAGCACCTCGGCGATGACGCGCGGCGCCTCGGCGGGATCGGTCAGGTCGGCGGGGATCACGATCGGATCTCCTCCAGTGGAGGAGATCCGCGCGGCGAGATCCTCGAGGCGCTCGGCGCGGCGCGCGACGATCGCGACGGTTGCGCCCTCCGCGGCGAGGGCAAGCGCGGTCGCCTCGCCGATTCCGCTCGAGGCACCCGTGACGACCGCGACAGTGGAGGCGAGGCGGGGGGAGTCGGTCATCGCTGCGCAGTATTACAAGGCCGAGGGGGCGGAACGAACCGCCATCCCGTCGCGTACCGTCCGCAGCCCGGACTACTTTTCAATTCATGCTCGTAAACGAGTTCAGCGATGGCATCGAGATCGACCAGGTGCTGCTGGTCCGTGAGACCGAACGTCGGCAGCGGCGCGACGGCGGCGAGTACCTGCGCCTGCACCTGGGCGATCGCACTGGCGCGGTCGTCTCGATGGTGTGGGAGGAGCTGGAGCAGACCGAGGAGCTGGCCCACGTCGGCACCCCGGTACACGTGCGCGGGCGTTATACCGTGCACCCGCGCTTCGGCCCGCAAATAAACCTGCGCGGTCTCGAAGCGCCCGTCCCTGGGAGCTTCTCGCCCGAGGATCTGCTCGACGGCCCCGCGCGTGGGGTTGAGCAGATGGAGGAAGAGGTGCGCGAGCTGCTGGACACGGTCCAGCAGCCGCATCTGCGGATCCTGCTGGAGCGCGTGTTCGGCGAGCGCTCGGAGCTGTGGGCCGGCTACCGGGTCGCGCCGGCCGCCAAGTACTACCACCAGGCATACCGCCACGGCCTGCTCGAGCACTGTCTCGGCGTTGCGCAGGCGGTGAGTGCGATCAGCGCCACCTTCGGCGGTATCGACCGCGATGTTGCGGTCACCGGGGCGCTGCTGCACGACATCGGCAAGCTCGAGGCCTACACCGACGATCCTCAGCACATCGACCTGACCGACGCAGGACGGCTGCTCGGAGAGATCCCGCTTGGCTATTACCGCATCCGTCGCATGATCGAGGACATCGATGGCTTCCCTGCGGAGCTGGCGCAGGCTGTCGAGCACATCATCCTCTCCCACCACGGCGCGCTCGAGCACGGCAGCCCGGTGGTGCCATGTACGCGCGAGGCGACGCTAGTGCACATGGTCGACAACCTCGGTGGGCGGCTCGGCAGCTTCGATCGCCTCGAGAAGGAGCTCGCTCCCGGCAAGCGCTGGTCGAGCTTCGACCGCGCGATTGACGGCGCCGCCTTCTTCCCCGCGCGCGGCATGGTGGACGCAGAGTTCGCAGAGCAAGCGCGCGAAGCAGCCTGAAAATCCGCAAATAGCGAACGTCGCTGCTCCGCGCGAGAATCCTCTCGCCGCTGGCTTCTATCTTTGGGAGTCCGATGGCAAAGGACACCGAGAAGCTGATCCGCCAGTTGTCGCTGATCTCCTACCTGATGGCCGAGCGCAGGCCGGTCACGGCGCTGGAGATCCGGCGCGACGTGGAGGGCTACAGCGGCATGAACGAGGACGCGTTCGCGCGGCGCTTCTACGCGGACCGCTCGGAGCTCGAATCGCTGCGGATTCAGTTGACGGTCGACCGTCCCGCCGACGGGGCGGCCGAGCAGGAGAACTATTCGCTGCGCCCGGAGAATTTCCACCTGCCCGCGATCGAGTTCTCCGACAAGGAGCTCGCGGCGCTGCAGACCGCGCTGAGCCTGCTCGACGGCGAATTCGCCTACGCCGAGCCGTTGCGGTTGGCGCTGCAGCAGATCACCTGGGGCCGTCCCAGCCCGCTGCGCGCGCCCGAGCAGCAATCTGTCGCGCTCGGCATCACGGCCTCCGCCGGCGGCCACGAGCTCTCGGCGCGTCTGGCGAAGGTGGAGACGGCGATCTTCCGTAACAAGACGATCACCTTCGACTACTACACGATGGAGCGCGACGAGGTGGGCGCGCGCCGCGTCGACCCGTATCACCTGCTGTTCCAGGGCGGCCAGTTCTACCTGCTCGGTTATGCCCACGAGCGCAAGGCGATCCGCGTGTTCCGCCTCTCGCGTATCCGCGGGAAGGTGTCCTACGCGACCAAGGCCGAGCACGACTTCCGCCGCCCGGCGGACTTCGACCCGCGCTCCTACGCCAACCGCGCGGACTGGCAGCTGGGCGAGCAGCGGGGCGTGGCCGAGGTGCTGATCTCCGAGCGGATCGCCTGGCAGATCGAACGGCACTTCGGGCGCTACGGCGAGATACACGCGCCTGGAGGCGACGGGACAGATGCCGAGGGTAGCGCTGCTCTGGAGGGCGTCGAGATCGGCGAGGGCGACATCGTGTTCGCCACCGGGTACTCGAGCCCGCGCACGATCGTGGCGTGGGTCCTCGGGCTCGGCGCGCACGCGCGGCTGCTCGGTCCAGAGGAGCTGACCGAGGAGCTCCAGCGGCGCGTGGGATTGCTGGAGGAGCACCACGGCGAGGCGCTGCCGGACGCGGGAGATGTGCAGCGCGCCGGTGGGGAGACGCATGTCGCCGCGTCCGCGCGTAGCGCCCGCCGGGGGGGCGCTGACGGTGCGACGGTCGGCGATGGGTCCTCGGCGCGCGCCGGCGAGACCACGATCCGCCCGGAGCGCTTCGCGCGGCTGGTGACGCTCGCGAGCATTCTGATCGAGGCTGGCCGAGCGGGCGGCGCGCAGCCGGGAGGGCTGGGCCGGGTCAAGATCGCCGAGGTGCGCGAGCGGTTGCAGCTCTCAGACGAGGAGCTGCGCGAGGATCTGAACGTCCTGAACGTCGTCAACTTCGGCGGCGGCTCGTATGTGCTGTATGCGGAGATCAAGGAGGAGGAGGGCGAGATCGAGGTCGACCCGGAGCCCTACAGCGACAACTTCGACCGTCCCGCGCGCCTCTTGCCGGTCGAGGCGAAGGCGCTGGTGGCGGCGATTGACCTGATCGGCGAGCACATCCCGGAGGGCTCGCTCACGTCCGCGCGCGAGAAGATCGTCGCAGCGCTCGGCGAGGACCCGATGGAGCAGGGCTTGCAGGTCGCCCACGCCGGCGGCGACGACTCCGGCGTGGCGCGGGTGGTGTCCAGCGCGATCGTCAAGCGGCAAATTATCGAGCTGGAGTACTACAAGGAGAACGAGGATCAGATCGTCAAGCGCCGGGTTGAGCCGTATGCGCTGACGAACGGCCGCGAGGGCTGGTACGTCGCGTCGTTTGACCCAGAGCGCGACGCGATGCGCCACTTCCGGTTGGATCGGATCAAGCGTGTGGACGTCACGAAGGAGCGCTTTGAGCCCCGGCCGGAGGTCGATCCGGCGGCGGAGGTCGACGGCTGGCTGCGCACCGGCGAGGTGGAGAGATCGCGCGCGGCGCGGGTGCTCGTCTCCCCCGAGCGCGCGCGCTGGGCGCGCGAGGCGCGAAGGGTCGTGGCGGAGCGTGCCGACGGCTCGGTCGTGGTCGAGTTGAGCTTCGCGGGCACCGACTGGCTGGTGCGCGAGATCCTCAAGGAAGCCGGCGACGCCGCGGTGCTCGAGCCCAAGGACGCTCGTGAGGCTGTGCGCGCGGCTGTGGCAAAGCTGCGCGAGGCCCATGCTGTGCCGGCCGGGGTGACGTAAGCCGGCAATGTACGCGGCTCCGGACGCAGTCCGGCATGCAAGATCAGGCAGTAGCCTTCCCCGATGAGCCGCCGCGAGCAGATCAAGATGACGGACGCGGAGGTGAGCGCCTTTCTCGCCGGCGAGCGGACCGTTACCTGCGCGACGGTGGGGTCCCGCGGGTGGCCGCATCTGATGCCGCTCTGGTACGTGCTACGGGAGTCCCCCGCCCGCGGATCGGCTCTGCCAATCTCGCCCGCCCCGCCAACCCCACCCGTCGCGTCCGTCGCCGTGCCAATCCCGTCCGCGCCGTCCGCAGCCCTGCCAACTCCGCGGATCTGGGCGTGGACGTATGGGGCTTCGCAGAAGGTGCGCAACCTCGAGCGCGACCCGCGCGCGACGTTGCAGATCGAGGCCGCGGAGGAGTACAACGAGCTGCGCGGGGTCATGCTCGAGTGCGAGGTCGTGATCCACCGCGAGCTCGAGCTGGTGGCCGCGCTGGGCGGGGAGATCCTGCTGCGCAACTCGGTCCCGCGCGGCGTCAAGCCGCCGGAGGAGCTGCCGAGCGAGGTGCGCGATGTAGTTGCCGCCCAGGCGGTCAAGCGCGTGGGGTTAGAGTTCGTCGAGCGCCGGCGCGCGAGTTGGGATCACCGCAAGCTCGGCGGGGTCTACTGACCGGTAAGCCGGCGAGGTTCTATCCGAAGCTTTTAACTGCGTATAACCATCGCTATACGCAGTTAAAACAGAAGTATGTATTGCGACAGGCTCCTCGCTCAGGAACGGGAATCGCCCGATAGGCTGAGCGCGCAATGGAGCCACTCAAGGGACTGATCCTCTCCGGGGGCAAGGGGACGCGGCTGCGCCCGATCACGCACACGAGCGCCAAGCAGCTCGTGCCGGTCGCGAACAAGCCGGTGTTGTTCTACGGGATCGAGGCGATGGCGCAGGCGGGGATCGAGCAGGTCGGGATCATCATCGCCCCGGAGACCGGGCAGGAGATCCGCGAAGCCGCCGGCGACGGTTCGAGGTTTGGCGTGCAGATCACCTACATCGTGCAGGACGAGCCGCTCGGCCTGGCCCACGCGGTGCTGACCGCCCAGCTGTTCCTCGGCGAGAGCCCGTTCGTGATGTACCTCGGCGACAACCTCCTGCAGGGCGGTATCTCCGATCTCGTGGCCGCCTTCCGCGAGCACCAGCCGGATGCCCTGATCCTGCTCACGCCGGTGCCCGACCCGGAGAACTTCGGTGTCGCCGAGCTCGCGCCAGCGGAGTCGAGCGATTCGATGCCCGCCCACCCAGTCGGCCGGGTGCTGCGGCTGGTGGAGAAGCCCGCCGAGCCCGCAACCGATTTGGCGCTCGTCGGCGTGTATATGTTCACCGCCGCGATCCACGACGCGGCGCACGCGATCAAGCCCTCTGCCCGCGGCGAGCTCGAGATCACCGACGCGATCCAGCACCTCGTCGACGACGGCATGCGCGTCGAGCCGCACATCGTGCGGGGCTGGTGGAAGGACACGGGGCGCTTGGAGGACATGCTCGAGGCCAACCGCCTGATCCTCGACAACCTGCAGGAGCGCATTGAGGGCGAGCTGATCGACTCCCAGGTCGATGGGCGCGTCGTGATCGAGGCCGGTGCCCGTCTGGAGCGCACGACCGTGCGCGGGCCCGCGGTGATCGGCGCCGGAGTAAAGCTCAGCGACTGCTACATCGGTCCCTATACGGCGATCGGTGAGAACTGCCGGGTCTCCGGCGCCGAGGTCGAGCACTCGATCCTGCTCGCCGGCTCCACCGTCGCAAACCTCGACGGGCGCATCGAGTCCTCGCTGCTGGGGCGCAACGTCACCGTGCGCCGCGACGATCGCCAGCCGCGCGCGTACCGCTTCATGGTCGGCGACAACTCCGACATCTCGATCCTTTGAGGCTGCTCCTCACAGGTGCGCTGGGGATGCTCGGCCACGACGTGATGCGGGCCGGTGAGCGAGCCGGCCACGAGCTGGTTCCCGTCGACCTGCCCGAGCTGGACATCACCGACGCGGCGGCGGTGAACACGTTCTTTGCGAGCGAGCGGCCCGAGGCGAGCATCAACTGCGCCGCCTGGACCGATGTCGACGGCGCCGAGACCAAGCAGGCCCAGGCCCATGCGGTCAACGCCGACGGCGCCGGCAACCTCGCGCGGGCCGCGGCCGAGATCGGCACGCCGCTGCTGCACATATCGACCGACTACGTGTTCGACGGCGTCGCCCCGCTCGACGACGCCGGCCGGCCGCGCCCGTACCTCGAGTCCGACCCGACCGGTCCCCGCTCGGTCTACGGTCAGAGCAAGCTGGAGGGGGAGCAGATGGTCCTGCTGGCCTCTCGTGCCCACACGGTCGTCCGGACGGCGTGGCTGTATGGGGTTCACGGGAACAACTTCGTCGCCACGATGCTGCGCCTGGCGGGCGAAAGGGACTCGGTCCAGGTCGTCACCGATCAGGTCGGCTCGCCCACCTGGTCTGGGCACCTCGCTCCGGCCGTGCTCGGGCTGCTGGAGCGTGGGGTCGCCGGCCTCGTGCACCTGACCGGAGGCGGCCAGGTCTCCTGGAACGGCTTCACCCAGGAGATCTACCGTCAGGCCGAGCTCGACTGCCGGGTCGACCCCACGACAAGCGACCGCTTCGTCCGGCTCGCCCCCCGTCCCGCCTGGTCGGCCCTGGAGTCCGAACGCGACGACGTGATCCCGCTGCCACCCTGGCAGGACGGCCTGGCGGGGTATCTCGCGGCGCGCAATGGAATGATGCGCGTATGAAACTCCTCGTCTGTGGCGGCGCCGGGTTCATCGGCTCGACCTTCGTGCGCCTGCGCTGCGAGGAGCACGGCGACGAGGTGGCGGTGCTCGACAAGCTCACGTATGCGGGACGCGAGGAGAACCTGCGCGACGTCGCCAAGCACCCGGGCTATCGCTTCTTCCGCGGTGGGATCGAAGATCCCGACGCGGTCGTCGGGGCGATCGAGGAGTGCGGCTCCGAAGCGATCGTCAACTTCGCCGCGGAGACGCACGTCGACCGCTCGATCGCGGCGCCTGACGCGTTCGTCGAAACGCACGCCCTCGGCACCTATGTCCTGCTCGAGGCCGCGCGCGAACATGGCCTGCGCTATCTGCAGGTCTCGACCGACGAGGTGTACGGCTCGATCGAGCAGGGCGCCTTCACCGAGGAGAGCCCGCTGCGCCCATCCTCGCCCTACTCGGCCACGAAGACGGGGGCGGATCTGCTCGTGCAGAGCTACTTCCACACCTACGATCTGCCGGCGGTGATCTGCCGGGGGTCGAACAATTACGGGCCGTATCAGTACCCGGAGAAGCTGATTCCATTGATGATCCTGAACGCGATCCACGGCGACCGGCTGCCGGTGTATGGCGACGGGATGCAGGTGCGTAACTGGATCCACGCGACCGACTTCGCGAGGGCGATCGGGCATGTGCTCGAGCACGGCGTTCCCGGCGAGGTCTACAACGCGGGCGGGCCTGACGAGTGCGCGAACGTGGATGTCGTGAAGCGCATCATCGAGTTGACGGGTGCCGGCGAGTCCCAGATCGAGTACGTGACGGACCGGCCGGGGCACGATCGTCGCTATAGCCTCTCCTCCGAGAGGGTCAGAGCGCTCGGCTGGGAGCCGCAGGTGCGCTTCGACGAGGGCCTCGAGCAGACCGTCGCGTGGTATCGCGAGAACAACTGGTGGTGGGAGCCGATTCGCTCAGGCGACTATCGCGAGTACTACGAGCGCCAGTACGGCAAGGCGCTGAGCTGAGTCAGCCCAGTCCCGAGATCTTCCATTTGCCGGCTTCCTTAACGAGTGTGATCGTGCTGACTCGACTCTTGCCGGAGTAGGTGCTCTTCACCTGGGCGGTTGCGCTCGCGCCGCCGAGCAGCTTGACCGACTGGATCGTCAGTTCGGGAGTATCCACCTCCGTGAGCTGACTTTTGATCGCCGCTTCGCAGCCCTTCGTCCTGCCGAGACGCGTCACGAGCGCGGCGGCGAGGTCGTCGGTGCAGACTTTCTTCTGTTCCGCGGCCGTCGTGTCGGCCTGCAGGTTGGAGATCGTCTGTGCGACCGCGTGCTGTTCGCCTTTGAAGGAGCTGGAGGACGCGGTGCTCGCGCACGCCGTCACGCCGAATGCGAGCAGCGGGGCCAAGAGCAGCGCTAATGGGCGGGCCGGGTGCATGCCGGCTTAGGACTCGTCGTTGCGTCTGTAGCCGAGTCGGGCGGAGATGCGGTCAGCGGTGGAGATCAGGTGTGGGCTGAGCGCGTCGACGAGCTCTGAGAGCGAGATGATCGAGGTTGGTGCCGCGAGGTTGACCGCAGCGACGACCTCACGCGCCTCGTTGCGCACAGGCGCGGCAATCGAGTGCAGTTCCGGGGCCAGCTCCTCATCATTGACCGCGAAGCCCTCCTCACGAATCTCCAAAAGCTCGGACAGCAACGCCTTCTTCGAGGTGATCGTGTTGGGACCCTGCTTGGTCAGCCTCATCTCCCCGACCAGCTCGCGCTGCTCAACCTCAGGCAGATAGGCGAGCAGCAACTTGCCCATCGCCGTGGCGTAGGCCGGCAGCCGCGAGCCCGGCGCGAGCCCCAGATCGATCCTGCCCTGATCACGACGAAAACTACGCACACGATCGACATAAAGGACATCAACGCCATCCAACACCCCCAAGTTCGTGGTGTAGGAGGTCCGCTGACGCAATTCCTCGAGGTACTCATGCGCATGCTCACGCAGGCCAGTCGAGTTCAGCGCCGCCATCCCCAGGTCGGTGACCTTCAACCCCAAACGATACTTACGCGAAGCACCCTGCTCCAAATAACCCAACGCAAGCAACGTGATCACATAACGATGCGTAGTCGAACGACTCATCCCAAGCTCATCAGCGATATCCGCAATCCCCAACACCGGACGCACCCCCGAAAAACACGTAAGAATCGCCAAACCCCGCTCCAACGACTGCGAATAACGAGGCTCACGCAAACTCGGAACCGACCATGTGCGCTCCGCTGCACTGCTTGAGATCTTGGGATTGCTCGATTTTGTTCTGGGCATTATCAGTCGGTTCCTGTTCTCGTGCCGTTGACCATTCCCGTTCTGGGATCCATGTCTGGCCGGTCATCATACTTCTCGCATGATGTTGTTCGACACTCTGCGGTTGCGCGGCTGCGAGCTGCCTAACCGGATCGTGATGTCGCCGATGAGCCAGCATCAGGCCGGCGAGGATGGGGTCGCGAACGACTGGCATCTGGTTCACTACGGCGCCCGCGCCGTGGGCGGCTGCGGGCTGATCCTCCTGGAGGACACCGCCGTGGAGCCGGCCGGCCGCACGAGCCGCGCGGCGCTCGGTCTCTACGAGCCGGCGCAGCTGGCGCCGCTGCGGAGGATCGTCGACTTCTGCCACGCCCGTGGCGCCAGGGTCGGGGTGCAGCTGGCGCACGCAGGGCGCAAGGCGTTCCGCGATACGCGCGGGGCCGAGGGGATGCTGTCGGCCTCGGCACTGGCGTTTGCGGAGGGCTGGCCGATGCCGGTCGCGGCCGATGCTGCCGCGACAGCGCGCATCGCCGCCGCGTTTGCGCGTGCCGCGCAACTGGCGCTCGGAGCAGGCTTTGACTTCGTGGAGATCCACGGGGCGCACGGTTATTTGCTTCAGCAGTTCTCCTCGCCGCTTACGAACCTGCGCGAGGACGACTACGGGGGCAGCGTGCGTGCTCGCGCGAGGCTGCTGTTGGAGACGGTGCAGGCGGTGCGCGAAGCGTGGCCCGGGGAGCGACCGCTGATGGTGCGGTTGCCCGCGAGTGACGGTGCCCCCGGGGGATCGACCGTCGCGGAGATGGCCGAGGTGGCGGGCTGGTGCGCGGAGCGCGGCGCCGATCTGATCGACATCGCCGGGGGCACGCCGATCTTTGGTGGCGCGAGGGTGAGCGAGGAGCAGATGATGGCCTTCGCGAGGATGCTGCGCACGGGTAAGGAGGAGATCCCGTTCGCGTTGGGCGGGGTCACGGATGGGAGGGCCGCTGAGGAGCTGCTGCGAGCGAGCGGCGCGACCCTTGTGAGCGTCGGGCGGGCGCTGCTGGCCAATCCAAATTGGACGCGAGTGGCGGCGAGCGAACTGGGTGTCACCTAGTGCCCCTTTCTGGCTTCAGCCCGGGCGTGCGCGAGTGGTTCGAAGCGGCCTTTGCGGAGCCCACGGCGGCGCAGGCGCAGGCGTGGCCGGCGATCGCGCGGGGCGAGCACGTCCTGCTCTCCGCCCCCACTGGCTCCGGCAAGACACTTGCGGCGTTCCTGTGGGCGCTCGATCGCCTGAGCCCCGCCGCCACCGCTCCCGCTGCCACGACCACTCCCGACTCCACCACTTCCGACTCCACCACTCCGGCCACCACCGCTTCCGACTCCGCTACACCTGATTCCGCCACTTCCGCTGCCGCCCCTTCTACCGCTGCTTCTCCCAACGTCGCCACACCCGGCAACGGGGCGGGCGGGATCCGCTCGACGCGCGTGGTCTACGTCAGCCCCCTGAAGGCGCTTGCCTACGACATCGAGCGCAACCTCCGCACGCCCTTGCGCGGGATCGGCGCCGAGGACGTGCGCGTGGGCATCCGCACGGGCGACACGTCACAGCGCGAGCGCGCGGCGATGCTGCGCAACCCGCCGGACATCCTGATCACGACGCCGGAGTCGCTCTACCTGATGCTCACCTCGCGTGCGAAGGAGATGCTCAGCGGGGTGGAGGCAGTGATCGTCGATGAGATCCACGCGGTCGCACACTCCAAGCGCGGCTCACACCTCGCGCTCACGCTCGAGCGCCTCGAGGCCCACGTTCGTGCCCACGCTCCCACGCTGAACGGTCCCGCGCTGAACGGACACGCCCGCGAGATCCAGCGCATCGGCCTCAGTGCCACCCAGAACCCGCTCGAGGAGATCGGCCGCTACCTCGTCGGGCCGCACCGAGAGGTCACGATTATCGACGCAGGCACCCGAAAGGAGCTCGACCTGCGGATCGAGGTGCCAGTCGAGTCGATGGCCGAACCGGATGCCGGACCGCCGCCGCCCGGGGAGCCCGAACACGATCCACTGGAGCCCGTCGCCGGCGGCGAGTCCACTCGCGGATCAATCTGGCCGGCGATCTATCCAGAGCTGCTGAAGCTGGTGAGAGAACACAACTCGACGATCATCTTTGTCAACAACCGCCGCTCCGCTGAGCGTGTCGCGCTGCGCCTCAACGAGCTCGCGCAGGCCGACATCGCCCGCGCTCACCACGGCTCGCTCGCGCGCGAGGAGCGCACGAAGGTCGAGGAGCTGCTCAAGGCGGGTGAGCTCCCCTGCCTCGTCGCCACCAGCTCGCTCGAGCTCGGGATCGATATGGGCGCCGTCGACCTCGTCCTGCAGATCGAGTCGCCGAAGTCCGTAGCGCGCGGCCTGCAGCGGATCGGTCGCGCCGGTCACGGGGTGGGAGAGGTCAGCAGAGGGCGAATCTTCCCCAAGTTCCGCGGCGATCTGCTCGAGTGCGCTGTCGTCGCTCGCCGCATGCATGAAGGCCTGATCGAGCCGACGGTCGTGCCGCGCAACGCGCTGGACGTTTTGGCCCAGCAGATCGTCGCGATTGCCGTCTCCGCCGAGCCCACCGCTGGCACCGCCGCCGCCTCAGATGCGCCCGATGACGCCGGGGTCTCTGTCGATGACCTATACGCACTCGTCACCCGCACCCACTCCTACGCCGAGCTCTCGCGCGAGCTGCTGGAGAACGTGCTCGACATGCTCGACGGGCGCTATCCCTCGCAGGAGTTCGGAGAGCTCCGCGCGCGGATCGTGTGGGACCGCGTCGCCGGAACGATCCGTGCGCGCAAGGGCTCGCGCCAACTCGCGATCGCCAACGCCGGCACTATCCCCGACCGTGGCCTCTACGCGGTCACGCTGCCCGATGGCAGGCGCGTGGGGGAGCTCGACGAGGAGATGGTCTACGAGGCTCGCCCGGGGCAGGCGTTCCTGCTGGGCGCCTCGACCTGGCGGATCGAGGAAATCGGCCGCGATCGCGTGATCGTCACCCCGGCGCCGGGAGCGCCCGGGGCGGTGCC
The DNA here is from genome assembly GCA_963842205.1 of uncultured Solirubrobacterales bacterium. GTDB lineage: Bacteria > Actinomycetota > Thermoleophilia > Solirubrobacterales > Solirubrobacteraceae > Palsa-744. The sequence continues at coordinate 235,619 of CAWJFR010000008.1, forward strand.
GTTCTGGAAGGGCGACTCGGTCGGCCGCCCGAAGGAGCTGGGTGAAGCGATCGGCGCGTTCTCGCGCTGGGCCGTCGAGCAGGAGCCGCAGACGTTGGAGCGCGACTACGACCTGCACCCGCGCGCCGCGCGCAACCTGCTCGACTATCTCCGCGAGCAGCAGGCGGCGACGCGCGTGCTGCCGAGCGAGCAGACTATCGTCGTGGAGCGCTTTCGCGACGAGATCGGCGATTGGCGGCTGTGCATCCTCTCGCCCTACGGCAGGCGCGTCCACGCGGCCTGGGCGCTCGCCCTCAGCGCGCGCATTCGCGAGCGCTTTGATCTCGAGGCCGACGCGATCTCCTCCGACGATGGGATCGTCCTGCACCTCCCGGACCTCGACGCAGATGATCTCGAGTCACTGGGCGGGCGGGCATTCGATCCGTCGGGGCTGGTGCTGCTCGAGCCCGAGGAGCTCGAGCAGGTGCTCACGGCCGAGCTTGGCGGCTCGGCTCTGTTCGGCGCGCGCTTTCGCGAGAACGCCGGCCGGGCATTGCTGATCCCGCGTGCCTATCCCGGCAGACGCACGCCGCTGTGGCAACAGCGGCTGAAGGCGCAGAACCTGCTCGAGGTCGCCAAGCGCTACGCCGATTTTCCGATCGTGCTCGAGACCTACAGGGAGTGCCTCAAGGATGTGCTCGACGTGCCGGGTCTGGAAGGGCTGCTGCGCGGGTTGCACAGTCGCGAGATCTCGCTCGTGGAGGTGGAGACTCCCACTGCCTCGCCGTTTGCCTCCTCGCTGCTGTTCGACTACGTCGCGACCTACATGTACGAGGGTGACACGCCCAATGCCGAGCGGCGCGCAGCGGCGCTGTCGCTCGACCGCGATTTGCTGCGCGAGCTGTTGGGCCAGGAGGAGCTGCGCGAGCTGATCGATCCCGGGGCGCTGGAGCGCGTCGAGGAAGACTTACAGTGCCGCTCCGAGGTCACCAGGGCGACCAGCCGCGATGGACTGCACGACGTGCTGCGCCGCGTCGGCGACCTCAGCGTGGAGGAGGTCGCAGGGCGCGTGTTCGATGGGGTCGATCACGTGGGCATGCTGGGAGAGCTGGAGCGCGAACGGCGCGCGATCCGCTTGCGCGTGGGCGGCGAGGAGCGGTATGTGGCGGCGGATCAGGGGGGGCTTTACCGCGATGCGCTCGGCGCAGTGCTACCCGGCGGCCTGCCCGAGGCGTTCCTGGGGGAGGTGGACGACGCGCTGCGCGTGGTCGTGACGCGCTATGCACGTACGCACGGGCCGTTTACGACCGAGGAGCTGAACGGTCGCTACCGCCTCGACGCAAGTGCGGTCTTGCGCGAGCTCGAGCGCGGTGGCGAGCTGGTGCGAGGAGAGCTGCGGCCGGGTGGGCATCCGATCACCGAGCGGGAGTGGTGTGATGTGGAGGTCTTGCGTCGTCTCAGGCGGGCCTCGCTGGCGGCGCTTCGCAAAGAGATCGAGCCGGCCGATCAGCGGGCCTTGGCGGCCTTCTTGCCCTCGTGGCAGGGCGTGGATCGCCACGCTGGCGCGGGCGCCGGAGTCGACCGCCTGCGCGAGGTGCTCGTGCCGCTGCAGGGGTTGGCGCTGCCCGTGGAGATCTGGGAGCGCGATGTGCTGCCGCGGCGGATCGGCGCTTACTCGCAGGCGTGGATGGACAGTCTGTGCGCGAGCGGCGAGGTCGTGTGGGTCGGCGCGGGCTCGATCGGTCGCAGCTCGGGTCGCGTGGCGCTGTACTTCCGCGAGGATGCACCGCTGGTCGGGGCGCCCCCCGTGCCGCGGTCGGGCGCTGCGACAACATCTCCTCCGAAGGCGCGTGAGCACGACCAGCTGCGCGAGCGGCTCGCGCGCGGTCCCGCCTTCTTCACCGACCTGCTCGCGGAGCTCGACATCGCGGGGGAGACGCTCCGCGAGGCCCTTTGGGACCTCGTGTGGGCGGGCGAGATCACCAACGATGCGTGGGCGCCGCTGCGCGCCCCGCATCTGACGCTCGCCCGCGGCGGGCGGGCCCGTGGTGGCGAATCCCCGTGGGGCGGCGTAGGGACCGTAGGGGCCTCCGCGGGACGCTCGGTGACCGGGCGCTCCCGTTTCGGGACACGCAGGAGGGGCGCTCAGGCGCAGGTTCAGGGCCGCTGGTCACTGACCGCGTCGCTGTTCGGCGAGACAGCTCCCGAGCCCTCTCCTTTCTCGCCTTCTCCTGCTTCCTCTTCTTCTTCCTCCTCGTCCGTGGCTACCGGCTCTTCCCGACCGCCGCTCCCCTCACCCGAGCGGCGGCGCGCGCTGGCCGAGCTGCTGCTCGAGCGCTACGGGATCGTCACCCGCGAGCAGGTCCTCGCCGAGGGGATCCGCGGCGGCTTTGCGTTGCTGTACGACTCGTTTGCGAAATTGGAGACCCTCGGTGTGTGTCGCAGGGGCTACTTCATCGAGGGTATGGGCGGCGCGCAGTTCGCGCTGCCGGGCGCGGTCGAGCGCCTGCGCGCCACGAGGCAAGCCGGTGGTTCGAGCGAACGCGGGCGCACGCTCGTGCTCGCCGCCGCCGATCCGGCGCAGCCCTACGGCGCCGCCCTTGCGTGGCCGAAACGCGACGGGCAGGAGCGTCGCCCGGCGCGGGTAGCCGGGGCGTATGTGGTGATGGTCGCCGACGAGCCGGTGCTGTACGTCGAGCGCGGCGGCCGTGGCTTGGTGACGCTCGCCGAAGGGACCGGTACAGGAGGCGAGCCTGTGCTCGAGGCGCTGGCGGCCCTGGCCGAGGCTGTGCGAGGCGGGCGCGTCGGGAAGCTCGCCCTGGAGCGAATCGACGGCGAGCCGGCGATCGGCTCAGACCTGGCGCATGCGCTGATCGACCTCGGCTTTCATTCAGGTCCGCGCAAGCTCACGCTCAGCGCCTGAGCCTAGGTTGAGCTGGAACCCACCCGGTCGCTCCGTCTGGCATCGTGGGCGGCGATGGCAGAATCCTCGCGCACGCGCCCGTTGCGGGTTGGCCACAAGGGCGCTGACCTGCTGGCTCCCGGCAACACGCTCGCGAGCTTCCGCGCGGCGATGCGCGCCGGTGTGGACATGATCGAGTTCGACGTGCTCTCAGAGCACACCGATGGCAGCGGGCGGCTGCTGCTGGCCCACGACTACGAGGCGCTGCGCGACGGATCGCCGCTCACGCTCGAGCAGGGACTCGCGCACCTGGCGGGGAACGAGTTTGCGGGCGTGGAGCTCGATGTGGACGTGAAGATCCCCGGCTACGGCCGGCGTGTGGTGCAGGCGCTGCGCGACGCCGGTCTGATCGAGCGGTCGCTGGTGAGCGGCATGTACACAGCCGAGCTCGACGCGATGCGCGCGCTGGAGCCGACGCTGCGCGTCGGTTGGTCGGTGCCGCGCCTGCGGCGCGACTACACGACCGACATGCTCACAGCGATCCCCGCCCTGGTGATACTCAGCGGCTACCGCGCGCTCTTGCCCCGGCGCGCTCGTGCGGCCCTGCTCGCCGGTCGTTTCGACGCGATCATGGCCCACTGGCGTCTGGTCACTCCCTCGCTGGTGCGAGCGGTGGCAGACGGCGGTGGTGAACTGTACGTCTGGACAGTGGACGACGCCGCGCAGATCGCCAGGCTGACCGGGATGGGCGTGGACGGGATCATCACCAACGACCCGCGCCTGTTTGAGGTCAGCTAAGCGAGCATTCAGCCGTGCTGAAGCCAGCCGGGTCGGCTCCCGAGAGGCTCTTGTGCTTGGCTGTGGTGGGTCGTGAGACGGTGTACACGACGGCCGTGCCGCGGCGCCACTGAAAGCTCACGACGCCGCGCAGCATGAACGCGGGCTTGCCCGCAACGGGGGTGAGCTGAAAGCTGAACCCGGCCTGACGCGCGGACTTGGCGGCGCCGACGGCGACGTAGCCCGAGTCCGCGCCGGTGGTTAGATCGACCCAGAGCTTGGTGGAGCTGTCGAGGTACTGGAGGCGAAAACGCATGTACATCTCGTCCTTGAAGTGGTTGTCGCCGGGCATCGAGCCGCGGACGCCAACCGTGTTGGGCTGGTCGGAGGGGTTACACACATCGACGGTGGCCCACAGCAGAGGCGACTGCAGTAGTGCGCGCTCGGCGGCGGTTGTCTTCTCGGTGCTCTTCTCAGCCGGTGACGGCGTGGGGGCGGTGATCTGCGCAGGCGTGCTCGTCACGATCGCTGTGCTTGACGCGCTCGACGTGGCGGGCGCTGCGAGCACGAGCGCTGGCAGAAGCATCCCGAGCACACCCAGCGACGCGATCGACTTGGCGGCAGTCATGTACGGAAGATAGCGCCGGCGGGTCCCTGTGGAGCCGATGGACGGAGGATCCATCCCGCAAGGCCCGCCTGTTTCTTCTCAGAGTGGCCCTCGGTTTTCAGAGGAGCCCTCGGCGTGTGATATGCCTGCGGCGATGGCGGGCATGCGCTCAGCGGAGGTGATGGAGCTGCTCGCGCGCGTGCCGGTGCTCTCCACGCTCGAGACAGACGATCTGGAGCGGATCGCCGAGTTGGCGGTGCCGCGCGAGTTCGAGCCGGGCCAAGTGGTCTTCCGCGAGGGCGACGCGAGCGACACCTGCTACATCGTTCGCTCCGGGCGCGCCCGTGCGGTGCGCGAGCATCAGGGCGGGCGCTCGATCACGCTCGCGACGTTCGGGCCGGGCGAGTTCTTCGGCGAGCTGGCGCTGTTCGAGGACGAGCGCCGCTCGGCGACGGTGGAGGCGATCGAACAAACGGATGTGGTCGCCGTGCTCGGTCCAGACATGCGCAGGCTGATGATCGAGCATCCCGGGATCTCGGCCCGCCTGGTGATCGCGCTCGGCAGACGGTTGCGCGAGACCAACGAGCGTCTGACGCGCCAGTCCTTCCAGACCGTGCAGAGTCGTGTGGCGGTGGTGCTGAGCGAGCTCGTTGCGCAGGAGCTCGCCGCGGAGCGAGAGCAGCAATCCAACGTGACCGTGGAGGCTGCCGGGGAGGGGGCCAAGGGTCGGCTCGCGCCTGACGGTCGCGAGGATCAGGGGTCCTCGGGCGAGGTATCCGGGAGGGACGTGTTGGTCACAGCCACCCAAGCCGATCTGGCGCAGCTGGCAGGTTCCTCGCGGGAGTCCGCGAGCCGCTTTCTGGCGGTGCTGGAGCGCGCCGGGGTGATCTCGCAGGGGAGGGGGCGCCTGGTGGTGCACGATCCGCAGGCGCTGAAGCAATATGTCTTCTAAGCGGGGATCCAGATCCCGCTCACCCAAGCGCGCAGGGCGCGATGGGGGTGGCGAGCGCAGCGCGGCCGCTGAGGGCGGCGCGGCCGGATCCGGTTCCCATCCACCCAGACCCGGCTCCCACCCACCCGCGCAGGAGATCTCAGCCGGTGGCGTCGTGCTGCGTGGCGAGCAGGTGGTTGTGATTGTTCCCACGCGCCGTGCGCCCGACGGCTCGCGGGTGCTGGCACTGCCGAAGGGACACGTCGACCCGGGCGAGACTGCGCTGCAGGCCGCCGAGCGCGAGGTGCGCGAGGAGACGGGAGTCGTGGCGGAGCTCGTGCAGGAGCTGGGCGAGGTGCGCTACTGGTACCGGCGCAACGGACGCACGATCTCAAAGGCGGTCACCTTCTACCTTTTCAACTACGTCTCTGGCGACACCGCCGACCACGACGACGAGGTCGAGGAAGCCCGCTGGATCGATCTGAAGGAGGCTCAGACGGCCCTCACCCATGCGGCCGAGCGCGAGATGGTGATACGCGCGCTGGCCTATTTGGAGGAAGACCGATAGCCTGCCGGACATCGTGCAGGTGCTCAACTTCTATTCGACGATCTTCGCGGACGAGCTGAAGCGAGGCCGCAAGACGGCCACGATCCGCCTCGGCGACAAGTCGGGCAAGTACCGCAAGAACCAGGCGGTGCTGGTCACGATCGGTTACCAGTACTCACCGCGGGAACGGATCTTCGAAGCGGTGATCGATCAGGTCGAGGTGACGAAGATCGCCGATCTGTCGCCGCGCGACATCAAGCACGACAACCCCGAGTTCCGCCGCCACGAGGAGTTGATCAACTTCCTCGAGCAGATTTATGGGCGGAAGGTCTCCCCGGAAGACACCGTGACGGTCGTGCGCTTCTCGCAGATCCTCGATACGCCGACCGGCATGACCGAGGCGATGAAAGGCTTCGGCGGCGCCCAGAACTGAGGGATCGGGGCGGCGCTCACGCGCCTCAACTGCTAGCCAACTCTTGATTTGCGCCGCCGCTGCTATATATTGGGCTTGTCGTTGGCACTCTCCCCCTGAGAGTGCCAGTCGGTGGCCGATTCTCCACAAAGAGGGTCGCGAGCCGCCGGTCGTGTTCCTAAAGCGGAGGTTTTCAACATGAAGCTCAAGCCCCTGGGCGATCGTTTGATCGTACGGGCGATCGAGGAGGAAGAGAAGACCGCGAGCGGTCTCGTCCTTCCCGATACAGCCAAGGAGAAGCCACAGAAGGGCAAGATCGTCGCGATCGGCGACGGCAAGCTCGACGAGAACGGCAAGCGCATCCCGTTGGAGGTCAAGGAGGGCGACGAGGTCCTCTACAGCAAGTACGGCGGGACCGAGATCAAGATCGACGGAGAGGATCTGCTCGTGCTGCGCGAGTCAGATGTCCTCGCCAAGGTTTCCTAGAGGGTGGCGCAGCTGGCCGTAGGCCGGCAAACCGGGCCCCTCGCTCATTAAACGGAGGATTTGAACTGACATGGCACACAAGGAATTGAAGTACGGCTCTGAGGCACGCAAGGCGCTGGAGAGCGGCGTCGACGCGGTCGCGAACGCCGTCAAGGTCACGCTCGGCCCGAAGGGCCGCTATGTAGTGCTCGACAAGAAGTTCGGAGCGCCGACGATCACCAATGACGGCGTGACGATCGCCCGTGAGATCGAGGTCGAGGATGTCTTCGAGAACCAGGGCGCTCAGCTGGTGCGCGAGGTGGCCACCGCCACCAACGACGTGGCCGGCGACGGCACCACGACTGCCACCGTTCTGGCTCAGGCGATCGTTCGCCAGGGCCTGAAGAACGTCGCGGCCGGTGCCAACCCGCTCGCGCTCAAGCGCGGGATCGAGAAAGCCGTCGACCAGGTCGTGGCGAACATCGCCTCACAGGCCAAGGAGGTCTCTGGCAAGGACCAGATCGCCCGCGTAGCGACGATCTCGGCCGGCGACGATGACATTGGCGACGTGATCGCCGATGCGATCGAGAAGGTCGGAAAGGACGGCGTGGTCAACGTCGAGGAGGGCCAGACGTTCGGCATGGACCTCGAGTTCACCGAGGGCATGCAGTTCGACAAGGGCTACATCTCGCCGTACATGGTCACCGACCAGGACCGCATGGAGGCGGTGCTGGAGGACCCGTACATCCTGATCGCCAATCAGAAGATCGGCTCGGTGCGCGACGTGCTGCCGGTGCTCGAGCAGGTGATTCAGAGTGGCAAGACGATCCTGATCATCGCCGAGGACGTCGAGGGCGAGTCGCTCGCGACGCTGGTCGTAAACAAGCTGCGCGGGACGTTCACCGGCGTGGCCGTCAAGGCGCCCGGCTTCGGCGACCGCCGCAAGCGGATGCTCGAGGACATCGCGATCCTGACCAACGCCGAGGTGATCACCGAGGAGCTCGGGCTGAAGCTCGAGAACACCGAGGTCAAACAGCTCGGCCGTGCGCGGCGTGTCGTCGTTACCAAAGACACGACCACGATCGTCGATGGCGCCGGTGAGGCCAATGCGATCAAGGGCCGTATCAACCAGATCAAGGCCGAAATCGAGAACACCGACTCGGACTTCGACCGCGAGAAGCTGCAGGAGCGCCTGGCAAAGCTCTCCGGCGGCGTCGCCGTGGTCAAGGTCGGGGCGGCCACCGAGACGGAGATGAAGGAGAAGAAGCATCGCGTCGAGGACGCCCTGCAGGCCACACGGGCGGCGCTCGAGGAGGGCATCGTGCCGGGCGGTGGCGTTGCGCTGCTGCAGGCATTCTCCGCGGTCACGGTCGACGGCGAGGGGGACGACGACGAGAAGACCGGGGCGCGGATCGTGCTGCGGGCGCTCGAGGAGCCGCTGCGTCAGCTCGCCGAGAACGCGGGCCTGGAGGGCTCGGTTGTCGTCAACGACGTGCGCAAGGCCAAGAAAGGCCAGGGCCTGAACGCGGCCACCAACGAGATCGTCGATCTCGTGGCGGCGGGCGTGATCGACCCTGCGATGGTCACCCGCTCGGCGCTGCAGAACGCCGCGTCGATCGCCAAGAACATTCTCACCACCGAGGCGATCGTCGCCGAGGTGCCCGAGAAGGAAGGCGCCGGCGGTCCCGGCGGCGGCATGCCGGACATGAGCGGGATGATGTAAGAAGCATCGTCTGGCGCGGGAGGTCTCTCTACAGCAATCCCGCAGCGCGGTCGATAGAAAGGCAGAGGGTCCGGCAGGATGCCGGACCCTCGCCTTTTAAGCACCTATTCGACCTCGCGATCTCGGTCGCGACAGGCTGAGCCTGAAGTTCGACCGAGCCCTTATTCGACTTCGGCGACCGACCGCGGCCCGCAGCCGACGTACTTCGCGGTCGGGCGGATCAGCTTGGCCTCGCGCTTCTGCTCGAGGATGTGGGCCGACCAGCCGGCGACGCGCGCGCAGGTGAACATCGGCGTGAACAGGTCAGGCGGGACTTCGGCGAGGTCGAGGATCACGGCCGACCAGAACTCGACGTTCGTGGCGAGCACACGATCGGGCCTTCGCGCGTGAAGCTCCGCGAGTGCTGCCTTCTCCAACGCCTCCGCGGCCTCGAAGCGGGGCGAGCCCAGTTCACTACAGGTCCGTCGCAGCACCCGCGCGCGCGGATCTTCGGCGCGGTAGATGCGGTGGCCAAAGCCCATCAGGCGCTCGCCACGGTCGAGGGCGGCTGAGACCCAGCGCTCGGCGTCGCCGGTCTGTTCGACTTCGTCGAGCATCTTCAGCACGCGCGACGGAGCGCCACCGTGCAGCGGGCCGGAGAGTGCGCCGACGGCGGCAGACAGCGCCGCGGCGCAGTCTGCTCCGGTGGAGGCCACCACGCGCGCGGTGAACGTCGAGGCGTTCATGCCGTGCTCGGCGGCCGAGACCCAGTAGGCGTCGATCGCCTTGACGTGATCGGGGTTCGCCTCGCCGCGCCAGCGGATCAGGAAGCGTTCAGGGATCGTGCGTCCCTCGTCGATCTCCGACTGGGGCACCGGTGGCTGGCCGGCTTCGCGCGCGGACTGCGCCACAAACGACAGCGCCATCACCGAGGAGCGTGCGAGATCGTCGCGAGCTGCCTCGTCGGAGATGTCGATCAGCTGTTCAAAACCCCACTCGGGGGCCAGCATCGCAAGCGCCGACTGTACGTCGACGCGGTGATCGCCGGAGCGCACGGTTAACGCGTGCGGTTCGGCTGGAGGCAGGCCTGGCTTGAAGTGCCCATCCACCAACAGGCCCCAGACCTGCTCGTAGGGGACGGTGCCGACCAGGTCTTCGATGTCGACGCCACGGTAGCGCAGCGCGCCACCCTCTTTGTCGGGCTCGGCGATCTCCGTGGCGAAGGCGACGACGCCTTCGAGGCCCGACTGGACCTCGGAGGAGGGGGACGGGCTGGAAGGGGGTGATGCGGAAGATGGTGAAGCGGGAGGCTGCGTTGTGACCTCGCTCATGGGCGCTCGCTTTCTGGCTGCTGATTACCGGTTGAGAGTCGACCCCGCTGGATTGCACCGGCATCGACCCGGCTGCCTTGTGGGCAGGCTCATATCGTCGCAGGAATGTCCGCGCGAGTAGCCTCAAGGCAACCGCGCCTACCCACCGCGCTGCCACCGCGCTCATCACCCGCTCGCTCGAGCGGTCATCCCGAGGAGGAGCCATGCCCGATAGCGATCTGATGTTCCGCCCGGCGCTTGAGCTCGCGAGCATGGTGCGAGCGGGGGAGGTGTCCTCACGCGAGCTGGTCGAGATCTCCCTGGCGCGCATCGCCGAGCTCAACCCGCGGCTGAATGCGTTCGTCGAGGTCGACGGCGAGCGCGCGCTCGCGACCGCGGACGAGGTGAGCTCAGGCGAGGAGCGCCCGTTCGCGGGCGTTCCGATCGCGATCAAGAACAACCGGGCGGTGCAGGGCCTGCGGCTGACAGAGGGCTGCGCGCTGATGAGCGAGCACGTGGCCTCCCGCGACCACAACGTCACCCGCCGCCTGCGCGACGCCGGGTTCGTGATCGTCGGCACGACCACGCTGCCCGAGTACGGAATCCTGCCTGTGAGCGAGGCCCGCATCTTTGGCCCAACGCGCAACCCCTGGGATCTGCAGCGCACGCCCGGCGGCTCCTCGGGCGGTGCGGCCGCGGCCGTCGCGTCCGGAATGGTGCCGGTGGCACACGGCAACGACGGCGGCGGCTCGCTGCGCATTCCAGCCGCCTGTTGCGGGCTGGTGGGCCTCAAGCCCGCCCGTGGACGCATCTCCGCGGCTCCCGATCTCGGCGCCTACCCGCTGAGCATCGACGGTGTGCTCACCCGCACCGTCGCTGAGACGGCGGCGATCCTCGACGTGCTCTCAGGCTACGAGGTCGGAGACTCGACCTGGGCACCGCCGCCCGCAGAGCCATTCGCGCTGAGCGCCACGAACGATCCCGGAAGGCTGCGGATCGCCTCGACGACGCTGTCCCCGGCCGCCGACGCGGTGGTCGATCCGCTCTGCTCACATGCCGTGGTGCAGGCGGCCGAGCTCCTGCGCTCGCTCGGTCACGAGGTGGAGGAGGTCGAGCCCCCGTGGCAGACGCAGGAGCTCAAAGAGCTGTTCGGCGCTGCGTTCGCAATCCAGATCTCGACCGCGATCGTGGCCTCGGGGATCGTGGCTGGGCATGAGCCGAGGGCGCAGGACATGGAGCCGATGAGCTGGGCGATCTTCTCGATGTCCAAGGCGCTGGACGCGGTCCAAGGCGCCGGGATCACGGCGCTGCTGCAGCGCTTCTGCCGGCGGCTGATCTCCTTTCTGGACCCCTACGACGCGCTGCTGACCCCGGCGCTGGCCGAACGCCCGCTGCCGCTGGGTACGCTCGACACCACCGCCCCCGACCCGATCTCCACATATACCCGCTCGGGCCTGTTCACCCCCTTCACCCCCGTGTTCAACGCCACCGGCCAGCCGGGGATCTCGCTGCCGCTGTTCGAAGGCGAGGACGGCCTACCACTGGGGGTGCAGATCGTCGGTCGCCCGGCCGGCGAGGGGGCGCTGCTCGCGCTCGCGGCGCAGCTCGAAGAGGCACAGCCCTGGGCTGACCGGCGCGCGCCTTCGACATTGGTGGCGTAAGTGTTTATCCGAAAACTCCTCAGATCGCGTCACACCGCCGGAGGAGACATCCCGGAGTTTTCGGATTGTTTTCTAAGAACGCGAATTAGCCGGGGCCGAGCACGGCGGGCATCGGCGCAGGCGTGACGCCCAAGCTCTCGGCGTCGGCGGTGCCCCGGCTGGAGAGCATCGGGACCTCCATCAACTCGGCCTCGTCCCAGGTGGCGAAGGCACGCGGTCCGGTCGTCGCCTCCAGCAGACGCAGCCCGCGTGAGCCGATCGGCGTGGGGATGTGCAGCAGCGGACGACGGCGCCCCAGCGAGCGCAGCACCAAGCGCACGATCTCGCTGTGGCTGAGTGTTTCGGGGCCGGCCAGCTCATAGCGTGTGTGGCGAGCATCGTCGGTCGCGCTCTCGCTGGTCGTCCCCTCGCCCCTCGCGCGTCCCCCATGCGCCGGCTGGCTGATCTGCGCTTGGTCACTCGGGAGTGGACTCTCGCTTTGGCCCATCGGATCACGCAAGGCCGCCATCACGCAGTCGGCCACGTCCTCGGCCCAAATCGGCTGGTAGGAGGCGCGGCCCCGGCCGGAGACGGGCATCGCCGGGAGCAGCGCCATCCGCTCCAGCAGGGTCAGCCACCGATCGCCCGGGGCGTACACGATCGAGGGGGCGAACACCATCGTCTGCAGGCTCGCCTCGCGCACGGCCTGCTCGGCGAGTGCCTTCGCGCGGTGCAAGCGCGCGCGGTGATGAGTGGAGGCGCCGAGCACGGAGAAGAACACGAAGCGCTCCACGCCCTGGCGCTCGGCGGCCTGCACCATTCGCCAGGTCGCGATGCCATTCAGCTCCTCGATCGAACCGCGCGGTTGGTCGCGGATCGAGGCGGCGAGGTGTACGACGGTGTGCACGCCGCGCAGCGCGTTGCGGAACGACGGGGGGTCGGTGAGGTCACCGAGCGCGATCTGGACGCGCACGCGCTGGGCGCCCAGCCGCCTGGGGTCGCGCACGAGGCAGCGCACCTGGGCTCCTTCGGCCACCAGGCGACGCAGCAGCGCGGAGCCCACTAGGCCGGTCGCACCGGTAAGCAGCAGCATCATTCGTACAATATGCCCCTCCGCCGGAAGAGCCCCCAAAAAAGCGACCAGAAAGAAGCGAATGGCCTACGTGATCGCCGAGCCGTGCATCGGCACGAAGGACAACTCCTGCGTCGAGGTATGCCCCGTGGACTGCATCCACCCGACGCCCGACGAGCCTGGCTATGACGCGGCCGAGATGCTCTACATCGACCCCGAGGAGTGCATCGACTGCGACGCCTGCGTCGAGGCCTGTCCGGTGGACGCCTGCTTCGCCGAGGACCAGCTGCCGGACGAGTGGCAGAAGTACACGCAGATCAACGCCGACTACTTCGCCAACGCCAGGTAGTCCTGCATGGCCCACCGGCGGGTGCGCGTGGAGCGCCGGACAGGTTCAGGGGGCGGCCGCCGGGCGGTAGCTCGGGTCGAGCACGTCCAGGACGGGCACGTCTGCGACGGCCGCCTCGATCAGCTCGCGTAGCCGGCGCGAGTCAAAGCGATGTGACTGTGGGGCGACGGGATTGACCGTGATCGCCTTCAGGTCGATCGTCGTCCTGACCTGGATCTCCACACCCTGACGTCGATACCAGCCCGGTCCGTGATGGGTCAGGAAGACCTTCGTCGGGTCGCGGGCGACAATCTTCAGCTCACGTCCGGCCCGCTCTCTCCGGGCGGTCAGCAGGCCTTCGAGGAACCGCTCGCTCAGGGCGCCTTCGGTGCGGAACGTGTTCGCCTGCGAATGCTCCCTCAGTAGCGCGGCAATCTCTGCGGGATCGGGGTTCAAAACCAGACGGCGCTCCAGCGTGACCCCCTCGCCCCCGTCGGGCGAGGCTTCCGCAGGCGCTCCGACCGCAGGCAGCCTGACCAGCTCGACGGCATCCCTCGTGGCTGCGACCACGTCCTCGATGTCCTCGCCCAGAACCGCGCCGGTGGCCATCACGAGTCCCTCGGCGACCGCCGGGGCGCAGGCCGCGCGGCGGTCGATCGAGCCGTCGATCAGCACCTGCTCGGCGCCATAGGAGAGCATCTCCTCGCTCACCCTGCCGAGGTCCTCGGCGGCACTCGGGCCGGCGACTTCGACGGCGCCCCGCTCTGCGAGCCTCACGATCACCACTTCCCCGAGCGGGGTCCGCACTCCTGTCTGCGCCAGCCGCTCATGCGCGAGGCCGCTCGCCCGCACGAGCACGTCGGTGCTCGCCACCAGGCTGCCGGTCGGAAGGACGATCCGCGGCTTCTCGATCCGCGCGTCGATCACGTCGCGCTGCTCGCCGTCACGGCCGATCGAAGTCACCCCGACGGGTGTCTCCCGCTGTGCCAGCTCCCTCAGGATTGCGGCCAGCGTCTCCGTCTTGCCCGTGTTCTTCGCCAGCCCGACCAGCGCCACCCGGCGCGTGCCGGCGAGCAGATCGGCCAGCGGTCCGGACGCGGCCTCAGGCATGCGTGGCGGCGGTGTCAGCCATGCGCGCTCGTGGCGCCCGTCCCGTTCCCGCCGGTCGGTGCGGCCGTCGTGCGCGCCGCCAGCTCGCGCACGATGAAGCTCGCGACGTGGTACGGGTAGGTGCCCTTCGAGAAGCCCGCGTCGTAGCCGAGCTCCTTCGCGAGCTCGTTCGATACGCGCGGGCCGCCGCAGGTGAGGATCATCTGCGAGCGCCTGCCCTCCGCTTCGACGATCTCGACGAGCTCCGTCAGGTTCGAGATGTGCAGGTTCTGCTGGGTCACGGTCTGCGAGACGAGGATCGCGTCCGCGTGCAGCTCGATCGCGCGCGCGACGAGCACGCTGTTCGACACCTGGCTGCCGAGGTTGTGCGTCTCGAAGGCCCTGTATCCCTCCAGGCCGTGATGTCCGTGGAAGCCCTTCAGGTTGAGCATCGCGTCGATCCCGACGCTGTGCGTGTCGGTGCCCGTTGCCGCGCCAACGATCACGATCGGACGGCCGATCCGCTCGCGCGCGAACGCTTCGATCTCGTCCTCACTCATGTACTCGATCTCGAAGCCCTCCCCGCTCAACGTCGCGTAGTCGACCGTCGCGGTGCACTCGCCGAACATCACGAAGTACGTATAGCCGTCGGTCAGCCCCTGGTAGTGGACGACCTCCGGGTGCTCGAAGCCCATCTTCCGCGCGAGCTCCTGCGCGGCCTTGCGCGCGGCGAGCCCGTAGGGCACGGGCAGCGTGAAGCTGAACTGCACGATCCCGTCGCCCAGATGGTCGGCGTAGGGCTTTACCTGCCCGAGGTCGACCTCTCTAGACACGCCTCGGCGCTCCCCGCATCAGCTCGCTCACCGGGTCGAAGTAGCCCTCCGCCGTCGCGACGATCCCCTCGACCCCACGGCCCTCGTCGACCTGGCGGGAAACGTCGCCGAACACACCCTCGCCGAGCGCCGCGAACAGGCCGTCCGCGGCGATCCGCTCCAGCAGTCCATGCGCTCCGGCGAGAACCTCGCGCGCGCGCGTCTGGATGATGCCCCCCGGCTTGAACTCGATCTCCTCGCCGAGGTCGCGCGCGGTGTCGAACACGTAGTTCACGTTCTCCAGTCCGATCACGCGGTCGTGCACGTGCGGCGTGAAGATCCCCTCGGTCGGCACCCCGATCGTCTGGATGCCCTGGCCGGTCGCGATCGTGACGAGGTTGAACAGCGAGTCGGTCGCGTGCGTGCGGTAGAGATTGCCGTCCATGTGTCGCGTCGGCGGCATGTACTTGACCGGGCAGTCCGGGAACAGCTCACGTGTCAGCTGCGCCTGCGCCCACTCCAGCAGCAGGCCGTTGACGACCGGCGGGTCAACCTCGAATGCGTCGCCGAGCGCGATCTGCGCGTCGGGCACGCCCGAGTCGAGCGCCAGCTGGCGGTTGATGAACTGCGATGCGGTGACTGACGGCGCCGCCTCGACCGCGTCGGCGGTGCGCAGGTAATTGTCCTCGCCGGTGTTGATTGTCACGCCGAAGTAGCCGTTCACCATCCGCGAGACGCGCTGGTCGATCAGGCCGCGGACCGGGTTGATGTCCCGGTAGAGGATCCCGTAGAGCGCGTCGTTGACCATGTTGTCGAAGCCCTCGATCGCGCCCATCGCCGCGATCTCCGGCATGCAGAGGCCGGAGCAGAAGCTCGACAGCCGCACGTAGCGGCCGTGCTCCCGTGACCACTCATCGAGCGCCTCGCGCATGATCCTGAAGTTCGCCTGCGTCGCGAACGTGCCGCCGTAGCCCTCGGTCGTCGGGCCGTAGGGCACGTAATCGAGCAGGCTTTGCGCGGTCGAGCGGATCACCGCGACGATGTCTCCGCCGGCCTCCGCGACCGCGAGGCCGTGGACGACGTCCTCGTACACGTTCCCGGTTGCGGTCAGCACGTAACGCAGCGGTGGTGGGCTCTCGCCCAGTCGCGCTCGCAGCTCATGGCGCTCGCGCGTGCGCGCAGCGATCGCGGCGATGCTCCGCTCGCACTCCTGCGTGATTCGCGCCCTGATCGTATCGTCCTGCGCGCGCGGCAGCGCGCACAGGTCCAGTCGCCCCGCGTCGACGTCCTGCGCGATCTGCTGGGGTGAGCGACGCTCGTCGTCGAGCAGCGCATTGCCGAGCCAGTAGCCAATGCCCCCCCGAGCTCGCCGCGGTCGGCGACGTGGTCGACGAGCACGTTCGGCAGCGGCGCGTCGAGCTCGTTCACCCCGTCCACGCCGAGCAGCCGCGCGAGTGTGCGCTGCACCGAGACGGTCGTCTTGCCGGCGATCTCCTCGCCCACTTGCTCGGCGATTTGAGCCGCGGCCGCCTGGCAGGAGGCGATCATGCCTGGGTCGAGGTCGAGCTTGGAATTCATGCTCGGGCCTCCGTCCGGTCGGCGCTCCTTGTTGGGTTGGGTGCCATCCGGGCGCCCCGGTCACGTCTCTCGGAGGGGGAGCTCATCGGATCTCCCTGACGATCGGGAAAGGGATGACCTCGCGCAGCGTGTCGCGTTCGGTGAGGATCATCACCAGGCGATCGACGCCCATGCCGCCGCCGGCGGTCGGTGCGTAGCCGTACTCGAGCGCGCGCGTGTACTCCTCATCGTTCGGATGGGGCACGTCGCCGTCGTCCACGGCGCGGCGCTGGCGCTGGTCAACGAAGCGCTGCCACTCGTCGACCGGGTCGTTCAGCTCGGTGTCGCCGCTGACGAGCTCGATGCCGCCGATCACCGCGTCGAAGTGCTCCCCCAGCTCGGGGTGGACGGAGTGGCGCTTGGTGATCGGGAAGGGCTCGAGCGGGAAGTCGAAGACGTGCGTCGGCTGGTTGATCGTCGACTCGATTTTCTCCGAGTAGATGTCGGCCACGACCTCCGCCCAGGTGGCGGCGGGGTCGAGCGGCTCGTCGAGCACCTCCGCGAGCTGCTCGCGCGTGGACTCCATGAAGTCCAGGCCGAAGCGCTCAAGGATCAGCTCGCGCATCGTCACCCTCCGCCAGGGCTTCGCGAGGTCGATCTCCTCGCCACCCCGTTTGATCGTTGTGCGCCCGAGCGCCGCTTGGGCGACGTCGCGGAACATTTCTTCGGTGACGGTCGCCACGTCGTTGTAGTCAGAGTAGGCGCACATGAACTCGATGATCGTGAACTCGGGCGAGTGCTTCGGGGAGATGCCCTCGTTGCGGAACACCTTGCCCATGTCGTAGACGTTCTCCATCCCGCCGACGATGCAGCGGTTGAGGAACAGCTCGACGGAGATGCGCAGGTGGAGGTCGCGGTCAAGCGCGTTGTGATGCGTCGTGAATGGTCGTGAGCCGGCGCCGCCGGCGAGCGACTGCAGCGCGGGCGTTTCGACCTCGATGAAGTTGCGTTCGTTCAGCCACTTGCGGATCTCGAACACGATCTTGTGGCGCGTGATGAACAGCTCGCGCGTGTCCTCGTTGGCGAGCAGGTCGAGCTCGCGGTAGCGGTAGCGCGTGCCGGTGTCGCCGAGGCCGTGGTGCTTGTCGGGCGGCGGGCGCAGCGTCTTTGTCAGCAGCGTGCACTCTTGCACGGCGAGTGCGAGCTGGCCCCGCTGGGTGACGTACACGCAGCCGTCGATCCCGACGATGTCGCCGACGTCGAGGCCGAGGATGCGGTCGTAGGTCTCCTGCCCGAGCGCGTCCACGCGCACGACGACCTGGATCTGACCGGACAGGTCGCGCACGTCCAGGAACGCCGTCTTGCCATGACCGCGCCGGGAGATCAGCCGCCCGGCGATCTGATAGCTCAGCTCCGGGTGCTCGCCGGCCGCGAGAGCCTCCGGGTCGTGTGCAGCGAGCACATCGGCGATGCGCGTGCGCGTCGCCCACAGGCTGACCGGCGGATAGGGGTCGATCCCTTCCGTCTTCAGCCGCTCCATCTTTGCGCGGCGCTCGTCGATCTCGACCGCGCCATCCTGCGGCGCCTGCTGCTGTTGCTCGTGCTCCTCCTGGTCCGCTATGGACATAAAACGATCCTCTCAAGTCGGTTGCGCTTGATCAAGCGATCGAGCAGGATGTCTCTCTGAGCCCTGCGATCGCCGGCTAGGCCATTGGCAATGACATACCCGCCGGTTTTCGGCTGGCGGGCGCCTCGGGCGCGAGGGGCGCCGTGGCGGGGACCTGCACAAGGGGCAGGGTCGGCAGAACCGGCGGGTTGCCCATCGCGATCAGCCCGCGCGCGGCCTGGTGGATCGCCTGCGCGGCAGGGTCACCGGAGTCTTCGATCACGAGCGGGGTGCCACTGTCGGCGTGCTCGCGCAGTGGCATCGTCAGCGGCACCTTGCCCAGCAGCGGCACGTCGAGTTCGTCCGCGAGCTCCTCGCCGCCGCCCTCGCCGAAGATCGGGAAGCGCTCGCCCGACGGCGTCGTGAAGCCAGACATGTTCTCGATCACCCCGCCGATCTCCAGGGAGACCTTGTGCGCCATCTCGGCGGAGCGGCGCGCGACCTTCTGTGCGGTCGCCTGCGGTGTGGTGACGATCACGAACTTGGCCTGCGGTAGCAGCTGCGCGAGCG
This sequence comes from uncultured Solirubrobacterales bacterium, assembly GCA_963842205.1. Lineage (GTDB taxonomy): Bacteria > Actinomycetota > Thermoleophilia > Solirubrobacterales > Solirubrobacteraceae > Palsa-744. The sequence continues at coordinate 253,925 of CAWJFR010000008.1, forward strand.
TCATCGAGACGTCGCCGGTGCCCGGCGGCAGGTCGATCAGCAGATAGTCGAGCGCACCCCACTCGACATCCTGCAGGAACTGAGTCAGCGCCTTGTGCAGCATCGGCCCGCGCCACACCACGGCGGCGTCCTCCTCCAGGAAGAAGCCGATCGACATCACCTTCACGCCATGCGCCTCCAGCGGGAGGATTTTGCGCTCTGCGGAAACTGGCGGCCGGGTCGAACCTAGCCCGTACATGCGTGGGATCGAGTAGCCCCACACATCGGCGTCGAGCACGCCCACGTGCTTGCCCTCGCCCGCGAGCGCCGCCGCCAGGTTCGCGGTTAGCGTTGACTTGCCGACGCCGCCCTTGCCGGAGCCGATGCACAAAACGTTTGCGACCTGTGCGAGCGCGCCGTCGGGCAGGCTGCCGCGCCCCAGCTTCTGCTGCAGTGCCGCCTTCTGGGTGTCGTTGAGAACGTCGAAGTACACGTTCACGTGCGCCACTGCCATCCAGTGCCGAGACGGCCTCGGCGACGGCGCTCTGGAAGTGGCCCTTGATCGGACAGCCCGGCGTTGTCAGCGAGACGGTCACGTCGATGACCCCGTTTGCGCCGATCTCGATTGAGCGCACCATGTCGAGCTCGACGATCGAGCGGTGCAGCTCGGGGTCGATCACGGCCTCCAGGGCCTTGCGGATCTCGTCTTCGTTGGTCACGATCCTCATTCTGACAAACCTTCCTCGGCGCGACCGTACTTGGTCGTTAAATGACCCGCGGGCGGTGGGGGCCGCCCGCGGGTCGAGGGAGGAGAGGTTGCTACTACTGCCGGCGGGATATGAGGCCGGCAGACTCTCCCGACCACCGGCCTCTCCAGGTCCGGGGCGGGGGAAGTGGGTGCTCAGATCATCAGACCAGATCGAGGATGCGCTCCTGGATACGGTTCGGCAGCTCGGTGACGTTCTTGGTGACGGCGTCGCGGTGCTCCTCGAGGCTTGTTACGGTCTTCTCGAGTTCACGTCGGCGCTGGCGCAGTTCACGCTCGAAGCGGACGCGGGCTTTGCGGACCTCGCGCTCGAGCCGGTTGCGGGCGGTGTTGCCACGGCGCTCGAAGCGACGCAGCTGGGCCTGAGCCTTGGAGGTCGAACCGTAGCTCGAGATCGCGTCGTTGACGGTCGAGACGACCCGTTCGCGGGCGATCAGGGCGGCGCCAACGGGGATCAGGACCGCGCGCTCGGTGTAGTCGCCGAATACGTCGACCGTGTTCCGCGCCGCCGACTCGGCCTGGTGGACCGAGCGCGTGCGAGCCTGGTGGCCTTAGCCTTGGTGCTCTGGCTGCGCGCATTGGCGGAGCTGCCACGGCGGGCAGCGGAGGTTTTGGTGGCCGGTTTGCCGGCTTTGGCGCTGCGGGGTGAAGTGGTGTTGGCGGTTGCCATTTGGAGCGAGTCTCCTGTTCTGTCCTCGCGGTGAGGACCGTACGTTTGTTCGTTCTCTGGTTCTCGGTGAGATCATCACCGAACACATGTTTGTAACCCGCTTGCTCTAGATTGTTACACAGATACCTTCAGAGGGCGTAAAGACCCTGTGAAATAAGTGTATGAAGCGGACTAGCTTGTAACAGGAGGAACATGTGTTCGAGCAAGCCAGAGCTTCGGCGCCTCGAGCTCAGCCGTGGTGGGCAGCATCTCTGGCCCGCTCCACGCCCGGGTGAGCGCCTGCGGGCCCTCGGCCTGCACGACAGCGTCGCAGAAGCGCTTACCCAGCTCGTATTGACGCAACTTGAGCTCCAGGCCAAGAAGGCGCTCGAGCACTCGCCACGGCAGCCCGCGGGACTCCCGGCGGTGGGTCATCGCGGCGCGCAGGCGCGGCAGCGACGGCAGGACATCGGCGCCGACAGCATCCATTGTGTGCTCGGCATGGCCCTCGATCAGCGACATCGTTGATTGCATGCGCTCGACCAGCCGCCAGCGCTCGTCGCCGAGCGTGATCCGCAGCAGCTCGCCGCGGCGAGCGCGCTCGAGCAGCTCACGCAAATCGTTTCGATCAGGTAACCGCCGGCCCATCCGTCCACCTAGATTGGGAGTCCATCCGCCGCCTCGCTGACCGCCCTCCTCGGCCCCTTTCTCGCTCGCAGATCGGCCGCCGAGCGTCACCTGCAAGCTGTCGATCAGCTCCGTGAGCATCCCTCCCAGATAGTCGCGCAGCCATGGTGCGCCCGAGAACTGGACGGCGTGGGTGACCTCGTGGATCGTCACCCAGAGGACGAGCTCGTCGCGGTCCACCCCCAGGTTGCGCGCGGCCTGCGCGAGGTTCGGCGCGAGCAGCAAAAGGCGCGGCGGGACCGATGCGTCTAGCAACGCGAGGTCGTACTGGCCGAGCACCCGCTGGGAGAGCACCCCCGTGAGCGCCCCGACCTGCGCGCCGAGCAGGAAGCCCGACGCAGAGCGCAGCGGCCCGGAAAGCAGGCCGGGGATCCCGCCGCCACCGCTGCTGTCGGTGGGCGCGGTGAGCGGGTCCAAAAGCGGGCGCATGGTCTTGAGGTTGGCGGCGATCCACGCCGGTCGGTCGACCACCTCCAAGGGAGGCAACTCGGCGGGCAGCGGAAGGCCCGTGTAGTCGCTTACGCGTCCGGCGAAATCATGCGCGAGTGGCTCGATCGGCCCAGCGAGCACGCCTCCTCGTGGCGGCGAGCCGGCGATCAGCTCTCCGATCCGCTGGGCGGCACCCCAATCGATCGTATCCGTGTCCATGGATAGAGCGTAGGGCCTCTCGTCCTTGGGCCCAGAAAGTGCCGGCACTCGGGAGACGCTCGTATCCTTGGTATGTGCCTGCCTCGAGGATCGTGCCCGCTGAGAACCTGGATGACTCAGGTGACGCCCAGCTCCGAGCGCCGACGGTGTTCATTGAGCGCGCCGAGGTGCGCGACGTGCTGGCATGGATGCGCCTGCTCGTCGATCCGACGGACGCCGCCGCGGTGGTCCGTGCGCTCGCCCGGCCACCGATCGAGCTGCGCCAGGTTGACCTGGCGCGCGTGATCCAGCTTGCACGCCGGCGCAAGCTGGACTTGGTCTCGGCGCTTGCCGTCGCCACCGAGGCGCCGCAGGTCCCGCCGGAGGCGCGCGAGCGTATTCAGCGGTTTGTCGAGCTGCACCGGAATGTCGCCACCGGGCTGGACACGGTCCGGCCGGACCTGTTCATGGGACGTTTGATCGAGCGTGTGGGTATGCGCCATCGGCGGCTGCTCGCTCCCGAGGACGCGGCGGAGCAGCGGGCGAGCCTGAAGCGGCTGCGCGAGCTGGCCGTCGAGTTCGTGCGCCAAGAGCCGCGTTCGACGGCCCGCGAGCTCGCGCATCATCTCACCGCGGTGGCCCTGCAGGCCGATCGCTCGGCGCCGCCGCCCGCGGAGCAGGGGATGGGGAAGCTCGAGTCGACGCTGGGGATGATGCGCGAGGAGGTGCTCGCGAGCGTCGCGCGCATCGGCGGGCGCCTCGGCGAGCTGCGGCTGGACACCGACCTGGACATTGCTCACGGTGTGGTGCGCTACCTGGAGCTGCTGAAGCTAGCCGCCCTGATGCAGCGCCCGGCCGGGGAGAGCTTGGCGGAGGCGCTTGCTGACGTGAATGCGCGCCTGCTTGCCGCCACGACTGCGCTGGAGCGCGAGATCTTCCAGACGTCGTCGCTCGACGAGACACTGCTCGTCGAGCACTCAGAGATCGGAAGGCAGGAGCAGATCGCTCGCGCACAGGCTCTCGCCCCGCGAGGGGAGCCCTCGCTCGGACCGTTTCTGCCGCGCAAGGGGACCGGTTTGGCGCTGTCGGCGTCCGACATCGAGACTTACCGGAGCTGCCCGTTGCGGTACAAGTTCGCGCGGGTCCTGCGCATCCCCACCGACCAGACGCTGCACCAGCGCTTCGGGATCGCCGTCCATCAGGTGCTCGAGCGCTACCACTCCGCCTCCGGGGAGACGCTCGCGCAGCTCCTGAGGCTGCTTGAGGAAAGCTGGCGGAGGGGTGGCTTCGGCGCCAGCGAGCAGGAGCGCCGGCTGCACGAGAAGGCACGCGCCGCGCTCGAGCGCTATCACGAACAGCTGCACGGCCAGGACTCAGAGCCGGTCTGGTTCGAGCGAGCATTTGCCTTCCAGCTGGGGCCCCACCACCTGCGCGGTCGCGTCGACCGTGTCGACCGTCTGGCGAGGGGAACGGGCGACGATGAGTACGAGCTGATCGACTACAAGACCTCCCGCCCGAAGACCGTCGAGCAGCTGAAAGACGACATCCAGCTGTCGCTTTACGCGCTCGCCGCGAAGGAGTCCTGGGGGTTGGAGGCTTCGCGGCAGGCCTACTACTACGTGCTCGACGATCTGAAGGTGCCAGTTCCCCGTGACGACACCGACAGAGAGTGGGTGAAGGACACCGTGCTCGCCGTCGGCGAGGGCATCCTCGGCCAGCAGTTTGAGCCGACCCCCTCGCCCGCTGCCTGCTCGATCTGCGACTACCGCATCGTCTGCCCCGCCGCCGAGAAGTAGATTAGATCCGCCCACCCTCTGGGCGAGCTTACGTCCCGTCTGGCCCGCGCTGGCGCAGGAAGCGTTGGAATTCACGCGCGAGCATGTCCCCCGAAGGAACGTCCTCGGGTGTGATCTCTGCCTCTTCGCTCTCCGCGGCCCGCTCGAGCCGTTCGACAAACGCCTGGATGTCCGGGTCGCTCTGCACCGCCAGTCCCACCTGGCGCTCATAGTCGGCTGCCGCCACCTCCAGGTCAGAGACGTCCACGGAGACGCCGATCAGGCCTTCCACTCTGCGTACCAACGCCAGCGCCGCCTTGGGGTTGGCGGCGGCGGCGACATAGTGGGGGACGCCCGCCCACAGGCTCGCGGAGGGCAGCCCCGCATCCAGGCAGGCGCTGTGCAGGACGCCCACGATCCCGGTGGGTCCCTCGTAGCTCGAGGGCGCCAATCCCAAGCGTCCCACCAGCGATGGATCGGACGCGAACCCGGTCATCGTTACCGGGCGGGTGTGGGGCACGTCGGCGAGCAGCGCTCCCAGCGAGACGACCATCTGCACGCCCAGTGCTTCGGCGAGCTCGACGAGGTGCGCGCTGAAGGCGCGCCAGCGCATCGAAGGCTCTGTGCCCTGGACGAGCACCAGATCGCGCGGCGCCCTGGGGGCGAGCGCCTCAAAGACCTCCACTGTCGGCCACACGATCTCCCGCCCCTTGCTCTCGGTGAGCTGAATGGTGGGACGGTTTGCTTGAAAGTCGTAGAACTCCTCGGAGTCGATCCGCGCGAAGCGGCGGGCGTGCAGCGAAGCGGCTAGGAAGGAGACGGCGCTCGAGGCGGCGTCTCCGGCATCGTTCCAGCCCTGGAACGCGCATACCATCGCTGGGGCCCTGAGGCCATCCGGACGGCGGTCCCAGATGAGGGGCTGCATCCGAACCACCGTACATGATGAACAGATGAGCACCCTCAGCAGCGGCTCGCAGGCGGACATCCTCCAAACGGACGCACCGGCGTTCCCATCCGCCTCCACACTCGCGACCACGTCTCCACCCACGACTGCGGGCACACCCGCGATCGTCTCGCCAGCGACGACTACACCCGAGGATGTCCTGATTGCCACGTTGCGCTGCGAGCAGGAGGTGGACGGCGTGTTTGCGTGTATCCGCAAGGAGCGTCAGCTCTCGCGCGCCGGTACGCCCTATCTGACGGTCGAACTGCGCGACAACACGGGGACGATCCTCGCGCGTGCGTTTCGCGACGCGGACATGCTCGCGGGGCGCTTCGAGCGGGGTGAGCTGGTGCGGGTGCACGGGCGCGTGGAGCGCTTTCGCGATGAGCTCCAGATCGCGCTTTCCACGATCGCGCGCGCAGACGGCGTCGAGGCCGACCCTGCCCGCTTCCTGCCAGTGGCCTACCGCGATCTCGACGAGCTCGAAGGCTTCCTGGAGCACCTCGCGCGGGAGGTGTACAACCCCGGATTGAAGGGGTTGCTGGCAGGCCTTCTCGGCGAGAAGGCGCTGCGCGCGGAGATCCGCCGCGCGCCCTGCTCGCTGCCGGCGCCTGGACCCGACTCCCGCGCGCGCGGAGCGGGCACGGGGCGCTCCGGGTCCCACCACGCCTATCTCGGCGGCCTGCTCGAGCACACCGTCGCGGTGGGGACGATGGCGCTCGAGCTCTGCACACTGCACCCGCGCCTGGACCGCGATCTGTTGGTGAGCGCCGCGATCGTCCACGACCTGGGCAAGACCCGCGAGTTCACCTACGGCGCGGAGATCGCGCGCAGCCGTGAGGGGCAGCTGCTAGGTCACGTCGAGCTTGGGCTGCGCCTGATAGCGCTCTACGCCCCTGCCACGCTCGATCCGGAGCGGCGACTGGCGCTCGAGCACTGCGTGATGCTCCACCACGGAGCCGACGCGGCCGCAGGGCAGCGCTTCGCCTCCGGCGAGGCGCTCGCGCTCTACCGGTTGAACGCGCTCGACGCCCAGGTCAAGGGCGCTTTCGAGCACGGAATGCCCCGGTAGCCCCGGCAGGAGCAGTGAGAGCCGCTGAGGGTCTGGGCTGGTAAAGCTTGGCTGAGCTGTGAGAAAAGGCCCGGTTGTGTCGGGAAAAGGCCCATGTGGGTCGTAAAAAGCCCGTAGAAACCGGGGAAAGGCCCACTTAGCCGATCAAGCGGCGTCCCCGCGATGCCGATAAAACCGGTGATGCGCGATACCGTCATGCCCACAGCCGAGCCGCCTCCGGGAGCTGAGGAGGAGATCGTGATCGGGCCTCCGGAGGATGGCCTGTATCCCCCGCTTCGCTCGGGGCGCTCCGCGCGGATGATCGGCGAGGTGATCGTCGACCTCGGCTTCGCCGATCGCGAGACGGTCGAGCAGGCGGTGGCGGCCGCCCGCGCGCAGGGTAGGCCCACGGGTCAGGTGCTGGTCGAGCTGGGAGTCCTGCGCCACGACCAACTCGCCCGGGCCGTGGCCGAGCGCTTCGGCTTGGACTACATCGATCTGTCGGTCTACGACCTCGACATGGGCGCAGTCAACCTGATCCGCTCAGAGACCGCCAAGCGCTACCAGGCCATTCCCGTCGGCTATACCGAGGACGGGACGCTGCTGCTGGCGATGGCGGACCCCAGCAACGTGCTCACGATCGATGACGTCGCGATGATCACCGGCCGGCGCGTGAAGGTCGCGGCGGCATCGGTCGAGGACCTGAACCTTCTGCTGACGCGGCTCGCGCGGATGGACGATTCGATCGAGGACATCGTCGACGAGGAGCACGACGCTGACTCCGAACCCGACCTGCTGGCCGAGGAGGCCGACCGCGATGCCCCGGTCATCAAGCTGGTGCACTCGATCGTCGCCCAGGCGGTGCAGCAGGGCGCCTCGGATATCCACATCAACCCCGAAGAGGGGGACACGCGCGTGCTGTTCCGCGTCGACGGGGTGCTCTCGCCGGCCGCCACGGTCAAACGGAGGATGGCGATGGGCGTGGTGTCTCGCATCAAGATCATGGGCGATCTGGACATCTCCGAGAAGCGCCTCCCGCAGGACGGCCGCTTCGCGTTGACGGTCGACGGACGGCGCGTGGACATCCGCGTGGTGACGCTGCCACTCGTCTACGGCGAGGGCGTCGTGATGCGGATCCTCGACGGAGGGGTGAGGGTTGAGGGGCTCGAGGCGCTGGGGATGGGCAAGGACGAGCTGGACCGGTTCACCCGTGCGATCAACAAGCCGAACGGCGCCGTGCTCGTCACCGGGCCGACCGGCTCGGGCAAGTCCACGACGCTGTACGCGGCGCTGAACGTGCTCAACGACGGAGAACGGAGCATCCTCACGATCGAGGACCCCGTGGAGCAGCGCATGCAGGGCGTCAAGCAGATGCAGATCGCCCCGAAGGCGGGGGTCACGTTCGACGTCGGTCTGCGCTCGATGCTGCGTGCCGACCCCGACGTGATCATGGTCGGCGAGATCCGCGATCGCGAGACCGCGCACATCGCCGTCGAGGCAGCGCTAACCGGCCACCTCGTGCTCTCGACCCTGCACACGCGCGACGCGCCCAGCGCGCTGGGGCGGTTGATCGATATGGGCATCGAGCCGTTCCTGGTGTCTTCGGCGATCGACTGCATCGTCGCCCAGCGCCTGGTCCGGCTGCTGTGCAAGCACTGCAAGCGGCCGCTGAAGGTTTCAGAGACCGTGCTCGTCGAGCATGGCCTGGCCGGTGCCGAACCCTATGAGCCGGTGGGATGCTCGCGCTGCGGTGGCTCGGGCTATCGCGGCCGGCTGGGATTGTACGAGGTGATGTCCGTGAGCGAGCGGATCCGTGCGCTGATCCTCGAGCGGGCCTCGGTCGACGAGATGGTCGCGATCGCCGTCAGTGAAGGGATGCTCCGCCTCCGCGACGACGGCTTGGTGAAGGTGCGCGAAGGGCTCACTTCGATCGCCGAGATCGAACGGATGACATCCAGCTTGCTTTAGAAGGGTCTCCGGGTCGCAAGCCCTTTTGGGAGACCATTCCAGCCCGTGACCCGCATCGCGGCCGCGGCGACCGGCCCCACTTGCAATGCTGCGCGCCGGTTCCGCAACCATGCCCAGAGGCTGTCGCTCAGGCGGCGGGCGACCCAATATCAGGAGCGCCGACAGGAGCCGGCACAGGCGCCGGCTCCTGTCGGGATGGCGGTCCTATGGGGGCTTCACTACCCTCAGTCTAGGACTGCTTGCCTGCCTTCTTTTTGCCCTTCCCCTTGCCGTTCCCCTTGCTCTTGCTCTTGTGTTTGTGCTTGCCCTTGGCGGCGAGCGTGACCGGCTTGGGGTTCAGCCGGGTTTCGCCTGAGGAGGCGTCAGGTGGGCAGCCATTCGGGCGACCGAGGTCGAACGGCCCGGAAATCGCCTGGGCGATGACGCCTTTTTCGAGATACGCATAGGTGACCGTCAGCAGTGGATCTACGCGCGGCTCGGCGCAGAGCTTGGAGCCGATCGCGAACTGCCCGGTGATCGTCTCGTACCCCGTCTTGGTTGCGCCGACACAATTGACGGCGTAGCCGGGGACTTCCCCAGAGCAGGAGAAGGTGTCGGTCAGCGGAGCGCCTGTCGGGGCGCCCAACGGAGTGGCGGTCGCGGTCACGAGCGGCGGGCTCTGGACTCCCGTCAGCGGAACCTGCGACTCCAGCTGGTAGCCGGTGATCGGACCGTTGCAGTAGAAGACGTACGCCACCTGCTGTTCTTCGCTGCCCACTTCGGCCTTCCCGGGAGCGATGGCGCCGATGCAGGAGTAGTTGTTTGGATTCGATTCTTCCGCGTGGACGATCGCCGGGTTGGCGAGCGCCAGCGCGAGAGTGAAGCCCACGAGCGCGACGAGCCACCACGTGGCCTGCTTGCGGTGGGTGGGATTGATTGCGTGCAACGTGGATCTCCTTGGTTGGTTTCAGAACTGCGGATGTACGAACAGCGGATGTGCGGACTGCGGTGTGACGTCAGTGCAGGAGCCCGGAAAGGCTCTGCTTGGGTGAAGTTGGGTTGAAGGCGCTCGTCGGCCGCGCGCCGGCGCGGGCGAACGGCGAGAGCAGCGCCACGCCGGCAGGGGGTTGGGAGATGAGAGTCGCGGTCGATGCGCTCGGGGGCAGGCCGGACTGAGAGGCGATGCCGACCGTTGCGAAGGTCACCACGACTAGTCCGTGTTCCTTGTAGGCGGGGGTATTGATGATCTGCGCGAGTGTTTCCTTGAGGAAGTCGTCGTCAGCAGTCAGCTGGCCGGTGGTTCCCGGGGCGCACTGCACGCCTGCGGCCCCTTCGGGGCAGGGGGGCTGGACGATCGAGTGCAGCAGTGGTGGGGAGGCGCCCGCGGGCGTTGCTGCCGACAGTGCGGCCTCGCTCGCGAAGGCACTGCCGGCGAGGGCCGACCAGCCGCCGAGTAGTGTGCTCGTGGGGATCAGCTGGCCGGTGATGTAGGGGGCTGCGCTCGGCTGGGCGATGGCTTCGGTGAAGGTGCCGCCGGAGAGCGTGATCAGCCACACGCTCGTGACCGGCGGGAGCATGGTCTGCGTGCCGCCCTTGCCGGTGGTGGTGGGCTTCTTGGATGTGTTCGGGGTCGAAGTTGGAGACACGACGGTGCTCGACGGTGTTTTCGGATTCGTTGATTGCGTTGTGGCGCCGTCGGATTTACTGGCGCCGGAGGACGCGGGTATCACAGACGGTGTGACCTGGGGCGTTACCGGCGGTGGCTGGATGGTCGTCGTGGCGCTCGTATGGCCGCCGGCGCCCACTGCGGTGAGGGCGCCGATCGACGGGAGCAACAGCGGGATGCGCTCGCCCGCGAGCGAGGTTTCGGGCGTCGGGCCGATCGCCGCGCCGACGGCGACTCCGAGCGCGAGCATCCCCGCGGTGAGCGCCGCGGTGACGCGCAGCGAGGGCAAGCGCGGCGGGCCCTGGGTGGGCGCTGTCGCGACAGGCGGCGAGCTTGCTGCGGCCGCCGACGTGGGCCGGCCGCCGTCTGCCCGGTCGTTGTCGGTAGGGGGTGTGGGGGTGTTGGGTGGGGTGCTCACAAGTTTGGGTTGGTTTGGGTCGATCGAGTAACGGCGCGCCGGTTCAGTTTCTTCATAAACTAGCTTATCTTGATCGAGGTAGTGCAGAATATGGTAGAGTCGTTGTCGTCACATTGTCAACTCATCCGAAACGGAGCCCTAGTTCATGAATCGAATTCGCCGTCTCTCCGTCGCCCTCGCGGTGGCAGGCGTCCTCGGGGTTGCGGCGCCCGCGGCCGCATCAGCAGCGACGACCACGGTCACGATCAGCGGAGCTACCGCCTCTTATCCGCTCGTCTCGCTGCTCGCTCAGAAGTACGTGAAGCTCTTCCCCCACAAAGTCAAGTTCAAGATCGCCCAGGGTGGAACCCAGATCGGCGTCAACGATGTCGCCGCTGGTCGCGTCACGATCGCCGACGTCTCGCGTGATCCGCTGGCGACCGACCCCGCCGGCCTCGTCTTCTACAAGATCGCCAAGTATGGGATCTGTGTGATCACGAACAAGGCCAACACGCTCAGCAACCTCACTCCGTCGCAGGCGGTGTCGATCTTCACTGGCAAGACTCGCAGCTGGAGTGCGGTCCCCGGCGCGACCGCCAGCGGGACGATCGACCTGATCAGCCGCACCTCGGTCGCGGGAGTGCTGACCAGCTTCCAGACGCTGTTGCTGGAAGGCAAGAAAGTCTCGAGCATCGCCAGCGAAGAGGCCTCCGAGGGCCTGCTCAAGCAGCAGGTAGAGAACGACCCGAACTCGATCGGCTTCGTGTCCAGCTACCAGGCGGATCTCGGAGGCGTCAACACGGTGAGCTACAACGGCGTGGCCTGCAACCTGGCGAACGCGACCTCTGGACAGTACGCCGGCGTCGCCAACTTCTACGAGGTCACCAAGGGCAAGGCGACGGGCGCCGCGTCGGCGTTCATCGGCTGGATTGAGGCCTCCGCGGCGGCAAGGAAGATCATCTCGACCCAGTGGATCCCGATCGAACACTGAGTCGAGGGTGCTAGAGCGACTCCGCACACCCTGGTCGGACAACCGCGCCGAGCGTACGCTCGGCGCGGTTTCGTTGCTCGTGGGCGTGTGCGTGATCGCGATGGTCGTGTTCGTAGGCGTCCGTGCCTGGCCGATCTTCGAGCACGACGGCCTGTCCTGGCTGGGACCAGGCGGGGAACTCAAGACGGAGTTCGCGAACATGCAGGCCACGGGCGTGAACCCGCCTGCCTCGGCGTTTCATCTGAACGCCTGGCCGCTCGTCTACGGAACGCTGCTGACGACGACCATCGCGGTCCTGCTGGGCGTGGCGATCGCGGTGCTGTCGTCGATCTTCATCGTCGAGCTAGCGCCGGTGCGGTTGCGCAAGATCGCGATCCCGGTGATCCGCTTGCTCGCGTCTGTGCCGTCGGTCATCTACGGCCTGATCGGGATCCTGGTGCTCGTGCCGTTCGCCGGCAACCACCTGATCAGCGCTTCGCAGAAGGCCTCGGTTCAGAACACCGTCGAGCTCACCGGCGCCGGTCTGGGGGTCACGGCCGTGATCCTGACCGTGATGATCACGCCGATCATGATCGCGCTGATCTGCGAGGCGCTGATTGCCACGCCCAGATCCTGGCGCGAGGGGGCGGTCGCGCTCGGTCTGAACCCGCTGCGCGCGGTGCTCGCGGTGACGCTGCGCGCGATCCGCCCGGCGATCGTCGCCGCGGCTGTGCTCGCGACCGCGCGCGCGCTGGGCGAGGCGGTGATGATCCAGATGGTCTCGGGCGGGAGCTTCTTCACGCCGAACCTGTCCCACGGGTTGCCGACCTTCTTCTATGAGCCGCTGCGCACGCTGGCGTCGACGATCGTCGACTTCCACGAAGGCGTCGGCGCCCCGGCTCTGAGTGCGACGCTGTATGCGTTCGCCGCGCTGCTGCTGTTCTCCGCGTTCGTGCTGTCGATCGCGGGCTACCTGATCAAGTTGCCGCTGCGCAAGTACCAGGTGCAAGCATGAGCGTGTTTGCCCCCGACCGATCAGAGATCGGCCAGCAGTCGAGCCCGCCGCCGAGCGCAAAGGGCGGGCGACGGTCCTCGCCGTGGACGTGGCGCTGGGGCGACCGGCTGGTGCTGTTGTGCGCGTGGACCGCCGGCATTGGGTTGTGCCTGATCGCTGCGGCGATCGTGATCTACATGGGCTATCGCGGGATCGAGTATCTGCGCCCGGGCTTGCTGTTCACACGACCCGCAACCAGCACCTCGCAGGCCCATACCGGGGGCATTCTCGATCCTCTGATCGGCACCCTGCTGCTGACCGCGATCGGCATCGCGCTCGCATTTCCACTGGCCGTGTGCAGCGCAATCTGGATCGCCGAGTACGGGCGGCCGAGCGGGCTGGCGCGCGTGGTCGAGTCGAGCATCGAGATCGTCGCGGGGACCCCCGACATCGTGCTCGCGCTGTTTGGACTGGCGATCTTTCAACTCGGCCTGTTCGCGCCGCTGTCGTTTCGGGCCGAAGGCGGAGGAGTGTATGGCCGCTCGTTCATCGCGGCCGGGGCGATGATGTCGCTGATCGCGTTGCCGCCGCTGTTCGTCGCGACCCGGGACGGGCTGAAAGCCGTGCCCGCGCACATGCGCGAGGCCGCATTCGCGCTGGGCAAGACTCGGATCGCAACGATCCGCCGGGTCCTGCTCCCGAGCGTGCGCTCGAACATTGCCACTGGCATGACCCTCGGCATCAGCCGCATCATCGGCGACACCGCGATCGTGCTGCTCCTGCTTGGCAGCACCCTGCGGATCGAAGCCCAGGGCTCGATCCCCGGCCTGAACGTGCTGAGGGGGACGGGCTCGGCGCTGACGAGCTATGTGTACGAAAACTCGCCCGCCGGCGAAGGCGCCGCGCCGCAGAAGGCGTACGCGGCTGCGTTCGTGCTGCTGGTGTTCGTGCTCGGCCTGAACCTGCTCGTCGGCCGGATTGGTCGCTCCCATGCACAGTCCACCGGCCTGTCCGTGGCCGAGGGGATCGTGTGAGCGAGCATGCGACTTCGTAAGTTTTCCCCCGGACGCGCAAAATCTGGGTAATCTCATTGGTTCTATGGAGATAGTTAGTCCGATGGAGAAAGTGTCCCATGAGTCCTGAAGAGATGCTGCTCGATCCTTGGAACGTGCTCGCAAGCGAGCGTATGGGAAGTCGCGGGAACCGCGACGATCTCCAGACGCGGGGGCCGGAGGTCGTACGTGGACCCGAGCCGATGAGCGGACCCGAGCGCATGCGCGACGCAGGTGCGCGAGGCGGGCCGGAGGTGCCGCCGGTGCGCACGATCGTGCTCGACCGGCCACCTGTCGCCGTCGCGCCGCCGGTGCTCGAGCGCAACCCGCTACGTGAGCCCTCGCCGTCCACGGCTGGGCCCGAGCGGTTGCGTCTGAGCGATGTCAGCATCGCCTACAGCGGCAAGCCTGCCGTGAAGTCGGTGTCGCTGTCGATCCACCAGGGAGAGGTGCTCGCGCTGATCGGGCCATCGGGCTGTGGCAAGACGACGCTGCTGCGCACACTCAACCGCCTGACCGAGCTGACCCCCAGCGCCGCGCGCGCGGGGCGGGTGCTGCTCGACGGCGAGGACATCCACGAGTTGGCGGACACGACGCTGCGCGCGCGTGTGGCGATGGTCTTTCAGCAGCCAAACCCGTTTCCGATGTCGATCTTCGACAACGTCGCGTTCGCGCTGCGCGAGCAGTCGCGCAAGCGTCCGCGGCGTCGCGAGCTCGAGCCGCTGGTGATCGACGCCCTGCGTCGGGCCGGGCTCTACGATGAGGTCCGCGACGATCTCGACCGCCCGGCGCTGCGCCTGTCCGGCGGCCAGCAGCAGCGGCTGTGCATCGCGCGGGCGATCGCCCCTCGTCCGGAGGTGCTGCTGATGGATGAGCCGTGCAGCGCCCTGGACCCGATCTCCACGGGCGTGATCGAGCAGCTGATCGGCGAGCTGCGGCGTGAGCTGGCGGTGGTGATCGTCACCCACAACCTCGCCCAGGCGCGCAGGGTCGCCGACAAGGTCGCGTTCATGTATCTCGGTGATCTGATCGAGTACGGGACGACGGCCGATGTGTTCGGCGAGCCGCGCGCGCAGCGCACGCGCGACTACGTGCGAGGCGCATTCGGATGAGCCGCCGGATCGCCCGGCCAAGACGGCCGGTGCTTCTCGCCGGGGAAGGGCGGCGCGACCGTGAGCCTGGCCCCCGTTCCCTCTGAGCAACCCGCCGCGAGCTGCGCGAGCTGCTCCGCGCCGCTTGCGCCCGACCAGCGCTACTGCCTGGCGTGCGGCCAGCCCGCCTCGCCCGTGCGGCTCGCGTTCCTGGACGTGCTGCAGGCCGAGGCCCAGCCGTACGGTGTCGGTCGAAGCCCGGCCGGTTCGTTGCCGCCCGGGTACGCGCCCGTGATCGAGCCAACGTCGGGGGCGCACGCGTGGATGCGTCGCTACTCCGGCCTGTTCGGCCTGCTGTCGGTGCTGTTGCTGGCGGTCGTCGTCGGCCTGCTCGTCGGCCACTGGGTCACCCAGAGCAAAGCGCCCAGCCAGCAGGTGCTGAAGGTCGAGGGCCTCACTGGCGCGGCGCCCGTCGCGTCGGCGGCGAGTACCACGCCGACGAGTACCACGCCGACGAGCACTCCCTCCACGACCAGCACATCGAGCACGGCGAGCAAATCGCCCGCCAAAGAAGCCAAAGAAACCAAGGTCGAAAAAGCGGAACAGACCAAAGTCGTAGAAGCCAAACCGAACAAAGTGAGCGCGACCAAGCTCAAAAAACTCGGCAGCACGACCGGCAAGAAGCACGAGGAAGAAATCAACGCGCTGGGCGATCAGCCGATCGAAACTGGTGGTGGCTGATGGGAGCGCCTGCGCTGCTGTCTGCGGTCCGCGGACCGATCGGTGATGGCGCATGTCGACGCTGAACGGACGTTCATCCCCGACCGACGCGACGCAGGAGCTGGGCTCGCGCCCCGCGAGCGGCACGGTCGTGCCCGTCGGTGGCCTCATCGCCGCGGGTGGCTCGCTGGCCGAGCTGCGCCGCTGCCGCTACGAGCTGGCCGAGCGCGTCGCCGGGCTGACGTGGGACCTGGGCGGACTCACCTACGAGATGGCCATCCGCGATCATTACCGATTGGATGTGCTCGCCCGCCGGGCCGCCGAGCTGCAAGAGGCCGACGCGCAGCTTGGGGAGGTGCAGCGGCTGCTCGCCGCCGCCGAGGTGGGCATTCACGGGCAATGTCGCTCCTGCGGCGCGGTGCATAGTCGCGGTGCCGGCTACTGCTGGCACTGTGGCGCTCCCCTCCTGGAAGAGGCGCGCCCGTCGGTGCTCTCCGACTCGGTTCATTCTGCCGACGGGCGGTAAAATTGCCCCCGTGCGGGCGCATCGTGGGAGATCGATCGTCCCTGTAGCGGCGGTCCTCGCGATAGTAACGGGCGCATCTGTTCTCGCAATGGCGCCGTCAGGCGCCGGCCCGCACGAGTACTCCTGCCCGATCTTCCCTGCCAGCGATCCGATCAACCAGGACATCTCCCACGCTCCCGTCGATCCCAATTCGGCTGCCTACATCGCGAGCATCGGACTCACTGGCCACCTGCATCCGGACTTTGGCATCAATCCCAGCTACGGCATTCCCTACACGGTTGTCGGTCCCCACCAGTCGAAGGTGCCAATCAAGTTCACCGAATACGGCGAAGAATCCAACCCGGGCCCTTATCCGATCCCCGCGAACGCGCCGGTTGAGGGAGCAGGGGAAGCAGGCGATCGCCACGTGCTCGTGCTACAGGAAGGTAGCTGCAAGCTGTATGAGCTGTATAACGCTCAGCGCGCCGGAGGGGGCTGGGACGCGGGCTCGGGGGCTGTCTTCAATCTGCGCTTGAATGCGCTGCGCCCGAACGGCTGGACCTCTGCTGACGCCGCTGGGCTGCCGATCTTTCCGCTGCTCGTGCGCTATCCCGAAGTTCGCGCGGGGCAGATCGACCACGCCCTGCGCGTGACCGTGCGGCGTACGCAGGCTGGCTTCATCCATCCCGCCACCCACTTCGCCTCCGACAGCACCGATCCCGATCTGCCACCGATGGGGTTGCGACTGCGCTTGAAGGCGAGCTACAACCTCGCCGGCTACCACGGCGAGTCACTGATCATTCTGCGTGCTCTGAAGCGCTACGGCTTGATCGTTGCCGACAACGGCTCGTCCTGGTACATCACCGGTGCGCCCGATCCTCGCTGGAACGACGCAGACCTGGAACAGATCAAGCGGGTTCCAGGCTCCGCCTTCGAAGCGGTCGAGAGCGGGCCGATACTCCACAGCCGATAGCAGCGCTACTCGACCTACACCGAGAGAAGCGCGCTACACGGCTACGCTGCGTGCGGGGTGTCCGCCAAGTTGTTTCTGCGGACCTCGCGAGCCCATGATTCGTCACTGCGAAGCTGCAAGCTGTCACGAACGAGCTTTGCGACTCTGGGTATGCCGGGGCCTTGATGCACCGGTCTGACGATGAGGCCCTCGGCGAGATCCTCGCCGTACCGCGATATGTCAATCAGCTCTATCAGCGCCTCGGGACTCTCAGCGGTTCCTTGCCATATCTGAGGAGGGGGCGTGAGGCCTGCGTCTCGTAGCGCTGCGTCACGTTCCCCGATGTCGAGCCAGCGACCGGATCGCTCCAGCACGTCGAGCGCGATCAGGAAGTCGGGCAAGCGCGCATATCGCACCGAGTGCTGGAACCAGAGCCACTCCGCATAGAGCACCCGGTCACTCTGTAGTGCCGCACGCAATGCATCTTCCCGCTGTGCGACCCATGCTCTGAGCGGCCCCAGTTGCCCAGCGCGGTCGATCGCGTCGGGGCCGCCTCGCGTTGCCACCTCCACTATCCCCCGCTCGTTGCGCCACAGCATCACGTTCGCACCGTCGAGCTTCTCCTCCACGAAAATCGGATGGCTCAACAGCACCTGAACAGCCGTGGGGACGAGCACGAGGTCCTCGCGCGGCACTGACGATGAGCCGCTCAGATGCTCGATACGCGGGTATGGTGGTGGCCAGTTCACCGTGTGTCCAGCATAGGCACCCAGATCCTGGTGAGTCGGGCTACACCGGCGATTGCTGCTCTGGCCACCTGTCGCCTGCACCGACAGGTGATGCCTACGCTGGACACCGGCTGAACCGGTGCGTCGGGCGCGGGTTCCTTCCGAGGCTACGCCTGGTGCTGTGGCTCGACCGGCGCCTGAGCCGGGGGAGCGGCGACGGGCTGCGCGACTTGAGCGGGCTGTGCGAGCGGTGCCTGCGGCTGCTGTGCGGCCTGGGTCAGCGTCGGCTGCTGCTGGCCGGTCTCCGACTGAGCGCCGCTGATGGAGTCCTTGAACTCACGCATGCCGGTTCCCAGCGAACGGCCGATTTCCGGTAGTCGTTTGGCACCGAACACCAAAAGCAGAATCACGACGAGGAAGGCGATGTGGATTGGGTTATCGAGTCCCATTACCACAAGTCTACGCCCTTTATAGGCGTACGGATCATTTTTCGGTTGCAGCTCTTATCCATCCGCCGCTCATTCCGTTGCGCCCGCGGAGATTTGGCCCTGCCGACCTAGCGTGCGTCGCACCAGCTGTGCCGCGATCAAGAGGATCAACAGCGCGAACGCGGTTCTGAGTACGGCTCCCGACAGGACGTTCGCCAAGGCCACGCCGGCCGCTGCGCCCGCGATCGAGACGCCACCCATCTGCAGCGCGTCTGCCCGGCGCACGTTTCCGTAGCGATCCTGGTTTATGGCGCCCACCAGCGCGACCGGGACGATCGCGAGTAGCGATGTGGCCTCCGCCTGATGCTGACTCAGGCCCAGGAAGATCACTAGGCCCGGCACGAAAAGCACCCCGCCGCCTACGCCTAGTAACCCGCCGAGCACTCCTGCCGCTAGCCCGATTGCGATCACGCCGATCATTCCAACAGCAGCTCGACCGCCGCAGCCACCAGCACCGCCGCGAACAGGAGCGTGACCGAACGCGTGGCCAGACGTTGCTGCAGCCACGTGCCGATCATTACCCCGCCGACGGCGGGCACGCCGATCAACAACCCGTCGAGGAAATGCAGGTTGCCATACGCGGCCTGCACCGCGGTGGCAAACGCCGCGATGAACACGATCGCAGCCAGCGATGTTCCCGTGGCCTCGCGCTCGCCGTAGCCCAGCCACAGCACGAGTAGCGGCACGATCACCGTCCCGCCGCCTACTCCAAAGAGCCCGCTGAACAGACCCGCAGCCGTCCCGATCGCCATCAGCCTGGGCGTTCGCTGCCGCGAACGATCGCTGATCGTCCCCATCTCCTCAGCGAGCACGCACGATGTGGGACCAGTAAGCCACGGTGCGCGCCATACTAGTGTTCGTGTCCCCCGCTGCCACGCTCGTGGAGGCGCTTGAGCCGCTCCGCTCCGAACCCGCCCGCGCAGCAGTGCTGCTCGACATCGACGGTACCCTCGCGCCGATCGTTCGGCACGCCGCGGACGCGCACGTTCCTGAGGCGACGCGCGCGCTGCTGATCGAGGTCGCCAAGCGCTACGCAGTCGTCGGTTGTGTCAGCGGCCGCCGTGCGGCCACTGCCCGCCAGATCGTCGCGATCGGCACGATTGCTTACGTCGGCAACCACGGCGGCGAGCTCCTGCGCCCCGGGGCGACCCGGCCCGAGGTTGACCCCGAGGTCGCCGCCTGGACCGAGCGCGTGCGCCGGTTCGCCGTGGACGCCTATACCGCCGAGCACCAGCGGATCCGCGTCCGCAGCGAGGACAAGGACGCGATCGCCGCGTTTCACTGGCGTGGTGCCCCCGACGAAGCCGCCGCGGCGGCGGCGGTGGGGGGATCGCGCGGCGTGCGCAGGAGGAGGGCCTGGCGGTTCACTGGGGGCGCAAGGTGCTGGAGGTGCGCCCGCCAGTCAGCCTCGACAAGGGTCTCGGCATCGCCGCGCTGCTGCGCGGGCAACCGGTTGCCGCCGCGCTGTATGTCGGTGACGACACAACCGATTTGGATGCCTTTCGTGGACTGCGCTCGCTCGTGCAGACGGGAGCCTTGAGCACGGCCATCTGCGCGGCGGTCAGCTCTGATGAAGCTCCGCCGGAGCTTGCGGCGGAGGCCGACCTGGTGATCGACGGCACCGCCGGTGTGCGCGGTTTGCTCGAGGCGTTGCTGTAGTAGTCGTCAAGTGCGCTTCGTCGATTTCCTCAAGACCACGGTCCTGCTCAGTGCCGGCGCGGCGACCGCGCTGGCCGCGGTCACCGTCCTGGCTGCCGGGCAAAGCTCCGAGGAGCTGGTGGTGCCGATCGCGGTTGGCTGGTGGGTCCTCGCTGCCCTCATCGGCCTGCGTATGGGCAGGCGGGCCGAGACGAGCCCGCCGATCGCGCGTCTGCTCGCCGGCGCCAAGGCCACGACCACACTTCCCGAGCATCACCCAGGCGCGATCCTGCTCAACCGGCTGTGGCCGCTGCTGCTGTACACGCTGCTGGCTGGCGGCCTGGCCTTCCTCGCTCCACAGATCCCCGGCATCGCCGCGGGCTTCGCGATTATCTGGGCGCTTGCCTGGCGGCGCCAGGACGCGGCGGTGGCGGCGATCGAGGAGCGGGACGGCGTGTGCTTCTACGTGCGTCGCACTTCCCCCGTGGGATCGATGGCGCTGGAGCGCGCGCCTGGCTTCAAGGCGCTGCGCCCCGAGCACGTGAACGGCGCCGTTACCTAGATGACCGCGGCGCATGCGGTTGATGTTTTGATCGTCTCGTTGGGCTCCACTGGGGGTCTGCGCGCGGCAGACACGGAGCTGGCGGACTCGCTGCGACGGGCCGGCGCGAGCGTGGCGCTTGCCTCCGCCACGCCGCCACGTCCGGTTCGCACGCTGGCTTTGACCGACCTCTCGTGGGCGCTGGCCGCGCGCCGCGTGGCCAGCGCCGAGCTGGCTCAGCGAACGCCGAGGGCGGTGATCTACTCGAGCACCACCGCCGCGCTGCTGTGGCCGCGGCCGGGGGCGATCCGCTTCGACGCCCCCGCCGCGGGTAACCGTCCGGGGCGTCACGGGCTGTGGCAACGGCCGCTCGAGCGCCGGCGGCTGCGCCAGGCGCCGTTGTTGCTGCCGCTGAGCGAGGGTGGTCTCCGGGAGGTGCCCGAGGTGGCACGCTCTGTTGGACGCGCGCTGGTGCTGCCCGTACCGATCGAGACATCGGGCGTCGGGCCGGCGCGTAGAGATATCGACGCGATCACCTATGGTGCCAACCCCCGGAAGAAGGGGCTCGACCAGGTGCTCACAGCGTGGGCGCATGCGCGGTGCCCCTCGGAGGAGCTTGTGATCACGGGCGTGAACGAGGAGGAGCTGCGGAAGGCTGGACTCGGGCTTCCCGAACAGGGTGTGCGTGTGACCGGCATGCTCGCGCCGATGGCGTACCGGGCACTGTTGCGCCGCGCGCGCGTGTTTGTGTGTGCGCCGCGTCGCGAGGACTACGGACAGGCCCAGCTCGAGGCACTCGCCGACGGCTGCCTGCTCGTTACAACAACTGCCCCGGGCCCCTACGCGGCGCTGCCAATCGCCCGCGAGCTCGACCCGCGCCTCGTGAGCGAGGACCTGACCACTGCGCTGCGCACCGCCCTTGATGAGCCTGTGCCGGGCTATGCGGCGCGAGCGAGCGAGGCGCTCACCTCGTTCAGCCGCGCGGCGGTCGACGGGCTGGTAGCCGAGGAGCTACTTCCGC
>CAWJFR010000009.1:0-12961 GCA_963842205.1 uncultured Solirubrobacterales bacterium
TCTTGGTGGGGTAGGTGTTGGGGTCTAGGCGTGCGTAGACCTTCAGTCCGGTGCTGGTGGTGGTCGAGGCGATCAGGTCGATCACGGTCTGGCGGCTGACCAGCGGTTTGGCGCGCCAGTTGATCGAGATGTAGCTGAACAGGCGGTGCTCGATCTTGTTCCACTTCGAGGTGCCGGGCGGATAGTGCATCACTTGGATGGTCAGCCCGGTCTCGTCAGCGAGGCGTTGCAGTTCGGTCTTCCACAGGCGGATGCGGTAGCTGTTGGAGCCGCCGCAGTCGGCGGTGATCGTCAGCGTCCTGGCGTTCGGGTAGCGCTCGCGACCGAGGGCTTGCCACCAGGTTCCGATCTCGGCGACGGCGAACTGGGCGGTGTCGGCGCTGATCCCGACGCTGACCCAGCCTTCGTCGCGGCCGACGTCGTAGATCCCGTACGGGATCGCCTTGCCCAGCTCCTTGTCGATGAAGTCGTGGGTGTTGACGAGGATCGGCTGGCCGGTCGGCGCGAGCTCGCGGCCGGCGTTCTTGTAGCTGCCGATCAGCTCCTTCTTCTTGGTGTCCACGCTGATCACCGGCTGCTTCGCCGCGAGCGCCGCGGGCTGACACCTCTGCGATGTGCTGGAACTGTCCGTCGCGGTCGGGATGATCGGCCCCCTCGTGCGTCTTGCGGTTGGCCTGCAGCCTGAACCCCAGCCCGCGCAACTGCCGTCCGCACCGTGCTCTCATGCACCTCGAACCCCTGCGCGCACAACGCCGCCGTCAGGTTGGCAACGCTGCGGCTGGTCCACAGCAACGGCGACTTCGGATCCCCGCGGGTCGCGCCCTCCAACAACGCCAACAGCGCCTCCCGCAAGCCCGGCTCGCGCTCCCCGATCGACGGCCGTCCTGCCCCCGGCCGCCGCACCCGGCCGTCCGGCGCGCGATCGCCGCGATTGACCTCGGCAATCCCACGGCGGACCGTAGCCTCGGAGATCCCCGTCGCCCTGACCACCGCCGCGATCCCGCCACGACCATGCGAGCGCGCCTCCGCCGCCGCCCACATCCGCCGGCCACGCTCGTCCAGCTCATCGCGCACGATCAGCCACCGCTCGCGGATCGGATCCTCGTCGACCATCGCCCCCAACATGGTGGCCACGTTCGCCAGCGACCCCGGCCACACCTGCCCCAAACCCCGACACTAATTTAGACGCCACCCCTTAGCCCCGATTATTCAGTAATGGAGCGCTTGCAGCTTCGCGAACGCGGCGGCGAGCTCGCTCGCCCAGGGCCAGGTGCGTTGGGCGCAGTCGGGCGCGTCGTTCGTGGAATGCGAGCCGTCCTGCGGTGTGCAGGATCCGGTAGCGCAGGCGCTTGGGCGCGGCTTTGGTGAGCTCGCCGGTCAGCAGCAGCGTTCGTGTCCAGGTGACGAGGTCGTGAGCGATCAGCACGAGATAAAGCCACACCTGGTTCATCTGGAAGTCGTTGAACGGGAGCTTGCGCAAGACCGGTGTCCTTGTCGTTGCGGATGTGATCCTCGACGTGGGCGCGCTGGCGCTGATGGCGCTCAAGGACGGCGATATCGGGATCGTTCTGGTCGGTGAGGAAGACCTGGAAGCGGTGCCCGTCGTGGTCGGTGAAGGACAGTTGCGCGCCGGGGTGTGCGCGCTCGCGGCGGCAGATCAGCCGTGAGCGCTCCGGCCAGCCGGTGAGGTCGACGAGATGGGTGATCTCCGCGACCTGCCCGTTTGGTCGCTGAGTGCCGTCCTTGTCAAGCGCCGCGATCCACGCCGTCTCGGGCAGCTCGAGGATCGCGCCGCGAACGGCCTCGGTGAGGTCAAACCCGACTGAGAAGCCGATCCGTCCCTCGCGGCACCAGTCCACGAGATCGTGCGCGGTGCCGGCGGAGTCGCAGCGCAACAGGATCTCGATCTCCTCGATGTGCTCGACGGGTATCTGCGCCGAGCGCGTCTTCAGCGGCCGCGATCTGGTCGCGACGTTGTGCGCGCCGCGTTGCCCGGGCTGCAGCATCCCGGCGAGCGCCTCGCCGCTCTCATCGCAGTAGGCCAGCATCGGCGGAAGCCGAACCCGCCCTTGAAATTCCCCGCAGCGCCGTCCTTCTCCGAATGCGACGTGATCAGCGTCGCGTCCAGGTCGATCGTCACCCGCTCGGGCGCCACGCCCAACCTCCAAGCATGCGCGCGCGCCCGGCGTGCGCAGCGCGCAGACCATCCACGAGCTCAGGCTCAGAGGCGATCCGCTCGATCACCGGTACGCCGTCGCATCAGAGGCGATCCGACCGAACAGCGCCAACTGGTCGCGCAGCCCGCCGAGATCGGAGACGCACTCCCCGCCGTCAGCGAGCATCACCGCCAGATCACGCACCACCCGGCCCGGATCGTGGCCCGAGCAGCGCTCCTTCATCCCCGCCAAGACCCAGCGAGAGCGCCCTCGTCAGCCCCGTCCTATCCGCGACCCCAGCGAGCAACGCAGCGCCCGCGTGCGAAACCAAACCCTCTCCGTCCGCCGTGACCACTACCGTGAAATCGCGGCCATCACGCTGCACCCTCAAGGTGATCCTCCTGAGCTCGGGAACAAGGTCTTCGACAACCCCAATTCTCCAAGCCCAGCCGGACATTCCCGCGCCCCGGACCACCCGGGGCGCGGACCGTTAATGAATGATCCGGGCTAGGTCATCATGGTAGATGCTTAGAGCGACCACTCGTCAAAGCTCATCCCCGTGAGACCGCGAAGCGTCGCCACCTCGGGCTCAAGACGCGCGACGAGGGTTGCCCGGAGCGCTTCGTCGATTACCGGGGGCCGAGCTGAGCTGCTCGCGCCTCCGAGCAGCCACGAGCGTTGCAGCTGGTGTGCGGGCCAACGGAGCTGGCGCGGCAGCCGAACGCCCCGTGGGCGGAGCTTCCAGCTGAGCGAATACCCCCAGCCGCCCTTTCCCTTCGAGCTTTCCCACACGCGGTCAAACGCGACAAGGTCCACTTGGTTGTTGACCTCCAGAAACTCAAAGATTCGGCCGAGACAGTCCCGGCGCTCGCTCAGCAGGCGCTCTTGCGTCTCAACCAGAATGTGGCTGGCGCCGAAGCGGTCGACATAGGGCGTCAGCTGGCTCCCGTAGCTGCTCCCCTGAATGTATGGATTCTCCGGATCAGCCAGCGCCGCCGCGAGACCCCGGTGCTCGATGCCAAGCGCTCGGTGGTGGTGGTAATCAGATCGAATTCGTTCGATCGGGTCCCTGACTAGATAGATCAGCTTGACCCCCGAGAGCACGCTTTTGATGCGGTCTGCAACGTCCTGGGTGTGCTGCCCGCGGGTGTAACTGGTCGAGGACTCCCCACGGATCGTCGAAGTGGGATCGAAGTTGTCCTTGTACCAATCGACACCATTGCTCCACGTTCCATCGGTTACAAAGAAGTCGAGCTCCTTAGTGTCCGACATCGAAATCTCAGGATGAGCGTTGAGGTAGTTGTATAGGCTCGTCGTCCCACACTTCGCCGCGCCGATGACCAGCAGGTTGGGCAGTGCTCCTCCGTGGATGCCCGTAGGTCCCATGTTACTCATCGTTGCTCTCTGGCAGGCGAAATGTCAGCTTGGGTGGTTTGACGCCAACCGAACCAGTACTATCCGGGGCCGGTACCATAGCAATGGGTGCCTCTGACTTGCGCGCGGCCTGCCGCTACTGGCCTCGTTGAGTGTAGTAACTATTCACCCCGGTAGTCGTGCTCATCATAGCGTCTCGCTGAACCCATTGCACGAAACCATAGAGTCATGCGCAGACGACATCCCCGTGATCTGCATCGTCGACCGTGCGCAGACAGCCACATGACGGGAGACTTGAGCCATCCACCACCGTCGGTTGCGAGCCGGTCCAGCTGGCATCACATCACCACGAACTGCAAGTTCAACAGCGAAACGCCACCTAGTGTCGTGCTGGTTTAATTTGTTTGCGGTTAGGGTAGGTGGTGGTTATGCCTATTCCTATTGCTGTTTCAATCGAGTTGACGGACGAAGAGCGGTCTGTGTTGGAGAGTTGGACGCGGCGCCGGACGAGTGCTCAGGCGCTGGCGTTGCGGGCACGGATCGTGTTGATGGCCGCGGAGGGGTTGTGGTCTAACGGTGAGATCGCCGAAGCGCTGGCGGTTTCGCGGCCGACGGTGACGAAGTGGCGCAACCGGTTCTCGGAGCGCCGGCTTGAAGGTCTCGCGGATGAGCCCAGGCCGGGGAAACCGCGGACGATCACCGATGAGCAGGTCGAGGCGGTGGTGATCAAGACGTTGGAGAGCACGCCGAAGAACGCGACGCATTGGTCGACCCGCTCGATGGCCAAGGAGGTTGGGATGACCCCGGACGCGGTGATGCGGATCTGGCACGCGTTCGGCCTGCAGCCCCACCGCCAGGAAACCTGGAAGCTGTCCAAGGACCCGCTGTTCATCGAGAAGGTCCATGACATCTGCGGCCTATACCTGAACCCACCGGAGCGCGCCGTGGTGATGTGCGTGGACGAGAAGAGCCAGATCCAAGCACTGGACCGCACCGCACCGACGTTGCCGATGCTCCCCGGCACCCCGGAGCGAGCGACCCACGATTATGAGCGGCACGGCACCTCCAGCCTCTACGCCGCGCTGAACCTGCAAAGCGGGCAGGTGATCGGCTCACTGCACCAACGCCACCGCGCGATCGAGTTCCTGAAGTTCCTCCAGACGATCGATGAGAACGTGCCCGCCCAACTCGACGTGCACCTCGTGCTCGACAACGCCTCCAGTCACAAGACCCCGAAGGTCCGGCGCTGGCTCGCTGCGCACCCCCGGTTTCACCTGCACTTCACCCCGACCTCGAGCTCGTGGATCAATCTCGTCGAGCGGTGGTTCGGCGAGCTCACAACCAAGCTCCTACGCCGTGGCGCGCACCGCTCCGTCCGCGCGCTGAACACCGACATCCGCCAATGGATCGACACCTGGAACGAGAACCCCCGCCCCTACGTCTGGACCAAGACCGCCGACCAAATCCTCAACTCCATCAAACGCTACTGCCAACGAATCAACCAGACAGGACACTAGCCCAGCACGGACCAGGCGAAAGCACCCAGTGAAGCCAGGGGTTCCGGCGCGACGCCAGCCCCGTCAACGCGAAACCCAGGGAGTTTGGGAGTCGGCGTTAGACTCGCGGGCTCCACATCATTGTTGCGATCCGAAGGAGTTGCCGTGTCCGAGGCTAAGCGGTTTCCCCTGTTCTCCGCGAGTGCTCGTCGCCGTAAGCGGGGAGCACTATGCTTGATCGGACTCAGCATCAGCGCGCTGGGTTCGGGAGCTAAAGCCATTGCCGCGATCCCTACGCCAACCCTGGCCAGCTTTGCAATCAGCATAATTGCTGTGGCACCTAAGGGTGCCAACCACTGCGACGACATCGCGAGCCTGGACGGTCATCTGTTCCTAGCATGCCGGAATGCCGCGCTGAGCACTGGCGGTGGCAGTAGCACAATCGTCGAGTACACCGAGAGCGGCTCCCTCATCAACGCTTGGTCGATCCCCGACGAGGTGGCCGGCATCGGCGTCGATCCACTCAATCACCGGCTGATTGTCGCTCTCAACGAAAACGCCAACTCGCACTTGGCGACGATCACTCCCTCAGCCCCCGCGGGCCAGCAAGTCACGAATTATAAGTACTCACCGGGCGCCCCGTCATCGCCTGCCACTGCGGGCGCACTGCACACGGGTGGAGGCACCGACTCGGTGAGTGTCGATAGCACCGGCAACATCTACATCACGGCATCCCATGCAACCGCTCGCGCCGGCACGGCCGTGTTCAGGGTGGAGCTCAGCCAGCCTCCCAGTTCAGGCGGCACGGGCATCGCGGCGCTGAGTCCAACGTTTCTGGACGACGCCATGGCCACGGACGGAAACCCCGGAGGGGGGACGGTCACGCTGTCGCTAGGTGACCTGGGCGCGGGTGCGATCGTCCCGTACGCCAGCCCGCTGTACGCGGGTAGCTTCGTCGTCGATGACCCGAGGGCGCGGATGCTGGTGTTCGCCGGCAATCTCAACGCCGGTACTGGCCTCACGGCACTCAAAACACCACTTGCGCTCAACGCCATCCGCTGGTCCACTACCGCTAACGGCACGCTCTACATCGTCGACGATGGCTCCTCCGCCGCCACGAGCGTCTCGGCCATCTACAAGGTCACTGGTCCATTCGTCCCCGGCACCGCGTTTGCGTCACGCGCCGACGAGGTGGTCACGGTGAACCTCGCGACGGGTGCGCTAACGCCATTCGTGCGCAACCTGACGCATGCGACGGGATTGGTCTACCTCGACCCGTCTGGGGCAGACACCCCATTGGCTCTCGCCCCACTGGTGGCGATCGCAGCGCCCAACCAGGCTATGTCAGCGACTGAAGGAAAAGAAAACTATACGACTACGCTGCTCGTCTTCGTCTTCGTGGTGCTCCTGATTGGCGGAGGCTACGAGTTCTCACGGCGCCGACAACGTACTGGCTGAGCGGATATAGGACAGCAGACCAACTGTCGTGGCCGGACACTGCGTTGTGCCTTGGAAGGACACTGCGGATGACCCACAGGTCTAGAATGCGATCGCAGGTGCCCAACGAAACCTTGAACGTGCTGGTAAACGCCGTCTCCGCCCGTAGCGGCGGGGGCGCCACCTTTCTCTTCGAGCAACTGCGCGCGCTAGAGAAACTCGGTGACGTGCACCTGACCATCGTCACAACTCGAGTTGCATACCCCTCCGTTCAGCGCTTCTGCCCTAGGTCCGAGGTGATCGTGTGGCAAGGCCGGCCGTTACCTCTGCGGATCATGCATGAGCAGATCGGCCTTGCAAAGCGTGCCCGGGACTACGACGTAGTTTATATGCCGGGCAATTTTGCCCTTGCCCAAACACCTGTCCCTCAGGTGATGGTCTTACAGAGCCCGTGGCATTTTGGCGGCGACCAACGCCTGGTGAGACGGCGCTGTCCTCCGGCGATGCGTGCGCGGTTCGCTGTGGAGCGCCGTGCCGCGCACGCGTCGGTGCGTAACGCGGACCAGGTGATCTGTGTCTCAGAGACGATGAGATCGTATGCCGTCGAAGACATGGGAGCGCTCCCCAAGATCAGTGTGGCGCCGTCGGCGCCTCCCTCCTTCCCACCCTCCGCCATGTCACGACGGACAGCACCGCGGACGGAGTCCTATGTGCTATCCGTCGGCACCGATCTGCCGCACAAGGACTGGTCTGGGTTGATTAGCGCCTTCGAGCGTGGGGTTGATTTACCCCCCTTGTGGCTAGTGGGCTGGTGCTCAGCGGCCCGGCGTCGTGAACTGGCGACACGCTTAAGCAATGGCTCAGCTCGCTTTCTGGGTCCAGTCACCGACCGTCGTGTTCTCGGCGATCTGTATAGGAACGCCGCGTGCGTGATTGCACACTCCCATCTCGAGAGTTATGGGTTCACTGCCGTCGAGGCTCTCTCCTTGGGCCGCCCTCTCGCGGC
Source organism: uncultured Solirubrobacterales bacterium (assembly GCA_963842205.1). Taxonomy (GTDB): domain Bacteria; phylum Actinomycetota; class Thermoleophilia; order Solirubrobacterales; family Solirubrobacteraceae; genus Palsa-744. The sequence continues at coordinate 7,470 of CAWJFR010000009.1, forward strand.
GAGCGATATCCCGCCACATAGAGAGTTTTGTGGCTCAGCCGCGCACTTTTATGATCCTTGTGATCCTGACGCACTGAGCTCGGCGGTAAGGGAAGCGGCTGAGGACGGGCCCCCGTCGGTCAAAGCGCCGGCCCTGGCTCTCTCCTGGGATGACAACGCGCGATTAACACGCGAGAGCCTGAAAAAGGCGGCATGTGGTGTCGGCCGCTGCGCTTCGACCGAGGCCGCGACTTAGGGTATATGTGACCCTCTCGAGCGTACCGGCGTGCCGGTTCGACCAGGAAGACGAGCAAGACGAACTAACGTCCGGATATCTTCCCAACCCGGAATCAGAACCCGGTATCCTCCAGCCTGAGCGACGAAGAGCCTCGATTGAAGTGCTAGGAAGACGACGTACGCCGCACTTGACGCGATCGAGGCCTCGCGGAGCCCCAGCGGTCGAAGAAGCAGGATGTCGAGGACGATGTTCAATGCCAATGCGATGCCGGCGGCGGCGACAGCGGGAAGGGGATAGCCTTCGCCTGCAAAGTGATGTGACAGCACGGCGGCAAGACCGAGGGCGAAAACTCCTGGGGATAAGAGCTGGAAGAGTGAGGCGGCAGGAGCGAACGAGTCGCCGAACAAAAGGCGCACCATCGGCTCAGCCAGAGCGGCGCATAGGATGCACGCAACTCCGAGCACGATCACAGTTGCGCGGAAGGCCGCGGCGCTTGCCGCAAGGCCTGAGCCTCGGGCTACACGGGGGAGCAGGTTTATCCCTACCACCAGGGGGATCAAAAGCATCGCTTCGGCCATCGTGGCGGATGCAGAGTAAAGACCCGCGGCTTTGGTTCCCAGGTAGGCATTCACGAGCAGTAGGTCAAGTGTAATCAGGAGTAAGCCGAACACGGTGCCGAGGTATACGCGCGCTCCATAACGCAACATCTGCCCGAGTAAGTCCCGCTGTAGCTGCGGGCGCCACCACTTGGGGGTCCGAAGGAGAAGGATGCCGAGCGCGGCCGCGAGCCACCATGCGCCGATCAAGATGGCGACTGCGGACACTTGGTCCAATCCTACAAACGTCTCCCAGATCAACAACCCAGCGACGGCGGAACCGGCACGATAGAGATCGAGAGAATTGTAAGCCCGGGCCCGGCCTTGGCCGAGGAGGATGCCCTGGAGTAGGAGCATATAAAGAATTCCAGGAGCTCCCACGGCGACGAGGACCGTGATGCCCCAACTTATACCGACGACGTTCGGCGCCACAGCACGCAGAGAGATGACTCCGATGGCGAGCCCCCCGCCGATCACGATTGTCAGCAGCAGCGCCTGGCGAACCGCCTGCGCCGGAGTCGACTTTCCCCCGGCGACGTAAAGGCAAAGCCGCTAATGAAACCGGCGCTGCCCAATTGTACCAGAATGGTGCCCAAGGTCAGTGCGACGGCGACCGCGCCTCGGCCCGTCGGACCGAGGGCGCGAGCCACGATGATGGTGCTCGCGAAGGCCAGACCGTACGTCACCGCTTTCGCGAGGAATGTGATCGATACATCCCCGGCGAACCCTGTTCCATAGCTCTTGCCCGCTGGCTCGGGTGTGTCTAGGTCTCCTGTCCCGGGTGCGGGCATTACCCCTGCTCTGCGATCTGCCGGATAAAAGGCAGCGAGCTTCCGACCCTGGACCGACCACTGGTGAGTCCTCAACACCTGTTTTCGCGCCGCCGCACCTCTCGCCCAGCGCGCCCGGGGATCCATCGACGCAAGGTGTGTCAGAGCCTCTACGAGCGCTTCCGGGCTCTCCTCCTCCAGCAGGAACAACACCTCACCGAACTCCTCCTGCACGTGGCCGGTTCCTGTGCTCAACACGGGCACGCCGGTCGCCAGATACTCGATCAGCTTGGATGGGAAGAAGTAGTCAGTGTAACGTGCTCGGTGATCCGGAGATTGAGGAGGAGGTCAGCCTCGCCATACAGCTCGAGGACCTCGTCCTCGGAGAGATAGCCGCCAAAGTCGATCCGAGCATCCCGGCTACCGCTCGCTGGATCACCTCTTCCTCGGGTCCGCGTCCTGCGACGAGCAGCCGGAACTCGCGACCGTTGAGTTGGGCAAACGCGGCGACGATCTCGGGGATACCGTTGATCTCCGTAAGCGAGCCTGCAAAGACGATCGTGAAGGGTCGGTCCACTGTCCAGGCGGGTACGGAGGGGTGCTCAAAGCGACTGACGACGGTGTCACCGATCCCCCCCTCGTTTCGCACCCACGGTGTTCCCGGAGCGAATTGCTCAGCTATGCGACGACTGGCGACGCTAAGTCCGTCGAAGCGGGGGATCAGACGGCATTGCAGCCAGAGTCGAGCCGCCGCGACCATGAGTCAGTGACCGTTTCGCCGGGCACGAAGATGCCGACCGATGCGATGGGCGACGCCCCGGACAGGCGGGCCGCGATTAGGGTAAACAGTCCCGGGGGCTCCGTGAGGTTGTAGGTGAGCACCGCCCTCTTGACTCCATGTGGCGCTTTCCAGCGCACCAGCCGTGAGAGCACGATGAGTCCGACGGTGATCGGGCGGATCACTGGAAGATTGACATATGGGAGCAACTCGATCGAAAGGCCCGACTCCACTTCCTGGCGACTGCCGCGAACGAAGAGCGTGCGAGACCGAGGGAAGAGCCTCATTGGACGTTGGGAGAGAATCAAACATGCCGGCAGCCCCGCTTCGCCGAGCGCCAGGAGCAGACGCTCTTGGAAAAGATTGCCCGCACGGTTGCAGGCCTCGTTCCAGAAGTAATCGGGGACGAGTTTCCCGACGAAGGCCAGCGCGACGTCGCTCTCAGAGGAGCGGGTCATCCCGAAGCTGGGGAGAGCGCCGGGGTCCGTCGCGTCCACATCCAGAGCGCTAGCAACCCGATAAAACCACGGTGCTTTCTCCGCTCGAGAGGAGCTGATCGTTTGCGGGGAGATAGGCGACCATCAACACGAGTAGCGCGAATGCTCCGACAGCAAAGGGATTGGATCCCTCTAAGGTGTCGAGCCACCCAAGTGCGAGCAGACGGCCGATAACCACCATTAGCAATAGCACCCCAGGGAAGGTGATATCGGACGCGATCCAAGCATAGAAGGTGATCCACAGCCCGTACGCGTCCCAGCCGTCCCTAGATTCGACACGCATCGGATAGGGGCGATCCTCGAACTTTGTCGAGCCCACGAGACGACTACCCAGACGCGCGAGGAACTGTGAGCCGCCCAGGCCATACGTGGGCACGTATGGCTGTTCCAAGGCGAGTGACAGCCCATAGTACCCCTGAGTGAGATATCCGGCAAGCGCAATAAACGAGCGGCGAAGGTGTTCCGGCAGCGGTGCTACCACCCAGGAGTTGAGATTGGCGAGGACGAGGGGAGACCCGGCGTGCGGATGTTCGCTTTCGTACTTCGCGGGGCTCAATGCATCTCCGCGTGCCACGAGCGCGGCGTATTGTGCGTCTGGTGGCCGCGCGGGGGAGCTCCAGTTGGGGCTCTCGCGTGATATCGAGGCTGAAGCCAGGCCACCGGTGCGCGACGATGACCCGCGGAGAAGAATATGAGCAGCAGTGCAATCGCGGCGATCCCCGTGCCCGCAACCGCCAGAACGCGGCGCCGGCTGACGGATATGCGCCCCGCCAGCACCGCGGCCGCGCCGAGCGCTGAGATCAGGATCGCGGCGTCTGCGAGCTCCTTATTTGTGCCGGCAGCCACGTAAATGCCCAAGTAGCTGCCGATCGCAATAAATGCCACGACACGCATAGGCTTAGTCAAGGTTTTCCAAAAATAGACTGTCAGCGGCAGTAGTAGTGTGAGCGGCACCCCGAGGAGGATGCGCACGTACTCGATCCACTGGCCCGAGGCTTGGGAGTGCAACCGAATTTGCGTACGCCGAACCAGGATCGCGGAGTCCCGTCACGACGTTCGGATACCAAGACCCGGTCCGCGCATGCGACGTCACTGGCAAGACAACCAGTGTCGCGACCGCGCAAACCCAAAACACAGATCGCAGTGACCAGCGCCCGCTGTAGGAACGTGGCATACCAAATGCGGCGCTCAGATATCCGCCGAGCAGGCACAACGGTGTAAAGATCAGGAAGATATCGGGGCGGACCGGGTCTTTGATCAGCCGGGGCCACAGGTCGGATGCCAGGAGCAGGACTGTACCGTTGAGGTAGACCATCGCTACCACGATGGGCGCAAGACGCACTAGTCCGGACGGGTCTGACTTTTGCCGCAAGCCGTCCTGATCGTCATTGATAGGTGTCCGACCCCAACCGTTGACAGTATCCGTGGGCGCTAGCGGTAGATCGTCGGTTGATTTCGATGTGACTGCGTGACGGTCTCGGTGGATCAATCCGCGCAGCAGGAACACGCACGCCTCATAACGCGCGTGCGCTCTCGTCCTCATCCGACTCACGGGCGCGTTCACGGGCCGCATGATCCCAGATCGTCAGGTTGCCGCGGGACCGCGGGACGCGCGAACGTCCCAGATGGCCCGTTGGCGCTGGAGGATTCGTTATCCTCGGGCGCTCCGTGAGCCGCCCCCACCATCTAGAACGACCGCATCGACGGATTGAGGGCTGGGTCGAATGAGCGCCCTCCCAGGCGATCGTCGCTCCGCGGAGACCTTCGAGCGCCGCCGAAGCAAACCGGCCGCTATTACGCGGAACGGGCCGCTAAGTACGACGAGACCGAGGAGTGCGTGACGCTCGCGCGTCATCGAAATCGTCTTCGCCAGGTTCTTGCTACCGCGCTCGCCGCTTCCCCAGCGCACGATCGGGTGCTGGATGCATGCGGCAGCTGGGCTATGCGTCGCTCGAGCTCGGGGCGATGGGTCTCGACGTCGTCACGGTGGACATCTCCCCCGATATGCTCGCGATCTATCGAGAGGAAGGCCTCCGCCGCAGGGCTCACAGCCACCGTCGAGGTTGGGGAGATCGCCTCGTTTCTGTCCACGAGCCGCGATCTATGGGATGTCGTCGTCTTCTCCTCTGCGCTGCACCATCTCGATGACTACCGGGGAGTGCTCGATGCCGTGCGCGAGCGGCTCGCGCCCGGAGGGGTGATCGTCACCGTCTTCGATCCGATCGCTGCCGGGAAGCTCGCCCAGGTGATCCGCTATGCCGACTATCTGCTCTGGCTGGCGGTGACACGGCCACGCGCCTTCCTCGGCAGGCTGGGCCACCGAGCGGTCCGGGCCGGTTCGAGCTCGGACAGCGTCGGGCGCCTCGCCCGTGCATGCCCTGACGGGGATCGACGACATCGCCTTAGCCAAAGACTTCGAAGACGGCGGCTTGGAGGTCGTTCTCCACGAGCGGTCCTACGAAGCGCGGTTCGCGGCGATGCGGGGAGTGCTTCGTCTCTAGCGCAGCCGACAGCGTTTGCGTTCGTCGTTCGACGGAGCACCTGATAATGCTGTCGCGAATTCATACATTATCTATTTTCGGGCCACACGCACCGGCGGTGGACGCCCTGCTGGCGTGGAAGGGGGACAAGCGG
>CAWJFR010000010.1:0-79799 GCA_963842205.1 uncultured Solirubrobacterales bacterium
CGGGCCGGGTCACGGCACCGACAAGCACTCCGTCGATCAACAGCAGGAGCTGGTCGGCGGCGCGCTCGGGCCTGGAATGGCCGAGCGCTGCCAGCTCGCTCGTGAACAGGGCGTGCAGGCGGTCCTTGTAAGCGCGGGTCTGGACGTGGGCCGGATGGTCGGGTCGATGAGCGACAGCTCCGCCGCGGTGTAGCGGCAGCCGTGGAAGCGCTCGGACTCCGTGGTTGCCTCCAACACATCGAAGACGGCGAGCAGCCGTTGACGTGGGTCCTCCCCGCCGGACTGGAGCGCCGTTGGTAGCGCTCGACGTCCGCGTCGGCGCTTACGCGGAGTGCCTCGGCGATGAGCTCGGCCTTTCCGCGCGAAGTGGTGGTAGAGCGAGCGACGCGCCACCCCGGCGTCCTCGAGGATCGCGTCGAGCGCCACCGCGACGCCTTGGCTGTAGGTCAGCTCGCGGGTGCTGCGCAGTAGACGGTCACGTGGACCGGGCTTCGAGCCGTGCCCATGCGCCAAGTGTGACACATCTCGGTGGTAGATCAACTATACGGTCTACTCCGTGTTACGGTAGACCGCACATTCTGTCTACCTGGTGCGTCGGTACACCGAGAACGGAGATCGAGATGGGCGCGTTGGAGCAGAAGGTGGCCGTGATCACCGGAGCCACGAGCGGGATTGGCGCGCAATGGCGGCGTTGTTCGCCGCCGAAGGGGCCGATGTCGTGATCGCTGGTCGGCGGCGCAAGGAGGGCGAGGAGCTCGCCGAGACGATCGGCGCGGCGTTCTTCGCGACCGACGTGACCGTCGAGTCGGATGTCGAGGCGCTGGTCGGGTATGCGGTTGAGCGGTTCGGTCGGCTCGACGTGATGGTCAACAACGCGGGTGCGGCCGGCGGCGGCGGCGGGGTCACCGACGTCGATCTCGACCGCTTCCAGCAGACGTTCGCGCTGCACGTCGGTGGGGTGTTGCTCGGGATGAAGTACGCAGCGCGCGTGATGCTCGAGCAAGAGGCCGGGAGCATCATCAATATCGCGAGCATCAACGGCCGACTCGCGGGTTGGCCAGCCTTGACTATTCCTCGGCGAAGGCCGCGGTGATCCATCTCACACGCTGTGCGGCGGTGGAACTCGGCGAGCGCGGAGTCCGCGTCAACAGCATCTCCCCCGGGCCGATCCTGACCGGCATCTTCGGCAAGGGAGCGGGCATGGACCCGGCGGAGGCGGACCGTACCGCGGCGGCGCTCGAGCCGGCGTTCCTGGAGGCGCTCGAGAGCCACCAGCCGATCCGCCGGGCGGGGATAAGCGAGTACGTGGCGCCTGCCGCCGTGTGGCTCGCCAGCGACGCGTCGAGCTTCGTCACCGGGCAGGATCTCGCGGTCGATGGCGGCATCTCTGCGGGGCGTCCCGCGTCGGTCGCGCTCGCCGAGCGAGCAACCCTGGGCAAGGCCTTCGCGGCGATTTCGGCGTGAGGCGCGAGCGATGAGCGCTGTTTCCCCGGTCCCTGCCGTACCGCGGCTGCCTGCCCCCCGATCGCGGTGGGCGCGGCTCAAGGACGATCATTGGGCGGCGCTGGCGGTGCTGCTGGCGGGTACGTTCATGATCGTCCTTGACTTCTTCATCGTGAACGTGGCGCTGCCCTCGATGCAGGCCGACCTACACGCCAGCCATGGTGCCGCCGAGTGGTTCGTCGCCGGTTACGGGCTGACCTTCGCAGCCGGGCTGATCACGGCGGGCCGACTCGGGGACCGGTTCGGTCGTCGCCGCATGTTCTCGCTTGGCCTGGCGCTGTTCACGCTCGCTTCGGTGGCGTGCGCGGCAGCACAGACCGCCGGCGCGCTGAACCTCGCGCGGCTGGTGCAGGGCTTGGCGGCCGCGCTCATCAGCCCGCAGGTACTCTCGATCATCGGCGTGAAGTACGTGGGTGCTGACCGCGTTCGTGCGCTCAGCTTCTACGGGGTCGTGATGGGGCTGGGAGCAGTCGGGGGACAGATCCTCGGCGGGCTGTTGATCGGAGCGGACATCGTCGGCCTGGGCTGGCGGAGCGTGTTCTTGATCAACGTGCCGATCGGTCTCGTCGGGCTCGTGCTGGCGTCCCGGCTCGTGCCAGAGTCGCGTGCCGAGAACCCGGTTCGTCTGGACTTGGTCGGGGCGCTGCTGGTCACCGTCGGCCTGGTCGCGCTGGTGCTGCCGTTGACGGCGGGCGTCAGGACGGCTGGCCGGTCTGGGCGTGGCTGTCGCTTGCCGCGGCGCCGGTCGTGCTGGGCGTCTTCGCGGCTCATCAGCGCCGGCTCGCCAGCCGCGGCGGCTCGCCGCTATTGCCGCTGGAGCTGTTTGGAGAGCGGGCATTCTCCGCTGGGCTGGCGACGCAGCTGGCGCTGTGGTGCGGCCAAGCGTCGTTCTTCCTGGTCCTCTCGCTGTATCTGCAGCAGGGCAGGCACCTCGACCCGCTGCTGGCGGGCCTCGTGTTCAGCATCCTCGCGGTGGCGTTCGTGGCGACGTCGATGCGCGCGCCGCGATGGATGGTGCGCTACGGCCGGCGGCTGATCGCCGCGGGCGCCGTGATCCTCGCCGTCGGGGATCTGCTGCTGGCGAGCTGTGTCTCGGTGTTCGGCACGGGAGGCTCTGTGGTCATACTCGTGCCCGGGCTGCTGCTCGTCGGCGCAGGGCAAGGCCTTTGCATCACGCCGATCACGGCGACGGTGCTCTCGAACATCGAACCGAGCGCGCCGGTGCGGCCGCCGGCGTCTTGTCGACCATGCAGCAGTTCGGCAACGCCCTCGGTGTAGCCATCACGGGCGTGATCTTCTTCGGCGCCCTGCACAGCGGCTTCGCTCACGCGTTCGTGCTCAGCCTGCCGAGCTGGCGGCACTCCTCCTGGGGGTTGCCGCGCTCACCCGTCTATTACCTGCAAGGAAGGCACCATGACCGATCTCGATGAGTTCATCACGCAGTACGTTGCTGTCTGGAACGAGGCGGACCCGATGTGCGCAAGCAATGGATCGCTGGCACATGGTCTGAGCGGGCCAGTCTGTTCAACAGGATCAAGGAATATCACGGGCACTCCGGTATCGAAGCGGCCGTCCAGCGCTCACATGACCTGTTCGGGTCACGCGGATTCCTGTTCAGGCCGCGCGAGGACCCCGTCAGCCACCACGGCGCGGTCCAGTTCAAGTGGGAGATGGTCACCGGCGAGGATGGTGAGGTCGACTCGCTCGGCACCCAGTTCCTGCTCCTCGACGTCGACGGCCGGATCCGGTCTGGACTACCAGTTCAACGAGCAGGCCCCGACCTCCTGATGACGTGCATGCAAATGGAGACATGCCAATACAGCGGACCCCGCGAGCACGAAACCGGACGTCGAGCACGCGGCTGAGCGGTGCGACACCGGGCACGTCTTCGACCTCGACACCGCCGTCGAACCTGTCGCAGAAAACACCTATATGGCGAACCTGACGGATCGCTGGAGTACCTGCGCGGGCCCAACGGCGGCTACGGATTGGCAACCTGCGTGCGGGCGTTGGCGATGGAGTTGCCGTTCCCGACCCTGTGGCCACGGCGGCGTTCTTTCACGCGGCGCTCGCGCCGGGTCCCGCGGAGATCCGCACCGAGGTGGTACGACGCGGACGGAACCTAGCGGTGGCGCAGGCGCAGCTGATCCAAGACGACCGGGAGGTTCTGCGGGTGCTCGCGAGCTTCGCCGATCTCGAGCTGGCCGAGGGCCGGACGCTCGAGCTGGGGCGCCGCCGCCAATCGGCGACCTCGGAGCATACGTCGACCTTGATCCGGGAGGCGCATTCCCAGGCTCCACGCTGACCGACAGGTTCAAGTACCGCGTCACAGAGGTTCACGGATGGCGGCTGGGACAGCCAAGCCGCGATCCCACGCTGAGTTCGCGATCGATTTCGCCGAGCCACGCCAGATCGATCCGCTGGCGCTGACCCTGATCATCGACGTCTGTCCGCGGGCGGTCTACGAGCTGGCGAGTACATGCCGCTGACGCTCGAGCTGACCGTTCATGTCCGCGCACGACCCGCACCTGGTGCGCTCCTCGGCCGTGTCGAGACACGCCACCTGCGCGACGGCTACCACGAGGAGGACCTCGACCTTTGGGACTCGGAGGGCACTGGTCTCACAGTCGCGGCAGCTCGCCCGATTGGCCCGACCCGAGCCGAGGGATACCACCACATGAGCGATGAGCTGACCGTGTGACACACGCGCTACGCAACCATGCACCTGACGTGTCGAGAAGCAGCGACTACATTGCAGAGCTACTCGGCAGCACCGTTTGCGCCGCAGCCAACCGCGCGCTTACAGTGGCCCCAGATCTGAGCAGCGAGCTGGTTCTTCAGGGAATCGTCTTCACCGTGAGCGCACTCGAGAGCTCGAGCGGAATCGTTCGTGCGCGAGCGCACCCGCTCACCGACCCCTTGGGCGCGAGCCTGGACCTCGCCGTTCGGGGACTAAGCACCGTAAGCGTGGCGGTCGAGGTGTTCGCCGGGTACGGTCCAGCGGTCGCGACAGCCAGCGTTGAGTACGCCATTCGTGCTCGCCCGGCTGCCTGAGGTTCGATTGGCCAAACGAGAGTGTCGGTTCGCGCGACGAGACGCGCTTGGCCCAGAAGGCTACGCCTCGACGCATGGAACCGAACGGCAGCGGCAGGCATCAGACTACCCCAGTCTCGCGGCCCGTTGGAGCTCACCGCCAGCGAACGGGGGTCGTTCAGGCACTCATCCTCAGAAGTGCCTGAAACCACGATAATCGCTGATAATCCACGGGCATCCGGGCGGATATCGACTTCTAGCGCCCGTCCCAAAGGTCCCGCAAACACGGAGGTTTAGGCGCCGATTTCGGCGCGAGAGCGGCTATTTTGCAAGCAGGAGGTCGCCGGTTCGATCCCGGCTGGCTCCATCGAAGAATGACCTGCAAATCATGAGGATTTGAGGATTTGCACTTGCGTGTGGTCTAGTATGGGCGACCGCAGCGCGCTGTTTCGTCCAAAGCGACTGGCAGCCTTGCGACATGGCCGATCAAGCATCCGAGCGTCTTCCTCGGGGGCAGCAAAATGAGCATCTAGCCACTGGCCCCCAGGAGCACACCGCGCGGGGGGCTGTTGTCCTGCCCTCTTGTCATTATCCAGGTCGCAACCTACAGATGCATCTCGCGATCAACGACATCGAGCCCGCTCCGTGGTCCAATCCCCTTGCGGGCCTGGTCGTATCGAGTGACGTGTCGTCCTCTGCGGACTGGAGAGTCGTCCTAGATGCGCAAAGCGCAGATTCAGCGCTCGTTGCTGGAGACGCTCGAGTTGCGCTTGCAACGGTCCCCGACGAGACGTTTCAAACCACCATCACTTCGCCGCCTTACTGGTCGTTGCGCGACTATGGCATCGATGGGCAAATTGGTATGGAGGAGTCTCTTGACGACTACATCGCGAACCTGGTCGACGTCTTTGACGACGTTCGGCGTGTCACAAGGCGTGACGGCACCCTCTGGCTCAACATTGGCGACTCCTATACCTCCGGCGGCCGAACGTGGCGCGCACCGGACCGCAAGAACCCGATCCGAGCAATGGATCGGCGTCCCGCGACTCCAGATGGGCTGAAGTCGAAGGATCTGATCGGTGTCCCGTGGCGGATCGCTTTCGCACTTCAGCAAGCGGGCTGGTATCTCCGCGCAGATGTCATCTGGAGTAAGCCAAACTGCCAGCCCGAGAGCGTCAAGGACCGACCCACACGAGCACATGAGTACGTGTTCCTGTTCAGCAAGAGCGAGCGGTACAAGTACGACAGCGATGCGGTTCGTGGACCTAACGCCCGAAACCTCCGCACGATCTGGGATGTCAACACACAGCCATACAAAGAGGCTCATTTCGCCACATACCCAGTACAGCTCGTCGAGCCCTGCGTCCACCTCGCAACCGATGCAGGCGACTTGGTCCTCGATCCGTTTATCGGGTCCGGTACCACTGGGGTGGCAGCGCTCGGGACCGCTCGTCGCTTTGTGGGCATAGAGCTCAATCCCAGCTATGTGGATATCGCGGAGCGTCGAGTCAGTGCCATCCTCGGCCGCTAAGCCGATACGGGTGCCCTCGCCCGCCCGCCAGCTTTCGTTTCACGCGATGCTGGTCACGGCGCGCACGCAGTGGTTGAGTGACGGTCTTCACGAGGCTCTTGGCATAGTCAACCCGAAGCAAGTAAAGAAGGACATAAATCGGTTCGTTCCGAAGGCAGCGCAAAGAGTTCTCGCAAAGGCCGGCATACGCGACGAGGAGGTCTTTCCTACGCCAAGCGTGCTGCGTGCGCAGCCGACGCTTGTGGGCTACTACCGCCTTCTTCTCGGCCAGCCCCAAAAGCAGTTCTACGCCAGCGCAACCGGTCTTGGACCCTTCAAAAGGGTTGAGGAAACCGGTCTCCTCAACGATGCGCAGTCAGCGAGACTGGACGAGTTCTGCGCCGCGATGTGTGATCAGCTTGCCCTCCTCGTCACGGAGATGGTACCGCCTATCAGACCGCGCGATGTGCACGAGCTGCCGCTGCTGACCATCGGGTCCCAGTTCCAAGGCGCGAACAATAACCGGATCGGGCGTGAGGCTACACGCGCCGTTTTCTTGGCTGTGAAGAAGGTGGTCAAGGACCACATCGACAAGGACAACGACCAAAGCATTGTGGTACGAAATGCGGCAGGCCGACACGTCCACATCACGCTTGCAGCCGATCCGGACATCCGCATTGAGGAGGCATTTGACGACGAGCTTCGACACAAGGTCGCCATCGAGATCAAGGGCGGTACGGATCGGAGCAATGCCCACAACCGAGCCGGCGAGGCAGAGAAGTCCCACCAAAAGGCTAGTGGCGCAGGCTTCCGTGACTACTGGACTGTGATTGCTAAGGAAGGTCTAGACATGGATGTACTCCAGACGGAGTCGCCAACCACCAACTCTTGGTTTGATGTCGGCCACGTCTTGGCTCACGCGGGAGATGATTGGATTGAGTTCCGTAGTCGCATTGCCGAGGTTGTCGGCATCCCGCTCCGAGGCTAACCCTCCTCGAGCCCGATATGCAACCGCCACGCTGGCTCCGCTCACCGCTAGCGTACGCCCCGTGCGAGTGGCGACCTGGAATGTGAACTCAGTAAAGAAACGGGTACCGCGGCTCCTGCCCTGGCTGGACGAGCGCCAGCCGGATGTCGTCTGTCTGCAGGAGACGAAGCTCGTCGACGACGCATTTCAACAGTTGCTCGGCGCGGAGCTCGCCAGTCGTGGCTACTCCGCTGCCCTCCACGGCGAGGCGCAGTGGAACGGGGTCGCGATCCTCTCCCGGATCGGCCTCGAGGAAGTCGTCCTCGGAATCCCCAACGGGCCCGGCTTCCCACATCCGGAGGCGCGTGCGGTGTCCGCGACCTGCGGCGGCGTTCGAATCCACTCCGTATACGTACCGAACGGCCGCGAGCCAGATTCCGAGCATTACCACTACAAGCTCGCCTGGCTGGCAGCGCTGGGAGAGATGGTCGACAGCGGACCGCAGGACGCGATGGTATGTGGCGACATGAACATCGCACCGACCGACGCGGACGTGTTCGACCCGGACGCCTATGTCGGCCAGACCCACGTCACGCCACCAGAGCGAGCGGCGTTGGCCGAGCTGGGGGCCCTGGGTCTGCGCGACGTTGTCCGTGACCGCTGGCCGACCAAGCGTGTGTTCACCTACTGGGACTATCGGGCTGGGATGTTCCACCAGGACCTCGGCATGCGGATCGACCTGGTGCTGGCCAGCGCTCCCGTCGCCGACAGGGTTCGGGCGGCCTGGGTCGACCGCCAGGCCCGCAAGGGCAAGGGGCCGAGTGATCACGCCCCGATGATCGTCGATCTGGACGAGGCCCCGGACGGGGACATCGGACCGGTCGTGCCGCCACCGTCCGCGCCGGCCCTCGAGCGGGGCTCGCGCAAGCTGCCCCAGTCACCGTGACCGCGCACGGGGCGTTACGCACCACGCGCCGTGGCCAAACGATCGTCACGCGATTCCAGCCACATGGGGCCGCCTCGCACGCACGCACAGCGGTTCGCATTGACTTCGGCTGGCTCCATCGGAGGAAGTCAGCGCGCGGAAAGGGGCCGCTTCGAGGTTGCTGTGGCTAGCGCCGTGACGCCGGCGCGGGCGAGGATGGCGTTGGCGGCCTTGGTGCCGATCACGTTGCGCATCGTCTCGATTAGCGCTGAGAGCTTGTCCTCGCGCGAGCCCGAGGCTTGCATGGCCTGCTCTGCAAACCAGCCGCCCATGTCCTGCTCGGTGGCGGCGATCAGGGGCTCAGCGACACCTGAGCGCTCAGCGATGTTCATAACGTGGTCGGCGACCTTCGCTACGTCGGCGCCGTACTCGACGGCCAAATCGAGCAGCGCCACGGGCGCGATCTTGCGCGCGCGGCCCCCGAGCTGGTGCTTCGGGATCTTACGCGCGTCCATTGCGCGTGAGAGGGCCGACAGCGACAGGTCGAGCATCTGTGCGGCCTGGCTCAGCGACGGCCATGCGCGCAGGCGCTCCCTCGAAGGCGAGCCTGGGTCGGCAGCGGTGGCGAATGTGAAACTGGTAGAAGCAGCCATAGACACAAGCATAGCAAGGAACGCAAGATACGCAAGCTTAGAGGGAAGGTCAGGAGATCCTCGGCCCTGCCCAATGCCACCGAGCGAAATGCGCCTCAGGAACCATCCGCACAGAGCGCTTTGCAGAGGACCCGCTCACGGTCCCACGTCGGGTGTGGGCGGTCACGACTCAGACGGTTCTAGGAACTACACCTAGACAGCAGCGGCGGCCGCCACGGGAGGTCCAGGTACAGTGCTCGTGTCGTGACCCGCGTTGAGAACGCAACGGACATCCGGGTGCTCGTGGTATGAACGAGCCGAAGACGATGACCTACACGGTGACGGGACGCGTCGCCCGAATCACGTTGAATCGACCGGAGCGCGGGAATGGCATTACCCGGGGCTTGGTGAGCGAGCTCGAGCGTTGTGTCGAGCGTGCGGATCTCGACTCGGCCGTCCATGTGCTTCTGCTGGCGGGTAACGGCAAGGGGTTCTGCGGCGGCTATGACCTCGTCGAGTCCGCCGAGGGCCAGGGGCGCATGGGCGGCGAAGAGTTAGCATCGCCGCCGGGCTCGCCGCTGGACCCGATGGTGATGGCGGCCAACCACGACCCGTCGAGCACGTGGGACCCGATGGTCGACTATTGGATGATGGGCCGCAACGTTCGTGCCTTCATGTCGCTGTTTCATTGCTCAAAGCCCGTGGTCTGCAAGGTGCATGGGTTCTGCGTCGCGGGCGGAACCGACATGGCGTTGTGCAGCGACCTGATGCTGATCGCCGCCGATGCGAAGATTGGCTATCCGCCCGCCCGGGTCTGGGGTACGCCGACAACCTCGATGTGGGCATACCGGCTGGGGGCGCAGCGCGCCAAGCGGTTGCTCTTCACCGGCGACTGCCTGTCGGGCGCCGAGGCGCTTGAGTGGGGGCTGGCGATCGAGGCGCCGGCCGCGGAGAACCTCGACGAGCGCACCGAGATTCTGCTCGAGCGGATCGCGCGCAATCCGCTCAACCAGCTTCAAATGATGAAGCTGCTCGTCAACCAGTCTCTATACGACCAGGGCCTGCGCCAGACCCAGGTCCTGGGCACCGTTTTTGACGGCATCGCCCGCCACACCAAGGAGGGCTATGCATTCCAGCAGCGGGCCGCACAAGCCGGCTTCAAGCAGGCCGTCCGCGAGCGCGACGAGCCCTTCGGTGACTTTGGCGCCTCCACCTTCAAGGGTTGAGGTGATGCCTCTAGACCGAGCCGTGCATGCGCTCCCACTCCTCGGGCGGTCCGATCCTCGACGCGTCTGCTCCGAAGCGCTCGATGTAGGCGTTGCGTACCTGCCTCCAGCGATCGGCCGAGGACCAAGGGGCCTCCTGGCTGGCTGACCGTCATCTCGTCAGCTCCACTCGATTCGGCTTCATTGTCCATGGTCTCCAGCTGCTGGCTGTCAAGTCATGGGCGTGGCCTCAGCGTCACGCGCTTTATATGCATGCGCTGTCTGGGCCTCGAGTGTCTGCTTGACGACGTTTGTCCCTTGCTCCATTGCCTGACCGGTTCCAGCTGCTAGCTCGTTCGGCAAGAGGTCGGCGGTCCAAACGAACCTGGCCCCATTCTCCCCCTCGGAGAAGACTTGGGCCGATGCGTTGTGGTGGCTGTAGGGGCCATCGACAATCGACCAGACGAGTCGGCGGGCCTCGTCGTCGAGATCGACGAGGCGCTCGCGGAGTACCGTGCCATTGGCGAAGGTGACCATCCTGTCCTCTCCGTCGAGGCGCGTGTCGAGGACAAAGCCCGGCACGAGACGCTCATGCAGAGCCCCCCAATCGCGAACAGCCGCCCACACCTCCCCCGGGCTGGCGTCGACCAAGATCTCCTTGCGGATGGAAGCCATTTTGTGTGTCTCCTACCTTTATCGCGTGGATGTTCGTCTTAATAAGTCAAGCTGCGTATAACCAAAGTTACACGCACTTTGAAAAGTAGATGACTGTTCCCGCAGCGTGCACGATGCCGGGGAGCGATCATGCTGACCGCCCAGACAGGCGTCCCGTCCGCGCTGCGTCACATCCTAGATCGGGTCCGCGCGTCGAGAGCCCCGCTTTGGGCCCCAAGACCGTCGACCCGGCTCATGCGCCACTCCCGCCACTGATTGCCGACGTGGGCGCTGTGAGGGCGGCCGCGTCTGGACGATGCTTGGCGATCACCGGTCTGACCCAGCCTACCTCGGTTCGCTCTAGAGCACCAACTCACGCGGCCGCCCCTCCCCAGCCCTCTCCTTCCTGATCATATCTGGCGCGATTGGGACAGGTCAAGGATCATGCAGCGTCTGTCCGAATAAATAACCTAGCGTTCATGGCGTACACCACCGCACAGGCGAGAGAGCGACTGCTGGACAGCGTCGCGCAGGCGAATGAGGAGATCGGGCTGGCGCTCGCGTCTTTGGGCGAGGCCTATGAGCAGCTCGACGAGCAGAACGCCGACAGGCTCGAGGAGGAGCTGTTCCGGCCTGTGCAAATGGCCTACGGCCGAGCGCAGCGCACCTATACGAAGTTCGCCGCTCGACACGACCTACCGAGCCACACCTTCGCGCCGCCGCCGACCGCGGGAGCTCCGTCGAGGGGCGTAAAGGGCTTCCTCGACAGCGCGGTGGACGCGGTCGGCAGAGCGGACCTGACGCTCGCGAGCCTTCAGGATTCGATGCTGCCGGTGGAGGTCGGCGACCCGGAGCTGAGAGCGGGTCTCGAGGAGGTGCGTGAGCTGCTCAGCGCGCTTCCGGGACGAGCCCGTCAGCTCGTGCGCACACTGGGGCGTTAGGCGCGACTCGCCGGCTCCTCCTCGCTGCGGCTACGCCGAGCGCGTGCTTAGATACCACCAGCGCGCGCCCGTAGCTCAGTGGTCAACGGTTCTCTTCGGGGAGCCAAAGAGCAGCGGTCTTTCAAGCCGCAGGCCGCGGGTTCGATTCCCGCCGGGCGCATCTTTGAACGTCGTGCCTCACGCCGGCAGCAGCGACCGGGGGCAGCGGCGCTCGCCGGCAGCGCGTCGATTGGGACCATGTCCGCGAGCGGCGCCGGGTCAAGCGCCACTGGGGAGGAGGTGATCTCTGACTGCGGCCATGGCCGTGCGGGGCGCCCCGTGTAGAAGCCTTGAACGAGTGGCACACCGAGCTCGCCCAGCACGCGCAGCTCCGCGCTGTACTCGACGCCCTCGGCCACCAGCAGGCTGCCCACCTGGTTGGAGTAACCGACGAGAGCTCCCACGAGCGCCGCGCGGTCCTGGTCGTGATGGATGCCGCTGATCAGCGAGCGATCGAGCTTCAGGTAGCTGGGACGCACGGTCGTGATCTGGCGCAGACCGGAGTAGCCGGCCCCCATGTCGTCCACCGCCAGGCGGGCGCCCCGCTCTCGCAGCGGTGCGATCGCGGTCAGCAGCTGCATGTCGGCATGCGCGAGAGTCTCCTCGGTGATCTCGATGATCAGCCCTCGAAGGTCGCGCCGCTCATCGAGCATCTTCAGGGTCAGCGGATCGAGCAGCACGGGCGCCGAGAGGTTGACCGACAGGCTCGTGCTCGCCGGACGTTGCCCGAACAGGGCGAGTGCCGCGCGCAAGCAGGCGCGCTCCAGCGCGTCGCGTTTGCCGAGCATCGCGGCCATCGAGAGCAAGTGCAGCGGGCCCTCCGTGCTCCCCGCAAAGCGGGCCAGTGCCTCGTAGGCATATATCGACCCCGTGCGCACGTCGACGATTGGCTGCACCGCCATCGACAGGCCCTCGCCCGCGATCAACCGTGCGAGCGTCGCTTCGACGCGCGGCCTGTCCCCCGCGCTCAACGCCTCGCCCACGTGCGGTCGTCGCTGGCTGCCGGAGGCGTCGTCGCGCTTGGACACGCGCGAGGCGATGTCCCCGGCCAGCAGCAGCGTCTCGGCGTTCTCGGCGGCGTGGCGGGCCTGCCTGAGCAGGTGATTGAGCTCGCGTGTGAGTCGCCCGCTCGTCAACAGCAACCCCACCGAGGCCACGCACAGCGCCATGTGTTCGGAGCTCAGCTGGCCCTGCCTGATCACCGGCAGCGCCAGGGCCGTGAGCACGACCGTGCGTCCGATCCAGTGCACACGCCCACCGCGGGCCATCACGCCGCTGGCCAATGCCGCCAGCCACAGCATGCTCAGTGCCGTCACCCGCTGGTCCTGCAGACCGACGATCAGAACCGCCGCCGTCCCGGCGAACGCCTCCTCGATTCTCAGCCAACGCATCAGGGGCGCCCACAGGTGCACCAGCGCCGTCAGCGCGATCGTGACGAAGCCGACGATCCCAAGCGCCGGGTGGGCCAGCAGGCTTGGCTGGACGAGGATCAGCACGATGCCCGCCAGCCCGACCGTCGCGCGCGTCGTGGCCGCGGTCCGGCGTGCCCGCAGGATGTGATCGTCGGTCTCGATCGCGACCGTGCCTTCGATCAAGGCCATGTCACGTCCTCGGCGTGTCTGCCCGTTTGCTTGATGGCAGAAGGCGATTCCTGGACCGGTGGCAGCCCGATCGATATGGGAAGCGAAGGCCGCTCAGGCTTGCTGGAGCGTCATGCCGCGCTCGGCGAGCCTGTCCGCTTCGGCGGCGTGTGTCGCGAAGGCGTCGATCAGGCGCGGCCACAGTACGCGCGGCAGGTCGTGGCCCATGCCCTCGATCATCATCAGCTTCGCGCCTGCAATCGCGCGCGCCGTCGCCCGTCCGCCCGAGGGCGATACGAGAGTATCGGCGGTGCCGTGGATCACGAGCGTCGGCGCGGTGATGCGCCGTAGCTCCGCGGTGCGGTCGCCGGAGGCGATGATCGCGGCGAGCTGGCGCCCGGCCCCTGTGCGGTCGAGCTCGCGGTCAAAGGAGAGTGCGGCGATCTCACGCACTCCGTCGATGTCCTGGGGGATACCGCGCGAGCCCACTTTGGCGAACATGCGCGCGGCGTGCTCGATGAATGCCTCGCGCTCCCGGGGGGCCTTGCGCAGGAAGATCGGATAGCTCGAGAGCGCCGGCCGCCCGACCCAGCGCCCGCCCGTGCTGGACATCATCGACACCAGCGAGCGCACCTGTTTTGGATGTCTTGCCGCGAGCGTCTGCGCGATCATTCCGCCCTGCGAGGCCCCGATCACGTGGGCGGGAGCGAGTTCGAGCTCGTTCAACAGCCCCGCGGCGTCCTGCGCCATGTCCGCGAGCGTGTAGCGGGCGGCGCTCCCGGAGTAGCGCAGGAGCTCGACGAGCGACGGCGGCGGACCCTGCAGATGCGTTGAGCGCCCGATGTCGCGGTTGTCGAAGCGCACGACGTAGAGCCCCCTGCCGGCGAGCGCCCGGCAGAAGTCATCCTGCCAGGCGACCATCTGGGTGCCCAGGCCCATGATCAGCAGCGCCGTCGGGTCGGACGGGTCGCCAAATGTCTCATAGCAGAGGGTGATCCCGCCGCCCACGTCGCAAAACTGTTCGGACACGATCCCTCGACTGTAGCGCCCGGTAACAACCTTCTTTCGCCGCCGCGCTCTTCGTCGCTAGGATCGGTTCGGTGGAGCAGGCCGAGATCAGCAAGCTGTCGATCGACACGATCCGCGGTCTCGCGATGGACGCGGTGCAGCAGGCCAACGCTGGCCATCCCGGTACCGCGATGGCGCTTGCGCCACTGGGGTACACGATCTTCAAGCGCTTCCTAAGGGTCGACCCCGGCCAGACGGAGTGGCCCGACCGCGACCGCTTCGTGCTGAGCTCGGGCCACGCGTGCGTGCTGCAGTACGCGCTGGCGCACCTCACCGGGTACGACTTGAGCCTCGGCGACCTGGAGCAGTTTCGCCAGTGGGGCTCGCGCACGCCGGGGCATCCCGAGCGCGGGCACACACCCGGGATCGAGGTCACGACCGGGCCACTGGGGCAGGGGTTCGGCAACGCGGTGGGGATGGCGATCGCCGAGCGCTTCCTCGCTGAGCGCTTCAACCGACCGGGGAAGGAGGTGGTCGACCATCACACCTACGCGATCTGCTCCGACGGCGACATGATGGAGGGGATCAGCCAGGAGGCCGCCTCGATCGCCGGGCACTTCGGGCTGGGTAAGTTGGTCGTCTGCTACGACGACAACCGCATCACGATCGACGGCTCGACGACGATCTCCTTTGACGGCGAGAACCACACGGCGCGCCTTCAGGCCGACGGATGGCACGTGCAGCGAGTCGAGGACTCGGAGGACCTCGACGCCCTGCAGGCCGCGTTGACCGCCGGGCACGACGAAACCGAGCGCCCGTCGTTCATCGCGATCCGCTCGCACATCGCCTATCCGGCGCCCCACGCGACCGACACCGCCAAGTCGCACGGGTCGGCGCTCGGCGAAGATGAGGTCCGGGCGACCAAGGAAGTGATGGGCTTCGACCCCGATAAGAAGTTCTGGGTCGACCCCTCGGTTTACGAGCACATGTCGCTGGCGGACAGCGGCGGAGCGTTCCAGCAGGAGTGGCAGCAGCGCTTCGAGCCGTGGCGGGCGGCGTTCCCCGAGCTGGCCGATGACTGGGACAGAGCATGGCGCGGGGAGATGCGCGATGGCTGGCGCGAGGCGCTGCCGAAGTGGTCGGCCGGCGAATCGGTCGCGACCCGCTCCGCCGGGCAGAAGGTGATGGCCTCCTTCGCCGAGTTCGGCCCGACGATGATCGGCGGCGCGGCCGACCTGGTCGAGTCGACCAAGACGGTCTACGAAGGCGCCGGGCAGTTCTCCCGTGTCCACGCCGGGCGCAACATCCCGTTCGGCATCCGCGAGCACGCGATGGGCGCGATCGTCAACGGCGCGGCGGCCCATGGCGGGATCGTCAAGCCCTACGGCTCGACGTTCCTGGTCTTTTCCGACTACATGCGCGGCGCGGTCCGGCTCTCGGCGCTGATGGGCCTGCCGGTGCTGTGGGTCTGGACGCACGACTCGATCGGCGTCGGCGAGGATGGCCCGACCCACCAGCCGATCGAGCACTACGCCTCGCTGCGCGCGATCCCCAACCTGTGGGTGATGCGCCCCGGCGATGCGAATGAGACCACCGAGGCCTGGCGCGTGGCACTCGAACGCGACGATGGCCCCGTGGCGCTGCTGCTCTCCCGCCAGAGCGTCGAGGTACTCGACCGCTCGGACCTCGGGGCCGCCAAGGAGCTGGAGCGTGGTGGGTATGTGCTGTGGGATTCGGTCGACTCCCCGACTCCCGCGCCCGCACCGCCGGACACTCCCGTGCCCGCGCCCCCGCTGCCGGACACACCGCCGCCGGCCACACCCGAGCTGATCCTGATCTCGACCGGCGCCGAGGTGCCGCCGACGCTGGCCGCCGGCAGGACGCTCGCTGAGCAGGGCACGCGCGTGCGGGTCGTGTCGATGCCCTGCATCGAGTGCTTCGAAGCCCAGTCGCAGGAGTACCGCGACCAGGTGCTGCCTCCACAGGTGACGGCGCGGCTGGCCGTGGAGCCGGGTGCGAGCATGAGCTGGTGGAAGTGGGTGGGCACCAGGGGCGATGTGCTCGGGATCGATCGTTTTGGGGCCTCCGCGCCGGGTAAGAAGGTATTGGAGGAGTTGGGCTTCACCGTCGAGAACATCGTCTCGCGTGCAAGCGGAGTGCTCGATCGATAATGGTCAATCACCCGTTTTCTTGTCTTCTATAGAAAAATCTCAATGTCCTCAGATATCCAATCACCGCTGCAACGTCTCTCCGCTCTGGGGCAGAGCGTGTGGATCGACTTCCTCTCGCGGGAATCGATCCGCGAGGGTCATTTGCAGCGCTTGATCGACGAGGACGCGGTGGTCGGAGCGACGTCGAACCCGACGATCTTTCAGAAGGCGATGACCGCGGGGAACGCGTATGACGAGCAGCTACGGAAAGAGATCGGGCGGGGAAGCAACGTGAGGGAGGCGTTCTGGGCGCTGGCAGAGCGCGACATCAAAGACGCCTGCGATCTGTTCAGGGGCGTGTGGGACGGTGGGAAAGGACGCGACGGGTACGTCTCGCTCGAGGTCGATCCCGGGCTGGCGTATGAGACGCTCGCGACCTATCGCGAAGCGCTGCGGCTACACAAGGCCGTGGACCGTCCCAACCTGATGGTGAAGATCCCCGCGACCAAGCCGGGGCTGGCCGCGATCGAGGATGTGGTGGCGCAGGGCCACTCGATCAACGTGACGCTGATCTTTTCCCTGCGCCGCTACTCCGAGGTGGCGGAGTCATACGTGCGCGGGATCGAGCGGCTGATCGCCGCCGGCGGCGATCCGGGCAAGGTGGCCTCTGTCGCAAGCTTCTTCGTCTCGCGAATCGACACCGAGGCCGACCGCCGGCTGGATGAATTGGATCGATTGGATCCCACCCGCCCGGGCGGGATTTCAATCGACGACCTCAAGGGCAAGCTCGCGATCGCCAACGCGAAGCTCGCGTATCAGCACTACAAGGAGGTGTTCGCCGGCTCCCGCTGGGAGTTCCTTGCCGGGAAGGGCGCCACGCCACAGCGGGTGCTGTGGGCGAGCACGTCGACGAAGAACCCGGCTTACAAGGACACGATGTACGTCGAGGAGCTGATCGGACCGGACACCGTGAACACGATGCCCGAGGAGACGATCCGCGCCTACCAGGACCACGGCGCGCCCGCGCCCCGCTTGGAGCAGGGAGTCGAGCAGGCGCGCCAACTGCTCGAGCAGCTCGCCGCGGCCGGCGTCGACTACGACGATCTGACCGACACGCTCGAGCGCGAGGGAGTTGAGAAGTTCTCGACCTCGTTCGATGAGCTACTCGAGGCGTTGAGCGCCAAGCAAACGGCGCTCACACCTGCGTAACGCGCTCGTCTTTGCGGAGCGCCCTCGTGATGCTCAGGAGTAGGGGATCGGGATCAGGACTGAGATCCGCAGCGGCCCCGAGGGAAAGGCGTGCGCGTTGAGCGTGAACACGCGGAAGGTGTGCCCCCGATACCGGCAGAGACCGCTGGTGGGAACTTTTCCGGGCGCTGGGCCGAGGCTGTTCTTCACTAATCTCGTGCCCCCCATATACATCAGCACGTGGAGACCGACCAGGCGCCTGGCTAGCCGTAGATAGCCTTCGTCGTCCTGGATCGAGAGCACGAGGTTGCCGATCTGCCTACCGTGCAGGCGCAGGGTGGCGCGCACGGGCGCGAGCACGTAGGGGCCTCCGACGTCAGCCAGCAGATGCCCGCCGGCGCTGACGCGCAGGCGCACAATGTGGTGGTGGAGCAGGGTGTCGATCGCCACGCGCGTGGCGTTTGGATCGCGGTTAGCCACCGCGTTTAACAGCGCCTGATTGCTCTGGACGCGATGGACCTGCAAGCGTGCGCGGGCGCCGCCCTCGCCTGCGTAGATGAGTCGCGCGATGTGGCTGACCGTGTTGACGAGCGTGTCTTCAGTGGTGCGCCCGCAGAGGCCCGCGGTCGATCTGATGGAGCGCAGGAGATAGACGCGCAGCGAGCCGGCGGGGTAGACCGTGGCGGGGAACGAGGTGTACTGATAGACGACGCCTTGCTTGGTGAATGTGCCGGCTGGCGGCAGCTCTGCCGCAGGGAGCTTGAACGCGCCGGGGATGCTGTGGCTGCCCTTACGCAGCCCGACATTGCCCTCCGCGACACCCTTCATCTCGTCGATGAAGCCACCGACGGACCACACGCTCGTAACGAAGCTCGCGATCGGAATGCCCTTGGCGCCCAGGATCGACCCGTGCAGCGGCGCGAGCGCGTTTGCGGCGCCGACATTGGTGAGGGTTTGGCCGCCGCGAAGCACAGTCAGGTTCGTCAGATGCCCGGTCGCGAGCAGCGCCACTGCGGCCGAGCGCGCGGCTCCAGATTCTCCGCGCTCTACGGCTTCGCGCAGGGGTATCGAGCGTGTTATGAGGCGCAGAGCGACTTCGGTGCGTTCGCTCGCGACACCCTCGTTGTAGACGCGCAGCGCGACATGGCCAAGAACGTCGAGTACGGTCGCGCTGCAGGTGCTCGAGGATCCGCTCGACAGGGGGTCGGGGTCGGCGGTTGCGCTGCCTCCGACGCCCGATCCGCAGCCGGCGGCGAGTATGGCGAGCACGATCAGCAGCGCTGAGGGGATCGCTCCATGCTTGGCGCTGGAGGTAGCCACGCGCGAGATCATCGAAAAACATCCTAAGCGGTCGTTAACGACGCGATGAGACCGCCCCCATGCGGGCTTGCCCGATCCAGCAGCCTCCACACCCCCTGCGACCCTACGCGACGACCGCCATCCGTTCAGGCGATACTCACGAGATGCCCACCGTTCTGATCACCGGTGCCTCGACGGGCATCGGCCGCGCCACTGCGCTGCGACTGGCGGGGTCCGGTTGGACGGTCCTGGCCGGAGTCCGCAGAGTCAACGACGGCGACGCTCTCGTGGTCGCTGGCGGCGAGCGGATCATCCCGATCATCCTGGACGTGACCGATGCGGCGCAGATCGACGCGGCGGTCGAGGAGGTGGGTGAGCACGGGAGGCTCGACGCACTCGTCAACAACGCCGGGAGCGCGATCGGGGGGCCACTGGAGTTGCTCTCGCTGGACGATCTGCGACGCCAGTTCGACGTGAACTTCTTTGGACACGTCGCCCTGACCCAGGCGCTGATTCCGGCTCTGCGGCGCGCGCGCGGGCGAATCGTGCTCATCTCATCCATCGGAGGGTTGGTGGCGACGCCATATCGGCTCCCTATCACGCCTCGAAGTACGCACTGGAGGCGATGGGAAACTGCCTGCGCATGGAGCTCGTCGCTTCTAACGTCCAGGTGGCGCTGATCGAGCCGGGGTCGGTGGCGACGCCCATCTGGGAGAAGAATCGCGGCCAGGTTGACGAGTTCACGGTTCCTGTGGAGCTGCGCGAGCAGTACGGCCACGTTCCCGCGGCGATGGCCAAGACGCTCCAGAACACCGCCCGCCGTGGCATCCCGCCAGAGCGGGTGGCGCAGACGATCGAGCGGGCGCTACGGCCAAGCGGATGCGCGCTCGATATCTCGTGGGACGGGATGCGCGTGTGATGGTGTGGGTGAGCCGTCTGCTGCCGGACCTCGTGTTCGACCGAGTGATGCGCGGCGCGGTGGGAGTGTGAGCTCGCCCTTGGCCGGCGCCTAAGCCCTAGGACGGCGGCGGGTACACCGCCAACCAAGCGAACAGGCTGGTCGTGGCCGCCTGGGTTTGCAGCATCCCCGGCAGGGCGTCTTGCGGGGGAAGTGTTTCGCCGTTCCAGGAGAGCAGGTAGAGCCCTTCGCCATTGAGCGCGTGGGTCTGGGCGTCGCCCGCGTTTTCGGCGGCGAGCGAGTACAGGGCCGGGTCGTGGTCGAGCGAGTACAACGCGAGCATCCACTGCAGGTAGATCGCGTCGTACTGCGGGGAGAAGTCGAGCACCTGGCCAAAGCGCCGCAACGCAGTGCGCCTTCAGCTGTTCGGCCCACTCGCAGTCGGATGGGGTCGCTGTTTCCGCGCACAGCAGCGCCTGCGCGTAGATCAGGGGTCCCTCGATGTAGTCGATCGGAGTCGGGTTCAGGCTGCTGCCGGCATACAGGCCGTTAGCGGAGCTGAACCCCAGCGGTATTTCCCCAGGCCAGGAACTTCAGGGCTTGCGCCAGCGCGAAGCGCGAGCGGGTCTGCTGGTAGATCAGCGTCGCCAGCAGCGTGTCCGCGGCAAGCGCCTCGCCGGCCTTGTAGGGATGCTCGGTGTTCCACCAGATCCCGCCTCCTTCGCGGTCCCAGCCGGCGGTGGCGATGTAGGCGAGCGCGCGCCGCGCGTCGGTGAGGTAGCGGCGCGTGCCGGTGGCGCGGTAGGCGTTTACGAACGCCAAGCCCCACCAGCCGTTGTCGTCGAACCATGTCTCGGTGTCGCGTTCGCGGTCGCCTGGGTAGGGCGAGTAGCCGGGCACCGGGCGCAGGCCCCGGTTCAGGTAGCGTTCGGCGCCCGTGGCGAAGCGCGCCACCGCGTGCCTGTTGGCTTGAGTGGGCTGGGCGATCGCGATCGCGTCGAGCGCCTGGAATAGCGGCACGATGTCCCAGATCGTCGCCAGCGGATAGCGTTCGCGGTCTCCCAGCCGCGCGTCATACCAGCCGAGGTGAGGATCGCTCCAGCGCTGCTCAGCTCGCGCCACGCCCGTCTGCGCGAGGGTTAGATAGTGCTGCTGGATGGCGCTCAAGGGCGCCGCGTGGGCCGTCCCGCTCAAGGGGAGCAGCGCGAGCGCCGAGAGGATTAGTGCGAGCCTGCTCATGCGAGTCACAACCCGAGGGTAGGGCGATCATCGCGCTGTACGCGCCTGGAGCGCCAGTGGACGGCGCTCTAGGGATACGCCCAACTGGCTGCCTGGTTGATCCAGCGTGGATACGGTGTAGCACGGACAACGATGGCCAACGAAACTCCACCACCCACTGCTCGCACCGCCCGGGGCTCCGACGCCCAGGTGCCGAGCCCGCCTTCGGAACGGAGCGCGTGGCTGCTCGCGCTCGCCCTCGGCGCGCTCGGCGTGGGGGTGCTGGTGGCGGTGCTCACCGGCGTGGTCGGTCGCACGAGGAGCGCCGTGTCCCAGGCGGCTCCGCCCACGGTGCTGGTGGCGGCAGCGACACCGATCCCCGGGGCGTCCGCGTCCGCGAGCGTGCTCGCCGGCGTGCGGAATGGCCGGGGGACTCCGGCTGGGTCCCGCGCGAGCTCTTTGCGCGCTGCGCGGAGCGGTCGGCACGCGCGCCATCTGCGCGCGGCCATCGTCGCGCAGCCGTCGAGCGCGCAGCAGCGCGCGGAGGCGGCGCGCTTCGTCGATCAGACGGAAGCGCATATCTCGCTGCGCTGGATGGAAGGCTTCTACCCGATCTACGCCACCGCGCAGAGCACGTTCGGCGTCAACTGGCTGCTGATCGCGT
The DNA here is from genome assembly GCA_963842205.1 of uncultured Solirubrobacterales bacterium. Taxonomy (GTDB): domain Bacteria; phylum Actinomycetota; class Thermoleophilia; order Solirubrobacterales; family Solirubrobacteraceae; genus Palsa-744. The sequence goes on from CAWJFR010000010.1 coordinate 21,415, forward strand.
CGATCCACAACCAGGAGTCGGCGTTCTCGACTGCCGCCACGACCTACCACGGGCTGAACTTCGCCGGCTGTTGTGGAGGGCCCATGCAGTTCAACGTGACGAACGGCGGGCGCGGGCACCCCATCCACGTGGGACCTCGTCAGCGACTCCTACATTTATGGCAAGCGCCCGGCGTCCTATGACCACATGACCACCACGCATCCGTCGATCTACGACGACTTCGATTCGATCATGGCCGCCGCCCACCTGCTCTCGGCCGATGGGGCGGAATACGCGCTGAACGGCGCGGCGTGGGATGCGGCGTATGACTACTACGGCCACGACGCGACCGGCGTGAGCTACGCCGACGAGGTGCTGGCTCGCGCGATCGGCTGGTCACAGCACTCCTTCTGCATCAACTGCGGTGTGGAACCGGCAATGGTCGAAGCGGTGCAGGCCGCCTACGGCGCGCCCGTGCTCGGCCTGCTGAGCGAGGCCACGACCGCCAGCGCGCACAAACGCAAATAGACCCCACGGCTGCCGGGCCGACCGTCGGGAGGCTTCCCGCCTGAGATGGGTCGGGTCGGGCCAGGGCCGGGTCAGGCCTGGGCGATCAGCTCGCCCGCGACCCGATCAGTTGCGCCCGCAGTGCCGCCGAGCAGGCGGCGGGAAAGCTGGGCGCGGCGGAAGTACAGCGGCGCGTCGTGCTCCCAGGTGGCACCGATGCCGCCATGCACGGAGATCATCGTGCGCGCGGCCTGGTCGAGCGCACGGCCGGCCACCGAGCGCGCGGCGCTCGCGGCGAGCGGAAACTCACCCGGCGCGCCATGGCGCGACCAGCCGGCGTAGTAGAGCAGCGAGCGGCCGTTCTCCAGCTGGCGCAAAACCTCTGTCAAGGAGTGCTTGACCGCCTGGTAAGAGCCGATCGCGCGGCCGAACGTGAAGCGCTCCTTGGCGTAGGCCACCGACACATCCAGCGCGGTCTCGACGCTGCCAAGCGACTCGGCAGCGATCAACGCCTGCGCGAGGTACCAGGCGCCGGTTAGCGACTCCTCCGGAGCGTCCAGGACGACGGCGGGAGTGTCGCTCAGCGACACGTGCCCGAGCGAGCGGGTGGCGTCGTAGCGGCTCACCGACCGCACCTCCAACCCGGGGGCGTCGCTCAGGATCGCCACTCCGACGGGCCGGCCGTCGAGCAGAGCCACGCCCACCAGCGCGTTCGCCCCGGGCGCGTCGGGCACGAACGCGAAGCTCCCATTGAGCGGCACGCGTCCATCCTCGCCTGGCGCTCCGGCGCTCGGCAGGGAGGAGCGCTCGAAACCGCTCGTCGGGTCGGTGCTCCAGTGCTCGTCGATGTCGCCGGGGGGTCGGCTGGGCAGATAGGCGACCCGTCGCTCGCCCTCGGCCAGCGCGGGCAGAAACTCGACGGCGTTTGGCGCGTCGCCCAGGATCGCCGTCGCGGGCAGGTGCCCGAGCAGCGGCACGCCGGCCAAAACGCGGCCGCACTCGCCCAGCACGAGCATCGCGTCGAAGGCGTCCAGGCCCGCCCCGCCGTGGGCCTCGTCGATCAAAAGGCCGGGCCAGCCCGCTTCCTTCGCGGTCGGCCACAGGTCGGGCAGGCGAGCGTTGCCGTCGAGCGCCTCGCGGGCGGCCTCGATCGTCTTGAAGCGAGAGAGCGCGCCGCGCGCGGCCTCGCGCAGGAACATCTGCTCGTCGGAGAGTGCGAGGTTCATGCGGCCGCTCCTTCCTTGGAGCGCAGCTCCGAGAATGGGATGCCCTTATCCAGACGCGGCTCGGGCGGCAGCCCGAGTACACGCTCGCCGATCGTGTTGCGCAAGATCTCTTCGGTCCCGCCAGCGGACTTCAGGCCGGGCAGGAAGGAGATCATATAGGCCCACTCGCTGTCCTCGCCAAGGGCGTCGGGTCCGATCACGTCGGTGATCAGATCGCCGGCCTTGATGGCGCCGTTGACGATCGTAACCTTCGCGAGGCCCGCCTCGGGGCCGGGGATCTGGCCTTTCTGCAGGGCAGTGAGCGTACGGTAGCCGGTGAAGCGCACTGCCAGCAGTTCGGAGGCGATCTCGCCGAGCTGGTGGCGCACCTCGGGGTCGCGGCGGGCGTGCTCGTCCTCAGCGATCGCCTTGGCGAAGCGATTCGAGTTGTAGCCGAGTCCCTCGCTGCCGAGGCCGATCGTGACGCGCTCGAACATCAGCGTCGTCAGCGCCGTGCCCCAACCGTTGCCGACGCCGCCGACGACCGCATCGGAGTCGAGCACGACATCGTCGAAGAACACCTCGTTGAACTCGGCCTCCCCAGAGATCTGACGCAGGCCCCTGACCGTCACACCGGCGGCGTCCATCGGCACGATGAACATAGTCATGCCCTTGTGCTTGGGCACGTCTGAGTCAGTGCGCGCGAGCAGCAGCCCGTAAGAGGCGAACTGGGCGTTGGTCGTCCACACCTTCTGGCCGCTCAAGCGCCAGCTGCCGTCTTCTTGCTGGCGCGCGCGCGCCTGCACGGCCGCCAGGTCAGACCCGGCAGCGGGCTCGGAGAACAGCTGACACCAGACCTCGTCGCCATGGAGCATCGGTCCGAGGTAGCGCGCCTTCTGCTCGTCGGAGCCGTGGGCGATGATCGTCGGTCCGAGCATGCCGACGCCGATCGCGTCGAGGATGCCGGGCACTTTCGCCTGGCCGATCTCCTGGTTGCAGATCAATTGCTCGATCGGCCCGAGGCCCTGGCCGCCGTACTCCTTCGGCCAGGTCACGCCCGCGAGGCCACCCTCGGCGAGCTTCCCCTGCCAGGCACGCCGCGCGGCGACGATCTCCGCCTCGTCCTTCAGCGCGCCCAGGCCGGAGAGGACCGGTGCCTCAGACTTGTGCTGCTCGAGCCAGATCCGCACCTGAGCGCGGTAGGCGGCCTGCTCTGGTGTGTCGTCGAGATCCACGGCTGCATTCTCCTTTGACTGATTGACCAGTCAATCGCTTGGGGAGAACGGTACTCCCTCCCGCGCGGATACGTCGTGTACGCCGTAAATGCCCTGTCCCCAGGGAAATCACACGCCCCCCGGAATTGGCGGGCTGGGAACGGGCGCCTGATGGTAGACGCCTTCGAACCCTCGGTTCAGCAGTTCGCTCGCCTGCGTGCCTGGGTCGGGCGAGTGCAGCAGCACCACGCCGAGGCGCACACCGTGGCGCTCGGCGGTAGCCACGAGGCAGGCGCCGGCTTCAATCGTGTAGCCGGTCTTCAACCCCGTAGTGCCGGGGTAGCCGTAGATCAGCAGCGGATTGTTGTTGTACAGGTACAGCCTGCCACCCTTGATCGGGAACGGCAGCGCTGCCGTGTTGGTGCGCACGGTGCTCGCGATCCGGGGCTGTTCGAGATCAACGTGTGCGAGCAGCGCGAGGTCGGCGGCGCACGAGAAGTTGTATTGGTCGTAGTACCCCGACGGCGAGGAGTAGTGCGTGCAGCCCATCCCCAGCTTCGCCGCCTCGGCGTTCATGCGCGCCACGAACTTGTTGACGGTGCCCGAGACATGTTCGGCGAGCGCGACGGCGGCGTCGTTGCCGGAGGGTAGGAGCAGGCCGTAGAGCAGTGTCTCCAGTCGCACGTGTTTGCCGAGTGGCAGCACGCCGACCTTTGAACCGGACATGTCGACCGCCTGCCTGGTGATCAGCACAGGTGCGTCCGGCGGCGCGGAGGAGACCGTGAGCAGCGCGGTCATCATCTTCGTCAGGCTGGCGATCCGCAGGCGCGTGTATGGGTTGCGCTGCCACAGGACCTGGCCGGTTGAGAGGTTGAACAGCAGCCCGGCGCGGGGCGGTTCGGGGAAGGCGAGGTGCACGGGATCCTGCTGGGGGTTGCCGATGCCCGAAAGCGCCAGCGCGGGCCTGCCGAGCGGCAAACCAATTGGGGAGCGCGCTGCACTGACGGATGTCGCTGAGTGCATCCTGGGGTGGTGGCGCGTCGCCGCCGAGGTCGAGCCGTGCGTGGCGCCCGGTCTGGCAAGGGCCATCACGACGACCGCCGCCACGAGCACCAGTGCGAAGGCGCCGGCGAAGATCGCGCGACGGCGACGTCGCCGGCGGAAGGCAACCTCGCGGCGGCGGCGCCGGTGGCTGGGGGTCATGAACGGGGAGGTGCTCATCGCGGGGGTGTGTGAAGTGGCGGAGTGTGGGTGGCAGGTGAGAGTCTTACCGGCGGGGAGGATTGAACAGCGCGCCGAGGATCCCGACGCCGAGCAGCAAGAGGATCAACACCGACAGCAGGCTCGCCAGCGTAAGGCCTTGCTGGGCGATCACGCTGAAGGTGAGAAAGGCGAAGCCAACGATAAACAGCGCGGCCACGAGCAGGATGAGCAGACGCGTCAAGGTCGCAGCAGACTACCCGCCCGCCAGTGGACCGACGCCGGCCTGCGGCTGCGGAACATGCTGGTCGGCGTGGTAGCTGGAGCGCACTAACGGCCCCGCCGCGACGTGCTCGAAGCCGAGTTCATAGGCAGCGCGCTCGAGCGCCAAGAACTCATCCGGATGCCAGTAGCGCACGACCGGCAGGTGGCGCTCGGAGGGCCGCAGGTACTGGCCGACGGTGAGGACCTGGACCCCGTGAGCGCGGAGGGTGGCGAACGCGTCGACGAGCTCCTCGTGAGTCTCGCCGAGCCCTACCATCAGCCCGGACTTGGTCACCAGCTCGCCTTCGCCCATCTCGCGGGCGAGCTGCAGGACGCGGCAGGAGCGCTGAAACTCCGAGCCACGCCGGGCGATCGGGTACAGGCGGGGGACGACCTCGACGTTGTGGTTGAACACATGAGGCCGCTCGGCGATGACCTTCGCCAGTGGCATCTCCTGGCCCTGGAAGTCGGGGGTGAGCACCTCGATCTGGCACCCGGGGGCCTGGCGGCGGACCTGGCGGATGACTCCGACGAACGCCGAGGCGCCCTTGTCGGGCAGGTCGTCGCGGTCGACCGAGGTGATGACCGCGTGGCGTAGCCCCATGCGCGCGATCGAGCGCGCGACCCGCGCGGGCTCCAGAGGATCGTTCCAGGTTGGCTTGCCGGTCTGCACGTTGCAGAAGCCGCAGCGCCGGGTGCAGGTGTCGCCGAGGATCATGAACGTCGCGGTGCCGCGCTCCCAGCACTCGCCGACGTTCGGGCAGGCCGCCTCCTGGCAGACGGTGTGCAGGTTCTCCGAGCGGATCAGCTCGGTCAGCTCGCGATAGCGCTCGCCGCCGGGCGGGGGCACTTTGAACCATGGTGGCTTGCGCTCACGCAGGGGACGCACCTCGGAGCCGAGCACCTCGAGCACGTTCATCCCGCCGGGGTTCGCCCGCGAGCGGGTGACGTGCTTACGCTCGGCCGCCGTGGGCGCACTCATGTGGGCACCGCGACTCGCCGCAAGGGTGGGGGGGCGAGCGGCGCGTCGATGCTCAGCCGCCGGGTCGAGACGAGCCGCTGGCGGCGACCGTGGGCCTGGCAGAACGCGTGGGCCATGCGGCGGCGAAAGCAGGCGAGGCCGGTGGGCGAGTCGGGTGCCGTCTCTTCCGCGATTGAGGTCATCGCCACGTCGGGCAGTCCGCAGGCGACGACCCACGAGAATGGGTCGAGGTCGTTGGTCACGTTGACCGCGAAGCCGTGGGTGGAGATCTCGCGGGAGACGTGCACGCCGATCGAGGCGATCTTGCGGTCCTGCACCCAGACGCCCGTGTAGTCGGGGCCCTCATCTGCGCGCGAGCGGGCCTCGATCCTCTCCTCGGCCAGCGCCGCGACGATCGAAGCTTCGATCGTGCGCAGGTGCGAGCCGATGCCTGCGACGCGCATGATCGGGTAGCCGACAAGCTGGCCGGGGCCGTGGTAGGTGACGCGCCCACCGCGGTCGGTGTCGGTGAGGTCGATGCCGCGCGAGCGGTAGAAGTCCTCGCCGAGTGCGAGCTCGGCGTCACCCGAGCGTCGCCCGCGCGTGTAGACGGGGGGGTGCTCCAGCAGGAGGAGGGTGTCAGGCAGCTCATCGGCTTGCCGCTGCGCGCGGATGCGCTCCTGCAGGACGACGGCGTCGAGGTAGGGAATTGTGCCCAGGTGGCACACCCAAAGCTCGTCGCGCGTCATGTGCTCAGGTTAGCGCTGGGCCTCTGGTTGGCGTGGGGCTTCTCGATCACAGCGTAAGCGCTGCGGGTGCTTCGAGCAGTTCGCGGATGCGGGCGAGGAAACGCGCGGCGTCGGCGCCGTAGAGGATGCGGTGGTCGCAGGCGAGGGTCACCGTGATCATGTTGCGTGCCTCAACTGCCCCGTCGCGGACCACTGCGCGCGGCCCCAATGAGCCCACAGAGAGAATTGCCGCCTGCGGTGGGTTGATGATCGCCGTGAAGGCACTCACGTCGAACATGCCGAGGTTGGAGACCGTGAACGTGCCCCCGCCCAGCTCGGGTGGGGTGATCGTCCGCTCGCGTACGCGCGCGGCGAGGGCGCGCGTCTCGCGGGCGATCTCGCCTAGGGACTTGAGGTCGGCGTCGAATACCGTCGGCACGATCAGTGCGCCACTCGTTGGCTCGTCGGCGTCGACCGCGACCGCCACGCCGACGTTGACGCGTGAGTGCAGCTGGAGGCGGCCGTCGCGGTAACTAGAGTTCGCTTGGGGGAACTCGCGCAGCGCGAGTGCGCAGGCCTTGACGATCATGTCGTTGTAGGTGGGCGCTGGGTGGGCGGGGATCCCGTCCTTCGCGAGGCGCTTCAGCTCGGCGCGCAGCGCGACGCACTCCTCCATGTCCACATCGAACTGGAGCGAGAAGTGCGGGATCGTGGCCTTCGACTCGGCCATCCGTCGCGCGATCGTCTGCTGGGTGCGCGACAGCTCCACCACGGTGGTCTCTCCCTTGGCGGTCGTGACGCCCGCGAGTCCTGCAGGGGGCGACGTGGTCGCTCCTGCGTCGGATGAGGATGCGCCATCGCTGGGTCCCTCACCGGCGACTGTCACGTCGGCCTTGACGATCCGCCCGCCGGGGCCGCTGCCGGTGAGCATGTGCAGGTCGATGTCGTTCTCCTGGGCGATGCGCCGTGCCAGTGGGGATGCCTTGACGCGCTCGTTGTCCGGCGCAACGGCAGCATCTCCCGCAGCGGGTGAGCTGTCCTTGAGTGCGGGATCGGCCTGAGGTGCGGGTGTGCTCGCGCGCGGCTCTTGGGTGATTGTGGTCGACTCCGCGGCAGGCGCCTCGCTCGCGCTGAGGGCGCTCGTCGTGGCGGTTGCGCCGGTGTCACCCACTCGCGCGATGGGCGCGCCGACAGGCAGGGTGTCCCCCTCGGCGGCAACGGTCTCGAGAATCCCCTCCTGGTCGGACTCGTAGGTCATGTTCGCCTTGTCGGTCTCGATCTCCACGAGTTCCTGTCCTCGTTTCACGGGCTCGCCGTCTGCGACGAGCCAGCTGAGGATCGTGCCCTCCTCCATCGTGTCCGAAAGCCGGGGCATCACGATCTCGGCCATCTAGTGCGCTCCGGGGATCGTCGCCGGGCGTTGTCCGACCGCCGCCAGAGCGGCCTGGATGATCTGGGGCTCGTGCGGGAAGGCGATGTCCTCCAAGGGCTTGGAGTAAGGCATCGGCACGTCGGCGCCGGACACGCGCGCGACGGGTGCGTCGAGCTCGTCGAAGGCGTGCTCGGCGATCAGCGCAGCCAGGTTAGCGCCGACACCTCCGTGGGGCCAACCCTCCTCGACGACGACACAGCGGTTGGTCTTTCGCACGGACTCGAGAATCGTGTCGAGATCGAGCGGGCGCAGCGTGCGTGGGTCGATCACCTCAGCCTCCAGACCGTGGTCTTTCGCGAGCGTCTCCGCAGCCCGTTCGGCTGTGAGCGCCATCCGCGAGACGCCCACGACCGTCACGTCTGAGCCCTCTCTGACGATGCGCGCGTGTCCGAAGTCGACCGTGGTGTTCTCGTCCTCGGGCACCTCGCCGCGGATGCCGTAGAGCGACTCGTGCTCGATGAAGATCACGGGGTTCTCGTCGCGGATCGCCGTCTTCAACAGGCCCTTCGCGTCGGCGGGCGTGGCGGGAACGGCGACGAGCAGGCCGGGCACGTGCAGGAACATCGCCTCCAGGCAGTGCGAGTGTGTCGGCCCGAGTTGGTGGCCAGCGCCCTGGGGCATGCGGATCACCAGCGGCACCGTGACCTGGCCGCCGAACATGTAGCGGATGTGGGCCGCGCTGTTGACGATCTGGTCGAACGCGAGCAGCGCGAAGTTGATCGTCATCAACTCGACCACTGGCCGCAGCCCGCTCATCGCGGCGCCCACGGCGACCCCGACGATCGTGTTCTCCGAGATCGGCGTATCGCGCACGCGCCGCTCGCCGAACTCCTCCAGCAGACCGGCCGTGACCTTGAACGCCCCGCCGAACACACCGATGTCCTCGCCCATCAGCATCACGCGCTCGTCGCGCCCCAGCTCCTCGCGCAGCGCCGCGTTCAGCGCCTCGCGGTAGCGCAGCTCCGCCATCAGGACCCTTCCTCGCTGAGCTCAAGCGCAGTCGTGATCCGTCGGGGGACCTCCCCTGCGCTGCTCTGCGCCGAGTCGGAGCTGGGCTCCTGGGAGCCTGTGGTCCTGACTGAGTAGTCGCCGCGTGAGCGTTGGTCGAGGATGTACACATCCTCGTATAGCGACTCCGACGCGGGGAACGGCGAGGCCTCCGCGAACTCCACGGCGCAGTCAACCCGGAGAACTGCCTCTCGATCGATCTGCTCGCGCGCTTGCGCATCGAGGATCCCGTCACCTTCAAGCAGCTCGCCGAACGTGGGAATCGGGTCGCGCTCGCGCCAGTGGGCGACCTCCTCCTTGCTGCGGTACTCCTCCGGGTCGGCCATCGAATGGCCGCGGAAGCGGTAGGTCACCGACTCGACGAGCACTGGCCGGCGGTCTTCGCGCACGCGGTTCACAGCCTCGGCGATCACCGCGTGCGTGTCGGTCACGTCCATCCCGTCACAGCGCGTCCCGGGGACACCGAGGCTCTCGCCCTTGCGCTGCAGGTCGGTCACGGCCGAGTGGCGCGCGAGCGAGGTGCCCATGCCGAACTGGTTGTTGATCACGACGAACACCACGGGCAGCCGCCACAGCGCCGCCAGGTTCAGAGTTTCGCCGAACGTGCCCTGGTTGGACGCCCCGTCGCCGAACGTGCACAGGGTCACGTCGTCGGTTTCGGTGTAGTCGCTAGCCAGCCCGATCCCGGTTGCGATCGGCAGGTTGCCGCCGACGATCCCGTACCCGCCCATGAAGCGGCGGGAGAGGTCGAACATGTGCATCGAGCCGCCGTGCCCACCGCAACAGCCGTCGACGCGCCCGAACAGCTCGGCCATCACCTGCTCGGGCGGAGTGCCGCGCGCGAGCGCGTAGCCGTGCGAACGGTAGGTCGAGACGAGATAGTCCGTCTCCTTCAGCGCCCGCGTGCTGCCGACGATTGTCGCCTCCTCGCCGATCGACAGGTGCAGGAAGCCGCCGATCTTCGCCCGCGCGTACATCTCGCCCGCGCGCTCCTCGAAACGGCGGATCAGCGTCATGGTCTCAAGCCACTCGCGTGCGGCGTGTGGCTCAAGGATGCCGGGTGTGGCCTCAGACTCGGGCACGCTTGTCATCAATGCTCCACGGTAGCCCAGCGCGCGAGGAACTCCTCGGCCTCCAACTGCGACAGGTCCGCGCGTAGCGCCCGTGCGAGCCGTGAGGCGGCCTGGGGTGGACGGTCCCAGAACAGGACCACTTCTCCGGCGTCGATCTCCACGACCTCGATGTGGTCGACCCGTCCAGTGTCTGCCAGCAGCGCGGGCGCCCGCCCGCCGCGGGTGACGATCAGCCGGTAGGCGCGGTTGGCCTTCATCCTGTCCCCACGGTCGTCGCGTGGGCTGCTGCGTCCTCGACGGCGTGCGCGCCGACGAATACCGTCTCTCCGATGCGCACCGCCGGCACGTCGGTGACTCCCGCCTGCTCCGCGAGTGCAGTTGCGGTTGACAGCTGGTCGCCCACCGAGTGCAGCTCGGCGCCCTTGAGCACCGCGGCCGGGTGCATCTCGCAGGCCGCTGCGGCGATCAGCACGAGGTTGGGGTCCTCGAGCGAGTGTCCGCCGGCGAAAGCCTGGCGGAAGGCAGCCTGGACGAACGGCACAGTGCGCCCGATCGACTTGGCGTAGGTAGCCGTTCGCATCGCCAGCGCGCTGTCGAACGGGAAGGGTTTTGGCCACTTCAGTGGCTGCAGCCCGAGCGCGCGAGCGTTGCGCTCGATCTCCGCGCGGAATGTCTCCTCCTCTGTGCGGCAGCGGTAAGCCTCGAACGACTCTGTATTGGATAGCTCGCGTGCGAGCACCGGCTGCCACTCGGCATTTATTTGAGCCTGCCCACCCAGCAGGTGCAGGACGCGCTCGGCCGCGAGGTAGGCGAGCGGACTCGCGAGGTCGAAGTAGAAGGCGGCGTCCAGGTCGGACATCTCGCCGAGGTTAGTGCTCGCGTCCGCACAGCAGCCTCGTGCCGGTGCTCGACCCCGAGCACCGGCGGGCGGACGTCATGCCCTCAACCGTGAATCAACCAGCCGTCGGCGGCACGTCCAGCCTCCATCACAGCCTCTGACAGCGTGGGGTGGCCATGGATCGTGCGCGCCACCTCGGCGAAGCCGCCCTCGAGTGCACGTACGTTGACGAGCTCCTGGATCAGCTCAGTCGCGCGCGCGCCGACGATGTGTCCGCCGAGCAGCTCCCCGTACTTGGACTCGCCGACGAGCTTGACCATGCCCGAGCGGTCTCCGTAGACGATCCCGCCGCCGACCGCTCCGTAGGGCACCTTGCCGACGATCACGTCGTAGCCCTGCTCGCGCGCCTGGGCCTCGGTCAGGCCGAAGGAGCCGACGTTGGGCGTGCAGAAGGTGGCCCGCGGGATGTCGACGTAGGAGATCGGATGGGTCTGCAGGCCCGGCGGAGTCCTCGGCGGCGATGACGCCCTCATCGGATGCCTTGTGCGCGAGCGCGGGGCCGGGGACAAGGTCGCCGATCGCATAGACGCCCGCGCGCGAGGTGCGCAGCTGCGCCATCGACCTTCACCAGCCCGCGCTCATCCAGCTCGACTCCCGCCTCGGCGAGGCCGAGCCCCTCGACGTCCGCGCCGCGTCCGGCGGCGATCACGAGATAGTCGACCTCGGCGGACTCCTCGCCGTAGGCGAAGCTCACGCTCGCTATCGCTCGCTTGCACGTCCTTTACCGGAGTGCCGGTGTGGATCTGGATGCCCTGGCGCTTTAGGCCCCGCTCGACCAGCCGCGAGATGTCCGCATCCTCGCTCGGCAGCACACGGTCGAGTGCCTCGAGCAGCAGCGTCTCGCTGCCAAGCCTGGCAAAGCCTGAGGCGATCTCCGCGCCTGATGCTCCCCCCCGACGACCGCCATCCGCGCTGGCAGCTCTGCAAGCGCCCAAGCCTGCTCAGTGCCGATCACGCGCCCGCCGAACTCAACACCCGGGATCGCTCGTGGGATCGAGCCGGCGGCAAGGATTACCGTCTCGGTGGCGATCGTCTGCTCACCGACGCGCACGTCGCCCTCGGCGGTCAATGTCGGCGTCGCCCTCGATCAGGTCGATCCCGTTTTTCTTGAACAGCCCGCTCACGCCACCGGTGAGCGTGGAGACAACTTTCTCGCGCCGGGCCTGCACGCCGGCATAGTCGACCTCGACACTGGTGACCTTCAGTCCGTACTCCTCCGCCTCGCGGATCTCCGTGAGCAGGTCGGCCGAGCGCAGGACTGCCTTGGCGGGGATGCACGCGTAGTTCAAGCAGCGCCCGCCGACCTTGTCCTTCTCCACCACGGCGGTCTTTTTCCCGAGCTGGGCAGCGCGGATCGCGGCGACATAGCCGCCCGGTCCGGAGCCGATCACGATGCAGTCATAGGTTGTCTCTGCCATCGAGGGCTGAGCCTATCGAAGCGTCTCTTGTAGTCTCCGCTCGCCCGCCTGGATGCGTCCCATGACCCTAACCAGCTTCCAGAACAGCCAGCCGCCGAGCCCGACGCTGAGCAGGCAGATGGCCGCGGCGGTGATCGTGGACGCCACGACGAGTGCAAGCGAGGTGACGATGATTTGGAAGGCGAGCAGCGCCTCGAAGCCTAGTACCGCCCAGTAGCGCCGCCGGTACATGCCCTGGGCGAGGAGCAGAAGGACGATCGCCAGGAAAACTCCGCCGGCGAGGGAGCCGCCGTGGCGACTGAGGTTATGGACGGTCGCTGCGCCGACGGTCACCGCGCAGGCAAGCAGGACGCAGAGAGCGATCGCGACGAGCAGCGCGGGTGGGCGCTCGCCTTCGCGCAGTGGCTCCAGGGTGGCGCGGAGGAGCTCGTCACGCGATGTACGCTCCTCGTCGGTGCCCGTTGCGCCAGTCGACACGTCTCCGATCAGAGACTCAGCTGGACGGTGCTTGCGGCTGGGCGGCGCCAACTCAGCTTCTCCAGGGGGTGCGCGTCGAGCAACTGACGCAGCTCACGCGCCGCGCGGGTGGGGTCCTCGGCGGAGCTGATAGCCCGGAGTACGCATATTCGCCTCGCCCCGGCGTCGATCACGTCGGCCGCATTCTCGGCGTCGATCCCACCGATCGCAAAGAACGGCACCGACGCGTGCTCGGCGGCGTAGCGCACGAGCTCCAGTCCCACCGGTGGACGCCCGGGCTTGGTCGGGGTCTCGTGGATCGGCCCCACGCCGATGTAGTCAACCAGCCCTGCGTCCACAGTGTCTATCTCGCCGGGCGCGTGGGTCGAGAGCCCGATCAGCATGTCGGACCCGACCAGCTCGCGCACCTCCGCGACGGGCATGTCGTCCTGTCCGACATGCACTCCGGCGGCGCCCACGTCACGCGCGACGAGCGGACGGTCGTTGACGATCAACAGTGCCCCGAGCCGATCGCACAGCGCCTGTGCGGCATTGGCGAGGGCGAGGAGCTCCTCATCGGGAAGATACTTCTCGCGCAACTGCACGACGTCGACGCCCCCGGCGATCCCCTCGCGCAACAGGTCTCCCAGCGTGCGTCCGCCGGCCGCGGACCGGTCGGAAGCCTGTCCGCACACGAGATACAGCCGCGCGGCGGCCAAACGCGCACGCCGGTCGGCGCCGAGGTCTGCAGCGATCATCGATCTCAATTCTGACACCGGGCTAGCATCAACCCATGTCCAGCGGCATCGACTCTGAAGTGGACGTGGCGATCGTCGGCGGCGGCATCATCGGGTTGACTGTCGCATGGCGCGCGCGGGAGAAGGGGATGTCGGTGACGGTGCTCGAGCGCGACACGGTCGGACGCGGTACCTCGCATGTGGCCGCCGGGATGCTGGCGCCGGTCGCCGAGGTCGAGTTCGGTGACGCCGGGCAGGCGCTGCTCGAGCTGGGGCTGCGCTCGGCCGAGATGTGGCCCGGGTTCGCGCGCGCACTGGAAGTAGCCTCGGGCGGAGACGAGGTCGGACTGCGCGCGACGGGCACGCTGGTGGTTGCCCGCGACGATGATGAGGCGCAAGAGCTGGAGCGCCAGATCGCGTGGCGCGAATCGCTGGGCCTGCGCACGACGCGTCTCAGACCGAGTGAGGCCCGCCAGCGCGAGTCCGCCCTCGCGCCGACCATGCGTTTGGCTTTCGAAGCGCCGGAGGACCACTCGGTTGATCCACGCCTCGTGCTCGCGGCGCTGCGGCGGGCGTGTGAGGCGGCAGGGGTGCGGCTGCACGAGCATTCGCCGGTGGCGCGCGTCGAACTGGACGGCGTCGGCGCGCGGGTGATGGGCGTCGCGCTCAGGGACGGCGAGTCTTATCCCGCGCGCCACGTGGTGATCGCCGCCGGCGCCTGGAGTGGTCATCTGCAGGGATTGCCCTCCGCGGCGTGCGTGCCGGTGCGCCCGGTCAAGGGGCAGATCCTGCGCCTGTGCGACCCCGCCGGACCCGGGCTGCTGGAGCGCGTGGTGCGCTTCGAGGGCGGCTACCTGGTCCCGCGCGCGGACGGCCGCTATGTGCTGGGCGCCACCGTCGAGGAGCGCGGCTTCGAGCGGCACGCGACCGCGGGCGGTGTGTACGAGCTGCTGCGCGACGCGCACGAGCTCCTCCCCGGCGTGAGCGAGCTGCAGATCGAGGAGCTGTGCGTGGGGCTGCGCCCGGGCACGCCCGACAACGTGCCGGTGATCGGCTCCGGCACGCTCGAAGGGTTGACGTGGGCAACGGGCCACCACCGCAACGGGATCCTGCTCGCCCCGCTCACCGCCGAGCTGGTCGTCAGTGCCCTAGCTGGCGAGTCTCAAAGGCCGTCTGCGGCGGCCTGCCGGCCAGATCGTTTCGCGGCGGTGCCCGCATGATCATGGTCAACGGAGAGAATGCGGACCTTCAGGCTGGCGAGACGTTGGCTTCAGTGCTGGTAGGTCTAGGGTTGACTATCACAACCCAGGGAGTTGCGATCGCCGTCGATGGCGAGGTCGTGCCACGAGCTGGGTGGGAGACGTTCACGCTTGCGGAAGATGCACGTATCGAGGTACTGACAGCGATGCAGGGCGGATGACGGACAGCCTGACGATCGCCGGGCGCACGCTGCGCTCGCGACTGCTGCTCGGCACGGGCGGGTTCCCGTCGCTGGAGCTGCTCGCCGAAGCGATCGCGGCGAGCGGCTCAGAACTTGTGACTGTCGCCCTGCGGCGCGTCGATCCGGCCGCGCGTGGCTCGCTCGTGGACGTGCTTTCCGCTGCGCGCGTCGAGCTGCTGCCGAACACCGCGGGTTGCTACACGGCGCGCGACGCGGTCCTCACCGCCAAGCTCGCGCGCGAGGCGTTTCAGACCGACTGGGTCAAGCTCGAGGTGATTGGCGACGAGGACACGCTGCTGCCCGACGCCCCCGAGCTGCTCAGCGCCGCCGAGGAGCTCGTTGACGACGGTTTTGTCGTGCTGCCCTACACGACCGACGACCCGATCCTCGCCCGGCGCCTGGTTGACATCGGCTGTCCCGCGGTGATGCCGCTGGGGTCACCGATCGGCAGCGGCATGGGCATCCGCAATCCTTACAACATCAGCCTCATCCGCGAAGCCGTGGACGTTCCGGTGGTGCTCGACGCCGGCATCGGCACCGCCTCCGACGCTGCGCTGGCGATGGAGCTGGGCTGTGATGCGGTGATGGCCGCCAGCGCGATCGCTCGCGCTCAGGATCCCGTACGCATGGCCAGGGCTATGCGTCAGGCGATCGAGGCCGGCCGCCTGGCGCACACCGCCGGGCGCATACCACGTCGCTCCTATGCGACCGCGTCGACCCCCGACGTGGGCCGCCCCGAATTCGGCTAGCGCCTGGCGCTACTTCACGACTTCGATGGTTCCGTTCATCGTGGTCGGGTAATAAGTGCACTCGTAGTGGATAACTCCCGCTCGTTCGAGCTTCAGTTCGAAGCTCCCGCCTTCGCCGAAGTCTTTGGAGGCGAACTTGTACGGTCCGCCCTCGCTCGTGACGTTGCACTTCTCAGGATCGTTGTTGGTCCACTTGATCGTGCTTCCGATCTTTGCTCTGACCGTGTCTGGGTCGATCGCGATGTTGCTGTAGGCGATCTGCACGAGCCCGCTCTGCACGGGCGAGGAGGAGGACGGAGAGGCGTACTTCGGTGTCGTGTTCGCTTTCAGGCCTCCGGAGGGCGCGCTAGTTTTCGCGGTCGTGGAACTGGTCGTGCCGCTGCTGGATTTGCTCGATCCGCAGCCCGCCACGAGCAGGAGCGCGGAGCAGGCGATCAGAACAGATGGGACTCTCGTCATCGGCGATCCTTTCTCGATGGGCTGGCCCAGCCTAATCCAGGAGGGCCTGGCCGGCTTCGGCTGAGTCGCGCCCCCGCTTCTGACCCTTCTCTAGCTCACTTCACTACGTCGATCGTCCCGTTCATGCTCGCCGGGTGGATCGTGCACTCGTAGTGGATCACTCCGGGTTTTGCCGCCTTGATCTCAAAGGTGCCTCCTTCGCCGAAGTCCTTTGAGGCGAACTTCTGCGGGCCGCCCTCGCTGGTGACGTTGTGTTCGACCGCGTCGTAGTTCGTCCACTTGATCGTGCTCCCCACCTTCACCTTGATCGTGTCTGGGTTGATCGCGATGTTGCGATAGGCGATCTGCACGGTCCCGCTCTGCACCGGCGCCGAGGTCGCCGGGGCTGCGTACTTTGGTGTCGAATCTGTTTTCAGGCCCACGGAGGCGGCGCTGGTGCTCGTGCTGGCGGTCGTGGAGCTGGTCGTGCCGCTGGAGCTGCTCGATCCGCAGCCCGCCACGAAAAAGAGTGCGGAGCAGGCGATCACGACGGGTAGCAGCGGGCCTCTTCTCATCGGACGATCCTTTCTCGCGGACGTTGTGCTCAGCCTAACCTAGACTGGCCGGTCCATGACACGCCATTTCCTCACGGGGGCGGAGCTGACGGCGGCGGAGCTTGATGCGCTGCTCGACCGCGCGCTCGAGCTGAAGGGGGCGCCGCACTCGTCCCGGGCGCTAGCCGGTCAGAGTGTCGCCCTGATCTTCCAGAAGCCGTCGACTCGTACGCGGCTGTCGTTCGAGGTCGGTATCCACGAGCTGGGTGGTCATGCCGTCGTGCTGCGCGCCGACGAGTTGCAGCTCTCGCGCGGAGAGTCCCCGCGCGACACCGCCCTGGTGCTCTCCCGGCATGTCTGCGCCGTGGGCGTGCGCACGGGTGCCGATGCGATGCTCGCGGAGCTGGCCGAGCACAGCTCCATCCCCATCTTCAACATGCTCACCGCCTTGCATCATCCCTGCCAGGCGCTGGCCGACCTGCTCACGTTGCGCGAGGCGCTCGGCACCTTTGAGGGTCCCACCCACCCGCGGATCGCGTATGTGGGCGATGGCAACAACGTCGCACGCTCGCTCGCCCTGCTCGGCACCCTTGCTGGGCTGGATGTCGCGGTGGCCTCGCCCGCGGGCTACGCGCTGGAGGAGGACCTCGCGCTGCCCACCGGCGCTCCGGGCTCGCTCGAGCTCTACACCGATCCGCTCGAGGCGGTGGCCGGCGCGCAGGCGGTGTACACCGATGTGTGGGTGAGTATGGGCGACGAGGCCACCGCTGAGGAGCGCCGCGCCGCGCTGGGGCGCTACCGGATCGACGAGGCGCTGCTCGATGCCGCCGCGCCGGGTGCCTTCGCGATGCACGATCTGCCGGCGCACCCAGGCGAGGAGATCTCCGCCGAGGTCCTGTACGGCTCCCGCCAGCGCATCTGGGACCAGGCCGAGAACCGCCGTCATGCGCAGAAGGCACTGCTCGAGCTGCTGCTGGCACCCGCGTGAATCCCGACTCAGACACCCCCCGCCCGCAGCGGGGGGACGAGTTGGAGCTGCGGATTGACTCGCTCGCCTTCGGCGGAGAGGGCGTCGCGCGGCTGGGCGACGGCGGCTATGTCGTGTTTGTCGCCGGTGGGATTCCGGGCGATCGCGTGCGCGCGGTCGTACACAAGCGCAAGCGCAACTACGCGCATGCCCGCGCCGTGGAGATCCTCGAGCCGAGTCCTGAGCGGATCGCCCCGCGCGCCGATCATCCCGGAGTGCCGTGGCAGGTGCTCCCCTATGAGCGCCAGTTGGAGATCAAGCGCACGCAGGTCGACGATGCGCTGCGGCGGATCGGGCGACTGGACGGGTTCGAGCTGGAGGAAATCGTGCCCGCGCTCGAACAGTGGCGCTACCGCAACAAGCTCGAGTACTCATTCGGGGTCGTGGATCCAGACCCCACCCACCCAGGCCTCCTCTGCGGCTTCCACGCTCCGGCGGGCGGGAACAGCGTGGTCGCGATCGAGGACTGTCTGCTGGCCTCCGAGCTGGGCAACATTGCGCGCGAGGTGGCGCTGCGCTGGTGTCGCGAGCAGGGGCTTACCTCCTGGGAGCGTGGAGCGGGCCGCAGAGGCCGCCCGGGCGAGGATCTGCAGCGGACGGGGCCGGGGCCGGACGGGCGGGCGCGTTTGCGCAACCTCGTCGTGCGCGAAGGCCGGCGCACCGGCAAGCTGCAGATCCGCATCGTCACGACCGACGGCGAACTCGAGGCCGGCTCGCTCGCGCAGGCCCTGAGCGAGGCCTTGGGGGAGAGCCTGTCCGGCGTGCTGTGGACGCGCTCACGCAGCCTCGCGGAGACGACCGCGGGGGGTGACACCGAGCTGGTGTGGGGCGAGGCTGAGCTGCCCGAGCGCCTCGGCGAGCTCGACCTACGCATCTCCCCTGAGGCGTTCTTCCAGACGAACACCGAGATGGCGGAGCTGCTGTACGAGGTGGTCGTCGAGTACGCCGCGCTGGAGGGCTGGGAGCGCGTGTACGACCTCTACTCCGGGATCGGCACGATCGCGCTCACGCTGGCCCCGCGTGCCGGCGAGCTGTGGGGGATCGAGCTGATCGAGGAGGCTGTCGCCGATGCGATCGCCGCCGCGCGGCGCAATGAGATACCCAGTGTTCAGTTCTTCGCCGGCGACACCCGTCTGGCTCTGGGAGAGCTGGTGGAGCGCGCCGGGCGCCCCGATGTCCTGGTCGTCGATCCGCCCCGCGCCGGGCTCTCTCAGAAAGTGGTGCGTCGGATCATCGAGGCCTCCCCCAAGCGCATCGTCTACGTGTCCTGCAACCCGACGACGCTCGCGCCCAACGCGGCTCAGCTACAGGAGGCCGGTTGGACGCTGCTCAAGGTGCGTCCGGTGGACATGTTCCCCCAAACCCATCACATCGAGTGCGTAGCCCTCTTCGAGCGCCTTGCAGGCCCGCCGGCGCCCGCCGAGCGAGAGACGGGGGCTTCGGCGGAGCCAGAGATCGCGGCTGTGGGCCCGGAGTAGGCTTCCACCGATGCACGCTGCCACCATTCGCGACCAGCAGATCGTGATCGAGAAGCACCCCGATCCGGAGCCTGCCGCCGGCGAGGTGCTCGTGCGCGTCCGCGCCGCAGGGCTGAACGGTGGCGACATGATGCAGCTCCGCGGACTGTATCCGGCGCCCTCCGGCTACCCGCAGGACATCCCCGGTATGGAGCTCGCCGGCGTGGTCGATGCACTTGGCGCTGGAGCCGAGCGCTTCGCGGTGGGTGACCGCGTGATGGCGATCGTCGGCGGCGGCGCGCAGGCAGAGTTGATGACGGTGCACGAGCGCTTGCTGATGCCGGTCCCGGAGTCGCTCGACTGGCCCGCCGCGGGCGCTCTGCCCGAGGTCTTCACCACCGCGCACGATGCCGTGTTCGTCCAGGCCGAGCTGCGTCCCGGCGAGCGCCTGCTCGTGCACGGCGGCGCCGGCGGCGTCGGCACCGCGGCGATCCAGCTCGCCCGCGCGGCAGGGGCGCGGGTGACCGCGACGGTGCGTCACGAGGGACTGCGCGAGCAGGTCGCCGCGCTCGGAGCCGAGGCGATCGCGCCCGAGGGCTTTGCCGAGCACGGGCCGTTCGACGTGGTTCTCGAGCTCGTCGGGGCGCCAAATCTCGCTGAGAACCTGCAGGCGCTCGCGACCGGAGGGCGGATCGCCGTGATCGGTGTCGCCGCCGGGGCGAAGGGCGAGCTGAACCTGCTCGCGCTGATGGGCAAGCGCGCCCGCATCCACGGCTCCACCCTGCGCGCGCGCTCGCTGGAGGAGAAAGCCGTCACGGCGAGGCGCTTGGAGCACGAGGTGCTGCCGCTGTTCGAGTTCGGCGCCCTACGTGTGCCGATCGCCGCGACCTTCCCCCTCGAGCGCGCCGCCGACGCCTACGAGCGCTTTGCGGCCGGCGGCAAGCTTGGCAAGATCGTTCTTACGACCTGACGCTCGGCTAGTACGGAGGCTGTGCCGAGTACCAATCCCCGAGCGTGCGGAACGCAGCCCAGAACGCGCGCTTGGCGTCCTGCTCATCCAGTGACTCGTCGATGTTTGGCACGTACAGCGCGTCGATCGTCGGCGTCAAACGCTGGACCTCGCCCAGCCTGGGCTGAAGTGGCCGCGCGAGCGGGATCTCCAGCTCACCGAGCGCGCTGAGCGCCTCGGGGCCCATCACGACGACGATCTTCGGCTGCACGATCGCGAGCTCCTCGACCACTCGCGCCACGCACGCGAAGTCCGCGAGTGAGGAGTCGCTCAGGGGACACTTCACGCAAAGCGTGCCGTAGACCGCGAGCGGGTCGATCGACAGTCGCTTGAGCGACTTCATCAGTGCGCCGCCGGCGCGTCCGTAGAAGGCCACGCCCTCCTCGATCTCCGAAGGCATGGGGGCATGCTTGAGCAGCATGATGTCCGCCTGGGGGTGGCCCGATCCGAGCACCGGCATCAGGTTGCCACGCGGGCAGTGCGGGCACGCCTGCAGCTCGCGCGTGAGCGAGTTCAGCTCGCGGATAGCGCGCTCCAGGTACTTCTCGCGGATCTCATCATCGGTCACGGGCATCGCCCCGAGGGATTTGACGACGCCGACACTTGTCCTTGCCCGTGCACCAGGACTTGCGCTTTCGCTACCTGCGGCGACCGTCTCCCGGGGCCTGCTTGACGCGCTTGACGCGCCGGGCCTTGCTCGCCCGCCGCGCCGACGGAGGCGTGGCCCGGGTCTGCAGGAACTTCAATGCCTGCACGTACAGCAACGAAGAGGGGCGCGTGAGGATGTCGGCGTCGCGCAGGGACTGGAGGAACTCGGCCGGCCCGTCGAAGTCGCGCATCCGGATCCGCACTGAGCCGAGACCCTGGGCAACGTGCGAGTCCGAGCCGGCCCCCGCGAGGATCCGGTACTTGGCGGCGAACCGCACCGCCTCCTCGTTGAACGCCCCAATCGCCACGCGTGGATTGAAGACCTCGATCGCGTCGACATCGTCGATGATCGTCAACAGGTGCTCGTAGTCGGGAACCGAGTGCATCCGATCGAACGGATGGGGCACGTACACGAGGCCGCCCTGGCGCTTGATCTCGGCGACGGTCTCCTCCAGGCTCAGCCCGCGAGGGATCTTTTCCTCGATGAACAGCCCGATCACCTCGCCCTGGCCGGCGGTCTTGACCTCCTCGGCGACGATCACCTTCACGGGCTGGGCGGCGTCTAATTCAGCAGCCTGCTTACGGGCCTCCAGTGCGCCTGAGATCTCGTTGTGATCGGTCACCGCGATCGCGCCGAGCCCCTGCTCGCGGGCGGTGGCGAGCAGCACCTCGACGGGGGTGGCGCAGTCGCCCGAGTGGTCGGTGTGCATGTGCAGGTCGACGTCGATCAGCGACCGCTTGGCCAGCCGCCGGTGCAGCGCCGGATCACCGCTTTGGCTGTGCCTGCGCGCCGCGAGCCCGCGGTAGATGTCCTCCAGCTCGTCCACTGCCCCCTCCCCCGGCGCCACGATCCGATAGTCGCCCGGGAAGTGGTGGGCCATCAGCTCGGCGGTGGCCGGGAAGCTCGCGGTGCGTGCGTCCAATCGCCCGAAGAAGGTCTCGACGAAGCGCCGGGCCACAAGCGTGGAGAGCAACCGTTCGGTAGGCGCGTGGAAGGAGCCCACGTTGAGCGAGCGCGAGTGACGCAACGCGGCGTTCGAGGTGCTCGGCGCGAACGGCTCGTGTACATGGACGAAGTCAAGCGGCACGGCGCTCAGCAGTTCCTCGACGGTTCGCGCCACGTCGATCGGCAGCGCGGGCGCCCGCCGGCGGGCGCCGGGACGGGCAGGTGCCTGAAGGTCGAGCACCTCACCGACGGCGATCACCGCGGGCGTGCCGTCGTCGGTTCCCTCCAGCAGGTTCTCTGGATGGGCTCGCGCCGCCCTCAGCCCGCGCCGCGAAGCCCGCACCCGCTCCTGCGAGCGCGAGGGGGCGACCACCAGTACGCGATGCCCCCGCTCGGAGAGCTCGCGGGTGACGCGCTCAACGTAGGCGTTTACCTCGTTCTCCCGCTCCTCCCATGGATACGGGGTCACGTGGGCGATCGAGAACGGTGCGGATGCCGTTGGGCCCGCCATCGTCTCGTCGGCGAGCCGGCTAGCCGACGGCAGAGCGCGTCTTGGTGGCGCTCTCCGCCCGCGCTCCCGGTTTGGCCGCCTTGCCCCGACCGGTGGTCCTGGCCGCTGTCCTGCGCCCGGCGCCAAGCTCTTTAGCTCGCGTTCTCGGCCTTCCGGCGTACTTGGCGATGAACTTCTCGGTGTCCAGACGGGCCTGGTTGTCGGGGCGCTGGTTGTGCGGCGACTTCATCAGGTAGCTGCTTGGCCCGTCGAGCTGCCCGCCGACGCCGTGGTTGAGCGCGAGCTTGCAGCAGCGCACGGCGTCGATCACGATCCCGGCCGAGTTCGGGGAGTCCCACACCTCGAGCTTCATCTCGAGGTTCAGCGGGACGTCGCCAAACGCCTGGCCCTCGACGCGGATGTGGGCCCACTTGCGGTCGGTCAACCACGGCACGTAGTCCGAGGGACCGACGTGCACGTTCTCGGGGGCCAGCTCGTGGTCAATGATCGAGGTGACGGCGTTCGTCTTTGAGATCTTCTTGGACTCCAGCCGCTCGCGCTCGAGCATGTTGTAGAAGTCCATGTTGCCCCCGACGTTCAGCTGAGAGGTGCGCTGGATGCGCACGCCGCGCTCCTCGAACAGGCGCGCGAGCGTGCGGTGCACGATCGTGGCACCGACCTGCGACTTGATGTCGTCGCCCACGATCGGCAGCCCGGCTTTCTTGAAGCGCCGGTCCCAGTAGTCCTCACGGGCGATGAACACGGGGATGCAGTTGACGAAGCCGCAGCCCGCCTCCAGCACCTGCTCGACGTACCACTTGGTGGCCTGCTCGGAGCCGACGGGAAGGTAGGAGACGACCACATCGGTGTGCGTCTCGCGCAGGATGCGCACGATGTCGGCGGTCTCGCCCGGTGCCTTTGAGATCTTCTCTTTGAGGTACTTGCCGAGGCCGTCGTGGGTCATGCCGCGGTACACGGGCACACCGAGATTGCGCGGCACCTTGGCGAACTTCATCGTGTTGTTCTGCCCGGCCCAGATCGCCTGCCCGAGGTCCTTGCCGACCTTGGTCTTGTCGATGTCAAAGGCGGCGGTGAACTCGATGTCGCGCACGTGATAGCCGCCGAGGTCGACGTGCATCAGGCCGGGGACGTCCTGCTTGGGATCGGCCTCGGCGTAGTACTGGACGCCCTGCACGAACGCCGAGGCGCAGTTGCCAACGCCGATGATCGCGACGCGGATCTTCTCAGATTGGTAGCGCGCGGCGCCGTTCTTGGATGTGCCGTTTCTTGGAAGCGGCGCCGTTGCGATGACGCCGTTGCTCTGCTCTGTGCTCACGAGTGAAATTTCCTTCCTCGAGGGGCGAAGGCCCGGTCGATAGAGCCTGATGGGCTCCATCCCTCAAACAAACGGGACCGCCGGATGGGGATCGAGCGGGCTTGGAGGAGACTACTCCGCCGGATGCCTCAGGTCACACCGACCTGGACAGCTCCCCCCGCACGTGCCAGATGCGCTGGGCGACGGTGATCAGGCTGAGCGCCGCCAGCACGTACACGGCGGGCTGCAGCAGCGCGAAGTTGCCGAGCGAGGCGCCGCGGGCGAAGATCAGCCCGATCGAGAGGATCACGACACGCACGGGCCGCGTGGCGATACCGACCTTGCACTCCACGCCCAGTGCCTCCGCGCGGGCGCGGGTGTAGCTGACCATCAGCGAGCTGAGCACCGCGACGACCACCGCGGCGGCCGCCACGCGGTTGCCGTTCAGCGCGAAGTCACCGGCGACGGCCGTCAGCACGATCCCCTCCTCGATGCGGTCGAGCGTCGAGTCCAGGAACGCGCCGAAGGGGGTGCCCTTGCCCGACATGCGCGAGTAGCGGCCGTCGAGCGTATCCATCACTGAGCCGACAATGAACGCCACGCCGCCGAGGAAGAACAGTCGCTCCCACACCAGCACTGCGGCGAGCAGGTTCAGCGCGAAGCCGGTGAGTGAGATCGCGTTGGGCGTCAAGCGTGACTCGATCAAGCGGTTGCGTACGAGCTCCCGCCGTTCGCCAGAGCCGATCGGTGCGCGTGCGCGGGGACGCCCGGCCCGAGCGGCGTTACGGCGCAGGCGTCGCGGCGGAGCTTCGTGGCGGCGGGGAGCCATAGTCCTAGAGCCGTCAGGCTCGCTCATCCGGCCGGCGCCGCCGAGAAGCGCCAGACTTCAGGTCGCGCACGCGCCAGCCAGCTCGCGCCGTAGGCGGATGCCCCTGCGGTGAGCGCCCCGAGCACAGCGTCGAAGATGAAGTGGTTGGCGGTCACCACGATCACGAAGGCCATCAGGAAGGGGTAGAGCAGCCACAGGACGCTGACGATGCGATGGCGCGCCAGGCGCGCGAGCGGCCAGCCGATCATCAGCGCGAACGCCACGTGCATCGAGGGAACGGCGGCGTAGGGGTTGAACAAAGCGTTCAGCGAGGCGCTGGCGTGCGAGACGTGCATGCCGGTGAAGTCTGAGACCGAGTCGATGAAACCCCACTCGGGCATGAACCGCGGCGGCGCCGTCGGGAACACGGTGTAGCCGATCAGCGCGATGAACATCGCGATCATGAACATGTTGCGCACGAAGTAGAAGTTGCGGTTGTGGCGCAGGTACAGGTAGACGAGCGCGCTGATCGTGACCGTTGTCTGCGCGTTGACGTACATCCAGCTGGAGAAGGCCATCAGTGCGTGCGAGCCGGACGCCCACGCCTGCACCGAGGGCTCGACAAAGAAATGCAGCGTGCTCTCGAGCGAGATCACATCGCGCGCATGGGCGAAGGCAGCGTTGGCGTCGCCCTCGACGAGCCCGCGCACAAGCCGGTAAGCGAGATAGGCGGCCACGAACAGGGTGACTTGGCGCAGCACGTCCAGCCATCCTTGCGGCAGGAGGCGCGCCTGCAGGACACGAGCGCGGGCGAGCATCGCCGAGAAGCCTAGACGATGTAAAGAAGGCGTATCTAAAGGAAGGCCATCGATCAACCCAGGTGGCAGCGGGGGCCGTGGTCGAATACCCGCTCCAGCGAGAAGTCGATGCCAACATGCATGCTGCCCGCATGCCGGACCTGCACCTCGGTCCAGCCGCCCGGGGCTTCGCGCACGCATCCGCGCCCGCCCGAGATTGCCCAGTAGGGGGTGAAGCGCACGCGCACCGTCATGCTCCCTGCTCGCGGAACGGCGATCGTGAAGGAGTCGCTGTCGAGGCTCGTCATCATGGCCGGCGGCTGAGCCAAGGGCTGGGCGCCGAGCACCACGAACAGGCGCCAGTGCGCCGAGCGCCAGACTTCGCGCAGGTAGGACGATGCCCCGTTCCCGTTTCTGTCCTCACCCCTGGTGCCCCTGTTCTCAGTGCCGCCGCTGGCGTCCCCCGCGCTTGTGTGCACGCCGCGCAGCAGCCGGGCCTCAGCCGTGGCGGAGTAGTCGAGCGGCGCGTCGGGCAGCGCGACGTAGGAGATCGCGTTGTCCAGCAGCCACGCGTGGTAGCGCGCCGGTGTGAGCGGGCGGTCTTCGTAGAAGACCCCGTTGCGGTCGCTGTCGAGCTGGCGCTCCCAGCCGCGCGCGAGCGCGATGTGTGCGGCCAGGAAGCGTGCCTCCCAGTGATCGCGGGTGGGGACGACCTCGATGCGCGCGGGACGCCCGGCGTAGCCGACGCCGAGCGCGCGCAGCTCGCCCAGCAGTGGCGCATAGTAGGAGGCATGCACAGCCGGGTCCGACGCGGCTAGGGCGAAATCCGTGATCGGGGCGTTCACCTGCCAGTAGAGCAGGAATGGCGCGAGCACGAGCAGCAGGTGCGGGCGGCGCGGCAGTAGCGCGCAGGCGACGAGCGGACCGGCGAGCAGCGCGCCGAGGCGGTCGGCGTTGCCCCCGACGGCCGTCGGGATCATGTACGCGCCGACGAGCGCGGCAGCGTAGAGCAGCACGCCGATCGGCAGCACGCGAGCGGCGGTTGCGCCACCGCCGTCCGCGATCTCTCGGCGGTCGCGGAGGATCAGCGCGGCGATCAGCAGGACAACGCCGAGCTCGGGGTAGAAGGCGGAGGCGACGAACGGCTGGGTGCCGCCTTCGGGGAAAGCGAGCGTGAGCAATGCGATCGGCGCGAGCGCCGCGACGGTGAGTGCAAGCGGCCAGGCGGCAAGCGCGCGGCGCGGACGGCCGGTGTGTGAGCTTTGCGCGTCGGACGGCGATCGCGTCGGAGATCGCCCGGCGAGCGTCCAGGCGAGGAATGCGAGCGCGAGGAATGCCCCGGCGATGGGGCTCGCCAGCGAGCAGAGGATTGCGAGCATGACGGCAAGGCTGCCCCTGAAACGGCGACCGATCGCAGATCGGCTGGCAGATTGGCTGGCCAGCAGTGAGGCCAGGCTGAGCGCGAGGCCGAGGTCGAACGGGATGCGGTTGGAGAGCAGCCCGACAGACGCGCCGACGGCGAACCAGATCGCCGCGACGCG
This sequence comes from uncultured Solirubrobacterales bacterium, assembly GCA_963842205.1. Taxonomy (GTDB): domain Bacteria; phylum Actinomycetota; class Thermoleophilia; order Solirubrobacterales; family Solirubrobacteraceae; genus Palsa-744. Next base: position 47,715 of record CAWJFR010000010.1, read on the forward strand.
AGCGGCCCGCGCGGGGAGGCGTCCGTCGATCAGCAGCGCGAACAGCGCCGTCGCGGCGACCATCGACAGTGCGGCCAGCAGCTGCGGTCCGATCCACGCGCCGAGCGCGGGGGCGAGGATCGAGTACGCCGGCAGGTGGTGGCCGCCGTACCAGGAGTTGTCCCAGATGGTGAAGCCGACGCGAGAGAACAGGTTGCTGCGGTAGGTGGCGGCGGCGAGGTCGGTACTGGGCGGCGCAGCGATCACATAGGCGAGCGCAAAGGTCGCGGTTATCGCCCACGCCGGGATGCTGCGCGCGAACGCGCTCGTCCTCATGCCGGCGCGGCGCGCGCTGGCCCCGTGGTTCACCTCGCCACGGCGCTGTGCGATTGCGTCGCTCATCCTGGCGCGGCGCCGAGGAAGTCCACGACCTGCTCGACGACGTCCGGTCGGTCCAGCCACGGTATGTGCCCGGCGTCGGGCAGCTCGAGCAGCTCCGCGGGGTGGGCGGGACCTCCAATCGCCTCGGCGTAGGCGCGGGCAAAGCGGGCGGGGATGTAGGGGTCCTGGGCGCCCCACACCACGAGCGCGGGCATCTGAAGCTCGCTGAGCCGCGCGCCAGCGGCCGCGAGCACCTCCGGGGGAGAGCTGCGGTACAGGCGCAGGATCGCGCGCGGGGTGCCCTGGTCGAAATGATCGAGGACGGTGTCGAGCCACGCCTCGGGCAGCGGGCCGGGCGTGACGTTGGACTCCTTCGAGGCGAAACGCAGGGGCTGGCGAACGGTCGATCCCATCACGAGCTCACCCAGCAACGGTATGCGCCAGATGCGCGCGATCGGATGCCAGCGGTGGCCGGGCAGCAGCGGCACCGCGTTGATCAGAACGAGACGCTCGACGCGCTCTGGGTGTGCCTGAGCGAACGCCAGGCCCACAACTCCCCAATCGTGCATCACCAGACGTACCCGCTCGACTTCAACAAGATCCAGAAACCGCTCGAGGAACCGCGCGTACTCCTCGATTGTGTACTTCAGATTGCCGGGCTTTCCCGAGCGTCCAAAGCCCGGCAGGTCGACCGCCAGCCCACCGCTGCGCTCCAGAAATCCCACCTTGTACTTGGGCAGCTCCACCCAGTCATCGGTGCTCCGCTTGGGCCTCCACCACCGCCTCCACCACGGCCTGCTCATGTGGCGCTCGCGGAGTCCCACCCAGTCATCGGAGCTAGTGGGCACCCCGTGCAGGTAGAGCACCGGCGCCCGACCATCATTCTCGTCGCTGGGCGGCGCACTGCGCCAGAAGACCGGGAGCCCTTCGAGATCGCCGGTGTGGTCGGTCACGTCAGGCACAGTCAGGCGAGGATATAGCGGCCATCGTTGCCGGCTTGCATACGACTACCGTTGGCCTCGTGCCATCGACTGCCTCTCGCCGCCACACAAGCCGTCCCACAAAAAAACCCGCGGCTCCCATCGCCTGGACCGCACCGACGCGTGCGCGGGTACGAAGGGTGCGCGATCGCCTGCGCGCGGTGTACGGGGTACCGCGGATGCGCCCACACGGTGACCCGCTCGCCGAGTTGGTGTTGACGGTGCTCTCACAGAGCACGAACGACCGCAACCGCGATGTCGCCTATCTGCGGCTGCGGGAGCGTTTCCAGTCGTGGGAAGCGGTGCGCGACGCGCCGGTGAGAGAGGTCGAGGAGGCGATCAGGCCAGGCGGAATCTCGAAGGTCAAGTCGGCCCGCATCCAGGCGATCCTGCGCGCGATCGGCGAGCCGCTTGGTCTCGATTGGATGCGCGAGGCCACGGTGAACGAGAGTCGCGACTTCCTGACCGCGCTTCCGGGCGTTGGTCGCAAGACCGCGGCGTGCGTACTGCTGTTCTCCTACGGCCTGCGGGATGTCCCGGTCGACACCCACGTCTCGCGCGTGAGTACCCGTCTCGGCCTGCTGCGCGCTGGTGCGCCGTTCGAGCAGCTGCACGAACAGATGCTCGCGCTCACCCCGCCGGGCGAGGAGCTCGAGCTGCACGTCAACCTGCTGCGCCACGGCCGGCGCACCTGCCACGCGCGCAAGCCCGCCTGCGACGAATGCGCACTGGCTCGCATGTGCCCAGGTCGAAAACTGTTTGCTTGACTCAGCCGCGAGGTAGCACCGCGAACGCGATTACGGCGTACTGCAGAGCTGCCGCTGCGAGCACGAGCGCGTGGAAGACCTCGTGGTAGCCGAACACACGCGGCCACGGGTTCGGTTTACCACTCGCGTAGATTACCGCGCCCACCACGTACAGCACCCCGCCGGCTGCCAGGCCCGCCACTCCCAGCCACCCGATCGCCGCGGGCAGCTCGCCGAAGACGGCCCCCGACACCAGCCCGAGCACGACGTACACCGCCGCGAACAGCCACTTCGGCGCGTCGATCCAAGCGAGCTTGAAGATCACACCACCGAGCGCTCCGGCCCACAGCACGATCAGGATCACGTTCGCCAGTGATCCCTTCAGCGCGAGCAGCGCCACCGGCGTGTACGTGCCCGCGATCAGCACGAAGATCATCGAGTGATCGAGTCGCTTCATCCACCGTCGCGGACCCGGACGCCAGCTCACGCGGTGGTACAGCGCGCTTGTCCCCAGCAAGCCTGACACCGCGACTGCGTAGATCGCCGCCGCCAGGCGCGCGCGTCCATCCGACGCCGCCAGGATCAAGCCCACACCGCAGGCCAGCGACACGAAGAACGCGTACTGGTGCGAAACCCCCCGCAGCCGCGGCTTGACCGGCGCCTTCACGCCCCCCAGCGCCGCTGGTATCGCAACCGGGCTCACATAGGGAAGGTAGCGCCGCCAGGCGCCTTTGTCACGTGCCCCGTGTTTGGATCGCGGGCCTGCCCTCGCTGCAATCGGGCCCTGCTCCGGGGCCGGACACGGCGCCGGCGAGCTTTTCCCGGGCGCGCTCGGGCGTCACCCTGACCACGTCTGAGGCGAGGCCCACCTTCGCCATCGCCAGGATCAGCCAGCCGGAGGGGTCGAGCTCATACCAGCGCAAGCCGTGAAAGGCGGACTGGGGGAAGGCGTGGTGGTTGTGGTGCCAGGCCTCTCCCAGCGAGGGCAGCGCCAGCCAGAAGACGTTCGTCGACTGGTCGTCGGTGTCGAAGCGGCGGCTGCCGAAGAAGTGGCAGATCGAGTTGATGCTCCAGGTGATGTGGTGCACGAGGAAGATCCGCACGAGCCCGCCCCAGAGCAGGGCGGATAGGCCGCCATCGACGAGTGAGCCCCCGCTCAGTGCGAAGCCCAGCAGGAACGGCAGCGCCAGGCTGCCCAGAGCAATCAGTGGAAAGGAACGGTTGATGCGACGCATCGTCGGGTCCTCGACAAGGTCGCGGGCGAACCGTTTTGAGGACGCCTGGCCGTGGGTCTGAAACAGCCAGCCCGTGTGTGCGTGCCACAGGCCGGCGACCATCCCTCGCAGGCCGGCGCCGTGCCCGGCATGCGGGCTGTGCGGGTCGCCATCTTCGTCGGTGAACGTGTGGTGCTTGCGGTGGTCGGCGACCCAATCGATCACAGGACCCTGCAGCGACATTGACCCGAGGATTGCGAGCGTGTACCGCAGCCACGGACGCGTCTGGAACGCTCGGTGTGTCAGCAGCCGATGGAATCCTACCGTTACGCCAACCGCGGTCAGCGTGTACATCATCGCGAAGATCGCCAGGTCGCGCACGCCGAGGAACCGATTCCACATCAGCGTGGCGGCCACGATCACACCGAGGAACGGAACCACGACAGCGACGATATTCACGTTGCGCTCCAGCCGGGTCATCTGTCCGGTGATACCCGTTTGCCGGGGGTCGGTTACAAGGCAAGCCACCCGGTTCGCTGAGGCGGGTCTTGACACCTATCAGGAAATCTGCCACACTTGCACTTAGATTTATAGAACATCTTCTAAGGAGTATTCCCATATGGCCAAGACCATAGGCATCGATCTCGGCACGACCAACTCGTGCATGGCCGTGCTGGAGGGTGGCGAGCCCACAGTCATCGAGAACTCCGAGGGTGGTCGCACGACCCCCTCCGTAGTCGCCTTCACGGCCTCGGGCGAGCGACTCGTCGGCACTGTCGCCAAGCGTCAGGCCGTCACCAACCCGCAGAACACCGTCTTCTCGATCAAGCGCTTCATGGGCCGCAAGGAGGCCGAGGTGCGCGAGGAGGAGTCGATCGTCCCCTACAAGGTCGTCTCCGGTCCCAACGGCGACGCGCGCGTGGAGGCCGGCGGCGAGCAGCACTCCCCGCCCGAGATCTCCGCGATGATCCTGCAGAAGCTGAAGACCGACGCCGAAGCGTATCTGGGCGAGTCGGTCGACGGCGCGGTGATCACCGTCCCCGCCTACTTCAACGACGACCAGCGCCAGGCCACCAAGGACGCCGGCAAGATCGCCGGCCTCGATGTCAAGCGCATCATCAACGAGCCGACCGCAGCCTCGCTCGCCTACGGCCTGGACAAGGAGTCAGACCAGACGATCCTCGTGTTCGACCTCGGCGGCGGCACCTTCGACGTGTCCGTGCTGGAGATCGGCGACGGCGTGTTCGAGGTCAAGTCCACAGCCGGCGACAACCACCTCGGCGGCGATAACTTCGACAAGGCGATCGTCGACTGGCTCGTCTCCGAGTTCAAGAAGTCTCAGGGCATCGATCTCTCTGCGGACCCGATGGCCCTCCAGCGTCTCTACGAGGCGGCCGAGAAGGCGAAGATCGAGCTGTCGACCACGCAGGAGACGCAGATCAACCTGCCGTTCATAACGGCAGACTCCTCGGGCCCCAAGCACCTCGACACGCGCCTCACGCGCGCCAAGCTCTCCGAGCTGACCTCGGACCTGCTGGCGAAGATCGTCGCGCCGGTGCGCCAGGCGATCGACGACGCCAAAGACAAGGGCGTCAAGGAGATCGAGCACGTCGTGCTCGTCGGCGGCATGACGCGCATGCCGGCCGTGCAGGAGAAGGTCAAGGAGCTCACGGGTAAGGAGCCCCATCGCGGGGTCAACCCCGATGAGGTCGTCGCCGTCGGCGCTGCGATCCAGGCCGGCGTGCTCGCCGGCGACGTGAAGGACGTGCTGCTGCTCGACGTCACTCCCCTGACGCTCGGGATCGAGACCAAGGGCGGCGTGATGACGAAGCTGATCGAGCGCAACACAACGATCCCGACGCGCAAGGGCGAGGTCTTCTCGACCGCCGAGGACAACCAGCCCTCGGTTGAAATCCACGTGCTTCAGGGTGAGCGTGAGATGGCCGCCTACAACAAGTCGCTCGGCAAGTTCCAGCTCACCGGCATCCCGCCGGCGCCGCGCGGCATCCCCCAGATCGAGGTCGCGTTCGACATCGATGCGAACGGCATCCTCAACGTCTCGGCCAAGGACCTCGGCACGGGCAAGGAGCAGAAGATCGAGATCAAGTCCGGCTCTGGGCTGTCCGAGGAGGAGATCAAGAACATGGTCTCCGACGCGGAGTCTCATGCCGAGGAGGACGCCCGCGCCCGCGAGCTCGCCGAGGCGCGCAACAACGGCGAGAACGCCGCCTACCAGGCCGAGCGTCAGCTCTCAGACCTCGGCGACCAGGTTGACGCCGACTCCAAGGAGCGGATCGAAGCCGCGATCAAGGAGGTCCGCGAGACGCTCGAGTCTGAGGACCCCGCCGCGATCAACGCCAAGACCGAGACGCTCCAGACCGCCTTCCATGCAGTCTCGGAGGCGATGTACCAGCGCGCCCAGGAGCAGGCGGCAGCCTCCGGCGGTGACGCCGCCGCCGACGCTGGAGCGAACGGCGCCGGCACGTCCTCTTCCGATGAGGAGGACGTCGTCGATGCTGAGGTAGTCGACGAGCCGCAGGGCTGATCGATATGACCGACGCGGAGCAGACGATCGAGGAGCAGGTCCATGAGCAGTCCCCCGGTGTGCCCGCGCCGGGGGATGACACACCGGGGGACGGCGCGGCGGGATCCAACGAGGCTGAGCCGGAGGTGGGCGAGGCGAGCGACGAGCAGGCGCTCCAGGGCGATGTCGATGAATTGGTCGATGTCGCCGCTCAGCGCGACGAGTACCTCGCGCTCGCGCAGCGCACGCAGGCCGACTTCGAGAACTACCGCAAGCGCGTCGCGCGCGAGTCCGCCGCCGCGCAGGAGCGTGGCGTGGCAAAGCTCTGCAAGGAGCTGCTGCCGGCACTCGACAACCTCGACCGCGCGCTGGGCGCCGCGGCGCAGGACGATCCGCTGCTCGACGGCGTGCGCCTCGTGCGCGCCGAGCTGAGTGGAGGGCTCGCGCGGGTCGGGATCGAGTCCTTCGGGGCTCCCGGCGACACCTTCGACCCGGCTCTGCACGAGGCCGTGGCCACTGCCCCCCAACCTCCCGAGGGGGCCGATAGCGGGAGCGTGGTCGAGGTCTACCAGCCCGGCTACCGGCTGGGCGCGAACGTGATCCGCCCGGCGCGGGTGCTCGTCGCCGCATAGCCGCGGGAGTTGCGCATGGCATCGCGTCCCGACTACTACAAGACGCTCGGGGTCGAGAAGAAAGCGACCGCCGAGGAGATCAAGAAGGCCTACCGCAAGCTCGCGCGCCAGTACCACCCCGACCGCAACCCTGACAACAAGCAGGCCGAGGAGCGCTTCAAGGAGGTCTCCCAGGCCCACGACGTGCTCGGCGACCCCGAGAAGCGCAAACAGTACGACACCAACTCCGGGCCCTTCGCCGCCACCGGCGGGGCGGGTGGAGCAGGATCTGGCTTCGGCGGTTTCGGCAACTTCGACTTCGACGCCTCCTCGATGGGGGACATCCTCTCCAACCTGTTCGGGGGATCGGGACCACCCACCCGGGCGCCGGCCGCGGCGCTCGGCGCGCGCGCGTGGAGCGTGGCAACGACCTGGAGGCGCAGGTCTCGATCTCCTTCGACCAGGCGATCTCCGGCGCGCAGATCCCGCTGTCGGTGCCGATGCGCACGACCTGCGGGACCTGTCACGGCACCGGTGCGAAGCCCGGCACGACCCCCACGGTCTGTCCCCGCTGCGAAGGCCGCGGGGTCGAGACTCAGGGCCAGGGCATGTTCTCGATCTCCCAGCCGTGCTCGCGCTGTGGCGGCTCCGGGACCGTGATCGAAGATCCGTGTCCGACCTGCAAGGGCTCAGGCGCCGTGCGGACGGTGAAGCGCATGCGCGTGAACGTCCCCGCCGGTGTGCGCGACGGCTCTCGCATCCGCCTGGCCGGCAAGGGCGAGCCAGGGCCCGGCGGCGGCCCCCCGGGTGACCTGTACCTGATCGTGCACGTATCGCCCTCGCCCGTGTTCGCGCGCAAGGGCAACAACCTCGAGGTCGAGGTGCCGCTGAGCATCCCCGAGGCGCTGCGCGGCGCCGAGGTGCAGGTGCCTACCTTGAACGGAACCAAGACGCTGCGTGTCCCGCCCGGGACCAAGCACGGCACGGTCCAGCGCTTGCGCGGCGAGGGGCCGCCAATATCGGGATCTCACCCGCCCCACCCGCCGGGCAAATCTACCGCCAAAGGCGACATCCACTATCGCTTCATGATCGACGTGCCAGAGGAGCTCGACCGACGAGCAGCGCTCGGCCGTCGACGCGCTCGCCGCCGTGATGAACGGCGACCCCCGCGCGGAGCTGTTCGAGGAGGCCGGCGATGGCTCGTCGTAGCGTCACCCACGTCCAGGTCGAGACCAACCGCGGGGTGTTCATGATCTCGGTGGCGGCAGAGCTCGCGAAGATGCATCCGCAGACGCTGCGCATGTACGAGGCGCGCGGCCTGATCGAGCCCAAGCGCTCGCCGAAGGGCACGCGGCTCTACTCCCAGGACGACGTCGAACAGCTGAGGCGCATCCAGGAGATGACCGCCGACCTCGGGTTGAACCTCGCCGGCGTGGAGCGCGTGCTCGAGCAGGAGGCGGAGCTCGAGCGGATGCACGCTCGGATCGAGGAGCTCGAGCTGCAGGCGCTGCACGCCCAGGTGAAGCTCGCCGAGGAGCTGGAGGAGGTGCGCCGCTCCTTCCGCGCCGAGCTGACGGTGCCCTATCGTGGTGGGGAAGAGCTCGTGCGCGCCGCCGACGCCCGCTCGCCGTTCCGAGCGCCGCCACAGAGGAGGAGCGATGTCGCCTAACGGAGCCAATCCCGCCGCCCCTCAGAGTCAATCTGAGGAGGAGCAGAGCCCGCTCGAGCGCTTTGGGCGCGACCTGACCGAGATGGCCGAGCAGGACAAGCTCGACCCGGTGATCGGCCGCGACGAGGAGATCCGGCGCGTGATCCAGGTGCTGAGCCGGCGCACGAAGAACAACCCAGTGCTGATCGGCGAGCCAGGGGTCGGCAAGACCGCGATCGTCGAGGGCCTCGCGCGGCGAATCGTCTCTCACGACGTCCCCGAGTCATTGCGCGAGCGGCGCGTGATCGCGCTCGACATGGGGGCGCTGATCGCGGGGGCCGCCTACCGGGGCGAGTTCGAGGAACGGTTGAAGGGCGTGCTGAAAGAGGTCTCAGACGCGCAGGGCACGATCATCCTGTTCCTCGACGAGCTGCACACGATCGTCGGCGCCGGCGCGGCGCAGGGCTCGGTCGACGCCTCGAACCTGCTCAAGCCGATGCTGGCGCGCGGGGAACTGCGGGCGGTCGGCGCGACGACGCTGGACGAGTACCGCAAGTACATCGAGAAGGACGCTGCTCTGGAGCGGCGCTTTCAGCCGGTGATGGTCGGCGAGCCAAGCGTGGAGGACACGATCGCGATCCTACGCGGGCTGAAGGAGCGCTATGAGGTCCACCACAAAGTGCGCATCCAGGACAGCGCGCTGATCGCCGCGGCGACGCTCTCGCACAGATACATCGCCGACCGCTTTTTGCCAGACAAGGCGATCGACTTGATCGACGAGGCCGCCTCGAAGATCCGCATCGAGATCGACTCGTTGCCCACCGAGATCGACGAGGTCGACCGGCGCGTGATGCAGCTCGAGATCGAGTTGACCTCGCTGCGCAAGGAGAAGGACGCCGCTTCGAAGGAGCGCCGCAAGGCGATCGAGCGTGAGCTGGATGAGCTGAAGCAGCGCTCGGAGACGATGAAGGCAAAGTGGCAGGCCGAGAAGGACGCGATCAGGGGCGTCTCCGATCTAAAGGAACGGCTCGAGCAGGCGAATGGCGAGATGGAGCGTGCGGAACGCGAAGCGAACCTGCAGCGCGCGGCCGAGCTGCGTTACGGGGAGATCCCGGAGATCGAAAAAGAGCTCGCCGAACACGAATCGGCCGAACCTGGGCGCGACCAGGATGAGGATCCCGCCCATCCCGGTCCGATCTTCCTCAAAGAGGAGGTTGACGCCGACGACGTCGCCGAGATCGTCGCGCGCTGGACTGGCATCCCAGTGAGCCGTCTGCTCGAGGGCGAAACCGAGAAGCTAGTGCACATGGAGGAGCGTCTCCACGAACGCGTCGTCGGCCAGGACGAGGCGATCGAGGCCGTCGCAAGCGCGCTGCGCCGCTCGCGCGCCGGCTTGCAGGACCCGGATAGGCCGATCGGCAGCTTCCTGTTCCTCGGCCCGACCGGCGTCGGCAAGACTGAGCTCGCGCGGGCGCTCGCCGAGTTCATGTTCGACTCACAGGACGCGATGATCAGGATCGACATGAGCGAGTACATGGAGAAACACTCCGTCTCGCGATTGGTCGGCGCGCCCCCCGGCTATGTCGGCTACGAAGAGGGCGGTCAGCTGACCGAGGCGGTGCGCCGGCGGCCCTACGCGGTGGTGTTGCTCGACGAGATCGAGAAGGCGCACGCCGATGTCTTCAACACGCTGCTCCAGGTGATGGACGACGGCCGTCTGACCGACGGCCAGGGCAGGACGGTCGACTTCAAGAACACCGTCCTGATCATGACTTCCAACATTCCGGTCGGCATCGGTACGGATGACTCGGACTCAGACTCTGCTCACGCCGACGCGCAGCTGCGCGCCGGCCTGCTCGACTACTTCAAGCCCGAGTTCATCAACCGCCTCGACGACATCGTGCGCTTCAAGTCCCTCACGCGCGAGCAGATCTCCGAGATCGTCGACCTCCAGGTAGCTCGCGTTATCGACCGCGTCGCCGAGCGAGGCATCGAGGTGACGCTGACCGATGATGCACGCACGCTGCTCGGCGACTTGGGCTACGACCCCACCTACGGCGCCCGCCCGCTGCGGCGCGTGATCCAGAAGCAGCTCACGGACCGCCTCGCACTGGCGCTGCTCCGAGGCGAGCTGCACGAAGGCGACTCCGTCACCGTGGACGCGCAGGAGGGGGAGCTCGCGCTGGCTGTGTCCGATCCGGTACAAACGACCTGAGCCACTGGGTCGCAACCGACGAGAAGGAGCCACCACCATGCCCACGTACATCATGCTCTCGACCCTCACCCCCGAGGGCGTGCAGACCGTGAAGAACAATCCGCAGCGGATTACCGAGGTCAACAAGGAGGTCGAGCAGCTCGGCGCCACCGTGAAGGCGCAGTGGGCGACGCTCGGACACGTCGACTTCATCTCTGTCATCGAGGCGCCCGACGAGGGCACAATGGCGCGCGTCTCACTCGAGCTGGGCTCGCGCGGCACCGGCCGCTACGAGACGCTCTCTGCCATTCCTGTAGACGAGTTCATCGCATCGCTCTGAGGTGAAGGTCCTCGTCGTCGGTGCGGGCGGGCGCGAGCACGCGATCGTGCGTGCGCTGAAGCGTTCTCCGCAGAGGCCCGAGCTGCTGTGCGCGCCGGGCAACGCGGGCATCGCCGCCGATGCGCGCCTGCTCGACGTCGCTGTCGACGACATCGACGGTCTCCTGGCGGCTGTGGAGCGCGAGGGTGTCGACTTCACTGTCGTGGGTCCTGAGGTGCCGCTCGTGGCGGGGCTGGTAGACGTGCTCGCCGAGGGCGGTCACGCGGCCTTTGGCCCGAGCGCGGCCGCGGCTCGACTGGAGGGTTCGAAGGCGTTCGCCAAGGATGCGATGGAGCAGGCTGGTGTGCCCACGGCGCGCTGGTCGCGGGTTCAGTCACTGGAAGAGGGCATCGCTGCTGTAGACGAGCTCTCCCATCAGCCGGGATCGCTGGGCGCGGGCGTGGTCATCAAGGCCGACGGTCTCGCCGCGGGCAAGGGTGTGACTGTCGCCGACACGCGGGAGCAGGCGCAAGCTGCTCTAGCCGAGATCTTTCTGCAGGGTCGCTTTACGATGAGCGGGCCCACCCACCCCAGCGCCCTGGTGGAGGAGCGTTTGGTCGGTGAGGAGCTCTCGTTGCTCGCGCTGTGTGACGGCGAGCGTGCCGTGCCGCTGGCGCCCGCGCGCGACTTCAAGCGCATCGGCGATGGCGATGAGGGCCCAAACACGGGCGGCATGGGCTCCTACTCGCCGGTGGCCGGCTTCGACGACGCGCGCGTGCAGGAGATCATCGCCACTGTCCACCAGCCGGTGGTCGATCTGATGCGCGCGCGAGAGATGCCCTTCCTCGGCGTCCTCTATGCCGGTCTGATGCTCACGCCCGAAGGTCTGCGTGTGCTCGAGTTCAACGTGCGCTTCGGCGACCCCGAGACGCAGGCGGTGCTGCCGCGGTTGCGCTCGGACCTGCTCGAGCTGCTGCTCGCGGCTGCCCGCCCGGGCGGTCTCACCGGGGTCGAGCTGGAGTGGTCGCGACAGTGGGCGGTGACGCTCGTGCTGGCCAGCGCCGGCTACCCCGCGTCCTTCTCCAATGGCGATCTGATCGCGGGTCTCGAGCAGGTGCCGGAGACGATCGAGGTGACGCACGCCGGCACGGCACGCACCACCGCTGGCGTGGTCACAGCGGGCGGGCGTGTGTTGAACGTGACCGCGCTCGGCGATGACCCGGAATCCGCCCGTGGCGCGGCGTATGCTGCCTCCGAGATGATCTCCTTCGACGGCATGCAGCTCAGGCGCGACATCGCCGCGCAAGCGGGTAAGGCGGCATGAGCGAGCGCGTGCCCTCAGGCCTCTCGCTCGCGCCCGAGCCGATGCAGGAGGCTGAAGTGCAGGCGCAGCTCGACGACATCGACGTCGACGCCCCGCGCGTCGGCATCGTGATGGGGTCGAAGAGCGACATGGAGGCGATGGAGAAGGCCGCGCGCGAGCTCGAAGAGCGGGGCATCCTGCACGAGCTGCGGGTGATGTCCGCGCACCGCGAAGCAGATGTGGTTGCCGACTACGCGAAGAACGCGCGAATGCGCGGCCTGCGCGTAATCATCGCCGGCGCGGGCATCTCCGCGGCGCTGCCGGGCGCCGTCGCGGCGCACACCGACCTGCCGGTGATCGGCGTGCCGCTCTCCGGTCGCCTGACCGCCGCCGGCGGCCTCGACGCGATCCTCTCGATCGTGCAGATGCCCCCCGGTGTGCCCGTGGCGTGCGTGGGTCTGGATAACGCGCGCAACGCGGCAATCCTCGCCGCGCAGATTCTCGCCGCATGATCGTGCGCTACACCCGCCCCGAGCTCGGCCGTCTGTGGACGGATGAGGCTCGCATGGAGACCTGGCGCCGGGTGGAGATCGCGGCGTGCGAGGAGCTGCCCGGCCTGCTCGGCACAGGCGAGGGGCCATCTCCGGCTGAGCTCGAGGCGATTCGCACGGCAACGTTCACCGTCACGGCGGTGGACGAGCGCGAGCAGCTGACCGATCACGACATGGCCGCGTTCGTGGACGTGCTCGCCGCCTCCGCGGGCGAGGCGGGACGCTGGATCCACTTCGGCTTGACCTCCTCGGACGTGCTCGATACCGCACTCGCGCTGCAGCTGCGCGCCGTCGGTGAGGTGATCGTGCCGGGCGCTCGTGCCCTCGTCGCCGCGTTGGTCACACGCGCGCGTGAGCACGCGCGCACGCTGTGCGTGGGCCGCACGCATGGGGTCCACGCCGAGCCGACGACCTTCGGGGTGAAGCTCGCGGGGTTTGCGTTTGAGGCGCACCGCAATGCGCTGCGCTTAGAACGCGCATTTGCACAGGTGGTGGTCGGGGCGATCTCTGGTGCGGTCGGAACGTACGCGGCGACGAGTCCCGAGTTCGAGGTGCGCGTATTGGAGCGTCTGGATATCGCGCGCGAGGACGTCTCCACGCAGGTCGTAGCGCGTGACAGACACGCTGAGTTGCTCGGGGCGATCGCGCTCGCTGCCGCGGGTCTCGAGCGATTCGCGACCGAGATCAGACAGCTGCAGCGCACGGAGGTGCGCGAGGTGCAAGAGCCATTCCGCATCGGCCAGAAGGGCTCGAGCGCGATGCCGCACAAGCGCAACCCGATCAAGAGCGAGCAGATTTCCGGGCTGGCGCGCGTGCTGCGCGGCAACGCTCAGGCGGCCTTGGAGGACGTCGCGCTGTGGCACGAGCGCGATATTTCCCACTCCTCGGTCGAGCGTGTGATCCTGCCCGACTCGACAATCCTGCTCGACTATCTCCAAGCTCGCACGATCGCGCTCGTCGAGGGCATGCAGGTGAACGAGGAGCGCATGCGCGAGAACCTCGAGCTGACCCACGGCGCGCTGTTCTCTCAGAGAGTGCTGTTGGCGCTTATAGAAGGGGATCCCGCCCACCCAAATCCCGCCCACCCCGGAATGACCCGCGACGAGGCTTACCGGATCGTCCAGGAGCTGGCACAGCGCGCCTGGGATCAAGGCACCCCTTTGCGCGAGCTGCTCGCAAGCGATGACCGCGCGGCCGGTTTGGATCTCGACGCGATCTTCACCTACGACCATTACACGCGCTACGCCGAAGAGATCATCAGGCGTCTCGACAAGATCGCCTGACCGGACCGGTTGACACTCGCGTGTCCCCGAACCGGCCAGCGCCGACTACACACCCGGCTCCATTGCTAGCATCGCGCCACGTGACCACCCTCGTCGACCTGCCGCTGATCGCCAAAGGGAAGGTCCGCGAGATGTATGGCCTCGACGAGCGGCTGCTGATGGTCGCGAGCGACCGCATCTCGACCTACGACGTGGTCCATCCCACGCCGATCCCCGACAAGGGCAAGGTGCTCACGGGGCTGTCGGTGTTCTGGTTCGGAAAGACCCAGCACATCGTCGCCAACCACCTGATCTCCGCCACCGAGGGCGTTCCGCGGGAAGTGAGCGGACGGGCGCTGGTGGTCCGCAAGTTGCGGATGCTGCCGGTCGAGTGCGTCGTGCGCGGCTACATCACGGGGTCCGGCTGGAAGGACTACCAGGCCACGGGCACGGTCTCAGGGATCGAGCTGCCGGATGGATTGCGCGAGTCAGAGCGGTTGCCCGAGCCGATCTTCACACCGAGCACGAAGGCCGATGTCGGCCACGACGAGACGATCGACTTCGATCAGGCGGCCGAGCTGGTCGGTGACAGGGCATTGATGGAGCGTGTCCGTGATGTGTCGATCGAGCTGTACTCCTTTGCGTCTGAGCACGCGCGCGAGCGGGGGGTGATCCTCGCCGATACGAAGTTTGAGCTCGGCCTCGACGACAACGACGAGCTGGTCGTGGGAGACGAGGTCTTGACGCCTGACTCCTCGCGCTACTGGCCGGCAGATTCTTACGAGGTTGGGCAGGGGCAGCCGAGCTTCGACAAGCAGTATGTGCGCGATTGGGCATCCCAGAGTGGCTGGGATAAGCGACCGCCCGCACCGGAGATCCCACAAGACATCGTTGCGGGCACGCGAGCAAGGTATCTGGAGGCGTATGAGCTGATCACCGGCGAGCCCTTCGCGGCGTGGCTGGAGCGGACGGCGTGAGAGTCAGGGTGCTGATCCGCCCCAAGGCGGGCATTCTCGACCCGCAGGGCGCGGCCGTCGAGCGTGCTCTGCCCGCGCTGGGCTTTGCTGGCGTCGCGAATGTCCATGTCGGCCGGCTGGTCGAGCTCGATGTGGAGGATCCCGCGCAGCTGGAGTCGATGTGCGAGAAGCTGCTCGCCAACCCGCTTGTCGAGGATTACGAGATCGTCCTCGAGGGATGAAGTTTGGTGTCCTTCAGTTCCCCGGCAGCTGCGACGAGGTCGATGCGCTGAACGCAGCGAAGCGGGTCGGTGACGCCGAGCTGTTGTGGCATCGCGATCGCGACCTGAAAGGCGTTGATGCGATCGTTGTGCCAGGGGGCTTCTCCTACGGCGACTACCTCCGTGCGGGCGCGATCGCGCGGTTTGCACCGATCATGGAGTCGGTCATCGACTTCGCGGGCGACGGCGGCTTGGTGCTGGGGATCTGTAACGGCTTTCAGGTGCTGTGCGAGGCACGGCTGCTGCCGGGGGCGCTGTTGGGGAACATCAACCGGCGCTTCACGTTCAGACAGGTCGGGCTGGAGGTGCTCAGCAGTGGCGGCTCGTTCACCCACGGATGCGCGCTGGGCGAACGTCTGAGCATCCCGGCGAAGCATTCGTGGGGGCGCTATTACGCGGATGCGCAGACGCTGGCGGCGATGGATCGGGCCGGCCAGCTGGTGCTGCGGTATGCGGCGGGCGAGAACTTCAACGGCTCGGTGCACGACATCGCGGGGGTGAGCAACGAGCGGGGGAACGTTTTCGGGTTGATGCCGCACCCTGAGCACGCGGTCGCTGAGCTGATGGGTGGCTCGGCGGACGGGCTGAAGATCTTCGAGTCGATGCGTTTGACGGTAGAGGGCGTGCATGCCTGATAGCGCTGTGCTCCCGACTGTCGAGGACGCGCTGAAGCTTGGGTTGACCCGCGCCGAGTACGAGCTGGTCTGCGAGAAGCAGGATGGCCCGCCCAATCAAGTGGAGCTGGCGATGTACTCGCTGCTGTGGAGCGAGCACTGCGCGTACAAGCACTCGAAGAAGCTGTTGCGGACGCTGCCGACGGAGGGTAGGTACGTGGTGATGGGTCCCGGTGAGAATGCGGGTGCGGTCGACGTGGGGGGCGGTCTGGTGTGTGCGTTCAAGGTCGAGTCGCACAACCATCCCAGCGCGGTGGAGCCGTTCCAGGGCGCGGCGACGGGCGTGGGGGGCATCCTGCGCGACATCTTCGCGATCGGGGCGCGGCCGATCGCGGTGCTCGACTCGCTGCGCTTTGGCGAGCCGCTCGATGCCCCGCTGGGCTCTGGCTCCGGCACACGCTCGCGCTATCTGCTCGACGGGGCGGTGGCGGGCATCGGTCACTACGGCAACTCGATCGGCGTGCCGACCGTGGGCGGGGAGGTGTACTTCGAGGGGCCCTACGAGCAGAACTGCTTGGTCAACGCGATGGCGCTGGGACTCGGTGAGCGCGAGAAGCTGGTGCGCAGCGCGGCCGCCGGACCGGGGAACACGCTCGTGCTGTTCGGCGCCCGCACCGGCCGCGACGGGATCGGCGGGGCATCGGTGCTGGCCTCGGCGGAGCTGGGCGAGGCGGACGAGGGCAAGCGTCCGACAGTACAGGTGGGCGACCCGTTCGAGGAGAAGAAGCTGCTGGAGTGCTCGCTGGAGCTGCTGGAGCGGGGGCTGATCGTGGCGCTGCAGGACCTCGGCGCGGCGGGCCTCACCTCATCCGCCGCGGAGATGGCCTCCAAGGGCGAGGTGGGGATCGATCTCGACGTCGCGATGATCCCGCTGCGCGAGCCTGGCATGGAGCCGTTTGAGGTGATGGTGAGCGAGTCCCAAGAGCGGATGTTGTGCGTGGTGCAGCCGGCAAAGCTGAAGCTGGTGCTGGCGCTGTGTGAGAAGTGGGAGGTGAACGGCACGGCGATCGGTACGGTCACCGATACGTGCCGGATGCGGGTGTTTGACGGGAACGATCTGGTCGGGGATATGCCGGTGCGAGCGCTGGTCGATGACTGCCCGCTGTATGACCTGAAGCCGGTTAAGCCGAGCGACCCGGTCTACCGCCCGCCGGTGGCGTCGCTTGCCGCGGACACCTCGCCGCGCGAGACGTTGCTGGCGCTGGTGGGCTCGCCTAATATCGCCTCGCGACGGCCGCTGTTCGAGCAGTACGACGCGGTGGTGCAGTCGCGCACCGTGCGCCGCCCCGAGCAGGCAGACGCGGCGGTGCTGGCGCTCGATCGCGATCTCCAGCCGGCCGGCGACTCCCACCCGGCTGGCGAGGGCGGGCCGATCCCTGGGCTGGCCGTGAGTATCGACTGCAACGGCCGGCGGGTCGCGGCCGACCCGTACCGCGGCACGATCGAGGCGGTTCTCGAGTGCGCATCCAATCTCGCCTGTGTCGGCGCCGAGCCGCTTGGCACGACCAACAACCTCAACTTCGGCAATCCCGAGCGCCCCCATGTCGCGTGGCAGCTCACCGAATCCGTCCGCGGCCTTGGCGATGCCTGTCGCGCGCTGGAGGCGCCGATCGTCGGCGGCAACGTCTCCCTTTACAACGAGACCTCCTCCGGCCCGATCTACCCAACTCCCGTCATCGGCATGGTCGGCCATCTGCCCGACGCGCGCAGCGCCGGGCGCCTCGGTTTCGCCCGCGCGGGCGACAAGATTGCGCTCATCGGTCCCTTCGCCCCGTCGCTGGCCGCGAGCGAGCTGGCCAAGCTGCGCGGCGACGGGCTGCCGGACGGACTGCCTGACATCGACATCAGGGCGGTTCACGCCGCGCAGTTCGCGATCCGCGGCGCCGTGCGCGTCGGCGCGCTCTCCAGTGCCCACGACATCGCCGAGGGGGGTCTCGCCACAGCCCTCGCCGAGTGCTGCCTTGCGGGGGGGCTGGGGGCAGACGTGCGGCTCCCGGCGCCCGGCGACGGCGATCCGTTAGCCCACCTCTTCGGCGAGGCTCCCGGCGGCTTTCTGGTCAGCGGCACCTCGAGCGGCGTCAGCTCGCTGGGCCGGCGCACGCCCGTGCACGTCATCGGCACGGTCGGCGGCGATGCGCTTCAGGTCACGATCGGCGATTTGACGCTCGGCGTGACGCTCGCGGAGCTCGCGCAGGCATACGGCGCGCTCGCGGGGTTGTTCGGGTGAGGGGGCCTGCTAGCGTGAAAACAGCGATGGCGTCTTTAGAAGGGCCCGCCCGCCCGAGGCCCACCCGCCCCCCGGCGCCCGAGTTGGAGGACCGCGACGGACCGCGCGACGAGTGCGGTGTATTTGGCATATACGCACCGGGCCACGAGGTCTCGCGGTTGTCGTACTTCGCCCTGTATGCGCTGCAGCACCGCGGGCAGGAGTCGGCTGGGATCGCGGCGGCCGATCGCGGTGGGCACATCATCACGCGCCGCGAGCTCGGCTTGGTCAACCAGGTGTTCACCGAAAACGATCTGAGCACGCTCGCGGGCGAGCTCGCGATCGGGCATGTGCGCTACTCCACGACGGGCTCGAATGCTTGGGAGAACTCGCAGCCGGTGCAGCGCTCGGTGGGTACGCGCGGCTCGCAACGCGAGGTGGCGCTGGCCCACAACGGCAACCTGATCAACGCGGTGGAGCTGCACAACGAGCTGCTGGCGAAGGGGGTCACGTTCAGCTCGACCTCGGACTCGGAGATCATCGCCGCGCTGATCGCGACGCATCCGGCCGAGCGCGTGGAGGACGCGATCGCCGAGGTGCTGCCGCGGCTGAAGGGCGCGTTCTCGACGGTGGTGATGACGAAGGACCGCGTAGTCGCCTTCCGCGATCCGCATGGGCTGCGCCCGCTCGCGTTGGGGACGCTCGAGCCGGTGGGCGCTGAGGAAAATGATGGGAGCCCAACACCCACCCCTACGCGCTATTGCGTGGCTAGCGAGTCGTGCGCGTTGGACATCATCGGCGCGAAGTTCCTGCGCGACGTGCAGCCGGGCGAGGTGGTGACGTTGAGCGATCAGGGCTGCTCCAGTCGCCAGGTGGTGGAGGGTGCGCGCAAGGCGTTCTGCGTGTTCGAGTACATCTACTTCGCGCGCCCGGACTCGCGCATGAACGACCAGGTGCTGCAGGTGGCGCGCGGGCGTATGGGCGAGATCCTTTGGCGCGAGGCGCCGGTGCAGGCCGATGTGGTGATCGCGGTGCCGGATTCGGGCAACCCGGCCGCGCGCGGCCTGGCGCGGGCGAGTGGGATCCCCCAGGACGACGGCTTCGTGAAGAACCGCTACGTCGCGCGCACGTTCATCCAGCCAGGGCAGGAGCTGCGCAAGCACGGACTGCGGCTGAAGTTCAACCCGCTGCCTGCGGTGGTCGCGGGCAAGCGGCTCGTGGTTGTCGACGATTCGATCGTGCGGGGGAACACGACCAGGCAGATCGTGCAGATGCTGCGCGACTCGGGCGCGAAGGAGGTCCATCTGAGGATCTCGGCGCCGCCGATCAAGCACCCGTGCCACTACGGGATCGACATGTCAACGCGCGAGGAGATGATCGCCCACGGCCGCACGCGGCAAGAGGTCGCGCAGGAGCTGGGCTGCGACTCGCTGCACTATCTGTCGATGGCGGGCGTGTACGAGGCGATCGCCGGTACTCGCGAGACCCACTGCGACGCGTGCTTCACCGGCGAGTATCCGCTGGCGGGCAGCGACGGGGCGAACGGCAAGTACGCGCTGGAGGACGACTAGCCGCCGATGGGCCCCTCGCTGCCCCTCATGCGCGCCTAGGTTCGGCTACTCAAAGAGAGCGTCTTCGCGGGCGCCGGAGGCTGCGTTGTAGCGATTGTTATATGGACGGCTGGTGATGATGTCCCGACGCCCCGTCCGCAAGGCGTTCGCCAAAGCGGCGAGGATGACGAGCACGATGATGATGGATGCAAACATGGAACCTCAATTCGATTGTTGTTCTCCACCCTCGCCGTCTATTGAACAGGCGGTTGGCGCGGCCGTCTGTGAGGTGAGTCACACCGTCTCCTGACCGATATCGTGGCGCGCGTGTCCGAGCAGCTGCCGATCGCCGTCCTCGTGTCGGGTACGGGCACGAATCTGCAGGCGCTGCTCGACACGGTGCACGGGCATGAGGCGCAAATCGTGGCGGTCGCATCGAGCGTCGCGGACGCGCCCGCGCTGGCGCGTGCGGCCGAGCGCGGGGTGCCGACGGCGGTGTTCCCCCGCTCGCAGTACCCCGACCGCCAGGCGCGCGACGCCGCGATCGCGGACTGGTTGGAGGGGAAGGGCGTGCGCTTGGTCGTGCTGGCCGGATACATGGAGCTGCTCGGTGAGGCCTTTCTCGGGCGCTTCACAGACGCGGTGATCAACGTTCACCCCTCGTTGTTGCCCGCCTTCCCGGGACTCGAGGCGATCGGGCAGGCGCTGGCGTATGGAGTGAAGGTGTTCGGTGTGACCGTGCACCTCGTCGACGCCGGCGTGGACTCGGGGCCGGTGATCCTGCAGCGCGCGCTCGAGCTGCCGGATGCGCGCGACCCCGGAGAGGTGCTGAAGGCGTTGCGACCGGTCGAGCACGCGTTGCTGCCGGAGGCGGTGCGCCTGTTCGCGCGTGGCGCGCTGCGCCCCGACCCCGAGAACCACCGCCGGATAATCTGCCAGCCGTGACAGCCGAGAACGAGCAGGCCGGCCCTACCGGCATCGAGCGGGCGCGGCCCGGCGAGGTGCAGGTCAGGCGAGCGCTGCTGTCGGTCTCCGACAAGGCCGGCATCGTCGACTTCGCCCGTGGCCTGAGCGAGCTGGGGGTGGAGCTCGTCTCCACCGGCGGAACCGCGAGCGCGCTCACGGACGCGGGCATCGCGGTGCGGAGCATCGATGACTTCACCGGCTTCCCGGAAATGATGGACGGGCGCGTGAAGACGCTGCACCCGCGCCTGTACGCCGGGCTGCTCGCGCGCCGCGACGACGATTCGCACCTGCGCGCGGCCGGCGAGCACGGGATCGAGCAGGTCGACCTGGTGTGCGTGAACCTCTATCCCTTCGAGCGCACGATCGCGCGCGCTGACGCGAGTGAGGGGGAGGCGATCGAGAACATCGATATCGGCGGCCCGACGATGATCAGGGCGGCCGCGAAGAATCAGGCGTTTGCCGCTGTGGTCGTCGATCCTGAGGACTATGGGGATCTCTTGGGCGAGCTGCGCGAGTCCGACGGGCGTCTGTCTGTCGAGCGGCGTAAACAGCTTGCGGCGAAGGCGTTCGCGTGCACGGCCCGCTACGACGCGTCGATTTCGACCTGGTTTGCCCAGCGCACATACGAGGGCTTTCCTCCGACCTGGCGCGATGCCTACGAGAAGGTGAGCGACCTGCGCTACGGCGAGAACCCCCACCAGAATGCCGCCTTCTATGCGCGCGTGGGGTCTCCGACGCACCTGCTGGATGGGGTGCGGCAACTACATGGCAAGGAATTGTCGTTCAACAATCTGCTCGATCTGAGCTCGGCACGCGAGTTGGTCGAGGCCTTTGACGGACCTGCGTGCGCAATCCTCAAGCACAACAATCCATGTGGATGCGCACTGGGCGAGAGCGTCCTGGTGGCCTACGATCGCGCCTTCGCCTGCGATCCCGAAAGCGCCTACGGTGGCGTGATCGCCGTCAACCGCCAGGTCGATCGCGCCTGCGCCGAGCGCATGAGTGGGCAGTTCATCGAGGTCCTGCTCACGCCGGGTTATGACGATGACGCGCTCGAGGTGCTGAAGGGTAAAAAGAACGTCAGGCTGCTGGAGCTGGCTGATTGGCCCGAGCCGAGCGGGGAGGTCGAGATCAAGCCTGTCCTCGGCGGGTTGCTCGTGCAGGACCGCGACACCGTCACCGAGGGACGCGGGGAGATGCGATCGATGACCGAGCGGCAACCGAGTGAGTCTCAGTGGGAGGACCTGCTGTTCGCCTGGAAGGTCTGCCGGCACGTGCGCTCCAACGCGATCGTGCTCGCGGCTGGCGGCGCCACGATCGGGATCGGCGCGGGGCAGATGAGCAGGGTGGACTCGGTGCGGATCGCGGTCGAGAAGGCCCAGGCCAACCAGCCCGACCTGCTGGCCGGCGCGGCGCTCGCCTCCGACGCGTTCTTCCCCTTCGCCGACGGACCCGAGCTGGCGATCCAGGCGGGCATCACGGCAATCATCCAGCCGGGTGGGTCGATCCGCGACCCTGACGTCATCGCCGCCGCCGAGAAGGCGGGCGTCGCGATGGTGGCGACGGACCGCCGTCACTTCCGCCACTAGCACCTCCTCGTCAGTCCCATGTCGGAAGGCTCTTTCGCAAGAGGGACTTGACAGAAGGTTGATTACGATATATCGTGAGCCTACTAAGATAGTTCACGATAGGAGATAGACATGTTTGCGAATGCTATTTACACAACAGGGGAAGGCCGCTGCAATTCAGGCAATCGGTTCGACCTCCACGCCATGCTGCACGCGATGAGCGGTGGCAGGGGCGGCCCCGGAGGAGATCCGGGCGATGAGGGCCATGGCCGTCACGGTGGGCCCGGCCGGCACGGCGGGCATCGTCATCGCCACGGCCCGCGCGGCGGCGGCTTCGGCGGCGGCCCGTTCGGCGGCTTCGGTCCGGGCGGCCCGCGGGGCCGCGGTCGGAAGGCGCGCCGCGGCGACATCCGCACGGCCGCGCTGCTGCTGCTGAGCGAGGAGCCGCGCAACGGCTACCAGATCATGCAGGAGGTGCAGGAGCGCTCAGACGGCGTATGGCGCCCGAGCCCCGGCTCGACATATCCGGCCCTGCAGCAGCTGGAGGACGAGGGTCTGATCCGCGCGCGAGAGCTGGACGGCCGCAAGCTGTTCGAGCTGACCGACGCGGGCCGTGAGTACGTGAAGGAGCGCGGCGAGGAGGCGCCGGCGCCGTGGGAGCAGATGAGCGGCGATGTCTCGGATCAGGCGCACGAGCTGGGCAGGTTGATCCGCGAGGTCGCCTCCGCCTTCACGCAGGTCGTGAAGACCGGCAGCGAGGCGCAGATGGGCGAGGCTCGCAAAGTGCTCACGACGACGAGGAAAGACCTGTACAGGATCCTCGCCGACGGCGATCCCGGCGAGGGCGATTCTGAGGCCGGTATCGTGGGCGAGGACGCCTGAGCCCGAGCCCTCTGGAGCCCTCGAAATGTCGAACGCCCTAAGCCAAGTGGCCACCGAACCCCACTCGAACGGCGGCGCGCCACCACCAGGTGACGCGGTGGCCCCGGCCGTCGCGGTGGACGGCCTCGTCAAGCGCTACAGCGAGCTGGAGGCCGTGAAGGGCATCGACTTTACGGTCGCCCCCGGAGAGACGTTCGGGTTCCTGGGCCCCAACGGGGCGGGGAAGTCGACGACGATCAGCATGCTCTGCACGCTGGTCAAGCCCAGCGGCGGCTCCGCCCGTGTGGCCGGCCACGACGTCGAGCACGAACGCGACGAGGTGCGGCGCAACATCGGGCTCGTGTTCCAGGACACCACCCTCGACGGGTATCTGACGGCTGAGCAGAACCTGCGATTACACGCCGAGCTGTACGGAATGCCGCGCAGCGCGGTTTCGGAGCGGCTGGAGCAGGTGATGGAGATGGTCGGATTGTGGGAGCGGCGGGCGAGCCTGGTGATGACGTTCAGCGGCGGGATGAAGCGCCGGCTGGAGATCGGGCGGGGATTGCTGCACTCGCCGCGGGTGCTGTTCCTGGACGAGCCGACGGTCGGGCTGGACCCGCAGACGAGAAGCTCGATCTGGAGCTATATATCGGAGCTGAAGCACGACGAGGACATCACGATCTTCATGACCACCCACTACATGGACGAGGCCGAGTACTGCGATCGGATCGCGATCATGGACCGTGGCAAGATCGTCGCGCTGGACACGCCCGAGGCGTTGAAGGCGAGCGTCGGCAAGGACCGCGTGCAGATCCAGACCGAGGACGATGAGGCCGCGATCGCGGCCTTGCGCGAGAAGTTCGAGATCGAGGCGACGATCGCCGAAGGGGCGGTCACGTTCGGGGTGTCGGCGGGAGAGCAGTTCGTGCCGCGCCTGTTCGCCGAGCTCGATCAGCCGATCAGGTCGGTCAATCTGTCCAGGCCCTCGCTGGACGACGTGTTCATGTCGTATACGGGCAAGACGATTCGCGACGCCGAGGAATCGGGCCAGAGCGACATGCGCCGCAACATGGCGCGGATGATGAGTCGTTGACATGGTCACCGAGACCACATCTCCCACGGCTGCCACCGCCTCGCCGGCCCCGCTCGCCTCCTCCGGGCCACCCGCACACCACGTCGCCCGCGTGCGCGTCCCCGCGCGCAGCCTGCGCAGCGAGCTGCGCGCGATCCGCGTCGTGTGGAAGCGCGAGCTGATCCGCTTCAGCCGCGACCGCCTGCGGATCCTGACCTCGCTGATCCAGCCGTTCCTGTTCCTGTTCGTGCTCGGCACGGGCATCGGGACGCTGGCCAAGGGGGGGACGCACGGGGTCAACTTCAAAACGTTCATCTACCCGGGCGTGTTGTGTATGGCGGTGATGTTCACCGCGATGTTCTCGGCCGCCTCGATCGTCTGGGATCGCGAGTTCGGGTTCCTGCGCGAGATGATGGTCGCGCCCGTGCGTCGCAGCTCGATCGTGCTCGGCAAGGTCGCGGGCGGCGCGACCGTCGCCGGCTTCCAGGGCCTGATCGTGATCGCGATCGCCGGTCTGGTCGACATCCCCTACAACCTCGGCCTGATCGTAGAGCTGTTCGGGCTGTCACTGCTGGTGGCGTTTGCGATCACCGCCTTCGGCGTGATGTTCGCCGCGCGGATCAACCAGATGCAGTCGTTCATGGCGCTGATGCAGATGGTCGTGATGCCGATGTTCTTCCTCTCCGGCGCGATGTTCTCGGTCGCCGCCCTGCCGCAGTGGCTGGCGGTGCTCAACCGGCTCGATCCGCTCACGTACGCGGTCGAACCGATGCGCCGCGCGATCTTCTCGCACCTGAACGTCTCCGCCGCCGCGCGCAAGGCGCTCGACCCGGGCATCACCTGGTTCGGCTGGCGCGTGCCCACCCCGCTCGAGGTCGCGGTGATCGCGATCCTCGGGCTGGTGATGCTGTCCGTTGCGATCTGGGAGTTCTCGCAGGCGGAGTAGACCCGCCGGCCCAGATCCGGCTTCGACCAGCGTGCGATCGGATCGCTACCGGCGTCGAGCCACGCTCCGGTGCGGCCGCGGCGCGGCCACCGATCGGGGATCGGCTGGCGGGCTCACGGTGACGAGCGCGGCGCTGTCGGGCGGGAGCTCGAGTGCGAGGACTCCCGTGCGGGCCGAGACGCTTTCAGTCGGCATTGACGTGCTCCAGGAGCCGTTGGCTGCGACAGCACGGCCTCCGAGCAGCACGCCGCCGGTGGCGCTCTGTGAGGGCGCGGTGAGACGCAGGATACGTCCCGCACCCAGGCCGGCGCCTACATCCAGCCGTACAGCGAGCGGGCTCGCGCCGGGTGGTTCATAGTCCGCGAGCACCACCTTCAGCGAGTGGTTGGGCCCCGAGAATGACGCTGCCGCGAGGTTGGGCGAGCCTTCGGTGATCGTCGTAGGCAGCGGACGGTCGCCAACGAGCGAGCTGGTCAGCAGCAATGCGTACCAATCCGGCTCGGCACGCAGATTCCCGTTTGCGACGGCCGCCGGATCGGGCGCGCACAGGGGCGTATATCCGGTGCAGTTCGCGGGGTTGCCCTGGAGATTGATACCCGACACCCCCGCCGCCATCGCCTGCGTGATGTAGCCGGTCGCCCACAGTGTCGAGGCGAACGTGTCGCTGATCCCCGCTACACCTCCGCAGGAGACGGAGTTTGTCTCGTCGAGACGAAATGGGATGCGGTACGCGCTCGCCACCGACATGTAGGTCTCAAGCGATTGCGCCTCGCGTCCGCGGGTCGCGGCGCTGAGCAGCGTTTCGATCGAGGGCGCAGGTGTCTGCGCGCACCCCAGCGGATAGTGGTGCCCGGTCAGCAGCGCGGGCTTCTGCGAGAGCGCCTCCTCCTCGCCCCATTCGGGGAAGACGCCCGAGCCGGACACATCGGGACCGGCGATCGGCACGCCCGGGGTGAGCGCGTCGATCGCTTCGCGGTAGCTTGAGACTTCTTCCTCGTAGCCTTGGGCGATCCAGGGGAGCTGGCGAAAGCCGTGGTTGCCGTAGGCATTCGGCTCGTTGCCTATCTCTACCGCGGCGAGATAGGGTCCGAGCGCGCGATGGGCGGCAGCTACCTCGCGCGCTGCGGCGACCGGCTCGTAGTGGGCCAGCCCGACGGTGAGCAGGACCTGCCATCCACTGCGGCGGGCGAGCACGCCGATCGCACGCAGCTCGGCGTCGTCGATCACGCTCGACGCCCAGGCTGGGCGTGGGGTCGCGGCGTCCGTCCACGCGACGTTCTCGTCAGCCGTGATGCCGCCGAAGCGCAGCATGCCTCTTCCCAGCGAGCGCAGTAGGCTCACCAGGTCGCCGCGCCCGGCGTCGTTTGCGAACTGCCCGAGTGCCGCGGCCTCGAAGGAGAGTCCGAGAAACCGCTGCGGCACCGGCAGGCCTGGAGCGAACGGGTCGATCGTCACGGTGACCGGGAGGGGCTGCGCGGCCTCGATGGCGGGGGCGCGCAGCACGAGCACCAGGCCGGCCGCGGCAGGGACGATCAACAGCGTGAGCTTCAGTGTTTTCAGCAATGCCCCGTGCGGGACTCGAACCCGCCCCACCGGATTAAAAGTCCGGCGCTCTACCAGATGAGCTAACGGGGCTAGCGCGGCGCAGTCTGCCAGATGAGTCCGTCAATCGCCCGCGGCGACACGGAGCATCTCCTCGATTCGCGTGAGCTTCACGCGCGGGCGACCGACCGGCTCGCCGAGGGCGCGCTCGTGGCGGTCGATCGATGACCAGCCGTCGTAGGTCACGAGCTCCGGTTGGCGCTCGCGCAGCAATAGCTCGATCGCGGCGCCGTCCGGCGACTCGGGCACGTTCAGGCCCTCCTCATCGGCGGCGTCGGCGAAAATCGCATCGACGGTCTCCTGGGCGTCCTTCTTGTTCGTGCCGATCACGCCCGACGGACCGCGCTTGATCCAACCCACCGCATACTCCCCGCGCACCGGAGCGCCGCCCGGGGCGTCGAGCACCCGGCCGCCGTCGTTGGGGATCACGCCGTGGCGACCGTCGAAGGGAACGCCGGGTAGCGGGATGCCGCGATAGCCGATCGCGCGGAACGCGAGGCCCGCCGGGATCGTCTCGTGCTCGCCGCTGGCCTGGGCGCGCAGCTGGCCCTCGCCGTCTACCACGAGCTCGTTGTGGGCCAGCTCAACCGCCCCGAGGTGGCCGTCCTCGCCGGGTAAGAGTGCGGTGGGGGAGAGCAGGAAGCGCAGGACGATGCGCTTGGCCCGGCCCGTCGGAGGGCGCTCCGCGTAGGAGCGCAGGATCTCGACGTTCCGCCGCGAGGTGATGTTCTCCTCGGCGCTGGGGTCGTGGACCGCGAGCGCGCGATCGAGTTCCGCCGCATCCACGATCACGTCGGCGTCACTCAGCTCGCCCAGCTCGAGCAGCTCCGGGTTGGTGAAGGCCGCCTGCGCGGGGCCGCGGCGACCGACGATCACCACCTCCGATACACGGCTTTCGGCCAGCACCTGCAGCGCGTGGTCGGCGGTGTCGGTGGGGGCGAGCTCGGTGGGAGCGAGCACGAGCATCCGGGCAACGTCGATCGCGACGTTGCCGTTGCCGATCACGACAGCGCGCTCAGTGGAGCGCAGGTCGACCTCGAGGTCGGTGTGGTCGGGATGGCCGTTGTAGAAGCCCACGAACTCGGTGGCGGCGTGCGAGCCGGGCAGCTCTTCGCCGGGGATGCCGAGCGGCCGGTCCACAGGCGTCCCGGTCGCGTACACGATCGCGTGGTAGTGCTCGAGCAACTCCTCGCGCGAGACGTGCTCGCCGAAGCAAACATTGCCGAAGAAGCGAAACCGCGGGTGTGCGGCGGTCTTCTCGTAGATGCGCGTGACCGACTTGATCTTCGGGTGGTCGGGGGCGACGCCGGAGCGCACCAGCCCCCAGGGTGTGGGCAGGCGCTCGAGCATGTCGACCTCGAAATTGATGGAATGCCCGCCCGCCCCGTCCTTGAGCAGGTGCCCGGCAGTGTAGAAGCCGGCCGGCCCGGAGCCGATCACGACGATGCGTACAGGGGGATCGGTCATGGAAGATGGGCGCGGCCCGACTCGAACGGGCGACCCCCTCGGTGTAAACGAGGTGCTCTGGCCAACTGAGCTACGCGCCCCGGTGAGGGGACCTCAAGGCTAGCGAGCCTGCGAAGCTGTACGGGTGGGCAGAGCTGGCCGAATCGCTGCGTGGTTGGCGGGGGCGATTGTGCTGGCGCTTGTGCTCGCCCAGCTCCTGCTGCCGGGGATCGCGGCGGACAGGGTGCGCGCGCGTGTGGGGAAGTACGGGACGGTGGAGAGCGTGAGCGTGAGCGCGTGGCCCGCGGTGGAGCTGCTGTGGGGGACGGTGGGGTCGGTGAAGGTGCGGGCGGGGAGCCTCCAGATCAGTCCGGCGCAGACGGCGAAGCTGCTGTGGGAAGCGCGCGGGGTGCAGACGATGAGTTTGACGGCGCTCAGCGTCAAGGAGGGTCCGCTGCAGTTGCGGGACGCGAGCTTCCAAAAGCACGGAGACGCGCTCCAAGGACAGGCGTGGACCTCGCAGGCGGACGTCAAGGCGGCGCTGGGGGAAGCGTTCGAAGTGCAGCTCCAGAGCAGCGGTGGCGGCCAAGTGGAGGTGCGCGTCGGGGGCGGCCTGTTTGGCGTGAAGGCATCGGTCGATGCGGTGGCGCGCGCGCAGGAAGGCAAGCTGGTCGTGCACCCGCTGGGCTTCCTGCTGGAAGGGCTGCGGCTGACGTTGTTCGCCGATCCGCACGTGCGCGTCGAAGGCGTGGGCGCGAGCGCCGAGGCAGAACCGTCGGGCGTGGCGGCGGGCTACAGACTGACGATGCGGGCGAGCCTGCACTAAGCGGCACGCGAGTGGACGATCACGGGTAGGCCTTCCTTCGGGCTGATCGTCGGCATCTGGCGGATCTCCAGGTTGAAGTCGGGGGATAGGGAGAGCGTGAAGCGGGCGAGCAGGAGCGTGGCGATCGTGCGGATCTCGAGCTGGCCAAAGCGCATGCCGATGCATGTGCGCGAGCCGCCACCGAAGGGGACGTAGGCGCCCTTGGGCAGAGCGGCCTTGGCCTCTTCGGTGAAGCGCTCGGGACGGAACTCGGACGGCTCGGGGAAGACGTCGGGCAGGTGGTGGGAGGCCCAGGAGCAGTAGTTGACGAAGGCGCGGCCGGGGACGGAGTGGCCGGCGAACTCGAACGGCTCGACCGAGCGGCGCGGGCCGATCCAAGCGGGTGGGTACTTGCGCAGCGTCTCGTCGAAGACCATCTCGAGTTCGGACAGCTCGCCGGACATCAGCTGCGCTGGACTGGGAAACCCACCCACCCGGCCGTCTGTGAGATGCGCGTCCTGCTCGGCGAGCAGGCGGGAGACGATCTGAGGTTGGCGGGCGAGCTCGTAGAACATGAAGGCGACGGTTGAGGTCGTGGTGTCGTGGCCGGCGAACATGAGCGTCATCACCTCGTCGCGGATCTGCAGATCGGTGAGCTTGTTGGCGTCTTCGTCGGCGGCGTCGAGCAGCAGCGAGAGGATGTCCTCGCCGCGCTCGCCCGAGGCGCGGCGGGAGGAGATCTCCGAGTAGATCAGCCGATCGAGCGAGCGGGCGGCCTGCTGCATGCGCGCCCAGGGGGTGAAGGGGCCGCGGAGCATGCGCAGCGCATATTCGGAAGAGTAGAAGGAGAGGGCCTGTTCAAACAGGCCGGCGGCATCGACCGAACGCGCGACGGCGCCGTCAGGGTCGAGGCCGAAGAGCGCGCGCATCGCGATGCGCAGGGCGAGGCGGCGCGTCCAGCCATAGAGGTCGATCTGGGTGCCGGGGGTGAGCTGATCGAGGGCGAGGGTGGTCTCCTTGACCATCACGTCGACCGAGGCGGCGATCCGCTCGCGGTGGAAGCTCGGGAGCATCGCCAGGCGCGAGCGCCGGTGGAAGTCGCCGTCGATCGTGAGCAACCCGTCGCCCATCAGGCCGATCAGGTCGCGGAAGTGCGATTCGCGCCAGGTGAAGTTGGAGGCGTGGGAGACGGTGATGTAGTGGTTGGCGGCGGGCCCGAGCATGAAGACCACATTGCCGTGGAACAGGCGCAGCGTGAAGACCGGCCCGAAGCGCTCGTAGGCATCGAGCAGCAGCGGCAGCGGATCGTTGGCGAAGCGCCGGGTGCGCGCGAGCGAGAAGTGGGTGTCGCCGGGCGGGAACGGCACGGTCGCCGAGCGCTCCTCGCGCAGGTCGCCAAGCACCGCGGTGAGCGGGTTGGTGTCGAGCAGCGGAGGAGGACCAACGAGCGCCACGGACGCAGCCTACAACAAAACTGGCTGGCCGGCCAGTTCTGTTGAGAGAGGACGTCTCGGGGACGGCGCGGCTGAGGCTTGGCATAATGGAGATCCAGCGCGTGGAGCGGCGGAGCTACGTCTCCGCATATGCGCGGGGACGTAGCTCAGTTGGTTAGAGCGCCGCCCTGTCACGGCGGAGGTCGCGGGTTCGAGTCCCGTCGTTCCCGCTTTTTTCGCCTGCGAACGGTGATCTTGCACGGTTCTCGAAGTAAATGGACATCGGTGTGAGGCTTGGCGGCGATCTGTGGTTCGCGCCGGGCCAGATGCCTTGTTGACGACGAGTCTCGACGGGCGCCGTATGAACTGCCCGGGAATGTTCGAGGACTTGATGTGTCCCGTTTGCCGTGTGTCGTCGGAGTAGGGAGAAGGCGACCAGAGGTCATGAGGCTGCTGGGCGTCTACCGACCCGACGGACACGACGACGACAGAGGAGCAGAAGAACATGTTTGGAGCATCACGACCAGGCGGTGCGCTGGCACTGGCCCTCGTCGGACTGCTCACGTTTGCGACGGCCACGGCAGCGGCGGATGAATCGACGCTGCCGACATCGTCGGAAGAAGGTTCGTCGCCGCCATTGCTCGAAGTGACGACAAGATCGCACTACGAACCGGAAGTCCCCGGCGAGCCCGGCAAGACCGAACTCGATATCAAGGCGAACTTCCTGTGGAAAGTGACCGTCACGGTAAGCGCGCATGGCAGAACTGTGCCCGTCTACGAATCGCAAAGCTCAGATGTCATGATCGAAGAAGGCGGAGAGTTGACCATCGGCCCGACGGCGACGCGCGAAGCGATCGTGTCTTGGTCTTGCAAGCAGCCCGGGACCGTGTACAGCTATGTGGTCACGTCGGAATTCGGCAAAGAACCGCCGCTCACGAAGACTGGAAGCTTCGCTGGTGCGAGCCGACGGCAGTGCGAGGCGGCCAGGCGGCTTGCCGTGCGACGGCACCGCGAAGAAGTGCGTGAGCAGCGCGCGGAGGCACGCCGCAAGCTCGACGAAGAACTGGCCCGCGACCGACTCTACGAAGCCAACTGCCGCAAGGTTGGCGGCAAACCGGTCACGATCCAGACGAACGAAGGACCTGAGATCGTGTGTCGCAGCCAGACCGGTGGCATCGTCGAAGCCTAGGTTGGCGCCCGCCGGCCGATTCGAACACCGGCGCGGAGCGATTCGACGCCCACCGGCTCTACCACAACCACGCACTCGCAATCTATTCCGCCACTTCGCCCGAGGACTGGAGGAGCTTGCTGAGCGCCGCGGTCCTTCTCATCGAAGCCACGCTTGTCGATCTCTGCCCATCCTACGCCCAGATCTGCTCGAACAGCGAAAGCTAGACTCGCTGCGCCATGACCCGGAAGCGCGACATCAAGCAATTCCGGCAGGCCTGCAAGGAGGCGGGCTTGACCGTCCGTGAGCGCTATAAGGCTAGCCAGGCACTGCATACCGAGAAGCAGACTGGCGGCGGGCAGGATGACATGAGCTATGGAGAACTGCTGGCATGGCTGCGACAATGGAAGGACTCGTGGCGACCGTCGTAGCCCTAGATGCCTCACCGACAACTGTCCTGCGCTCGATGCGTGGGTCGATTGTCGATGCGCGTATCGCCTATCCGGATGTCCTCCACGTTGAGGTTTGCGACTCGCGCGGAGAAATCTGGCGTCTCGCCACCCAAGACGCAGAGTTCTCGCCATCTGACCCTGCTCAGCTGGTCGGGCGCTCGATCGATGATGCTGACATCGATGAGGAGTCTGGCGAGCTGCGTTGCAGGCTTTCAGATGGCTTAGTGCTCGACATCAAGCCCGGTGCCGCCGAGACAGAGGACGACCCGCCCTATTGGGAGCTGATCAGCCCCGCTGGGGTAGTCCTTGAGTTCGGCCCAGGAGTTCGCTGGCAGATCAGCGGCGCTGACGCGCAGGCCTCGCGTCGCTGAGCGGCGAAGCGGC
>CAWJFR010000011.1:0-8085 GCA_963842205.1 uncultured Solirubrobacterales bacterium
TGCCCTGGTAGCGCTCGACCCACTCCCGAGCGAAGGCGTGGAGGGCGACGCGACGCGCCTCCGCGCCCTCCCCCCGGACGGCGCCGGCCTCGCGCTCGCGCTTTGCCTCGCGCGCCTCGGCGAGAGCGAGGAAGCTCTCGGTGTTGGCGGCGTCGATGTCCACGCAGTACACGTCGCTGCCCAGCTCGGCGAACCCCGCGGCCGTGACCAGCCCAACGTATCCGGTGCCCACGACTCCGACGGGCTCACGTTGCGTTGCGGCAGCGCTCATGGAGCCGCGATCCTACTGATCGGCCGGGGTGGCCTCCTGCACGAGCACCAGCGCGTGATTGTCGGCGAACTGCAGGTATCCCTCTCCCTGGGTGAACCGCACGATGTCGGTCTCGGAGCGGTACAGCCGCAGCTCGGCCCCCGCGGGCAGCATCGCCAGCAGCGGCTGGTGGTTGGCGAGGATGCCGATCGAGCCGACCTCGGTGAACGTGGAGAGCATTTCGATCTCTCCGCTGAACACCTCCCCCTCGGGGGTCAACACTTCGGCTGGGAATTTCGTATGGGCCATCTACATCTTCTCCATCTTCAATTGACCACGGCACATGTGCCGTGGTCCCGGCGGGTACATGTACCGCCCGGGGAGGTCGTACATGTACGACCTCCTTCTATTACTTGGATTTGGCATGGGCCACGACTTCATCGATCGTCCCCTTCAAGAAGAACGCCGACTCGGGGATCTCGTCGTGCTTGCCCGCGAGGATCTCCTCAAACCCGCGGATCGTCTCGGCGATCGGCACGTAGGCGCCCGGCGTGCCCGTGAACTGCTCGGCGACGTGAAACGGCTGGGACAGGAAGCGCTCGATGCGACGGGCGCGCTGGACGGTGAGCTTGTCCTCGTCGGAGAGCTCGTCGATGCCGAGGATCGCGATGATGTCCTGCAGCTCCTTGTAGCGCTGCAGCACTTCCTTGACCTGGTTGGCCACGCGGAAGTGATCCTCGCCGAGGATGTCGGCCTTGAGGATCGTCGAGGTCGAGTCCAGCGGATCGACCGCGGGGTAGATGCCTTTCTCAGAGATCGAGCGCGACAGCACCGTGGTGGCGTTCAGGTGCGCGAACACCGACGCCGGCGCCGGGTCGGTGAGGTCGTCAGCGGGCACGTAGATCGCCTGCACGGAGGTCACCGAGCCGGTCTTGGTCGAGGTGATCCGCTCCTGTAGCTGACCCATCTCGGTCTCAAGCGTAGGCTGGTAGCCGACCTGGGAGGGCATCCGGCCCAGCAGCGCCGAGACCTCCGAGCCGGCCTGGACGAAGCGGAAGATGTTGTCGATGAACAGCAGCATGTCCTGACCCTGGTCGCGGAAGTGCTCGGCCATCGTCAATCCTGAGAGCGCCACGCGCATGCGCGCGCCCGGGGGCTCGTTCATCTGGCCGAACACCAGCATCGTCTTCTCCAGCACGCCCGACTCCCTCATCTCCCGCCACAGGTCGTTGCCCTCGCGCGAGCGCTCGCCCACGCCGCAGAAGGCCGACAGCCCGCCGTGTTCCTTGGCGAGGTTGTGGATCAGCTCCTGGATCAGGACCGTCTTGCCCACGCCCGCGCCGCCGAACAGCCCGACCTTGCCGCCCTTGGCGTAAGGGGCCAGCAGGTCGACCACCTTGATGCCCGTCTCGAACATATCGGTCGTCGGCGTCAGATCCTCCACGCGCGGCGTCTCCTGGTGGATGCTCCGCCGCTGCGTGCCGGCGGGCAGCTCATCGCCGAGATCGATCGGTTCGCCGAGCAGGTTGAAGATGCGCCCGAGCGTGACCTCGCCCACCGGGACCGTGATCGGGGAGCCGGTGTCGATCACCTCCACTCCGCGCGCGAGTCCGTCGGTCGTGTCCATCGCGACCGCGCGCACGCGATCGTCGCCCAGATGCTGCTGGACCTCGCACACGAGCACTTCTCCGCCGGCCTCGCTGCTGATGCCGGGGGCCTCCTCGTCGGCCGCGGCGGCGGGGCGGGCGACCGTGATCGCGTGGTTGATCTCGGGCAGGCGCTCGGGAAACACGGCCTCGATCACGACGCCCTGGATCTCCTCGATGCGCCCGACGTTGCGCTGGGCATTCGTATCGGCAGGCTCGACTGTGGTGGTGGTTGCCATCGGTCTGTTCGGTCTCCTGTTCGTCTGTTCAAGTCTTTTTTGCGGGGGCCTCAAACTCCGCAAGCCTCCTGAAGCTCTCGAGGAGGCGTGTACTTATGGTTATCGCAGTCCCTCGGCTCCGGCCACCACCTCCATGATCTCCTGGGTGATCTCGGCCTGGCGCGCGCGGTTCATTTCCAGCGTCAGATCGGTGATGATCTCTCGGGCGTTCTCGGAGGCGTTGCGCATCGCGGTCATCTGCGCGCCGAAGAACCCGGCGGCCGACTCGACCAGCGCCCGGTAGATCGAAGTCTCGACATAGTCTGGCACGAGCTGGCGGAGGATCTTCTCGGCTTCGGGCTCGTACTCGACCAGGGCTTTCCGCCGCGGCCCGGCTTCGCGCGTACCGTCGTCGAGCCCCGTCCGCCTCTCGGCGCCGGTCAGCTCCGTCTCCGCCCCGCCGGCCCGCTCGGCCCCGCCGGCCCGTTCCTGCACCCCGTCGCCCCCGTCGCGCTGTTCCTCGCCGACGATCGTCGCGCGCGAGAGCGGCAGCAGCGTCTCGCGTGTGACCGTCTGGGTGAGCGGCGAGACGTAGGAGTTGTAGATGATCTCCACCCGATCGACCGCCCCGCTCGTATAGGCCTCGATCAGCTCCCGGGCGATCGCGCGGGCGTCCCCGTAGGAGGGTTTGTCGGCGAACCCGGTGTACGCCCCGCTCAGCTCGCGCCCGCGAAAGGTCAGCGAGGAGACGCCGCGCCGGCCGGTGGCAAACCAGGCCGTACGCAGGCCCCGCTCCCCGATCTCCGCGCCGGCGCGGATGCCCGTGCGGATGATCTGCGAGTTGAAGGCGCCCGCCAGACCGCGATCGCCGGTGACCAGCAGCAGCCCGACGGTCGTGGCGGTCTCGCGCTCGTTCAGCAGCGGCAGGCGCGCCGCCTCGGCGCCCGCGTCCAGCGCCGCCTGGCGGGTCATCCGCCGCAGCGCGTCAGCGTAGGGGCGCAGCACCTCGATTCGCTGCTCGGCGCGTCTGAGCCTCGCCCCCGCGACCATCTCCATCGCGCTGGTGATCTTCTGGATGTTCTTGACCGAACCGATCCGGTTCTTGACGTCGCG
This sequence comes from uncultured Solirubrobacterales bacterium, assembly GCA_963842205.1. Lineage (GTDB taxonomy): Bacteria > Actinomycetota > Thermoleophilia > Solirubrobacterales > Solirubrobacteraceae > Palsa-744. Next base: position 3,228 of record CAWJFR010000011.1, read on the forward strand.
CTGGGATGCCATGGCGATATCCGGCCGGCCCGATCAAGCGGGCTGGGGCTCCTCCTGGCGCTCGCCGGTGCCCGCCGCACCGTTGTCGTCGGCGTCGGCTCCCGTGGCCAGGGGCGCATCGTCCTCGAGCGGCTGGCCCTCCTCGTCGAGGTCGTAGCCGAAATCCGCGGCGAGCGCGTCGAGGGTCTCGCGCACCTTGGCCTGCACCTCCTCAGACCAGTCCCCGCCGCGGATCTGCTCGCGCAGCTCGGGGTGCTGGGCGTGCAGGCGCTCGCTTGAGCTGAGCAGAAACTCGGGCACGCGCTCGACGGTCAGCCTGTCCAGGTAGCCGTTGGTGGCGGCGTAGATCTGGACGGTCTGGTCCTCGACCGCAAGCGGCGCGCGCTCTGACTGGTTGAGCGTCATCACCAACCGCTCGCCGCGCGCCAGCGTGCGCTGGGTGTCGGCGTCGAGGTCCGAGCCGAACTGGGCGAACGCCTCCAGGTCGCGGTACTGGGAGAGCTCGAGCTTGATCCGCCCGGCGACTTTCTTCATCGGGCCGATCTGGGCGTTGCCGCCGACGCGCGAGACCGAGATGCCGACGTTGATCGCCGGGCGCACGCCCGCGTTGAAGAGCGCGGACTCCAGGAAGATCTGCCCGTCGGTGATCGAAATCACGTTCGTGGGGATGTACGCGGACACGTCGCCCGCCTGGGTCTCGATGATCGGCAGCGCCGTCAGCGAGCCGCCGCCGAGCTCGTCGTTCAGCTTGACCGCGCGCTCCAAAAGGCGCGAGTGCAGGTAGAACACGTCGCCCGGGTAGGCCTCGCGGCCCGGAGGTCGGCGCAGCAAAAGCGACATCTGGCGGTAGGCGTAGGCGTGCTTGGTCAGGTCGTCGTACACGCACAGCGCGTGGCGATGCGAGTAGAGGAAGTGCTCGCCCATCGCGCAGCCCGCATATGGGGCCATGAACTTGATCGGCGCGGCCTCGTCCGCGGGCGCGGCGACGATGATCGTGCGCTCCAGCGCATCGTATTCGTCGAGCGTCTGTGCGAGCGCGACGACCGTGGACATGCGCTGACCGATCGCGACGTACACCGACACCACGCCGGTGTCGCGGTTGTTGATGATCGTGTCGATCCCGATCGCGGTCTTGCCGGTCTGGCGGTCGCCGATGATCAGCTCGCGCTGGCCGCGGCCGATCGGGATCATCGCGTCGATCGCCTTCAGCCCGGTCTGCATCGGTTCGGTCACGGGCTGGCGCTGCACGACGCCCGGCGCCTTGAACTCCGCGGGGCGGGTCTCGGTCGTTGCGATCTCGCCTTTGCCGTCCAGGGGGCGCCCCAGCGGGTCGACGATGCGCCCCAGCAGCTGCTCGCCGACGGGGATCTCAAGCAGCGCGCCGGTGCGCTTCACGGTGTCGCCCTCGCTGACGCGCTCCCAGTCGCCGAACAGCACCGCGCCGACGTTGTCTGACTCGAGGTTTAGCGCCAGTCCGGTGACGCCGTGGGGCAGTTCGAGCATCTCAAAGGACATGCAGTTCTCAAGGCCGTGCAGGCGCGCGATACCGTCGGCGACCGACAGCACGGTGCCGACCTCGGTCAGCTCGGCGGCGCCGCTGTCAAGGCCCTGGATGCGGCTCTTGAGGATGGAGGTGATCTCGTCGGGATTGATCTGCATGTTTTTTCCTTAGCTCTTCTTCTTGGAGGGGCTCGGGGGAGGGGTTCGCGTGCAGGGCCTGCCTGCCCTACCCCGCTTTATGAGGCTCCTTGGGCAACCTGCACGCGCAGCTGCTCCAATCGGTTACGGATGGATGCGTCGAGGATCGAGTTGCCGACCCTGACGACGATGCCGCCGAGGATGTCGGGATCGACGCGCGCCGCCAGCGTGACGGTGCGCCCGGTGCGCTCCCCGATCGCCCGACCGAGACTCTCGGTCGTCTGCTCATCGAGGGGGATCGCGCTTGTGATCTGCACCGGCAGGGTCTTGTGGTGCTCATCCCACAGCCGCTCGTACTCGTGGCGGATGCGAAAGACGACGGGCATGCGGTGGTTTTCGATGAGCAGGGCCAAGAAGTTGAGGAAGAGCGGGTGCGCCCCGTCGAGCAGCGTGTCGAGCGCCTGGTGCTTCTCGGCGGTGGAGAAGTAGGGCGAGAAGAAGAACACGGCGAGGCCGCGATGCTCGTCCAGGGCGTCGGCGAACTGGCCGAGCTGCTCGCGCAGCTCATCGAGCAGGTCCCCTTCGAGCGCCACCGCAAACAGCGAGCGGGCGTAGACCTGGGCGAGCTCCTCCATCAGCGCTTGAGCACCATCATCAGTTGCTGGACGCGCTCGAGGACAGGCTGGAGAAGTCCAGTTCGCTCAAGGCCTCGTCGACTAGGCGCCGCTGGTCTGCCTCGGTGAGGGTCTTGCGCGTGACCTTCTCGGTGGCCATGACAGTCAGGTCGGCGACCTCGCGGCGGATGTCGTCGAGCGCTCGCTTGGTCGCGGCCTCGATGTCGCGCTGGGCCCGGCGCGTCGCGTCGGCGATCATCTCCTGCCCGCGCTCGCGCCCTTCGTGCTCGTGGGATTCCGCGGCCTGGCGCGCCCGCTGGACGATCTCCTCGGCCTGCTCGCGCGCCGCGTGCAGGCGCGCGCGGTAGTCGGCCAGCAGCCTGTCCGCCTCCTGGCGCGTGCGCTCGGCGGCGTCGATCGACTCCTCGATGCTGGTGCGGCGCCTGTCCAGCGCGTCGCGGATGCGCGGGAACGCCACCTTGTTGAGGATGTACAGCGAGATCAGAAACACCACCAGCGTCCAGATCGTCAGGCCGACGTTGGGCGTGATCAGCCACGAGTTGGAGCTGGATGCGATCGGTGTGGATATGCCAGGCATGAGGGCGTTGAGCTCCATCGCGTCAGGATCCAGTCAGGGTTCGTAAAGGGGCAGGGCGGAGAAGGTTGGCGAGGTCGGCGTTCATCGACTGGGCCTTACAAGAAGAAGGCGATCAGGCCGCCAACGAGCCCGTAGAAGAAGGTGGCCTCGGTCAGCGCGAAGCCCAGCCACTGGATCGAGGTGATCTCCTCGCGCATCTCCGGCTGGCGCGTCACGGCCTCGATCACCTTGCCGAACAGCATGCCGATGCCCGCGCCGGCGCCCGCGGCGCCGCCCGCGGCGCCCACGCCGAGCGCGACCGAGCGAAGCCCTTCCTTGGCGACTTCTGCGTTTGTACTGGCGGCTGCGATGAGGTCAGTCATGAATCAACGAACTCCTTTGGATTTGTCAGTGGCTTTTAGTGGCGCCACCGAGATAGATGGCGGTGAGAATGGCAAAGATGAACGCCTGTAGACCCGCGATCAGGACCGCCTCGAACAGGTAGATGGCGACGCCGATCGGCAGCGTGAACCAGCCGAGGATCTGCAGGCCGATGACAACCGCCAGCAGGCCGGCCATGAAATCGATCAGCAGGTGCCCGGCGAGCAGATTGGCCCACAGCCTGACCGTCAACGAGATCAGGCGCAGGAAGTTCGACATGATCTCCAGCGGATACATAACGATCAGCATGCCGCCGCCGATCCCTGACGGGACGAGGCTTTTGATGTAGCCAAAGAACCCGTGATGACGGATGCCTTCGACGTTGTAGGCGATGAACACGCCGAGCGCCAGCAGCAGCGGGATCGCGAGGTTGGTGTCGGCGGCGTAGATCTGAAACGCGGGGATTGCCACGCCGAACACCTTGAACGTCTCGCCGCTGTTGACCGGCAGCGGGATGTAGCCGATCAGGTTGGTCACGAGGATGAACACGAACAGCGTGAACACGAGCGGAAACCACCTGCGGGCCATCTCCTCGTCCATGTTGTCCCGGGTCATGCGCATCGACAGGTCGTAGATCCACTCGACCACCGTCTGCAACCGACCCGGGCGCATCTGCATGCGTTTTGAGGTCCACAGCACGATGCCGACGGTGATCGACGCTGCCATCAGCAGATACAGCACGCCCTTGTCGAAGTTCAGCGGCCCCGCGATGTGAAACCAGCTTTCCAGGTGAAAGGCCCCGACCACGTCGAAGCTTTCGTTGCGATGGCTCTTGACGCCGAACACGAGCCCGAACACGACCAGGCCGAGGACGTAGACGATCGCGATGCCATAGACGATCTTGCGGGTCTTGCTCGTGCCCCCCTGCTTGGGCGCCGGGGGTCCGCCCGGGATCGGCGCGCCGGGGGCGGCCGCCTGGCCGGGAGCGGGTGCGGCCACGGCGCTCATTGCGTCGCCCCGTGTGTCATCGAGCCAGCCGCCTTCTGGGCCTGGGTGGACGGGGAGCGGGCGATGGACGGAGAGGCGGACGGGGGTGTACGGGTGGGATATGCAGGAGGGGAGCTGGTCTGCCGGTTGGGCGGACCGGAGAGGACGCGAATCGCAAGCGCGACCGAGTAGGCGCCGAAGATCACGAGCGCGGCGGCCAGCCCATCGGCGCGCCCGCCGGCGACTCCGGCGAGCACGATCGCGCCCGCCAGCAGCCAGATCCGCCCGAACGCCTCGGCCAGGTTCAGGCCGAGCTGCGCGCGCGGCTGGCTTGCCCTGGCGATCCAGCGCCTGTCGGTCTGGGCGAGCACGCGCTGGGCCACCCATGCCAACGCCCCGACCGCGCAGCCGAACGCGGGTGCCCCGAGCGCCAGGGCCACAGGCACAGCGCCCGCGACGAGCACGACGTCCAGGCAGCGCGCTATCACCAACCATCGCGCGCTGTCCCGGCGGGGACCTGAGCGGTCGGGTGGATCTCCCGGCCCGGGGGCGGGGGCGGGCAGGCGAGTCAGATCCTCGTTGTTGACATCGCGGTCTGGCACGGTGAGTAAAACCACCCTACAGACGAGATGTCCCCCCGCCGTGTTACGGCGGAGCCGTC
>CAWJFR010000012.1:0-162042 GCA_963842205.1 uncultured Solirubrobacterales bacterium
GGGTTCCGGCGCGACGCCAGCCCTGTCAAAGCGGAGCCCGGGAGTTTGGGAGTCGGCGTTAGACTCGCGGGCTCCACGTCATAGTTGCGATCCGAATGAGTTGCCGTGTCCGAGGCTAAGGCTAAGGGCCTATCCCGGAAGGGACCAATGAGGCCCGCGCCGCAGGTCTCTCAACGACCTATTGGGATACGTCCTAAGCGGTTTCCCTGTTCTCCGCGAGTGCTCGTCGCCGTAAGCGAGGAGCACTATGCTTGATAGGACTCGGCATCAGCGCACTGGGTTCGGGAGCTACAGCCATTGCCGCGATCCCTACGCCAACCCTGGCCAGCTTTGCAATCAGCATAATTGCTGTGGCACCTAAGGGCGCCAACCACTGCGACGACATCGCGAGCCTGGACGGTCATCTGTTCCTAGGATGCCAGAATGCCGCGCTGAGCACCGGTGGTGGCAGTAGCACAATCGCCGAGTACACCGAGAGCGGCTCCCCCATCAACACTTGGTCGATCCCCGACGAGGTGGCCGGCATCGGCGTCGATCCACTCAATCACCGGCTGATCGTCGCTCTCAACGAAAACGCCAACTCGCACTTGGCGACGATCACTCCCTCAGCCCCCGCGGGCCAGCAAGTCACAATTATAAGTACTCACCGGGCGCCCCGTCATCGCCTGCTACTGCGGGCGCACTGCACACGGGTGGAGGCACCGACTCAGTGAGCGTCGATAGCGCCGGCGACATCTACATCACCGCATCCCATGCAACCGCTCGCGCCGGCACGGCCGTGTTCAGGGTGGAGCTCAGCCCGCCTCCCAGTTCAGGCGCCACGGGCATCGCGGCACTGAGTCCAACGTTTCTGGACGACGCCACGGCCACGGACGGAAACCCCGGGGGGGGGACGGTCACGCTGTCGCTAGGTGACCTGGGCGCGGGTGCGATCGTCCCGTACGCCAGTCCGCTGTACGCGGGTAGCTTCGTCGTCGATGACCTGAGGGCGCGGATGCTGGTGTTCGCCGGCAATCTCAATGCCGGTACTGGCCTCACGGCACTCAAAACGCCACTCGCGCTCAACGCCATCCGCTGGACCACCACCCTAACGGCACGCTCTACATCGTCGACGAGGGCCCTCCGCCGCCACGAGTGTCTCGGCCATCTACAAGGTCACTGGTCCATTCGTCCCCGGCACCGCGTTTGCGTCACGCGCCGACGAGGTGGTCACGGTGAACCTCGCGACGGGTGCTTTAACGCCATTCGTGCGCAACCTGACGATGCGACGGGATTGGTCTACCTCGACCCGGCTGGGGCGGAACCCCATTGGCTCTCGCCCCACTGGTGGCGACCGCCGCGCCCAACCAGGCTATGTCAGCGACTGAAGGAAAAGAAAACTATACGACGACGCTGCTCGTCTTCGTCTTCGTGGTGCTCCTGATTGGTGGAGGCTACGAGTTCTCACGGCGCCGACAACGGACTGGCTGAGCGGATAAAGGACAGTAGACCAACTGTCGTGGCCGGACACTGCGTTGCGCTTGGGAAGGACACTGCGGATGACCGACAGGTCTAGACTGCGATCGTAGGTGCCCAACGAAACCTTGAACGTGCTGGTAAACGCCGTCTCCGCCCGTAGCGGCGGGGGCGCCACCTTTCTCTTCGAGCAACTGCGCGCGCTAGAGAACTCGGTGACGTGCACCTGACCATCGTCACACTGAGTTGCATACCCCTCCGTTCAGCGCTTCTGCCCTAGGTCCGAGGTGATCGCGTGGCAAGGCCGGCCGTTACCTCTGCGGATCATGCATGAGCAGATCGGCCTTGCAAAGCGCGCCCGGGACTACGACGTAGTTTATATGCCGGGCAATTTCGCCCTTGCCCAAACACCTGTCCCTCAGGTGATGGTCTTACAGAGCCCGTGGCATTTTGGCGGCGACCAACGCCGGGTGAGACGGCGCTGTCCTCCGGCGATGCGTGCGCGGTTCGCTGTGGAGCGCCGTGCCGCGCACGCGTCGGTGCGTAACGCGGACCAGGTGATCTGTGTCTCAGAGACGATGAGATCGTATGCCGTCGAAGACATGGGAGCGCTCCCCAAGATCAGTGTGGCGCCGTCAGCGCCTCCCTCCTTCCCACCCTCCGCCATGTCACGACGGACAGCACCGCGGACGGAGTCCTATGTGCTATCCGTCGGCACCGATCTGCCGCACAAGGACTGGTCTGGGTTGATCAGCGCCTTCGAGCGTGGGGTTGATTTACCCCCCTTGTGGCTGGTGGGCTGGTGCTCAGCGGCCCGGCGTCGTGAACTGGCGACACGCTTGAGCAATGGCTCAGCTCGCTTTCTGGGTCCAGTCACCGACCGTCGTGTTCTCGGCGATCTGTATAGGAACGCCGCGTGCGTGATTGCACACTCCCATCTTGAGAGTTATGGGTTCACTGCCGTCGAGGCTCTCTCCTTGGGCCGCCCTCTCGCGGCGAGCGATATTCCGCCACATAGAGAGTTTTGTGGCTCAGCCGCGCACTTTTATGATCCTCGTGATCCTGACGCACTGAGCTCGGCGGTAAGGGAAGCGGCTGAGGACGGGCCCCCTCGGTCAAAGCGCCGGCCCTGGCTCTCTCCTGGGATGACAACGCGCGATTAACACGCGAGAGCCTGAAAAAGGCGGCATGTGGTGTCGGCCGCTGCGCTTCGACCGAGGCCGCGACTTAGGGTATATGTGACCCTCTTCTCGAGCGTACCGGCGTGCCGGCTCGACCGGAAGACGAGAAGACGAACTAACGTCCGGATATCTTCCCAACCCGGAATCAGAACCCGGTATCCTCCAGCCTGAGCGACGAAAAGCCTCGATTGAAGCACCAGGAAGACGACGTACGCCGCACTAGACGCGATCGAGGCCTCGCGGAGCCCCAGCGGTCGAAGAAGCAGGATGTCGAGGACGATGTTCAATGCCAATGCGATGCCGGCGGCGGCGACCGCGGCAAGGGGATAGCCTTCGCCTGCAAAGTGATGTGACAGCACGGCGGCAAGGCCGAGGGCGAAAACGCCTGGGATAAGAGCTGGAAGAGTGAGGCGGCAGGAGCGAACGAGTCGCCGAACAAGAGGCGCACGATCGGCTCAGCCAGAGCGGCGCATAGGATGCACGCAACTCCGAGCACGATCACAGTCGCGCGGAAGGCCGCGGCGCTTGCCGCAAGGCCTGAGCCTCGGGCTACACGGGGGAGCGGTTCATCCCCACCACCAGGGGGATCAAAAGCATCGCTTCGGCCATCGTGGCGGATGCAGAGTAAAGACCCGCGGCTTTGGTTCCCAGGTAGGCATTCACGAGCAGTAGGTCAAGTGTAATCAGGAGTAAGCCGAGTACGGTGCCGAGGTATACGCGCGCTCCATAACGCAACATCTGCCCGAGCAAGTCCCGCTGCAGCTGCGGGCGCCACCACTTGGGGGTCCGAAGGTGAAGGATGCCGAGCGCGGCCGCGAGCCACCATGCGCCGATCAAGATGGCGACTGCGGACACTTGGTCCAATCCTACGAACGTCTCCCACATCAACAACCCAGCGACGGCGGAACCGGCACGATAGAGATCGAGAGAATTGTAAGCCCGGGCCCGGCCTTGGCCGAGGAGGATGCCCTGGAGTAGGAGCATATAAAGAATTCCAGGAGCTCCGACGGCGACGAGGACCGTGATGCCCAACTTATACGACGACGTTCGGCACCACAGCACGCAGAGAGATGATCCGATGGCGAGCCCCCCGCCGATCACGATTGTCAGCAGCAGTGCCTGGCGAACCGCTTGCGCCGGAGTCGACTTTCCCCCGGCGACGTAATAGGCAAAGCCGCTAATGAAACCGGCGCTGCCCAATTGTACCAGGATGGTGCCCAAGGTCAGTGCGACGGCGACCGCGCCTCGGCCCGTCGGACCGAGGGCGCGAGCCACGATGATGGTGCTCGCGAAGGCCAGACCGTACGTCACCGCTTTCGCGAGGAATGTGATCGATACATCCCCGGCGAACCCTGTTCCATAGGTCTTGCCCGCTGGCTCGGGTGTGTCTAGGTCTCCTGTCCCGGGTGCGGGCATTACCCCTGCTCTGCGATCTGCCGGATAAAGGCAGCGAGCTTCCGACCCTGGACCGACCACTGGTGAGTCCTCAACACCTGTTTTCGCGCCGCCGCACCTCTCGCCCAGCGCGCCCGGGGATCCATCGACGCAAGGTGTGTCAGAGCCTCTACGAGCGCTTCCGGGCTCTCCTCCTCCAGCAGGAACAACACCTCACCGAACTCCTCCTGCACGTGGCCGGTTCCTGTGCTCAACACGGGCACGCCGGTCGCCAGATACTCGATCAGCTTGGATGGGAAGAAGTAGTCAGTGTTAACGTGCTCGGTGATCCGGAGATTGAGGAGGAGGTCAGCCTCGCCATACAGCTCGAGGACCTCGTCCTCGGAGAGATAGCCGCGGAAGTCGATCCGAGCATCGCCGGCTGCCGCTCGCTGGATCACCTCTTCCTCGGGTCCGCGTCCTGCGACGAGCAGCCGGAACTCGCGACCGTTGAGTTGGGCAAACGCGGCGACGATCTCGGGGATACCGTTGATCTCCGTAAGCGAGCCTGCAAAGACGATCGTGAAGGGTCGGTCCACTGTCCAGGCGGGTACGGAGGGGTGCTCAAAGCGACTGACGACGGTGTCACCGATCCCCCCCTCGTTTCGCACCCACGGTGTTCCCGGAGCGAATTGCTCAGCTATGCGACGACTGGCGACGCTAAGTCCGTCGAAGCGGGGGATCAGACGGCATTGCAGCCAGAAGTCCAGCCGCCGCGACCATGAGTCAGTGACCGTTTCGCCGGGCACGAAGATGTCGTTGACCGATGCGATGGGCGACGCCCCGGACAGGCGGGCCGCGATTAGGGTGAACAGTCCCGGGGGCTCCGTGAGGTTGTAGGTGAGCACCGCCCTCTTGACTCCATGTGGCGCTTTCCAGCGCACCAGCCGTGAGAGCACGATGAGTCCGACGGTGATCGGGCGGATCACTGGAAGATTGACATATGGGAGCAACTCGATCGAAAGGCCCGACTCCACTTCCTGGCGACTGCCGCGAACGAAGAGCGTGCGAGACCGAGGGAAGAGCCTCATTGGACGTTGGGAGAGAATCAAACATGCCGGCAGCCCCGCTTCGCCGAGCGCCAGGAGCAAACGCTCTTGGAACATATTGCCCGCACGGTTGCAGGCCTCGTTCCAGAAGTAATCGGGGACGAGTTTCCCGACGAAGGCCAGCGCGACGTCGCTCTCAGAGGAGCGGGTCATCCCGAAGCTGGGGAGGGCGCCGGGGTCCGTCGCGTCCACATCCAGAGCGCTAGCAACCCGATAAAACCGCACGGTGCTTTCTCCGCTCGAGAGGAGCTGATCGTTTGCGGGGAGATAGGCGACCATCAACACGAGTAGCGCGAATGCTCCGACGGCAAAGGGATTGGATCCCTCTAAGGTGTCGAGCCACCCAAGTGCGAGCAGACGGCCGATAACCACCATTAGCAATAGCACCCCAGGGAAGGTGATATCGGACGCGATCCAAGCATAGAAGGTGATCCACAGCCCGTACGCGTCCCAGCCGTCCCTAGACTCGACACGCATCGGATAGGGGCGATCCTCGAACTTTGTCGAGCCCACGAGACGACTACCCACACGCGCGAGGAACTGTGAGCCGCCCAGGCCATACGTGGGCACGTATGGCTGTTCCAAGGCGAGTGACAGCCCATAGTACCCCTGAGTGAGATATCCGGCAAGCGCAATAAACGAGCGGCGAAGGTGTTCCGGCAGCGGTGCTACCACCCAGGAGTTGAGATTGGCGAGGACGAGGGGAGACCCGGCGTGCGGATGTTCGCTTTCGTACTTCGCGGGGCTGAATGCATCTCCGCGTGCCACGAGCGCGGCGTATTGTGCGTCTGGTGGCCGCGCGGGGGAGCTCCAGTTGGGGGCTCTCGCGTTGATATCGAGGCTGACGGCGAGGCCACCGGTGCGCGACGATTGGCCCGCGGAGAAGAATATGAGCAGCAGTGCAATCGCGGCGATCCCCGTGCCCGCAACCGCCAGAACGCGGCGCCGGCTGACGGATATGCGCCCCGCCAGCACCGCGGCCGCGCCGAGCGCTGAGATCAGGATCGCGGCGTCTGCGAGCTCCTTATTTGTGCCGGCAGCCACGTAAATGCCCAAGTAGCTGCCGATCACAATAAATGCCACGACACGCATAGGCTTAGTCAAGGTTTTCCAAAAATAGACTGTCAGCGGCAGTAGTAGTGTGAGCGGCACCCCGAGGAGGATGCGCACGTACTCGATCCACTGGCCCGAGGCTTGTAGTGCAACCGAATTTGCGTACGCCGAACCAGGATCGCGGAGTCCCGTCACGACGTTCGGATACCAAGACCCGGTCCGCGCATGCGACGTCACTGGCAAGACAACCAGTGTCGCGACCGCGCAAACCCAAAACACAGATCGCAGCGACCAGCGCCCGCTGTAGGAACGTGGCATACCAAATGCGGCGCTCAGATATCCGCCAAGCAGGCACAAAGGTGTAAAGATCAGGAAGACATAGAGGCGGACCGGGTCTTTGATCGGCCATGGCCACGGGTCGGATGCCAGGAGCAGGACTGTACCGTTGAGGTAGACCATCGCTACCACGATGGGCGCAAGACGCACTAGTCCGGACGGGTCTGACTTTTGCCGCAAGCCGTCCTGATCGTCATTGATAGGTGTCCGACCCCAACCGTTGACAGTATCCGTGGGCGCTAGCGGTAGATCGTCGGTTGATTTCGATGTGACTGCGTGACGGTCTCGGTGGATCAATCCGCGCAGCAGGAACACGCACGCCTCATAACGCGCGTGCGCTCTCGTCCTCATCCGACTCACGGGCGCGTTCACGGGCCGCATGATCCCAGATCGTCAGGTTGCCGCGGACCGCGGATGCTGCAATGCCTCAGCGAACGTCCCAGATGGCCCGTTGGCGCTGGAGGATTCGTTATCTTTGGGCGCTCCGTGAGCCGCCCCCACCATCTAGAACGACTGCATCGACGGATTGAGGGCTGGGTCGAATGATCGCCCTCCCAGGCGACCGTCGCTCCGCGGAGACCTTGAGCGCCGCCGAGGCAAACCGCCGCTATTACACGGAACGGGCCGCCAAGTACGACGAGACTGAGGAGTGCGTGACGCTCGCGCGTCATCGAAATCGTCTTCGCCGCGATTCTCGCTACCGCGCTTGCCGCTGCCGCAGCGCACGATCAGGTGCTGGATGCTTGCGGCGGCTCGGGCTATGCGTCGCTCGAGCTCGGGGCGATGGGTCTCGACGTCGTCACGGTGGACATTTCCCCCGATATGCTCGCGATCTATGAGAGGAAGGCCTCCGCCGCAGGGCTCACCGCCACGGTCGAGGTTGGGGAGATCGCCTCGTTTCTGTCCATGAGCCGCGATCGGTGGGACCTCGTCGTCTTCTCCTCTGCGCTGCACCATCTCGACGACTACCGGGGAGTACTCGATGCCGTGCGCGAGCGGCTCGCGCCCGGAGGGGTGATCGTCACCGTCTTCGATCCGATCGCTGCCGGGAAGCTCGCACAAGTGATCCGCTATGCCGACTATCTGCTCTGGCTGGTGGTGACACGGCCACGCGCCTTCCTCGGCAGGCTGGGCCACCGAGCGGTCCGGGCCGGTTCGAGCTCGGACAGCGTCGGGCGTCTTGCGGAGCGTCATGCCCTGACGGGGATCGACGACATCGCCTTAGCCAAAGACTTCGAAGACGGCGGCTTGGAGGTCGTTCTCCACGAGCGGTCATATGAAGCGCGGTTTGCGGCGATGCGGGGATTGCTTCGCTTGCTCGCGCGGCCGACAGCGTTCGCGTTCGTCGTTCGACGGAGCACCTGATAATGCTGTCGCGAATGTTCATACATTATCTATTTTCGGGCCACACGGACCGGCGGTGGACGCCCTGCTGGCGTGGAAGGGGGACAAGCGGGCGATGTCGATGGGGGTCGCGGGTGGGCGTGCTGATGGGCGTGGGGTTGCTGGGGCCCGCGTCTGGCGGCGAATCGCTGTGGCGTGCAGGGCGGTGTTCGTGTTCGCGACAATCGCGGTCGCCACGCCGGCGAACTCGAGCGCCGAAGCCCTGAAGGCGATGTGGGGGCCCGCGGTCCACGACGGGACCTCCCTGTTCCCCACCTACCGCGAACTCGGCGTGAAGATCTATGAGGACCGCCTGCATTGGAGCTTGATCGCCCCACGACGTCCTCACAGCGCCACCAACCCCAACGACCCCGCCTACGTCTGGCCGGCGGAGGTCACCCAGGCGGTCGCCGAAGCCAAGCGCTACCACATGCAGGTCGCCCTCCAGATCATCGGCGCGCCCCCGTGGGCCAACGGCGGCAAACCCTGGAACTGGGCGCCGACTCAATCCTCAGGACTACGCGAACTTCGCGATCGCCGCGGCCAAGCGTTACCCGTCCGTGCATCTGTGGATGATCTGGGGTGAGCCCTCGCGCTCGCACAACTTCGAGCCGGAGTACTCCGGCGAAGCGATTCGGAAGCTGGACGCCAAGCAGAAGATCGCGCCCCACCTGTATGCCCGCATTCTCGACGCCGCCTATGGTGCCCTGAAGAGCGTCAGCCGCTCCAACCTGGTGATCGGCGGGATGACCTACACGCACCGGGGACATCTCCACGCAGCAGTGGATCGAAAACCTGCGCCTGCCCGACGGCAAGCCGCCCAGGCTGGACATGTACGGGCACAACCCGTTCAGCTACCGCGCCCCGAACCTCTCCAACCCACCCTCCTGGCACAGCAACATCGACTTCTCCGATCTCGGGCGGCTGTCCAAGCTCGTCGATCGCTATCTGGGACGGCCGGGCAATCCCGATCCGAAGCTGTTCATCTCCGAGTGGACGGTCCCGACCAAGATCGACCTCGAGTTCAACTTCTATGTGGAACCCCTGCTTCAGGCCCAGTGGATCACCGACGGGCTGCGTCTCGCTGAAAGCCTGCCGAGCATCTATGCGGTTGGCTGGATCCACCTCTACGACGAACCACCCGAGACCTACGGCGGGCTGATCGAAACCGACGGCGTAAAGAAGCCCGGCTACGCGGCCTTCAAGGCCGGTTGAACCGGCCAGCTATCCTTGCGTCATGCAGTCGACGTACTCCAAGGCGCAGGTGAAGGAGCTGCTGCGGCGCGGGCGGCAGCGGGTATAGAAGCTCCCAGGGCTGGGGAGTTTCAGGTGATTTGTACCATCACTGATGGCACTTTCCCCTGCGCTCAAGATGCCCCAAAATGTCCCCTTTCGTGCAGCTTTTACAGCTCTTTATAGCCACGTATAGGACAAACACCTATACAAGCGGGAGGTCTGAGTGTCGTGAGAGGATCCCTTCTCGGAGATCCGAATAGAGAGAGGATCGTATGTCCGTAGTCATCGTCACCGGTTCGGGGGGCCTGATCGGCTCGGAGTCGGTCGGTCATTTCGTGCAGGCCGGCTATCGGGTGATCGGCTTCGAGAACGACATGCGCGCGCGGTTCTTCGGGCCCGACGCGTCGACCGCTCATACGACCGCGGCGTTGGTGGAGCGCTACCCGGATGAGTTTCGAACGCTCGAGCTCGACATCCGCGACGGGGGCGGTGTCGAGCGTGCCTTCGCCGAGCACGCGGGCGAGATCGAGCTGGTGATCCACACCGCGGCGCAGCCCTCGCACGACTGGGCGGCGTCCGATCCCCAGACCGATTTCGCAGTCAACGCGAACGGGACGCTCAACCTGCTCGAGGCGACGCGCAGGCACGCGCCGGGCGCCACGTTCATGTTCTGCTCGACGAACAAGGTCTATGGCGATCTGCCCAACGCGCTGGCGCTGGTGGAGCTGCCCCAGCGCCTGGAGTTGCCCGAGGATCATCGCTACTACAAGGGGATCGACACGACGATGTCGATCGACCAGAGCACCCACTCGCTGTTCGGGGTCTCCAAGGCCGCGGCCGACCTGCTCGTGCAGGAGTACGGGCGCTACTTCGAGATGCCGACCGTGTGCTTCCGGGGAGGGTGTCTGACGGGGCCCAACCATGCCGGGACGCAGTTGCACGGGTTTCTGTCCTATCTGATGCGCTGCACGATGACCGGCGAGCCCTACACGGTGTTCGGCTATGGCGCCAAGCAGGTGCGCGACAACATCCACGCCGCCGACCTGGTCGCGGCGTTCGCGGCTTTCCATCGCGCTCCGCGCGCGGGCGCCGTGTACAACATCGGCGGGGGCAGGCAGAGCAACTGCTCGATGCTCGAGGCGATCGACCTCTGCCAGGAGATCGCCGGTCGCGAGCTGCACTGGAGCCTCGGCGAGGAGAACCGGGTCGGCGATCACCGCTGGTGGATCAGCGACCTCGAGCCGTTCAAGCGCGACTATCCCGACTGGGACATAACCCACGACGTGCGCGACATCCTGCGCGAGATCCACGACTCAGGCGCCGAGCGATGGCTCACGCGCGCGTGAGCCATCTCCAGCCTCGGCCGGATACCCTCTGGCGCCCATGCGCAGCATTCCCTGCCGCCTCGACGGCCTGACCGTCATCGAGCCCGCCGTCCACGGCGACGAGCGCGGCTTCTTCACCGAGACCTACCGCCGCGAGTGGCACGCCGAGGCGGGCATTGCGGCCGAGGAGGAGTTCATCCAGGACAACCACTCGCGCTCCGCGCGCGGGGTGCTGCGCGGCATGCACTTCCACATCGGGACGGGCGTGGCCAAGCTGGTGCGGTGCGCGCGCGGTCAGATCGTGGACGTCGCCGTCGACCTGCGCAAAGGCTCGCCGACGTATGGCCAGTGGGAGGGGGTCGAGCTCGACGACGAGAACATGCGCGTGCTGTACGTCCCGGTCGGCTTCGCCCACGGCTTCTGCGTGCTCTCAGACGTCGCCGACGTGCTCTACAAGCAGACCGCCTACTACGACCCCGCGGTCGAGCGCGGCATCGCCTGGGATGACCCGGATGTGGGCATCGAGTGGCCGCTGCCGGTCGATGAGTTGATCGTCTCCGAGCGCGACGCCGCCGCGCCCAGGCTGGCCGAGATCGCCGCCGAGCTGCCGTTCGTTTACTGACCTCATCTCGGCGGTTCCGCCGCGTTATCGCTTTGCAGCACCTCGCGTTACGGCATTTCTGGCCCTCCACCATTGGGCCAAGGACGCTCGCTACAGCCAAGCAAGGCGCCCGCGCCGCCGATGCTCTGAGCATCATGCGAGTCATCCCTGTTCTCGTGCGCGCGGCGACGCGCCTGCTGCTCGCCACTGTCCTTTGCGTCGGCATCGCGCTCGGCGGGCCGGTTGGATCGGCGCTTCTCCCGAACGCCTCCGCCGCCGAAGCCGGCGTGAACCTGAACAGCATCGAACCGTCGGGCCTCGCCCAGGCCACGGCGCTCGGAGCCCACTGGGTGCGCGTGTTCGCGCCCTGGCCCGATCTCGAACCGTCGCCGGGCGTCCATTCCGCCTACTGGCTCGGCGAGTACGACCGGCTGTTCGACTCGCTGCCGACGGGCACCCACGCGATCGTCGACTTCGTCGACACGCCCTCCTGGGAGAGCGGCTCGGCCGCGTCGAACGCGCCGCCGAGCAACCCCGCCGACTACGCCAACATCCTCCACTTCCTCGCCGGGCAGTGGAGCGGGCACGTGGCCGCGTATGAAATCTGGAACGAGGAGGACCAGCCGCTGTGGTGGGCCGGCGCCCCCGACCCCGCGGCCTACACGCGCCTGTTGCAGGCGGCCTACCCGGCCGTCAAGTCGGCCGATCCCGCCGCCAAGGTCGTGCTCGGGGGGCTGACCGGCAACGACTACAACTTCCTGGAGGGCGTCTATCAGGCCGGGGGCAAGGGCTACTTCGATGCCGTCGGCGTGCACACCGACACCGCCTGCGACGTCAACTCGCCGTTCACCTTCCTGCGCGACAACGACGGGCAGATCAACGAAGACTCGTTCATCGGCTACCGCGAAGTCCACGCCACCGAGATCGCCAACGGCGATGACGATGCCGATCTGGATGACCGAGATGAGTTGGCGCACGACCTCCGCGGAGTGCACCGAAGGCGCGTTCGCGGGGCAGAAGCCGGAGGGTGTCAGCGAAGAACAGCAGGCCACCTACCTCGTCTCAGGCCTATCACTGCCTCGCCCAGGCGCCCTACGTGCAGCTCGGCCTGTGGTACCCGATCGACGACGAAGGCGCGGTCGTGTCCGGTCTCGAGCGCGCGAACCACTCGCACAAGCCCTCATACGCGGCGATGCGCCGCTACATCAAGCGCGGCGACCACATGAAAGGCGCCTGCGGAGACTTTTCCGGGCCGAGGATCACGGTGGCCACACCGACACGCGGTGAGCGCTACACGGGGCCACCTGTGGATCAAGGTCAGGGCCTCAGACGGCCAGGGCATCGAGAGCATCCGCCTGCTCTACGACGGTCATTCGATCCGCAATTTCGACCCGTTCGTGGAAGGACGCGGCTACCCGCACAGGCTGTTCGCGGAGATTCACTGGTCGGGTGCGAGGCATATCTCCTTCGGCCGCCACGTGCTCGAGATCCTCGCCTACGACAAACTGCGCAACGTCTCGCGTGCCTACGTCTCGATCATGCACCTGCCCGAAGGCACGCACCACGGGTAGACCTGACATCCCCCGGGTGAGCCACCGCCGCCCGATTCTCGCCGTCGTCCCCGCGGCGCTCAGCATCGCCCTAACTCTCACCCTCAGCCTTTATCCTTACCCTTGTGTCCCTTACCCCCTCCGCCGGGGCGGCGACGAGCTACGTCGATGGGATCTCCGACCAGAGCCTCCCGGTGTGGGACGGCGGCTTCGAGCAGAGCTATTTCGCGAGCCTGTTCAACGATACCTGGGTGCACGGACCCGGCGCGCACGTGGCCTTCGCGCGGTATGTCGTGCAATGGAACGCGATCGCTGAAAGCGAGGAAGGCAAGTCCGAGTATCTCGGAAGGTTCGAGTCGTGGTTGAGGGATGTCGCTGAAATCGGGCTGATTCCCGACGTCGCGCTGACGAGCTACACCGGTGTGTATCCATCGTCTCCGGGCGAATATCAGGCTCAACTGGAAGAGCTCCTCGATCAGGCACAGGCGATCGGCCACCCGATCCACTATCTGGAGGCGTGGAACGAGCCGAACGGCCAGGGGAGCGAGTCGGCGGCCAACGCTGCCCACTTCACCAACTCAGCCTCCGCCACCTGTGAGGACCGGTACGGCTGCACGGTGATCGCGGGCGACTTCGAGGACTCGCCGACCGTGGCGGCGTACGAGGATGAATATATCGATGACCTCGACTTTGTCCTCACGAACTGGGGCGTGCACCCTTACTACTCAGTCGAAGAGGAGAGCGAAGCGCCGTTTCAGAACGTGCGGGAACATCTCCCGAACAAGGGTGTCGGCGAGCAGATCTGGTTCACCGAGATCGCGGCGCGCAAGTGCTCGGACTTCGACGGCCGCCTCGTGGACAACGGCGAAGTCGGGCAAGCCCAGCGCGCGAACTGGCTGGTGAACACGCTGATGGAGAACGTCAAGCCGGAGCACGTCTTCTACTACGAGCTCCTGCTGGGGGAACGCCGGCAGCCTTCGTGTCAGTCCGAAGGCAGTGACAGCGCGCTCTACACGCCGAGCGGCGACCCCGCCGAACCGGACCGCCCGCGTCCCGCGGCGAGCTACATCTGGGGTGGGGCGACCGCGCCGTTGGGATACGGCGGCGCCTTTATGGCGAACTCCGCTCAGGCGACGCTCACCGGCGGCGTGTAGCTCTAGGCACGCCAGTCCCAGCAGTGCAGCTCGCAGCGTCCTGCAGCCACGGCCACGGCGGCCGCCGCACCAGAACCGACATCCAGCTCGGCCGTCCACAGTTCGGCCACGGGGGAGTCCTGTGCTGCGTGGCGAGCCCGGTCCCGCGGCACTTGACCGCGGCCTCGTGCGCGACCCAGCCGCGTAGGAACTCGGCTGTGTAGCGCTCGCGTACGCACTCGATATCGACCCCCACCTCGTGCGCTGCCGTCACCGCGATACAGCGCGAGGGCGCCCGAGTGCGACAGGTTGAAGCGCAGGTCCAGGGCCGGGGCGGGCCCTTCAGAGCAACAGCGAGGGCTTGCCGTGCGGGCCGAGCACGAAGCACAGCGCGCGCGGGTCGCGCTCCAGATAGCGCGCCGAGCAAGCGTCCGCAGCACGCCCCGCGAGAGAGCCCACAGGATCCGGTCGCGCTCACGCAGAATCCGGTCCGCGCGCGCGCGCTCATCCGCACAGAGCAGCTGCTCGAGCCCGTCCTCGATCGCCGTCAGATCGGCCCGCCAGACGTGGATTACGCCGCGCAAGCGCGCGTCGCTTGAGGGCCCGGTGCCCAGGGTCGGATCTCAGGCGCGTCCACCTCGACCATTATCCGGGCCTGCCCTCGTTGTAGGCCGACTTGGCAGATTGCCCTCGTTGTAGGCCGATTCGGCAGATTGCCCTCGTTGTAGGCCGATTTAGCAGACTGCCCTCGTTGTAGGCCGATTTAGCAGACTGCCCTCGTTGTAGGCCGATTTAGCAGACTGCCCTCGTTGTAGGCCGACTTGGCAGACTATGCCTGTGAGCACCCGACGAGAGACTGCGCGAGCGCACCAACGACTACACCGTGACCCCCGCGCAGTACCTGCGCCTCGCATACGTCGCGTTGGGGGCGCTGACGCTGATCGTGCTGAGCGGCGCCGCGGTCCGCCTGACGGGGTCGGGCCTGGGGTGCCCGACGTGGCCGAAGTGCTACGGCAACGTCTACCCGCCGTTGAACACGCACGCGGTGATCGAGTTCTCCAACCGGCTGATCACCGTCCCGGTGTCGATCGCGGCGGGTCTTGCGTGGCTCGGAGCGCTCCGGCGCAGGCCCTACCGGCGCGATCTGATGTGGCTGGGGGCGTTGCTGCCGATCGGCGTGATCGGTCAGGCGGTGCTCGGCGGCTTCACCGTCAAAGGCGCGCTCGACTACGGCTGGGTGATGGGCCACTTCGCGCTGTCGATGCTGATTCTCGTCGCCGCGCTCCTGCTCGTCTGGCGTGCTGGCCGATCTCTGCCGATGATCGGCGGTCACCAGCAGGGCGCGGAGGGTGCGGGGACCGAACAGGGCAGGCCGCCGTGGACCGCCCCCAACGCCTGCGGCGGCGCCGATCCGGCGCTCGTGCGGTCGGTGCGTGCGCTGGTGGGCCTCGGCGCGCTGACGATCTTCGCGGGGACCGCCGCCACCGCCGCGGGTCCGCACGCGGGCGGCTCGCCGGGGCAGAAGATCAATCGCTTGAGCTTCGATGGCAGGGGAACGATGGACTTCGTGATCCATCGCCACGCGGAGATCGCCTTCGTCTTCAGTTTGGCTGCCGTCGGCGTGTGGTGGCTTGCACGTGCTCGGGCGGCGGGTCCGATGGTGCAGCGCCCGCTGACGGTGCTCTGCGTGCTGCTGGCCGTGCAGGGCCTGGTGGGCTTGGATCAGTACGAGACACATCTCCCCACCGAGCTGGTCTGGGTGCACGTGTGCCTGGCCTGCCTGACGTGGCTGGCCACCCTCTGGGCCGCGTGCGCGGCGGGTTGGCGCACAGCGCGCAGCGCTGGGTCGGCGTCACGCACGGCGCCGTCTGGGGAGCCGCGCGTGGCGCCCCCGGCACGGGTATCTGCCTGACTTTTGGGGGTCTCCACCACAACTTCCCCGGAAATTAGGGCTTCTATCGAGCGCAAACGGGGCGCTGGAGCGTGTCGCCGTCCTAACCAGCGGTTAGCCTGCGGGAAGCAACGACACTCAAGAAGGGAGTGCCATGACAAAGAACGAGCTAGCTGAGCAGGTTGCAGGAAGCACCGGACTGGCTGCCAGCCAGGCCCGCGGGGCGCTGGAGGCGGCGATCGAGGTGATCTCCGCCGAGTTGGCCAAGCGGGGGTGAGGTTGCGCTTGCCGGTTTCGGCAAGTTCAGCGTCAGCCACCGCGCTGCACGACAAGGACGCAACCCATCCACAGGGGCGACGATTCAGATCGCGGCCAGCAAGGCGGCGAAATTCTCCGCTGCGAGTGCGCTGAAGAAGCGTCTCAACTGACCGGCCCTGCGCCACGTGATCCCCGGTGTCACCGGCCCGGTTGGGGCCGGTGAGCACTGGGCGGTCAGCGGACCCGCGCGGCGGCTCGATAGGATGCCGCCAAGCATGACCGTCGCTTCACAGGATCACCGCCGTATGACCCGACCCGGCGTCGAGGGGAGGATCGGATGAGCACCTATCCAGGCTGGGGCTCGTGGAGCTTTGACCCGGTCGTGATCATCGCGCTGCTGGCCGCGGCGGTCCTCTACGGGCGCATGTATCGGCGCGCCGGCGCGCGCTCCTCGAGATCCGCGCCCGGCGCCGGCCACTGGGTGCCCTACGCGGCCGGGCTGCTGACGCTGGCGGTGGCGCTGCTCTCGCCGCTGGACCCGATCGGCGACCGCTATCTGCTGTCGGCGCACATGCTGCAGCACGTGCTGCTGTCGGACATCGCGCCGGCGCTGCTCGTGCTCGGCCTGCGCTCGCCGATCCTGCCGCTCGGCCTGTCCCGCGGGGCGCTCTTGGCGCTCGCGCCCGGGGGCCGATCCGGTCGCCTGCTGGCGCGGCTGACCTCGCCGTGGCTGGCGATCCCGCTGTGGGCGCTGGCGACGTTGGTGTGGGCGGTCCCGAGCGTGTTCGACTATGCCGCTCAGCACCAGGTCGTGCATGCCCTCGAGCACGCCACGCTCTTCTACACCGGCCTGGCGATGTGGTGGCTGATCATCGACCCGCTCCCCCGCGCGCGGTTGCGCCCCAACGGCGAGCGGCTGGCGCTGCTGGGCTTCACACGCCTGGCCAGCGCGTGCGTGTGCCTGCCGCTGACATGGATCACGACCAGCGAGTACTCGCTCTACGCTGGCGCCCCCCGCGCCTATGGCCTGTCGGCCATCAATGACCAGCATCTCGCCGGCGCGAGCATGTGCTTCATCGAGCTGCTCGTCTTCGGTATCGCGTTCGCGGCCGTCTTCATCAACATGCTCGGCCGCGACGAGTCCCGCGTGACCCTCGCCGAGTACGCCGCCGCCGGTTCGCCCGACGGCTTGCCGAGCTGATCTGAGGCGCGAGAGCCAAGCGAGGCAAGGACGCAGGAAGCGACGTGTGCTCTGCACACGAGCGACCGAGGACACAGACGATCGTCCGGGATCGGCCAGCGCCGGCTATCGCGCCTCAGCCGCAGCCGGTGTTGTTGCCGCAGGAAGAGCACGTGTAGCAAGACCCCGTGCGCTGCATCATGCCCCCGCACTGGCTGCACGCCGGACCGAGGTCCAGGCCTTTCAGGCGGGCGGGGATGACCGGTGGCGAGTCGGTGAAGGACGCTGCCGCCGGTGCGCGCGCGCTGCCCCCGGCGCTGGACGCCTCAGGCGTGCTCGCGCCGCCGTTGCCACTCGTTCTCTGCGGGTCGCCCTGGGTCGCGTCGCTGGAGCCGTTGCCCGCCGGTCCGGCGGTGTCGGAGGCGATGACCGACTGGGCGGCCTCCTGGGCGGCCTTGCGGGCGCGCACCTCGGGGGTGAGGATGCCGAGGTCCTCCTGGACGTCGACGTCGAGGAAGCGCGAGGCGAGCCAGCGCATGATGTAGTCGGGCATCGACTTCGCGAACGGGATCTCCGGGTTGGCCGTGATCCCCTCGGGCTCGAAGCGCATGTAGCTGAACTTGCGCACGAGCGTCTCCAGCGGCACGCCGTACTGCAGCGAGATCGAGATCGCGGTCGCGAACGAGTTCATCATGCCCCTGAGCGTCGAGCCCTCCTTGCCGATGTCGGTCAGGAAGATCTCCCCGACGCGTGCCGTCCTCGTACATGCCGGCGGTGATGTAGCCCTCGTGGCCGCCGATCGAGAACTTGTGCGTGATCGACTGGCGCTCGCGCGGCATGCGCTTGCGTCGCGGACCGGCCTCGGCCAGCGCCTTGCTCACAGCTGCCTCGACGATCGCGTCCACGTCGGCGGGCGCCTGCACGCCCTGCTGAGCATCGGTGCGCAGCGCCTGCGCGGTCTTCGAGCCGTCGCGGTAGATCGCCAGCGCCTTGATGCCGAGGTGCCAGGCCTGGGTGTAGGCGTCGGCGATGTCCTCGACGGTTGACTCTTGCGGCAGGTTGACGGTCTTTGAGATCGCGCCCGAGATGAACGGCTGCACGGCGCCCATCATCTTCAGGTGCCCCATGTGCGAGATCGCGCGCTCGCCGACGGCCACGTCGAACACCGGCAGGTGCTCCTCGGCGAGGCCGGGCGCGCCGACGATCGTGCCGTGCTCGGCCAGGTGGGCCTCGATCTGCTCGACCTGCTGCTCTGAGTAGCCGAGCGTCTGCAGCGCCAGCGGCACGGTGCGGTTGACGATCGTCATCTGCCCGCCGCCGACGAGCTCCTTGAACTTGACCAGCGAGAAGTCGGGCTCGACGCCGGTGGTGTCGCAGTCCATCAGGAACGAGATCGTGCCGGTCGGCGCGAGCACCGTGGCCTGCGCGTTGCGGTAGCCGTGACGCTCGCCCAGCTCGACCGCCTCGTCCCACGAGCGGCGCGCGGCCGCGAGCAGCTGCTCATCGGCGCAGCTCGAGTCGGCGATCGCGTAGGACGGCGTCGCGGTGCATGCGCATCACGTCGTTGTGCGCCTCGCGGTTGACCTCGTAGTGCTCGTAGGGGCCGAGCGCCGCGGCGACCTCGGCCGAGCGGCGGTAGGCGCGGCCGGTCATCAGCGCCGTGATCGCCGCCGCGTGCCGCGGCCCGACGTCGGAGTCGTACGGCATGCCGTTGCTCATCAGGTAGGCGCCGAGGTTGGCGTAGCCGAGGCCGAGCTGGCGGAAGGCGCGCGCGTTGATGGCGATCTCCTCGGTCGGGTAGCTGGAGGGCCCGACGACGATCTCCTGCGCGAGCAGCATCACGTCGACGCGTGCTCGAAGGACTCGACGTCCAGCGTGCCGTCGGCGCGGCGGAACTTCATCAGGTTGAGCGAGGCGAGGTTGCAGGCCGAGTCGTCGACGTGCATGTACTCGCAGCACGGGTTCGACGCGTTGATGCGCCCGCTGTTCGGCGAGGTGTGCCAGCGGTTGATCGTCGTGTCGTACTGCACGCCGGGGTCGGCGCAGCGCCAGGCGGCCTCGGCGATCTCGCGCATCAGCTCGCGCGCGGGGATCGGCTCGCCGACCGGCTCGCCCGTGGCGCGGGCGATCAGGCGCCACTCGCCGTCCTCCTCGACGGCGCGCATGAACTCGTCGGTGACGCGCACCGAGTTGTTCGCGTTCTGGTACTGGATCGACTTGAAGCCCTCGCCGTCGATCGACATGTCAAAGCCGGCGTCGCGCAGCGCCTGCGGCCTTGTCCTCCTCCTTGGCCTTGCACCAGATGAACTCGCGGATGTCCGGGTGGTCGACGTCGAGCACGACCATCTTCGCCGCGCGGCGGGTCTTGCCGCCGGACTTGATCGTGCCCGCCCACGAGTCGGCGCCGCGCATGAACGAGACGGGCCCCGAGGCGGTGCCGCCCTTGGCGAGCGGCTCCATCGAGCCGCGGATGTTCGAGAGGTTGATCCCCGAGCCCGAGCCGCCGCGGAAGATCATCCCCTCCTTGGTGTTCCAGTCGAGGATCGACTCCATCGTGTCCTCGACCGAGAGGATGAAGCAGGCCGAGCACTGCGGGCTCTCCTCGAAGCCGACGTTGAACCACACCGGCGAGTTGAACGCGGCCATCTGGTGCAGCAGGATGTGGGTCAGCTCGTCCTCGAAGGACCGCGCGTCCTCCTCGGTGGCGAAGTAGCCGCGCTCGCGGCCCCAGCCGGCGATCGTGCCGGCGACGCGGCCGATCATCTGCTTGACCGAGCGCTCGCGCGCGGGGTGGCCGAGCTGCCCGCGGAAGTACTTCTGGGCGACGATGTTGGTCGCGTTCTGCGACCAGCTCTTGGGGAACTCGACGTCCGCCTGCTCGAAGGCGACGCGGTCGCCGTGGCCGATGCGCGCGTCGCGCAGTCTCCCACTCCACGGCGTCGAACGGATGCTCCTCCGGGGTGGTGAAAGGCGCTTGATCGACAGCGCGGCGCCGGGCGCTCGTCTCCTCGGGTGGTCGTGGGGTGCGTGGTTGGGTTCATCGGCCTTCCTCCTCTGCCTGTGCCGGCGTCGCGCGACGCCCACTCGAAGCTGTTGTCTGGGCCGAGCATCATCTCTCCCCGCCGGACGGAAAAAATCGAGGAGAAAATCGAGGATGCACCCTCAATTTTAGGAGGTTTCAGTGCCCGAATCGGACCCAGTCGCTGAATTCCGCCCACGTTGCGGAGACGCGGAAACCCGCCTCGGCCATCGCGTGGCGCAGCGACAGCAGCCAGTGGGGCTCGAACGCCCGCCGGCGCGCGAGCGCCCAGCCGATGCAGGCAAGCACCAGCAGCGCCGCGACCGCGGCGACCACGATCGCGCTCGGTGGAGAGCGTGCGTCGGAGTGTTGTTGGGCGCGTGACGCGCGTGCGTGCGTGATCGGCAGCGTCATGGTGCCGTGAGACATCGCGACGATGCAGGCGGCGACGATCGTGGCAAGCAGGTCCTCGATCGCGCGCGAGCGCGTCGCGCAGCACGTCCTCGGGCGGCTGGGCGGCGTCGATCGGGCGAATCCGCTCGGGCTCGGCGCGCGGCGAGGTCGTCGTAGGCGGCGAGCGATCGCCGCGAAGAAGTCGTCGCCCTCGCGCTCGAGGCGGTCGGGCTCCAGCGCGCGCTCGTGCGCTGCGCGCGCGTCCCAGCGATGGGGCGATGCGCAAAAGCAGCGTGCGGTCGGGCTCGAGGCCACCGGTGGCGAACAGGTTGATCGCGACGCACCTGCTCGACGCCCAGCTGCGCGTCCGGCGCCCTGGTAGGCGAGCGAGGAGTCGACGAACCGGTCGAGCAGCACGAACGCGCCCTGCTCGAGCAGCCGGCCAGCAGGCGCTCGTGCACGAGCTGCGCGCGCGCGGCCGCGTACAGCAGCGCCTCGGCGCGCGGCGATCACGCGCGAGGGCGGGTCCTTGACGAGCGCGCGGATCCGCTCGGAGACGTCCACGCCGCCGGGCTCGCGCAGCAGCTCCACGCGGCGCCCCTGCCCCGCGAGCTCGCGCATCGAGCGCCTGGGCGAGCGTCGACTTGCCGGCGCCGTCGAGTCCCTCGATCGTGATCAGCTTGCCGCGGGCCACGGCCGCACGGTAGCGACGTCGCCGGAGGCGCTCGCGCGTGGATCTGGCAGAGCGCGCTCTAGGATGGCTCTCAGTGCCGACCGTCTCCTGCACCGCCGACCCCGCGGCGACCCTGCCCGGCCTCGACGCACACCCGCACGCGCGCGCGGTGCTGATGCCCGGCACTGCGCACCGGCGGGCAGGCCGTCGCACGCCTATCTGTTCCACGGTCCGTCGGGGACCGGCAAGCGCACGGTCGCCCGGGCGTTCGCCGCCGCGCTGCTCGCCGACGGCGCGCGCGAGCGCGGGCGCGGTGGCCGAGCGGGTCGCGCGCGGGACGCACCCCGACCTGACCTGGGTGACGCCGAGCGGCGCCTCGGAAATGCTCGTGGGCGACATCGAGGAGCCGGTGGTGGCCGCGCGCGGCGCGCACGCCATTCGAATCCGCGCGGCGCGTGTTCGTGATCGAGGGGGCCGACGCGATGAACGACCAGGCGGCGAACAGGATGCTGAAGACGCTCGAGGAGCCGCCGGCGTTCGTCCATCTGCTGCTGATCACCGACCGGCGCGAGGACGTGCTCCCGACGATCGCCTCGCGCTGCCAGCACGTGCGCTTCGATCCGCTCCCGGCGGCGCGGATCGCGGCGCGCTTGGAGCAAGCCGAGCCCGAGCGCGCGCTGGCGTGCGCGCGCCTGGCGCTCGGCGACGCGCGCTTGGCCGCGCGCCTGGCGAGCGAGGAGGGGGAGGCGCTGCGGGCAGGCGCCGAGGGCTTTGTGCGCAGTGGCGCTGGAGGGCAGGAGCAGCGAGCGGCGCTGGATCGGGCTGCTCGACCTGGCAAAGGCCGCGGGGGCGGCCGCCGGCGAGCAGGCGGAAGAGCGCCTGCGGGGCGAGCTCGAGCTGGTTGCCGAGCAAGGAGCGCAAACGGCTACGAGCGCGAAGGCTCCGAGGCTCGGCGGCGTGTCGAGCGGCGGGCGCGCACGCAGGCGCTGGATCTCACGTTGCGCCTGGCGGAGCTGTGGCTGCGCGATGTGCTGTGCGTCGCGGAAGGGGCTGCCGAGTGCGTCTACGCCGTGGACCGTCGGGCAGAGCTCGAGCGACGACGCGGCGAAGCGAGACGGCTCGCGCCTGCGCGAGGCGGTCGAGCTGGTGCAGGACACGCGCCTGCGGCTCCTCGCTGAACGTGTCCGAGGAGCTGGCGCTCGAGGCGCTCGCCTATCGCCTGGAGGCGCTGCTATCCGGCTGAGGCGATCGGACCGAGGTTTGGCTGCAAGCCGTAGGTCTCGAAAGCGAGGAAGCGTGAGAAGAGGCGGTTCTCCGGCCCGTGGAAGTCGGCCGAGCCGGTGCTGAGCAGGCCCAGCTCCTGGCAGCGCTCGGCCAGCAGCTCGGTCTGCTCGCGGGTGTGGGTCACGTAGAAGGCCTCGACGCCGTCGATCCCGAGCGCGAGGAAGCGGTCGATCGTGGCCAGCACCTCGGCTGGATCGGAGACGTCCCAGAAGGGATGCGCCCAGACGGCGACGCCGCCGGCGTCGTGGATCGCCTCGATCGCCTGAGCGACGGTGGGCGTCTCGCGCAGGCGGAAGGCGGGGCGGCCCTCGATCAGGTAGGCCTTGATCAGCGAGCCGATGTCGTCGATCTGCTCGTGCTCGAGCCGAGCTGCGTTGGCGGGGGCGGCGAGCACCGCTTCGGCGAGGTGGGGACGGCCGATCGGTTTGCCGGCGGCCACCCGGTCATTGAGCTGATCTTCGTCGAGCTCGAAGCCGGCCTCGCCTCAGCGCGGCGGCCATGCGCAGCGTGCGCTGCTCGCGGTCGGCGAGGAACTCGGCCAGTCGCGCCGTGAGCTGCGGGCCTGTGTGGTCGATGCAGTAGCCGAGGATGTGCAGTTCGCGCGGCTCCTCGGCGCCGGCGTCGATCGCGGAGATCTCGACCGCGGGGACGACGCGCACGCCGTGACGCTCGCCGGCGCGCGAGCGCCTCGGCGACGCCGGAGACGGTGTCGTGGTCGGTGAGCGCCAGCAGCGTCACTCCGGCGCGCGCGGCACGATCCACCACCTCGGCTGCCTCGAGCGCGCCGTCGGAGTGGGTGGAGTGGGATTGGAGGTCGAAGCGCAGGGGCATCCGCCAGAGCGTATGCGACTGGGAATGCGCGTGCTCAGGAGCTCGAGTGCTCGCGGACGCCGACGTCGCTGGGCGTGGCGATCAGCGTGGCGACCTGGCGCGCGAGCACATCGCGCAGGCTCAGAACGGCCACGCGGTAGCGGCGGGCGTTGCTGGGCAGCGTGTGGCCGCCATCGGCGTCTGGCTGGGGGCGGGCGGCGCCGGTCATGGTGGCGCGCTCGCAGGCTTCGAGCTGGGCGTAGGCCGCGTCGGTCTCGGCGGCGCGCTGGGAGGCCTCGATCCAGAGGACCTCGAGGTAGGCGAGCGCGGCGCCGAGCTGCTCCTCGGGGAGCGAGTCGGGCTGTTGCAGCTGACGCAGGACGGGAGTCACTTCCAGGCTCAACCAGCGCTGCTCCGCGTGGGCACGCAGCAGCAGGCAGACGTCAGATGGGGGAGATAGATCGGAATCGTGGGTCATGCAAAGCATCCGTGCTCGACAGGGGTCGACGTGGATCGGCGACCTGTCCTTGGCTTCGGCGTGCGCTTGCCGTGGCTTTAGGAGATGGAACGAGTTTCCACGCTTCTTGGGAGATTTTTTGGGTCCGTCGAAAACGAAAAGCCAGCAAATTGTGGGCCGTGAGGTCCGCGGGGGAGTCCTCGAGTCTTCGGATAGTTTTTTAGAGCTAGCCTGGATAGGTCGATGCAGAGGAGGGATGCAGATCGCCGGCTATGACCCGACGGCCCGCGCGGCCGGCCAGTATGAGCGCACGACCGTGCGGCGCCTGCGCATGCGCACGCTGGTGGCGCTTGGGGTGCTGGCCGTGGCGACCGCGCTGCTGGGCCGGACGTTCGGGCTGAGCGACTGGCGCTTCCTGGGCTCGGAGATCGCGCTGCTGGCGATGATCTTCGTGATCTCGCGGTACGTGCTGCCGCTCGTGGAGCGCCACGATCGGGGGGCGACGGGCGAGGAGCAGGTGGGGAGTCTGCTGGATGGGCTGGCGGGTGACGGCTGGCGCGTGATTCACGACGCGAGCTTGGGTCGGGGCAACGTGGATCACATTTTGATCGGGCCGGCGGGGATCTTCACGGTCGAGACGAAGAGCCACCCCGGCCCGGTGAAGGTGGCGCGGGTGCATGGCGCGACGCTGAGCCAGGCCCAGGCCCAGCGCAAGGCGATCGAGCGGGTGACGGGGGAGACGGTGGAGCCGCTGATCGTGTTCAGCCGAGCGTGGGTCGACAAGCCGCTCGCGCGACGCAAGGGGGTGCGGGTGACGCCCGCAAGGATGCTCGCGGGGTATCTGCAGCGGCGTCCGGTGACGCTCACGCAGGAGCAGGTGGAGCAGGCACGCGAGCGGGTGGGGGCGGCGCTGCGGCAGTATCGAGCAGAGTCGCTCGATGTGTCCCGATCGACGCGTCCGGTATACCGCCGCTGGCATGCCGCAAAGACGCGTCTGTTTCGATAGGGGTGCAGAGAACCGGCCGCAGTGGTGGATAGATTTGGGAGATGGAGGCGATGACCCAGAGAGTCCTGCACACCCCCGAGGCGCTGCTGGAGCGCTTCGGCCTGGAGGAGTTCAGGCCGGGTCAGCGCGAGGCGGTGCAGGCGGCGCTGGACGGACGGGACAGCCTGGTGGTGATGCCGACGGGCGGCGGCAAGTCGCTGTGCTACCAGCTGCCGGCGCTGGTGGGGGATGGCCTGGTGGTGGTCGTGAGCCCGTTGATCGCATTGATGGCCGACCAGTTGCAGCGGTGCAGGCAGGCGGGCGTGAACGCGACGATGCTGGCGTCGGGGATGGATGAGGGGCATAACGAGCAGGCGCTCAAAGAGATCGGCGCTGGTGGGACGCAGCTCGTGCTGGCGGCGCCGGAGCGATTTGCCTCGGGCGCGTTTCGCGAGGCGCTCACGCAGCGGAAGGTGGGCCTGTTCGTGGTCGACGAGGCGCATTGCGTGGCGGAGTGGGGCCACGACTTCCGCCCGGACTATCTGCGCCTGCATGATGCGATCGCGATGCTTGGCCGCCCGCCGGTGATGGCGGCGACCGCGACCGCGACGCCGCGTGTGGCGGAGGAGATCGCCGCGCGGCTGGGGCTGCGTGAGTGGCTGTCGATCCGTTCGGGGTTCGACCGTCCGAGCTTGGCGTTTGACGTGGTGAGCGTCGAGGGGAAGGGCACGCTCGCGCGCAAGCTGTCGGTGTTGCTGGGAGTGCTGGGTAATAAAGAAGGCTCACCCACCCTGCCGGCGATCGTGTACTGCGGCACGCGCAAGGACACCGACGAGCTCGCGGTGACGATCGCGGAGTCGGGGATCGCGACGGTCGGATACCACGCGGGCATGAGCCCGCAGGCGCGCCGGGCAAGCCAGGAGGCGTTCATGCAGGGCAGCGCCGAGGTGGTGGTGGCGACGAACGCGTTTGGGATGGGCGTGGACAAGACGGATGTGCGCACGGTGATCCACTGGGCGCTGCCGACGAGCTTGGAGGCCTATTACCAGGAGGCGGGCAGGGGCGGGCGCGATGGGGCGCCGGCGCGGGCGCTGCTGCTCGGCGCGAGGATGGATTTGGGCAGGCTCGTCAGGTTCATCAACGAACGCGAGACCAGCGTGGAGGACGTGAAGCGCTATGTCGGGAGGCTGCGAGGGCTGGCGCGGGACGAGGTGGTGGCGATCGGGCCCGGCCAGCTGACTGATCGCGAGCGGATCTTGCTGTCGATCGCCGAGCGCGCTGGGGCGGTGCAGCTACAACCGGATGCGGGGGGCGGACTGCGGGTGAGGCTCACTGGCCAGGGCTCCCCGCGGGCGGCAAATGCTGCGATCAGGGAAGCAAAGGACCGTGGCTGGGAGTCTTACCGGTCGATCGAGCGGTATATGGCGAGCGGGGAGCGGTGCAGAAGGCGCCAGATCTTGGATCACTTCGGCGACGCGCAGGCTGGCGCGCCGAGCGGAAGGTGCTGCGACGTGTGCGATCCGGACCCGGTGCTGGAGCGAGCGATGCGGGCCGCTCCGGTCAAGGCGCGGCGCCGGCGAGAGGAGCGCGCGGGGCGCGGATCCGCGAGTGCCGTCGCCGGTGTTGGCGCAGCGGGAGGGGTGGACGTGGAACAACTGGAAGTGTTGAAGACGTGGCGCTGGGGGCGCGCCGAGGGCAGGCCGGCTTACATGGTCGCCGCGAACGCGGTGCTGGAGGAGGTGTTGCGCAGGCGACCGAAGAACG
Organism: uncultured Solirubrobacterales bacterium; assembly: GCA_963842205.1. Classification (GTDB taxonomy): domain Bacteria; phylum Actinomycetota; class Thermoleophilia; order Solirubrobacterales; family Solirubrobacteraceae; genus Palsa-744. The sequence continues at coordinate 26,451 of CAWJFR010000012.1, forward strand.
TCGAGGAGCTGATCGAGATTCGCGGGATCGGGCCAGCGTTCTGCGAGCAGCACGGCGAGTCACTGATGGAGGCGGTGGGCAAGTTGGGAACGTAGGTCATCGCTCCGAGTGGTTGCGCGCCGCCGGGCGAGGCGGAGGCTCTCGGTGCAAGCACCCCCGGGCACCTCCGGCGCTAGCATCAGAGCCCGCGCCGACGTAGCTCAGCTGGTAGAGCACTTCACTCGTAATGAAGGGGTCCGGGGTTCGAGTCCCCGCGTCGGCTTCACAAAGAGCCCGCAAACCGAGCACTTTCAACGTATCAGCGCGTTCGGCGGAAGGCAAGGATTTCCCCAGAGATTTCGCCAGCGGGCGTCGCGGGGTCGACGAGTACCTCGCCGGCCGCTACGAGCGGGACGCGTAGGCTCACTGCTGAGATGTTCGTCCTTGTCTTGATCGGAGTGCCCATCCTCGAGCTGTTCGTCTTCATCGAGGTCGGACACGCGATCGGCTGGCTGCTGGCGGTCGTATTGCTGATCGGGGCCTCGCTGCTCGGCGTGCAGCTTCTGCGCATCCAGGGACGCTCGGCGATCGATCGCGTCTCGCTGGCGGTGTCTGAGCATCGTGCCCCCGCGCGTGCCGCAATCGACGGCGCACTCGGATTTCTCGGGGCGCTGCTGCTCGTCGTCCCTGGGTTCGTCACGGCGGTCCTTGGTGCGCTGCTCCTGTTTCCGCTCACCCGCACGCTTACGCGTCGCTGGATCTCACGTCACTACGCCGCTCGCGTGATGCGCTTTGCCGCGAGCGCGGGACGCTTCGCGCCTCCTGACCGCGTTGACCCATCGTTTGACGTCGAATCAACGGCGATCGACGACGATCTCGACCAGATCGGTCGCTGAACGTGCACCGGAAGCCGGGCTGCGGCTGATGGCGGAGATCACGAATGAATCCGCCGACGGCTGGGTTCGCCGACCCTGAGCGAACCCATCGGGGTCCGGGTTCGAGTCCCCGCTTCGGTTTACAGACATGCTTGTCCATGCTCGAGATCGAGTAGCAGCCGCTTGCGCTCCAACCCACCGCCGTAGCCGGTCAGCGTTCCGTCCGCGCCGATCACACGGTGACAGGGGACGATCACGGCGATCGGGTTGCGTCCGTTGGCGAGGCCGACCGCGCGCGCCGCCGAAGGTTGGCCGACGCGGCGTGCGATCTCGCCGTAGCTGACGGTCTCGCCGTAAGGGATGTCTCCCAGCGCGCGCCAGACCTCGCGCTCGAATGGGGCTCCCTCGAGAGCCAGGGGGATATCGAAGGTCGTGCGCGCAGCGGCGAAGTACTCCTCCAGTTGCGTCCTCGCGTCCGCGAGGGGCACTGATGCCTCCTGCCAACCCGTAGCGATCGTCTTGGGCTTCCGGCCATCCTGCATATACATGCCACTCAGGTTGTCCCCGTCACCGACCAGCAACAGCTCGCCGATTGGGCTTTCCATCGTCGTGTAAAAGGTCTGTCTGGTTGAGCTGGACATTGACTTGATCTCCGATCTCACGCGGCGAGCCGTTCGGCGTCGCTTGGGGACGTTGTGCTTTCTGGCGTTGTGCCTTTTGCTCGCTTGGATGAGAGCGAGGCCCAGAGGTGCTGAAGTGCGTATGCCCGATATGGCCGCCAACGCTCGGCGAGCTTGACCGCCGCGGTGGGCGACCCATCGTGGCCGAGCTGCTCAAGCGCGTGACGGACGCCGAGATCGCCTGGCAGGAAGGCGTCGGGATCGCGCAGCGCGCGCATCGCGATGTACTCGGTGGTCCACGGCCCGATCCCTCCTAGCGCGAGCAATCTTCTGCGCGCCTCGCCGCGATCGCTCCCCCCGTCGAGCGTCAGATCTCCATTCGCGAGTGCTCCGGCGAGACCGAGCAGCGCACGCCGGCGCGCGGTCGGCATCGCGAGTCGGTCGGGATCAGCCGCGGCAAGCGTCTCGACCTGCGGGAAGACATGGGTCACCGCTCCAATCGGGCGCTTCAGCGGCTGCCCGTATTCGGCGACCAGCCGTCCGGCGAGCGTCCTCGCGCCGGCGATCGACACCTGCTGGCCCAGTACGGCACGGACAGCGAGCTCGTGGCCGTCGACGTGTCCAGCCACCCTGCGTCCCGGCGCGAGGCGCACGAGTCCTCCGAGCAGCGCGTCGTCGCCGAGCGCCTCGGCCACGCTGAGCGGATCGGAGTCGAGGTCGAGCAGCGCGCGCGAGCGTTGCATCGCCGCGGCGAGATCGCGCAGATCCTCCAGCCAGTAGCGAGCGTGCACGTACCCATCGGCGGGGCGCAGCTCGACGACGCCGCTCCCCTGCGGCAGACGCAGACTCCGCCGGTAGGCGCCATCGACCACCTCCTCGACGCCGGGCACCGCGCGCAGGTGAAGGAACGCGATCAGCCCATTCGCGTCCAGCGGCGCTCGGTAGGGGAGTCGCAGCGACAGCGCGCCGTTGTCCTCCGAGTGCTCTCCACGATGCGCCCGCGCGCGCAGCTCACGCGGCGCCGTCGCGAATACTTCCCGCACCGTCGCGTTGAACTGGCGTACGCTCTGAAAGCCCGCGGCGAACGCGACGGCAGTGATCGGCACAGTCGTCGTCTCGAGCAGGATGCGAGCGGTCTGCGCGCGCTGTGCACGAGCGAGCGCGAGTGGCCCGGCGCCGACCGTCGCCATCAGCTGACGGTGGACGTGGCGCTCGGTGTAGCCCAAGCGGGCCGCGAGGCCGCCGACGCCCTCACGGTCGACCACCCCGTCCGTGATCAGGCGCATCGCGCGTCCGACGAGGTCCGCGCGCAGGTCCCAATCGGGCGAGCCCGGCGTCGCATCGGGACGGCAGCGCTTGCACGCGCGAAAGCCAGCAGATTGTGCCGCCGCCGCGGACGCGAAGAAGCGAACGTTCTCGCGTTTGGGTGTGCGCGCTGGACAACTCGGACGGCAATAGATCCCCGTCGTCTTCACACCACAGAAGACCCACCCGTCAAAGCGCGGATCGCCGAGCTTGAGTATCTGCCAGAAGCGCTCTGAATCAAAGACCACGTTCATACCGTGGCACACCCGAAGCGGGATGTCTGGCGGGAATCGGACCTGACCTGCGATCGAAGACCGATTCCGGCCGGTTACGGCTGCAGATCGAGCTCGTCGAGGATTTTCGCCCACGGTTCGACGGCTCTGGCTTCCGCATCGACGAGTTCCTGTTCGAACTGGTGGGTGTGCTGCAGAACGGCCTGCTCGCTGTGGTCCTCGTACGGAGCGAGCAGACGTGCCGGCACTTCTCCGATCCCGACGTCCTCGGAGCTGAACTGCTGATCGAACTGAGGGGTGCTCGCGGGCAGCGCACGATAGCCGCTCGCCGCCCATGCGCTCACGTCGCCGCACACATTCGGCATTGCGAGCACGGTCAGCGCCTTCAGCTTGGCCGCGTAGGAGGAGACCTTGCGGGTGAGCTTCTGATTACTCCAGTGCAGGGGCTCGACTGAGCTGGCGAAGTCCCCTACCGCTTGAACATCGGCGCGGATGAAGACGGTCGACATCGCGCCGATCACCTCGTTTGCAGAGTTTTTCGGCGGCTTCGTTCTCGGGCGATGCCGTGGCGGCCATCGGACATTCGGCGCCGAGCTTGCTTCGTAGTTCTTCGAGCGCCGCTTCACCGGTCTTCATGTTGGTTCTCGCCGTGTGCACCAGCGCATAGTCGGCCTGGATGTAGGCTCTTGTCGCGGCGATGTTCCTCGCCCTCGACCCCGCGAGCGCTGGCGTGGGCGCCATCGCGAGGGCCGCCACCGCGACGGCCAGCACGGTGGTGAGGATGGCGATCCAGGCTTTGCCCATCGTGGGATCCATCGTGAGAGTATGCCTCGTGCACGGTGCCGGAGCGTCGATCGCGATGTGCTTGGTATAGGCGATGGCGATTCTCCGACCCCCGATCTCCCGACCCCGACGAAGGGCAACCCCATGGACCTCGTAAATCATCAGTTCCGGCTCGCCGCCCGCCCGGTTGGCCTGCCGAAGGCCAGCGACTGGCAGTACACCGAGGAGCCCGTCTCTGAGCCGGGCGATGGCGAGGTGCTCGTCAAGATCCTCTACATCTCGCTCGATCCCGCGATGCGCGGCTGGATGAACGACGCCCGCTCCTACATCGCGCCGGTCGGCATCGGCGAGACGATGCGTGCGCGGCGGGGTCGGCGAGGTGCTCGTCTCCAACCATCCCGACTTCGCCCCTGGAGATCACGTCACCGGACTGCTCGGCGTGCAGGAGTACGCCGTCGCGCATGGCAACGCCGTGACGAAGCTCGACACATCGCTTGCCCCGCTGCCGGTATATCTCGGCACGCTCGGCATGCCCGGTTTGACCGCGTACTTCGGACTGCTCGACATCGGCCGGCCGGCCGCGGGAGAGACCGTCGTCGTGTCCGGCGCCGCCGGCGCGGTCGGGGGAGTCGTCGGGCAGATCGCCAAGCTGAAGGGCTGCCGCGTCGTGGGGATCGCGGGCGGAGCCGAGAAGTGCCGCTACTTGGTGGAGGATCTGGGCTTCGACGCGGCGATCGACTACAAGGCCGGAGATGTCTCCGCGGCGCCTGCGCGAGCACGCTCCGAAGGGGATCGACGTCTACTTCGACAACGTCGGCGGTGAGATTCTCGACGCCGCGCTCGCGTGCTTGGCGCGTCACGCGCGCGTGATCCTCTGTGGCGCGATCTCGCAGTACAACGCCACCGGTGCGATGCAGGGCCCGTCCAACTACATGTCGCTGCTCGTCAACAACGCGAGCATGACCGGCTTTGTCGATCTTCGACTACGCCGATCGCTACGCCGAGGGCGCGCGCGAGATGGGGGGCTGGTTCACGGCCGGCAAGCTCGTCTCGCGCGAGGACATCGCCGAGGGCCTCGAGAACTTCCCCGATACCCTCTTGCGGCTGTTCGCGGGTGAGAACACCGGCAAGCTAGTGCTGAAGCTCGCCGACGATTGATAGAAAGATCAAGAGGGGGGATGTTGTTACAAGAATTTAAACTGCGTATAACGATGGTTAGACGCAGTTTAAAATCTGAGTACAACATCTCCCGCGCTGGCTCGAGCCGGCGAAGAAGTTGGTAAAGATCGCGCCGGCTGGCGCACCCAGGTCGGAAGCGCGCGGTTTGCACCGGTATCGTCCCCACTCGACGACTCGCTGGTCTGCTCCGTCCCGGCGCTCGAGGGGTCGACTCTGAATGAAACGGAACGGCCTCATCGTCCTGCTGGTCGCCATCGCCGCCGGGATCGCGGTCGCGATTGTGCTGGGCGGCTGCGGGCAATCCGGCTCGGACAGCTCGGCTCAAAGCGGCAAGTCGCCAGCGTGCCTGCCCGCCACGCTGAACCACAGCGCCAAGCTGGCAGGAGCTGCCCGTCGATGTCTCGCCGGCGCCGGAAACCGACACGGCGAACCCGCACACGCAGATCAGCTTCCTGGGCGTGCCGGCCGCGGAGATCCACGAGGTCTCGGTCGTGGGCCAGCGCAGCGGCTATCACTCCGGCCACCTCCACGGCTACTCGCAGGGCGACGGCGCGAGCTTCGTACCCGACAAGCCCGTTCGACGCCGGCGAGCGGGTGACCGTGCGCGCCGTGATCGGCGCGGGCAACGGCGGCAAGCGGGTCGCCTTCAGCTTTCGCGTCGACACGCCGTATCCGACGGCGAACACCACGGAGTTCCCCAACCTACCGGCGGCGCCCGCCGACTATCAGAGCTTCGACACCCTGCCCGGCGTCCAGGCCCCGATCCTGGACGTCACCGTGCCCGATCGCGATCCCGCGGCGGGCGACATCCTCACGACCAACGGTCCCGGTCCCGGTCAGTACGGGCCGCTGATCTACACGCCGCAGGGCCGGCTCGTCTGGTTCGACCAGCTGCCGGAGGGCGAAACCGCGGAGGACCTGAACGAGCAGACCTACGAAGGCCAGCGCGACCTGACGTGGTGGAGGGGGCACGTGCTGTCGCTCGGCTTCGGCCAGGGCGAAGACATCGTCATGAACTCCCACTACCAGACGGTCGCCAGGATTGCCGGCGGCAACGGCCTGCAGGCGGACCTGCACGACTTCCAGATCGCCCGGAACGACATCGCCTACATCACGGCGTACAACCCGATCCGCTGCGACCTCTCGCCGGTGAAAGGAGCGCCGCGACGGGGCGATCGTCGACACGGCGATCCAGGAGATCGACATGAAGACGGGCCTCGTGCGCTGGGAATGGCACAGCCTCGACCACGTCGGCGCCTCAGAGTCCGAGACCGAAGCGCCGACGACCGCGACGCCGTGGGACTGGTTTCACCTCAACTCGATCGATCCCGAGCCCGACGGGGACATCTTCATCTCGGCGCGCAGCACCTGGGCCGGCTATCAGCTGGAAGGCGGCAGCGGCAAGATCCTCTGGCGCCTCGGCGGCCTGAAGAGCTCCTTCAAGATGGGGCCGGGCACCGAAACGGCGTGGCAGCACGACGGGCGCATCCTCCCGGACGGCGAAGTCACCTTCTTCGACGACGGCTCGAACCCGCCGATCCACCACCAGTCGCGCGCCGTGCGGATCGCGCTCGACTTCAAGACCCACGAAGCGCGCCTGCGCTCCGCCTACACACACCCCAACCCGCCGCTGCTCGCCGCCAGCCAGGGCAACATGCAGACGCTGCCGGACGGGAACACCGTCGTCGGCTACGGCGGCGTGCCCGCGATCAGCGAGTACGCCAAGCGACGGCTCGCTGCTGTTCGACGCCCATCTGCCGTTCGACATGTCCTTCTACCGGGCCTTCCGCTTCCCCTGGAGCGGGCGCCCGTCGAGCCCGCCGGCGGTGCTCGCCAGCCTGAACAACACCGGCGAAGAGACGATCGTGCACGCGAGCTGGAACGGCGCGACCGAAGTCGCCTCCTGGCGCGTGCTCGCGGGCGAGCACCCGGATCGCTCAGCGACGCAGACCACGATCCCGGCGAGTGGCTTCGAAAGCTCGACGATCCTGCCGAAGAAGTACGCCTACGTGGCGGTGCAGGCGCTCGACGCGGCCGGCCAGTGCTCGGCACCTCGCGGACGGTCGCGCTGATCAGCTACGCCGCCTCGCTCCCGAGCCCCGGGCAGCCGGGATGAGATCGATCCGTCGAGCAGGCGGTGCAGGCCGCTCAGTAGTGCGGGTTGGACGTTGTGCTTGTGCGTCGTGGTCGTCGTCGGTCGTGGTGGTCGTGCGTGGACTCGTCGTCGTCGTTGTCGTGGAGCGAGCTCCCGCTTTTGCCGCCGCACCCCGCCACCGCGACAGCTGCTGGCCAGCGATGGCCAGCTAGCGTTAGCATGGCGGTCAGTGGCGTTCTTCTCATCGGCCGGGCTCCAGTCGTCGCTCGAGGGCTCGGCCGCTCACCCTACCAGGCGTTCACGGCGCCGGTCGCAGTTCCGGCTGGCACTCGCAGCCGCTCGGGCCGTCATGAGCGTCGAGACGCCTGCGAGCCCGGGCGTCGACGCAGGCGCCTCCGGCCGAGCGCGGGCAGGGCTCGCGTTCGACGTGGCTGCTGGTCGTCTGCTGCGTGGCGCAGTTCATGGTCATCCTCGACCTGAGCATCGTCAACGTCGCGCTGCCCTCGATCCAGTCGAGCCCTCGGCTTCTCCGCGCCCGAACTGCAGTGGATCGTCGACGCCTACTCGATCACGTTCGCCGGCTTCTTGATGTTCGGCGGCCGCGCGGCCGACCACTTCGGCCAGCGCCGGATGTTCGTCGCGGCGCTGCTCCTGTTCGCGCTCGCCTCGCTCGCCGGCGGCCTCGCGCCGGACCGCGGGACGCTCGTCGCCGCGCGCGCGGTGCAGGGCCTCGGCGGCGCGCTGATGGCGGCGTGCTCGCTGGCGATCATCACCTCCTCGTTCGCGCCCGGCCCGCAGCTCCATCGCGCGATCGGCGCGTGGGCGGCGATGAACGGCCTCGGCGGCGCCGCGGGGATGCTGTTCGGGGGGATCATCACCCAGGAGCTCAGCTGGCGCTGGGTGCTGCTGATCAACCCCCCGATCGGGATCGCGGCCGCGCTCGTGGCGTACGCGGTCGTGAGCGAGCGCCGCCGAGGATCAGGACCCGCCGCCCCGCAGCTTCGACCTCGCCGGCGCGCTGACGCTGACGATCGGTCAGATGGTGCTCGTGTTCGGGATCGTCGAAGCGGGCCTGGCCGGCTTGGACACGTTCGCCGCGCTCGGCCCGATCGTCGTGCGGCCTCGCTCCTGCTCGCGGTGTTCGGCGTGATCGAGGTGCGCTTCGCCTCCGAACCGCTGATCCCCTTCAAGGAGCTGACCAAGCCGCTGCGGATCGCCAACAACATCGTGCTGCTGTTCAGCGCGTCGCTGTTCCCGATGTGGTTCGTCAGCTCGCTGTACCTGCAGCAGGTGCTGTACCTCTCGCCGCTGCACACCGGCCTGATCTTCCTGCCGATGACGCTGATGATCATGCTGGTCGCCTCGCGCACCGGCAAGCTCGTGAGCCACTTCGGGGTGCGCCCGGTGCTCGGCGGCGGGCTGGTGATGCTGACGGCCGGGATGCTGCTGCTCGCGAAAATCGGCTCCAGCGGCAGCCCGATCGTGTACATCATGCTCCCCGGGCTGCTCACCGCGGCGGGGATCGCGATGTCGATCGTGCCCTCGACGATCGCCGCCACCCAGGGCGCCAAGGAGGGGCAGGCGGGGCTCGCCTCGGGCCTCGTCAACACCTCGCGCCAGATCGGCGGCGGGCTCGGGCTGGCGATCCTGGTCACGCTCGCGACCTCGCGCAGCAGCCATCTGATCGGCGCCGGCCACGGCGTGGCGCAGTCGCTGACCGACGGCTTCCGGCTCGCCTACCTGATCGGCGGCGGCCTGGCCGCGCGCGGCGGCGCTCGTCACGTTCACGGCGCTGCCCAAGCCCGCCGGCGTGGTGCTGCCGGCGGCGCGGCGCCTGGCGGTCGCGGTCGTCGTCGTCGTCGCGGGCTTCGTCGCGCTCGACACCGCGTTCGCGGGCTCGCACGGCGCGCCGGTCGGCGCGTACACCACCCGCGGCGCCTACAGCTTCGTCACCGCGCCGACGCTGCACCCGCCGATACTGCGCCAGAGCGGCACGAGCGCCGCCGGCGAGCTGGCGCCCGGCTACATCTTCACGACCAACTTCTACAACCTCAACTACCCGCCGCTGGTCGGCCAGAGCGGGCCGCTGATCCTCGACGACAACCTGCAGCCGGTCTGGTTCCAGCCCGTGCCGGAAAAGCTCGTCGCCTCCAACCTCAGCCTGCAGACCTACGAAGGCAAGCCCGCGCTCGCCTGGTGGCAGGGGGTCGTCACGAGCACCGGCTCGACCGAAAGCGGCGAAGACGTGGTCGTCAACCAGCACTACCAGACGGTCGCGAGGCTTCGCGGCACGGACGGCTGGAAGCTGACGCTGCACGCGATCGATGATCTCAGGCGAAGACGTCTGGGTGACGGCCAACAAGAACATCGCCAAGAACCTCTCCAGCTACGGCGGCGCCTACAACGGCGCGCTGATCGACTCGGCCGTGCAGGAGTACAACCTCAAGACCGGCAAGCTGCTGCGCAGCTGGGACGCGCTCGAACACATCCCGCTGGGCGACTCGCGCGCGACCGTGCCGACCAACGGGTTCCCGTGGGACGCCTACCACGTCAACGCGATCGACCTGACCGGCAACGGCACGTTCCTGGTCTCGATGCGCAACACGTGGGCCGCCTACCTGGTGAACATCGAGACCGGCAAGATCGAATGGACGCTCGGCGGTAGGCACTCGAGCTTCAAGTTCGGCCCGGGCGCGGAATTCCAGTGGCAGCACGACGTGGCGCTGGCAGCCGGGCTCGACGGTCACCATGTTCGACGATCATTGCTGTCAGCTCACCGGCGGCGGCACCTCCGTCCCACCCACCGGGCCGTCTCGCGGGCTCGTGCTCAAGCTGAACCAGAGCACGCACGTCGCGACGCTCGAGGCTCAGTACGGCAACCGCGAAGGGTTCAAGTCCGAATACATGGGCGACACGCAGCCGCTGGCGAACGGCAACACGTTCATCGGCTGGGGATCGGCGCCGTACTTCACCGAGTACAGCGCCGCGGGCAAGCTGCTGTTGGAAGCGGAATTTCCCGGGAGCGACCTGAGCTACCGCACGATGGTGGAGCCGTGGGTCGGCGTGCCGCTCACCGCCGCCGGCGGGCGCCGCGCGCGAGAGCGAGCGGCAAGACCACGGTGTACGCGAGCTGGAACGGCGCCACCCAGGTCGTCTCCTGGCGGGTCCTGGCCGGACCCGGCGCCAGTAGGCTGACCGTCGTGGCAACCACCGCCAAGTCCGGGTTCGAGACGGCGATCCCCGTGCCAGCGAGCTATCAGAGCTTCGAGGTGCAGGCGCTCGATGCGGGCGGCCGCGTGATCGGAACTTCGCGGCCATTCTCGGGTTCGACTCAATGATGATCCGTGCGACCATGCTGCTCGCCGCGCTGGCGATGTGCGTCGGCCTGTGCGCGTGCGGCGGCGCCTCGTCGGCCACCTCCGATGTGCTCGCGGCCGACTCGGCCGCGGCCGTCGCCGCGCGCCAACCCGGTGACCGTCTCGCCGCTGCCGGGCACCCCGGACGCCTCGCCGAGCACCCAGATCAGCTTCCTCGGCGGTGCTGGCACCGTGGTGTCAGACGTGCACGTGGTCGGCTCGCACAGCGGCTCCACTCCGGGCGTGCTGCGCGCCTACTCGACCGGGACCGGGGAGAGCTTCCTGCCGTCGCACCCCTTCACCGCCGGCGAGCGGGTGACCGTCCACGCCATCGTCGGCACCGGCGCCGCGACTCAAGGCGAGCACGAGCTTCACGATCGCCCACCAGGCCCCGGTCAGCCAGAAGCAGTTCCCGATCAACCCGGGCGACCCGCAGCGCGATCCAGCACTACAGCTCCGCGCCCTCGCTCACTCCCTCGACGGTGAACATCACCACTCCCGCCAAGACGGGGTCCACTCCCGGGGACCTGTTCCTCGCTCCCTACCAGGGCGAGGGCTCGCCCGGGCCGATGATCGCCGAACAGAACGGCAGCGCTCGTGTGGTTTCACCCGCTGCCCGCGGACGAGGACGCGACGAACTTCCAGGTCCAGCAGTACGAAGGCAAGCCCGTGCTGACCTGGTGGCAGGGGCGGATCCTCGAGGTCGGCTTCGGCCAGGGCGAAGACGAGATCTACAACACCTCCTACCAGCACGTGGCGACGATCCGCGCCGGCAACGGCTACCACGCCGACCTGCACGAAATCCGGTTGACCCCGGAAGGCACGGCCTGGATCGACGCGTTCGACCCGATCCACATGAACCTGCTCGGCCTAGCACGGCGAGGCCAACGGCGTGCTCACCGACTCGGTCGTGCAGGAGATCGACATGAAGACCGGCCTGGTGATGTGGGAATGGCACGCGCTCGGGCACATCTCGCTGGGCGAATCGAACAACCCGGCGCCCAAAGCCAGCTACCCGTGGGACTACGTCCACATCAACTCGATCGCCCGATCCCGGGCAGCGATCAGCGGCGACGTGCTGCTGTCCTCGCGCAACACCTGGACGCTCTATGACGTCGACATCCACAGCGGCGCGATCCGGTGGCGGCTCGGCGGCAGCCACTCGAGCTTCAAGCTCGGGCCGGGCACGCGCTTCTACTGGCAGCACGACGCCGAATGGCAGCCCGGCGGGCTGATCTCGGTGTTCGACAACGGCTCGGACCCGCCGAAGGAGAAGCAGTCGCGCGGGCTGCTGCTGAAGCCCGACCTCGCCGACCACACCGTGACGCTCGTCAAGCAGTTCATCAACCCGACGAAAACGCTGCTGGCCTCAAGCCAGGGCAACCTCTTGAACCTGTCAGCCCGCGAGGACACGGCCGGCAACTGGCTGATGGGCTACGGCGGGCTGCCGAACTTCACCGAGTACGACCCCTCCGGCCACGTGCTGCTCGACGGGACGCTCGGCAAGAGCGTGCAGGACTTCCGGACCTACCTGTCGCCGTGGAGCGGTCAGGCGCCGGCGATGCGCCGTCGGCTGGCGGTGACCGGCTCCACGGTTGCGGTGAGCTGGAACGGGGCGACGAACGTCGCCTCCTGGCGGGTGCTCGCGGGCGCCTCGGCGAGCGCGCTCGCGCCGGTCGCCAGCGCCGCGAAGGCGGGCTTTCAGACGACGATCTCGGTGCCGGCGAGCGCTGCCTACGTCGCCGTGCAGGCGCTCGACGGCCGGCGCGGTGCATCGGCACCTCGGCGACAGTCAAAGGTTGAGTGCGCACGCCGCCGTCCGCGCCGCGCGTGCGCTCGTGCTTGTCGGACTGGCCTCGCTGGCGGGGCTCGCGTGCTCGTCGGCTGGTGTCGCATGCCGGCCGCGTACGCGGCCGCGCGCCGCAGCAGCGCGCCGCTCACCCAGCTGCGTGCCCCCGCGACTGAACGTCTCCGCGGCGCTCGCCGGCGAACGCGTGACGGTCTCGCCCGGCCCGGAAACCAGGGATGCCTCCGCCGCCACCCAGATCAGCATGCTCGGCGGGTCGCCGGCCGGCAGAGCTGACGGACATCACCGTCACGGGCTCGCGCAGCGGCCCGCACCCCGGGCGCCTGGAGGCCTACTCGCAGGGCGACGGGGCGAGCTTCCTGCCCTCGCGGCCGTTCGCCGAAGGCGAGCTCGTCACCGTCCACGCCGAGCGTGCGCGAAGGCGCAACGACGATCCCCTTCGCCTGGAGCTTCACGGTGGCGGTGCGCGACCAGCCCGGGCTCATCGAGCGCCGCGGTCGTGGGCGTCGCCAAAAACCCCGCAGCGACGCGGCTCCGCTCCGCGGGAACTACCAGAGCTTTCACTCGCGCCCGGAACTTCGCCCACCCGATGTGACGGTCTCCGCGCAGGACCGCACGGCCACGGGCGACATCTTCCTCGCTCCCTATGCCGGCGTGGGGCAGTACGGGCCGATGATCCTCGACCCGCACGGCGAACTGATCTGGTTCAAGGCACTGGGACCGCCGGGCACGCGCGCCGGCAACCTGCGCGTGCAGCAGTACGAAGGCAAACCGGTGCTCACCTGGTGGCAGGACCCGCTGATCGCCGGCGGCAGCCGCACGGCCGGCGACGTGATCGCGAACAGCGCCTATCAGACGATCGCCGTCGTGCGCGCCGGCAACGGCTACCAGCCGGACCTCCACGAATTCCAGATCACCCCGCAGGGCACCGCCCTGATCACCGTCTATGACGCGATCGACTGCAATCTGTCGTCGGTCGGCGGCCCGCGCGACGGCGCGGTCGCGGACACGCTGATGCAGGAGATCGACCTGAAGACGGGGCTCGTCATGTACGAGTGGCACAGCCTCGACCACGTGCCGCTCGAGAGCTCCTACTCCTCGCCCGCGCCCACGAGCCGAGCCGATCCGTTCGACTACTTCCACATCAACTCCTTGGACGTCGAGCAGGACGGCGATCTGCTGGTCGACTCGCGCAACACGTGGGCCGCATACGACGTCGATCCGACCACCGGCCAGGTCCGCTGGGAGCTGGGGGGCAAGCACTCGAGCTTCAAGATGGGCCCGGGCACGGCCACGGCGTGGCAGCACGACGCGATCCAGCTGCCCGAACGGTCGATCACGTTCTTCGACAACGGCGCCTCGCCGCAGGTGCATCCGCAGTCGCGCGCGATCGAGGTCGCGCTCGACATGCAGGACATGACGGCGACGCTGGTGCGCAGCTATGAACACAAGAACCCGTTGGTGGCGGACAGCCAGGGCAACGTGCAGGTGACCCCGGAAGGCGACTGGATGGTCGGCTGGGGCCAGGCCGGCTACCTCTCGGAGATCGACCCGCCGGGCAGGTGCTGTTCAACGCCCACCTGCCGCCGGACTGGGAGTCCTACCGGGCCTTCGTGCTTCCCTGGAGCGGGCAGCCGGCGGAACCACCGGCTGTGGCTGTCGTGCCCGTCGCTCGCGCTCCGGCGGCGCAGGGGCGCCGGTGGCGGGCCGGTCGTGTACGCGAGCTGGAACGGCGCGACCGAAGTCGCCTCCTGGCGCGTGCTCGCGGGCTCCTCGCCCACGAGCCTGGCGCCGGTGAGCAGCGCCGCCAGGACGGGCTTCGAGACGGCGATCTCGCTGTCCCGGCGGCGCGCCGCGTCGGCCGCCTACGTGGCGGTCCAGGCGCTCGACGGCTACCGGCGCGGTCATCGGCACCTCGCGCACGGTCAAGGTGTCAGCTTCGGCCTGAGCGGAGCCCGCGTGCCGCCGACGTACTGGCCCAGCGGCCCCACTTCGCGTTCGAGGCGACGTTTGCGGCGGGCCGCGGCACTGGTCGCGGCGTGCCTGGCCGTGGAGAAGTAGTCGGCGAAGCCGCGGGCGTGGGCGGCGCCCAGGCGCGGGGGCAGCGGACGCCCGCAGCTCGTCCACGAAGGCGCGCTCGTATTCCGCGCGCAGCCCTTCCTCCAGGGGGCTGTGGCCGGCGCTGTTGTGCAGCTCCAGCCGCCCGCTGTGCGTGCGGTAGTCATACAGCTCGCTTTCCTGCCCCTCGCAGCTTTGGCGCTATGCCTTCGTCGGGCCAGTTGGAGTAGGTCGCGTACTTGGCCTGCGGCGTGCGCAGCGCGACGACGTGCAGCGGCGCGTCGGCCGCATACGGTTCGATCGCGAACTCGGTCACGGTCTCATCGGTGGCGTGCAGCACATAGGGGCGCCCCGGCGCCGCGGGGTCGGCGAGGATCCCCGCGAGGTCGAGCCGGCTCGGCGAGGTGGGCGTAATGCGGCTCGCGCCGCCAATCGTCAGATCCGCTGGCGATCGTCAGCAGCAGCGGGGCGACGTCGACGCTGGAGGTGAGCTGGTCGCGGACGCGCTCGGGCGCGCTGGTGAGCACGCCGCGGGGATCCTTGACGAGCAGCGGCACGCGGATCGCCTCTTCGTAGGCGGCTCGCGCCCTTGCCGCGCAGCCCGTGCGAGGCGCCGTACTCGCCGTGGTCGGAGGTGAACACGATCACCGTGTTCGCCGCCACCTCGGGGCGGCTTTCCAGCGTGCGCATGACGCGGCCGATGTTGCGGTCGACCTCGTGCTGGAGCTTGACGTAGAGGTCGAGGAAACCCAGCCAAATCGGAGCGACTTCCGGGCCGGTGAAGGGAACCGGCCCGAACGAGGCCGCCGCGGTGTCCTGGAAGGAGCGCTGCAGGAGCGGCTTGTTGCGCTCGATCAGCAGCTCGGGCGTCTCGAAGTTGGGCGGCAGGCGCCCGATCACGCTCGGCGCCTGCGCCTCGGCCGGGACGCGGTCGCTCCACTTGTACCACCAGGCGATGTCGTGCGGGTTGACGAACGAGACGGTCGTGCACCACGGCTCGCTCCGTCCCTCGTTCGGCGAACCAGTCCTCGAACTGGCCGGCGATCTGCGGGTCCACGCGCCAGCCCTGGCCGGGCGCGCCGTCGGGCGAGGGGTAGGTGCCGCCCGCGAAGCCGTAGTCCTCGAGCGCGCGCTGGCCGTCGCGTGGCGTTCCACTTGTTGTCGTGGTGGGTGAGATGCCACTTGCCGTACCACGAGGTGTGGTAGCCGTGCTCGCGCAGCATCGTGCCCCACGTCGGAAAGCCGGGATCCAGGGTGCTCCCGCCGGTGATCATGCAGCCGGTCTGGTGCGTGTACAGGCCGGTCAGCAGCGCCGAGCGCGCAGGGCTGCAGTCGTTCGAGGCCGTGTAGTGCCGGGCGAAGGAGACCGCGCCGTGACGCAGGCGCCGCAGGTTGGGCGGCAGGCTTGGACCGCCCGGCCCGGTCCCGAACCACTGCGGGAAGCGCAGCTGGTCGACCACGATCACGAGGATGTTCGGCCGCCGTCCGCTTGCGGCCGGCAGCGGGCGCCCAACGCGGCGCGCCGGTTGCGCCGGCGCCGGGGTCTGCGGCGTGTCCGATCGGTGGTTGGTGTCGTCCAGCCTGGAGACCGCCAGGCCTCCGCCGGCAAGTGCGCCGCCAGCGATCAGCCCTCGCTTGACGAACGTGCGCCTGTCGATTTTTTTGTCGATTCTCTTATCCTCGTCTGCTCTGATGGCTTCTATACGAGCCCCGGTCACCGGTCTGGCAGTGCTGCTGGCGCTTGGGCTCGCTACCGAGAGCGCCCGCGCGGCGGTCTCGGCTCCGGCCTGCGCGCCAAGCACATTGAACACCTCGGCGCTGCTCGACGGCGTGGTCACCGTTTCGCCGCTGCCGGGCAGCCGCGACGCCACGCCGCAGACGCAGATCAGCTTCCTGGGCGTTCCCAAAGGCGAGCTTAGCCAGATCAGCGTAGTCGGCTCGCGCACCGGCGCGCACGCGGGGCGCCTGCTGGCTTACTCGGAGGGCGACGGCGCCAGCTTCGTGCCGAATAAGCCCTTCGCGCAGGGCGAGACGGTGACGGTCAACGCGCAGCTGCGGACTGGCGGCGCCGTCCAGCCGCTGCTCGACCAGTTCACGATCGCCTATCAGGACGTGCTCACCACCACGCCCGAGACGATCCATCCCGGCAGCTCCAATCAGATCCAGGGCTTTCGCTCGCGTCCCGATCTGCGTCCACCGACGGTCACCGTGACCGCCTCCTCGCCCGCTGTGGCGCCCGGCGACGAGTTCGTCGCGCCCTATGACGGGCCGGGCCAGAGCGGGCCGATGATCCTCGAACCGAGCGGCGGGCTGGTGTGGTTCAAAGCGCTGCCGAAGTACACGTCGGCCACCAATCTGCGGGTGCAGGAATACGGGGGCAAGCCGGTGCTGACGTGGTGGCAGGGGGACATCTCGGTGCATGGGTTCGGGTTGGGCGAAGACGTGATCGTGAATGGCGCCTACGCGGAGATCGCGCGCATCAAAGCTGGAAACGGCCTGCAGGCCGACCTGCACGACTTCCAGCTGACTCCCCAGGGCACCGCGCTGATCACGGCCTATGAGCCGATCATCTGCAACCTCTCGAGCGTAGGTGGGCCATCCTTTGGAGCGGTCACGGACGGGACCTTCCAGGAGATCGACGTGAGGACCGGGCTCGTGATGTTCCAGTGGACGAGCATCGACCACGTCGCGCTCAGCGAATCCTATGCCCCCGCGAACACCACAAATACCAGCTGGCCGTTTGATTTTTTTCACATCAACTCGATCAACTTAGATCAGGATGGCAGCCTGCTGATCTCTGGGCGAAACACGTGGGCCGCGTATGACGTTCAGCCGCAGACGGGGGAGATCGTCTGGAGTCTGGGAGGCAAGCACTCGAGCTTCACGATGGGTCCGGGGACCAGCACCGCCTGGCAACACGACCCGCGAGAGCTCGCCAACGGATCGTTCAGCATCTTCGACAACGGCGCCTCCCCGACGGTGCACAGCCAGTCACGCGGCATCGTCGTGAGCCTCGAACCGCAGGGCAAGACCGCAACGCTCGTCAGCGAACTCACCCATACGCCGCCGCTCCTGACCAAGAGCCAGGGCAACGTGCAGGCGCTGACCAACGGCGACTGGTTCATCGGCTGGGGGGAAGTTCCGGACTTCTCGGAGCTCAGCCCCACCGGCCAGCTCCTGTTTGACGCGCACTTCCCGGCCGGCGACCAGTCCTATCGGGACCTGCGCTTCAACTGGAGGGGCACGCCCACCACTCGCCCGGCGTTCGCCGTGCTGGCCGCTCACGGATCAGCTGCGGCCAAGAGCGCGGGAACCGTCTACGCGAGCTGGAACGGAGCCACGCTCGTCGCGAGCTGGAGGGTGCTGGTGGGCGCCACCAGGAGTAGCCTCAAGCCGGTCGCCGAGGCTGCGCGGAGCGGCTTCGAGACCGCGGTCCCGCTGCCTGCGGGGACGGCCGGGCGGTATCTGACCGTGCAGGCACTCGATCCGACCGGGCGGGTGCTGGGCACGGCCACGCCAGCCGTACAGGCCGATCTCTGATTGACGAGCAGCCACGCGCTGGCCTACAAGCGGAGAGGGAGGGATTCGAACCCTCGGACGAGGTTACCCCCGTCACACGATTTCCAGTCGTGCCCGTTCAACCGCTCCGGCACCTCTCCTCCACAAGCTGGCCGATCTTCGATCGGTGGCGGCTCCTCGAAGGCTACGACACCGGCGCTTCATCCGCCGACCGACCGTGGGCCACGACACCGGCGCGCCGTCCGTTGCTAGGCTCCTCTCTCGATGCTTTCGCTCGCCACCAGCGCCGCCGTCTCCAAGGACATCGGTCTGATCGCCACCTTCGGCGGGATCGGGCTGATCGTCAACATCATCGTCGTCTACATCGCGATCCAGATCCGCGGCGAGCGCCGGCAGAACCGGGAATACATTGGCCTCCCGCCGACCCCCGAGCGCCTGATCCGCCTCACAACCGTGCGGCCACGAGCGCGCAGGCGGTCAGCACCACCCCTACCGACAGCGCGGCCAGAGCTCCATCCAGCGGCGCGAGCATCCTCGCGCGCGAGAGCTCTTCGATAGTGCCGTCGGAGCGCTCGCGCGCGCCGCTCACCGAGCTCGTGCGGCGGCGCAGCTCGCGCGCGGGAGAGCTCAAACGCCGCTGCGCGACGCTCAACACCAGGCAGCCGGCGGCGATCAAGAGGCCTGGGAGCGTGACCTTCTCCGCGTTCACGAAGTAGCCCGTAAAGGCCGGAAACGCGCCCCAGCCGACCGCGAACCACAAATCGCTGTGCAGAGCACCCCCGAGCAGCTCGAGGTTGTATGCCGGCAGGAACACCCCGCCGGCCACGACGAACGGCGCCAGCGCGACCGTGACGCTCACCACGCCCCCCACGCCGATCGCGAGCGCGCCGGCCAGGCTCACCCCGGCCAGTGCGATGAGCGTGCGGCTGGACAGGCTCGTCCCCAGCGGGCGGCCATGCAGCTCATCCAGCGCATGCGCCGCCACCCCGACCGCCAAACCAAAGGCCGCCAAACCCCACAGCAGGCGATTGACATACAGATGCGGGGCGAGCGCGGCGCCGATCGCGAAGTAGCTCAGATGCCACGCCGTATATGGCGGATGCAACAGCGTGAGCAGATCCCCCGCCCGCCCGCGCCCGAGCGCATAGAAAGCGGGGCGCTCAGGTCTGGCGGGCATCGCCCGTGGACCGATCCCCGGTGGACCCGTTCTTGCGCGCCGACATCACGACACCGCCGCCGAGGCTCATCCGCCGCACCCGCACGTCGTGCAGCCCGGCGTCCTCCCAGTAGCCGACGATCCGCTCCAGCGGATGTTTTTCGTAAAAGCCTCTGATGCTTGGACCCAAGAAACTGCCCACCGCGGCCCAGTCGCGCGAGGCGATCCGCCCGAGTGCTGGCAACCCGATCGCGGTGTAAAACCGCCAGGCCGCGCGCGCCGTCGCGCGCGGAGGCACGCCGAACTCCAGCGAGGCCACCCGCCCTCCCGGGCGCACCACCCTCGCCAGCTCGCTCACCGTCGCCGGCGGATCGTCGACATAGCGCAGCAGGTACGTGAACGTCAGCGCGTCGAAGCTCTCGTCCTCGAACGGCAGCTCCTCGGCTTGCCCCTCCACCAGTTCCACGCGCGCGCCGTCGTTCGCGAAGCGCGTCCTCGCTGCGGCGAGCATCTCCGTGCTCTGGTCGAGGCCCACTATCGAGCAGTCGGCGCGCCTGCGCAGCTCCGCCGCGACCATTCCCGTGCCGGTTGCCACGTCGAGGACCCTGTCACCTGCAGCCGGCGCCACCTCGTCGACCAGCGCACGTCGCCAGCGCGGGTCCTGCCAGAAGCTCAACGCCGCGCTCAGGCGGTCATACCGGCTCGGCAGGCCTCCGAACAGCTCGAGCGCCTGGAGTTTCCTCGCCGAGTCCATGCTCCAACCGTATCTGGCGAGACACTGGGCCGAGATATAGGGTGTGGTGGATGATCGCGCTGATCACAGGGGCCTCGAGCGGGATCGGGGAAGCGGCGGCTCGCCGCCTCGCCCGCGAGCCGGGGTCCTCGCTCGTGCTGGTCGCACGGCGCGAGGAGCGATTGCGCGCACTGGCCTCTTCATTGGGCGAGCATCGCGTCAGCTGGGTGGCCGCCGACCTCGTCTATGAGAACGCACCGGCGCGCATCCTCGAGCATGTACAGGAGCGTCACGGCCGCCTGGACCTGCTCGTCAACAACGCCGGCTCCGGCTGGCGCGCGCGGTTCGCCGACGGGGGCTACGAGAACGTGCGCCGCACGATGGCGATCAACTTCGACGCGCCCGTCCGCCTCACCGAGGCTTTGCTGCCCCTACTGCGCGCCTCCGCGCCGAGCGCGATCGTCAACGTCGCCTCGACCTCTTCCCGTGTCGCGCGCGCGGGCGCCGGCGCCTACTCAGCCTCCAAGTTTGCGCTCGCCGGCTGGTCTGACGCGTTGTGGGCGGAGGAGCGTCCTCACGGCGTCCACGTCGGGCTGGTGCTGCCCGGGTTCATCTCCACCGAGGGTTTCCCCCAGACTGAGCTAACCGAGAAAGCACTCACGCGCTGGGCCGTCTCCACGCCCGAGCGGCCGCCGAGGCGATCTTCCAGGCCGGCCCGGCCGCCGGGCGGAGCGCTACGTCCCCCGCCCCTACGCGCTCGCGGCGGCGTTTCGCGTGCTCACGCCGGGACTCGTGCGCCGCGTGATGGGCGGCGGCGCCGCGTCGGTCATGACCACGACCATCAACAGCGAGGAGTAGGGATCGCATCCAGGGCATTGCCTATCGTCCTGTGTCCGTGTCCCCTTCCAACTTCCACGCCTCGCTCGCTGACGGTGAGGCCGTGCTGCGCTTCCCCTACGACGAGCGCCTGCGTCAGCTGCTGCGCGCGATCCCGGGGCGACGGTGGGACGCCGTCGGGCGGGCGTGGTGCGTCCCGCTGGATCCAGAGCCGCGCGGAGGCGCTCGCGCGCCTGCTCGCGGGCCTGTCGAGTACACCGGAAGTGACCGACGAGCTCGCTCGTGCGATCGAGCGTCGCCGCGCCCGGCGCCGCCACGACGAGTGCGTGCTCGACCTCGCCCGGCCCGATGAGAACTGGTGGCTGAGCTTCGCCACCGACACTGCGCCCGAGCTCTCCCAGGCGCTGCTCGAGCACCCGGATGCCTACCGCCTGCCCGCGATCGGCCGGGCGCTGATACCGCTCGATGAGCACGCCGCGCGGCTCGTCGAGGAGCTGCCCGCAGCTCCCTCGCGCCTGCGCTTGACCGACGACGCGGCACACGCGCTCACGGAGATCAGGCAGGGCCCTGGAGCCGCGCCGGGGCGGGACTCGCTCATACACGATGTCGAGCTGCGCCGCGACCGCCGCGGGGAGCACTGGATCATGATCGCCGCCGCGCATGCGCCGCTGGCCCGCGTGCTGGCCGGCCGAGCCGGCCTGCGCGCGCTGGATGGCCCCGACGCGACGCTCGCGCTGGCTGCCGTCGAGCACGATGGCGAGTCGATCGCCGAGCTGATCTCAGAGCTCGAGGTCAACCGGATCGACCCGCGCGTGCAGAGCTGGTTGGCGCGTGCCACCACCTGGGCGGGCACCATCGAGGTCGCGGGCCACACGAGCAGGGCTCCCACGAGCAGCCCGTGTTCCTGCTGCTCGGTGAGACCAAACGCCTGCCGCGAGAGCTGCGCGAGCAGGCGGTGAGCGCGCCGGGCGGGGCAACCGTTCCACTGACGCTCGACTCGTGGCGGCTGATGGACGGCCGGCTGCGCGGCTGGATCAGCCATGCGGCGAAGCGGTGCGTCGCCGCTTTGCGCGAGGGCCGGCCCGCGCCACCGGCCGTGCTGGAACGCTCAGCCCTCCACGAGGACCCGACGTTCGTGCTCGCGCCCGGTCACGATCCGGCGCAGCTCGACGCCTTTGCGGCGCTCGCGGGTGCGTCGCCCGGTAGGTCCAGCCACGGAAGGGGGCACACGATCGGGGGCGCCGGCGAGCACGCGGTGCTTCCCTGCATCCGCGCCGATCCGTTCTGCGTTCCGGAGCTCGACGACTTTCTCACCGCGCACGAAACGTGGATCGCGCCCGAGGCGCTCACGCTGCTGCAGGAGGTTCGCGAGGAACACGCCCGTGCCGCCGGGCTGGTCGCCCTCTCGGCCGCGACCGAGGCGCCGCTGGATGACTTGATCCCACCCACCCTCGGCGGTGAGCTGAAGCCGTTCCAGCGCGCCGGCGTGCGCTACCTGTTGGCGCAGCGGCGCGCGTTCCTCGCCGACGAGCAGGGTCTCGGCAAGACGATCGAGGCGCTGGCAACCCTGGAGGCCGACGCAGCCTACCCAGCGGTCGTCGTGTGCCCGGCGAGCCTCAAGCTGAACTGGCTGCGCGAGCTCGAGCTTTGGCTCCCTGATCGCAGCGCCCAAGCCCTCGCCGGCACACGCGCCGATGCCCCGATCGCGCCGGCGGACGTGACCGTCGTCAACTACGACATCGTCGCCGCGTGGCTGGCGGCGCTGCGCGCCCTGCAGCCGCGGGCGCTCGTGCTGGACGAGTCCCACTACTGCAAGAACGCCGCGGCAAAGCGCACCCAGGCGGTGCAGCAGCTATCCGCGGCGGTGCCGCGCGAGGGTCTCGTGCTCGCGCTCACGGGTACACCCGTGATGAACCGCCCGCCCGAGCTCATCTCCCAACTGCGGATCCTCGGGCGGCTGAGCGACTTCGGCTCAGGCGCGCAGTTCGGCAAGCGCTTCCGTGGGCCCGACGCCCACCTGCGCCTGCACTGGCATCTTCGCGCGCGCTGCTTCGTGCGTCGCCTGAAGGCCGATGTCCTGCCGCAGCTGCCGGCCAAGACACGCGGCATCGTGCCGGTCGAGCTCGACAACGAGTCCGAGTACCGCTTCGCCGAGCGCGATCTGATCGCGTGGCTACAGAGCCAGCCGCTTCGACCTGCGCGAGCTCGACGCAAAGGTTGCGGCGGCCTTGCGTGCCGAACGCCTCGTGCGCCTGAACGCACTCAAGCTGCTCGCCGCGCGCGGCAAGCTTGCAGCCGCGCTTGCCTGGATCCACGACTTCTGCTCCTCGGGCGAGCGGCTCGTCGTGTTCGCGCACCATCGCGAGATCCAGCGCGCCCTGATCGAGCGCTTCCCGTGGGCGCTGCACATCCTCGGCGAAGACAGCAATCTCGCCCGCGATGGGGCTCTGCGCGCGTTCCAGGAGCCCGACAGCGCCGAGAACCAGCTGATCATCTGCTCGATCGAGGTCGCGGGCCACGGCATCACGCTGACGCGCTCCTCGAACGTCGCCTTCCTCGAGCTCGACTGGACGCCCGCCAAGCACGACCAGGCCGAGGACCGCTGTCACCGCATCGGCCAACAGGACACGGTCAACGCCACCTACCTGCTCGCGGCCGGCACGGTCGACGAGACGATCGGGACTCTCCTGGAGCGCAAGCGCGCGGTGATCGGCGCCGTCACCGACGGCCTCGAGGAGGACGAGGAGGGCGTCGTCGACGCGCTCGTCCGCGAGCTGCGCGGCGCGCCCTACCGGCGGCTGCGCGCAGTGGCGTGAGGGACTGCGACGGAGAGGGAGAGATTCGAACTCTCGGTACGCCAATCAGACGCACAACGGTTTTCGAGACCGCCGCATTCAACCGCTCTGCCACCTCTCCATGGGACCTATAAAGGCTAGTAGATCCGACGGTTGCGATCCGCAAAGTTGGTTGAAGCTCATGTCTAGGCGAAGTACGATCGGCGTGTCAACGAGACGGGGGGTCATTTTGTCGTCGAGTGTGTCGGATTCTGAGCTGAAGGCGCGTCATCGCGCGATGTGGGCGTCGGGTGATTACCCGGATATGGTCGAGACGTTCTTGCTCCCGCTGGGGCCACGGCTCGTGGAGGCATGCGGCATCGGCCCCGGCAACGTGCGTCCTGGACGTCGCAGCCGGAACCGGCAACGCGTCGATACCCGCGGCGAAGGCCGGCGCTCTCCTCACCGCCAGCGACCTGACACCTGAGCTGCTTCAGGCGGGCCGTCATCGTGCGGAGGCCGAAGGGCATTCCCTGGATTGGGTCGAGGCTGACGCCGAGCACCTGCCCTTCGAGGACGCGTCGTTTGACGTTGTGATGTCCTCGATCGGCGCGATGTTCGCACCCCACCACCAGGATGTCGCCGATGAGCTCGTTCGCGTGTGCCGTCCTGCGGGCACGATCGGACTTCTGAGCTGGACCCCGGAGGGCATGATCGGAGCGCTGTTCCGCACGATGGGGCCGTTCGCCCCGGCACCCCCGCCCGGCGCACAACCTCCACCGCTGTGGGGCAGTGAGGCGCACCTGAGTGAGCTGTTCGACGATCGTGTCGACTTTGGCACGCTCCAGCGGGGGGTGCTGGAGGTCACGGTGTTCGAGAAGCCACGGGACTTCGGCGAGCACTTCAAGGCTCGTTACGGACCGACGATCGCCGCCCAAGCCAACGCACGTCAGAACGGCCGCGACACAGAGCTCGACGAGGCGCTGGACAGATTCTGCGAGGAGTGGAACCTCGGCGCGCCCGATGACGCGCGCTTTGAGATGGAGTACCTGCTCGCGGTGGGCACGCGACGCTGATCCGTCCACCCAGACCAGAAGCGCTATCGCCGGGAGGCGAAGAACTCGCTCAGCAGCTCTCCGCACTCCTGTCCCAGCAGGCCGCCCCGCACCTCGGGGCGGTGGTTCAGGCGGGGCTCTGAGAGCACGTCGAGCACGCTCCCGGCGGCGCCCGCCTTCGGATCGCTCGCGCCGAACACAACGCGAGGCACGCGCGCCAGCACGATCGCCCCGGCGCACATCGCGCAGGGCTCGAGCGTCACATACAGCGTCGTATCCAGCACGCGCCAACTGCCAAGCGCCCGCGCCGCCTCGCGCAGGGCGAGAATCTCGGCGTGCGCGGTCGGGTCCTTTAGCAGCTCGCGCTCGTTGCGGCCCACGGCGATGACCTCGCCGGCGCGCGCCACGATCGCGCCGATCGGCACGTCGCCGTGCTCGCGCGCGCGCCGTGCCTCGTGCAGGGCGAGGTCGCATGAAGTACTCGTCGTCTGGCTCTCCCTCACTCACGACGATCTTCTGCGCCCCCTCTAGGGTTGATTGGTTATCCGCCTCTCACGCGATCTTCCGCGCGCTCTGCGACAGTGCATCCCGCCTCGCCCGCCTTCCACATCATCATTACTCAAAGCCCGATGCTCCCCCACGCCACCCCCACCTCATCGCCGGTCGGCTTCGCCCACTGGCCGGCACTGCTCGCCGGGGTCTGCGCGACGCTGGCGCTCGGGATGCTCCTTGCACCATCCTCGAGCTCCGCCGCGGGGCCATACGCCCCGGATCAGATCCTCGTCAGGTATGCCCCCGCGGTGTCCAGACGCGCGCGCGCCGCGGACATGGGCGAGACCGAAGCTCCCGGCGGACGCACGCGGCTGCTGAGCCTGCCGCACGGGGTAAGCGTGCCCGCCGCCCTCGCCCGCATGCGCCACCGCCATGGCGTGCTGTGGGCGGTCCCTGACTACGTCGCCCACACCGCCGGCTCCTTCATCCCCAACGACCCCGGCGTCGGCGGGGCGTCCACCGACTGGGAGCAGTTGCAGTGGAATTTCGTCGGGGAATTCGGCGTCAATGCTCCCGAAGCATGGGCCAACGTCGCCGCCGACGGCGCTCCCGGCGGGCGCGGCGTGATCGTCGCGGTGCTCGACACCGGCGTCGCCTACGCCAACCGCGGACGCTTTCGCCGCTCGCCCGACTTCAGCCGCTACGAGTTCGTCAAAGGCTATGACTTCGTCGACCACAGCCCTTATCCCAACGACCACAACGGCCACGGCACGTTCGTCGCCGGGACGATCGCCGAGGCCACCAACAATCACTTCGGCCTCACCGGCCTCGCCTACGGCGCGCGCCTGATGCCCGTGCGCGTGCTCAACAGCCAGGGCGAAGGTGACGCCTCGACGATCGCCGAAGGCGTGCGCTTCGCCGTCCGCCACGGCGCCCAGGTGATCAACCTCAGCCTCGAGTTCTCAAGCGAAGTCACCGCCTCGGACATCCCCGAGCTGATCGAAGCGCTGCGCTACGCCCGCCGCCGCGGCGTGGTCGTGGTCGCCGCCGCCGGCAACGAGGGCCACATCGACGATCGCCTACCCCGCGCGCGCGCCGGACGTGATCGCCGTCGGGGCCACCACCGAACACGGCTGTCTGGCCAACTACTCCAACGACGGCTCCGGCCTCACGCTCGTCGCCCCCGGCGGCGGCGCCGACGCCGACCTCCCCGGCGACCCCAACTGCCACCCCGAACTGCCCTCCGGTCGCGACGTCTACCAGATGACCTTCACCGGGTCCTCGCCCCGGCGCTTCGGGTTCCCCTCCGGCTACGAAGGCACCTCGATGGCCTCCCCCCACGTCGCGGCGACCGCCGCGCTGATCATCGCCAGCGGCGTGCTGGGGCGCCATCCCTCCCCCGCGCAGATCGTCGCGCGGTTGCGCGCGACCGCGCGGCCGCTCGGCGGCCCCGGAGACTCGCGGCTGTACGGCGCCGGGCTGGTCAACGCGGCCGCGGCCACCGCGCCCGGGGGGCCGGGGGCTGTGGCGAGCTCGCGCTGAGTAGTGCGTGACTACAGTTGCGCACTTGAGCTCTGCCGATCCACTCCACTCCGCGCAGGCGCCATCGCGGTGCGACTTTGCGATCGTCGGGGGTGGGATCGTGGGACTGGCGGTGGCACGCGAGCTGGCCAAGCGTCAACCACGAGCGTCGATTTGCGTGCTCGAGCGCGAGGCCACGGTCGGGACCCATCAGACCGGTCACAACTCGGGGGTGATCCATGCTGGCGTGTACTACGAGCCCGGCTCGCTGAAGGCGCGGCTGTGCGTGGAGGGCGCGCGCGAGCTGTACGAGTACTGCGAGGCAGCGCGGCATCGCAAACGAGGCGTGCGGGAAGGTGATCGTCGCCACCGACGCCGGCGAGCTGCAGCCGGCTGGAGGAGCTGGAGCGGCGCGGCAAGGCCAACGGCGTCCCGGGTCTGCGCCGCATCGACGCGGCGGGCATCGAGGCGCTCGAGCCGCACGCGCGCGGGATCGCCGGGCTGCACTCGCCGGGCACCGGGATCGTCGACTTCCCCGCCGTGGCGCGCGCCTTGGCCCATGACGTGCTCGAGGCGGGCGGGGTCGTGGCGAGCGGGAGCGGGGTCACGGGCGTGGCGGTCAAGGCGCGCTCGCTGCTGCTCACGCACGCTCACGGAGCGACCGAGGCCGGGCACGCGATCTTCTGCGCCGGCGCCTGGTCGGACCGGCTGGCGGTGATGGCGGGCGCCGATCCCGACCCGCGGATCGTGCCGTTCCGCGGCGCCTACCTGCGGCTCGCGCCCGAGCGCAGACACCTCGTGCGCTCGCTGATCTACCCGGTCCCCGACCCCTCGCTGCCGTTCCTCGGCGTCCACCTGACGAAGCACATCGACGGCGACGTGCTGATCGGGCCGACCGCGCTGCTGGCGGGCGCACGCGACGCCTACCGCCTGGGGAAGGTGCGCCGCGAGGACGTGCTCGACACGCTCGCCTGGCCGGGCTCGTGGCGGATGTTTCGCCACTGGTGGCGCACCGGGCTGACCGAGCTGCGCCACGCCACGCTGCGCTCGGCCTTCGTGCGCGCCGCCGCGCGCTACGTGCCGGAGCTGCGGCCGGAGGACGTGGAGCCTGCGTTTGCGGGGGTGCGCGCACAGGCGCTTGGGCGCGATGGGCGACTGGTGGACGACTTCGTCTTCTCTGCAACCGAGCGAGCGCTGCATGTGCGCAACGCGCCCTCGCCGGCGGCTACCTCGTCGCTGGCGATCGCGCGGCACGTGGTGGAGGAGGCGGAGGGGGCGTTCGGGTTGGAGGGGTTACCGTGAGGACGCCCGCACCGCCCGGCTCCTCGAGGTCTGCTCGATCGAGGTGTCCGAACGGGAGCCGCGCGGGGTTAGAGGTACGGAGGGGGAGGGATTCGAACCCCCGGACGACGTTGCCGCCATCAACAGTTTTCAAGACTGCCGCATTCAACCGCTCTGCCACCCCTCCTGGGCGACATCCTCGAAGGCTAGTAGATCAATGTGGTCGGCAATGGTGCTTGGTTTCCCGGAAGGCCGGCAGGTCCGGCAGGCTCTACACTGGCCCCCGACCTCAGGGAGAGGTGGCCGAGTGGCTGAAGGCACTCGCCTGCTAAGCGAGTATGGGGGTTAAACTCCATCGCGGGTTCGAATCCCGCCCTCTCCGTTTCACCACCGTCCCACGACGTGATTAGCGGGGGTGGGGCGCCCGGCAGGAGTCGTCGCTGCGCACGGGGCTTCTCAGGGTAGCCCGGCGTGGGGGACGTCGACGATGGTCGTGAGCAGCAGCCCCTCCCGCGCTTGTACTCGATTAGCTTCAAGGAAATCCGGCGCGGCGCAAAGCAACAGCGTGCATCCGTCCTCGCCGCCGAGCGCACAGGCGAAGATGCCGAGGCCCTCCGGCGCCTTGATCTCCTCGAGGATCTCGCCGCCCTGCGCGACGCGGACGCAGCGCAAGCCAACAGCGTCGGCGGCCCAGATACAACCGTCGGCATCGAGCGTGCAGCCGTCAGGCGCGAACTTCAGCTGTGGAAGCGTCTCGGCCAATGGTCCCATCTCGGGCGCGTAAGCCACCTGCGCCCAAACTCTCCGGTCGCTCACCGAGCCGTCACCGGCAAGCGTGAACGCGGTGTAACGAGCGCCCGCCGTCTCGCCGACGATCAGCGTCTCGCCGCCGGGTGTGATCACTGAGCCGTTGGGGAACCTCATGTCGTCGTCGAGCACGGTGACGGCGCCGTCTGGATCGACCCGCATGAGCTTCCCCGGAGTCGCATCGGCAAAGGCCATCAGGTCAAAGCCGAACTCCCCGACATAAGCGCGCCCCTGCGAATCGACCACCATGTCGTTCAGGTGCCCGGCACAGTGCGTTCTCAGATCGGCATGTACGGACACCTCGCCGGT
Source organism: uncultured Solirubrobacterales bacterium (assembly GCA_963842205.1). Classification (GTDB taxonomy): domain Bacteria; phylum Actinomycetota; class Thermoleophilia; order Solirubrobacterales; family Solirubrobacteraceae; genus Palsa-744. The sequence continues at coordinate 55,225 of CAWJFR010000012.1, forward strand.
GGGCCTGCGGCGCAGTACGCGGTGATCCTTCATGGACACCACGAGCAGTGAGCCGTCCGGCATCCAGCCGAGCCCCGAAGGCTGCTGCTCGACGGTCATCACCGTCGCGGCCGAGCCGTCGGGAGCGACGGTCATCACCGTGTGTCGGTAGAAGTCCGATACCCACCAGCGACCATCGCGCCAGCGCGGCCCCTCGAAGAACGCGCCGCCCTGGAGCAGAGTCGTGAACTCTCGCGTTGGCACCGGCGAGATACTACCGGCGATGGTCTTCAGCAATTCACGGGGACTGCCCCTCAGCCCGCGGCGGGCGCCGCTGCGGCTCTCGCCACGGCTCGCCGCTTCGGCCTGCTCGCGGCTGTCGCGCGAGGAGATCAGGATCGCGGTGAGGATCGCCCCGGCGATCGCGAAGCCCGCGCCGACGAGGAACGCGCGGTCGAACCCTTTCGTCAGCGCGACCGAGGTGCTGTGCACGCCTGAGTGAAACAGGCTCTGGGTGCGGCTGTTGGCGACCGTGGCGAGGATCGCCAGGCCGAGCGCGCCGCCGACCTGCTGGGAGGTGTTGATCAGTCCCGAGGCAAGGCCCGCCTCGTGCGGCTTGGTGCCGGTGACCGCGGCGATCGTCACGGGCACGAAGGAGAAGCCGAGCCCGAACGCCGCGAGCAGCGACGGTCCGAGCACATTCGCGCCGAACGAGCCGCCCGGCGCGGGGACGCGCGAGAACCACAAGCAGGCCGGCGGCGATCAGCAAGAGGCCTCCGATCAGCACGGGCTTGAAGCCCACGCGCGTGACTAGTGCTGAGGCGGCGCCGGCGGAGATGATGATCCCGACCGCGAGCGGCAGGTAGGAGATCCCGGCCCTGATCGGCGAGTAGTGAAGGACGTCTTGGAGGTAGAGGGAGATGAAGAAGAACATCGAGAACAGGGACATCCCGATCAACAGGCCGACGATGTCCGCCCCTCTTAGCGTGCGCAGGCGGAAGATCGAGAACGGCAGCAGCGGGTGGCGGGTGCGCAGCTCGATCGCGACGAACGCGACGAGTAGGACCGCCGAGCCGGCGAGCCGCGACAGCGTGCCGGTCGAGCCCCAGCCGACGTTGACGGCGTCGACCACCGCGTAGACGAGCAGCGCGAGGCCGGCCGTGACCGTCACCGCGCCGGGGATGTCGAAGCCTTCGGTGCCGTCGTCGGCGCGGCTCTCGAGCAACAGCCGCGGCGCGAGCGTCGCCGCGATCAGTCCGATCGGGACGTTGACGAACAGCACCCAGCGCCAGCTCAGGCCGCTCGTGAGGATTCCGCCGAGCAGCACGCCGGCGGCGCCGCCGGCGCCCGCGACCGCGCCCCAGATGCCCAGCGCGCGGTTGCGCTCGGCGCCCTCGGCGAACGTCGTCGTGATGATCGAGAGCGCCGCCGGCGAGACGATCGCGGCGCCGAGGCCCTGGACCGCGCGCGCGACGATCAGCCACGCCTCCGACTGGGCCAGGCCGCCGGCCAGCGAGGCGAGCGAGAACAGGATTAGGCCGAGCATGAACATGCGCCTGCGCCCGAGCAGGTCGGCGAGGCGCCCGCCGAGCAGCAGGAAGCCGCCGAACGTGAGCGTGTAGGCGTTTACGACCCACGAGAGGTTGTCGCGCGAGAAGTGCAGCGCCGCGCCGATCGAGGGCAGCGCGACGTTGACGATCGAGGCGTCGATCACGATCACGAACTGCGTCATCGCCAGCAGCACCAGGGCGAGGTTCTTCGCCCGCGGCGTATCGAGGCTCATCTCCTCGACCTCGCGCGCGGAGTCGGTCGGCGCGGCATCGCCGGTGGCGTCGTCCTCGTTCATCGCTCGTCCTTCATGGTCGGCCAGGATATCCACGACGTGCGGCCAGTCCGGAGCGCGCCCTCATCGGATAGCGTGGCCGCGGTGAGCGACGCAAGCGAAGGAGAAACGGGACCCCGGGAGCGCTGGGCCGCGGTAGACCGCTACATCACCGAGCTGCTCGTGCCCGAGGATCCAGGGCTCGATGCTGCGCTGCGGGCCAGCGACGCCGCGGGCCTGCCACCGATCGCGGTGACGCCGAACCAGGGCAAGCTGCTGGAACTGATCGCTCGCGTGCAGGGCGCGCGCACGATCCTGGAGCTGGGCACGCTCGGCGGCTACAGCACGATCTGGCTGGCGCGGGCGCTGCCGGCGGGCGGGCGCCTGGTCACGCTCGAGGCCGAGCCCCGGTATGCAGAGCTCGCCCGAGAGAACATCGCGCGCGCCGGTTTCGGCGAGATCGTCGAGCTGCGGGTCGGACCGGCGCTTGCGACCCTGCCCGAGCTCGTCGCCGAGGGCTCGGGACCGTTCGACCTGATCTTCATCGACGCGGACAAGGGCAACTACCCCGGTTACTTCGAGTGGTCGCTGAAGCTGTCCCGGCCCGGAACGGTGATCATCGGCGACAACGTCGTGCGCGACGGCGCGATCCTCGACCCCGACGCCGATGACCCCTCAGGAGGCAACGAGACGATCAAAGGCGTACGCCGCTTCTACGAGCTGCTCGCCGCGGTGCTGGGGTTAGCCGCCACCGCGATCCAGACGGTCGGCGGGAAGGGCTACGACGGGTTCGCGCTGGCGATCGTCGAGACGCGACGACGCGGTGACTCTCGGCCGAGCAAATCCGTGGCGGCGAGGCAGAGTCCCTAGACTGGAGCGCCTTGCGCCTGTAGCTCAGCTGGATAGAGCGTCGGTCTACGGAACCGAAGGTCACAGGTTCGAATCCTGTCAGGCGCGTGGGCCCTCAGCCCTGGATTAAGTCGCTGCGCGACGGGACCGGCACGTAGCCCTCCCGCTCGGCGCAGACCGGGCACAGCGTCTTGTAGCGGTGGGACGGTAAGGGTGTGCGGTGCATCCGGCCGGGTGCACCGCACAGCTCGCAGGTGACGACCGCCCGCTTTTCAGCGGTGTTGACGAGCTCCCTAGCGAGCTCCATGCGCCGTTCCAGGTCGGCGATGCGCTCCGCTGCATTCCTGTCATTTGCGTCGTGGGCATCCTCGCCGGACTCCCAGTAGTAGCGCAGGCCGCCAAACTTCTCCTTCACCTGATGAAGTTCGTAGTTGGGCAGCAGCGCGCGCAGCTGCTCGTCGAGCTCGACCAGCAGCGGATACCAGCCGCGGCTGCAGGAGATCCAGCGGCCCCAGCGCTCAGGAATGCGCAGGAGGATTCCCGTGAGCGCCTCGGCGTGCTCGCCGGCGTCCTCGGGCACGTGCACTGTGTTGAGCAGTTGCCGGTGGGCATCCTCTGCCGTTGCATCGTCTGCGCGGTCATGCTCGTTCATGACCAGCAGACAATACGCTACGGGTGCGCCACGATCCTCCGCTCAGGCCGCCAGGCGCTGCGCCCGCTGCTCGCTGCTATAGACCGTTCCAAACAGATCGAGCACATCCTGGGCACAGGCGACGGGTGAGCCCCGTCGCGCAGCAGTTCGAACGTGCCCACCCCTCCGGAGTCGGTGAGGCGTCCCGGCACGACCGCGACCTCGTGCCCGAGCTCGGCTGCGATCTGCGCGACGAACAGCGCGGTCGATTGCCTTTCCGCCTCGACGATCACGACGACGCTTGCGAGCGCGGCGATGATCCGCTGCCTGGCTGTGAAGCACCAGCGCTGGGTTCCGGAGAACCCGGGTGGGAGCTCGGAGATCGCGGCGCCGCGCTCCTGGATGCATTGGTGCAGGTGCTCGTGAAGCTTGGGGTAGCAGCGCTGCGGGGCGCGGGGCATCACGGCGATCGTTCGTCCTTTGGCCTGCAGCGCGCCGTTATGGGCGATCGCGTCGAGTCCCTGGCGTAGCCCGCTGATCACGGTGACCCCGGCCGCGGCGAGGTCGCGCGCGAGCGCGAACGTCATCTGATGGGCGTATCCGCTGTAACGGCGGTCGCCGACGATCGCGACGGTCGGCCCGGTGAGCAGCTCGCGCAGGCGCTCGATCGCGCAGGTGGCGTACAGCGCGGCGGGAGCGCAGTCCAGTTGCGCGAGGGCCTGGGGGTAGTCGGGGTCGTGGCGGCAGAGCGCGGTGGGGACGCGCTCGCTGAGCAGGGGGAGCTCGAGGCGGCGCAGGAGCCCGCGGGGGTTCTCGACCCTGGCGGCGAGGAGCAGCTGCTCCTCTGGGAGGCCGAGCAGGCCGAGCAGGCCGAGCAGGCCCTGGCGGTCGAGCGCCACGTTCTCGATCACGGGGGCCAGCGCCGCGATCAGCGCCGCTCGTCTTTGGCATCCTGGACAAGCCATCGCGCTCAGCGCTCCAGGGCCAGGGCGGGCTGGTTGTCTGGAGGCGATGCGTCGAGCGCAGTTGGCTCGTGCTCGTCCGTCACGAGCGCCTCGTCCGAGTAGACAGGTGCGGGCTCCTCGCCGCGCGCCATCAGCAGCTCGTCCGGGTGGACAGGTACCGGACGGCTGCTGGCGGAGATCGGGCTGAACTGGATCTGCTCGGCGAGGACGACGACATCCTGGCGGTGGGCGGGGTCGTTGCAGCGCGAGGGCTGGTGGGAGAGGCGCCCGTCGAGCGCGAGGCCGCTGCCCTTGTGCAGATGCTGGTGGGCCGCGGGGGCGAGTGAGCCGAAGGCCCGCACGTCGAAGTAGTCGACCCACTCCACCCATCCGCCGCTGAGCTTGTTGTGCCACATGCGGTTGCACGCGAGGCGCAGCTCGCACATGCATTGCCCGGAGGGCAGGGGGATGAGCACAGGGTCATGCGTGAGATTGCCCGTGAGCGTCACGTGGTTCAAGTTGAAGGCCATTGCCTGCCCCTTCTTTCCCAGATTGATTGCCCTCAGCACGCTACGCACGCCTTGCGACGGTTCGCTCGTTCGGCGCTCCTCTCGCGCGCGCGAGTAAACAACCGTCGCCGCAAGGTCGGCCATACAAAGGATCTGTCGTCTTTGCGGGGGATGGCAAAAGCCCGCAAAGCAACTCGACTGTCCCGTTGAGCGGAAATGGTCGGTATAAGAGATAGGCGCGCAGGTGGCAAGGCTGCTGAAAGGAAAGGCGGAGATGCGCAGCTTCTCGATAGTCGTGGTCTCGCTGTTCGCCGGCGTTGCGCTGTGCGGGCAAGCGTCTGCCGAGGTCGGGGTGCCAGCGGGAACGGTGCAGCAGGCGGCCGCGGACGCGCTCTTCCTGCAGTACGCGCCCGCGCCACCGGTCCCCGGGGTGATCTGCCTGGTGGACTCGGGCGTCGATCCTTCCCGGATACGACCCCGATCCTGGCCGGCAGCTACGCGCTCTACCCGAACACGAACACCGAAGACGAACTCGCCGCGCTGAACCCGCCGCTGCCAGGCGGGCACCCCGACGGGCACGGCACGTACATGGCGATGATCGCGGCGGCGCCCGCGAACGGGTGGGGGATGGTCGGCCTCGCTCCCACCAGCGTGCGCATCTACAACCTCAAGGCGCTGGCGGCGGGCCAGACCACGTTCGCTTTCTCCGAGTACGCCGTGGCGATCTACCGTTGCCAGGCGTTGAGCAGCTCGATGCCGATCACGGTCGTGAACCTCAGCCTCGGCTCGGGCACCCAGCCCAGCAGCAGCGAACTCGAAACCCTGGAGAACTATGTCCAATCAGCGAACGCGCATGGCCTGAGCGTCGTCGCGGCGGCCGGCAACGAAGGCGGTCCGGTGCAGGCGCCCGCCGATATGCCAGGGGTGCTCGGCGTCGGCGCCTCTGACGCGAACCCCGCGAACCTCGGCGTGATGTGCTCTTTCAGCAACCGCGGCGCTGGTCTTGCGTTGCTCGCTCCGGGTTGCGACAGCCAGACTGGACCCGGCGGCGGGGGAAACGGCATCGAAATCGCGTTCTCCGACGATGGCTCGCCCGCGTGGGCGGAAGGCACCAGCGAGGCCGCCGTGATCGTCTCCGCCGCGGAGGCGAGCATGCGCGCCTACTCCCCGACGCTCAGCTACTCCCAGGCGCAGGGGTGCATAACCTCGACGCTCACCAACGGGGGCAACCTCGACGTCGCCGCGGCCTTCAACGCGTGCGGCCTCGGGCAGGTCGTCAGCGAGGGAATGGCCGCCTACCAGGCGGCAAACAGCTCCTCGCCGTGACCCAGCCGAGCAGCACAGGTCCGCCCGCGGCGACTCTGCATCCCGACGAAGCCGGCCAGCAGCCGCGGCCGAAGATCACCAAGATCACGTTCAAGCACCACATCCTGACGATCACCGTCGCTGGGATCCCCAAGGGTCTCCGCCTACAGCTGGTCGTACAGGGGCGCGGCAAGCGAGGAAGGCTGGTCACGCTCGCGCAGACCACCACCGGACACAGGACCAGCACGCTGCGCGTCGAGCGGTGGGATCGGATCGTGGCGAGGTTCATCTGCCGGAGGCACCAAGCTCCCGGCGGTGATCGTGACCCGCGCCGCGTACGACAAGCACGCCGGTCTCCGTAAGCGGGGCATCCGATGAGACGCACGCTGCTGGCCCTCGCGATGGCGTTCGCCGCGAGCGCGATCGCCACGGGCACCGCGTTTGCCGGCACCTACCAGGTGGCCGCCTGTGCCGGCCCGACGCTGCTGATCAACAACTCCTGGCAGCCATTCAACAACAACCCGACATACCTGGAAACAAGCGCGAACTGTGGCAGCGACAGACGTCACCGGGGGCAGCCCGAACACGTCGGGGCTCGCGGCCGCCGATGTCTTGCAACTGACCACGAACGTCCCCGCGGGCGCGACGGCCGGCTGGCGGTTCACCGCGCCGGCGGGCGATAAGATCAGCGCGATCAGCATCGACCGCGACCTCTACGAGCAAAGCGAAGGGTGGGTGCCGCAGATCGTCGAAGCGGAAGGGAACCTCGCTCCCGGGCGAGACCTGCCCGTCAACGTCGCAACGGAGGTTGCGAGGTCTCCGGTGAAGCGATGCACACGGGCCTTGACACGACGAGCCTCGCGATCGAGCTGGTCTGCGACCCCGAACCCGTCCAGCGTCACCGTCTGCGACAACGGGTTCTCCGCAGCACTTCGCGCGGGTCGAGCTCAACAGTGCCACCGTCACCGTCACCGACGAGCAGCCGCCGCAGATCACCTCCACCAGCGGCTCGCTGTTCACCGGGGGTCTCGTGCGTGGCACCCTCTCGGGCACGATCGACGGCTCGGACAGCAGCGGCGTGCAATACGCCCGCGTCTACGTCGACGGCGCCCAGGTCGCCCAGCAGGCAGCTGGCGTGTGACTTCACCCAGACAGCGCCCTGCCCGGCCAGCTCGAGCAACCAGTTCAGCCTCGACACGACCACGCTCGCCAACGGTCCGCATCAGATCCAGGCGGCCGTCGTCGACGCCGCGGGCAACCAGACGCTCGGCGGCCCCGTGCAGATCACCGTCGATAACACCGCCCCGTCGGAATTGACTCCTCCGACCACGCCGCCCACCGCGCCTCCACCGCCGAGCCCGATAAGCCCGAGCAAGCCCGCGCAGGCAAGTCCCCAACTGCGCATCCTCGGCGTGACGCGGACCAGGCGGGCGCTGCACGTGCGCGGCGCGGCCGCCAAGACGCTCGCCGGGCACGTCACGATCGTCGTCAGGTACACGCTCAGAGGACGCTCGCACAGCGTTCAGAAGGCCGTGCGGGTCGCGAACGGGAAGTGGGCCGCGGTCCTACGGCTGCCCAGCGGCGCATGGACAAACCGCGTGACGGTCTTCTATCGCGGCGCCACGCACTGGCTCGCTCAGAGCAGTGACCCGCTACGTACATCACCACGCGGGACGATCGAAAGATCCAGGGCCAATGAGCAGACTCGATGACACAGGACGCGCTGAGGAGTACACAAATAAACGGGCATATCGACGGGCGTATACGGATGTCTCGCCGTGGTTCTGGCCAGCGCACGCGAGCCTGCTCGCGGCGCCCTCGCCGGCGGTGGCGAACAGCTACCACGACTTTCTCTGCCGGATCCCCTACGGCGCGAGTGCGGGCCGTGCGGCGCCGGCCGATGACGTCACCTACGCGACCAACGACGACTTCGTCTACGCAGAGGACGGCTGCGCCAGCGGCGGGTCGCTGTATGCGCAGATGGATGGCGAAACAACGCACCCCTCGGCTACCGAAGCCTCGAACACGTTCACCGCGCCCGCCGGCCTGACGATCGCGGGCTTTCTCCTCTGGCGCTATGAGGCGGATCGACCCGGTCAGGCCTACGGCGACGCCGGCATCGAACCTCGACCTACAGCCCTGGGGACCGACATCAGTTCAGGGTCTGTGCACAGCGAAGGATGCTGCTCGCGGCACTCCAGCCGATCCGCTCAGCCCGGAAAATGCGGTCAGCGTCCCCGAACTCAGCGGCGTGACCCAGATCCAGCTGGAGCGCCGCCTGCGGCGGCGGACCAGGCGGCGAATGTCCGGCACCGGGGCGCCAGGCAGCGGATCGCTCTCCTCCCAGTACGACGTCTACGCGGCGGACATCGACCTCGTCGACGACACCCCGCCGACGGTCAGCGGCGTCAGCGGCCCGCTCGTCGCGGGCGGCACGCTGACCGGGCAGCAGGCGATCTCCTTCAACGCGGCCGATAGTCAATCCGGCGTATACAGCGGCTCGCTCGTCGTGGACGGCTCACACCGTCGTCTCGCAGATCCTCGACACCAACGGCGGCGCCTGCCAGTCCCTGAACGTAACCTCAGACGGGCAGCGATCCTTCGAACACGCCCAGCCATGCAAGAGCTCGGTGAGCGCCAGCCTGACGCTCAACACCAACCAGCTGGCGGCCGGCCAGCACTCGCTCGAGCTGATCGTCGAAGATGCCGCCGGCAACCGCGACGTCGCCTACAACGGCACGATCACGACGAGTGGTCCTTCGTCGATCAGTGTCAACGGTGGATTGATCAGAGGGGGGCTGACGTCACCAACGCCGGCGCATCGCCAACGGCGACCCGTGCGCCGGCGAGGCGCTGGAACTCGCGGTCAACGGCAAGCGTAAGCCACGCTGTCGTCCCCTACGGCAAGAGCGTCATGGTCAGGGGCGTGCTGCACTGCGGCACCGTCCCGATCCGCGACGCCCGGGTCGCGATCGCGACGCTCGGTGGCCCGGCCAGCGCGGCGATCGACACCTCGGTGCAGAGCGCCCTGGACGGGTCGTTCTCATACAAGGTGCCCAGGGGACCGGATCGCACACTGGGTTCTGCTACACCGCGTACAGCGATGATCCCGGTCCGTCAGCGACCGCGACCGCGACGATCATGATCAGCCCGAGGATCACGCTGAAGATCAAGCCCCACCAGACCAGCAACCGGCACACGATCTACTGGACGGGCACCATCAGCGGCGGGCCCTATCCCCAGCAGGGCGTGACGCTCGACGTCGAGGTCAAGGAAGGCAGGCACTGGAAAATCTTCGATCAGGTAGTCGCGAACAGGAAAGGCCGGTTCCGCTACAGCTACCGCTTCCACGCGACCGAAGAATCAACCACGTACACGTTCCGGGCCTCGTTGCCGGATACCGGCGCCCAGGATTATCCCTATACCCACGGCGCGAGCAACACGGTCAAGGTCCACGTCAACCCGTAACCCAGATCTTGCAGTAAAGCCCGCTCGTGTGAGCCGGCCTGGTGATCGGTGAGGGTACCAAGCGCGTACTGCAAGATCTGGGTTAGACTCGCCCAAACCCGAGCGAAGGAGATGGCGTCGTGAGCACGAGATCGTGGGCGAAGTTGGTCGCGGACGGGCGGAGTCTCGTCAAGCAGGCGGGAGACCTTCAGTGGGCGTGGGGCGATCTCGCGCTGGAAGTCGCTCCTACGAGCGGACCGATCGCAGATCCGTCCCATGCGAACACCGGCGCGTACGAGCGGCTGCGCGAATGGATGGAGGAGATCGGGTACGAGGGGGGACTCGACACGCTCACCCGCTACCGCCAGGTGGCAGCCGCGTGGCCTAGAGAGAAGCGCTCCCGCGCGGCCAGCCACGGCGCTCATCAGGTGCTTGCGGGCCACCCCGACCGTTTCAAGCTGATCGGCAAGGCCAAGACGGCGGATCAGGCGCGTCGCCTGGCCGGTCACAGGCCGAACGATGCGAGGACGCCGGACGAGCGCGTCGAGGTTGTGCGCCGGGTCCTCCAGGACCCGGAGGTTGCCCGCAGGACCTTTTCCGACCCCGAGATCGCGCGCGCGGCCGTGCGCGTGCCGGCGGCCCGGTCGGCGATGGCGAAAGCCGCGAGGGAGATCGAGGAAGACGTCTCCCAGCAGCAGCGAGCACGCCTCCCCCGGCTGGTCGAAACGAGCGACTTCTACGAGGCGATCGGGGAGCTGAGCAAGGGGCGGCGCGCGCACATGAAGGCGCTCGACGCGATGCGGAGGATCGACCTCGACGACGAGCAGCGCGAGGAGTTGCAGGAGCACTTCGACCGCGCTGAGCTCGTGCTCGACTGGATCGGTTCATACATCGAGAGCGGCGATCACAGCTTCGACAGGGAACTGGACAAGCTGCTGAGTGAGGAGGCATAGAAGCATGCGACAAGTCGAGAGCGCCCAGCTTGTGTGGGATGCTTTGGCCAAGGCGGGACCAAAGGGCCTGAGCCGTGAACAGCTGGTCCTACAGACGGGTCTGACCAGACATCAGGTGGTCCACGCGTTCGCGTACATCAAGGACGCGCTGATGGACCACTACGAGCAGCCGCTGATCTACGACAACGTCCAGAATGTCTACAGCCTGCCGCCGAAGTGGCGTGAAGCGGGCGACTACATCGACTACCGGATTCACGGCATCCTGGTGATGGTCAGGCGCGTGGAGCTGGTCGCGGACGCCTCAGAAAAGAAGTGGGGCGACAAGAAGACGATTGCCGACGTGCAGCGGCGCGTCAGGCACCTGCGCGAGGACTTGGAGGCATTGTCCGTAGCGACGTCATAAAGCGTTTATTTCAAATTACTCGCGCGTGTATGTGGCGTACGTCGTGGCTGCTTCGCCCATCAGATCTTTGCCCTGGCCGTACTCCGACTCCGCGACGCCAGGGATGAAGCCGGGGGTCAGAGGAATCTTCTTGGAGAGGGGATATAACGTGAACTGAATCGTGGATGTCTTACCCGCCGGCGGGCAGATCCCGCCGTAGCCACTCTTGCCCTGGGTGTCGGAGCCGACGATCCCGCCTTCGGGCGTCTTGCCGGCCGCGATGCCCTTGGAGCTGGGGTTGATATCGCCGACAAACCAGCGGATGCCGGAAGCCGGGCCGGTGGAGGAGTCGTCGATCATGATCAGCACGAGCGCAGCCGCTTTGGCGGGCACGTTCTTCCATTCAAGCGGCGGTGAGATATTCGCGCCGTCGCACGTGTACTGCTTGGGAGAGCCCACCCCGTTCAAACGCGGAGCTCGTGATCGCCATCGCCCCGGATTGAGGTGGAGGGAGCTCGCCACTGGCGTTGGATGTCCCGGAGGACGAAGAAGAAGAAGACACGACGACGACGACGACGACGACCTGGATCCTGAATGAGGAGAGGAGGTGCTCGAGGAAGCATTGGAAGAGGAATTAACAGAAGAGGAGCTCGTCGAGGACGAGGTAGAGCTCGACGAGGGACTCGTGGCCGCGAGGTCTTCGGGCTGGCCTTTGTACTCCGAGCAATCTTCCATCACGTAGCCGGGCTTGCAGGTCGTATAGCGTTTCCAGTGCGCTTGGAAAGCCCTCTGAAAACTGGCGAGCACACTCTTGGCCTGCGCGCCACTCTTCCCAGCGGTCACCTTTGCCGCGATTCGCGACTCGAGCAGTTCGACCTTCACGCGCGCGAGTAAGTCGGCTTCGGTCTCGTCTGCTTTGGCGAGGAACTTCTGGAACGAGCCTGCCTTGGGAAAGCTCTGCTTCTCGATCTGCGCCAGGCGCTGTTTGACTTCGGTGTCGGAGACCGAGACCTTTCGGCCGCTCGCCTCGGCGACCACCCATTGCGAGGTGATCAGGAAGCTGAGCGCCCGATGGCTGGCGTTGCTCGTCGTGCCGCCCGCCCGCTCGACCGCGAGCCAGTGTTCGTAGCTCGCCTTGGAGATCGGGACGCCGGCGATGGAGGCAACCGCGCCTGAGCTCGAGGCGGCGGCATGCGTGGACACCGCCGGGGAGCTGGGGACCGCCGAGGTGGTGGTGGCAGTGGAGCCGCCTCCACCCCCGCAGCCGCCGAGCGCCAGCGCGAGCACGACCACTCCGAACGCGGGCAGCGCGCCGAGCGTGCGCGCGAACCCCGTTATCTGCGAGAGCCTTCTCTTCATCCCCACACGAACCTATGCGCGGGATCTAAAACGTACTTAAGGGGTTGCCTGCTCAAAGGTTGCCTCCGACCCCAACCTGGCGTCCAAGCGCCCATGCATTTGCCCACGAAAGCCCGCCGTTGCCCCCCTCGCAGATGCAGTCACCCACCCCTCGGTAGGCCCGATTTGTGCAGTCGCCCACAGCCAAAAAGACCGGGCAACTGCACGCCTGAGCGCTGCAGTTCGGCTCTGGAAAGCCAAACTGCAGCGTGATTGAGAGGCTGGGGGAGACGAGACTCTAGACGCGGGGCGCTGTGACTTGACGTATCTCAGTGCAGCGCTACTCTCGACGCTTCTTCTATTTCGCTTCCCTGAGCCATTCGGCCCCTGCCGACCCCTCACAGCTCGCCACTCGCGAGCACTGATGTAGATCCACACCGCGGCTGACGGTTGCTCGCACGTCGGTGGTCTGGCTGCACAGAAGATGCTGTTTGGGGAGCTCCTCGCCTGACCTTTCCGGTCGGTCGGCGATGAGCGATTGCGCGCCAACTTTGACGCGCAAGTATCGCCTCGGCTGAGATTTCCGAGACCCCCTAAGGGGGATCTCGGACTGCTGAGGGATTGCATTTGCGCTTGCCAGCCGCGACTTGACGGCGCTCTGATCGGCTCCTACAACGGCGCTCCACCAGCCCGTTGCAAAGACCCCTGATCCGACCTGCAAGGAGACCAGCCATGCCCGCCACGATCTCGCCCTCGCACTCCTCGATCAAGAGTCGCTCGAGCTCACCCAACCACGTTGGCCGGCAATCTCATCGAGTCGAGCGTGATCGATGTGGAACCGGGCAGGACTTGCTGGGACGCTACGCCGACATTGAGGGCCGTGCCAGGGAGGTGGTTGCCTTGCCCGGGTTCTCGGGAAGCGTGTTGGTTGTGGATCGCGACGCGAGCACGCTCGGCGACCGCCGGCTCGTTGCGCATCTCGCGAGCGATGAGCCAGCGGAGAACGCGGCGATCGCATGCAGCCGTTACCTCAACGACAGCCGGGGTCGGTGGAGCCGGCGTGTCACAGCGGAGGACCTCGAGACGGTGCCCTTCGCCGAGGAGCAGGAGATCCACGCTGCAGCCGCGGCGCCGTCGAACGCGAGGGAGCTCGTCGATCGGCACGGACGCGTGCATCGACTCCAGTTGTTTGCCGGCGAGAAGTCGATCCGTCAGCTGCGCTGGTGCCGGCAGGTGTCAGGTCAAGAGGGGATCGGACTCGAGGTGGTGAGCGTGCGTGATGTCGTCGGGTCGCTGGAAACCTATGAGCCGGTTCGTACCCTGACGCTCGGTGCGGTCGCTTGGTATCGCCGTGACCCCGAGGTGTCGGTGAAGACCGTGAGACTGGAGCTCGAGCGAGTCGACTCCAGTCCACTCGTGCTCAACCGCGGGCTGCGTGAGACCGCGCTTGCGGTTGCTCAGTGGCAGGGCTTGAGCATGAGCAAGATCGCGATGCGCTGCGGGCGCATCAAGTACGACTCGCGTTCTCGCCCCAGCGGCGAGACGAGCTGGCTGGGTCGCCGTCTGGGCATCCTTCCCAGCTCCAGGGAGAGCGGGCCTACGCCCTGGGTTCACACAGACGTGCTCGCCCTGATCGCGCGCGAGGGCCTGCGGGTCAGCCCGCGCGAGGTGGAGCTCGGCTGAGATGAACTAAATCTTTCGGCTCGCCTTTACGGGAGTCGCGCCTCACCAAAGACGGTGGCCATCTGGCCGCCGTCTTTTTTTGTTCCCCGCCGGCCAATGCGCCAGCGGATCAATCAACCAACAAGCAAAGGAGCAAGCATGTCCCAAGTACAGGAGTTGCGAGATCTGCCGGTCGATGTAGTAGTGCCCAACCCCTCCCAGTCGCGGCGCCACTTCGACGAGGAGGCGCTGCAGGCGTTGGCTGGTTCTATCGGCGAGTGCGGTGTTCTGCAGCCGGTGCTCGTGCGTCCCGTCAAGGACGGTGAGTATGAGCTGCTCGCGGGGGAGCGGCGCTGGCGCGCCGCGCAGCTCGCGGGCCTCCAGAGCATCCCCGCGTTGGTGTCGCGGTATGACGATCGCGCGGCGCTCGAAATTGGGCTGATCGAGAACGTCGCGCGCAAGGATCTCAACCCGGTGGAGGAGGCCCGCGCCTGCGCGACGCTGGCGAAGGAGTTCGGTCTGACCTATCTGCAGATCGGAGATCGTGTGGGTCGCTCCGAGAGCGTGGTGTCAAACCTGGTGCGCCTGCTGCAGCTCTCTGAGGAGATCCTCGAGCTGCTGGAACGCGGGGAGCTGGGCTGGGCTCATGGAGTTGCGCTGCTGAGCGTGAAGGATCCCGATGCGCGTCTGGCGCTGGCTCGTGAGGTGATCGAGGATGGATTGACGGTGCGGGAGCTCGAACGCCGTAACCGTGCCAGCCAAGTGAGTGTGCCCCAGTCGAGGGGTCCTAGTGAGCAAGTGCTGGATCAGGGGCAAGAGCAGGATCTGGCCGCTCTGAACGTCGCCAGGGCGTGGGGCGATCTGCTGGGCGCCGAGGTGCATGTTCGCCCTATGTCTCATCGGCAGATGCGGATGGAGGTCGTATTCGACTTTCCCGCGGAGGGGCTTGCCCTGGCCGAACGGTTGGCCGCCACGATCTCTCGATAAACGAAAAATCAAGAAATAGAGAAAGGAAGAGTCTCAATGTTCCTATCACGATCGACATCCAATAACGCCGCCCAAGAAACATCCAGTGACCCCGCCCAAGATGCCGCGCAGGTGCTGCGAGAGCTGCCGGTCGAGCTCGTTGTGCCGAACCCCTCGCAGTCGCGGCGCCACTTCGACGAGGAGGCGCTGCAGGCGTTGGCTGGCTCGATCGGCGAGTGCGGTGTTCTGCAGCCGGTGCTCGTGCGTTCCGGAGAGGACGGTGAGTATGAGCTGCTCGCGGGGGAGCGGCGCTGGCGCGCTGCCAAGCTCGCGGGCCTGCCAGACATCCCGGCGCTGGTGTCGCGGTATAACGATCGCGCGGCGCTCGAGCTTGGGCTGATCGAGAATGTGGCGCGGAAGGATCTCAACCCGGTGGAGGAGGCCCGCGCCTGTGTGACGCTGGCGAAGGAGTTCGGTCTGACCTATCTGCAGATCGGAGATCGTGTGGGTCGCTCCGAGAGCGTGGTGTCAAACCTGGTGCGCCTGCTGCAGCTCTCTGAGGAGATCCTCGAGCTGCTGGAACGCGGGGAGCTGGGCTGCGGCTCATGGAGTTGCGCTGCTGATGCGTGAAGGATCCCGATGCGCGTCTGGCGCTGGCTCGTGAGGTGATCGAGGATGGATTGACGGTGCGGGAGCTCGAACGCCGTAACCGTGCCAGCCAAGTGAGTGTGCCCCAGTCGAGGGGTCCTAGTGAGCAAGTGCTGGATCAGGGGCAAGAGCAGGATCTGGCCGCTCTGAACGTCGCCAGGGCGTGGGGCGATCTGCTGGGCGCCGAGGTGCATGTTCGCCCTATGTCTCATCGGCAGATGCGGATGGAGGTCGTATTCGACTTTCCCGCGGAGGGGCTTGCCCTGGCCGAACGGTTGGCCGCCACGATCTCTCGATAAACGAAAAATCAAGAAATAGAGAAAGGAAGAGTCTCAATGTTCCTATCACGATCGACATCCAATAACGCCGCCCAAGAAACATCCAGTGACCCCGCCCAAGATGCCGCGCAGGTGCTGCGAGAGCTGCCGGTCGAGCTCGTTGTGCCGAACCCCTCGCAGTCGCGGCGCCACTTCGACGAGGAGGCGCTGCAGGCGTTGGCTGGTTCTATCGGCGAGTGCGGTGTTCTGCAGCCGGTGCTCGTGCGTTCCGGAGAGGACGGTGAGTATGAGCTGCTCGCGGGGGAGCGGCGCTGGCGCGCTGCCAAGCTCGCGGGCCTTGCCAGCATCCCGGCGCTGGTGTCACGGTATGAAGATCGCGCGGCGCTCGAGGTTGGGCTGATCGAGAATGTGGCGCGGGAGGATCTCAACCCGGTGGAGGAGGCCCGCGCCTGTGTGACGCTGGCGCAGGAGCTCGGTCTGACCTATCGGCAGATCGGAGATCGCGTGGGTCGCGCCGAGCGTTCGGTGTCAAACCTGGTGCGCCTGCCGCAGCTCTCTGAGGAGATCCTCGAGCTGCTGGAACGCGGGGAGCTGAGCTGCGGTCATGGACTTGCGGTGCTGCTCGTGAAGGAGCCCGATGCGCGTCTGCCGCTGGCTCGCGCGGCGATCGAGGAAGAATGGACGGTACGGACGCTCGAAGCTCGTGCCCGTCAGAGCAACGTGGAGGTGCTCGCCTCCCAGCAGGATCGTGGTGAGCAGGGGCAAGATCCAGAGCAGACGCAGGATCCAGAGCAGGTACGGGATCTGGCCGCTCTGAAGCTCGCCAGGGCATGGGGCGAGCTGCTGGAAGCCGAGGTGGATGTTCGCGTCCTGCGCAGCGGGCAGATGCGGATGGAGGTCGTATTCGACTCCGCCGCGGAGGGGATCGCCTTGGCCGACCGGTTGGCCGCCGCGATCGCTCGCGGCTCGAAGGGCAGGTAGTTGCAGCAAGCGCGCCCCACGGCGCGCCGGAAACACAGAAGCACCACTCACGACGGCGGGCCAACTGGTCCGCCGTTTCCACATTAAAGAAAAAGGAGGGACTCAAATGTCCCCGATTTATGAAGCCCCCGCAGGGGGGTCGGATCCGTTTGCCCCGCTGGGGTCGCCGGCCCATTGGATTGGAAGTACGGCGCTGCATGTGGTGCTGGGCGTGTTGTTGGGCTGGGGCGTGGCGCGGTTGATGCGCTCGCGGCAGCTGAGCTGGACGTGGGCTTTAGCGGCGCTGCCCGTCTGGTTGATCGTCCGCCCGCTGTTTGGCAGCCTCGGCCTGACGGTCGGCGTTGCCGCGCTTGCCGCGGCCAGCCGCGGTCGCCGCTGGCGGCGCGAAGACATCGAGGCGGGCGGCGATCTGGCGCAGGTGGTGCGCAGCTTCCAGGGACCGCTGGACGCTGTGCGCGAGGTGAGCGCACAGGCCGCCGTGCGACGGATGCTCAGCCGTGGAGCGTCGTGGTTCAAGGACGACGAAGTTCTGATCGGCCAGGACGTGCTGGATGGCGGTCTGGTGCGGATCCCGCTCGGTGGACCGGCGGGGGGCACGCATACGCTCGTCCTCGGCGCCGCCGGCGCGGGCAAGACGGTCACGATGACCGGGGTCGCCGTGCATGGGGTCGAGCACGGGATGGGCGCGGTGCTGCTGGACCCCAAGGGTGATCCCAGCATGTTGGAAGAGGCGCGCGATGTGGCCGAGCGTGAGAAACGGCTGTTCGTGCACTGGACGCCGGAGGGCTCGGTTGTGTTCAACCCCTACGCGCACGGCTCAGAGACCGAGATAGCGGACAAGCTGCTGGCCGGCGAGCGCTGGTCAGAGCCGCATTACCTGCGCCAGGCGCAGCGCTACATCGGCCATGTGGTGCGTGTGCTGCGCCAGGCCGGGGTCGTGGTCAGCCTGCAGAGCGTCGTGCGCTGTCTGGATCTGTACGAGTTCGAGGCGCTGGTGCGGAGCCTGCCCGAGCAGCGGGTCGAGCAGGTGACGGCCTATCTGAAGTCGTTGGACGCCGCTCAGCAGGCCGGTCTATCGGGCGTCCGCGATCGGCTCGCGGTGATGGCCGAGTCGGACGTCGGGCGGTGGTTGGACCCGCAGACGCCGGGGGTCATGTCGTTCGATCTGCTGGAGATGGTCAAGCAGCGGGCGGTGGTGTACTTCAGCCTGGAAGCTGATCGCAGACCGCTGCTGGCGCAGATGCTGGGCGCCGCGATCGTCGGAGACCTGCAGAGCGTCCAGGCGAGGCTGCAGGGCAAGCGGATCCCCACACTGGTGGTGATCGACGAGTTCGCGGCGCTGGCGGCCGAGCGGGTGGCGGGCTTGTTCGCCCGCGCGCGCGGGGCCGGCATGTGTCTGGTGCTGGGCACGCAGGAGTTCGCGGATCTGCGCGTGGCGGGACGGGAGCTCTTGCTCGAGCAGGTGATGGGCAGTTTGACGTCCCTGATCTCCCACCGTCAGATGGTTCCCGCGAGTGCCACGTTGATCGCCGACGTGGCGGGCACCCAGGGCGCGTGGACGAGCACCGTGCACAGCGACGGCCGGCGTATGCGCACGCGGGGACGCGAGTACACGGTCCATCCGGATGAGATCAAAAGCCTGCCACGCGGTCACGCGGTCGTGATCGTGCCGACGGGCAGGCGTCCCGTGCGTACCACAAAAATATTCTCACTCGACCGATAGGGAAAGGATAAGTATTTATATGAAAGGTGCAACGTTTGTTCCTCAAGAGATCCTGGGTGAAGCGGCGATGCTCGCATGGACCGCTTCACTGGGTGCGGTCACGCCCGAGGCGCTGGCCGAGCGCGAGGATGTGAGTGCGAAGATCGCGAGTGGGCGTTTGGACGATGCCGTCCAGCGGGGCCTGTTGAAAAGGGAGTCGGTGCTGGTCGGCCACGCCTCGCTGTATACGGTGAGCGCGAAGGGGAGGAGCCTGGCCCGCAGGTGCGCGCACGCCGGTGAGTACGTTTATCCGAAGGGGCTGCGCACGCCTGTTGTGAGTATCAAGGAGGTGCGGCACATGATCGCCTGCGCTGGCGTGAGAGCGGCTTTGGAGCGCCGCCATCCCGGCCACCGCGTGATCGGCGAGATCGAGCTGGCCCGAGACGAGCGCGAGGGGGGGCGCAGGCTGGCCAGCGTGGAGATCGCGGGAGCCGGGAGGAGGCGATCGCACTTCCCCGACATAGTGATCTGGCCGCCCGGCACGCTCGACGACCCAGATACACCATCACCCTCTACCTCGGTTTCGGCTCCACCTGCATTGCCGGTGGCGGTCGAGGTCGAGCTGACGAGCAAGGCCAGGGAGGAGCTCGTGGAGAACCTCCGCGCCTGGGCCTGGTGCCGCACGATCGAGGCGGTGATCTACTTCGCCGAGACGAGGAAGATCGAGGAAAAACTGCTCGATGTGGTCGAGGAGCTCAAAGCGGAGCAGGAGATCGTGGTCAACCCGCTGAGCGAGATCCTCAAACCCCAGCCGGGATTCCCGCTGATCGACGAGTAGCGCCAAGCAGCATCCAGCAGTAAGCAGCAAAGGCAGCAGAGAAACAGGCAGCAAGGGCAGCAAACAGAGGCCTCGTCACCCCCCGGTGGCGGGGTTTTTGTGGTTCTCAGGTGCATTTTCTCAAACACAAAAGGAGCAGACCGTGACATGCCGGGTTGTCAATCCAGGGCGCCGCAGGCCGGTGTAAGGACTGCGGTGCCGTTGGGACTTGTTATGTGCAGGGCGAGACGTACAGCTTTGGGATCGAATGGTGGCGGCTGTGCGACGAGTGCGCTGGCAAGGCGAGTGAGCCGGGTCGATGTGAGCGGTGCGGCAAAGACACGGATCAGCTCAGGCCGGTTCGTGATTGGGAAGAGTGCTGTGGTTTCGCATCATCGGGTCTATTGGGTCTGTGCCGAGTGCGGAGAGGGAGGAGAGTCGCGAAAGATTTCGACACGCGATAGCGATGTAGGGACCAGCAGCGCCAGCAGCACGGGGCGCAAGCAGGAAGGCAGCAAGCAGCAAACAGGCCTCGTGACCCCCGGGTGGCGGGGCCTTTTTTCGTTAATCGAAATCACAAGGAGCAGAAATGATGACAGCAACACAGCGATACTTCAGGGCGAGCAGACGATCGAGTTCGAGCGGGCAATGTTGTTGGACCAGCGCGACGCGACCGGGCATGGTGAGGGGACACAAGCAGGAGCTCAAGGTGTCGCTTGAGCGCTGGTGCAATGAGGGACGGGGATCGGCGAAGGCGATCTGGCAGACGATCGGGGCGATCGGGCAGGGCGAGAATCAGATCGCCGTGATCGATGTGCAGCTGGAGGGGGTGAGCATCTCCTAGGGATCAGGCAGGCCGGTCGTGTGGAGCTCTACCGATGTGGGTGGAGCTTTTTTCGTTCTAGGGCAGGTCGTGGGACGTCTCTTGATTGAGACACCTCACGGCTTGCCCGGCCGGTCCTTTTTATGCCTTGAGGATCTTTTTTTGTGTAAAAATCAGCATTGGGTGGTTGGAGGCGGCCTTGGGGGTCTTTTTTTATGCCCTTTTGCAGGTCAGGCCCGGAGTGTCAAGCAAGGGCTTGAGATCAGCAACGCGCGACGATCAGTCGCAGGCGTGAGGATCAGCCGCAAGAGCCACGGAAGCTGCTCGGTGCGATCAGTCTGCGCGTAGAAATGCAAGCGCTCGAAGTACCGCTCGGCATAGGTGACGGCCAGCTCTTCGAGGGCCGAGGCGGCCTGGTCGAACGTCTCGCCACCGGCAACAAGATTCAGCTCGGGCTGGCGCAGCACGAACTCCCCCTCGGATACGCTCGCGCGCGTGTGAAAGCCAAAGTGTCCCAGGAGTTCCATAGGGTGAAGTGTAGCCCGCCAGGTCCGTCAGCGGTCATTCACACCGCGGCATAGACGCAAGAATTACCCCCGCCCAGACGGCGCTACGAACCCGCCGGATACCAGCGCAGCCCGCGCCTGAGGATCTTGCCTTCGCGCTCCGGGGGCGGGAGGATGCGGTAGAGGCCGGTTCGGTTGATGCCCATCTTCCTCGCCAAGTCCGCGACCTTGATGCCGGGGTTCTCGGTGATGATCGCGACGGCTTGGACCGCGCGGGTGCCGCCGGGTGTCCGCGGCGCCTTGCGGCGGCGAGTGTTGGTGGCGGCGGGAGTGCTCTTCGCGGCCGGTGCGGCGTGGGCCGGTGCGGATGCGGCGGCGGCGGGTGCGGTCTTGGTGCGGGTTTTGGAGCCGCGCGGACGCCCTGCACGACGTTTGCGACGTTTGGGGGGTGCGCTCTTGGCCGGAGCCGGCGTGGCCGCTTTCGGCGTGGTCGGTTTCGCCGTTGAAGCGCCCAGACCCTCGAGCGCCGCCACCGCGGCCTCCAGGCGCTTCACCTCTTCCAACGTCGGGCGAAGCTTGGCCAAGCGAGCCGCTATCTGTTGTTGCATCGTCTCGAGTAGATCGGGCACGCGGCCACCTTTCATCGGGTAAGAGATCGGCAAAGATTACCCCTCTACACGACCGGCGGCGGCGTTCCCCTCGGCGCTCGCGAGGAGGGCCGGGTCCCAATCGCAGACCGTGCATGCGTGAGCGAAGGCCGAGCTGGCGAACTCGAGGGCGGTCGCATGCGGGTCGGGGCTCGAGCAGACGTCCTGCCAGTCCAGGATGTACTCGCCCAGCGTCGGGTCCCAGCGTGACGCGGCGGGGGAGAGCGTCGCGGCCGCGAAGCCGTCGGGTGCAGGGTGGGCGTAGGCGTAGAACGCCGCGCGGGCGTAGCGCGGGTCGCCGGGCCACCAGCCGATCGCGACCTCTTGGGCGTCCATCGCGTTGCGCATGATGAAGTCGTCCGACGGGGGGTCGGCCGGCTGGCCCGAGAACAGGTTGACGGCCAGGTCGAACGAGCCCCACCAGGCGTTGACCGGTGTGCAGCGCCCGCGATAGGGGGCGCGGAACGCGGCGAGGACGAGCGCCGCGCGGGTCGCGGCGGCGAAGTAGGAGGCGACCTGGGCGGGGTCATAGCGCGCGTGGTCGAGGTCCGCGTCGAGCGGGGCGCTCCACGGGACCTCCTGCGGGGTTGGGTCGATCGCGACGGCGCCGGCCATGGCGCGGACCATGTCCAGAACGTCGCGTGTGACCTCGGCGACCGGTCGGTCCGGGGCGAGCGCGACGCGGCGGGTGTCACCGCCACTGTGCTCGACGAGCGCCTCGTGGGTGCGTAGATCGAGCGCGACGACGAGCGCCCCCGAGCCGTCTGGGGCTGGCAGCGGGGCGGTCTCCCAGCCGCGCGCGGTCAGGCGCAGCGCCGCGTGCTGGAGCTGTGGCTCGGGCGGGGCGAGCGCGACCGCCAACTTGCCGAGGACCTGGGTGTGCGCGTGCAGCGTGTCGCACGTCTCGCTCCACTGCTCGTAGGCAAGCGTGGACCATCCAGAGGGCATCGTGACACGCTACCTGCTTTTGAGTTGAAGAAGAGGCCCATAGAACCAAATCGGAAGAAGGAGTGCTCCGGTTCGGATAGGGTTGGCCTCTCGGCGATGAGGAGCGTAGTGGGTACCTACACATACGATCAGGCTTGGCATGACGAGCGCGAGCGCCTTGCGGGGATCGAGCGGCTGTGGGACGAGGGGACGTTCGCGTTGCTCGAGCGCCTGGGTGTCGGAGCTGGATCGCGCGTCGCCGAGGTCGGGGCGGGCGGTGGCTCGGTCGTGGAGTGGCTCTCCGAGCGGGTCGGCGATACCGGTCGCGTGTTCGCCGCCGACGTTTACTTGAAGTTCCTCGAGCCGCTCGCGGGCGGTCCGGTTGAGATCGCCGAGCACGACATCATCGCGACGCCTTTACCCAGCGGCGAGTTCGACGTCGTCCACGCGCGGCTGCTGGTCGAGCACCTCGGTATGGGCGTGTTGCCCAACCTGCTCGCGGGGGTGCGGCCGGGTGGCTTGCTCGTGATCGAGGACTACGACATGGTCTTGCCGATCACGTCCTACCCACCACACGCTGACCCGCAGCGCTTGGTGGACGCCCAGCACGTGGCGGACGCGGTGGGCGAGTTGATGGGCTCGATGGGATTCGACGGGGAGTGCGGGCGCAAGCTGCCGAGCGAGCTCGAGGCGCTGGGACTGGAGGACGTGCAGGCCGAGGGCCGCGTGCGGCTGATCCGTGGTGGGAGCGCGGACACGGCTTTCTTCACGCTGTCGTTGGAATCGCTGCGCGAGGCGCTCGTCAGCTCGGGCCGCGCGCGGGACGAGGAGGTCGACGCGTTGCTCGCGAACTTCGCGGAACCGGGACGTACCGGCCTGAGCCCGATCCTCGTCGCCTGTCACGGCCGGCGGCCCAGCTGAATGGGTTCCCGCTATGGCTCAGGTTCGCAAGACCCAGCGAAACCGCCTTTCTTAAGTTTAAGAGTGGCCAAAAGTAGATCAGCAGCTACGCCAGTGCGCCCGGGACCTCGTCTTTGAGTGTCTGGGAGATCTGGTCGCGGAGCTGCGGGGTGTCCTCGTGCCCGTGTGCGCTCACCGCGTGAGCGACAGCCGCGTCGATGACATGCACCTCGCTTCCCGACATCGCCAGATCGCAGCCGTTGTCGCTTGGCATCTCACGGCAGTCGATGTACTTTCGAGACATAGCTCCTCCATTGATCGTTGTTCGGATGAAGACCTCGGAAGGTGATGCGCCGGCCGGTCGAGTACCCTACCTACTGATAGGTAAGAAGTCAAGCACGACTGCGAGGATGGTTCGATGGCCGTAAGAACGCACGACACGAGGTCAGGTCCCGAGGCGGCTGACGCCGAGCAGCGGCCCGCGGGCACGCGCTCGCGCATCCTCGACGTCGGCGAACGGCTCGTTCAGGTGCGCGGCTTCAACGGCTTCAGCTATGCGGACGTGGCCGCCGAGCTGGCCGTCAGCAAGGCCAGTCTTCACTATCACTTCCCCAGCAAGGCCGAGCTGGGTGAGGCCCTGATCGCTCGCTACGCGGAGCGTTTCGCAGACGCGCTCGCGGGAATCGACGCAAACGTCACGGCCGCTCCCGCCAAGCTCGACGCATACGCGAGCCTGTACGCCGAGGTGCTGAGGCAAGAACGGATGTGTCTCTGTGGCATGCTCGCCGCCGAGTACGAGACTCTCCCGAGTCCGATCCGCAACGCCGTGGTCGCGTTCCTCGACGACAACGAGGCGTGGCTCGCGTTGGTGCTCGAAGATGGTCGCGAGGACGGAAGCCTGCAGTTCAGCAAGACGGCCGCCGACACAGCGAGAAGCATCGTCAGCGGGCTCGAGGGCGCGATGCTCGTGGCACGGCCGTACGGTGCGATCGAGCGGTTCGAAACCGCGGCGGCTCAACTGCTGGCAAGCCTCGCCGGCACCGAGATCACCAAGGGCTAAGCGACCTCTCCAATCGTACCCGCCCGAGTGTTCTCCATGACGAGGCTGGCCGAGTGTTGTACGGGAATCCCGTACACCGATGTACGGGATTCCCGTACAACCATCAGAAGTACACCTTCTCGGAGAGTCTCATCCGGCACGAGAACGTGAGGCCACGTAGGCTGCGAGCATGCCGAAGCGGAGCATGAAGGAGGACGATCCGCTCGAGGACTTCGATGCCCGCCAGATCACCCTCGACGGCATCGCGAAGGTGGTGCACGTGGCCGGCAGCGAACCGGCAGTGATCGTGATGACGGAGATGCCGGGCATCAGCCCGCACGTGGCGCGCTTCAGCCGCTGGGTCAGGGACGCGGGCTTCACCGTGTATATGCCCTCGCTGTTCGGCCTCGACGGCGCGGTGCCGGGTGTGCAGGAGGGCACCGCCGTGTTCCAGCGGGCGTGCGTGAGCGCCGAGTTCCGCGCGTTCGCCGCGAACGAGTCGAGCCCGGTGACCCAGTGGCTGCGGTCGCTGGCGCGGCTGGCGCACGGGGAGTGCGGCGGTCCCGGCGTCGGCGCGATCGGTATGTGCTTCACGGGCAACTTCGCGCTGAGCATGATGCTGGAGCCCGCGATGCTCGCACCGGTCCTGGCCGAGCCGACGCTGCCGCTGGGCGACCCCGCCGGGTTGGAGATCGCTCCCGGGGAGCTCGTCGCGGTCAGGGAGCGCCTCGAGCGCGAGAACCTGACCGTGATGGTCTATCGCTTCGCGGGAGATAAGTTCTGCAAAGCCGAGCGCTTCGCGGCCTACAGGGAGGCGCTCGGCGAGCGCTTCATCGGACGGGTGCTCCCCGACAGTGCGGCCAACCCCGACACCGCGCCGTTCTTCAAAGACGTGGTGGCGAGCCCGCACAGCGTGGTAACCGCCCACCTGATCGACGAAGCGGGGGCAACCGACGATCGCCGCGCGCGACGAGATCCTGTCATTCTTCGCCGAGCGGCTCGCCTATAGAGCGCGGGCGCTCGTCCGGCTGTGGATCAGTGTTCGGTTGACAATTCCCCGTTGATGATCTGCACGTTCGCGCCCGAGATCTGGATCGTCGGTTTTTCATCGACGCCTTTGTACTCGAATTTGACGTAGGGGAGGATCGACTTCAGCGTTTCCTGTTCGGTTCTCGAAAGCAGCGAAAGGCCGGGTTCGCCCTGGCTGCCGGTTTCGCCCTTTTCGCCGCGCGCGCCCTGCTCGCCGGGTTTGCCTTCCGTTCCTTCCTTGCCCGGGACGCCTTCTATGCCCTGTGCCCCTGGTGCGCCGGGGAGCCCAGGCACCCCGGGTATGCCGGAGGGCCCGGGCGTTCCCTGCGATCCGGGTGTGCCGGGTTCGCCGGTTGGCCCCGCGGGACCCGCCCTCTCAGCGGCGTTCAGCTCCGCTTGGACTCGCGGGCTGATCTGGCTGATCGAGGTGATCAGGTAGGCGAACTCCTTTGATTTGGGTGGGGCGGTGAACTCTTTTGATCCGGTTTTGGCCGGGGAGGCGACGAACTGGTCTGCGGCAAGCGCACTGCCGCCCATCGCGAACAGGAGCGCCATCGTCGCGGCCACGTTCGCGTAGGTCAGATGCCTGCGGATAAACGACGTCATGCTCGAAACCCCACCTCGCGCGTCGGCTTCTCGCCGCTGCTGCCTCGGACTTGACTCATGAGCACCACCATAGGCAGCCTCTGCGACGAAACGCTCGATCGTGGGCTCGATTGTGGGCTCAACGCCCGGTTTTACTGGGACTAGCGTCAAAAACTTGGCGCGAGATCGCTCAT
The DNA here is from genome assembly GCA_963842205.1 of uncultured Solirubrobacterales bacterium. Classification (GTDB taxonomy): domain Bacteria; phylum Actinomycetota; class Thermoleophilia; order Solirubrobacterales; family Solirubrobacteraceae; genus Palsa-744. The sequence continues at coordinate 81,088 of CAWJFR010000012.1, forward strand.
GACGCCTCGATCAACTCGAGCGTGCCGCCGCCGGTGCGATAGCGGGCGAACACGGTGACAGTCGAGAAGCCGGATTGCGACACGATTTCGGGCAGCTCGCCACGCGCGTGCTCGCGCGTGTTGGCGAAGCCGTCGAGCAGCTGCACGGCGAAGAACGCCGCGCGCATCAACGGATCGCTGGCACGCCCAAGGTCGCATATCAAGAGGCGGCCGCCAGGGACAAGGACGCGTCGTGCCTCCGCAAGCGCGGCGCGCTTGGTCGAGGGGACGAGGTGGTGAAACATCAGCGTGCTTACAACACAATCGGCGGATGCGTCCGCAAGGGGGAGGCGATCAGCGAGCGCCTCGTGGAGCTCCAGCTCGACGCCCTCTGCCCGGGCCTTTGCGGCTGCGCGCTCCAGCACGTCAGGATCGCCGTCGACGCCAATCAGCTGCACGGCTGGGGAGGCGCGGGCAATCGCCAGCGCCATCTCGCCGGTGCCACAGCCGAGATCCAAGATCCGCATCGGAGCGGCAGAGCCCAACGCTCGCTCGACGAGACGTGGCCGCCACTGGCCCTGGCGCATCGCCACCGCATTGACCGTGTCGTAGAGCGGCGTGAAAACACGTCGGCCGGCCGCGGGGACGTAGCGATCGCTCACCGCACCACCATAGTCTCACGGCAGCGCTAACCCGGCCCACCGAAATCGACACGGCACCTGGTATCGGCGCTTCGGCCCAGGCGAGAGCGCGATATCTAAAGAAGTCTAAAAGTTCTAAAAATGTCTAAACGAGTGTTTTTATGGTGGCGCGCGCGCACGAGTGTTGTCCGGGCCTGCAAACGAAAAGCGTACGATTGGTTGATCGACGTCGAAACTTGGGGGAAGGCATGCCGCGCTATCTGATCGAGCGGGTCTGGGATGAGCTGGAGGATGGTGGGGCGGCGAAGGGCCGCCTCTCGAAGCGCATCCTGACTGAGAATTCGCAGTTCTCCCCGATCATATGGGAGCACAGTCACGTGGTCATGGGCGAGGACGGTCAGCTGAAGTCCTTTTGCGTCTATTCCTCACCCAATACGGAGCTCATACGAGAGCACGCCGAGCTGCTCGGCGACCACGTGGTCTACGGGATCTACGAGATCGGCGGCGACATCTCGCCCGGGGACTTCGACTGATCCATCGGCACGACATCGCGGCTTGCGTGCATCTCCGCCGTCGCAGCGACGGCCCGTCGCAGCCGTGCGCGTCGCCGGCGCGCCTCGTCGTCCTTGGGGATCAGCTCGAGCGCCTGGTTGCATAGTTCGACGGCCTCGTGCGGCGTCCATCCCCTCCACGCCTGGTCTGCCGCGGTGAGCAGGTAATCGGCCGCTTTCGCGTCCTCGCCGGCCTCGCGCCAGTGGTGAGCGAGGATCGCCGCATAGGCGCTCGGGTCTCCCGCCGCCTGCTCGAGGAAGCGGGCAACGACCGCGTGGCGCTCCCGGCGTGCGGCCTTGGGGATCGTGGAGTACGCGACCTCGCGCACCAGCCCGTGCTTGAAGCTCAGCTCCTGGTCACCTCGGATACGCGAGGCAGCACTGTGGCGGACGAGTCCCCGGCGCTCAAGCGCGTGCAGCATCTCCGCGAGCGCGTCATTGTGCCCGAGCGCTTCGTTGCTTGCGAGCGCTTCGAGCGTGCCCTGCCAGAAGAAATCGCCGATCACAGAGGCGTCGAGGATCACCTGCCGCTCTCCTGGCGGGAGCTGGTCGAGTCGAGCCGCGATGATCGTCTTGATGTTCGCTGGGAGACCGGTGGCGTTCACGCTGTCACGCTCCGACAGCCACGCCGCCAATTCCTCGATAAAGAGCGGATTGCCGCTGGCCTCCTGCTCGACGCGTGCGGCGAGCGCCTCCCTGTCTGGCGCACCCGATAGGAGTCGGCGCGCAAGGTCTTGAGTGTGGGCCTCGGTGAGCGCCTGGAGCTGGACGGTGACATTGGTTGGGAGGCGCGCCCAGCTGGGCCTCGCGTCCAGGAACTCGGGTCTGGCAAGTGCGAGCAGCAGCAGCGGCACGTCCTGGAGCCTGGCCGAGAGCCCCTCGACGAGTTCGAGCAGACTCTCGTCCGCCCAGTGCAGATCCTCGAGCACCACCAAGGTGGGCTGCTCGCGGGCGAGGGCCTCGAGGAACCGCTGAGCGGAGGCGAACAGAAACCGTCTGTCGTCCACCGTGTCCTCGGCGAGACGAGCCAGGATCGAGAGATTCCTTGCCAGCTCCTGTGCTTCTGAAGCGGGAAGCAGCGATGCCGTGCGCTCGGCGAGCTTGTCGGTGGCGACGTCGGCGGGATCGTCGGCGAAGATCCCTGACGCGTCCCTGATGACCGCTCCAAACGCCCAGTAGGAGGCAGCTGCACCGTAGGGCAGCGGACGGCCGCTGAGTATCCGTCCGCCTGCGCTCTCCACACGCGCGGCAAACTCCAGCGTCAACCGTGTCTTGCCGATCCCCGGTGGTCCAACGAGGGTGACGAGCTGCGGGTGGAGCTCGCTCGAGGCTCGCGTCCACGTCCGCACGAGCAGCTCCAGCTCGGTGTCTCTGCCGATGAACGGGGCAGCCGAAACCGGGCGCTCAGCGGGCGCCGCAGCGGCAGCCCGAGCCAGCCAGGCAAGTATTGGCGTTTCCTTGCCCTTCGCGAGGATCGGCGCCACCGCCTCGTAGGTGATCGCCAGCGCGCTCGCGGCCTGTGTCTCCTCGCCGACCAGGACAGCCTCGGGTGGAGCGGCAGCCTGTAGTCGCGCCGCGGTGTTCACAGCGTCGCCCATGACCGTGAACTCTCGCCGCCCGTGCGGGCCTACCGGGGCGAAGATCACCTCACCCGTGTTGACGCCGATGCTGACACACAGTCCACCGAAGGCATCCGACTGTTCGCAGGAGCGTCGCTGGATCTCGAGCGCGGCGCGCACCGCCCGCTCGGAGTCATCCTCGTGGGCTATCGGCGCCCCGAACACCGCCATCAGCGCGTCACCGATGACCTTGTCCACGGAGCCGCCGAAGCGGTCGACGACCTGGCTCATCTCGCTCATGCACCGATCGACCATCGAGCGGATCTCCTCCGGGTCTGTGCGCTCCGAGAGCGCCGTGAACCCCGACAGATCGGCGAACATGACGGTCACCCAGCGCCGCTCCCCATCCTCGCTCTCCCCAGCGGCGGACGTTGACGAGCCATCGCCCTCGCACGGCGCGCCACACGACCCGCAGAAGCCAAAACCGAGGGGGTTATCGTTGCCGCACGAGGCGCATTTCAGCCACAGCGACGTTCCGCAGTGGCCGCAGAAGCGCTGCGTGGCGTCGCCCAGCTCACCGCAGCCCGGGCAGGCGGTCGTTCCAGCCAAGGCTAACCCCCCAGCGGGGCGTCAGCTCGAGAGCTCCAGTCCATTGCAAATCTGATTATCGCCCCTGATGGGCCATACTGCCGTTTGCGAATGAAGACCACGATCGACACGGACTATCTGATCGTCGGTGCGGGCGCGGCCGGGCTGGCGTTTGCCGATGCGCTGATCGCCGAGTCAGACGCCGACGTGGTGATCGTGGACCGGCGCGAGCGCCCGGGCGGGCACTGGAACGACGCCTATCCCTTCGTGCGCCTGCACCAGCCCTCGGCGTACTACGGCGTCAACTCACTGCCCCTCGGCGACTCGATCGACCAGGACGGCCCGAACGCGGGTTGGTATGGGCGAGCGACCGGGGCCGAGATCTGCGACTACTTCCAGCGGGTGCTCGAGCAGCTGCTGGCCTCGGGCCGGGTTCGCTTCTTCGGCGAGTGCGATTACTCGGGCGACTGGTGCAGCGAGCACCGGCTCGTCTCGCGCCCGACGGGTGAGAGCAGCACCGTGCGTGCGCGACGCAGGGTCGTCGACGCCACATACCTTTCGCCTGCGGTGCCGTCGACGCACACGCCTTCGTTTGCGGTCGATCCGAACGTGCGGCTGATCCCGATCAACGACCTCGTCGCGCTGACGGAACCCGGCAGCGGCTATACGGTCCTCGGCGCCGGCAAGACGGCGATGGACGCGTGCAGCTGGCTGCTCGACAGCGGTGTCGAGCCGGAGGCGATCCGCTGGATCAGGCCACGGGACGCCTGGCTGCTGGACCGCGCGTTCACGCAGCCGCTGGAGCTCGTCGGCTCGCTTATGGACGGTTTGTCGCTGCAGGTGCAGGCTGCGGCTTGCGCCGAGAACATCGCCGACCTCTTCCGCCGGCTCGAGGCCTGCGGTCAGCTCGTCCGGCTCGACCCGGCCGTCGAGCCCACCATGTATCGCGTCGCCACGATCAGCCAGACCGAGCTGGAGGGCCTGCGCCTGATCGAGAACGTGGTCCGCCTGGGCCGGGTCACGCACATCGGAGAGGCTCGCATCGCGCTGGAGGGGGGGTCGATCCCGACCGACGACAAGCAGATCTACGTCGACTGCACGGCCGAAGGCCTCAACGCAGCGCGCGGCCGCGCGATCTTCGAACCCGACCGGATCACGTTGCAGTCGGTGCGGAGCGGCCTGCTCCCGTTCAACGCCGCCCTGATCGCGTTTGTGGAGTCCGCCCGCGAGGACGACGTGGAGAAGAACCGGCTGTGCCCACCCAACCCGTACCCGAGCACAGCCCTCGACTGGATCGCGACGAGCGCCATCTCCCATCGCGTCCAAATGACGTGGTCAGGCGAGCCCGACCTCCTGGCATGGATGGAGCGTTCTCGGCTCGACGTGGCACGTGGGATCAACGCTCACCTGAGCGAGCCACAAATGCAATCGGCGATCACTCGCTACGTCGAGAACTTGGAGCCCGCCGTCGAGAAGCTCGAGAGCTTCCTCGCGCAGCCCGCGTAGGCAAGCCCACCAACCCAGGCCCTGCAAAACGCGGGCGGCGCAGCTGATAAACCACGATAAACCACGGATAGATTGATAAGACCGGCGGCGTGCGCGGGGCGTCGCTTCGCGCCCGCTCGAGCTACGCGTCGGCGCTCGTCAGGCGCGCGTAGAACTCCCCGACGCTCACCTCGTCTTGGCCGACCATCGCGCGAGCTACCCGCTGGGTGTCCTCGTCGAGCCAGCGTTGACGTTCTTCGATGTACTCATCGATCTCCTGCGCTCGTGAGTCGAATTCTTCGGCCATTTCCTGTCCGACCCATCCCGGCATCAGTCCCCTGCGGCGGAGGGCGAGCTCTCGGCGCTGTGCCTTGAGCTTGCCGATCATCTCGCGGTGCCCGATGATCCGCTCTTCCACGCGTTGCACGTACTCGCTCTGGCGGCCACGGCGGTCCTCGGCGGTCGCGTTGTACATCGCCTGCCTGGCCGTGACGAACTGCTCCCACAGCTCGTTCTCGTGACGCCCGGCGTGGCCGGTCTCGCGCCAGCGGACCATGATGTCGGAGAACTGACCCTTGGCGAGCTCGTAGTCGCTGATCGAGCTCAGTTTCTCGGCCTCGGCGATCAGCTTCTGCTTCGCGGTGGCTTTCGCCTTGGCGATCCGGGCGAGCTCGGCAAAGTGCTTGGCCCGGCGCTCGTGAAACTGATCCGCTGCCGCCTTGAAGCTCTGCCACAGCTTCTCGTCGTAAGCGCGACCGGCTGAGCCGGCGGCTTTCCAGCGCCGGAAAAGGACGGCGAACTGTTCTCCGGCCGCCCTCCAGTCCTCGGATCGGGCGAGCAGCTTGGCGTCGCGGACGATGTTCTTCTTCTGCCGGCAGAGCACGCTTCTCACGGCGTTCGCGGCCCTCCGAGGTGGAGCGCTGCGAGATGCCGACGTAGGTCATCCCCCGCCGCGCTCCCGCGGTGCGATTCAGGTGTACGTGTGGCACAACCCAACCCCTCTCCGTCAAGACCCTGTGGCTGAAGTATACCCCGCGGGAGGCGGTCTGTCGAGGTCGATCGGACCCCCCGGAAGGGGGCATCGGCAACGACCAGCAGCTCACGCCGAGCGCGCGCAGTTCTAACGTACGTGCTCGTCGAAGAAGCCGAGCATGCGCTCCCAGCCGTCGCTGGCCGCTGCCTCGTCGTGGCCGACAGCCATCGGTGTGGGTACCCGCGCGAGCCAGCCTTGCCAGCCGTCGACCTGGGAGAAGAAGGAGTGGCCGGCCTGGTCATAGCTCTTCACGTCATGGGGCACGCCGAGGGCAGTGAGGTGGCGCTCCAGGCGCGCGGCTGTCTTTCCTCCGAACACGCGATCCTTGCCACCGTAGCTTGCGACTACCGGACACACGCCGTCCAGGCGCGAGCGCTCCGCGGGCACCTCGCCATAGTTGACGGCGGCCGCGGAGAAACCTGGCTGCGTGCCGGCGATCAGAGCAAAGCCGCCGCCCTGACAGAACCCTGCCACGGCGATCCGCTCAGAGTCCACCTCGGGGCGGGCGGCGAGCGCGTCTCTCACCGCGCGGATATCGGAGATCTCCCGCGCCACGCTGCCCCGCAGCATGTCGACCATCACGCGGCTGAGACACACGATCCGCGACCCGTGCGAGTACAGGTCGGGCGCCAGTGCGGCGTATCCAGCATCGGCGAAGCGACGGGCGATTCGGCGCATGTCGTCGTTGAGACCGAATGACTCGTGCAGCACGACAACGCCTGGGTTGGGCCCCTCACCGGTGGGTGAAAAGAGCTCTGCGCGGAGCTCCGAACCATCCGCCGTAGAGACGTGCAGGCACAATCCGCTCGTCGGGTGGGGGGATTGTTTTTCTGTAGAGGAAAGGCTCATAAGCCAAAAGAAACAAAAGCTATAGCAAGTCCGGGATCGGCTCCGCAGGCCCTGAGGTCATCGAGCCGCTCGGTAGCGCCAGTCCGCGCCATCCACGATGATCTGTGGCAATGTCGCGGCCGGCGAATCGGGTGTTTCGTGTCAGCTACCGCGTGCAGGTTGCTGGTGTGGCGAGCCTGCTCGCCGTTCCCGTGATCCTCGCGGCGATCGCGTGGCTGCTTATCGAGGTCAGTCCCTGGCTCGCGGTTGGGGTTGGGGCGGCGTTCGTTATTGGTCTGCAGGTTGCCGTCGCGAAGCGCTGGACCGGGCTGGTGCCGAAGCCGGTATCCCCGCATGACGCGCCACAGATCCACGCCACCGTTGAGCGTCTCTGCGCCGCGGGAGACCTCGCCAAGCCAAAGATCGTGCTTCACGACAAGCGCTACCCGAACAGTTGGATCAGGGGGCTGACCTCCGGGCGAACGACGTTGCATCTGACGTCGCGACTCGTCGAGCTCTTGGACGAGCGCCAATTGGAGGCCGTGATCGCTCACGAGCTTTCACACGTGGGACAGAAGGACTCGATCCTGATGTCCGCGGTCGGGGCGCCGGTTGCGGCGATGCTCGATGGCGCGGGCCTCTACTTCCATACGCCCCTCGCTTTCATACGCGGGGTCCGTACTGTCGAGCCTCCCCCAGGCGTGTCACGCCCTCAGGCCGCGGCGAGCATGATGGGGCCGTTGGCTTATGCGGCGTTTTTTTGGCTTCTCCTACTTCCGCTCGGACTCCTCTTTCTGGTCGTTGGCCTGGTGTGTCGCGCTATCACCGCCCTGTTCTCCCGTGCGCGGGAGCTCGAGGCAGATGCCGGAGCAGCCCGGCTGACAGGCAATCCGGCGGCGCTGGCGTCCGCCCTGATGATCCTCAGCGGGACGCCACCGGACACCATTCCGCTGGTCGATCTTCGGCGAGCCGCGAGCCTTGACGTCTTCCACATCGTCGCCATTGGCAAGGAGTACCCACTCGTTCACACACACCCACCACTCAGGCGCCGCCTCGAGCAACTATCCGAGATCGAGACGCGACTACAGAGTCCCGGCCTCAAGTAATCCTAAGTGACCCTATACAGCGCTTAATGGTCGCGGCCTGTCTCTAAAGCTTTTGCCCATTCTCTTTAGAGACGCTAGAGTGTTGCTGTGGAGCGCACCGACTACGCATCGACCCCGTTTGGCAAGCCGCGGCGCACGCTCGGGCGCCACGGCTACGTGGCCTACTTCCCGGAGCCCATACCGAGGGCGATCGAACTGCCGACGCCTACGGTTCGGCTGCTGGCAGACGCAGAGGCCTCGCTGGGAAGGCTCGCCGGCGTCGGACAGCTGGTGCCAAACCCGCATCTGCTGATCAGGCCATATCTTCTGCGCGAGGCACTTTCGTCCGCTCGTATCGAGGGCACGCAGGCGTCCCTGGCAGATGTCTTCGAGGTGCAAGCAAGCGGCGAGCCCCCAAACGCAGACGTAGAGGAGGTTCTCAACTACATCGACGCCCTCGAATGGGGCCTCGGCCAGCTGGGCAAGCTCCCGCTCGGCGTTCGTCTGATCCGCAATATGCACCGGCGGTTGCTCTCTGGCGTGCGTGGCCGTGAGCGTACGCCTGGCAAGTTCCGCACAACCCAGAACTGGGTCGGAGAAAGTGGATCTACCGTCGAGACAGCGCTGTTCGTCCCCGCCGCCGGCGGAGCTCCCGGCGCTGCTGGCCGACTGGGAGCGCTATGCACACGAGACCGTCGAGGTTCCGCTGCTCGTTCAGAACGCCGTCCTGCATTACCAGTTCGAGACGCTGCATCCCTTCCTCGATGGGAACGGCCGGATCGGCCGTCTGCTGTCCGTCTTCTTGCTCGTCGAGCACGGTCGGCTCCCAGCACCCTTGCTCTACCTGAGCGCGTACCTGGAGCGCGACCGCGCGCGGTATTACGACGCGCTCCAGGCTGTTCGCCAACGCGGCGACATTGTTCCGTGGATCGAGCTCTTCCTCTCAGCTGTGCATACGCAAGCCGCGGACGCGGTCGTGCGCTCCCAGCGCATCGTCGAGCTGCGCGAGCGCTACCGTGCAGCTGCCTCCGCGATCACGTCCAACAAGGCGATCGCCCTGGTTGACCTCGTATGCGAAACGCCGATTATCTCCTCACATGCGGTCGAGACCAGCTTGGGCGTTACGCGGCCGACGGCCCTGAAACTCCTCCGTCAGCTGGAGAAGGTTGGGGTGCTCGAGGAGGGAAGCCCAGGCCCACGAGGCCAGCGTCGCTATCTCGCGCAGGAGTTGATGGCAGCGGTGACGGACGAAGAAACCGGTTTGAACGGGTGAGGATGGGGAAGCCTCTTGTAAGAGACAGCTCGCTCAGCTGACGCTCCTCAGTGCAACCCTGATCATTGAGGCGAGCTCAGGCTGGGCCTAGTGCCGTCAAGACCCTTAACGTAGAGGATCACCCCTCGCCGTCGGGCGCACCCATGTACGGCCCGTACTCGAGCAGGAATTCATCGAATTCTTGGGCGGTCAGAGTTCGGTTGCCGTAGCGATCCAGCACGACGCTCGGGCGGAGGTTGCCTGGTTTCCTCTGTCGGTAGACGAGGAGCTCGAGGATGTCGTCGAGTTCGTCGGCGGGGGTTTGGGCCAGCACCGACTGTGCGATCTCACGCTTCGTCATGATGTATCTCGTTCCTCTCGGTTGTTTTTGCGAACGCAGGCACACCGCGACACTGCGTGCGGAATGCGTTCGTACCGTGAGGAATCGAGCTACATCTGGAAGAACATATCAGGGTATGCTGATAGCGAAAAGCTATACTTTTTCGCTACCAACCTTACTTAAAGGTATAGCATTTCGCTATGATAGGCGGATGAACGACTCTCAGCTCAGGCGTCTTTTGACCGAGCGCAGCCCCTGGCGGGCACGCGCGGGCTGGGAGGCCGAGGATCCCGACCTGCGGGCCGCGGGTCGGCTTTCGCTGGACTACGAGCCCGAGCCGCTCGCGGACATCCACGCGCCGGGGCTGTACGTCCTGCGAGGCCCGCGGCGCGTGGGCAAGAGCCTGGAGCTCAAGCGTGCCGTCGTGGCGCTGCTAGCGCAGGGCGCCGACCCAAAAACCGTCTTCTACTGCTCCTGCGATGGACTCACCAAACAGGATCTGCGGCGTCTGGTGGTGCAGGGTCACAGCGTCACACGCACGCTGCCCGGCCCTCGCCACTGGCTGCTGGACGAGGTGACTGCCGTGCCGGGCTGGTCGCAGACGATCAAGGAGCTGCGCGACCAGGACACGACTTTCCGAGAGGCCTGTGTCGTGCTGACAGGATCCTCCGCCCGCGATCTGGAGCAGGCTCGCAAGGACCTCGCCGACCGTCGCGGGGGCATCGCCGACTCCGACCGGCTGTTGCTGCCGATGGGCTTCCGCGCGTTCTGCGGTGCGCTGGGCGGTCTCGACGAGCTGTCGCCGTAGACCATCCGCCCCAAGGATTTTCTGACCCCGAGGCCGAGCATGCGATATACGCCCTGGAGCCATGGAGCGAGCTTCTGGCGAACGCCTGGGAGCTTTTCCTGGACGTCGGGGGATTCCCGCGCGCCGTTGGCGAGTACATGGGCAGCGGCGCAGTGAGCGACGGGTTCGTCCAAGGCCTGTGGGATGTCGTGCTCGGCGACGCCATCCGCGCGGCGCCCATGTCAGAAGCTGACGTGGCGGCACTGCTCGACCGCCTGACCTTAATATGTGCAGTCCCATCAACGTCTCGCGCATCGCCCGGGATGTCGGCCTGCCCGGACACCAGGCGGCCACGAACCGCATCGAGGACCTCGTCCGCGCGTTCCTTGCCTGGCGCTGTCACCGCATCCGCGACGGCAGACCAAACACCGCGGCGCAGCGCAAGCTGTACTTCGTGGACCCGCTCGTCGCCCAGCTCGCTCACCGCCGCAACCCTGGCTTCCCCGCCCCGGACGCCGCCAGGCTCACCCAACAACAGATCGGCCTCGCACTGGCTCGAGCCGTATCGCTGCACGCGCCGCTGCGTTCGTGCAGACCGACAAGGTCATGTACGAGCGAACCACACCGGCGCGGAGATCGACTTCGTCGGACCAGACCTCGAGATCCCGTTCGAGTGCAAGTACACCGACGGCAACTGGCGCAATGAGCCCTCACGATGAAGGCCCGCCACGGCCGCGGCGTGATGGTTACCCGATCCCCTCTGGTCATTGGCCCCGACGAGGCCATCTGGGCAATCCCGGCCAGCGTCGTCGCCTGGCTACTGGGGCACTGAGAACATGTGGGTCACGGACGACCTGGCGGGGGTGGCGATGTGGGACCCGCCGGGGGAGGGCAAGGACCCCCAATGATCCGCCAAGCCCACCCCCAGGACCGCGAGGGCGTGCTGGCGACCGTCACAGCGGCCTTCGCGCAGGACCCGGGCTGGGCGTTTCTGATGGGCGGGGAGTATGAGCGGCTCGCGCCTGAGTTTGTGGGGGCCCTGTTTGATTTGAGGGCTCCCGGTCAGGAACGTCTGGGTCAGCGACGACCTGGCGAGCGTCGCGATGTGGGAAAGCCCGAGCGGCGATGACGATGAGCAGTGGACGCGGACCAAAAAAGCGTGGGCGCGCTACGTCTCACTGGCTGGCGAGGAAGCCCATGAGCGACTCGTCGCCTACAAAACCGCGCTTGCCGCTGTCTGCCCAGCAGATCCGTATTGGTACCTGGGGGTGCTGGCAACTCATCCAGCCCGTCAGGGCGAAGGTCTCGCAACAGCTGTGCTCACACCGGTACTCGAAGAGGCCGACCGACTCGGAATCGCATGTTGTCTGGAGACATCGACGGAGGAAAACCGCCGCTTCTATGAACGCAGGGGCTTCGAGCAGGCAGGGGAGATCATCCTGGAAGGCGGGCCAGATACGTGGTGGCTACGTAGGGGTCCAACACAGATGGCTCGCAAGCACTCGCCCGCGATATCTAAAGACCTCTAAAGATCTAAAATAAGGAGCCTTCACGCCGCCGCGAGAGCGGGCCCCTTCTCGGCCGCCGCGATCCGGCTCAGCAGCTCCTTTGTGTATGGCCGCTTCGCGGTACGGTCGGCAAGGCTCCTCAGAAGCGCCTGGACCGTCTCGCCATTGAGATAGTCCGCACAGGCGTGCGCCTCGTCGCTGTCCTGGAACGGCAACAGGTAGCACGTGTCGTCAACCAGCGGTGGGTGTCCATCTGGATCTGGGCCAAGCACTCGAAAAACAGGCGTCTTGTAAAACCCCGAGATCACGACCTTGAACGGCGCCAGCGAATAGGCCCCCACTCCAAAGAGCATGAAATCTGGCTTGTTGGAATAGCAAAGAAGCGCAACAGCCCAGCGCTTATTTTTACGGTCGCACTTTCAACATAAGCAGGTCAACAAGCATTACAAGGACTTTGTAATCCGGCAATGACTGGTTCGGGGGTGTGATCGGGTGAGCGTCTTGCGGTGATCAGCACGCGTGCGCCGCGGGCGGGGATCTGGGTGATGTGGTGAGGGCGCGGTTGCTCGGGACGCTGATTGGGTGCGCTCAGCTCGACGTGTGAAAGCACGGTGGCGAGCACCGTCTTCATCTCCATCATCGCGAAGGCCGCGCCGATGCAGCGGCGTATCCCGCCGCCGAATGGGATGAAGGTGTATGGGGAACCCGCCCCGCCCTCGAGGAAGCGCTCGGGGCGGAACTCCTCGGGATCGGGAAACGCGTCGTCGGATGTTTGTGCCAGTGAGATCGCGGGGAAGACGAGTGTCCCGGCGGGCAGGCGGTGACCAGCGACGATTGCCGGGGCGGCGAGCTTTCGCCAGACACCGTCGATCACGGGACGGACACGGAGCGTCTCATGCACGACCGCCTCGAGGTACTTCTCCTCGTCGGTCTCGAGCTCTTGTCGCAGGCGAGCGAGCGCCTCGGGGTTGCGGGTCAGGCGCTCGAAGGCCCATGCCAGCCCGGTCGTCGTGGTCTCGTGGCCGGCGAGCAGCAGCGTGATGATCTGATCGAGCAAGTTCTCGTCCGACAGCGGACCGCCGGCCGCTCGCGCGCCCCTGTCTTGACTGGACCGAGCGCCGCAACCACCTCGCCGGCGGACTCGGCGCGGCCCTCCTGAACCACTTCCGCACCCAGCAGTGGCTCACACCCCGCAACGCGCCTCGAGCGCTGCGTCTCACCACAACCGGACGCCGGGCGCTCGCCACCCACTTCGACATCGACGTGAGCGCCCTCACGTAGGCAGCGTTCCCTCGCACCCCGCCACGCTCATTGCCGGACGGCCTGACTGAATGCCTCGAGCTCGCCCCTCGCATACCGCACCCAGGCGAGCTTTGCGTCCAGCACGAGTCTTTGCTCCTCGGCGGGTGTTCCGAGTAGCCATCTCCGGTACTCCTCGATGCCATGCTCGGTTGCTTTGTAGATCGGCTTCCGCTGCGCCTCGGTCCCGCTTCCCGCGGTCTGTTCGATCAGTGAGCGATCTTTTAGCCCGGCGAGTGCTGTGTAGATGTGAGAAACGCTGCTGAGTGAGACGACGTGCTCGTAGGTTCGCTCGAACCGCTGCGCGAGCTCGTAGGCATAGCTAGGCCGCTTGATCACGAGGCCCAACAGCGACCAGTTGACCTGCGAGTTCATGGGCGGCGTCTGCCGCCCTCCAGACCTTCCCTCTCCCATAGTGCACAGCGTAACGAACGGGCGAGCGCGCCACGCCGATGGTGCTCTGCCTGAGCTTACACGCAAAGCTCGCGGTGGCTCGCGCGCTTCGCGACTAACTCTGAACACCATTTTTGTTCAGGAACGCCGAGCAGACAACGAGAACCCGAGGACGTAGAAGGAAACGAGAAGCCGCCCGCGGTGACCAGAGCCCCGGACGGCCGTGGGCGCGCCGCGGCCGTCTTTGCGAGATGGGCGCCGATCTCACAAAGCAGAAAGCCGGTAACGATCGTAACCGCCTCACGCCGGGCGCCTCGCCGCAGCAGCACGAGGACAGCGACCAGTACAAAGATCGCGAGTATCACCGGAGCGATCTTCCCTTGGCAACGGGGGGATCGTGGCGGACGGGCTCGAGAGCATGCTCTGGGATGCGGGCTCTCTGCTCGGGCTAGCAACCGCGGTCTACCTACTGGCGCCTGCCGCCGAGCCTGCCGCCGAGCTTCCGATACCCTCCCCCTGACTCGGTTGTGGCTCCTCGCTTGCGCATCCTGGCGTTTGGGTCGGCTGGCGCGCTGGTGCTCGCCGGCGGTGTGTGTGTCGCCCTGGTCGGTGGAGTGACTGGTGAAGTCCTCGCAATCGTCCTGATGTCTGCCGGACTGGGTGGAGGCTTGCTGCTGGTCTTTCTCGAAGTCGGCCTCAGCGAGGAACGAGAGCTCGCGCGGGATGAAGAGCGCCGACGCAAGCGCGAGAGGCAGGCTCTCGCGGAGCGTCAGCGGCCACGGCTACGTCGCTGGCCGCGACGCCCCCGCTGATGACACGGCGCACCGTGCTTGGTGGTACGGTATTGCGCGGGTCGCAGGCACATGGGAGCGCGATTTGAGACTTGATAATCGTTCAGAGAGGCAGCACCAATGAGGCCTAGCGTCAAGATCGCGTTCCTGGTGGCCGCGGTGGCGTGTCTGTTCGCCCTCGCCGCCTCTTCGGCCTACGCGTCGACAGAAGAATACTCGTTCGTCGCCGAACGGTACCCCGTCGAACTGGAAGCGATCACCCACGACGACGGCTTCGAAGTCACCGGCGGCGTCGGCATCTGCGAAACCGCGACGTACACGACCGGACCGATCGCCGGGCCGACCACCTCGGCGTCCGTGAGCGCGACATACAGCGGCTGCAAGGGGGAGATCGGCGGGAAAATCTACAAGGCCTCCGTGGACATGAACGGATGCGTCTACAACTTCCATCACTTCGTTTTCGAAAGCCACCAGACAGTCGCTGGGAAAGTCAGCGTGGAATGCCAGTCGGGGCATGAGATCGAAGTGAAGATCCCGGAACTGAACGCGAACTGCGTGGGCAGGATCCCGGCTCAGACCGAACTTCCCGGGACTACGTACACGCTGGCCACGAGCGCAACGGGGTGGCCCACGATCGACGCCGCCGCTGCCCTGACCGACGTCGAATACTCAAGCGAAGACTGTCCGGGCCTCGCGAAATCGAGCGGAGAAGCAGGCGCGAAACCGGGCACCTTTGAAGAAGGGGAACTCACCGGTGAAGGACGACAGATCAAACTGACCGGAGCGCCGCTGAAGGCGGAAATCAAGGGTTACAAAGCCGGCGCCGCGCATGAAGAAGCAAACGAGATCGGCGTGGAAGGCGCGATCGACCACGCGCTCGGCGCCGGCGAAGGCGGGCAGATCGCGGGGACGGTCACGAGCGTGCTGGCGACCCCGATCGAAGGCATCCGCGTCACGGTCTCTGGAGCGAGCGAAACAAACTCCGGCTTCTACGGCTCCGCCACGACAAATGCGGGCGGCGAATATTCGGTCTCAGGGCTGCCGGGCGGCGAATACCGCGTCGAGTTCTCCACCGTCCACGGGAGCGACCTCGACTATGTGACGCAGTATTACAGCGGCAGAGAATCGTTCTCCGAGGCTGAAGCGGTCACGGTGACCGCGGGCGAAACGACGGGAGAAGTCAACGCGGAGCTCCAGCTCCAAGCGTCCCAGGCGCCCGGGCAGATCATGGGGACTCTCACAAGCGCGGTGACAAAGGCTCCGCTCGAAGACGCCGAAGTCGACGTAGATGAAGTGGCCACCGAACACCTCGTGGCCCGTGTCTTGACCAATGAACACGGTCAATACACCGCCCCTGGGTTGGCGCCCGGCGAATACAAGGTCAGATTCGCAGACGAACCGAACTACGTGGCCCAGTACTACAACGGCAAGACCTCGTTCGCGGCGGCTGAAGCGGTGCAGGTGAGCGCCGGGGCCACGACGGCGGGAATCGACGGGAAGCTCGAGGCTTCCGGGGAGATCACGGGCGAAGTCACCTCCGAAACTCCCGGCCAGGGCATCGAAATCATCGAAGTCGTGGTCTATGAAGCCGGCGCGGAAGGCAAGAAGGTCGCCGAAGCGCAGACACATGGAGGCGGCGACTACACGGTTCTGGGCTTGCCGCCCGGAGAATACGTGGTGGAGTTCTACTCAGGCGTGCCGGGCTCGAATGGGAAAAATTATGCCAAGCAATACTATCCCGATCAGCCCTCGCTCTCCACGGCCCAACCCGTCAAAGTGACTGAAGGCGAGACAAAGTCGGGGATCGACGCGAAACTTCAGAGCGGCGGGCAGATCAGCGGGACTGTCACAAACGCCCTGAAGGAACCGCTCGGAGGTGTCGCGGTCGTCGTCTATGACTCCGAAGGCAGCGAAGAACACACCTCCTACACGGAAGCGAACGGCGAATACACAGTGGCAGGACTGGCGAGCGGCGAAGACGAGGTCGAGTTCATCAGTGCCCAATACGTGACGCAGTACTACAAAAACGCGTCTTCGCTCGCCGACGCCAGCCCAGTGACGGTCAAAGCGGGGAAAGAAGAAACGACCTCGGAAATCAATGCCGAATTGTTGGCTGCAGCCCCGCCCGAAAAGGCCAAATCGCCCGTCGTGAAGGGTACGGTCGCCGTGGGCCAGACGCTCACGTGCTCGAGCGCGTGGACGGGCACCCCGACGCCCGAAGAATTCACCTACCGGTGGCTGAAGAACGGCGTGACGGAAATCGCCGGGGCGACGAAAGAAACCTACAATGTTACGAGCGTCGACGAGCGCCACGCGCTGGCCTGCGAAGTCACAGCCAAAAACAGCGCAGGTGAAAAATCGGCGCAGAGCCCTGTCACCCAGATGGTTTCGGTGATAAAGCCGGTGAATGCGACTCGACCCGCGATAAGCGGGACGGCGGCGGTGGGGCAGACGCTCACGTGCTCGCACGGAACATGGGAAAGCTTTCCAGCGGGCTACACCTACAAGTGGCTGCGTGAAGGCGCGGAAATAGCGGGAGCCCTCTCCAACACTTATGCCGTAGGCGTGGCCGATGAAAGCCACAGCATCTCCTGCGAAGTGACGGCAACGAACAGCGCTGGACCATCGTCTCCCGAGCTCAGCGCCAACAGCGAGAGCGTGCCAGAGCAGTACTCGCTGCCTACGAACACCGTGGCGCCTGAACTGGCGGTGCAGGGTGGTGGGGCTGCTGACGTCGGGAAGACGTTGTCGTGCTCGAGCGGCACTTGGACGGGCGCTCCGACACCGACGTTCAGCTACAGGTGGTTGCGCGACGGTGTGGCGATCGGCGGCGAGGAATCAAGTGTCTACGTCGTGACCGCAGCCGATGAAGGGCACAGAATCTTCTGCGAAGTGACGGCTATCAACACGGCGGGCGCCGCGAGCGCGGTGAGCGCCAAGAGCGTCGAGATCCGCGAAGAAGCAAGAGAAAAGCGGGAAGCCGAAGCTGAAGAAGCCGGGACCAAGAAGCGCCAGGAAGAAGCGGCCACCAGGAAGCGCCAGGAAGAAGCGCTCGCGGCCAAAGAGCATCCGCAAGAAGAAGCCAAAATAGCGCTCGCCGGCAGCGTGTCGGTGACCGGGTCGATCCTCAGCGTTCAGGCTGACGGCAAGGCGTCGATTAAGCTCAGTTGCACGGGGACAGCCACATGCGCCGGCAAACTGACGCTCACCGTCAAGGTCAAGAAAGGCAAGAAAGCGAAAAGGGAGACGATCGGTACCGCAGCGTTCTCGATCCGGGCGGGCAAGACCGGGGACGTGACGATCGCGCTCACCGCGGCCGGGCGCGCGCTGTTGAAGACCGGCCAGGGGAAGCTCAATGCCAGCCTCACGGTTCTCAAGTCGTCTCCCAGCCCGACGAGTACGCAGGGCAAGAGCGTTCAGCTCGTGCAGAAGCGGGTAACCAAGGCGAAGACACGAGAGAGATAGGCGCCAGGTTGAGCTAGGATCTGTGCTTGTGGTCGGTGTCCGGCTACTGCGTGATCGCCAAGCCCGGTGTGCGCGTGTTGCGGGAGACGATTACCGTGATCGATCCCGAGGCCCGACGTGTGAGGACAAACGCCGGGGTGCATGACGCCGACGTGCTCGTGATCGCGGTCGGCTCCGATTACGACATGGACGCAACGCCGGGTCTCGCCGAGGGCGGAAACGAGTTCTATTCGGTTGCGGGCGCTGAACGGTTGGCAGCCATCATCCGAACGTTCTCGCGCGGGCATGTGGTGATCGGCGTCTGTGGCGCTCCGTTCAAGTGCCCGCCGGCGCCGAGCGAGTGCGCGCTGCTGCTGCACGACGAGCTGACCAGGCGCGGCGTGCGCGATGATTGCTGGATGTCGTTCGTAATGCCGTTGAGCTCGCCTGTCCCACCTTCGCCGGAGACGTCGGCTGCTGTTATGGGGGAGTTCGCGGCTCGTGACATCAAATTCATGGGCGGTCGTGGCATCAAGGCGCTCGACGCGGGGCGCAGCGTCGCGTTACTGGACGATGGCAGTGAGCTCGCGTTTGACCTATTCTTGGGCGTGCCCAAGCACCGGGCGGCTGACGTGGTGATGGCGAGCGGGATGACCGAGGAGGGCTACGTCCCGGTCGACTCGGCGACGCTCGAGACACGATTTCCGGGTGTGTATGCCGTGGGCGACGTCGCCACCGCGGGCGTGCCGAAGGCTGGCGTGTTCGCAGAGGGAGCCGCGCGCGTCGTCGCTCAGCGTTTGATAGCCCAGGTGCGAGGGGAAGAGTGCTCGGTAGGTCACCTCGGGCAGGGGGTGTTACATCGAGTTCGGCGCGGGTCGGATTGGCAGCGTTGACATCGACTTCCTCTCGGGGCCCGAGAAAACTGGGAGGTTCAATGCGCCGTCGGCTGAGCAGATGGCGCTCAAGGAGTGCTTCGGGTCGAGTCGCCGCGAGCGTTGGTTCGGTCTTTGACCGGCGCGGTGAGGTGGTGGGCTCCTGAGGGGCCGGTGTTATCGGTGGTAGAGTTGATTCATAGAGGGGCTGGTGCGTCGCTTCTACCGACGTTTTGGGCCGAAAGGCCCGCGGGCTCGTTGTTTATTGGTGAGCCCGGGAGGCGGGTTCTTGTTAGGTCGGTGAGTCCTACGTGGAGAGGGGTGGCAAGGCCGGGTGAGTGTTTTGTTCAGGATTAGCGGCATCGTGGCTGGGTTGCTGGCCGTGCTCGTGTGCGGCGCTGGTCCCGCGACGGCGGCGAGCACTGAGCGGGCTACGCTGCATGCCTCCTTCAGCCCGGACAGGCTTGGCGTGTCAACGACGATCTCGTTCGGTTTTCACCTCGAAACCGTGGAAGGAACGGCGCCGCCGCCGATGACGAGGCTTGACCTGCGGATGCCGGCGGGCATTAGTTACACGACGACGACGCTTGGGCTTGCGATTTGTCAGCCCGCAGTTTTGCAGGCGCAGGGTTTGGCTGGCTGTTCGCCCAACTCTCGTCTGGGGTTTGGCTCGGCGCTCGTGGAAGTCCCGTTCGGTACGGGAGCGGGTCACGAGATTCCCGAAATACAAGCGATAGCGGGACCATCGCCTGGCGGTAACCTTGTCGTGCTGTTCTACGCCAACGGGAAGTCGCCCGTGTCTGCGCAGCTGGTCTTTCAGGGGGAAGTCCTGGGCGCGTCGGGGGCGTATGGGACGCAGCTCGCCGCGAACGTGCCGCTGGTGACGAGCGTGCCGGACGGGCCCGACGTTTCGATCGTGAGCGTTAACACGAGGATCGGCCCGGACCGTTTGACCTACTACAAGGACGTCCACGGTAAGAAGGTGGCGTTTCATCCGAAAGGTGTCTCGGTGCCGGAACGCTGCCCGCGCGGAGGCTTCCCGTTCGCCGCGGAATTCAGCTTTCAGGACGGCAGCCAGGCGAGTGCTGAGGTGTCGGTGCCGTGCCCGCCCCGACGACACCGCTAGTGCTGCGGGTGAGGGCCTGTGGTGTTTAGCGGGCTGTTGAATGGGGGCGACGCCGGCGGTGGCTGCAGGCGCTGCCACGGTGTTGGAGGTGGTCCGGCGTATCGAGAGGGCAGGGGTCGGCAAGGGGCGACCGATCCGTGATCGGTCGATATCTGGGGTTGAGTGCGTGTGGGCCTTGGTCGTAACCGGTCGAGCGGGCAGCGAGTAGGGCGGTTGAACGACGTTCAGGGAGTTGAAAGGGCCGTGGTGGTTGGCCGGACCGATCAGTGATCGGTCCGGTGGCTGGGAGGGACCGCTTGGCTTTGAGGTGTGGGAGGTTGTTGGGTTGGTTCGCATAGGTGGGTCGTGTGATGAGTGGGACATAAACGGATGAGGTTGTGCGTCGTGGTTCGTATGTGGATGCCATAATCTCAGCGGGAGGCTGGTGGAGGAGAGGGGTTGTGGTTGGAGGTTGGATGACAGTTGTGTGGTTGGTAACTAGATAGGAAGGAGTTAGCGGTGGACGGTGAAAGTGACGATATTGAGCCGGACGTTACGGTTGGTGGACTGGACGGTAGAAGTCGGTTAATGCAGGAAGTGGCGGAGCAGATGGATGCGATTGAAGCGGACCTTGGTCGTGACTTCGAGATCGGTCGTGTGATAACGATCGTTGAGGTGACGGGACCTGACGGAAACGTGGGGCTCCGGGTTCGAGCAGGGCAGTTTCCATGGGTGTCAATCGGGATGCTTGAGTTTGCGAAGAAAAGCGTGGAAGCGCAGATGGCTGGGTGAAAGGTGTGTGGTCGTCAGGGGGGGGTGTGGGATGGGTAGGTGGGTGGAAGTGAGGGTGGGTGAGTGTGGGGGGGTGTCAGTGGGGTGAGTGGTGTTTGGTTCGTGGGTCGGATGCAGGGTAGGCATGGTAGATGAGGGGTGCGACGCAATCGTTGATTGTGAGGGAGGTAGTTCGGAGGTGTAGTGGGATTGGCAGTGTTTACGGGGGTTGGCCGTGGAAAACTTGGCGGGGTAGCGCTCTTGGGTTGTTGTGGGTAGGTACGTAGGAGGTGGCTGTGTGGTAAGCGTCGACGTGGTGGCGTGAGGGACGTGAGGTCGGTGGCGCGACGGGAGGGATCTAGCGGGAACGTTTACGATCGACCACCGTTCGCCACCCCCACCACCAAACAATCAATCAAACACAAGCCCTGGTTCTTTAGGTTGCGGTTATTGGTGTAAGGCGCGAGGTCAGGTTCAAGCGAGTTCGTAAACGCGAGGTCAGCACCGGGCTCGTTGCACGGCGACTGGCTGATAAGTAAAGAAGTCATCGAATAAAGTAAAACTGCTACGGCGCACGACGCATCGTTATCCGGGCGCTTCTTAGCCTTGCCTGCCGATCGTAACCCGAAACGTCAGGTCTTGGTCTCGCGTTTCCAACTGCGCATGAAACTGACGAGCGGCTTTGTTGATGCTTAATGGTCGTAAGCGCCAGGTCAGTCTCCCGCGTCGACGAACACGCGAAGCCAAAGCCCGGCGAATCGAAGAACGATCGGCCAGCAAGGCTAAGAAGCGCTCGGAATAGAACGCGTCGCGCGCCGTAGCAGGTATCCCCCTTGCACTCGCAAACACCACCAGGCGTCGCGCGCCGTAGCACAATTATATTTATCGGATGCGTTTTGACTTATGATGTGACTCGACCAAGGCTTTCCTAGATCTGAGCTACGGCGCACGACGCGAGTTATCCGGCAGGCCGATAGCCTTGCCGGCCGAAGTAAGTCCGAAACGCCGGGTCTTGGTCTCGCGCTTCCGCCGACGCATGAAACTGACCAGGCGGGTTTCAAAGCATTCAGCACGAGCTCTCGCGCTCATATCTCCACCAGCCCAGCAAACCGACCACGCGTCCGCAGGCCAGAAGCAAACCGGCCCGCCCCGCGCCCAAGCATCCCCAGCCAGCCCAACCCCAGCCAGGACAAACCAAAACAAAAGCCACAACAAAGACAAGGACGTGAATGAAAAGTGAGTGAGCAACGCCGGGGAGAAGGTTGGTCGTAGAGGTTTCTTGCTTTGGGCGTCGCAGGAACAAGGCTGACGAGGCGCGATTGTGGGGTGCGAGAACGCAGACAATGGGCTTCATCGTGGTCGGCAAAAGCCCGCAAAGTGCGGGCAACTTGGCGAAGATTGGACCTTCTTCAGCCGATCTGGGTAGTATGGAGAGGGGTTAGGAAGCAGGCTCGATGGGGTCGATCCAGGGGATGTGCAGGTGTGAGAGGGCTCGTGAATCGCTAGATAGTTGGGTCGCTTGACTCGGGCGTCGGTTTGCTGTGAGCAAGCTGTGACGTTTGTGTTTCTTTGGGCGGCCAACCATCCAAAAGCTTGGGCGTCACTCACCCTCTCCGATGACGCCCGAGGGGGGCTCTGTGCCGTGGAGGTGCTTGGCTCCCGGGGTGCCGTGACTGCTCCCTCGGTTATGGCACCCCAAATTTATCGTCAGAAAGCATGCGCTTTGTGACGCGAGCGCGCGATAACAAATCTTATGTATTCCCGCGCCGGGAGTGAGCGCGCAGGCAACGTGTGATTATACCGTTTTTGCTCGAACCAGTGGACGGTATTCACGAGTTGTGTCTGAGATACGGGTTCTTTTTCTAGTTATAAAAAGCCTCCGAGGTGGTGTTTCTAGTTATAAAAATCCTCCGAGGTAATTTCCTTTACGCCGCCAGCCCGCACACGTCGCGGCCGTTGATCGCGCGCAGGACGTCCTCGGCGCAGGCGACGGGGTGCGCCCCGTCGCGCAGCAGGCCGAAGACCCATTGCCCCCCGGGGTCGGTGACGCGGCCGGGCACGACAGCGACCTCAGCTCCCAGCTCGGAGCCGATCTGGGCGGTGAATAGGCCGCCGCATTGTTGTCCCGCCTCCACGATTACGATCAGGCGCGTCAACGCGGCGATCATGCGCTGATGCGCGATCAGGGTGCAGCGTTGGCGAAGGCGGAATCCGGGTGGGAGCTCCGACACCGCCGCACCATGGGCGAGGACGCTTTGGTGCAGGCGAGAATTGGCGCGGGGATAGGCGAGGTCGGGGCCATGGGACATTACGGCGATCGTGCGTCCGCCTGCAACTAGCGCGCTTTCGTGGACGGTCCCTTCGAGGCCCCTGTTCATGCCGCTGATGACGGTGGCCCCGGCGGTGGCGAGGTCGCGCGCGAGCTCGGCGGTGATCTGTCGGGCGTAGTCGGTGGGAGTGCGGTTGCCGACGATCGCGATCGTGGGCTTGGAGAGCAGTTCGCGCAGGCGGGCAGCACTGCAGGTGGCGTAGAGCACCGCGGGCGCGCAGGGCAGTTGCGCGAGCGCGGCGGGGTAGAGAGGGTCGTGGCGGCAGAGTGCGGTGGGGACGCGTGTGCAGGGGACGGGTGGCTGCAGGCCGCGCAAGAACTTGCGGTGGTCGGTGACTTTGGCCGCACGGAGCAGCTGGGCGTTTGGGAGGGCGAGCACGGAGAGCAGGGTCTCGCGGTGCAGCGAAAGGCGCGAGATCGCGGGGGTGAGCGCTGCGACCAGTGCCGAGCGCCGCCGACATTCCAGACACGCCATGAGATGCTCCTCCTCGGTGGATTGGTCCCCACGAGGAAGCTACGCACGGCTTAGGACGGGACGCTCGCTCCGCCAGCCCGGTCTAATGAGCTACGGCGCACGACGCGTCCTCACGCCGCCACCCCCCGCACCCCCCGCACCTCGCCAATCAACTCGAGCACGTCCTGGGCGCAGGCGACGGGGTGGGCGCCGTCGCGGAGGAGCTCGAACAGCAATTGGCCTCCGGGGTCGGTGATGCGGCCTGGTAGGGCGGCGACCTCGCGACCGAGGTCGGAGGCGATCTGGGAGGTGAGCAGCGCGGGGGAGCGTTCGCCGATCTCGAGGACGACGGTCAGGTTGGCGAGCGCGGCGATGATGCGGTGGCTGGCTATGAAGCACCACAGGCGGGGAGGGAAGAAGGCGGGTGGGAACTCTGAGATCGCGGCGCCATGGGCGAGGATGCGTCGGTGCAGGTGGTCGTGTCTGGCTAGGTGGGAGAGATCGGGGGAGCAGGCCATCACGGCGATTGCGGGCCGGTCGTCGCGTAGCGCGGCTCGCTGGGCGAAGCCTTCCAGGCCATCGTTGACGCTGCTGATGACGGTGACGCCGGCGGCGGAGAGGTCGTGGGCGAGTGCAGAGGTGATCTGGCGGGCGTAGTCGGTGGGGATGCGGCTGCCGACGAGCGCGACGGTGGGTTTGGAAAGCAGGGCGCGCAGGCGGTCGGCGGTGCAGGTGGCGTAGAGGATCGCGGGGGCGGAGGGCAGTTGCGCGAGCGCGGCGGGGTAGAGCGGGTCGTGGCGGCAGAATGCGGTGGGGACGCGGTCGGTGGGGAGGGGCCAATACAGGCCGCGCAGGAGCCGGGCGGGGTCCTCGATCTTGGCGGCGCGGAGCAGCTGGGCGTCTGGGAGTGCGAGCAGTTTGAGCAGGGTCTGGCGTGTGAACGTCAGGCGCGAGATCGCGGGGGCGAGCTCGGCGAGGAGCGCCGAGCGGCGTTGACAGGGTGGGCAGGGCATCAACAGGCACGCTACGGCGCGGCTGCGACGGAGCGCTCGATCGCGGGGGTGACGCCGAGTGGCACGCGATCGACAGAGCCGTCGCAAGCGTGGCGTAGCGTTCTCGGCGAGGGATCAAGCAATCGATCAGCGGGGGTGGCAACGTATGTTCACGATCAACCGCGTGATGCTGGTCGGGCGTCTCACCAAGGAGCCCGAGCTGGGTGTGCTGCGCGCGGGGGTGAGCGTGTGTCGCATGCGGATCGCGTGCAACTCGGACAAGCGTGTCGATCAGGGCAATTATCAGAAGCAGGCGCATTACTTCAACGTGAACGTCTACGGAGAGCAGGCCGAGGATGCCGTCAGCTACACACGCAAGGGCGGGCGCGTCGCGATCGAAGGACGGCTCGTGTGGCGTGAATGGGAAGCCCCAGAGGGCCTTCCGCGCGAGGTCGTGAGCGTAGCCGCCGACACAGTGCTGTTCCTCGACGACCCCGACTCAACCCCGCCCGGTCAGTCTCCTCCGCAGTCGTAAACGCGAGGCCAAGACCCGGCGAATCGAACGAAGTTCGGCCGGCAAGGCCACAGACTGATCGAATACAGCGCGTCGTGCGCCGCAGCTACTTTTTATTGATCGCACTTCTTCATATAACCGGGCCATGCCAGGCGTCGTGCGCCGTAGCTAAATCTCAACTTGTATCTTCCTCGCAACCACCTCTCAAACCCCCACCACCACCCCCACGTCGACCTCCAGCCAGCCGAGCTCCGCCAGAGCGTGGATGGTGTTGAGGATCTCGGTTTCGTCCAGGGGTGGGTTCTTGCGGGGCTGCCATTTGAGGACTTCGGTGAGGATCGAGGAGTCGGTCGGGGGAGCTCCGGTTGAGGAGGAGAGTTCGGTGGCGACGAGGTGAACGGTGGCCGCGACCTCTGCCTCGCGCGTGCGCAGGCGCGCGAGTAGATCAGCGGAGCGGTGGATCGAGTCTTGGTATTCGGCGAGGTGGTGCTCGTGGGTGGCATAGGCGGCGGGGAAAGCATCGGCCGGCGTCAGCTGGGTCATTCGTGAACCGAGGGGAGATTCTTCGAGGAGGTTGGCTTGGGTGAGAGAGCGGGTGACGTCGGCGAGGTCCGGAGCGTAGGGGCCGTAGGTGGCGCGAGCGAAGGCGAGGCCGGTCGGTACGGCGGCGGCGGTCAGGAAGTAGGCGAGCTTCTGGAAGGAGGTCTTGCCGACGGGCCAGGGGTTGGGACGGCTCAGCAGGTCGGCGAGCGCAGCCACAAGCGCGACCCAGCCGGGCTGCAGGGGCTCCTCTTCGCCGGTGGCGTCCGCGATTCGATCCATCGCAGCAACGCTACTCAGCGACTGCGATGGAATCTTCGTTCGGAGGGCTCTTTTTTCTGTTGAAGAAGAAGCCCATAGAACCAAAGACCCGCAAAGCGCCCCGTGGCGGCTTCGCTCACAATGCGGGCGTGCTGAGGTTTTCCGTGAGCTCCGATGTGTGGTGGCGGCTGCCGCGGCATCCGGACTGGAAGTACGAGCTGATCGAAGGCGAGGCATGGCTCTCGTCACGGCCGCGGCCTTTGCACCTGTGGCGGGCCACAAGTCTTGAGGTCCCAGCGGTGAGGCTCAGCGGCGTCGAGGTCCGCGCGGTCGACGCTCAACGCGACCGCGCGGAGATCGCCAAGTTGCTGATGGATGTCTGGGTGCAGGAGGACCCATATTGCAGCCTCGAGGATCCGGAGAGCCTGCTGCAGGCCGAGATCGAGCGCAGCCTGAACGAGCCCAGTCTCGCTGGCATCGTCGCCGTCGATAAGGGGGCCATCTGCGCTGTCGTGCTGGTGGGAACCGACCCCACAGGCGGCCCCACGGGCGGCCCCGGGGACGCACCCATGCTCATGTGGCTCAGCGTGCGACGCGATGCTCGCGAGCGAGGGCTCGCCACCGCTCTGCTGGGCGTTGTCGTGGAAGGGCTTTCCGAACGTGGCGTGGACGAGCTCGCAAGCGGCGCCTCGGCGGCGAACATCGCGAGCCTGCGGTGGCACTTGAGCCGCGGCTTTCAGCTCGCGCCCGACCCGATCAGGGAGGCCATGCGCGGCGCTAGACGACGCTAGACGGGGACACCAACAAAACTATTCTATCGCCCTACCACCGCCATAGCTACTATACTATCGCCCATGAAGAGGCCACGCACATATTCGCCGGTAACGATCGAGGCTGCTCGGCTGCTGGGCGCCCGTGTTCGGCTGGCGCGGCTTGAGCGCCGTTGGACGCTGCAGGAGCTGGCCGAGCGGGTCGGCGTCACGCATGTGACGATGCGCAAGGTCGAGCGCGGCGATCTGACGGTTGGCCTGGGTGTCGCGTTCGAGGCCGCGGCCGTCCTCGGCGTGCCGTTGTTCCACGAGGACTCCTCCCGCCGGGCGCTCGAGGCCGGTCGTGTCGATGATCGTCTCGCCGTGCTGCCGGCACTCGTGCGCAAGCCCACAGAGGTGGACGATGCCTTCTGAGCCGCGGCAGGCGTTTGTGTGGGTATGGCTGCCCGGCGCGGTCGACCCGGTCGTCGCCGGACGGCTGGACAGGACCGGGGAGATCGTCACGTTCACGTACGGGCAGAGCTACCTCGCGCGCGAGGAGAAGATCGCGCTCTATCTGCCGGAGCTGCCGCTGCGTCGCGGTGCGATCTCACCGCTGGTTGGTGACGTGGCCGGCTGCATTGCCGACGCCGCGCCGGACGCCTGGGGCCGGCGGGTGATTCTTAACCGCCGAGTCGGACGGGACGCCGTCGACACGACCGACCTGAACCTCCTTACCTACCTGCTGGACTCCGGCTCGGACCGGATCGGGGCCCTGGACTTTCAGACTTCGGCGTCCGACTACGTTGCACGGCAGAGGACTCATGCGACGCGCGCAGAGCTCGCCGAGTCCGCCGAGCGGGTCGAGCAGGGCATTCCGCTCTCGCCGGCGCTCGACCAGGCGCTGCTGCACGGCAGCTCGGTCGGAGGTGCGCGACCGAAGGCATTGTTCAGCGACGGCGCCCGGCGGCTGATCGCAAAGTTCAGCTCGACCACGGACACCTACCCGGTCGTCAAGGGCGAGTTCGTCGCGATGGAGCTCGCGCGCCGCGCGGGTCTGGACGTCGCGACGGTCGCGCTCACGCGCGCGCGCGAAAAGGACGTGCTGCTGATCGACCGGTTCGACCGACCGGTCGGCGGTGGTCGTCGGGCGATGGTCTCGGCGCTGACGATTCTCGGCCTCGACGAGGTCGGCGCGCGCTACGCCTCCTACGCGGAGCTCGCGCGGATCGTCCGCGCCCGGTTCACCGATCCGATCCCGACGTTGCGCGAGCTGTTCTCGCGCATCACGTTCAACATCCTCGTGGGTAACAACGACGACCACGCCCGCAACCACGCCGCGTTCTGGGACGGGAGGGCGCTCATCTTGACCCCCGCCTACGACATCTGCCCGCAGCCGCGCGCGGGTGGCGAGACCGCGCAGATCATGGCGATCGGCGAGGACGGCTATCGCATGAGCCAGGTCGCCGGTTGTGTCGCCCGCGCATCCACATACCTGCTGTCCGAGTCGGACGCCCGCGAGATCGTCGACCATCAGATCGACGTGATCGAGACCGAGTGGACCGACGTATGCGACCAGGCCGCCCTGACCGAGGTCGATCGTGCCGGGTTCTGGCACCGGCAGTTCCTCAATTCATACGCGACCGAGGGCTACTGATCGCTAGGCTCGACCCCCTCAGCGGTGGCCCGTCCCTCGAGGGCGATGTCCTCGCGCGCGTGGCGCATCACATTGATCATCAGCTTGTCGACGAGGGTGCTCCTTTCGCCTTCATCATACCCTCTAGGATATATGCCCTGAAGAGCATTGCGGCGCTAGACGACGCTAGACGCGCGGTCGGGAGCTCGCAACCCCTGGCTCGCAGTGGTAGCAGCGCCAGGTCTGCTCATCGGCGCGATACCACTCGTGAGCGCCGCAGTCGCGAGCACCCTTGGGCACGAGATCCCCCAGCACGACGGGCAGACGCCCACGCAACCAGGTCCTCAGTCGATACCGGCCACCGCTCATGCCCATCATGATATGAGTGTGCGCCGCAGTTCTTGTTTTTGTAGAAGAAGAAGCCCATAGAACCATAGAACAGCAACACCGCGCACGACGCTAAGGGGAGCAGATATGTCCGGCCACACCCCATGGAAAGAGCTCCGCTCCAAGCTCGTCAGGCCCGAGGACGAGCCTCGGATCGCGAAGATCCGGGAGCAGATGGAGGCTGACCTGCTGCGCGAGCAGATGGCTCATCACGAGAAGCTTCGCGACGGCAGCATAACCAGCCGCAAGATCATCTCCCTGTACGAACTGCCCATCGCGCTGATCGAAGCCCGCATCGCCGCGAAACTCAGCCAACGCCAGCTCGCCGAGCGCATCGGTGTCGCCGAGCAGGAGATCCAGCGCTGGGAGGCCGACGAATACAGCGACGTCGACCTCACCCGCCTGCAGGACATCGCCGACGCCCTCGGCGTGCAGATGCACGGGACGATTACTTTCAGCAGCGCGGCGTAGAACAACTCCAATGAGCATCGCGATCGCCGGCACCAGCTTCGAGCACCATTACGACCAGCGCGGAGACGTGCTGTACCTGAACGTCGCGCACTACGAAGGCCCTCCCGCCAAAGCGTTCGCAACTCCGGAGGGCCACAACATCGAGTACGACGAGACCGGCGCCGTGATCGGCATGATCCTCGTCAACGTCCAGTTCATCCTCGACCGCGACGGCATGCTCACCCTCAGCTTCCCCCCGGAGCACATCGCGGCCGAGGTGCTGGCGCCCTTCCTCGTTGCCGCGTGACGGTTCTCTGGTTCTATGGGCTTCTTCTTCTACAGAAAAAAGAACCCGCATGGAAATTTAGCCACGGCGACAGAGATGGCTGTAGGGTGCTCGTGTTGTCTGCCACGAACGTGTCATGCCCAGCCCACACGCCCCCCACACCGCCAGGGTCCGAGAGATGCACTCGCTCTACCAACAAGGCGCGACGCTCGAAGAAGTCGGCGAGCTCTATGGGATCACCAGGGAGCGGGTGCGCCAGCTGTTCAAAGAGGCCGACCTGCCAACACGCTCGCGGCAGGAGGCATCGGGACGGAATCGTAAAAAAAGACCGAGCAAGAATAGTTAGCTGCGGCGCACTCAGGCGCGACGGCCGCCATCGCGGATAGTCTATCCCGGGTGCCGGGTCGTGAGCCAGCGTCGCGAAACGGACGCAAACCAGTGTCCTCACCGCACCGACGGCCCGTCGCTGTGGATCTGTTCTCCGGCGCCGGCGGTTTCTCTCTCGGCTTCGAGCAAGCCGGGTTCGACGTTCTCGCGTCGACCGAGTACGACCCCGTACACTGCGCCGTCCACGCGTTCAACTTTCCGCGGACCGAGATCGTCTGCGCCGATGTCAGAACCGTCCGTGCAGAGGACATCCGATCAGCGGTGCGCCGGGGATGGCAGCGACACCGCCGTCCGGGCCAGTGGGACGGCCACCTCGACGCAATCGTCGGAGGGCCGCCCTGTCAGGGCTTCTCGACCGGGGGCAAGCGCCAGTTCGATGACGTCCGCAACGAGCTCGTGTTCACCTTTGCACGGATCGTCGGCGAACTACGTCCCAGGTATTTCGTCATGGAAAACGTCCCGGGCATGTCCAGCCTCGCGGCCGGCCCCGAGCACGACGCCCCCAAGTTCGTGGATGTACTGATCGGAGAGCTCGCATCCCACGGCTACCGCGTCGCGCCCCCGCAAACGCTGAACGCAGCCGAGTTTGGCATTCCACAAGACCGCCGACGTCTCTTCCTGATCGGAGCAAGAGACGATTGCCCGTCCGCGAGCCACCCCACGGCAGAAACAACGCCGCAGAGGAGGCGCCCGTCCGAGCGGGCGGCGAACTCCAGTCCCGTGCCGGGAAGACCTCTATGCCCAACCGTCGCGGAAGCGATCGGCGACCTGCCGGATCTCGATGCATTCAGTGGGCTGCGCTATGCCGACGAGGTGGCTCTCAGCGCGGCTCGCATCCGCAAGATGCACGCCGCCGCTACGCCATATGCCAGACAGTTACTCGGCCTGGATCGTGACGACGCCGATTATTCATACCCAAGAATTTGGGACGAAACGAGTCTCACCTCGTCGCATCGAACAATCCATGTCGCGGCAGTCACAAGCCGTTTCGCCCTCACAACGCCAGGTTATACCGAGCCGATAAGTCGCTTGTTTCGGCTTCACCCTCACGGCGTGAGCTCCACGCTACGCGCCGGAGCCCACTACGAACGAGGCTCCTTCGGTGCGCCCCGGCCGATACACCCCAACCATCCACGCGTAATCTCCGTCAGAGAGGCAGCGCGGCTGCACTCCTTCCCCGACTGGTTCAGGTTGCATTGGACAAAGTGGCACGGTTTCCGCGAGGTCGGCAACGCACTCTCTCCGCGGCTCGGCCGCGCAGTCGGTCGTGAGCTCATACACGCGCTCACCATCAAACCGCGACGCCCCTCCACCGCGCTCACGCTCGGCTCCCCCGAGTTGCTCAACCTGTCTAACCTGGAGGCGGCAAGGCATTTTGATGCGGACATGGAGCGGATACCGAGGCCACTCATTCGTCAGTCAGGGTAGTGCGATCCTCATGCCTCGAGCGGTCGGTAGAGGTGGCCGCGCGCTTCATAACCCTTGATCGACTCCTCGAGGATGGCTTTCCAGTCCTCGCTTCTCGGCTTCGCGCCCCAGTCGGTGATCAGGTGCCAGATGACCAGCTCCAACGACACAAGGCCGGTGGGAAGGTGGTGGGAGGCAGACGGCTCACCATCGAAGAACATCCCATTGACGTGCACGTGCGATCTGGCGTAGGGACGCTCTGCCGGCGGCGGGTCACGACAATAGTCCCAGCGAAGCTGCCATGACTCGATCGACGCGTCTTCCTGCAACTGAAAGCAATAGGACTCCATCTTGCAAGCTCCATCCTCGACCACGAAGACTTGCTGGACAAACAGGCGCGCAGTCGTTCCATCGAACTCCAGCGGAGCGCTTGCTCCATCGACGAGCCTCGTCAATTCAAACGTGTTGGGATCGCCGGGGAGATCGATCAGCGAGAGCCGGGAGTCGCTGACAGTCCGCTCGAGGACGCCATTCAGGTTATCGACGAAACCCTGTGCGACTCTACGCGGCTCCCCGGCGAGCTTACGGCGAACGTCCCTCAGCGACGGTGGCGTGGGGCTACCCGCCACCGCCGGATCCACGCGAACGCTGTCGAGATCATCGATCACGATCGAGACCGATGGCATCTGGTGGCGCTCGACGAACGCGCGGATCACAGAGTCGGGAATCTTCTTGGCGGGCATCTCACGGGGAACGATAGCCGGTTCTTTGGTTCAGCTCATATCTAAAGCACCTTCCACATTCACTACTTCGCATCTATGAGTAGAAGAAGAAGCACATAGAACCAAAGAACGACAAAACCGCGCACCCTCGCCAGTAAACCCCGGTCAGTCTCCCGTGCCGACGGAAACGCGAGACCAAGACCCGGCGAATCGGACGGCGACTGGCAGGCAAGGCCGCAAACCGATCGAATACAACGCGTCGTGCGCCGCAGCTCTTATTTTTGCGGGACTGGCGGTCCTCAGAAACCATGCAAATCTGTAGCGGAGGTTCATAATTGCATGGTTGACAGGGAGCCACAGCGCACTTTCTAAGGTGCTCTAAGGCC
Source organism: uncultured Solirubrobacterales bacterium (assembly GCA_963842205.1). GTDB lineage: Bacteria > Actinomycetota > Thermoleophilia > Solirubrobacterales > Solirubrobacteraceae > Palsa-744. The sequence continues at coordinate 112,899 of CAWJFR010000012.1, forward strand.
AGGCCTTAGAACGGCTTAGAAAGTCTTAGAGTTCCGGCAAACTGTCTGGTAGACCTACGGCGAACTGTATGGTGGGAGCCCGACCGATGCCGTCTGACGATTCCAAGATCCAGTTGCCGCACGGCGTGATCGAAGACGCCGAGCGCGCCATGCAGCTGGCGATCGACGTGGGCCTGTACGCACGCCTCGACGCCGAGCAGATTCGCGCGATCCGCGAACCCTGGACAGCGGCATTGTGCGCATACTCTCCGCCGGGCCAGACGACCCGATGCCCGAGATCGTCGCCTCCGCGATCGAACACGCTCGGCACGACGGCCATCCCGTACGCTTGGACACGCTGCTCGCTCGAGTAACTAAAGACTGCGACCATGGCTAAGAAGACACTCCCAAGAACGGCAAGCGGCGCGCCGATCACAGATGAGCTGATCAGCAAGCTCGCCAAGAAGGCCGAGGTCGGTTACGACGTCGAGAAGACGCTCCGTCGACGACCTCCGCCGTCTTCTGAGCCTCAGCCGCGCAATCGCCAGTCTCACCCCGGCTAGCCCGTCCACGGCCATCCGCCGCCGTAAACGCGAGACCAAGACCCGGCGAATCGAACGACGACTGGCAGGCAAGGCTATCGGCCGTTCGAAGACAACACGTCGTGCGCCGCAGCTCTTTTTTTACGAATCGCACAAAGCACTTCAGGCAAGGCCGCAAGCCACTCGAATACAACGCGTCGTGCGGCGGATGATCGACGGGCGGTTCGGGCGGCCGGATTCCTGCGAAAACGGGGAGGTATCCACAACTCCATATCGGCGTCGGTGGTGGAGCGCTTAAGCGAGCCGGTGGGGGCTTGCAAGCAACGGGACAGCGTGCGCCGTTTCGTATAGAGCGTCGTCATTTTGCGTCGCATAATGACGACGCGTTTGATCGGTCGCACCTTGGAGCTGCGGCCGGTATCTAATGCGCGTGCGTGGCTGCGACATGGCTGAGTCGGGCGAGGACGTCGGTGGTGGGGGCGACCTTCGCGTTCTCGTAGTCGGACAGGCGGGATGCTGAGGTGCCGGCCGCCCGCGCGAACTGGCGCAGCGTCATCCCGGTCTGGGTGCGCCAGGAGCGAATCCGCGCGGCATACTCGGCCCGTCCCGCGAGGGCGATGTCCTCCCGTGCGTGGCGAATCACGCCGATCATCAACGCGTCGACGCCGTAGTGCTCGCCCCAGGAGGCCACGTTCTCGGCCGTGCGCGCGGCGGGCCCCCAGGGGTGCTGCCGGATCGCCTGTGCGAGCGCACGCCAGTCCGACAGCGAGCCGCGGTCGATGACCGTGTGAATCGCCTCGGCCGGCCACTGGTCCAGCGGCTGGGTGGTGTCGAAGTCGAGGTTGCGAAATTGCGTGCTCATCGTGTCATCCTCTCGGCGAGGTTCGCGAGCACTGTCTTGACTGTGGACCAGTCGTGCCAGCGGGGATCTAGCGCCTTGTAGCTCGCGAGCTGCGTGGTGACCTCGGCGTCTCGGGGTCGTGGGTCCGCCAACTGCTTGACGAGTTGCGTGACAACGGCCTCTGGCCGGGTGTTGATGTCCGCGTAGTAGTCGTCGATGCCTGCAAGCACAACTGCTGCCTCGTCGAGTCCCATGCGCTCAGCGAGCGCCGCTATGTCGAGGTAGTCCCGGGTCTGGTTGCGGCTCAGGGCAAGCCACGCCTTGATCCTCAGGATCTCCGCCGCGGTCGGTAGGACGAGCGGCTTGCCACGCACCTCGATCTCGGTGGTCTGCAGTGGCCGGCTGCGAAGCAGCTGACGCACGCCGGTCTCGATGCCCCCGAGCTCGCCGAGGATGATCTTCCCAGGCTGGGCCTTGGCTGTCGACCAGTCACCGAGCGCCTCCAAGTTCTGGAGGATCGCGTCGAAGCGCTCCGCGAGGTCCCCTATGACATGGTCGTGATCGAGCGACTCCCGATGGTGGGCGTGCAGCGCCGCCGCGGATCCCCCGACCAGCACGGCGCCGGGGACCAATTCCTGCAGCTGTACGGCCTTCTCCAATACGTCTTCCAGCGATGGCTTCACAGCCATATGTTACCAGATCTGAGAACTCGGTCAACCGCTCAGCTGGTGTGTGGGTCTGCGTGGGCAGGCTCTAATCCGTTGCTGGAGACCGCGGTCGACATCTCGAGCCTAATCTTGCAACGCCCGTTGCCACATTCGCTCGTCGCTCCGCCCGCCACCAGCGCCGCCGAACCAAGCCCACCCATCCCGAGCCGTGGCGTCCGCAGGGCTGTGGACCCACCCCGCCCGCTCAGCTCGCCACCAGGCAGTTTCATCGCCCGGTCAGTCTCCCACGCAATCGAAAACGCGAGACCAAGACCCGGCGAATCGAAGTACGATCGGCCGGCAAGGCTATCGGCCGATCAAAATACAACGCGTCGTGCGCCGTAGCAGGTATCCCCCTTCGCAATCGAAACTCCACACCAGCTCGTGCGCCGCAGCAGGTATAAAGTTTCATAACGATAAAAGTTGCACCATGTCGCGCCGTCCGCCCCAGCTATCCTGCGCCAGCATGGGCTACACGGTTCGAGGAGACGTTGACGTTCGCGCGGTTGACCAGCTGGTCCGCTGCGCGGATGAGGGCAACGCGCTGGCGGCGGCGATCTGTGCGGACGGTCACGTGGGCTACTCCCAGCCCATCGGCGGTGTCGTGGCCTACCGCGACCAGATCAGGACCGCATGCTGTGGATTGGGGTCCCACGCGGACACGATCCGGATCAAGAGCACGCTCACGCCGATCGGGGTGGCGATGGCTGGGGCCGATGTGTTCGATCCTTTCAAGGACTGATCTCAAGCACCGCGGGCAAGCGGTCGATGCGTTTGCGATGCCCGAGCTCTCGGTCCAATCGCACGTGGCGCCCAAGCGGCAGTCACCGAGCACGCTCGAGCGCGAGCGTCGTGCCGAGGCGCTGCGCCGTCATCGTGCCGATACTCGCGTCCAGAGCATGGCGAGCGCCGGAGAGCTCGCCTACCTGCGCGTGCAACTGCGTGTGGCCGCTCGCCTCACCGCCCGGCTGGCGGCAACCAACGACATCAGCGAGATGGTCGAGCTGGTCGTCGATGAGCTGCACAACACCTTCGCCTTCTACCTCGCCGCGATCCAGCGGTTGGACAATGACGGCATGTTGCACCTGGTCGCGGGCGCCGGACCGCTGGCCGAAGTCATGACCGAGTTCCTGCTGCTCGAGCAACCGGTCGAGGTCGGGGTCAACGGGCGCGTCGCCCGTACCGGCGTGACCGCGCTGGTGAGCGATACCCGTGCCGACGCGGACTACATCGTCCGTGATCCGAGCACCGACCCGCGCTCTGAGCTGTCGGTCGCGATCGTCGTCGATGGTTCCGTCTGGGGCGCGTTGAACATCGAGGCAGTCGAGCCGCAGGCGTTCGGGGACGCCGACGCCGTGCTGGTCGAGACGATCGCGGCGGGCCTGGGAACGGCCATCCACCGCGCCGGGGTCATCAACGATCTGGAGAACGCTTTCACCACCACTCTGGCTGTGATCACGAGTACCGTCGAGGCCAAGGACGACTACACCGCCGGCCACGGTCAGGACGTCGCCGGGCTGTCCGAGCGGGTGGCGCTGAGAATGGGACTCGACGGTACCCGGGCGCGCGAGGTCCGCTACGCGGCGATGCTGCACGATGTCGGCAAGATCGCCATACCGAGCGAGATCCTGCTCAAGGCCGGGCCGTTGACGGACGCAGAGTGGGTGATCATGCGCAGCCACGCCAGCGTCGGCGGTGAGCTCGTCGGGCGCATAGACGCCTTCGCGCACCTCGCCGGCGCCGTGCGTGCGAGTCACGAGCGCTGGGACGGCAAGGGCTACCCCGACGGCTTGCGTGGCGAGCAGATACCGCTCGCGGCCCGGATCATCGCGGCATGCGACACCTACGACGCGATCGTCACCGACCGGCCGTACCGGCCGGCGCGCACGCCCGACCAGGGCGCGGAAGAGCTCCGGCGCGTCGCGGGCACACAGCTCGACGAGCGCGCCGTCACGGCGCTGCTGGCAGAGCTCGCGTCGGCCACGATCTAGCCAAGCGCGCTAGCCGTCGGTCGTAAGTCCATCACTGCGCCAGGTCAGTCTCCTCCGCAGTCGTAAACGCGAGACCAAGACCCGGCGTTTCGAATTACGATCGGCCGGCAAGGCTATCGGCCGATCAAAATCCAATGCGTCGTGCGCCGTAGCAGGATTCTAGAATCGATTACGTCTTTCAGTGTTTCGTGCGCCGCAGCTGGATTCTAGAATCGATTACGTCTTCCATTGTTTCGTGCGCCGCAGCTGGCACTATGGAACCGCAAAGCACCCAGTTGCGCTAGCGTCTCCGCGCGCGCCGTTCCCACTCAGACCAAAGGAGTCTTCGTGCCACTGACACAGACGCAGCTCGCGGGCGCACTCGCCGAGCGAATCGAGATGAGCAAAGCCGACGCCAAGTACATCCTCGAAGCACTCGAAGAGATCGTGCTCGAGGAGATCGGGAACGCCGAGAAGGTTCGTATCGGAGGGCTCGTGCAGCTGACCGTACGTGTCAAGCCGGCGACCAAGGCACGCCAGGGTCGCAACCCCGCGACCGGCGAGGCGATCACAATCGGCCCGAAAGCTGCGAGCGTCGACATCAAAGCGCGGCCCCTGAAAAAGGCCAAGGACGCACTGCCCTCATTGCAGAAGGCGCGCCGCAAGCTCGAGGCCTGACGGCATATGCCCGAGCCTGTTGACCGGAATCATCTCCTGCTGATTGGTGCCGGACCCGGAGTCGGCGCCGTCGTCGCGGCGCAAGTCGCCGCACCCGTGCTGCGGGCGGCGGCACCCTGCTGGTCACCAGCGGCGGCTTCGCGGACAACCCGGTGCCCGCGCTGGCGAGCCTCTCGATGGGGAAGGCCGCCCTGCGCTCGGCGCAGACGCTGATTGCCGCCGGCGTCGGCGACGACGGCATCCATGCCGCGACCGTTACGATCGCCGGTGCCGTCAAGCCGGGGACGGACTTCGATCCGGACAAGATCGCGGAGCTTTTCTGGACCGCGCACACCGACTCGAAGGACGCCTGGCAGACTGAGTATCGATTCACAGGCGCATAAGCAGAGCGCCAGCGCCATGCCGTTCACGCTCAGAAACCTCAAGGAGGATCTGCGGCTACGCCCCGCGGAAGACCGACTCCACGGTCGTGCCGTTCGGGTCGAGAACGTGGGCGCTGTAAAAGCCCAGATCCGCCCGCTCTGCAGGAGCGCCACTGCCGTCGTAGCCAGCCTTCGTGGCCTCCTCGTAGAAGTCCTCAACCGTCCCGCGGTCTGGGGCGGGAAAGGCGATGTGAAGGTACTCGGTCTGTGGGCGGCCATCGGCCACCACTGAGAAGGTCGCCCACGCACCACGGAACTGGCGACCGCCGTCCCAGCGCCGTCCCTCCCGCAGCCCGGTGTGTCGAGCCACCGCCGTATAGAACGCGGATGCCGCGTCCACGTCGTTGACGCCGATCCAGAGATGATCGATGTTGCCTCCGCGGCGAACGTCGTTGTGAGTGACGGCCTCGGCGCTGTTGTCGTCGGGGTCGCGCAGGAACGCCCCGTAGTAGCCGGGCGTGTACTGCGGGCGCTCGCCCGGTTGGCCGTCGTCCTTGGCGCCCGCGTTCAAGCCCGCGCGCCAGAACGCCCCCACATGCTCACGCGTGGGAGCGACGAACGCGACATGGAGGTGGCGCGTCGGCGGATGCTCGCTGTTCGCGGCCATGATCGAGAAGTCGTGCCACTCGACCAGGTCAGTGCCGGTATGGGTCGGCTCGATGCCGAGTTGCTCGAGCGTCGTGCGGTAGAAGCGCTCCGACGCCCGGAGGTCCAGAACCCGGATGGTGACACGATCGAACATCAGCGCCAGATTAGGGGTCGCGGCAGCGCCCTGAGTATCGGCTGCAGGACTCAGCGTGGTGGCCGCTCGCCGTCGTGGTACTCGACGGCATCGGCGATCCGGAACATCTTGCGCAAGCCACCGCTATCCGGCAGCCGCTCGAACGCGCCGAGCTTGCCGGAGTCGGGGTAGATCACGATGTCGGGCTCGCCGTTGGTACTGAACGCTAGGAAGCGCACGGTGTCCTCGGTGCGGTTGACCAGCTGGTGGCCGCCATGCTCGCCGCGCAGGAAGGGGACGACCTCTCCCTCCTGCAACTCCCGCCACCCATCCGGAGTGCGCAGGCTCGTCGAAGATGGGGTCGTTAATGCTGGTCACAGGGCGGAGGGTATCTGCAGCGCCGTACCGGGTGATCAGTTCTGCGGCAAGGCGGTTTGTTCACTCGAGCGAGCCGTTCCCGGAAGTGCGGGCTGCGGGATACCGGCTGTCTGCTCGACGAAGTGCTTGCTGAGCATCGTCTCTTGGCCCTGGTAGTTGGAGTTCACATCGGAGCCGTAGAGCTTGTCGGGCTGCTCGAGCATGGTCTCGAACGCGAGCTTGCAGATCGGCTGGCGGTGCTCGACCATGAACGGAACGTCGCGGACCCGCACCTCCAGGGCGGCGCGGGAGCCGAATTTGTGTCCGGTTGCGTCGTAGCCAAAGCCCGGGTCGAAGAATCCGGCGTAGTGGGTGCGAAGCTCGCCGGCCGTGGGGTCGTAGGCCATCATCTCCGCGGCATATTGCGGGGGCACGCATACTCCCTCCGCGGACAACAGGAGGTAGAAGACCTCTGGATCGAGAACGATACGGCTCCCCGCCTCTGGGTAAACCGGCTCCCAATAATCACGCCACTTGTAGTGACCAAGTAACGACATATCAAGCCGGTTGCTGTTCTTCTTGGCGCGATAGCCGACGACGCGATTGTGAGGACCGCTGAGGTCGACACTCAGGAACAACCCGTCGGCGATCGACAAGTCCCCGGTCGGCAGAGCGTGCTTGTCCATGTAGAGGAGGGGAAACTCGTCATGAATACCGGTCAGTTCGGCATCGCTTACCCGCGGGTCACCGGCGGCCAGCCGCAGCTGGTTTAGGCTCAGTAATGGCTGGACGCGAATCGCAAACGAACGGGGGACGACCTCCAGGTACAGCTTGCCGCGGTAGCCCGCTGGGATCTCGTCGAAGCGGTGGTTGCCGTCGGTGATCACGCGCGTGAAGACGTCGAGGCGGCCTGTCGAGCTCTTGGGGTTGGCCTTGGCGCGCACGTGGTTCGGGAGGGCGAGCTCCTCTATGAGCGGGATCAGATACGGCCGGTCGCGCTCGAGTGTTGCGCCGTCGCGCAGGTCGAGCCGATCAAGGGCCAGATCCTTGACACGGTCCATCACCGCGGTTCCCGTGCTCGGCAGGAAGCTGCAGCGCAGCGCCCACGCGTGGTCGGCAAGCCGCAGGTCGATGCTCGCCGGCTGGATCGACTCGGGGTGAATCCGGAAGTCGCCAGATGAAATCCAGCCCTCTTGCACCGCTTGCCAAAGACCCTGGCTGGGGAGCACGCCGGGCGTCGCGGTCGGCTCCAGCTCGGCGGCGCTAGCCTCAGTTATCTGTTGGGGTCCCGAGGTCACGTCGTTGCTGGAAATACTCATCGTGGAACGAGGCCAGGCAGGCCAAGCTGCAGAAGACCCCATCGGCGAACGATCCGGACGGGGGCGATCACGAGCCAGGAAAGCACGCCTGCAGCATATCCAAAGGGGTTCGTCCCTCCATCCGCTCCTGCCCCCAGTGGAAGGGTTGGCAGCTGGTCGGTTGCATGTCTGGTCAGGTCCATGCAGACAACTGTAGGCAGCCAAGGCGACGCTTCAACCGGTCGCCGACATGTTCGCGGCCGAACGCCCGTCCTTACTGGGTATCGCCCCACAAAGTTGGCGGGCTAGCGCTCATCGTCCAGTCCCATCCGTCCGCTCGGCCGTGGTCAGTCTCCCACGCCACCGAAAACGCGAGACCAAGACCCGGCGAATCGCACAAAGCACTTCCGGCAAGGCCGCAGACTGATCGAATCCAACGCGTCGTGCGCCGCAGCTATTTTATTTAGTCGCTGTCTTTTTTCACTTATAAACGCCCATCGCCATCCGCCGGCCACGCCCAGCCCAACCCACCCATCCCGACCCGTGGCCTCCGCCAGGCCGTGGACCCACCCCGACCGCCAGTCCCATCCGTCCGCTCGGCCGTGGTCAGTCTCCCACGCCAGCGTAAACGCGAGACCAAGACCCGGCGTTTCGAAATACGATTCGGCCGGCAAGGCCGCGACCTGTCGGATAGAACCGCGTCGTGCGCCGTAGCTATTTCTTTTACTCGCTGTCTTTTTTCCTTATCAAGGCTCAGCGCCATGCGCTGCCTCGCCCAACCAAACCCACCCACCGCCAGCGCCCCGCACCCACGCGTCATCCGTCCCACCCCGACCGCCATCTCTGCGCCACGGCGCAAAGCCTCGCCGACGCGCCCAGCTGCGCTTGACCCTCCCATCCCGAGCCAAGGCCTCCGCCAGGCCGCGGACCCGCCCCGCTCGCCACCAGCATCCGTCCGCTCGGCCGTGGTCAGTCTCCCACGCCAGCGTAAACGCGAGACCAAGACCCGGCGTTTCGAACGAACTTCGGCCGGCAAGGCCGCAGACCCATCGAATCCAACGTGTCGTGCGCCGCAGCTATTTTATTTAGTCGCTGTCTTTTTTCACTTATAAACGCCCATCGCCATCCGCCGGCCACGCCCAGCCCAACCCACCCATCCCGACCCGTGGCCTCCGCCAGGCCGCGGACCCACCCCGACCGCCAGTCCCATCCGATCGCTCGGCCGTGGTCAGTCTCCCACGCCAGCGTAAACGCGAGGCCAAGACCCGGCGAATCGAAGAACGAACGGCCGGCAAGGCTATCGGCCGGCCGGAATAGGACGCGTCGTGCGCCGCAGCTTTTATTTTTGCGAATCGCACAAAGCGAGTTCCAACGCGCGCTGGAGCACGTCGCGGTCGTCGTTTCCGACCGCGGTGCCGAGAACCACGCGTACGGCATGTACGTCGGCTCCAAGCTGCGTGGCACCCCTTTCTTCGGGGGCGGTGGCATGCCAGACGAGATCATGATCTTCCGCGACACGCTCGTGCGCGACTTCGGGGACGACCCCAAGCGCCTCCGGGAGCACGTCATCCAGACAGTGCGTCACGAGGTCGGTCACCACCTCGGCTTCGACGAGGCAGGCGTTCGCAAACTCGGGCTCTGATGGCGTCACGCCGAAACTTGGCGGGGTAGCGCTCATCCGCCGAACTCCCCACCAGGCAGTTGAAACGCCCGGTCAGTCTAAATCGCCTTCCACATTTCTCACGTCGTATTTGTGAGTAGAAGAAGAAGCACATAGAACCAAAGAACCACAAAGGGCCCTGACGCGCGTTTTGGGTGGGAGACAACAGCGCCAGTCGCCCGACACACAGGTGAGTGTCACCGGTCACAGAGCTTCAAGTCTCCAACCGCTTGCGGAATTCCTCGAACCTCTTCCGCAGTACGTAGATGTGGTCAAGGAGAGCCTCGGCAAACGCAAGGGCATCTTCGGCATCCTCCCGAGCCACCGGTTGGCCTGTGTAATGAGCCCCCTTGTTGCCGATGATCCGAAGCGCGTCTGCCCATTGGGCAAGCGTGTCGTCCATGAGTCAGTCTGCCGCGAGCTGCTTGAGGCTGAGAGCCAATGATCTCCCTTTGATCCCCTGATCTGAGCAGGTTCCCTCGAGGGTACGTCGCACCATCACTACGCACGCCGCGTATGCCTTCGCTCGAAAGCATGTTTGCGCTTCATCCCACTCGCGCCGCAGCCCGGCGGGGACGCTTCGGTTGAGGCGCTGTGGCACGGGATAGACAGTGGCAGGATTGTGATCTTCTTCGAAGCCGCCGCCGAAGTCCTCGCGGACCTGGAGCGTCGGCTCGAAGCAACGATCACACTGGACCATCGTCCACTCCGCCGGCGGTCCTTCGCTTTCATCTGAGCCGTGCCAGTAGGCCTGTCCACGGACGACGGCGTTTGACGCTTGCTCGCAGTGCGGGCAGATGAATGGCCAGCTCTTTGGTGATTGATCGTCAGCCATGACCATGGCATCTTTACCACATGCAGAACATCACGAGACTGATGTGATGAGAGCGGATTAGCTGGATTGGCTGTGGGTCGCTCGGAGCAAACCCCCCACTCGCCGTTTGGCTGGTCGGACGACGGTCCGAAAGCGGGAAATGTGGTCGGCGTCGCTGCCATTGACCGGCACCGTGCGGTCGTGAGCTACATTGCCGACGTGAGCTTGGCCACGACGATCCAGGGGTCCTTCCCGTTAGGTCCTAGCGGACGAGGGCGCTGACGTGGGGCTGTGTCAACGACCGACGGCTGAATCCGCGGGCTTCGCTGTGGTGGACTTGGAGACGACTGGCGTGTATCCCTCGAGAGACCGCATCATCGAGGTCGCTGTTGTACATCTCGACGTCAGCGGTCAAGTCATCGGGGAGTTCTGCACGCTGATCGATCCTCACCGTGATGTTGGTCTGACTCACATCCACGGCATTACGGCGGCCGACGTCATGGGCGCGCCGACCTTTGCCGCTGCTGCTCGTGCTGTGTGGCAACGCCTGAGCGGGCGGGTCCTCGTAGCACACAACGCCAGCTTCGACGTGCGATTCCTTGATGCCGAGTTCGACCGCTGTGGGGCGCGGCTGCCACCGCCACCGGTCATGTGCACAATGCAGCTCGCTAGCCACTACCTCCACAATCTGCCCGCCCGCAACCTCAAAGCGTGCTGCAAGGCGGCTCGGGTCGACTTGCCTCGACACCACAGCGCCCTTGACGATGCGCGGGCTGCTGCACAATTGCTCGCCCGTTTCCGCGCAGCGCACCGGCAATTGCCGAGTTCCTGGAAGAAGGCCGTGATCGAAGCCGGCCAGGCTGTGTGGAAACCTACTCCGCAGGGGGATGAGATCCGAACGGTAACCCGTGCAGAACAGACGCTGCGCCGCGCAAGCCAGCGAGCGTCTTTGGCTCACCTTCTGGATCGTCTGCCACGTGGCTCAAGCGGTGAGGTCGACACCTACCTCGGTGTGCTGGACAGGGTGTTGGAAGACCGCATGGTGACCGAGCACGAGTTTGTCGAGTTATGCGCGCTAGCAGCTGAGCTGGGACTGACGCGTGGAGCCGCCGAGCACGCCCATCGTGCGTACCTGAAAGACCTATCTGTCGCTGCGTGGCAGGACGAGGTGATGACCGATGCCGAGCGTGCCGACCTTCTCGCTGTTGCTCAACTGCTCGGCGTGCTTGCCGACGAGGCGGTCGCCATACTTGAAGGCCAGCCGGACAGTTCTGTCTCGCCCATCGATAGATCCGCTTCGGCGCTGCGATGTGGTGATCGAGTGGCCTTCACCGGCGATATGGAGATGAGCCGAACCGAGATCGAAACACTGGCCACCAGAGCGGGATTACGTGTCACAAGGTCAGTCAGCAGGAAAACGGCGCTCGTGGTCGCCGCCGACCCCTACTCGCAGTCGGGAAAGGCCCGGACTGCTCGAGAACGTGGCGTCCGGATGGCGACAGAACAGGTCTTTCTCTACCTGCTTAACGACGTTCGGCCTTCCGAGAAGTTCGCCAGCACAACCGCTACCCCCAGTGGCCCCCATTCGACTAGCGACCCTGAAGACCAGCAGTGACGATCTTCGGCCTGCGCTTCTGCCCTAGCCTGACGACCGAGCGCGAACGTCGCGACGGCTCGCACGCTCGGTCTTCGTCCGCTGCAGGCGTGTCGCAAGCCGCCGATGTGCGTGCCTGCTTTTGGCGAAACTCAAGGCTGCGTGTGCCGACCCGGATGGGTCCTGCTTCGGTGTTTCCGCGAGTATCGCGGCAGTCGATCTTCGGGCGCGCAGGGCGAGTGCAACGCGGTGGGGCGCTCATGTGGTGCCGGTGATCGGTACCATCGGGACGTCGCCGATGCGGTCGCGCGCTGAAGCCGCTGTCGAACGACAGCGATTTCGTGTTAGGCTCGCGCGCATGTTCAGGGGATGGCGGTGCATCTTGATCGCTTTCGCGTTACTGATGATCGGCGTCGGCGCAGCGTCCGCACTGACGACGGTCACGGTCAAGCGCTGCGGGTACGCGGCCAAAGGCTTCTATGGCAAGGACGCGATCTATCCGTGGCACATGTCATGCGCGCGGGCCCGGACCATTCTTGCTGGCGCCATCAACCCACACGCCAAGTACATAAACCTGACCGCGGACGGGGCCGCCACCGGCGACGCCGGGCCGGTGCTCATTGACGGCCGCTGGTGGGTGTGCGGCGGTAAAATGGGGTTCTACTTCTGCGGCTATCCCTACCGCCCGGCGTACGTCTCAGGGACCGGCGGCGGAACCACTTGGAAGGGTCCCTTCACAGAAGAGTCCGACTACAACGCGTGCTCGGCCGGGGGCGCCTGCGGTCCCCAAGATGTTGTCTATCTGCCGCACTGAGCGGCATTGCGCTGGCGACAGGTCGCCGAACACAGGACAGTCCACGAACCTGACCTGGGGAGATTCCGGTGGCTGGGCGACGCCCGGGGTCGTCCAGAGCGGGAGAGCCCGGGCCGGAGCGTCGGCAGGCTTGCTACGGGCTGAAGCCAAACGTTCGCCCGCAGCTCTAGACCGACATCGCTAGCAGCCTCCCTTGCGATCGCCGGTCATTGCGCGGAAAGCAGCCGCCCCCCGCGTAGCCATTGAGACTCGTGAGTTGGACGAATTGCAGCGCAGTGCGCGGGGGCCATTCGGGTTCCTGCTTGCCGCTGGTGATGCGAGCGTCATCCGGTCGGCAACCGGCCCCCCTCACCCCACCCGCGGCTTCCGCCCAACCCGAATCATCGACGCAAACATCACCCCGACGAACATTCCCAGGAGCGCCCCCACGCAGATCGGGATCGCCCAGGCCTTGATGGCTGCCGACAGGTCGCTGCTGATGCATCGTCCAGCGGCACCGGCGACCGCCGAGCCATGTGCACGTATAGCCGGGCACGGATGTTGTGGTGCTACGTACTGGTGATGGAGTGCCCAGAACCCGCCGAGCACGATCCCGGCGACCAAGCAGACGCGAAGCACGAGATCGCGCAGCTCGCGTCCTAAGGTCCGCTTCTGTCGAGCACTGAGCGCCACAACAGCCATATCGGCAGCAAATCGAAGTACCCGCAGCAACCCGGTGGGTTCTCAGGCGAACGACGCACAGGCGAATTGGCTCGCCTGTGCGCTGTGGCGGCGTCGATCTCCGCTCCGACGTGACGCTGGTCGATCTGACTCGACCTGGTGCTGTTCGCATCGACACGCTCGACGTTGGCCTTGAGCAGCGCGCGTGGGGACCTGCTTGTTTGTGGGCAGGGGGGAGAGATCTATGCCTCGAGTGGTGTTGCTCCGGGCGCGACACCGGCGAGGTCGAATAGATCGGTTTGGATGTGGAGCGTGCCGGCGGTCTCGAGTGTCTCCAGGACGGCGAGCGTCCTCGAGAGTCGTTCTCGGCCGGAGCCGGGCACGAGCAGGTAGGTGGTGGGCTCGTCGTAGTCGACGATGCCGATCTGCACTGGGGCGGCGGGGGTTTTGACGGTGGCGGTTGCGAGGCCGGGCGTCTCGCCGTTGCCGTCGTCGGTCGGCGTAAAGGTCGCGCCGGCTTGCTCCCAGGCGGAGCGGTCGAGCGATAGCGTGGCAGCTGGATCAGCATCGACCCGCTTTGGCTTTGGATGCCATTTGATCACGGTGACGGTCATCGCTCTAGGGTAGAAGAAAGCCATAGACGCTCGATAGGGCGCAGCCGCAAGCGAACGCGGCGACGAACCGCGGCCCGCGGCGCTCGAGCGCGTACATCAGCATCATGAACGTGAGGACGACGACGCCAAAGGCGGTGAGCATCGCCTGATCGTCGCAGAGTGAGTGGAGCAACTACCCTGCCGCAATGCATCCGACCGCCCCCCCGGCAGAGCCGTCGCTGGGGGAGATCGCAAGGGAGTGGGGGCGGATCGGGTGTATCGGGTTCGGTGGGCCGCCGGCGCACGTCGTGCTGTTTCGTGAGTTGTGCGTGACACGCTGCGAATGGTTGAGCGACGATCAGTTCGAGCGGGCGATCGCGGCGACCAACATTCTGCCCGGGCCGGCATCCACTCAGCTCGCGATCTACTGCGCCTGGCGACTGCGCGGCCCCAGTGGGGCGCTGATCGGCGGGCTGGGTTTCATCCTGCCCGGCCTGGTGATGATCCTCGCGCTGTCCGTGCTGTTTCTCTCGGGATCGCCGCCCATATGGGTACGCGGGGCCGGGATGGGAGCCGGCGCTGCAGTCGCACCCGTCGCCATCACGGCCGGACTGGGCGTCGCGCTGCCGATCTGGCGACGCACAACAGACGCCGTCCGCCCACGCATCCTGCTGTACGCGCTCGCGGGTGCGACCGCGGCAGCAATGACCGGCCCATGGCTGGTACTCGTCCTACTCGCCTGTGGTGCAATCGAGCTCGGATGGCAGCGCCGGCTCGCCGGAGGCGGTATCGGCATTCATACCTGGCCGTTGCTCGCCACGACCGTCGAACCCGGTGGAACAGCGGCGTTGGTATGGACCGCATTGAAGGTCGGTGCGCTCGCGTTCGGCGGCGGCTTCGTGATCGTCCCGCTGATGCAATCCGACGCGGTCAACACCTACCACTGGATGACCCACGCGCAGTTCCTCAACGCGGTCGCCCTCGGGCAGGTCACACCGGGGCCGCTGACCCAAACGGTCGCCGCGGTCGGCTACTCCGCCGGTGGCTTTCCCGCGGCATTGCTGGCAGCGTTCGTCGCGTTCCTGCCGTCGTTCTCCTTCGTCCTGTTCGGCGCCGCGCGCTTCGAGCGACTACTACGCAACCAGCGGGTCACCGCGTTCCTCGCCGGCGCCGCACCCAGCGCAGCCGGGGCGATCATCGGCTCCGCGATCCCACTCGCCGGCGCACTGAGCCAGACCTGGCAGTACATCGTGCTAGCCGTCGCGGCGATCGCACTCCTGGTCCTTCGCCGCAGCATCGTTCTAACCCTGCTCACCGCCGGCGCCGTAGGTGCTGTCGCCGCGCTGCTCGGTGCCCCGATTCCTCAGCAGATATCAGGTGCGCAGTAAGCACCAGGCCGGCAACCCCGCCCGGTCAGTCTCCTCCGCCATCGGATCGGATCAGACCAAGACCAACCGGATCGCGCGACGTCAGGCCGGCAAAGGCCGCAGACCCATCGACTCCAACGCGTCGTGCGCCGCAGCTTTATTTTTAGAATCACACTTTTTCATATAACCCGGGCCATGTCAGGCGCCACGCGCCGCAGCTTTACCTTTTACCATCGCTGTTTTCTCTTATTCCCGCGGCGGCCGGTCGCGCCTGTCTGTAGAAGAAGAAGCCCATAGAACCAAAGAACCGCAAAGCCCCTCGAGTAGTTGTGACAGTAGTGCCGACTCCGAAGCCGCTATATTGCGGCTGCCATGTACGCGCTGGACCATTCGACACAAGCCGGGTTCGTTCAGCGAAGCATGCGCGGCGCGAGGGCAAGTTGGCCGGCCCTGCACCGCCGGCGGAGTCTCGTCGTGTTCGTCATTGCCTTCGTCTTCGCGGCGTTCAATGCCGGAGATGCGATGGCGAGCCCATCTGGGGGTATAGCGGGCTCGGTGACGGACGCTGTGACCAACGCGCCGATCTATCACATTGTGGCGTGTGTCCGCGAAGCGGGTAGCAATGGTAAAGAAGAGTGCGGTGAATCGAATGAATCAGGCGAATACGAAATCACGGACGTGCCCCCGGGGCAGTACAAGGTCCTCTTCTATCCCGTCGGGCTCGCACAGTACGACATTGCTCAGTACCTGAGCCAGTACTACCCAGGCGTGCCCACCTCCTCCGAAGATGCACAACCCGTATCGGTGGTCGCCGGTGCGGTCACCTCTCCGATCAACGCGCGAATGCAAGAAGGTGGTTGGGTAACCGGTAGGGTCACCGCCGCCGGATCGGGCACGCCACTGGAAGACGTCCCAGTGTGCGCACGCAACGAAAACGGTCCGTGGTTGGTTTCCAGTTGCACTGACACCAACTCCCACGGCGAATACGGCTACTTCTACGCACTCGAACCGGGTCCGTACAAGATCGAATTCGGCCCATCCGCCATGGGGTATGAGCAGCAGTTCTACAACGAAGTCCCGCTGCTGTCCGAGGCGCAGCCGGTGATCATCGAAGCGGGCAAGACCACTGCCGGGATCGATGCTGCGCTGCAGCTACCATCCGTGGCCTCGCCACCGATCCAAGAAATCCCGCCCGGGGCCGCCCCCAACGGAAGCCAGGACACAAAACATTACACACCACCCGAACTCCCTTGGGCCAACCAGAGCGGCAAAGAAGGCGCTGAACAAACCGTCGCAGAACAGCGCGCCAAAGAACACGAAGAACAACAGGTCAGGGAAGGCGCCGTGCAGCGTGCCGCCGAACTCAAATACGCCGAAGGAGCACAACAAAATGCACCCAATCAAGCCGAGCACCCCGCCTGCCGCGTCCCCGATCTGAAGGGCGACACGCTGAGCGCCGCACGCCGCGCCCTCGCCAAAGCCCACTGCCGCCTCGGGAGAGTCAGCCGCCGTGCACATCGCGGCTCGGCGTTACGCGTCATCAGCCAGAGCACTCGGTACGGCAAGAGGCTCGCAGCGAGAGCGACCATCGCGGTGGTGCTCGGTCTGAGGCGAGCTTCGCACCCGCGCTGACGCGGTTCAGACGGCTGTGTAGGCTGACCGAGACGCAGGGTATTTTGTGCGCGATGACTCGCCGTAGGCGTCTGGTCGGAATCGGAGTGGTGGTGGCCCTTCTACTTCTTTTCCTGTTCATAAAAATCGTACCCGAGAGGAGCGGCGGGAAAATCACCGACGGCTTCTCTGATGCGCCGTTCGGGCCGTTCGCCGGCTACGCGTGGATCGGCAGCGTCCACTCAGCCGGCGGGTCGTTCACCGTGCCCCGGATCGCCCGCGGGTCGGCCCTAAGCCAGGCGGCCACCTGGATTGGAGTGCAAGGGGGAGGTCCGCCGGCTCGCTTCGTGCAGATTGGTGAGATCGAGAGCCGATTCTGGTCTAGCCAGAAGCAAAAGACAGTCGACGTGTACTTCACAGTCTGGAGTGATACCGCCCACCACTTCAAGCCACGGCCGCTGTTCCCAGTCAGTCCTGGCGACACGCTCTCAGCGAGTCTCACGCTCGCTAACAAACAATGGACGCTTGCCATCACGGACAACACATCCCGCAAAAAAGCGCGCTTCTCGATAGGGGCTGAGACGGATGGGCCTTTCAACCAGGCCGCATGGTTGCAGGAGGATCCTGGGCGCGAAAACGACCACGCCCGCTACCCGCAGATGGCGCCGCCCGTATTTCAAGACCTCACCGTGAATTCGGCCAAGCCTTCACGAGCCGCTCTCTACTCGCAGTGGATGTCGGTAAACCACAGCAACTTGGCGCCGACTACGCCGCACGACGACTCCTTCACGCTAGAGCAAGCGCCAGCAGTCAGCGCCGCTGCAGCGCAGTACTTGCGCCTATTTGCGGCAGCGGGGGCTGCATTTGACAAGTTTGAAACCGAACGCGCCAACTGGAACGCCAAGATGCCCTACGAACAGATCGTGACGGCGAGCTCGCAGTTCATCACCGCGACCCAGAACGGCATCTGGTCACTGCTCGCCGCCCGATGGTCCAAGCAGATACGAAGCCTCGTTCGCTCGTTCGCTCACATGACGAACATCCGTCTCGAACACGCCAGGCCGCCGACGCTCTTGACCCGTGCGTCATTCGCCGCCTGGAACTCGAAGCTGACGGAAGCATCCATGCGAGCAGGACCGGCTGGCGCCAAGCTGAGGCTCGCGTTGGGTCTGCCAGCGTTCGGGCCTTCCTACCACCGCTAGGCATCGCTACGCCGCTGCCCGGCGAAGCGCTGACGCGATCTGTTCGGCCTGCTCGTAGCGCAGAAGCACGTCGTCGGTCAACGGGACTCTGCGGGTGCGTGCGATCGCTTCATGCGCGTCGTTGGCGGCTGCGGCGAGGGGAGACGCAGAATCAACCGTCGCGCGCCCACGCCAGTCTCGACGGGCTCTGCTTCCGGTCGCCCTGTTGATCTTCTTTACGAGGCCATCAACCTTTCGATGGTCGACGCGGACGCGACCGGCCTTGATCCGAGTCGGCCTCGCCGCCTCAAATACTTCTGCCAGCTGCTCAACGAGCAACGCTGGCTCGACACCGATTTCCGCGCGCCTCACAAGGCCCGTATCGGATGAGAACCGCCGCGTAATTAGTCACGCGAGCACTTCGCTGGCTATCACGCCGGCTCGAGTACGTGGATCCGCGCCTTGTGTGGGCCGAGGTCCAGGGCCGCATAGATCACATCTGGGTCCAGGTCGACGTCGCCGGGCCAGGTGATCGTGCCGGTGGCCTCGTCCACCTTGACTTGGTCGAAGATGGCGGTCTCACGTAGGGGGGAGAACGCCGGCGTGTCGAGCAGGGGTGTGATGTCGACGTCGCGGACCTCGCCGTCAGCGAAGACGATCCGGACGGTGTGGGCCGGGCGTGGGATCACGGCGACCATTTCAGGCGCGATTGCGGGTTCCATCACGATGAATCTTGCCACTTTTTCTGTAGAAGAAGAAGCCCATAGAACCAAAGAACCTGCGGGATCCCCTGCGAGCGGGCATCTGAGCCGCCGCGAGCCTCCTGCTGGCGCTGCGTCGAGCGTATGATCCTTATGTGTCTGGCGACCGTCCAGCCGGGTCTATGGCTCCGCCCGTTGATCTCCGGCAGGCTAGAAGCCTTCCGGTCCCGGGTCAACCGGCGGGCACGCCGAACCCGGACATGCCGTTCGATCACATCGTTGTTGTGATGATGGAGAACCACTCGTTTGACAATCTGCTTGGGGCACTGCCATTAACACATCCCGGCGCCGACGGGTTGAAGTTCCAAAACGGCGTGGCCACTGACTCAAATCCGGGTGCCGATAACACGTCAAGCCTCGTGACCGCATTCCCGTTGACTACGACGGCGCAGGGCCCGGATGTGTCACAGAGTTGGGCGGATACTCACGAGCAGATAAACGGCGGCGCGATGGATGGGTTTGTGAGGTCGATGCGATCGGCGCAGCCGATGGGATATTACACTCCCGAGGTTCTCCCGTTCGCCTATTCGCTAGCGAGCACGTTTACGCTAGCCAACCGTTGGTTCTGCTCGATGCCGGGACCGACCTACCCCAACCGACGGTTTCTGCTGGCGGGCACGGCATTCGGTGGCACCGCCACCAACGACGCCGAACTGCTACACGCTTTCGAGCACCGTCCTGCGAACGGCACGATCTTCGACGTGCTCTCAAACCACAACATCACCTGGTCCAACTACTTTTCCGACATTCCGATGACGATGGTGATCCCGAGCACCATCGTCGACCACCTCGATCACCATATCCCAATCACAAAGTTCTTTGACGACTGCCGGATGGGCAGCCTCCCGGCCGTCAGCTTCCTCGACCCCCGGATTGGCGCCGCTTCCAAGATCGGCGCTCCAATCGCGTCACTACCGTCCCCATTCAAGGAGCTGCTTTCGGATATAGAGGCCGACTTGGCTAGCGCCGACTCTCCTGAGACCCAGGAGGATCCCCAGGACATGTACCCAGGGGAGGCATGGGCGCACTCGGTTATCGAAGCTGTCCTGCAGTCGCCCAGCTGGCCGAGAACATTGCTGATCTACACATATGATGAGCATGGCGGCTACTACGACCACGTTTCACCGCTACCCGCTATACCACCCGACGACATCGCGCCCGTGCTGCAGCCAGGCGAACCCCAGGGTGGCTATGACCTCTACGGTCCACGCGTGCCCACGATCGTGGTATCGCCCTACTCAATACCAGGCGGCACCACCAATGTCGTGCATGACCACACCTCCGTGCTGGCGACCATCGAGGCGAAGTGGAATCTACCCGCCCTCACCAGACGTGACGCCAACGCAGCGACCGTGATGGACTTCCTAGATCCCACGAGCGCTGCCGTCCTGGATCCTCCAAAATCCCGGTGCCACCCATGACCGGACCGTCGGGTCCCGTCAGCGACATCGCCTAACGTCGCTCTCTGGAGCCGGCGCTGTTCGAGCGAGAATGACGAGGCAGGACGGTAGCAATCGCGTTCGTGCAGAGTTCTGTTATTCCTCGGCGTCGATCCAAGACGCCGTGCGCAGCGCCGAAGGCGCAAGCTGAACTCGCCCAGCGCTTACGGCCGGACGACGCCAATTGGCCGTTAGTCTTCGCAGAGGACGCTCCGGATGAAGCGTCCCTGCACTCGTCTTCCTGCGGCCCCAGTCGCACAAAGCCCCAATTCTCGGCCATTTGGCCCACCGCCTGAGGTACCGACTATCCGGCGAGCATGTCCTCAGCGGACTTGGTAAGGTTCCGCTGAGCAGAATGCAGGTACATTTTCACGGTCTAAATTTGGGGGTCACATCGAAAGATGTATCAAGGGGCCGCTATGCCCAAATCCAGGTGCCGGTAGCACGGGTTGATGGCTGACCTATGAGGTTTCGCAGGCGACTACCGCACGAGCACGAGGGTGTCTCCGGTGATGATTTGGTGCGCCTAGAACGCGAGCGGGCACGTGTGGTTCACGAGGGATGGGTCCATCGTCCGCAGTTCGTCGGCGTCATGGCGTTGGGCATCGTTGGCGTATTCTGCGTCGTAGGGATATTTTTCATCGCGCGTCATGCGAGCAAGGGCTCAGAAATCGCGACTGCGGTGTCTGTCCTGGGTTCCATCGCGTCGGCCGCGGTTGGCGGGATCGCCGGGATGCTCACCGGACGCTCAGGCGCGGACACGCATCACGGTCAGCCCGGGTCGCCTCTGGCGGCAAACGGACAAGCAGACCAGCCGCCGGGGTACGGCGAGCCGCCCAAGGCGAGCTAATGAATTCGGGGGACGATGAGCGGCTTCGAGCAGCTTGCTTCATACCGGCGCTGCAATGAGCGGATCTGCTCGAGCTGGCGCAGTTTCCAGGACACACGGCTAGAGCGGCTACGAGAGCATGAGCGCTTCGGGCATGCCGCTGAGCGAGCGACCGAGAGCGTGATCGAGGATCTCTTCACGACCGTGCTCGACTGGACACCGGGTGATCTCAATCACCAGGTCGGCTACGCAGATCTCCTGCTTACCAGGCTCGGTATCAAGCACCTGATCGTTGAGGCGAAGCGGCCTGGCGCGCTAGCGTGGAATCGGCGCGCGGTCGACGCCGCCCTCGAACAGGCCTGCCGCTACGCCGCCGAGCAGAAGGTCCGGTGCGTCGCGATCAGCGACGGTCACATGTTCTACGCCGCTGACGTCCGCCATGGGGGACTGTCTGACCGTGTGTTCTGCTCACTCGAGGACCCCAAACCTGCTGAGGCGCTGTGGTGGCTCAGCATGGATGGTATCTATCGGGAGCGCGCCCAAGCAGATGACGCCGCGTTGCGGCTCTTGCCTGAGCTCGTGCCCGCGGACACGGCGACGGCCAAGACGGACGGACGGTTGCTTCATCCGAAGTATCGGGTGCCCGCTCACTGCTTTGCATATGTTGGCGACACCGGGGACCCACATACCTGGCACCTCCCCTATCTGTGCGATGACGGCAGCGTCGATGGTCCGCGACTACCGAAGGCCATCGGGGCGGTCCTCAGCAACTACCGCGGTGCGCACGTCACCAGCATCCCAGAGAGCGCCATCCCGGATGTGCTCCGTCGGCTCGCGCAGGCGGCCGAAACCGTCGGCAAGATGCCGGGGCAGACTGCCAAGCCCGCCGCCGCCTACGTGCAGCTAGCTGCGGCACTGGAGCAGGTCAGGCCGCAGGGCTGGGCTGAGGCGACGGGCAGCGGACAGGCTGGCTGACCGAAGTGGCACGCGTCTGGGAGAACTGGCTACGTAACTCGATCGGACCCGCCTCGGCCACAGAGCAGGAGGACCGCGACCGTAGTGAGAAGCGGATTCGAGATGCGATCATGGCGGACAAGCGCCTCGCATCTAATGTCCGCGTGTTCGTCAAGGGCTCTTACGCCAACAAGACGAACGTGCGGCGCGATTCCGACGTGGACATCGCGGTCGAATGGACGTCATGGGCCTACATCACCAGGGTGAACGACGCCGAGAAATACAGTTGGCAGCAGTTGGGCGTTACGCTAGGCGGGGACGGACCAAGTCCTAGCGAATATAGGCAATGGATTAGCGACGCCCTGGTCATTGCGTTTGGCGGTGCCGCTGTGGACGTAACGGGCAAGACCGCGATCACTGTCACCAAAAGCTCAACGACGCTCGACGCTGATGTCGTCCCATCCTTCCGGCTCAAGCGGTATACAATTCTCGGCGCCACTCCTGATGTCGGAAACCGCGTCTACCGGACGGACGAGGGAACAATCACAAATTGGCCAGACCAGCACAAAGCCAACAGCATTGCCAAGAACACCGCGACCACGAAACGCTACAAGCAGCTGGTTCGTGCGCTGAAGCGTTTGGAGAACGACATGCTGAGTGTCGGTTTGCTAAAAGACGAAGTGCAGGGCTATTTTATTGAGTGTTTGCTCTACAACCTGCCGAATGGCGGCTTTGGGACGACCTCGTACAAGAACACGGCTCTGGATTTGCTAGCGAAACTGTGGCAGGCAATCCAGGACGACACCCATAAAGATTGGGTCGAGGTCAACGGCCTGAAGTGGCTGTGGCGCGACGGCCAGACATGGAAGCCTGAAGAGGCTTCCAACTTTGCGTATATCGCGTGGAACTACATCAACGGGAGCTGAGAGCTCTGCCCTCGAAAAACGTTCTCTATTTCGTTGCCGCCATTGCCGTCTTTACGTTGATTGGCTACTCCGTGGCACGAGGTCACTCTCCGACCAACGCATCGGAATGGCTTGCTCCGATAGGTCCTGCCGTTACCGCGTCCGCGGTACTGCTTTGGTTGTTTGATCGCTTCATCTGGCGTTGGCCGGGGATTTGCAAACTGTCCAGACGTCCGGCGATACACGGTACGTGGCACGGTGAGCTCGCATCAGACGCCCGCGATGAGACGACTGGAGTGCAGGTGCCGGTTGACACTGACGTATACCTCATCATTCGGCAGAGGTTCTGGTCGGTCTCGGCTCGCCTTCTGACCAAGGATTCTGCGTCGGTCTCACTGGCAGCGAGTTTTGAGGCAGATAGGGATGGCGTCCAGCAGCTCCTTTACGTCTATCGAGCTACGCCGCGACCTGCTGTTCAGCATAAAAGCAAAATGCATCTCGGTGCCGTAGTGCTAGATACGCCCGGCGACGGAAGCGATCTGCAAGGCCGATATTTCACCGACCGGAAATCTGGCGGCGAACTCCGCTTCTCGCGACGTCTAAAGCCGCTTGTCGAGACCCATGCTGCCGGAGGTGAAGCGCTCGCAGCAGCGAACACGCTGAAGAAATAGCTTCAACCTTGCCTTCCTGTCTGATCATTTATAGCCCATCCAGTTATAGGCGAGAGTCGCCAGCTGTGCGGCCTGTGCAGGAGTCTAGGTTTGACCGTCGCAGAATAGCGTCTTGACCATGTTAACCTCCATCCACTGCCGCCATGTGAATTCCCGCACGGTGCTGTTGTGCACGTGGATGAGCACCTCCCGCATGTCTTCTACGTATGATTCGTTCCCAAAGCAGTAGTCAGGGACGTTGAATACAAGTGACTCGGCGAAAAACGAGGGGACATCGAACGCAAGGTGACCCGCGTGGTTCAGCTCAACTACGAGCCGCTTCAAGGCCCGCACCATTTGCTTGAAGCGTTTATCGGTTCGCTCCGGCGAATTCTTTGCGACACCCTCGGCGTAGTGCTGCTCAGTCCAGTTGTAGACGGGTACCCGGCCGTCTGGAAAGAGCATTTGACCAGGCTGCCAAATCGGGACTGATCCATTGAAGCCCAGGTATCTGTGGTAACAAAAAGCTGGTACCACATCCGCTGAGAGCCGCATTCGGCCATTTCTCACCTTGAGCGCGATCGCCCAGACGGTTACCGCCTCACGGCGTCAGCTGAGTTGCGACGGCAGCGGACGCGAGAGAAGCGCGTCGGAGAGGAGTGGGTCCGCGACACGCCATGCTCGCGTGCCGGCGCGTGCCACCAGGCCGTGGTATGCGAGCTGGCGCAGCGCGCGGTTTGTGTCGCGTGCGCTCGCGGATGGCCGTGCGTAGGGCGGCAGGCCGCGAGCGAGACGCAACAGGAGCGATGGTCCGTAGCGGCTGATGATCCGCGCGGTCTCGAGCACCGCCGGGATCTGCTCGGAGGCGCGTTGTACATGTTCTGCCAGGGCTGTGCTGGCGCCTATTGTTTCGGCGTCTGTAAGAAGACTGAGGGTTGGGATTGCTAGTCCGTGTGTGTGAGAGAGAAGGAAGTGCAGATCCTCACGGCTGACCGCGATCTGGTGCGTGTCGACGACTCGCTCCCAGGTTTTGGGTCCTCTGTCGGTGCCTACTGGGTCGATCCTGCCGGCGCCGAGGAATGCCGCGGAGGGGGCGACGAGCACGCGATACGCCTCGGTCAGCGAGCCGAGTACGAGCGCGTGGCGCTGGGTGTTTTGGACGACTCCGCGCAGCTCCCAGAGGGCCTCGTGTGCCCAGCGGGCGGTGAGTAGGTGTGCGTCGCGTATGACGAGCAGCCCTGACGGCAGGTAGCGCAGGACCTCTGCCAGGGCGCCTTGCGAATACTCGTTTGAGGGGTCGACTAGTTTCGCGGCTACTTGCAGAAAGTCGGGTCGTCCCGCGGGGAGCTTAGGCAGCGGGCCGCTCGGTGATTCGCCGATCACGGCCAGGCGCGCGGACAGATCCTCCTCGAAGGCGTCCGCCGCGATCGAGCTCACCAGCTCGCGGACGAGCGAGGGGTAATCGCCGACGAGCCGCGGATCGAGCGTGACAACTGGTCCGGCGGGATGGGTGGCCTCGGCGATCCACTCGAGCGCCTCGTCGATCCCGGAGCCGGGGTCACCGTGCAGGATCAGGGTTTCGCCGGGTGCTGGCAGCGTGCGGGCCCACGGGGGGGCATCCGGGTAGAGGTAGCGCACGAGCTCAGCACCGCTGGGAATCCCACTCGCGGCGACGTTCATCGGAGCTTCCAAGCCTCGTGCTCGCGTACGGTGGGCAGAGCGACTTGCACAACACTCAGGGTGACCTCACCGAAGGTGAGGCCAAGCTCCGCGGCGTGCTTGGCGAGCAGCATCGTGCAGTACGGATGGCCGCGCGATTCGTCTAGTAGTAGATCGAGCGCGTTGGGTGCGATCGGTACGTCTGCGTGATCGAAGCGCTCGCGTAGGCCATGGCGCCAGTCGTCCTCGGCGATCGGCGCCAGTTGGAAGTGCTCGCCGAGGTAGCCGAGGATCTCGGGCTGCTTGAGTGTCTCCTCGGCGCTGGCCTCGCTGCTCGCCAGGACTACGCCCGTCTGGCGATCGTCGCGCGCGAAGAAGGCACGCAGCGCGGCACGCTCCTGCTCGCTCCATTTCGCGATGATGTGTGCCTCGTCGATCGCGAGCGCCGCGCGTTTGCTTGTTCTGGCGAGCTCCTCGGGGATCAGCTCGAGGACGCGCTGCAGCGTGAGCTGCTCGCTGCCCAACCCGGCCAGCAACTCACCCATCAGGCTCGTCTCGGGGCTACCGAGCGTCTGCCCGGCACGCCTCAAGGGATCGGCGATCCGGCTGCCGAGCGACCGCGTGCTCTTGACCGCGCGTGCCGCCGGCGACGCGAACGCGGACGCAAGAAAGGTCGCGGCCGCCTCGGAGGTCGGGTACTCGTCGAGCGGCAGGCGCCGAGCGATCAGCCCGTCGCTCTCCAGGCGTGCGAGCGCCGCTCGCGCGACGCTACTCTTGCCCCAGCGTCGGCGGTCGAAGATCCGCGTCACGTCGCCGGCACGGATGCGGGCGGCGAGCGCTTCGATCGCCGGGACGCGGCCGATCTGGCGCTCCTCGCTGAGGATCGGACCAGCAGGAAACAGCTCGCTTATATCCATATCGGCAGTATATTACTACCAGCGCGGATGTATTGGACGCTGCAAACCAAACAGACTAAAGCGATGCTTCCACGACTAGGCGGGGCCGTTGTCTTCCGTGGGTTTCGCCCGTAGCAGGACGATGCTCATGCCGGTGATCCAGGCGAACAGCATGGCAGGAATGACAATGATTACTCCTCCCTCAAGTGAGAAGAATCCGCTTGGGATTACCAGCGAGGCGAGGAGCACGATGTGCGCCAGCGCGGCCACGACGGCAAGCCATGCTGTCCAGGCAGGCAGACGGCTGTCGCTGAGTACCTGTGCCGCGTATGAGCCGAGCGCCAGCGCGGTTGGGACTCCGGACATCGCGAGCAGCCCGAATCCGAGGTCGTAGAGCAGCCGGGGATCAGGCGCGTTGGGCGCGCGATAGAAGAGCACGAAGGCGGCCGTGAAGCCGGCGAGAAGGAGCGTGACGAAGCTGACGAGCCCAGCCAGGAAGCACACCGAAGGGACGCTCACGCTGCCGGTCGTCTCCCGCAGCCACAGCCAGACGCCGACTCCGAAGGCCAGCC
This sequence comes from uncultured Solirubrobacterales bacterium, assembly GCA_963842205.1. Taxonomy (GTDB): domain Bacteria; phylum Actinomycetota; class Thermoleophilia; order Solirubrobacterales; family Solirubrobacteraceae; genus Palsa-744. The sequence continues at coordinate 139,373 of CAWJFR010000012.1, forward strand.
AGAGCCCCACCGCGATTGTGGAGAGGACCATCGCGACGAGCAACGCCGAGCGATGCGCGTCGACGTAGCCCGCGATCTCGCTCGCGCTCGCGCCAGTCCTTGGGAACGTCTGCATTTCATCGACGATTGCGCCGGCGATCCCAAGCGCGATGCTCACCAGGCCTGCCAGGCCAGCGAGCTTGATCGCGCTGTACGTCGCGCTCCCGGTCTGCTCGCCTGTCGTGATCGCCATGCGCCCCACCCCCGTTACGGTTTGATTGGACGGTCATCGTTCCAGGGCAAGGTCGTGCTGTCGATTACCTGAGAGGTAATCGACGGACGAACGCGTCGGGGCTAGAGTCGGCCACCGGAATGGCAACCATCAGCTCCCAGCCACGGGTCGGGCCGCTATTGCGTGAGTGGCGCAAACGGCGGCGGCGCACCCAGCTCGAAGTGGCGCTCGACGCCGGGGATCTCGGCGCGGCATCTGAGCTTCGTCGAGACGGGCCGCTCGACGCCGAGCCCAGAGATGGTGCTGCTGCTCGCCGAGCAGCTCGAAGTCCCGGTGCGGGAGCGCAACCAGCTGCTGCTCGCCGCCGGCCATGCCCCGGCGATCCCCGAGCGCTCGCTTGCAGACCCCGAGCTCGCGCCGGTGCGCGAGGCGCTCGATCTGATCCTCGCCGGCCACGACCCCTACCCGGCGGTCGTCGTCGACCGCGGCTGGAACCTCGTCGCCGCCAACTCCGCGATGACCATGATGGCCACGTGGGTCGACCCGGCGCTCCTCCAGGCGCCGGTCAACGTGATGCGCGTCGGCCTGCACCCGCTTGGGCTGGCCCGCTGGACAGTCAACCTGGGCGAGGTCCGGGCGTACTTCCTCGGACGGCTGGCACGTCAGGTCGCGATCACCGGAGACGAGGACCTCGCCGCTCTGCTGCAGGAGGTGACGGGCTACCCAGCGCCCGAACACCGGCCCACCGGCGAGACAGCCACGAGTCACATCATCACGCCACTGATGCGGATGCGCTCCCCCGAAGGCGACGTGCTGTCGTTCTTCGCCACGGTCGCCACCTTCGGCACCGCGACGGAGGTCACAACCTCCGAGCTGTCGATCGAGCTGACGTTCCCCGCCGACGCGGCCACCGCCGAGGCGATGCGAAACCTTCGCGCGAAAGCGCCCCCGATGAACGCGTCGCGAACTGACCTGGGCCAGGCAAGCCGGCTGCCGGGCTCCCATCTGCTGGGTCTCGGTCACTTCGAGGCATGGCGCCCGCGCGTGATCGTCGCTGCTGATCTTCACCGCGGCGCTGCTGGTGGCATATTGGGTCGCCTGGTCCACTGACCGTGGCATCGTCGCAAGCAATCACACCGCGCGGTACATCGCCTTCGAGCAGTCCTTCCCGCTCGCGGACGGGTGGCTGCTCACAGCGGCTCTGATCGCCGCGCTGCAGCTGTCGCGGCGTCGGCCGAGCGCCCTCATGTGGCTCCTGGTGCTCGGCGGAGCGGGCGTCTATCTATGCGCGATGGACGTGCTCTACGACCTGCAGCACGGCATCTACTCCAAGGGCCACGGCGGCGTGATCGAGCTCGCGATCAACATCCTCACGGCGGTGTTGAGCGTCGGGCTCCTGGCGTCGGCCTGGGACTTCCGGCACGAGCTGCTCACGACCTCAAAGCGGATCGCAGCTTAGGCTCGGCAGGGCGTCACGTCTGGAGACTACGATTCGAGCAGTTCAAACATCCGGCCAGACAGCACCGAGGTCGAGAGTACGCAATCCCTCATCCGCCGATGCTGGAGCACATGGGCTGGCGCGAGCGAGACTGGGCCAAATGGTCAGACGCAGAGCGCCGGCGCTTCTACGGGAGTTCGCGGCCAACCGGCGGCGCACCGACGTGGTCCAGCCCGAAAAGCAAGGGTAAACCCCGACCCCTCGGTAAACCCCGACCCCTCGGTAAACGCCACTCCCTGAGAGATACCGTCGCCGCGCTCATACTTGTAGCGGCCGCGGTCACGTACTACAGCGGCGCGCTGAACCATCTCCGCCAAAGCACGATCAGCGCTCCCTCAAGTCGACCCGCTCCGACCCCGTACTTACGACTGCCACACGCCTCCCCCAAGGCCACCACGCCGCCTTCCCCGCGTTACACCACGATGAGCGGCCCAAGCTCGGTGTCCCAGGGTACATATATGACGGTCACCGGCACGCTCCCGCCAGGCGTAAGCGGCCCGATCATCGTGGAAGGCCGGTGGGAATCAGGGCCGTGGTACGAACTCGCGTCCACAAACGCCAGCGATGGCGGATTCAGGGTGCGCTACGCGCTCCGCCGGCCCGGCGTGGTCCACGTCCGCCTCGCGCTGCCCAACGGCAACTACGTCGTCAGAACAATCGACGTCACCTAAAGCGCCCGGCGCCACGTTGCCCAATGAGCACCAAATAATTGGGCTGTGCGCCCCGCCTGGCTCGGTTGAGTCGCTACGCTCCGACTGATGAGCGGAACAGGCGGACGGCGACCGCTGCGCTATCGCGGGGTGCAACTCCGGTCCGAGAAGCGGCGGCCGCTGCTTGCCGCTGTGTTGTCATCCACGCTTGCGATCTATCTGGGTGTGGGCGGCGTACTTGTCGCCATCCGCAGTCAGCGGGACTTTTCGGCTCGCGCCTGGGTCGTCATCGGCTGCATAGTCATCGCATCGGCGTGGGTCGCTGTGCGGTCGTGGCGCAAGGTCGTTGCGAATCGCCGCCAATCAACTTGACCAGTCGGCGCCAAGAGTCGCCAGTCCATCGGTCCTCAGTTCACCACCGCGCCAGGTCAGTCTCCCGTGCCCCCTGAAACGCGAGATCAAGACCCGGCGTTTCGAACGAACTTCGGCCGGCAAGGCCGCTGACCTGGGGGATGCCACGCGTCGTGCGCCGCAGCTTTATTTGCCCCTCAGCGTCGAAACGCAGCGCGTGACCCTCGGGCGACTCGTCGAAGTCCACAGCGGTGGACGGATCGCCGACGTGGAGGTAGAGCACGTCGACATCGGCGTCATAGAGGACGTTGTCGAAAGTGGACGAGCCGATCGTGATCGTCATGGCATTGATCTCCTTGCGAAAGCCGTGACGATTTGCCCACGACCCTCGACATAGGCTACGACGACCAAATTGCTAGGAGAATGCTGTTGTGCTCACAGTCTTTGGTGCCTGCGCTGTCACGTTCATGGTGCTGATGTATGCCCTCGAATGACGCGGCCGTGGCTTCATCCTCGCTTTCGCCTGCGGCTGCGCCCTGTCAAGCGCCTATGGATTCCTCGCCGGGACCTGGCCCTTCGGAGTAGTCGAGGCACTATGGGCTCTGATCGCCGTAAACCGCTACCGCTCCTGACCTGCGCCTACAGCTCGACCGCCACATTCTCAGTCCAACAGGGCGCGCCTAGCAGCAGCCGTCATCACAGCCCGGGTCCGGCTGCAAGCCGATCGGTGCGCAGTCAGCACAGATCTCGCCAGCCCAAGCCCTGCGGCCCTCATGTACGGCCAAGGCGGCAATCCCAATGCCGGTTATTGGATCAAGCCACCACCAGCCGAGCACACTGTTAGCAAGGATGCTCACGAGCACCGCGGCAGCGCTGATGGCGCACAGCCATGACTGCGCCGCGTCTCCAGCGGTCGCAACCGAGCCTAGCTGCGCGGCAACGCGACCCTTAGCCTTGGCGAGCACCGGCATGAAAACGATCGCGCCGACCGCCACCGCCAACCCCAGCCAGCTCGTGTCGGGACGCCGGCCGCCAACGAGGGTGCTGATCGCGTCGAACGCCAGAAAGACCGCGAGGACCGCGAAACACCCGGCGATGATCTGCTGCGCGCGTCGCTCGGACACATCGGAGCCACGACGGGCGCCGGTGTAGAGCCACAAGATTGTGCTCGCCGAGGCCAGCTCGATCAGCGAGTCCAAGCCAAACCCGAGCAGCGCGACCGACCCCGCGATCAGGGCTGCGACGATTGCCGCCGCCGCCTCGATCGTCATCCAACCGATACTCAGCCACGAAAGCAGCCTGGCGCGGCGGATCAGCCGCGAGCGCGTCCCACCACCGGGTGCGATGACAAGCAACGGAGAGGCCTGCGAGCTCACCCCTACACGATAACTGCCAAGTGTCGGTGCTCACCCCGGTGGATTGCCCACAATGGACTTCAGGCTGGCCCAGCTCTCGCGGTTCACCGCATGGACGATGACGGGGTCGCCGAGCAGCACGTCCTCGCGGAGGGGTTGGAAGCCGAGTCGCTGCGCGACCTGTGTCGAGCGCGTGTTCGCGGGTTGAATCATCGCGGTGATGTATGGGACGGGCAGCATCGCGAAACCCGACTCCAGGCACGCCCGGGCGGCCTCCGTGGCGTATCCGTGCCCCCATGCATCTCGACCTAGCAACCATCCGGCCTCGGTCTCCTTGAACTGCGGCCAGTACTTCAACCCGACACGGCCGAGCAACCGGCCGCTTGACCGGTCGAGAACAGCCAGCATCCCATGACCGCGCTCTGCCCATTCCTGCTCGTTGGCCCGCAGCCGCTCTTCTGCCTGCCCTCGGTCCAGTGCCCGCACGAATCGGACGACCTCCGGATCGCGATGCAGCGTGGCGAATTCGTCAAGATCGTCCATCACGAGCGCTCGCAACAGCAGCCGTTCGGTTTCGATCAGCACCCCTGGAGCGTACGGCCCGCGGCCGCCGTCGCCGGCGTAGCCTCTGACTGCCGGTAGTCTCAGACGATCGTGGACTGGCGAGCGTGGCACGAGGGGTATGGGGACCCTGGTTCGGGTTTGGGTCGTCGCCTGGTGCTGGTGCAGGATCGGGTGCGCGCCGTCCTGGACCGTGTGCCTGCCGGGCCGGTGCGGGCGGTCAGCGTGTGTGCGGGACAGGGGCACGATCTCATCGGGGTGCTCGTCGAGCATCCCCGGCACGGGGACGTCACGGCCCGTCTTGTCGAGCTTGACGAGCACAACGTGCTGCTCGCGCGCCAAGCCGTCTCAGCCGCCGGTCTGGATGGGGTGGAGGTGGTCGTGGGGGATGCGTCGATCACCGACGCCTACAAGGGTGCGGTCCCGGCCGATCTCATCCTGATGTGCGGCGTGTTCGGGAACATCACAGCCGATGACATCGCCAATACGATCGGTCATCTCCCGCGGCTCTGCGCTCCGGCGGCCACGGTGATCTGGACCCGCCACCGCCAGCCACCCGATCTAACCCCACACATCCGCGAGGCCTTCGAGCGCCATGGCTTCGAGGAGGTCTCCTTCGACGGTGATGGCTCCTCGCCCTTCGGTGTCGGCGCCAACCGACTGGTCGCCTCACCCCAGCCTTTCCAGGAGGGGCTCCGCTTGTTCGAGTTCATCGGCTACGACGTCATCGACTTCGCCGAGGGCTCACCGGCGTGAGCGCCGGCGCTCCGAATGCCGTGCACGAGGCGGCGGCTGAGGGTTTTGCTCGCGGGGCGGGCGCCTACGAGCGCGGTCGCCCGAGCTATCCCCCCGAAGCTGTGTCCTGGCTCGCCGAGCAGCTGGGACTGGCGCCTGGCAGGCGGGTGCTGGATCTCGCTGCCGGCACCGGCAAGCTGACACGTCTGCTGGCAAGCACCGGCGCCTCGCTCATTGCGGTTGAGCCGGTCGCTGAGATGCGCAGCGCCTTGGCTGAGCTGGCGCCCGGAGTCGATGTGAGAGCGGGTACCGCGGAGGCAATCCCGCTGCCAGACGCCAGCGTCGATGCGGTTGTCATCGCACAGGCGTTTCACTGGTTCGCAAGCGAGCAGGCGCTCGCGGAGATCGCTCGCGTCCTGACTCCCACAGGTCGCCTCGGGCTGGTCTGGAACCGCCGCGACCTCACGCTTCCACTGCAGGCCGCGATCAGCGAGATCATCGAGCCACATCGCGGATCGACGCCATCTTTCATGACGGGTAACTGGCGAGAGCCTGTTCAGCACACTCGACTGTTCGTCGGAACGTCCGAGCATCAGGTCCGCTACGAGCAGGCCCTCACGATCGATCAGCTCATCGACCGTGTGCTCTCGGTCAGCTTCATCGCTGCACTCTCACCATCTGCGAGAGACGAGGTGGAGAGAGAGGTACGAGCGCTCGCGCAACACCACGACGACAGACCACTGCGCCTCGGCTACGTCACAGAGCTCTACTCCTACGGACGAGCTTGACTTGTTATGAGCACCGCATCCACATATGACCGCATCGGGGTTGGCTACCAAGGGACACGGGGCACGGACCCTGTGCTCGCGAGGCGATCCTGACGGTGCATCACTGGCCGAACGTCGAGGCCGGGCTGCGTGAGCTGCCGGCGAAGGTCGCTCAGGGGCGGCGTGCTATTCCGAGGATGTGCGGGTCAGGTGGGAGATACGGCGCCGGGCTGAACGGGAAGCGCTCGCACGTCTCGATCACGAAGCCGGCCTGCTCGATCCCGGCGGTGGTGTCGCGCGCCAAGTGGCAACCGCCCGCGACACGAGGCCAGATCGTCGCGTCGGCGAGGCGCTGAAGACGCGCCTCCATGTTGCCGTGTGAGACGACGTGCTCGTAGAAGCGTAGCTCGCCGCCGGCCCGAATTACGCGGAACATCTCCGCGAGCGTTTGCTGCTGGTCGGGCACGGTGCAGAGCACAAGCGCCGCAACACCGGCATCGAAGGACCCATCCTCACCGGGGAGACGATCGCCTATCCCGTCGACTACGGACACCGCCGCCGGCGAGTGTGCCGCTGCCTGCTGGGCGCGTTCGCGGAGATACCGCTCGGGCTCCACAGCGACTACCTCTTGAACGGTGGTTGGGTAGTGCGCGAAGTTCGCGCCGCTACCGGCGCCGACCTCGATCACCCGATCACGCAAACCCTCAAGCAGCTTACGGCGATGCTCAGCGCTCCCGCGACGGTCGCTCATCGCAGCGAACCTCGCATATACGCGAGCGAAGATCGGATGGGAGACGTGCTCAGACATCTCGGCCATACCGACAGGATATGGCGCCGAGGGTGCCGCTGCTACTACGATCAGGCCGTGAAGCACACGCTGCTGTTCGATCTCGATGATACGCTCGTGGTCGAGGAGCCGGCAGCGGCGGCATCGTTCGCAGCGACCGCTCACCTCGCAAGCACCCGCCACCGGGTGAATGTCGAGATGTTGGCGGTCGCGGCACGCGAGCGCGCGCGTGAGCTGTGGTACGCGGCACCCGCCCACCCTTATTGCATGCGTGTAGGAATCAGTTCCTGGGAGGGATTGTGGTGTCGTTTTGAGGGCGAGGAGCCGGATGTGCGTTGGCTGCGCGAGTGGTCTCCCAGATACCGGCGTGAGGTATGGAGCCTCGCTCTCGCCGACCAAGGTGTCCATGACCCAGTACTGGCTGAGGAGTTGGGGGAGAGATATGGCACGGAGCGCCGTGCGCGCCATGATCGCTTCGCTGACGTGCCGGCTTGCCTGGAGGAGTTGAGCGACTCCTACGCGCTCGGGCTCATCACCAACGGCGCGTCGTGCCTGCAGCGCGAGAAGCTCACCACCGCAGGCTTGGACGAGTACTTCGATGTCGTTGTCGTCTCCGCCGAGTTCGGTGTCGCCAAGCCCGACCCCTCGATCTTCAAGCACGCCCTCTCCCTGCTCGGATCCGATCCCGAGCAGGCGGTGATGATCGGCGACAGCCTCACCCGCGACGTCGACGGTGCCATCGCCGCTGGTCTTAAGGGCGTCTGGGTCAACCGATCCGGTCAACCGCGTCCTGCTGATCGCCCCGATCTCGTCGAAGTCGCCACGCTGACCGATCTGCCTGCGGCATTGGGGAGATTGGCCCAACATGCCTGATGACGCCGGCCTGTAGGGTGGCGACGATGGTGACCTGGGGGAGTTGGCGATACCGATGAGCGTCGAGGTTCGCCCTGTCATCTCCAGAAGGGAGATGCGTACGTTCATCAAGCTGCCGTGGCGGCTCTATCGTAACGAGCCGAATTGGGTGGCGCCGCTGCTGATGGATCTGAAGAAGCGGCTGGACCAAAAGAAGAACCCCTTCTTCAAGCACGCCGAGGCCCAGTACTTCCTGGCCTGGCGCGACGGGCGTCCGGTCGGCCGGATCAGTGCCCACGTGGATCGCAATTTCAACGAGTTCCAGGGCAACGCCTGGGGACTGTTCGGTTGGTTCGAGTGTGAGGACGACCCCGAGGCGGCCCGCGCGCTGCTCGGCGCCGCAGAGGCTTGGCTGCGCGAACGGGGCCGCGACCGCATGGTTGGCCCGATGGACTTCACGACCAACGACGAGATCGGGCTGCTGATTGAGGGGCACGAGTATCCGCCGATCATCCTTTGCCCCTGGCACCATCCCTATTACCAGCGCATCTTCGAGCGGGACGTCGGCATGACCAAGGCGATGGACCTGTACATGTGGAGCCTTTACGTGGAGGGGCGCGAGAAGGTCCATCCGGCGATCTGGGAGGCGGCGGACAAGCTCGAGTCCGAGCACGGAATCGTCTGCCGTAACTTCCGCAAGAAGGACCTGCAGGCGGAGGTGACCAGGTTCCTCGAGGTCTACAACGCCGCGTGGGAGAACAACTGGGCCTCTGTGCCGCTCAACGAGGAGGAGGTCCGCCACTACGCCAAGGACCTCAAACCCGTCCTCGACGAGAACTGGGCGATGGTCGCCGAAAGAAAGGACACTGGCGAGGTCGTGGGCGCCGCGCTGACGCTGCCCGACTTCAACCAGGTGCTCGCCAAGCTCAATGGTCGGCTGCTGCCCTTCGGCTGGATCACGGCGCTGCGTGCAAAATCAAAGATCGACGCGGTACGCGTGTTTGCGCTCGGCGTCAAGCCCGAGTACCAGCACACCGGCGTGGCTGCGCGCTTCTACCAGATGCACTTCGACGCGGCCGAACGCACACCGCAGAAGGGCGGCGAGATGGGCTGGATCCTGGAGACCAACAAGTCGATGAATCGCGGGATGGAAGGCATGGGCGGCGAGATCAAGCGGCGCTACCGCGTTTACGAGCGGATGCTGTAGCGAGACTCAGACCCAGGTGGTGATATTCGACCCGCCGTGGCGCCTGCGCGGGGCAAAGGGCACCCAGCCCGGTGGGCGATCATGATCCACCGGGATGACCGATCACGACGCTGTCCTATTCGATCTCGACGGCGTTCTCGTTGACTCACGGGTGCCATTCGCGCGCAGCGTCAACAGTGCGCTCACGTCACACGGGCTGGCGGCGAGGCCGGAGCATGAACTCCACCAGTATCTCGGCCCTCCCCTGCACCGGACGTTTTGTGCGCTGGTGGGCGATGAGTCACTCGTTCAGCCGTGCGTTGATTCGTATCGGGCGCGCTATCGCGAGATGTCCGCGAGTGAGACGGTGGTGTTCCCGGGCATCAGCGAGATCCTCGAGAGCCTCGTAGACCAAGTGCCGCTCGTCGTCGCCACCTCCAAGCCGCGTGCACTGGCCGAACCGTTGCTTGACGCTCTGAACCTGCGCCGCTTCTTCGTCGCGGTGATCGGCCCCGAGCTCGACAGCGAGAACGAGCAAAAGGCCGTGACGGTCGGACGCGCGATGCGGGAGCTCTCGCCCAAAGCCCGGCCGGTCATGGTCGGCGATCGAAAGCACGACATCGCAGCCGCCCACGAGCACGACATCCACGCCATCGGCGTTCTATGGGGAATCGGCTCAGAAGCGGAGCTGCTCACTGCCGGAGCCGACGCACTCGTCTCCACCCCTGCCGAACTCGCAGATCTGCTTACCCCATCGCCGTCACAGCCCGCCACACCAGCCCCCACACCACATAGGCGATGGCGATCGTGATGAGTGTGAACTTGATGCTAGAGCAGATCGTCGCGATCAGCGGGGCGTGCTCGCCTCCGTGACCTTCGAGGACAAGTAGCAGGAACACGTTTTCGGTCGCATCGAACAGCGCCGCGGCCGTGGCGAAGAACGGCACGATCGTGCCCGCGGCGGCAAGGCGCCGCCAGTCACGTGCTCGAGCGAGGTCACGCGTGGCGAGCCCAGCAAGCGTGAAGAACCCGCCGTAGCTGACCATGTAGGCGTAGTCGACGATCAGCGAGAGCCGAGCGGTGTGGCGTCCTTTCGGGCCCCATTCGGCGAGGATCTGGCTCGCGCGAGCCTTGGTCGCGGCGAACTCGAATGCGAGGATTCCCGGTCCGCCCGTGTGTTCCAAGGGTTTTTCGAAGAGGAAGACAGGGACGATGGTGAGCGCGACCATCGCAACACCGAGCAGGATCAGCCACTGCTTGCGGGTCATCGGGAGGACCTTAGAAGCTCGTCGCTGTAGCTGAACGCCACGAACCGATCGGGAGTGATGGCGAGCGCGTCCTGCAGTTCGCTCGCGTGGCGATGCTCGGCGCTCAGATCCGATGCTGGGTCTGCGACTGCCTCGATCTCGATGAAGCTGCCAAGGTCGCGAACCTCATCGAGGTGTATGCGAACACCGTGCCAGAGCAAGAGCCGCCGGGACTTCTCCACGACAACCAGCACACCGAGCGCATCACTGAGGGCGTCCTTGAGGCCGGCAGGGTCGCTGACCGGCACGAGCCGGTAGCGGCTCTCACGCGCCACCGTCTCGTCAGAGCGCTCGTAGGAAATGAGCTGAGCGACCGGGCCCTCCTCGCGGAGCTTCAGCCTGCCGCGGGGAACCCGAAAATACGTGTCTGTCTGATATAGCCAGCCCTCGTCGCTGGCGCCCATCTCAAGGGACGCCTGGAGGGAGCGAGCCGGGTCAGGGTCGCGCGCCTTCAGCTCGATGTTCCGTCGCGGCGTCGCCACGCGCCTAATTGTGGCGGGCGTAGAGGCGTGCTCCCTGCGTGTGCTCCTACGCTCATAATGTCCCGATGGTCGACAGTTCGGTGAGCGAGTGGAAGGACCCCAGAGCAGGCGTAATGCCAGACGTCGATGACCTCCTCGCCGAGCAGATCGACTACTACCGTGAGCGGGCCGGCGAGTACGAGGACTGGTGGTTTCGGCGCGGGCGCTACGACCACGGCCCCGCCGCGAACGCGGCCTGGTTCAGCGAGGTCGCGCAGGTCCAGGAGGACCTGCAGTGGTTCGACCCTCACGGGCGCGTCCTGGAGCTGGCGTGCGGAACAGGTTTGTGGACCGGACGGCTCGCGTCCCACGCGACCCGTGTCACCGCGGTCGACGCCTCCCCCGAGGTGCTCGAGATCGCCCGCGCCAAAGTCCTCACCGCCAACGTCGACTTCGTCCAGGCGGACCTGTTCGCATGGGAGCCCGACGGCGTCTATGACGTGTGCTTCTTCTCGTTCTGGCTCTCTCATGTTCCCGCCGAGCGCTTCGCGTCCTTCTGGCAGAAGCTCGGCACCGCCCTCGCGCCGGACGGCAGGGTCTATCTCATCGACAGTGCTCGCAGCTCCCGCGCATCCGCTCGCGACCACGCCCTTCAACAGCCCGACGAAGAAACGATGCTCAGACGTCTCGCCGACGGCCGCGAGTACCACGTCGTCAAGCATTGGTTCCAGGCCGACGCCCTCCAACGGCAGCTGGTCCAGCTCGGGTGGCACGCCGACATTCGCAAGACGAGCGAGTTCTTCGTCTACGGGCAGGCAACCTCCGGGGTATAGAGCTGGCTCGTCGTTCGAGACGTATGCCTCTACGCTGCGCGCATCAACGCGCTCCTTCTATCCGACTCTTCTCTGCTCGATTTGGGCGAAGCCGTAGCCACTGTGATGAGACCCGTGAGCGTACGAGCCGCACATCCCCGCTTGGGGGTAGAGTGGCGTTAGACGTATGTCTGTAGCAATCGACGCCCCAGCTTTTCGCAACGAGTCACTGCCGCCCGGTCCGCGGCTGCCACCGGCGCTGCAGGCAATCATGCGGGTGTGGCGGTTCGCTGAGTTCAGTGATCGTGGTCATGCGCGCTATGGGGACACGTTCACCGTTCGTATCGGTGGTCTGCCGGTGGGGGTGCTCACGAAGGATCGCGATGTGATCCGGCGGTTGTTCACCGGTGATCCGCTCCTCAAGCACCACGCCAACGACCTGTTGCGCACGTTCGTCGGCGACCAGTCGCTTTTGGTGCTCGAGCCGGGCGAGCACATCGCGCGACGGAAGATGCTCTCGCCGCCGTTTCACGGAGAGCGGGTGCGCTCCTACGCGCTTTTGATGGAGCGGCTCGTGGCGGACGAGCTGGATCGCCTACGGCCGGGAGAAGTCGTGTCGATGCAGCGCATCGCGCAGGGGCTCACGCTCGAGGTGATCCTGCAGGCCGTGCTCGGTGTCTCCGATGGCGCGACGCGCGACCGTCTGCGAGGGCTCTTCGACGCGTTGAACACGCCGCTGAATGCGTTCGCGCTGTTCGTGCCCGCGCTTTCGCGCCGCTCACGATGGAACCCGCTTTCCCGGCGCCCGTGGCGGCTGAAAGACGAACTCGACACTCTGCTGTTCGCGCACATCGCCGCGACCCGCAACGATGCGCGGCTCGGCGAGCGTGAGGACATCCTCGCGATGATGGTCGCGGCGCGCGACGAAGACGGCATCGGCCTGGACGACCAACAACTGCGCGATGAGCTGGTCACGTTGATCGCGGCCGGACACGAGACGACCGCGACCGCCATCGCCTGGGGCGTCGAACTGCTCGTGCACAACCCGGCGGTGATGGCCAGCGCCCGTGAAGGCGATGACGCTTACCTGGAGGCGCTCGTGAAGGAGATCCTGCGAATCCGCGCCCCATCGCCGATCGGCGGCGCGCGCCATATGCTCGAGCCGTTTGAGATCGGAGACTGGACGATCCCCCCGAACGTGTCCATCATCGTCGATGCCTACGCCGTGCACAACGATCCCGAGACATATCCCGAGCCGCACCTCTTCCGTCCGGAGCGCTTCCTCGGGTCCTCAGCCGATGCCTATTCGTTGTTGTCGTTTGGTGGCGGTGCACATCGCTGCATCGGGGCCTCGCTCGCGCAACTCGAGATGAAGATCGTGCTGCGCGAAATCCTCGCGCGCCTGCACCTCGCGCCCGTCTCGGAGGCCCTCGCCCGCCCAGGGCCACGAGGCCCCACGCTCGCACCGCGGGGAGGCGCAAAAGTGCGGGTCGTCGGGCAGCGCACCCCAACGCGCAACGACACACCAGCCGCGGCAGCCGCTTGACGGGGTCGAGAAGCTCGCTCACGCTGGTCGTCGAGCGGTTCTGAACCAGCAACCAAGCCGGCACCCGGCATCATCGTGTGCCTGATGAGCCACTTCGAGGAGGGCACCCTGATCGTTCTCTATGACGACGACTGCGGCTTCTGCGAAGTGATGCTGGCGACGCTGCTGAGATGGGATCGGGCGAACCGCGTGCGCCCCGTACCGATCCAGAGCACCCGCGGAGATGAGCTTCTCATCGACATGGAGCGTGAAGATCGCCTCAAATCGTGGCATCTTCTCGACGCTGGAGACATGCTTCATTCAGGCGGCGCAGGCATCCCTGTCATCTTCGATGCCTTGCCCGGGGGAGCCCTGATCGCCAATGTCCTCTCGCGGTTCCCGACTGCAACTTCGCGCACCTACGACTGGGTAGCCAGTCACCGCGTGCTCCTTGGCCGAGGGCTGGGGCCGCGGCCGCGTGCCTGGGCTGCACGAGTCATTGCTGAGCGTAAGCGCTCGGATCAGATGAACGTCTCATAAGCGAACCCGCATCCCACGGTTCCCGCCCCGTCAGTCTCCCCCGCCGCCGTAAACGCGAGACCAAAACCCACCGAATCTCACAACGTCAGGCCGGCAAGGCCGCTGACCTGGGTGATGCCACGCGTCGTGCGCCGCAGCTTTATTTTTAGAATCACAGGTTTTCACTTATATTCAATTCTCAAAAACCGTCAGGCCATTCCTTCCCTGGCCCAAGGTGCTGCCGGTGCTGCGGTCCTACCGGTCCTACCGGTGCTGCGGTTGCTGCGGATGCTGCGGTCCTGCGGATGCTGCTGCCCTGCGGTGCTGCGCCGCGGCGAGCTGCCGGTGCCGCGGTGTGGCGAAAACTGCGGAACTGCGAAGTCGTGTCCGGAACTGCGAAACGTCGGTGCTGCTCTCAACTCGGTACGTCGGTGCTGCTTGTCGTCGCGGTGTCGCGGTGGCTCTTGCCCCATCCGTGTCCCTTCTCGAGGGACCTCCGTGAAGCCGTGCTCGGCCGAGCGTGCTAGCGAACACTGCCAATCAAATAGAGCCGCCGCGACGATTTCAACCGATCGCCGGCATGTTCGCGGCTCGACGGCCCGTCTTTGCCGGGCCTACTCCCATGAAACTTGGCGGGGTATCGCTCATCGCCGAGCTCCCGACCACGCAGTTGAAGCGCCCGGTCAGTCTCCTCCGCAATCGAAAACGCGAGGCCAAGACCCGGCGTTTCGAACGCACGATCGGCCGGCAAGGCCACCGGCCGGTCGGAATAGAACGCGTCGTGCGCCGTAGCTCTTATATGAAACTCGTCCGATTAATAATTATGAGCTCGGCGCCCGGGAAATCGTAGTACCAGGCGCGCGGCCTTGCCGGCCGAACGTCGTGATCATCCAAAGGTCTCGGTCTCGCGTTTTCGTCGGCGGATTGCCAACGGTCCTGGCGCTCGGCCAGCGACGAGCCTCCCAGCGCTCGAGTCCTCCACCTACAGCCCGCCTACAGCGCCTACGCTCAGCCGCTTACAGCAACCCGCCTCGCCCCGCCCGCAGCGCCGCCGCTACGCCTCGCCGCCGAGCTCGACCGACCCACCCATCGGCGAGCCATTGCCTCCGCCAGGCCGCTGACCCTCCCCGAACGCCGCGCCAGGTCAGTCTCCTCCGCCCTCGAAAACGCGAGGCCAAGACCCGGCGTTTCGAACCAACAACGGCCGGCAAGGCTATCGGCCGGCCGGAATAGAACGCGTCGTGCGCCGTAGCTCATATCTAAGTTCGCACGACATCAAACAAACCCACCCATCGCCGACGCTCCACATCCCACGCGCCGTTGACCCACCCCGATCGCTAGCTCCGCCCCCCGGCGCCAAGGCTCCCGCCGCCCCTCAGCCGCCGACCCGAACACCCGTTCCCGCGCCCGCCCGCGCCTATCAATACAACCTAAAGAACCTAATACCCAATACCAACTACCTAAGGTTTGGTTTGGGCCGGACTCTGTCCGGCGCGTGGTTACGTCGCGAAGCGGGCTTTACGAAGGGTTGGGATGTTCTGAGCGGCTGGTATACGTGTAAATGTCCTGCATATGGGGGGTTTTTGAAGTCTTTTATGTTGGGGCTTGACAGGAGTGTTTTGGGCGGAGTAGTCTGAGCGCCAGCTAAAGACGTGTCGGACGCAACTATGTGTTCGGGGGCGTGTTGAGGCTGGTAGAGCAGTGGTAGCACCGCAGGATCGAAACACCGTAGGACCGTAGGACTGTAGGGTCATCAGAGGGAAGCGCCGGAGAGGGCGCGTACGGAGAGGGATCACCTATACGAAGCAGGGGACGCCACGTGGACACGACGGGACGCCTGGCGCGGCGGTGACCGGCGTGAATCCGGACTTGCACATCCGTCGACTCTCAAGATCTTGTCGTCGCCGGCGCTGGGCTATACACGCTTCTGCGTAAACAGACCCGGGCAGGCAGGCAAGGACCTACCTCTTCGGAGGTGGGTCAGTAACGCAGCAAAGGCAGTACCGCAGTGAGAAGTGAGACGTACAGCAATAGTCAAGGTCAAGAAAGGCCCTTCAGACAACGAATCTGGGGCCGTTCTTCTACGAAATTGGTTTTTGGAAGCGGGAGAGGGGAGGAGTAGATGATGCGTAGAGCACTATCTGGCTCCGTGGCCTCCCTTAGCTTTGTAAGTGTGCTGATGGTCGCGCTGGCACCCTCCGGCGAGCCTCGCAGCCAAGGCCCACCCCAACCCCCTAGGAGGACCACCTAAGCATGCGCATTTCACTCCACCATTCCCGCTTCCTCCTACTCACCCTCCTAACCGCCGCGCTCCTGCTGGTGGGTCCCGCCGCTGCGCATGCGGAAGAAGTGTTCGGCTTTGAAACCGGCGGCTTCAGGCAGACCTTTGGCGATCAATTCGAAGCGGGCGCTGGGGGCTCCGCCGACACCGAAGCGGGGTCGCATCCGAACTCTATGACGACGACGTTTGCGTTCAACCACACTGTCGTTGAAGAAAAAGAAGAACCGGTCGGAGAAGAACCGATACCGACGGCGGTGAACGAGAAGAGCTCACCGAAGAGCGTTACGGTGAATCTTCCTCAGGGGGTCGTCGTGAATCCGGACGCGACCCCGACGCGGTGCACCGAAGCGGAGCTGGAGGGTGGCTCGTGCCCGGTAGCTTCGGCGGTGGGCGTGGTGCAGGCGTCGACCACGGAAATCCCGTACAGGGTGCTCGGGCCTTTGTACGACATGGTCGCGCCGTACGGTTCGCCTGGGGTGTTCGGCGCGAACTTGGCACGCATCGGGTTCGTGGTGCACATCGACGGCAGCGTGCGCAGCGACGGCGATTACGGCCTGTCGGCGAACGTCGACGAAATCACGAACGAGTTCAAACCGTATGCGCTCAGCGCGACGTTCTGGGGCAGCCCCTCGGATCCGAGCCATAACAGCGAACGTGGCAACTGCGGCGAACAGCCACGCGTTGTGAAAAGCGGCAAAGGCGGCGAAAGCTGCCCGCTCGAACACAATTACGAACGCTCGAAAACGGCGCTCTTGACGATGCCGGGCTCGTGCCCGGGCCAGCCGCTTACGACGAGCACCACGGCGGAATCGTGGGGGTCGCAGGAACTGCCGGTGCCCGCGGTCTCGAGCTCGCCGGCCCTCACCGGCTGTGACGCGTTGGCCTTCGATCCTACGATCGAAGCCACGCCCGAAACCGGGGCCGCGGACAGCCCGACGGGGTTGAAGTTCGACCTGCACGTGCCCCAGGAAGACAACTTCGAAGGCGAAGGCGACCTCCCGGCCCATGCGACCGCCAATTTGAAGAACGCGGTCGTGACGCTGCCCGCGGGGTTGAGCGTCAACCCCTCCTCCGCGGAAGGCCTGGAAGCGTGCAGTCCGGCGCAGATCGGGCTGCTGACGCCCTCCAATGAGCGCCAGACGATCACGATCGAACGCCCGGTCGCGGGAAGCTTCACGCTGTCCTACGAAGGGCACACGACCCCGTCGCTGCCCGCAACGGCCTCCGCCGCGGAAGTGCAGGCGGCGCTACAGGCGCTGCCCGGGATCGGCGCGGGCAACGTCGAAGTGGATCCGCCGCACTTCACCTCGATCTCCGGCGGTTGGGAAGTGCTGTTCACGGGCGCGCTGGAACACCGTGAAGTCTCGTTGCTGAGCGGTCAGGTCACCGACAACGCCTCCCAGCTGGTCAACGAGCAGGGCACCGGCGGCACGTTCACCCTTTCCTTCGAAGGGAACAGCACCCCGAGCCTGCCCTGGTACGCCACCGCCGAAGTGGTGCAGAAAGAACTCGAAAAGCTCCCGGGCCTCGCCGGCAACGTCGCCGTCACCGGTGGCCGTGCGAGCGATATCTACACGGGCGCCCGCAACGGCTACACGGTCGCGTTCACGGGCACGCTCGCCGGCCATGAAGTGCAGACGCTGGGCGCGACCTCGTTGCTGACCGGCCCGGGCGCCGGTGTGAAAGTAACTAGCCAGGCCTCCGGTCTCAAGCCGCTGCAGGTCGCGATGACCGAAGAAGGGGGCGCGGTCCGCTTCGCCGAACAGGTCCCCAACCCCGCAAACGAAGGTAAACTCGAAGACACCGCCTGCCCAACGGGTCGAAGCTCGGGACGGTGGAAGTCAAGACGCCGCTGCTTGAAAAGCCGCTGCCGGGCTCGCTCTACCTCGCCGCGCAGAGCGAAAACCCGTTCCACAGTCTGCTCGCGATGTACCTCGTCCTCGAAGACGTCGAACGCGGGATCGTCGTCAAGCTCGCGGGGCATGTCGAACCGAACGAAACGACCGGCCAGCTCACGACCACGTTCCAGGAAAACCCCGAGCTGCCGGTCGAAGACATCAAGCTCAACCTGTTCGGCGGCTCGAGCGCGTCGTTGACCACTCCGCCGACGTGCGGGCGTTATGCGGCCACCTAGCGATCTCACGCCGTGGAGCTCGCCGGAAGGCGTGGACGCGTTCCCGCAGAGCGCGTTCGAGATCTATGAAAGCCCGGGCGGTTCATCGTGCCCGCAGACGGTTTCCCAGGAGCCCAACAGCCCCGGTTTCAGCGCGGGCACGTTGACACCGGTCGCGGGGACCTACAGCCCGTTCGTGTTCACGCTCACACGTGAAGACGGCTCGCAGGCGCTGCGGGCGGGCGAGGGCACCGGGCCTCCGGGGTTGACCGGCAAGATCGCGGGTGTCGAACAGTGCCCCCAGGCGGATATAGAACAGGCCGAACACCGAAGCCATGAAGGCGAAGGCAAGCTCGAGTCAGAACACCCGTCCTGTCCGGCTTCGAGCGAAGTCGCGACGGCCACCGTTGGCGTGGGCTCCGGCGCCCCGTTCTACGTCAAAGGCCGCGCGCGTACATTCGCGGGACCGTACAAGGGCGGGCCGTTCAGCGTCGTGTTCATCGCCCCGGCGGTCGCGGGACCGTTCGATCTGGGCACGGTCGTCGTGCGCGTCGCGCTCTACATCAACCCCGAAACCGCGCAGTTCACGGTCAAGAGCGATCTGCTGCCGAGCAGCCTGGACGGCATTCCGCTTGACATCCGCTCGGTCACGGCCGAAGTGACCCGCCCCCAGTTCATCCTGAACCCGACGAATTGCGCGAAGATGGCGGTCACCGGGACGATCTTCGGTGAAAGCTCGCCGACGTCGCTGTCCGAAGCACAGGTGTCGAGCCCGTTCCAGGTCGGCAACTGCGAAAGCCTGCCGTTCGCGCCGGTGCTGACGGCGTCAGCCGGCGGGCATGGAAGCAAAGCCGGCGGGACGAACCTGGACGTGACGGTCACCTCGGCGGGGGTGGGGCAGGCGAACCTCCGAAGCTGCACCTACAGTTCCCCACGACGCTGTCGTCGCAGGTTGAGCACGTTGCAGAAGGCGTGTACCGAAAAGCGCCTTCGCCGCGAACCCCGCCTCGTGCGATCCGGACTCGGTGATCGGTCACATGGTCGTGCACACGCCCGTGCTCTCAAATCCGTCTGAGCGGGCCGATGTACCTGGTCTCGCACGGTGGCGCGGCGTTCCCCGATGTGGAGATCGTGCTGCAGGGCGAAGGCGTGACCGCCGTCCTCGACGGCAAGACAGATATAAAAAACGGGATCACCTACAACTACTTCGAAACGATCCCGGACATTCCGTTCACGAGCGCCGAAGCGGAACTGCCGGCGGGGCCGGACTCGGTGTTCACTCCGAACGTGTCCGAAAAGGAAGACTACAGCCTGTGCGCGCAGACACTGACGATGCCGATCGAAATGACGGGGCAGAACGGCGCGAAGCTCAACCAGAACATCAAGATCGCCGCCACCGGCTGCCCGAAAGGCATCACGAGAGTCGTGACGCTGACCCGGGCGCAGAAGCTCGCCAAAGCGCTGAAGGCGTGCCGCACGAAGTACAGGGGTAAGAGCAAGAAGCGCAAGCGCGTGGCGTGCGAAAAGCAGGCGCGTCGCAATTACGGCCACAAGGCCACCAAAACTACAAAGGCAAAGAAGAAATGAGGAGATGGGAAATGTTCCAATCGCTACGTAAACGAATCCAGGTGAGTCCCGGGACCGTGATCGCTTCGCTGGCGCTTGTGTTCGCGATGACCGGCGGCGCCTACGCCGCGGGCCGCTACGTGATCACCTCGACCAAGCAGATCAGCCCGAAGGTGCTCAAGTCGCTCACGGGCAAGGCCGGGCCCGCCGGCGCGGCTGGCGCCAGCGGCACGAATGGCACCAACGGCGCTGCTGGTGGGCAGGGCGAAAAAGGCCCCCAGGGCAACCCCGGGAACACCGGTGCAACGGGTCCGGAAGGTCCGACCGGCCCCGCCGGAGCGCCCGGTCAAAACGGCGAACCAGGACACGGTGTAGAAGGTCCACTGGAAGCCGGCAAGACCGAGACCGGGGTGTGGGCTATCGGGCAAGAAGCCGAAAACATCGACGAACGCACCGTGAAACTCCCGATCTCTTTTGCGATACCGCTCAGCGGGCCGCTCGGG
This sequence comes from uncultured Solirubrobacterales bacterium, assembly GCA_963842205.1. Lineage (GTDB taxonomy): Bacteria > Actinomycetota > Thermoleophilia > Solirubrobacterales > Solirubrobacteraceae > Palsa-744. Next base: position 159,413 of record CAWJFR010000012.1, read on the forward strand.
GCTGCGCATGTTCACTTTGTCGAAGAAGATGGAAAAGAACCAGGCGGAAACACGCCCACCGAATGTGATGGCGGAAATATTGAACACCCGAAAGCCGCTGCGGGCAATCTGTGTATATATACGACGGTCCTGGAGGCGGCGGTGCCAGGGCACATTAAACCCTGGGTTCAAATATCCGATCTCTAACCCTCAAGAGTCATCCGAAGGAGAAGGCTCAGGGGCAAACGGAGCCATGCTTACCTTCGAAGCGAAACCAGAAGCATATGGATGGGGAGCCTGGGCGGTGACAGAAAAAGGCTGACCCGACCGTCACTGCCATGCATCTGGTGGATGGGCGCCTCGCACGATCGTTGCGGGGCGCCCACCATTCGAGCCGGTGAAACGCAATATAAAGGAAAGCCAATGCCCCGCGACATTCCCCACCAGCCCTGTTTAGCGCGGAGCCCGAGACCTTACTCGATGCCGATTCCTCGGCTGGCAAGCCCACAGACCGATCGCGTTGCCTTGCGTCGGGTGGCGCAGCTGATATGAAGATGAAACGCTTACACCTTCTTGCTTCGTTGTTGCTGTTTGTTGTTTTGGTTTTGCCTGTTGTTTCTGCTGGTGCGGAAGTTTCGCCTGAGCGTTGTCCGAATGAATTGACGCGTGAATCGCAGAAGGGTTTTAATGGTGCGCCTGAGCTACCGGACTGCCGGGAGTATGTGCAGGTCTCGCCGGTGAGCCAAGGAAGGTGTTGACGCGAAGGGGATTCCGGGGAAGGTGGAGGCCGCGCCATCGGGTGGCCGGTTTAGCTACTATTCGATCGAAGCGTTCCGGGGGCGTGCGCGGTGCAGGACACCTCGCCGCTGTACATGAGTTTGCGCGGCAGCGGCGGGTCGTGGAGCACCGAACCGTTGATCCCCTGCGAAGCCGAAGTGCACGCTGCGCGCAAGCTTGGGCTCAGCGAAGACCTCTCTGAGGCGTTGATCGACGTCGAAGGCGCGCCGCTGGCGCCACAGGCGCTGCCAGGCCTCAACGACTATGTGCGCTACAGCGAACCGGCCGGAGGCGAACGCTATCGGTGGCTGGGGGCACCGGGAGCCAACGTGTACTTCGCGGCGTTCTCGGGCGATGACCAGCATCTGCTGGTCGAATCCGAAGCAACACTGGCGCCGGGCGCAGCGGCAGGCGCGCCGAACGTGTTCGAGGCCGATCTCGACGCCCCCGTGGAAGACCAGTGGAGCCTCGCAGGCGTGGTCCCCCCCGAAGAAAAAGACGAACCATGCGGGCCGGGCGGCCCAGCGTGCGTGACACCCACGGAAGGGTCAGTCGCGGGCGCCGGCGGGGCCTACCAGTGGGAACAGCTACCGGAATGCCAAACGGTCCCGGACCCGCTCTGTAACAGAGCATTATACGCAGGACACGGTCTCCGAAGATGGTTCGCGGGCGTTCTTCACGGCGTTCCCATCGGGGCGCGTGTACATGCGCGAAGGCGGGGAACGCACAGTCGCGGTGTCGCCGGGGGCAGCGCACTTCTGGGGCGCAACGCCGGATGGGTCGTTCGCGCTCTACGCCGAAGACGGGAACCTTTACCGGTTCAAAGCGAGGGCCGGCGAGACGGGCGTCAGGGTGCCCGTCGCGGTGACGCCCGAAGCGAGCGGGGACATCGCGGCCGGGTCTGATGAAGTGACCGGTGTGGCCGTGTCCGCTGGCGTGTTTCACGTGGGGGAAACGTTGTTCGGGGCTGGGGTGCCGGCGGGCGCGAAGATCACCGCGGTCGGCGTGGGGTCGCTGGTGTTGAGCGCGCCCGCGGGCGAAACACGGGCGGGTGATGCGCTGTCGGGCAGCCCGGCTGATCTCGCGGGCGTGCTGGGCGTCTCTGCCGATGGGTCGACGGTGTACTTCGCGGCGGGCAGCACGTTCACGCAGAACCCACGCGAATACGAATACACCAACACCAACGGCGAGCACATCAAAGCCACAGAAAGCCCAGCGGACGAAACAGAAGTCCACCAAAGAAGCGAAGAAATGCTCAACTTGTACAGCTGGTATGAGCCGCCGGGCGGCTCGCCGGTGAGCACGTTCATCGCCCGGCTAAGCGACCAAGGCGGACCAGGAACGCCAGGAGAGGACAACGACGAACTGGACTGGGCGGACTTCCCCGGCCTTAGCTTTCCAAACCAGGAGAAAACCTCGCGGGTCTCGGCGGATGGCAGCACGGTGCTGTTCGCCTCGCGGCGGTCTTTGACGGGGTATGACAACGATAACGCGAGGCACGTACTGTAGTGTCGTGGGTTGTGTTCTGAGTTGTTTCGTTATCGGGCCGGTGCGGGCGGCTCGCTGGGTCGCGTGCTGTGCGTGTCGTGCAACCCGGATGTAGGGGTAGCCCCAGCCGGTAGTGCGCTGCTCGCGGGCGAAGGCGGCGGCGAGTACAACGGTGGAGCGGAAAACTGGCTGACGCGCAACCTGTCGGCGGACGGAGACGGGGTTTCTCGAGACACCGACACGCTGCCTGGCAGGGGACGCGGACTCGGGGTCCTCGCCGTCATGCGCACCGCCGGGGAGCGGGGTGGCGGTGGGTTGTGATGTGTATGAGTGGGAGGCCGATGGTGAAGGGTCGTGTGCCTCTGAAGCACAGGACGGCGGCTGTC
>CAWJFR010000013.1:0-12984 GCA_963842205.1 uncultured Solirubrobacterales bacterium
CCGGTGAGGTCGTCCTGGTTCATGGCTCGTCCTGGGTCATGGTGGCCAGGATATCCACGACGCGCGGCCAGTCCGGAGCGCGCCCTCATCGGATAGCGTGGCCGCGGTGAGCGACGCAACGAAGGAGAAACGGGACCCCGGGAGCGCTGGGCCGCGGTGGACCGCTACATCACCGAGCTGCTCGTGCCCGAGGATCGCAGGGCTCGATGCTGCGCTGCGGGCCAGCGACGCCGCGGGCCTGCCACCGATCGCGGTGACGCCGAACCAGGGCAAGCTGCTGGAACTGCTCGCTCGCGTGCAGGGCGCGCGCACGATCCTGGAGCTGGGCACGCTCGGCGGCTACAGCACGATCTGGCTGGCGCGGGCGCTGCCGGCCGGCGGGCGCCTGGTCACGCTCGAGGCCGAGCCCCGGTATGCAGAGCTCGCCCGAGAGAACATCGCGCGCGCCGGTTTCGGCGAGATCGTCGAGCTGCGGGTCGGGCCGGCGCTTGCGACCCTGCCCGAGCTCGTCGCCGAGGGCTCGGGACCGTTCGACCTGATCTTCATCGACGCCGACAAGGGCAACTACCCCGGTTACTTCGAGTGGTCGCTGAAGCTGTCCCGGCCCGGTACGGTGATCATCGGCGACAACGTCGTGCGCGACGGCGCGATCCTCGACCCCGACGCCGATGACCCCTCAGGAGGCAACGAGACGATCAAAGGCGTACGCCGCTTCTACGAGCTGCTCGCCGCCGGGCGGCGCGGGTTCAAGCGCCACCGCGATCCAGACGGTCGGCGGGAAGGGCTACGACGGGTTCGCGCTGGCGATCGTCGGAGACGCGACGGCGCGGTGACGCCGGTATGGTCTTCAAGGCCGCCGTCAGCTGTCTTCAGGGAGCGGCGGTGAGCCCGAGTGCGGTGAAGAAGCGTTGCACGGTGTCCACCGCGTCGGCGCGTAGCTCGGTCTCGGGGGTCTGTGGGTCGACTTGGATGGCTTGCTCGGCGTAGGAGCGTGGGCCGATGTCGGACGAGCTGCGGTAACGCTCGCGGACCTCGAGGAAGGTGCTCTTCAGTGGACCGAGGGCGTTTGAGAGCGGTCCGTCGCGTAGGGCTTGGGCGGCGTCCTCGGGTCCACCGGCTCGGTTGTCGAGCAGCACATAGGCGAGGTCGTAGTAGTCCTTGGTGGCCGCGCGGCTGCGCAACGCCACGCACTTGGACAGCAGATAGCCCTGCAGCCCGGCGAAGCGGACGCTGACCTGTACTTCGGTGCCGTCGGCGAGTTCGCCCGTGATGTTCTCCCACTGGAAATCGTGGGCTACATAACCAGTACCGCGCAGGTTGGCGGCCCCGAGGCGGCGGCTGCCGTTCGGTCGTACGCTCTCGCCCTCCCGGTACTGGCTGAGATCGCAGAGAAACTCGATCCTGACGGGGGTGGAGTCAATCGATCCTTGCCAGCGCCAGCCATCCTGCGTGGGGTCGGGCTCGAACTGGAGGACTTCGAGAGCGCGCTCCACTACCCCGAGGTCTGCATCGGGGTCGATGTGGCTGACCAGCAGAACGTCGACGTCTGTCGTGCCGAGGTGCTCCGGGATGACACCCGCGGTGTCTCTTGCCAGGACGGCCGGCACGAGGCCACCGAGGACGACGAGGAAGGGTGCCTCATCGCCGATCTCGTGCAGCAGTCTGACGAGCGCGCTCTCGGCTCGGGCGCGTGCTTCCGGCGAGCGCTCCTCCTCGGTCATGTCCGTGCCGCCGCGGGCTCGCTCGGCTGCTTGGCTACTACTTTGGGGTGCAGCGGGTCGATTAGCAGGGCCTTGACGTTGTCGGCCGCGTCCTGGCCGCGCGCCTCGAACGACGCGAGGTCCGCATACAGTCGCGGGACGCTCACGACCGGCACTCCGTCCTTGCGCTCGGCGAGCTTGAGGATGCGAGGATCGGCACGCCAGAAGATCACGCGCCCCCCCTCGCCGACCTCGCGCAGGCCGGCGGCGCCGATCGCGGCCGTGAGCGGCCCGGCGAAGTCTTCGTCGGCGACGTAGATGTGGACGCTTGGCACCGTCGTCGTGAATGGTGCGGTGAGCTCTAGGCCCGCCCAGCCGCTCACCGCCCAGCTGGAGTTCTCCTCCAGTGCCTCGCGAAGCTTGCCTGCTAGTAGGGCCATCACGTCGCGTGTGGCTCGGTGCGCGATGCGTGTATCGCGTGACTCTTGGCCCACAGCAACCGACCAGGCGGAGAGCAGCGCGTCAGCGTCGAGGATCTCTCGGTAGGCGCCCGGGCCTCGTGCCGGACCACGCTTGATCGTCCACTCCTGGGTATCGAACATTGCCAGCACGCTCGCCGCTTGCGCGGTCGACCATCCGCCGTCACGCGCGAGCTGTGCCGCGCGCAACCGTTCAGCGGGACGCGCGAGGATCAGCTCGGCGATCGACAGCGACGATGCAGACCATGAGAAGCCCCGTGCTGCATCCCTCTCCGGCGCACGGACCGTTGGTTCGCGGATAACCAGCAGGCCGCCGGGACCAGCGATTCGAGCCCGTGCGTCTTCATCGGCCCAGTTAGCGCCCCGCGCGCGCAGCCACTCCAGCGCCCCGGGAGAAAGACGACGAGCAAGCAACACGAGATCTGACGGCCACGGGTCGGCCACGCCGGCCGCGGCACGGCGCACATCATCAGGCCAACCCTCACCCGCCCACACAGCGCGCAGTTCAACCTGGCCCCCACTGCCTGTTTCGACAAGTAAGCCTGAGCTCTCCCCGGACGTGTCGGCGCGCACCACCGCGGTGCCGTCCAAAGCCAAGGCAAGGATGCGAGCCAGACGATTCTCTGCCGCTACCATATTTTCTACTGTACCAGATGATAATGGACTTTGGGTAGCAATGGAGGTCCACATGCGGGTCGCCGTCGGCAGACTTTCCGATGCGTGGCCAGCCGCCGCCCGCGAGAAACGCCGACTTAATGGTGATCTAATGGTGATCTGGCCGAGCGCACGACGCGGCCGCGAGGCGAAAACCCTAGTATTGACGGGCTCTGCGCCTGTAGCTCAGCTGGATAGAGCGTCGGTCTACGGAACCGAAGGTCAGAGGTTCGAATCCTCTCAGGCGCGTGGGCCCTCAGCCCTGGATTAAGTCGCTGTCCGCGACGAGACCGGCACGTAGCCCTCTCGCTCGGCGCAGGCCGGGCACAGCGTCTTGTACCGGTGCGACGGTGAGGGTGTGCGGTGCATCCGGCCGGGTGCGCCGCACAGCTCGCAGGTGCCGACCGCCCGCTTTTCAGCGGTGTTGACGAGCTCCCTGGCGAGCTCCATACGCCGCTCCAGGTCGGCGATGCGCTCCGCTGCATTCCTGTCATTTGGGTGCTGGACATCCTCGCCGGACTCCCAGTAGTAGCGCAGGCCGCCAAACTTCTCCTTCACCTGGTGGATCACGTAGTCCGGCAGCAGTGCGCGCAGCTGCTCGTCGAGCTCGACCAGCAGCGGATACCAGCCGCGGCTGCACGAGATCCAGCGGCCCCAGTTCTCAGGAATGCGCAGGAGGATTCCCGTGAGCGCCTCGGCGTGCTCGCCGGCGTCCTCGGGCACGTGCAGTGTGTTGAGCAGTTGCCGGTGGGCATCCTCTGCCGTTGCATCCTCTGCGCGGTCGTCCTCGTTCATGATCGGCAGACAATACGTTACGGGTGCGCCACGATCCTCCGATCAGGCCGCCAGGCGCTGCGCCCGCTGCTCGGTGCTATGGGCCGTTCCAAACAGATCGAGCACGTCCTGGGCACAGGCGACGGGGTGAGCCCCGTCGCGCAGCAGCTCGAACGTGCCCACCCCTCCGGAGTCGGTGAGGCGTCCCGGCACGACCGCGACCTCGTGCCCGAGCTCGGCGGCGATCTGCGCGATGAACAGCGCGGTCGATTGCCTTTCCGCCTCGACGATCACGACGACGCTTGCGAGCGCGGCGATGATCCGCTGCCTGGCTGTGAAGCACCAGCGCTGGGTTCCGGAGAACCCGGGTGGGAGCTCGGAGATCGCGGCGCCGCGCTCCTGGATGCATTGGTGCAGATGCTCGTGAAGCTTGGGGTAGCAGCGCTGCGGGGCGCGGGGCATCACGGCGATCGTCCGTCCTTCGGCCTGCAGCGCGCCGTTGTGGGCGATCGCGTCGAGTCCCTGGCGTAATCCGCTGATCACGGTGACCCCGGCCGCGGCGAGGTCGCGTGCGAGCGCGAACGTCATCTGGTGGGCGTATCCGCTGTAACGGCGGTCGCCGACGATCGCGACGGTCGGCGCGGTGAGCAGCTCGCGCAGGCGCTCAATCGCGCAGGTGGCGTACAGCGCGGCGGGAGCGCAGTCCAGTTGCGCGAGGGCCTGGGGGTAGTCGGCGTCGTGCCGGCAGAGCGCGGTGGGGACGCGCTCGCTGAGCAGGGGGAGCGCGAGGCGGCGCAGGAGCCTGCGGGGGTTCTCGACCTTGGCGGCGAGGAGCAGCTGCTCCTCTGGGAGGCCGAGCAGGCCGAGCAGGCCCTGGCGGTCGAGCGCCACGTTCGCGATCACGGGGGCCAGCGCCGCGATCAGCGCCGCTCGTCTTTGGCATCCTGGACAAGCCATCGCGCTCAGCGCTCCAGGGCCAGGGCGGGCTGGTTGTCTGGAGGCGATCGGTCGAGCGCGGTTGGCTCGTGCTCGCCAGTCACGAGCGCCTCGTCCGAGTAGACAGGTGCGGGCTCCTCGCCGCGCGCCATCAGCAGCTCGTCCGGGTGGACAGGCACCGGACGGCTGCTGGCGGAGATCGGGCTGAACTGGATCTGCTCGGCGAGGATGACGACATCCTGGCGGTGGGCGGGATCGTTGCAGCGCGAGGGCTGGTGGGAGAGGCGCCCGTCGAGCGCGAGGCCGCTGCCCTTGTGCAGATGCTGGTGGGCCGCGGGCGCGAGTGAGCCGAAGGCCCGCACGTCGAAGTAGTCGACCCACTCCACCCATCCGCCGCTGAGCTTGTTGTGCCACATGCGGTTGCACGCGAGGCGCAGCTCGCACATGCATTGCCCGGAGGGCAGGGGGATGAGCACAGGGTCATGCGTGAGATTGCCCGTGAGCGTCACATGGTTCAGGTTGAATGCCATTGCCTGCCCCTTTCTTTCCCAGATTGATTGCCCTCAGCACGCTACGCACGCCTTGCGACGGTTCGCTCGTTCGGCGCTCCTCTCGCGCGCGCGAGTAAACAGCAGTGGCCGTAAGGTCGGCCATACAAAGGATCCGTCGTCTTTGCGGGGGACGGCAAAAGCCCGTAAAGCAACTCGACTGTCCCGTTGAGCGGAAATGGTCGGTATAAGAGATAGGCGCGCGGGTGGCAAGGCTGCTGAAAGGAAAGGCGGAGATGCGCAGCTTCTCGATAGTCGTGGTCTCGCTGTTCGTCGGCGTTGCGCTGTGCGGGCAAGCGTCTGCCGAGGTCGGGGTGCCCGCGGGAACCGTGCAGCAGGCGGCCGCGGACGCGCTGTTTTGCAGTACGCGCCCGCGCCTCCGATCCCCGGGGTGATCTGCCTCGTGGACTCGGGCGTTGATCCCAATCCGGACACGACACCGATCCTGGCCGGCAGCCACGCGCTCTCGCCGAATACGAACACCGAAGACGAACTCGCTGCTTTGACCCGCCGCTGCCCGGCGGGCACCCCGACGGGCACGGCACGTACATGGCGATGATCGCGGCCGCGCCCGCCAACGGGTGGGGCATGGTTGGCCTCGCGCCAACAAGCGTGCGCATCTTCAACATCAAGGCGCTGGCTGCGGGACAGACCACGTTTGCGTTTTCCGAGTACGCCTCAGCGATCAAGCATTGCCAGGCCCTCACCGCGACTATGCCGGTGACGCGTCGTAAACCTCAGTCTCGGGTCCGGCGACACAGCCCACCGGCGGAGAACTCGAAAAGCTGGAGAACTACGTACAGCTCAGCGAACAAGCGCGGTCTGGGCGTTGTTGCGGCGGTCGGCAACGAAGGCGGTGCGGTTCAGGCCCCGGCGGACCTGCCCGGGGTGCTTGGTGTCGGCGCCTCCGACGCTAACCCGGCGAACGTCGGGGCGATCTGCCCCTTCAGCAACCGCGGCGCCGGGTCTTGCCCTGCTCGCTCCGGGCTGCGGCAGCCAGACTGGACCCGGCGGCGGAGGGAACGGCATCGAAATCGCGTTCTCAGACGATGGCGCGCCAGCGTGGGCGGAAGGCACGAGCGAGGCGGCCGTGCTCGTCTCCGCCGCGGAGGCGAGCATGCGCGCTTACTCGCCGACGCTCAGCTACTCCAAGGCGCAGGGGTGCATCACCTCGACGCTCACCAACGGGGGCAACCTCGACGTCGCCGCGGCCTTCGACGCGTGCGGCCTCGGGCAGGTCGTCAGCGAGGGGATGGCCGCCTACCGGGCGGCAAACCCGGCGCCCACCCAGCCGAGCAGCACGGGTCCGCCCGCGGCGACTCTGTTCCCGGCGAAGCCGGCCCGCCAGCCGGAGCCGAGGATCACCAAGCTCACGTTCAAGCACCACGTCCTGAGGATCACCGTCGCTGGGATCCCCAAGGGTCTGCGCCTACAACTGGTCGTGCAGGAGCGCGGCAAGCTGGGCAGGCTGGTCACGCTTGCGCAGACCACCACCGGGCGACAGGACGAGCACGCTGCGCGTGGGGCGGTGGGATCGGATCATGGCGAGGTTCATCGGCGCAGGAGGTACCAAGCTCCCGGCGGTGATCGTGACGCGCGCCGCGTACGACAAGCACGCCGACGCCGTAAGCGGAGCATGCGATGAGACGCACGCTGCTGGCGCTCGCGATGGGCCTCGCCGCGGGCATGATCGCGACGGGGACCGCGTTTGCCGGCACCTACCAGGTGACCGCCTGCGCGGATGCTCCGCCGCTGGTCAACAACTCCTGGCTGCCATTCAACAACAACCCGACCTATCTGGAAACACCAGCGCACTGCGGCACCAACGAAATCACCGGCTTCAACCCCGAAACCTCCGGGCTCGCGGCCGCAGACGTCCTGGGGCTGAGCACTCAACTCCCCAAGGCGCGGTCGCGGGCTGGGCCTTCAGCGCACCGTCGGGCGACACGATCAGCGCGATCAGCATGGACCGCGACCTGTTCGAGACGGCCGGGGTGGCTGCCGCAGATCATGGACGACACGGGAGCCCCGCTACCCGGAGAGGTCTGCCCATCTACAACGACAATGGCGGATGCGAGCTCTCTGGGACCGCAACCCACACGGGCCTTGACACGACCAGCCTGACAATCGAGGTCCTTTGCAGCCCACGCCGCGAGGACTTACGGCATGTGGAGGCGGTACTCATCTGCAAGTGCGCGGGCCGAGCTCGATGGCGCCATCGTCACGATCACCGATGAACAGCCGCCGCAGATCACCTCCATCAGCGGCTCGCTGTTCACCGGCGGTCTCGTGCGCGGCACCCTCGTGGGCACGATCGATGGCTCGGACAGCAGCGGCGTGCAGTACGCACGCGTGTACGTCGACGGCGCCCAGGTCGCCCAGCAGGCGCTGGCGTGTGACTTCACCCAGACAGCACCCTGCCCGATCATCTCGAGCAACGAGTTCAGCCTCGACACGAGCACGCTCGCCAACGGCCCGCATCAGGTCCAGGCGGCCGTGGTCGACGCCGCGGGCAACCAGACCCTCGGCAGTCCCGTGCAGATCACCGTCGAGAACACCACCCCGTCGCAATTGACTCCGCCGACCACGCCGCCGACCGCGCCCCCACCGCTGAGCCCGATCAGCCCGAGCAAACCCGCGCAGGCAAGCCCGCAGCTGCGCATCCTCGGCGTGACGCGGACCGGGCGGGCGCTGCACGTGCGCGGCGCAGCCGCCAAGACGCTCGCCGGGCACGTCACGATCGTCGTCCACTACACGCTCAGAGGGCGCTCGCACAGCGTTCAGAAGGCCGTGCGGGTCGCGAACGGGAAGTGGGCCGCGGTCCTACGGCTGCCCAGCGGCGCATGGACAAACCGCGTGACGGTCCTCTATCGCAGCACCACGCGCTGGCTCGCTCAGAGCGTTACTCGCAACGTACATCACAGGAGATATCCAGGATGAGCAAGATGAGCAGACTCAAGCACGCGCGCCGGCGTACACATAACGGACATACACACGGGGGTATCCGTATTCTCGCCGTGGTTCTGGCCGGCGCAGCGGGCCTCGCTGCGGCGCCCTCGCAAGCGGTGGCGAACGACTACCACGACTTTCTCTGCCGGATCCCTTACGGCCCGCACGCCGGCTCCCCGGCGCCGGCTGACGACGTCGAATACGCGACCAACGGCGGCTTCTTCTACGCGGGAGACGGCTGCGCCAGCGGCGGGGCGCTGTATGCGCAGATGGTTGGCGAAACCACGCACCCTTACGGCACCTCTGCCTTGAACACGTTCACCGCACCCCCCGGCCTGACGATCGCCGGGTTCACGATCTGGCGGTATGAGGCGGACGGGCCCAGCCAACCCTACGGGTCGCCGGCGTCGAACCTCCTCTACAGTCCCGGCCCGCCCTCCGTTCAGGGCCTGTGCACAGACGGCTGCTCTCGCGGCACTCCAGCCAATCCGCTCGACCCGGAAAACGCGGTCAGCGTCGGCAGCCTCAGCGGCGTGAAGCAGATCCAGTGGAGCGCCGCATGCGGCGGAGGGGAAGGCGGCACGTGTCCTGCCTCCGGGGCACAAGGAAGCGGGTCTCTCTCCTCTCAGTACGACGTCTACGCGGCGGACATCGATCTCGTCGATGACACCCCTCCGACCGTCAGCGGCGTCAGCGGCCCGCTCGTCGCGGGCGGCACGCTGAGCGGTCAGCAGGCGATCTCCTTCAACGCGGCCGACGGTCAATCGGGCGTGTACGGTGGCTCGCTTGTCGTCGATGGCCACACCGCCGTCTCGCAGATCCTGGACACCAACGGCGGCGCCTGCCAGTCCCTGAACGTAACCTCAGATGGGCAGCGCTCTTTCGAACACGCCCAGCCATGCCCGTCGCCGGTGAGCGCCAGCCTGACGCTCAACACCAACCTGCTGATGGCCGGCCAGCACTCGCTGGAGATGATCGTCGAAGATGCCGCCGGCAACCGCTACATCGCCTACAACGGCACGATCACGACGAGTGGTCCTTCGTCGATCGGCGTCAACGGCGGATCGATCAGCGGCGCTGGGGTCCCCAACGGCCAGTCTCCGTGCGCCGGGGAGGCACTGCAGCTCGCGGTCAACGGCAAGCGCAAGGTACCGATCGTCCCCTACGGCAAGAGCGTCACGGTCAGAGGCGTGCTGCACTGTGGCACTGTGCCGATCCGCGGCGCCCGCATCGCGATAGCGACGCTCGGCGGGCCGGCGAGCGCGGCGATCGACACCTCCGTGCAGAGCGCTCTGGACGGCTCGTTCTCCTACAGGGTGCCGGCGGGCCCGGATCGCAGACTGGAGTTCTCCTACACCGCGTACAGCAACGATCCCGGGCCCTCCGCGACCGCGACCGCGACGCTCATGATCAGCCCGAGGATCACGCTGAGGATCAAGCCCCATCGCACCAGCAACCGGCACACGATCTACTGGACCGGCGCCGTCAGCGGCGGGCCCTACCCACAGCAGGGCGTGACGCTCGACGTCGAGGTCAAGGAAGGCAGGCACTGGAAAATCTTCGACCAGGTAGTCGCGAACAGGAAGGGTCAGTTCCGCTACAGCTACCGCTTCCACGCGACCGAAGAATCAACCACGTACACGTTCCGGGTCACCCTTCCCGACACCGGCGCGCAGGGCTACCACTACACCCGCGGCGCGAGCAACACGGTCAAGGTCCACGTCGACCCGTAACCCAGATCTTGCTGTTGCCGCTCAGGCCAGATGTCAGTTTGAGATCTGGTTGACAGTGGCAGTTGACAGTGTGTGGGGTAGTTGCCAGCAGATACCGGAGACAACGAGGAGGAGTGGCATGGATATCGAGTTCCTCGCGACTGTGGCGGTGATCGCGCCCGATCCGCCTGCCAGTCGCAAGCTGTACGTCGAGACGCTCGGGCTGCCGCTCGAGAGCGACGGCGGGGACTATCGCCACAGCGAGCAGATCGACGGCTGTAAGTCCTTCGGGATCTGGCCGCTGTCACAGGCCGCCGAGGCGTGCTTCGGGACGCCGCAGTGGCCGACGGGGCGGCCGGTGCCGCAGGTCAGCATCGAGTTTGATGTCGCGGACGCCGCAGCGGTGGGGCCGGCGGCGCGGGAGCTGGAGCAGGCCGGCTACGAGCTGCTGCACCCACCCCGCAAGGAGCCGTGGGGTCAGACGGTGGCGAGGCTGCAGTCGCCGGAGGGCGCGATCGTCGGGATCTCCTACGCGCCTGTGCTACACGAACAGGACTGACTACTGAGGAGGCACGATGGCAAAGCTGCGATTCCAGGTCTCGATGTCGCTGGACGGCTTCATCGCCGGGCCCGACCCGAGCGAGGAGCACCCCCTCGGCCAGGGCGGCATGCAGCTCCACGAGTGGGCGTTTGCGCTTGCGGCATGGCGCAAGCCGCACGGCCGGGAGGGCGGCGAGGTAAACGCCAGCACCGAGGTCGTCGAGGAGGCCCTCGCGAACGTCGGCGCGACCATCATGGGCCGCAAGATGTTCGGCGGCGAGGAGGGCCCCTGGGGAGAGGACCCCTGGGAAGGTTGGTGGGGCGAGGACCCGCCCTTCCACACACCCGTCTACGTGCTCACCCACCACGCCCGCGAGCCTCTGGAGATGTCCGGGGGGACCACGTTCCACTTCGTCACCGACGGCATCTCCTCGGCGCTTGCCCAGGCCAAGGAGGCGGCTGGCGGCAAGGACGTCTCGCTCGGCGGTGGCGCAAACGTCGCCCAGCAGTATCTGTCCGCGGGCCTCATCGACGAGCTCGAACTCCACATCGTTCCGATCCTGCTCGGCGACGGCACGCGGCTCCTTCACAACCTCGCCGGCGCCGACATCAAGCTCGAGCCGATCCAAGTCATCGCCGCGCCCGGCGTCACCCACCTCAAGTACAGCGTGATGACATAAACCGGGTTGCCGCCGAGCAACCGGCGCGGCCATCTGGTTGCCGGGCACTGTCAACTGATCTCAAACTGTCATCTGGCCTGAGCGGCAACATCTTGCAGTAAAGCCCGCTCGTGTGAGCCGGCCTGGTGGCCGGTGAGGGTACCAAGCGCGTACTGCAAGATCTGGGTTAGACTCGCCCAAACCCGAGCGAAGGAGATGGCGTCGTGAGCACGAGATCGTGGGCGAAGTTGGTCGCGGACGGGCGGAGTCTCGTCAAGCAGGCGGGAGACCTTCAGTGGGCGTGGGGCGATCTCGCGCTGGAAGTCGCTCCTACGAGCGGACCGATCGCAGATCCGTCCCATGCGAACACCGGCGCGTACGAGCGGCTGCGCGAGTGGATGGAGGAGATCGGGTACGAGGGGGGACTCGACACGCTCACCCGCTACCGCCAGGTGGCAGCCGCGTGGCCTACAGAGAAGCGCTCCCGCGCGGCCAGCCACGGCGCTCATCAGGTGCTTGCGGGCCACCCCGACCGTTTCAAGCTGATCGGCAAGGCCAAGACGGCGGATCAGGCGCGTCGCCTGGCCGGTCACAGGCCGAACGATGCGAGGACGCCGGACGAGCGCGTCGAGGTTGTGCGCCGGGTCCTCCAGGACCCGGAGGTTGCCCGCAGGACCTTTTCCGACCCCGAGATCGCGCGCGCGGCCGTGCGCGTGCCGGCGGCCCGGTCGGCGATGGCGAAAGCCGCGAGGGAGATGGAGGAAGACGTCTCCCAGCAGCAGCGAGCACGCCTCCCCCGGCTGGTCGAAACGAGCGACTTCTACGAGGCGATCGGGGAGCTGAGCAAGGGGCGGCGCGCGCACATGAAGGCGCTCGACGCGATGCGGAGGATCGACCTCGACGACGAGCAGCGCGAGGAGTTGCAGGAGCACTTCGACCGCGCTGAGCTCGTGCTCGACTGGATCGGTTCATACATCGAGAGCGGCGATCACAGCTTCGACAGGGAACTGGACAAGCTGCTGAGTGAGGAGGCATAGAAGCATGCGACAAGTCGAGAGCGCCCAGCTTGTGTGGGATGCTTTGGCCAAGGCGGGACCAAAGGGCCTGAGCCGTGAACAGCTGGTCCTACAGACGGGTCTGACCAGACATCAGGTGGTCCACGCGTTCGCGTACATCAAGGACGCGCTGATGGACCACTACGAGCAGCCGCTGATCTACGACAACGTCCAGATGTCTACAGCCTGCCACCGAAGTGGCGTGAAGCGGGCGACTACATCGACTACCGGATTCACGGCATCCTGGTGATGGTCAGGCGCGTGGAGCTGGTCGCGGACGCCTCAGAAAAGAAGTGGGGCGACAAGAAGACGATTGCCGACGTGCAGCGGCGCGTCAGGCACCTGCGCGAGGACTTGGAGGCATTGTCCGTAGCGACGTCATAAAGCGTTTATTTCAAATTACTCGCGCGTGTATGTGGCGTACGTCGTGGCTGCTTCGCCCATCAGATCTTTGCCCTGGCCGTACTCCGACTCCGCGACGCCAGGGATGAAGCCGGGGGTCAGAGGAATCTTCTTGGAGAGGGGATATAACGTGAACTGAATCGTGGATGTCTTACCCGCCGGCGGGCAGATCCCGCCGTAGCCACTTGCCCTGGGTGTCGGAGCCGACGATCCCGCCTTCGGGCGTCTTGCCGGCCGCGATGCCCTTGGAGCTGGGGTTGATATCGCCGACAAACCAGCGGATGCCGGAAGCCGGGCCGGTGGAGGAGTCGTCGATCATGATCAGCACGAGCGCAGCCGCTTTGGCGGGCACGTTCTTCCATTCAAGCGGCGGTGAGATATTCGCGCCGTCGCACGTGTACTGCTTGGGAGAGCCCCACCCCGTTCAAACGCGGAGCTCGTGATCGCCATCGCCCCGGATTGAGGTGAAGGGAGCTCGCCACTGGCGTTGGATGTCCCGGAGGACGAAGAAGAAGAACGACGACGACGACGACGACGACCTGGATCCTGAATGAGGAGAGGAGGTGCTCGAGGAAG
>CAWJFR010000014.1:0-33902 GCA_963842205.1 uncultured Solirubrobacterales bacterium
TATGTGGGCGCCCTTCAACCGAGTACGTATTGCTCGGGAGCGCCAGTTTCAACGATGGTCCCCCGAACTTCAACAACCCCGCGTGGCAGTCAAAGACGTACAGCTCGCCGCCGGTGACGGGCTGCGAAAAGCTCCATTTCGACCCCGGGATCGCCCTGCGGGCCGGGGAACGACGCAGGCGGATGAGCCGACGGGTCTCGCGGTCGATCTCAGCGTGCCGCAGAACCCCGATCCCGCATGGGCTCGCGACGCCGGAGATTAAGGACGTCGACGGTGACGTTGCCCGCCGGGCTGTCGCTATCGCCTCGGCGGCGGATGGGTTGCAGGGGTGCAGGTGCGCAGATCGCGCTGGACGTCGACGGCGGGCTCTTGTCCGAACGCGTCGGTGGTGGGGACGGTGAAAGTCGACGACGCCGTTGCTGGCGAACCGCTGGAAGGGCAGGTGTTTCTGGGGAGCCCGCGTTGCGACCCGTGCTCGACGCGGATGCGGCGGACGGGAACATGTTCCGGCTCTATCTGGAAGCGCACGGCTCGGGGGTGGTGTCAAGAAGGAGGGCACGGTCTACGTGAATACCGACGACGGGGCAGGTCACGGCGACGTTCTGGATAACCCGCAGGTCCCGTTCAGCGATCTGGAATTGCAGTTCAAGGGTGGGTTGCGGGCGCCGCTTGGCGACCCCGCAGAGCTGCGGGACATTCACGACGACGAGCGATTTCACGCCGTGGAGCTCGCCGATCACCCCGGATGCGAACCCGACCTCGCCAGTTCAACGTGAGACTGGGACGGGCAACGGTGGCGGCGTGCCCGGCGGCCCGCCGTTGGCGCCGGCGTTCAGCGCGGGCACGTCGAACCCGAACGCGGGGCAGTTCAGCCCGTTCACGCTGACGTTCTCCCGTGAAGACCGCGAACAGGACCTCGCCGGGATCCAGGTCCAGATGCCGCCGGGGTTGCTGGGGACGCTGACGGGCGTGCCGTTGTGCGGCGAGCCGCAGGCGTCGCTGGGGACGTGCTCGGCAGGCGTCGCGGATCGGGACGATGACGGTCGCTGCGGGCCCGGGTGGCGCATCCGTTCTACGAGAAGGCGTCGCTGTATCTGACCGGCCCGTATGAGGGCGCGCCGTTCGGCCTGTCGATCGTCGTGCCGACGCGTCGCGGGCCCGTTCAACCTCGGCAACGTCGTGGTCCGCGCAAAGATCGACGTCGATCCGAACACGGCGGCGTTGACGGTCACGAGCGA
The DNA here is from genome assembly GCA_963842205.1 of uncultured Solirubrobacterales bacterium. Classification (GTDB taxonomy): domain Bacteria; phylum Actinomycetota; class Thermoleophilia; order Solirubrobacterales; family Solirubrobacteraceae; genus Palsa-744. The sequence continues at coordinate 1,239 of CAWJFR010000014.1, forward strand.
CCCGTTGCCGCAGATCATCGACGGCATCCCGCTGCGGTTGCGCACCGCGAACGTGACGGTCGAACGGCCCGGGTTCATCTTCAACCCGACCAACTGCGCGCAGCAGCACATCACGGCGACGATCACGGGCGCGCAGGGCGCCCAGGCGCAGCGTGTCGGCGCCGTTCGCGGTCGCCGGTTGCGCCGGGCTGCAGTTCGGCCCGAAGTTCAAGGTCTCGACCTCGGGCAAGACCTCGCAGGGCGGACGGGGCGAGCCTCGACGCGCAGGCTGCGTTCCCCAGCCGGCGCGCAGTCGAACATCGCGCACGGTCAAGGTGGAACTGCCCAAGCAGCTGCCCGTCGCGGTTGACGACGCTGCAGAAGGCGTGTCCGGCGGCGACGTTCGAAGCGAACCCGGCGGCGTGCCCGGCGGCGTCGATCATTGGTATCGCGCAGGGCGACACGCCGGTGCTGCCGGTCGCCGTTGACGGGCCCGGCGTACTTCGTCTCCCACGGTGGCGAAGCGTTCCCGAACCTGATCGTGGTCCTGCAGGGCTACGGGGTCCGGGTCGACCTGGTCGGCGACGACGTTCATCAGCAAAGCGGGATCACGAGCTCGACGTTCAAGAACGTCCCCGACGTGCCGGTCAACAGCTTCGAGCTGTACCTGCCCGAGGGCCCGTACTCCGCGCTCGCGGCGAACGGGAACCTCTGCACGAAGCAAACTGCTGATGCCGACACTCGTTCACCGCCCAGGACGGCGCGCAACTCAAACAGAACACGAAGATCACGGTCACCGGCTGTCCGAAAGCGAAGAAAGCAGAGCGAAGAAGAAAGCGTAAGGCAAAGAAAGTCAGCAGGGCGCGAAAGTCAAGCCACAAAGGACGGGAGGAAGTCATGACACGCGTTCGCAGGCTGAGAAGGGTGGGGTCGGCGACCCTCGGCGTGCTGGCGGGAGGATTGCTGCTCGCGAGCGCGCCGGCGTTGGCGGCGACCCACTATGGATTGACCGGCTCGTTCGGTACCGAAGGCGCCGGTAATGGCGAATTCAAAGAACCGAGCGGCGTCGCGGTGAACGACAAAACCGGCGATGTGTACGTGGTCAATAAGGGCGACCAATCGTGTCGAGTGGTTCGACTCCACCGGCAGTAACTTTGAAGGTCAGTTCGACGGGAGCGCGGCCCCCACCGGTGCGCTCTCCGATCCGCGATGGATCGCAGTTGATAATGACGCGTCGAGTGCGTCAAAGGAAGACGTGTACGTCACGGGTGAAGTGCAGGTGGCGGGCAAAACCCGCTACGTCATCTACAAGTTCAGCTCTACGGGCGCCTACATCTCTCAGCTGACCGAAACGACCGGTGGGTCGTTGTTCGGCGGACTGCTCGGTGTGGCCGTCGACCATGAAGGCAACGTGTGGGTGTACGACAGCAACAGCAATGTCGCCGAGTTCAGCGACACGGGCAGCTTCGAAAACCTTTCGAAAAGGCCGTGAAACCAACCCCGGTTGGCGGTCGATCCGGCGACAACGTCTATCTGGTACCCGGCAGCGTAGCCGTAAGTAAGTGGGATCCGGCAACCGCAACGGAAATAACCGAATTCAGCGAAAACGTGAGAGCGCTGGCAATCGACCCCGCGACGAACAAAACTGTTCATCGACAACGGGAGCAGCATCGCCGAGTGGTCTCTCGTGGAACCGTATGAAAAACCAGTCGAAGAATTCGGCTCGGAACCGCTCACTGATGGCGGTGGCAGTGGAATCTCCGTCTCTGCGGCGGGCACCGTTTATGTGGCTGACGTGATCGATGACAAGGTCGATATCTTTACAGAAGGCGAAACACCCCCAATACCGACCACCCTCCCCGTCCAGGCGGGCGAAGTCATGGGCTCGTCCGCGTCGTTGCATGGAACGCTTGTCACAAAACGCCCGGGGAAAAGCTCAAATACTTCTTCGAATACAACGTGGGAGCGAGCTGCACAGGGTGGCAAAAAAGCCCCCGAACCCGCGGGAGAAAGCGAAGGGGGGGAAGTCTCGCAGGAAGTCACCGAACTCGAACCGAACGTGCAGTACACAGTCTGTAGTTCGCGGAAAACGTGTTCGATTCGACCTCCGGGGCGCCCGTGCCGTTCAAAACGCTCGGCGAACAATCCCGCGCTCGAGGAAGAGAACACGGTCGTGCTGCCATCGGGAACGGAACTGAAGGCGACGATCAACCCGAATAACCAGGAAACCACGTGCCAGTTCCAGTATGTCGAAGATGCCCTCTACAAAGCAGGCTCCCCGAACCCCTACAGCGCCGGTGTCACCGCCCCATGCGAATTCCTCGGTTACTTCAAAAGAAGTACGCCGACGGCGTCCGGTTACGGCGAAAAAGGCGCGATGGGGCTAGCCAAGCAACTGACCCGGGCGTGACCTACCACTACCGGATGCTCGCGACCAACGCGACCGGCACGACCTACGGCCCCGACAACACGTTCACGGCGCTCGGCCCGCTCATCAAAAGCACGAGCGCGCCCACCGAAATCGGGCAGTCGAACGCGAACGTCACCGGGACGCTCAATCCCGAGGGCGTGGAAACTTACTACTACTACCAGTACGGGACGAGTGCCGAATACGGGCAGAGCACGCCCACGGCCAGCGTTGGCGCCGGCACGGCCCCCGTCGCAGCCCCGGCCACGCTTGTCCCCTTGACGCCGGGCGTGAGCTATCACTACCGCCTGGTGGCGTGGAACGAAGGCGGCACCAGCTACGGCCAGGATCAGACGTTCACGACCGAAGCCGGACTCGCGCCTTTGGTCAGCACCGGCTTCACCGAGCGGAATCTCCGTCAACGGCGCGACGATTTCCGGGACGATCGACCCGGAAGGCAAAGAAACGAGCTATCGCTTCGAATACGGCACGAGCACCGTATACGGCACGCAGGGGTTCGGGACCGTGCTGCCCGAGCAGGGCGAACAGACCGTCACGCTGAGCCTACGGGGCCTGGAAGCCGGCACGACCTACCACTACCGACTCGTCGTGAGTAACCCCGGCGGCGAAGCGGTCGGCCAGGACGAGACGTTCACGACCCCCCGATCGCCGACCCGCTCGTAAACCCTGCGACCGCACCCTGATCGCGCTCCCGAACATCGCGTTCCCCACCGGCACGGAACCCATCACAAAGCCGGCGAAACATAAGAAGACCAAGAAGAAGGCCACCAAGAAGCACAAGAAAGCCAAGAGGAAGGCCGGGGGCAAGAAGGGGAAGAAGAGCGCGCGGCGCGGCTGATGGATAGCGGCGGTGGCTGCTAGGCCTGCAGCTCGGTGAACCCGGCGGCTGAGAAGTCGCCGTCGAATGCGAGCGCCTGGGTGACGCGCAGCTCGCGCATCGTGGCGAAGCTGGTGGCGTCGACCCATGAGAACTCTCTGTCGTCTCTGCGGCGAAGCCAGCGCTCGGCCTCTGCTTCGGCGCGCTCGGAGACGCGCAGGACCTCGACTCGCGGCGAGGCGTCCAGCGCGTCGAGCAGCCGGACCGCGGCGGCGTGGCCAGCTCGGCGGCGCAGGAATGTCCAGGTCTCGCCGCGCACGTCGTTGGTGGTCGCCAGTCGGTCGGTGTGGTGGGCTGCGAGTAGGGCTGCTGCGTCCTCGTGCCGGTCGTCGCGCCGGTTGGTGAGCGCGACCCAGAAGGAGGTGTCGATGAAGATCAACGGCCGTAGAGGGTCTCGTCGATGTCGGCCGGCTCGAAGTCCGCGCTCGCGGAGAGCGAGGCGAGGGGGTCCTCGGCGAGCGCCGGCAGCGGCTGCAGGCCGAGTTGCACGTAGCGTCGGATCAGCGACGCCTTGGAGACGTGGGCCCTCGCGGCCTGCACGCCGAGCGCTTCGTAGGCGTCGTCCTCAATCATGATCTGCAACCGCCTCACGCACCGATCTTACATCACTTTGAGGATCTTACGTTGGATGTTCCCGACCTGCGCCTCACGACCGTCGGTCGATTGGATCGCGCCGCTGGGGTGACGATCCCCTCAAATGAGAACGACAAGGCTGCTCGGGAATGCCGTACATCGTTGTACGGTGAACCCGTTCAACTATCAGGGGCCGGTCGAGCCCACCCGCCTGATCGATCGTTCCAGGACCTGCTGGTCCCCTGCTCGCCGAGTGGCTCAGACGGAGATGACGACCCTAGAGGTGGCGCTCCTCCGGCGTGGCCGGTCGCTCTCCGAGGATCTCCTGCAGACAGGGCTCGTCGAGCGGGTCGATGCGCCGCGGGCTGGGGAGGGAGTCGAAGGCTTGGTTGGCGGTGAGGATCGTGTCGATGCCGTTGGCGAGGCAGGTCGCGGCGTGCAGGCGGTCGTTGGCGCCGAGTGGCGTGTCCGCCAGGGCGAGGGCGTCGCCGAAGGCCTCGTCGGTGACAGCCAGCAGGGGGGTGAGGATGCGGTATGCGCGCTCGGTGAGACCCTGCAGGGTGCCGGGGCCGAGGCGGGCGGAGAGCTCGATGTGCCAGACCTCCTCGAGCACGGCGGTCGAGGTGCGCCCGTCGGCCTCGCCGCGCGCGATCGCGGCAAGCACGCGCCGGCACGGCGCGGCGTAGTCGGAGTCGCCCGCGGCGTAGACGAGCACGTTGGCGTCGAGGAAGAACGTCACCGCGGCTGGTCGGGGGGGAAGAGCTCGGGGTGCTCCCGCTCGATCTCCTGCGCGTGCATCCGACTGAGCTCCTCGGGCGAGGCGAAGGGCACGGGCGGCATCGCGCCGATCTCCTGCACCGCGCGCAGTCGTTCCTCCCTGGTGAAGCGCCGGCCGTAACGCTCGTCGATCGCCTCGCGCACGAGGCCGCCGACGGACTCTCCGCGAGCTGCCGCCTCCGCGTCCAGCCGCCGCTTCTGCTCGGGGGTGACGAGGATCTGAAGCCTGGTGGTGAGCATACGCACAGCATACACAACATTACACGGCCATCTACGACGGTGGATGCGCGATCGGCTCCGCCGTCACCTCCGCGGCGGAGCGGCCGTCGGTCGATCGAGTGATCCCCACCTGCGCGGGCGCGTGACGGATGCGCTCGCGGGCGTCGGCGAAGCGCAGCGCCTCGTAGGCGATCAGCGTCGCATAGCAGCACGGCGAGTAGCGCGAGCGTCGCCAGCGACGGCGGGGACAGCCGGCCGCGAGTGGGACGAGCGCGAGCAGGGTGAGCGCGCAGAGCAGGCGGCGACGGTTGAGCGTGTGCATGTTGCGCAGGCGGAACGCGACGTGGGCGAGCAGGTACAGTGCGCTGCCGCCCAGCAGCGCCGCGGCGGGGACAAGCGCCAGCGGATGGCCGACGTGGGCGAGCGTCTGCTTGAGGCCGACCGCGATCAGCGCGATGCCGGCGACCATCGGGAGGTGCAGGTAGGAGTAGGAGTCGCGCGCCAGCTCGTTACGTTCGCGGCCCGCGGCGGCCCGCGTGAGGCGGCGCTGGGCGGCGATCGCGACGACGTCGAAGTAAAGCCACCAGAGCGCTGCGGCGACGATCACGCCGAGCAGCGCGGCGGCGAGAATACCGGCGTCGAGGTGCTCGTGGGCGCCGACCCGATCGCGACGATCGACTCGCCGAGCGCGATGATCACGATCGCGCCGTGGCGCTCGGCGAAGTGCCCGGGCACGAGTTTCCAGCCGTCGGCGCCGAACAGGTAGGGGCCGCCCATGTCGAGCGCTACCGCCAGCACCCACAGTGCGCCCTGCGCAAACCCGCCGACGAATGCGGCAGCGATCAGCAGCCCGACGCCGAGCGCGGTGCTGACGGCGAGCCCGAGCACCGAGTGGCGCAGGTCGGGGTCCTCGCGGCTGGCGATCAGGAACAGCATGATGTGCGCGGCGCGCACCACGCCGTAGGCGCAGGCGAACGCGAGCGCGTCTGCGCCGAACGCGCCGGGCACGCACAGCGCGCACACCAGGAAGGCGGCCATCGCGACGAAGATCACCAGTCGCACGGCGCCCTCCTCGGGATCGACGACGCTGGTCAGCCAGGCGTATCCGACCCACGACCACCAGAGCACGGTGAGCACGAGCATCCCCTTCGCGACCCCGAGCCAGGTGGGCTCGTGGGCGATCAGCGTCGTGCACTGCGTGAGTGCCAGCACGAAGACGAGGTCGAAGAACAGCTCGAGCGGCGTGACGCGCTCGCCCTCGCGCATCGCCGCGCGGATCTGCGGCCGGCGGCTCATCGTGGGGTCGCGCTCGGGTGTCGCGGTGCTCACCTGGCCCATGATCGCAGCCGCCACCTGACCGTCGCGAGGGCCGTGGGCGCGGTCGTCGGCGGGCGCCGAGCGAGGTTCGATACGCAGGGGCCTTGACAAGAGGTACAAGGTGTGCGTATTATGACCTTGGCAGTTTAGCCTTGTGTGGCTATGAAGGACAAACATAGGTCTGGTTGGGTCTACCCGAGGTGGTCGACCTGCGTAGCGCATTAGGGGTCTTTCCGGGAGAGGGGCCGGGTCGTTTTCGATGAGGGAGCTGGTTTAGCGTGGTTTCTGGAGGGAGATACGTGCCGGAGATGTACGCGACCCATGAGGGCCGTGTATGTAGATGCGTCAGCAGCCTGACGCATCTCTCTCCTCTCTCTCTCTCTTGTCCGCTAGGGCCTGATCCGAGGCCCGCTCATCGTCCGGCACCGGCCGGTTATCCGGTGTTCTCCGCGCGGGAAGGGTCTCACCCGACCTCGCGCACCGCGGAACGTACGGCAATCGAAGCCGACGCTGTTCGAGACACGCGGATTTAGAGCAGGACCGAAACCGCGGTCATCGAGCGACGTGTGTCCGGCAAGCCTCGCATGAGCGGCTCTGCGCTGCGACTGGCGGCGCAGGCCACGTAGCTCAGATAAGACGCACGCGGGGGTGTGTGTATGAGCGGCTCTGCGCTGCGACTGGCGGCGCAGGCCACGTAGCTCAGATAAGACGCACGCGGGGGTGTGTGTATGAGCGGCTCTGCGCTGCGACTGGCGGCGCAGGCCACACAGGCCGGGTAGCGCACGCGCGGAGGTGTGTGTGATGCCCGTGCGGACGCAGGCGCCCGTGCCGGCACAGACGGGGCAGCTGGTCGAGATCCAGCGCTCGAGGCTGCTGGCGGGCGCGGTCGCCGCGATCGAGGAGCTCGGCTATGAGCAGGCGACGGTCGAGCACATTACGTCCCGTGCGCGCGTGTCGCGCCGGACGTTCTATGAGCTGTTCGAGAATCGCGAGGGGTGCCTGACGGCGCTGTTCGAGGACGTCGTGGACTCGATCGAGGGTGAGCTCAGGGCGGCGGGCCTCGATGGTCTCGGGTGGCGTGAGCGGGTCCGCGGCGGCCTGTGGACGATCCTGTCGTTCTTCGACCGCGAGCCGGTGCTGGCAAGGGCGTGTGTGGTCGGCGCCTCGCGCGGCGGGCCGGGTGTGGGGGAGCGCCGCGAGGAGCTCTTCGCGCGTCTGACGGCCGTGATCGACAGGGTCGCACGGCGGGCCCAAGGGGCGCGGAGTGCGCCCCCTGACAGCGGAGGGCCTCGTCGGCGCCGCGTTTGTGATCGTGCACGCGCGGCTCTCGCACGGTCGTAGGCGTGAGCCGCTGGTCGGCCTGGTCGGCGAGCTGATGAGCTTGATCGTTCTGCCCTACCTGGGGCCCCGCGCTGCGCGCCGCGAGCTCGCCGGCAGGGCGCGCGCCCCCGGGCGCGCGGTGAACGGCGCGCAACCGGGGCCGCAGAGCGTCCGTGACCCGCTGGGCGGCGTCCCGATGCGCCTGACGCTGCGCACCGCGCGGGTCCTCGAAGCGGTCGCCGAGCTGCCGGGTGTCAGCAACCGCGTGGTGGCGGAGCGCGCGGGGGTTTCCGACCCCGGCCAGATCTCGAAGCTATTGGCGCGGTTGGAGCGCCTGGGTCTGATCGTGAACAGCGGTGGCGGGCACGCCAAGGGTGAGCCGAACGCGTGGTCGCTGACCGCGAAGGGCCGGCAGGTCGCGCAGAGCATTCACAGCCACGCCGGCCGCGAGGCCCGCGGGAGGGCCGCATAAATGAGACACACGATCGTGGGCTGCCGGGAGGGCGGGTCCGGGAAAGGAGAGCGGGGATGCACCAAGCACCAGGCAACGTTCGAGTGCTTCAGGAGGAGGACCGCATGACCGTCTCACGCTCCGCCGCAATTGCTGGGATTGTGCTGGCGCTGTGCTCGTTGTCGGCCGTCACGCTGTTCGTTGCCGCGGCCCCCGCCCAGGCCGGGACCTGCCCCAACGAAGAATTCCGTACCGGGCCCGGTGCGAACCTCCCCGATTGCCGCGCGTACGAGCTCGTCACACCACCATTCAAGGAGGCCGCCAAGGCCGGGATCGCCCGTCTTGGGGGCCGCTAAATTTTTGGCGGGGGTCTCGGCCAATGGCTCGCACGTGGACGTCGCCTCGTCGGCGATTTGGGGACGCAAAGAGTGGCCAACACCTATGAGATGATGCGTACTGAATCTGGTTGGACTGAGACCAAATCGATCTCCCGGAGTCGCAGTTTCCCGAAAGCGTCACGCTTGACACGACGCCGGAAATGGAAGAGGTCCTCTATGAGGCGCGAGCGGGCGAACAGTCGCTGAAAGCCAAGGACTTCTGGCTTCGCGAAGCGGATGGTGCGCTGCATGACATCGGGCCGTTCGAGCCGCCGGCGGACACGGAAGGGCCGTCGGCCGGAAACCCCGAAGTGAAGGGATCATAGAAGTGGGTGGTCATTTCGTCGATGTCTCGAGAGACCTCTCGCATGTGGTGTTCACAAGCCCTGTCTCGTGGCCGGGCGACGAAGCCTACGGAAAGTAACTGTATGTATGGAGTGGCTTGGCTCTCTCTATGAGTACGCCGTCGGGCGGGGTGGCCCGCCGATACCGATCGGCGTGGAACCCGACGGCGGTCCGTGCGCGGCCGGTTACGGTGGCATCTCGGCGGATGGCTCGACGGTGTTCTTCGCCTGCGGGGGGGCGATGTTTGCGCGGATCGACAATGGTGAAGCCGGCGCGCACACGGTCGCGATCTCGACCTGCCGGGGCCGGCATTGGGGGTTACTTCCGAAGACGGGAGTGTTCTTCACGACAAAACAGGAGCTGCTCCCGGGGTCAGCCGGCGCGTGAAGAGTTCGAGCCTGCCGGCGCCGGCGTGTCGTGCTGGTCGGTCCTCGACCCCGGAAAGCCGGCGATCTCTCAGGAGCGTACCTGTACTTCTATGCCAAGGCCGTCCTGAGCGCGCTCCGAGCGCCGAAGCGCAGGGCGATAACGGTCGAAGGTGGCAGAACCTCTAGGTCGTCGGCGTGACGCGCTGTCCCCGGCGGGCGGCTCTCGTTCATAGCGACCGTCATCCCGGGAGGCCGTCGGTGACCCCCAACGGCCAATTCCTTGCGTTCACGAGCACAGCCGATCTCACCGCCGGCGACACGAGTACCGCGGCACAGGCATTCGAGTATGACGCCGAGACGGGCTCGCTGGTACGGGTCTCGATTGGTCAGGGCGGGTTCAACGACAACGGCAACACCTCTGGTGCAAACACGGATACCGGGTTCTACAATGCCGAATTCCCCGAAAAGCTCTGGGTCGACACGCAGGCGATCAAGCCGTACGCGGTTTCCGACGATGGTTCGTACGTGGTATTCCAGAGCGCACGGGTTGACGCCGGGGGCATTGAAGGGATCGTGGGCCGGCGGCGAAGGGCAGGAATTCTCTGAATAACGTCTATGAGTATCACGACGGCAACGTATATCTGGTCTCTGACGGGCTGGACACCACAAGCCTGGAAAATGGCTCCGCGGTGCGACTGGAAGGGATGTCGTCTTCGGGTGAAGATATCTTCTTCAGGACGGCCGATCAGCTCGTGCCCCAGGATGTGGATACGGAGGCCGATCTATATGACGCGCGTATCGGTGGTGGCTTCCCTGCGCCTGCCTCGTTGTTGCCGAGCTGTTCAGGTGACGCCTGCCAGGGAGAGTTGAGTCCTGCGCCAGTCCTTCTCTCCCCCGGCAGCGAGTTCCAGGCCGGCGGCAACCCCCCGCTGACGGGGTCCGAACCGGCGCCCGCGGCGAAACCAAAGTCGAAGCCCGTGAAATGCGGGAAGGGCCTTGTGAAGAAGAAGACCAAATGTGTCAAGGTCAAGCGCGCGAAGAAAGCCAAGAAATCTACAAAGGGGAAAAAGTAAATGTCTGTCATGCAACGCCTCCTACGCACCGTGCGCATCCTACTCCTGGCTCTTGGTGCTCTGGTTGTCATGATGGCAATGAGCTCTTCACCTGCGCTGGCTGTAGGCACTCCGAAGTGGCAGATCACGACATTCGCGAACCCGACTGTCTTTGTGCCTTTCGAAGGGACCTCCGACGCCTTTTGAATCGCGCGGATGAATACATTCTGATCCTTAGCAACGTCGGGGGGGCGCCTACGAACGGCAGCATGGTCACCCTGACCGACACGCTCCCACCGGGTGTGACTGGTCGATTTCGGAAGCTGGAGGAGGGAGTCTGGCGCTGTAGATTGCGCTTGCAAAGCCGGAAGATTTGAAAACCCGGAGGTAGACCGGCTGCACAAGTCAGGATGTGGTTGGTCCGATGCAGCAGCTTGGTGGTGATGTGATACTCCACGTGGTATTGGACGTCAGTTCGAGCATCCCGGCTGGAAACGAGGTTCCCAATACGGTCACGGTTTCGGGCGGTGGTGCCCCCGTGGCGTCGGTCACTCGGATGACAGAGGTCAACTCCTCGATTACCCCTTCCTTTGGCGTGCGGACATGAGCAGCTTCCTCACCGATCTCAGCGGGGAACCGGACACCCAGGCCGCGGATCACCCCAATGGGCTTATTACCAGCTTTGACGTGAACAACGTCTCGGGCGACGTGGGTACTGAGTACGAGCATACCCCGGTGCAGGATTGGAAGGATGTCGTGGTCGATCTTCCACCGGGGGTGGTCGGCAACCCGCAGGCCGCCCCGCAATGCTCGCTCACCCAGCTTGTATACGATCCCCGGGGCGCCGCAAGCCTCACAGAACCGGATGAATCGGACTGCCCGCCGTCCTCCCAGGTGGCCGAGCTGGACCTGGGCCGTCATGGTAACTTCGGTGGGGGTGTGACCGGCATCAAAGTCTACAACATGATTCCCGAGCACAACGCGCCGGCGGAGTTCGCGTTCACCGTCAACGGCATCCCAACTGGGATCTACCCGACGGTGGTCGGCCAAGGCGCCAACGCGCATATCGAGGTGACAACGCCGGGTATCCCCGTCAAGGAATCCTCCTCCAATATCATGGCGGTCGCGCTGAGGTTCTTCGGTGACCCCAATGAACAGATTGGGGGAGCCGAACAACGCAAATGCCTTCTTTACGAACTCAAGTGATTGTGCGGGTGGGCCGCTGGTGACCGAACTGCACGTCGATTCCTACGAAAATCCGGGGAAATGGACGGCTGATAGTCCTTCTGTGGTGGGTGTCCCGAATTTTACTGATGGTACGCCGGACTTCGTCAGTGACCCGGCGTGGAAGAGCGCGTCGTTCAGCGCGCCGGCGGTGTCGGGCTGTGAAAAGTTGCATTTCAATCCCTCATTGGTGTTGCAGCCGGAAACGACTCAGGCGGATGAACCGACGGGTCTCGCGGTCGAGTTGAAAATTCCGCAGAACCCCGACCCGCATGGGCTCGCGACGCCGCCGTTCAAGAACGTGACGGTCACGTTGCCCGCAGGTATGTCGCTGTCGCCTTCGGCGGCGGATGGGCTGCAGGCGTGCACGAGCGAACAGTTCGACCTCGCCTCGAACACGCTGAGCTCGTGCCCGAACGCGTCGGTCCTAGGGACGGCAAAGGTCACGACACCATTGCTGCCTGAACCGTTGGGGGGCTACGTGTTCCTCGCTGAACCGGGATGCGACCCATGCTCAAACCAAGACGCCTCCGACGGGAACATGTTCAAACTCTATCTCCAGCTGGAGGGCTCAGGAGTTGTCCAGAAGGTTCCGGGCACGCTCTACGTGAACACCACGACGGGCCAGTTGACGACGAAGTTCCTGGATAACCCGCAGTTCCCCGTCAGTGATGTGCAGCTTGCGTTCAAGGGTGGGCTGCGTGCGGGGCTCGCGACGCCACAGGCATGTGGGACGTTCACGAGCACCTCAGACATGACGCCGTGGAGCACGCCGTACACGCGCGACGCGACGCCGTCCTCCTCGTTCGACGTCAGCTGGGACGGCCATGGCGAAGCGTGCCCCTCAAGCCCGCCGTTGACGCCGTCGTTCAGCGCGGGGACGTCGAACCCGAACGCGGGGCAGTTCAGCCCGTTCACGCTCACGTTCGCGAGGGAAGATCGCCAGCAGGATCTCTCCGGTATCCAGGTCAAGATGCCCCTGGGTTGCTGGGTTCGATTACGGGGGTCTCGCTATGCGCTGAAGAACAGGCCAACGCTGGGACATGCGCCGCGTCCTCGCGGATTGGCACGATGACGGTCGCGGCAGGGCCGGGTGGGCACCCGTTCTACACGCAGGGCTCGATCTACCTCACCGAACACTACGAAGGCGCCCCGTTCGGGCTCAGCATCGTCGTCCCGACGAAGGCCGGCCCGTTCAACCTCGGCAACGTCGTCGTCCGCTCGCGGATCAACATCAACGAGAGCACGGCCGCGTTGACGGTCACGAGCAACCCGTTCCCGCAGATCCTGGACGGTATCCCGCTGCGGCTGCGGACCGCGAACGTCACGATCGAACGACCCGGGTTCATCCTCAACCCGACCGATTGTGCCCAGCAGCACATCGAAGCGACGATCGCGGTGCGCAGGGCGCCACCGCGCAGGTGTCCGCGCCGTTTGCGGTCTCCGGCTGCGCGGGACTGCACTTCGGCCCGAAGTTCACCGTCGCCACGTCGGGCAAAACCTCCCGGGCGAACGGCGCGAGCCTCGACGCGAAGGTCGTGTTCCCCTCCGGCGCGCAGTCGAACATCGCGTACGTCAAGGTCGAACTGCCCAAGCAGCTCCCCTCGCGCCTGACGACGCTACAGAAGGCGTGCTCCGCGGCGCAGTTCGAATCGAACCCGGCGGGTTGCCCCGCGGCGTCGGTGATCGGTGTCGCACGCACCTCCACGCCGATCCTGCCGGTCGAGTTGACGGGCCCGGTGTACTTCGTCTCCCACGGCGGCGAAGCGTTCCCCAGCCTCGTCGTGGTGCTGCAGGGCGACGGGGTGCGCGTCGACCTGACTGCGTCGACGTTCATCAACAAGGCCGGGATCACGAGCTCGACGTTCAAGACGATCCCCGACGTCCCCGTCAACACGTTCGAGCTCTACCTCCCGGAGGGCAAGTACTCCGCGCTCGCAGCGAACGGGAACCTCTGCACCTCGAACCTGCAGATGCCGACGCTGTTCACCGCCCAGGACGGCGCGCAGCTCAAACAGGACACGAAGATCGCGGTCACCGGGTGCCCAAAGTCGAAGCAGGCCACCGCGAAGAAAGCGAAGGAGGCGAGTAGGGCCAGTAGAGCCCGAAAGTCAAGCCACGGCCAGGGGAGGCAGTCATGAGCACGCGTAAGCTGACGAGGACCGCTCGCAAGCTGACGACAGCGGGAGTAGCAGCGCTCGGTGTGCTGGCCGGGGGACTGGCATTCGCTGCGCCCGCGCTCGCGGCGGCCCCGGCAGTGGAGGGCGAGGGCTCAACAGCGTCACGTCGTCCGGGGCGCGCTTGGAAGCGTTCGTCAACGCCGGTGAAGAACCCACGGAATGCCACTTCCAGTACGGCACGACGAGCGTGACTGAAATCGACCTGCCGTGCGAACAGGCAACCATCGAAGGCGGCGAACAGGGCGTCGGCCTGACAGTAACCGGGCTGCAACCAGGGACCTCCTACCACTACAGGGCGCTCCTGAAGAACGCGACGAGCGAAGCCGAAGGTACGAGCAAGAGTGCCGAAGAAGAGTTCACGACGGTCCCCACACCGCACACCGAAGAAGCCAAATCCGTCACTGCGACGACCGCGACATTCTACGGGACCGTGGCACCGCTGAACGCGGTGAACACGGAATACTCCTTCGACTATCGCGTCGGCCTCGAATGCTCCGGTGAAAGCAGCACCATCCCGGTCAGCGCGGGCAAAGGGTCGGGCAGCAGGGAAGTCTCCACGGCGGTGAGCGAACTGCAACCAAACGTCCAGTACTCGGTGTGCCTCGTCACGAGCAATGCCTTCGGTTCGCAGGTGGACCCGACCGCGCCACCTGTGCGCTTCACGACGCTACCCGCACCGCCGACAGTCCTCGAACACAGCGAGAGCGCCTCCGGTGTGACACCGTCCGAAGTGAGGCTCGAAGGCGTGGTCAACCCGAACAACCAGATCACGAAATGCGAATTCCAGTACGGCACCAGCGAAGCGTCGCTCGCGGCGAGCGCGCCGTGCGAACCCGCGAGCCTCGAAGGCTTCGGCTACCAGGGCGTCGGCGTGACCCTGACCGGCCTGCACCTGGGGACGGGCTACTACTACCGCGTGGTCGCGATCAACGCAGCCCATGAAAAGACCGAAGGGGAAATCGCATCCTTCACCACGGCCGGCACCGCACCGACCGTCAGCACGGGCGCGGTGACCGCGGTCGGGCAGGCCAGCGCCAATGTGTCCGGCACGGTCATCCCCGAGGGCGTGGAAACCTACTACTACTACCAGTACGGGCCGACCACCGAATATGGGCAGCGGACTTCCCCGGGCGAACCGGGCATCAGCGTCGGCGCGGGCCTGGGCGCGTTGGAAGTCCCGGCGATCCTCGTCCCGCTGACCCCCGGCGTGACATACCACTACCGGCTCGTAGCGTGGAACGAAGACGGCACCAGCTACGGCCAGGACGAGACGTTCACGGCCGAAGCCGGCCAGTCACCGCTCGCCACCACCGGCGCGGCGAGCGGGGTCTCGGTGAACGAAGCGACGATCTCGGGCACGATCAACCCGAATGGCAAAGAAACCAGCTACCGCTTCGAATACGGCACCAGCATCGGCTATGGCACCCAGGCGTTCGGGACCGTCCTGCCCGAGCAGGGCGAACAGACGGTCACGCTGAGCCTGCGGGGCCTGGAAGCGGGCACGACCTATCACTACCGCCTCGTCGTGAGCAACCCGGGCGGCACGAGCGAAGGCCAGGATGAGACGTTCACGACCCCCCCGATCGCCGACCCGCTCGTAAACCCCGCGACCGCCCCCCTGATCGCGCTCCCGAACATCGCGTTCCCCACGGGCACGGAACCCGTGACGAAACCGGCGAAACACAAGAAGGCCAAGAAGAAGGCCGCCAAGAAGAAGCACCCCAAGGCCAAGAAGAAGAAGGCCGGGGGCAAGGGAAGGAAGAGCGCGCGGCGCGGTTGAGGGAGCCGCGGGCTGCATATGCGGCTGGTCAGCCGCTCAGCGATTGGCGCGCCCTGCCTGCGAGGATTGGGGCGCCGGCGCGTTCGATTGCGTCGAGCAGATCCTCGATGGGCCGTCCCCCCGCCCATGAGGCTGCCTGCAGCTCGAGGATTTCGAGCATCCCCCGTGGCTGGGCCTCGAACGCGGGGTCGAGGAAGGCGTCGGGGGCAACAACCTCGATGCCGTGGCGCCGCAGGCCCTCGCGTAGGTAGCCGCGGTCGTGCGTGAACAGATAGTCGGCGTTCGCCGCGAGCGCCAGGGCGCACACGTGATGGTCTCCGGGGTCGGACGTCAGGCTCGCGAGATCGACGGTGCTGAGCGCCTCGTCGATCTTGGTCTGCCCGGCGGGGAAGTTCTGGGGGAGGTAGGCGACCCACCGTTGCGCCACGTCGTTGGCGAATCCCTTCTTCTCTACGAGCGACTTCCCGGCCTCGGCAAGCAGTTCCTCGCTCCAGAAGAGGTCGAGTAGGCGCAGACGCCTGGCGACGCGACCCATGAGCTCGTGGAGCACACGCGAGTAGATGATGTCGACATCGAGAACGGCTCGCCGCGGCCTGTCCGGCTCACTCAAGCGGTGCGCCCATCGCGTCGAGGTCGCGTGACCATTCGGCCGCGATGCGGTCCCCCTCGGCGCGGCGCTCCTCGAAGGCGAGCACCGATGCGAGCGGTATCTTCCAGTAGCTTGAGCCAGGCAGCTTCTCAGCTGGAAGCTCTCCGTAACCGATGAGTCGCACCACGTGCTGGCGGGAGAATCCAAGCCGGTCGGCGGTCTGCTGCGGAGATAGGAGCTCCTTCTCCTCGGCAAGCGTCACGGCGATCCGCTTGCCCTCGCTGAGCAGTCGATCGATCTCCTCGGTCACAAGGGCCGCTTGATCGCGGGCGGCAGGATCCAAGTGCAGGGTCTTCACCGTCATCTGACGATAGCATAACTTGTCCCACCTGCTCATTGGATACCTATTGCACAGGGCGTCTCGCCGATATCAGCCGGCTCGAAGTCTGCGCTACCGAGAGCGATGCGATCGGCGCACGGCTGGGCTGAGGCTGGTCACCTGCGCCGCCGGGGCCTCCGGCGAGCCGCCTATCCTCTGGGGGCCATGGCCACGCAGATCTCCGACGTCCTCGCCCCCGCCTCGCTCTCGGATGCCGAGTGCCGCGTCGTGGAGTGCCTGGTCGAGCGCCTGCGCGACGAGCTCGGCTCCGACCTGCACGCGATCTGGCTCTACGGCTCGCGCGCCCGCGGGGAGACGCCGCACCCGGAGTCGGACGTCGACCTGATGGTGCTCGCCGACGGCAGCGAGCACCGCTACGGGATGAAGGCGATCGAACTGGTCATGGAGATCGCCGCCGCCGAGGGTGTCAGCCCTGTGTGGTACTCGGTCTTCGTCAAAACCCCCGAGTGGCTGCGCGGCCGGCGCGAGATCCGCTCGTTCTTCATCGCCGAGGTCGACCGCGACAAGCTTGTGCTCTATGGGAGCGGGCTGGAGTGAGCCCGCGCTCGGAGGAGTTCATGGATCAGGCGCGGGACCGCGCCGAGAGCGCGCGAGAGATCCTTGCCTCCGGGCACCTCGAGGTAGCCGTCAGCGCTGCCTACTACGCGATGCTCTACGCTGCCCGCGCGGCGCTGTCCGAGCGCGACGAGTACGCCCGCACGCACGGGGGCACGTGGCACCTCTTCCACGAGCGCTATGTGACCACCGGCGCCTTTGACCAGCACCTCCACGCGATGGCCCAAGGCGCCCAACGCACGCGCGAGGAGGGCGACTACGAAGCGATCACGCCCAGCCGCGCCAACGCCGAGGCGATCGTCGCCGGCGCCGCGGACTACCTCGCCGCCATCGAACACATGCTGGACACGCAGGGGTAAGGCGCGCGGGGTACGTGCCCCTACACGCGACACTGGACAAACCATCGCCCCGGCGTCTATAATCACGCTGTCGCGCGGGTCGGCGCGATCGAGGAGATAGGGTTGGGGGAGAGGATCGTGCCGATGCGACAACAGCTGGCGGTCGTACCGCTCTTACGGGCGCCTTCGCGGGTGCCGCCCGGCGCTACTGGCTGGGGGTCTTCCCGCGCGTCTGCGCGGAGCGCCGCCGGCGGGAGGCGCGCGCGCGGGAGATCCCCGACCCGCTGCTGCGGCGGGTGGTCGTCGACGCGCTGCACTCCGGCCACCCGGCAGAAATGAGTGCCGGGCGGACTACGGCCATGACCTCGAATCGCACCTCCGCCACGAGGCGACTTGTCGTGCGTGCCCGTCTCGGGGTCGTGGTCGCACTCTCGATTCTTGGTCTGGCGGCGTGCCCCGCCGGCGCGAGCGCCGGACAGGCGGACGTGGCTGCGACTCGGACCTACCTGGAGGTCAACTACGGTTTCGTTCAGCTGGTGGTCTCGCGGATCAAGCCGATCGAAGCGGCGCTGCACGGGGACCTCGCGAAGGTTCGCGGGGAATGCCCGGCTGCGGCGGCAGGCTCACCGCAGGACCCGCAGTCCACTCAGTTGAGCAACGAGGTGATCGGGACGTTGGTCGAGAGCACGGTACCGCTGCTGGTGCACCCCGCCGCCCTCCGGTTTCTGCTGGTGGCGGGTGGGCTGCGCTGGAGCGACGCGGGGCTGACCCGAACGATCCACTCCTACGTCGGGAAGCTGGAGAAGATGGCGATCCTGGGTGTGCCTTCGATCTGCGCGGACGTGCGCGCCTGGGTCGCGAGCGGCTATACGACACTGCCCATCCCAACGGTCACCTTCGACGCGCAGTTCATGCCGAACTGGGTGAGCGCCGGTGAACTGCCTGCTGGCCTCGCCCGGTACGGGACCGCAGCCGAGCGTCCGCTGCTGCGGCGCACCCGCAACCTCGAACAGGCCGTCGCCGAACTGGAAGCGCGCGAAGTCGAAACCTGGAGCCAGATCATGGACACCCTCGGCCTCTCGCCCTAGCACCATCGTAAGGCGCCAGCGACGGCGCATGATGCGCCGGAATGCGGACGTCTGGTGGTCATCCTGTGAGTCCGTCGGTCAGTCGAAGCGGGTGAGGTTGGCGAGGTAGCGGCGCAGTAGGACTGTGATATTATCGTGTCGATTCGCCGAATCGTCGATATAAAGGAATGACGGAAGATGAAGGCTGCAGCGGTCGTCATGAATGCCCAGGGGCGTCTCACCGTTCCCGCCGAGGCCCGCCGTGAGCTTGGCCTGGCCGGCGAGGCGCACTTCGAGGCCGAGGTCCACGACGGCGGGCTGCTGCTGCGCCCGGCTGTGCTGGTGCCCCGAGAGGATGTTTGGGCCTACACGCCCGAGCACCGCGCGCTGCTGGCCAGGGCACAGGCCGATGCTGCGCACGGGCGCACGCGCGCGGCGGGCGAGAGTGAGCTGCGCGAGCTCGGTGCCCCCGAGCAGCGGTGAGTGAGCGCTACCGGACGCTCTCCTTCACGGAGACGTTCCTCGAGACGTTCGCGGGCAAGAGCTTCAACGGCGCGCAACGGCGGCAGCTGCTGAAGGCGTTGAGCTTGCTCGACGCCGACGAGCGCCACCCCGGGTTGCGCGTTCACGAGCTGCGCGGCGACCTCGCCGGCGTGTGGTCGGCCTCGGCCTCCAGAGATCTGCGCATCACCTTCCAGCGACTCCCGGACGGGCACAAGCTGCTGTTGACCTGCAGCCGTCACTACGGCGAGTAGGCCGCGTCGGCGAGCGTCTCCTCCACGCCGGCCGACGCCGCTGGGCACGGAGGCCCAGCGCACCCGCGCCCGGTAGGACTCGGGCGTCACGCGGACGATCCCCAGGCCACCCCACCGGTACGCCCGCGCTACGAGGGCCCCCCACTCGGCCGGGGTACGTCCCCCTACACGCGACACTGGACAAACCATCGCCCTGGCGTCTATAATCGGGTGGTCGCGCGGGTCGGCGCGATCGAGGAGATAGGGTTGGGGGAGAGGATCGTGCCGATGCGTACAACAGCTGGCGGTCGTACCGCTCTCACGGGCGCCTTCGCGGGTGCCGCCCGGCGCTACTGGCTGGGGGTCTTCCCGCGCGTCTGCGCGGAGCGCCGCCGGCGGGAGGCGCGCGCGCAGGAGATCCCCGACCCGCTGCTGCGGCGGGTCGTCGTCGACGCGCTGCACAAGTGGGGCAACATCGAGGGGGCCACCGCGTTCGCCGGGCGTCCTACCTCGTTGCTCCGGCGGGCTGCTGCGCGCCTGGCCATGGGCGCGCTTTCAGGCGGCGGCGCTCGACAGTCACCTCGACGAGTTGACCGAGTCGCCTTGCGCCGTCGTCTTTACCCCGAGGCCAACTGGGCGGCTTCTTCCGCACCACGCCGGCGCCACTCGTCTGCGTTCGGCGTCCACGCGGAGACCCTCGACGACTGCGTCGCCGATCATCACTCGCACGCTGATATGGGCCACCTCGCGGAGACCGTCGACGACTGCCGCGCGGCGCTGGCTGAATCGCTCTCCGACGCGGCGGCCGTGTTCGCGGCTTGCTTGCCGTGCGGCGGGTAACCAGATCGTCGCCTTCCAGTGCCGCAACACCGGCGAGGTGCAGGGTGATGATCTTCGGCCAAAAAGGGTGGGCGCGCGCCGTCATACGGCGGGGGACCGGCCTACGTTGGTGGGAGGATCCGCTGCTGCGGGGCGCCCGCTACGGGCGCGCCTGCACGTGATGCTTGCCGCCGCCGCCCGGCTGGACGTTCACCTGGCGGAGATCGCCGCGCTAGAGGGGGCCTGTAGCCCCTTGGATCTGGGAGCCGACTCGTTGCTGGGACAACCTTGTCGATGCCGCCGAGGACTACGCCACGGGAAGCGCTCCCGCTTATTCGCTGCGACGTTTTTTCGCTCGACACCGCCACGCCGGAGAATTTCTCCCTGGCGGAGCGCGCGGCGAGCGCGGCGAGTGAGCTGCCAGGTGCTCGCGCCCAGCACGCTGCTGCTAGCGGTGATGGCGAAGCTCTTTCTACTTCTTCACGCCAGCTGGTCGTTCGCCCGAGAGCGTGCTGGTGGCCGCCGCGGTGCTCGCCGCGCTGGGCCAGCCCGCCGAGTCCTCGATGCCAGCTTCTTCTGCGCGCGGCCGGCGCCTGCTTCGCTTCGTGCCCGCTGCGGGGCCCCGGCGCGCCCCGCGCGGCGCGGCGGCGGGGCGCAGGTTCCCATGCCAGCCGTGGTCGCGTAGAGCCCCACGCCGGGTGCCGTCGCCGCCGGCGAGGTCTTCTTCTCCCGGCGGCGCCGCCCTCTCGGCGGAGCCACGAGGCGCATGGCATCAAGTACAGAGTTCTGTCTGTTTGGGTCCCCGGGAGGGCGCCTGTCGGTTGGCACCGTCGCCGTCGTCACGCCCGCGGGTCTGAGGGAGAGTCGTCTTGCTTGAGCTGCGTGACCTCGTGAAGCACTACCCGGAGGTCGGCGGGGAACCCATGCGCGCCGTCGACGGCGTCTCGATGACCGTGCAGCCGGGCGAGATGGTCGCGCTCTACGGCCCCTGCGGCTCGGGCAAGACCACGCTGCTGTTGATGGTGGCCACGCTGCTGGCACCGACGAGCGGCCAGGTCCTGATCGGCGGGCGCGACGTCTCCTCGCTCTCGGAGCGGGAAGCCTCGCGTTTCCGGCTCTCTGAACTGGGCTTCATCCGCCAGAACTTCGACCTGCTGCCGGGCGTGAGCGCGATCGACAACGCCGTGCTGAAGCTCCTGAAGAGTATGCGCTGGCGTGACGCCACCGTCAGATCGCGCCGCTGCTTGAGAGACTCGGACTCGGGGGGCGCCTGGAGCACCGTGCGGAGACCGCAGTCAAACAGGTCCACGCCCAGCGCGATCATGCGCAAGAGCTGCGGTGGCGTGCCCACGCCCATCACGTAGCGCGGCTTGTCCGCCGGCAAATACGGCGTCGCGGCGGCCACCGCGGCGAGCATCTCCAGCTCCGGCTCGCCGACGCTGACGCCGCCGATGGCGTAGCCGGGAAAATCCAGCGCGGCGAGCGCCTCCGCGCATTCGCGGCGCAATTCGGCGAAGGACGAGCCTTGCACGATGGCGAAAAGCTGGCGGCCCTGTTCCGGCTGGCCGAGTTCGTGCCAGACCTCGCGGCAGGTTTTCGCCCAGCGCAGCGTGCGCGCCACCGCCGCACGCACGTCCTCTTCTGGCGCGGGCCACGGCGGGCATTCGTCCAGCACCATCGCAATGTCGGAGCCGAGCGCGGCCTGGATATTCATGCATTCGCGCGGGCCGAGGAAAATTTCCGCGCCGTCGAGGTGCGAGCGAAACGCCACGCCGTCGTCGGAGATTTTGCGCAGCTTGGCGAGGCTGAAGACCTGGAAGCCGCCGCTGTCGGTCAAAATCGGCCCGTCCCACGCCATGAATTTGTGCAAGCCGCCCAGCTCGCGGATGAGCGCCGGCCCCGGCCGCAGGTTCAGGTGATAGGTGTTGCTTAGGATGATTTGCGCGCCCACTTCGCGCAGTTGCGCGGGCGTCGCAGCCTTGACCGTCCCCTGCGTGCCCACGGGCATGAAGGCCGGCGTTTCGACCGCGCCGTGCGCCGTGCGCAGCCGCCCGCGCCGCGCCCCGCCGACGGTCGCGAGCAATGAGAAAGAGGAAGGCATGGGGGAAGTTTTCAGTTTGCGGTTGGAAGTCATGAAAACAAGGTTCGCGCATCAACGGCGGCGCTATCGTTCAGTTCAATTACGTCATGCGCGGGCAGTTGCGTGCGGAACCAGGTATGTTGTTTTTTAACCAGTTGCAACGTGCGCCGCGCAATGGCCTCGGCCAATTCCGTGTGCGGAGTCCTTCCCCCGCGTCGAGCCAGGCCAGCGTTTCGCGGTAGCCGATGGCGGAGCCGGCGGCGGGGTTCGCGCGCAAGGCGTCAGCCAATTTTCGGACTTCCTCAATCAGGCCTTTGCCCAGCATCTCCATGGCGCGCACGCGAATCCGCTCCGCCAAGTCGGCGGGCGTGCGCTCCACGCGCACGAGTTTCTTCTCGAACTGGTCAAACGGCGTGCCGCGTTGCGCAAAGCGCGCGGCCAGCTCCGGCACGCTGCGGCCGCTGGCGAGGCAGCGGGCCAGCGCGCGGGAGACGCGCCGCGGGTTGTGCAAATCCACGGTGCCCATGCCCTCCGGGCTGGCGGCTCGCAGGCGCGCGACCAGCGCCGCAAGGCCGCCGGATTGTTCCAACGCGCGCACTTCCTGCTCGACCGCCGCGGGAATCTCCACGTCGTCGGCCACCGGCGCAAAAAAACATTTGAGGTAAAAGCCGCTGCCGCCCACGACCAGCACCGCTTTCCCGCGTCGGTGGATTTCCGCCACCGTGCGCGCGGCGTAATCGCGGTATGCGGCCACGGAATAAGTGCGCGCCGCGTCGCACAAATCCAGCCCGTGGTGCGGCACGCACGCTCGCTCGGCGGTGGTGGGTTTGGCCGTGCCGATGTCGAGGCCCTTGTAAACCTGCAGCGCATCGCACGACAAAATCTCCGCGCCGTGCGCCTGCGCCGAGGCCAGCGCCAGGGCCGATTTGCCCGACGCCGTCGGGCCGGTGAGGAGATGGATGGTCGCCGCCATGAGGAAGCACCTAAACTAGGAAAAGCCCGCGCGCCGGGCGAGGCCGAAGAAATGAACCGCGCCAGGCCGATTTTGCCATCAGAACGTAACGCTCCTGAATTTCTCATGTAACATAAATCGGGTAAAAAGGAAGCGCGCGGATGCGCGCCTGGGTGAAACTCTCCCTCGTCACCGAAACTTTTCCGCCGGAAATCAATGGTGTGGCCATGACGCTCCACCGGCTCGTCACCGCGCTCGCCCGGCGCGGGCACGCCGTCGAGGTCGTGCGCCCGCGGCAATTCAAAAATGACGGCGCGGAGGAAACGCTTTATTCCGAATTGCTCGTGCCGGGCTGGCCTTGTCCCGGCTACCGGGAGCTGACCCTCGGCCGGCCGGTTTATTTCCGTCTTAAAAAGCATTGGCGCGCGCACCGGCCCGATGTAGTGCATATTGCGGTGGAAGGCCCGCTGGGCTTCGCGGCGCTCCATGCGGCCCGCGCGCTGGCCCTCCCGGTGAGTTCGAGTTTCCACACGAATTTTCACGCCTACAGCCGGCACTATCACGTCGGCTTTTTGCATAATGCCGGGCTGGCCTATTTTCGCTGGTTCCACAACCGCGCGGCCTGCACCTTCGCGCCCTCCGTGGATGTCATCGCCGCGCTCGCAGCGGCCGGCTTTCGCAATTTGCATCTGATGAGCCGCGGCGTGGACACCGCGCTGTATCACCCGGCGAGGCGCGACGATGCCCTGCGCGCCACTTGGGGCGCGACGCCGGAAGCCCCGGTGGCGATGTGTGTCGGCCGGCTGGCGGCCGAGAAAAATTTGCCGCTGGTCGTGGAAACCTGGGCGGCTCTGCGCGCGACCCAGCCCGATTTGAAACTCGTGCTGGTGGGCGACGGGCCGCTCCATGTGGCATTAGCAAAAAAATTTCCGGGCGTGATTTTCGCCGGCCTGTGCCGCGGCGAAGACCTCGCGCGCCATTACGCCTCGGCCGACTTGTTTCTGTTCGCCAGTGTCACGGAAACCTTTGGCAATGTCGTGACCGAGGCGCTGGCTAGCGGTCTGGCCGTCGTCGCGTATGACTACGCCGCCGCGCGCGCCCATGTGCGCGACGGCGAAAACGGGTTTCTCGCCGAATTCGGCGATCCGGCCGCGTTCCGTGCGACCGCCGCGCGCGCTTTGGCCACCCGCGCCGCCTGGTCGCCTCTGCGCGCCGCCGCCCGCCGCACGGCCCAGGGCCTATCTTGGGACCAGGTGGTGGACGGCTTCGAAAACGTCCTCGCCAACCTCGCCCGACCACCCGTATCCGACGTTTGTGTTACAGCCGGGTAAAAATTGCGATACGACGCATTTCATTTTTGCCTTGGGCCGAAAAGCCGATACTTTCGCCACGCCAAGGGGCGCAATCGCCAGTTGCCTCACCCGCATGAAAAAACCGGTCCTGCAATACCGCACCATCATCCTCTCGGACCTCCATCTCGGCACCGCCGACTGCAAGGTTGCGGAAGTCACGCACTTCCTCAAGCACACCCGCGCCGCCAAGCTTATCCTCAACGGCGACATCATTGACGCCTGGGCCATCCAGCGCGGCCACCACTGGACCAGCGAGCACACCAAGTGCGTGCGCCGCCTCCTCAAAATCGCCCAGCGCCACGACGCCGAAATCATCTACCTGCGCGGCAACCACGACGATTTCCTGCGCAACTACCTCCCCCTTGAGATCGACACCCTTCGCTTCGTCGAGGATTACGAGCTGGTCACGCCCCGCGGGCGTTACCTCGTCATGCACGGCGACGCGTTTGACGCCGTCACCACCCACGCCCGCTTCCTCGCCGTCCTCGGCGACATCGGCTATCATGCCCTGTTGCGCCTCAACCGCCTCTACAACCGCTGGCGGGCCTGGCGCGGGCAGAAGTATTATTCAATATCCAAGGCCATCAAGGCGCGCGTCAAGCAGGCCGTCAGCCATGTCGGCAAATTCGAGAACCACCTGCGCGGCCTCGCCCATCAGCGCGGCTGCGTCGGCGTCATTTGCGGCCACATCCACACCCCGGAGGACAAGATGCTCGGCGACGTGCATTATCTCAACTCTGGCGACTGGGTCGAGTCCCTGACCGCCATCGTCGAGCATGAGGACGGGCGCTTCGAGGTGCTCGCCTACAAGGACTTTTGCCTGCGGCTCGACGCCGTGGCCCGCGGCGAGACCGGCGCGGAATCGGTTGGCCAGGCTGGCTCCGGCCCGCGCCTCGTTCCCGAGCCGGTCACCTGGCACAGCGAAGAGGAATTGGCCGCGCAGGCGTAAAACAGCAGGGTGGGTTTGGGCGCAAGTTGCGGATTGCAAGTCCGGCTCGCGGAAGCAATGTTGGCCGTCCCTCCCTCTTGCGCCATGCCCTCCGCGCGTGCCGATTACCTGCGACTCGACTACCGCGCTTACCGGCGCAAGTTCGCGCGGCCACAGGCCACCGGCCACGGCGTATGGGCCGTGCGCGAAGGCGTGATTGTGCGCCTGCGGGACGCGGATGGCCGGATGGGCTTGGGCGAAGCCGCGCCGATTCCCGCCTTTACTGGCGAAACCGCCGCGCGCGACCTCGCCTGGCTGCGCCACGCGCCGGAACGGATGACGCCAACGCAACTGCGCCGTGTGCCCGACCGTCTCGCCTGCCTGCGCTGGGCGCTCACGTGCGCCCAGGCCATGCTCACGGGCCAACTTCTCCCGCTGGCCAGAATCAAAACCTTCCCGGTGGCCGCGCTCCTCCCCGCGGGCCGCGCCGCGCTGGCTGCGCTCGAGCAGCGCACCGCGCAAGGCTACCGCGTCTTCAAATGGAAAATCGGTATCGGCCCGGCCGTGGAGGAATTTTCCCTGCTCGAACAATTGCTCGCCGCGCTGCCCGCGCATGGCCGCCTGCGCTTGGACGCCAATGGCGCGCTCAGCCGTCACGAGTGGCTTGCCTGGTGCGCGGAGTTGAAAGCGCTCAGTCCCACGGCCTATACGCTTGAATTTTTTGAGCAACCGCTTCCGCCCGTCACCGGCCCGCAGCATTGGCGCGAGCAGACCCGGGCTGCCGCCGCTGCGCCGGTGCCGGTGGCGCTGGATGAGGGCGTGGCCGGCTGGCTCAGGTTGCGGCGCGCCGTTGCCGCGAAATGGCCCGGGCCGCTGGTGGTGAAGCCGTCGTTGCTCGGCCATGCGGACGACTTCCGCCGCTGGCGCGCGCAAACCCGCGCCGACTTGGTTTATTCGTCGGCGTTTGAGACCAGCGTCGGCGTGCAGGCGGCGCTCTGTCTCGCGGCGGGCGACCCGCGCGCCGGCCGGCGCGCCCTCGGTTTTGGCACGCTCGACGCCTTCGGGGACGATGGCCTGCAATTGCCGGTTCATGCACCCGGCCCGAATCTCGCATTGAAAAAGTTGTCGTCCGCGGATTTTGTGGGGATATGGAATCGGCTCGCTCCTTGATCCTCCCGCTGCAAAAGGCCCGCTTGGTCGCACCTGCGTCGTGGCTGGCCGGGCCGGGCGCGGAAGGTTTTGCCGAGGCCTTTGCGGCGGCATCCAAGCGCCTCGGAAAAAAAACCGAGCGCGGCCCGGTGGTGGTAGCTTGGACGAACCCCGCGAAATATTTGGCCGGTGTGTTGGCGGCGTCCGAAAAAAACCTGCCGGTGGTTTTGGCCAGCCCGCGCTGGGGTGAGGCCGAATGCGCCCAGGCCGCCGCGCAAATCCAGCCCGGCCTCTGGCTCGGCGAAAAAATGGCGCGCTGGCCACATGTGAAACCGGCCGTTGCCTTTGACGCGAAAATGTGGGCCGGGACAATCTTGATTCCCACCGGTGGCACCGGTGGCCGGGTGCGCTGGGCGATTCATACCAGGGCGACCCTCGCGGCGGCCGCCCGCGCGCTGGTCAATTTTCTGGATGCGGCCGGTTGCACGCACGTCAGCACCTTGCCGCCTTGGCATGTCGGCGGCCTGCTGCCCGCCGCGCGCGCGCTCGAAACCGGTGGAACACTGTGGCTCGAAGACTGGAAAAATCTCGCCGTCGGGTCACCCGCCGGCCACGCCGCCGGAGCGCGCCCTCATTTCGCTCGTACCGACTCAGTTGCAGCGCCTGTTCGGCCGCCAACGCGTTGTCTCCTGGTTGCGAAACACTCGCGCGATCCTGCTCGGTGGCGCCGCGCCACCCCCCGGTTTGCTCGACCGCGCCCGCGCGTTGCGCCTACCGGTGGCGCTTGCGTATGGGATGACGGAAACCGCCGCCGCTGTTGCCGCGCAGAAGCCTGGGAATTTTCTTGCCGGTGAGCCGCCCTGGGTTACGCCGCTGCCCCATGCTAAAATTTGGATTGGTGGTGAAACCGCCCGGCTACTGCCCGTCGGCAAAAATGGCCGCGTCTGGATTGAGGCCGCGTCGCTCTTCGTGGGATATTTCCCGGTGCGGCGGCCGCCGGGGCCGTTTGGCGCGGAAGATGGCGGCGTGCTCGATGCACGCGGCCGCTTGCGCCTGCGCGGGCGGTTGGACCAGGCCATCAACACCGGCGGCGAAAAAGTCCATCCCGCCGTCATCGAAAAACAAATCCGCGCGACCGGCCTGGTCAGGGACGTGCGCGTCCTCGGCCTGCCCGATGCCGAATGGGGCGAGCGCGTCGTGGCCATTTACACCGGCAAAAAACATCCTGAAAAGAAACTGCGTGCAGCCTTGCAAGGGCGGCTGGCGAGGCACGCGCAGCCAAAAACGTGGATTCACAGCCAGCGATTGACCAAGCGCGCAAAATTTTCAAAACACGAATTACGAATTACGAAACGAAAGCAATAATCCAAGCCGGCTTGGGTGTTTTTGGATTTCCGTTTCATCATTCGTAATTCGTAATTTGAAAATTAAACTTTCCCCGCCTTCCTCCACCGATACAGCGTCGTTGGATGCACGCCCGCTTGCGCGGCCACCCAGGTGAGGTCTTCCGTATTTTCCTGCAACAGGCGCCGCGCCAGTGCCGCGCGCCCGCGCCGGCTCGGCGGGCATCCCGTCGGCGCCAGCGCGCTGGCGTAAATGGGTGCGGGGTGGGGCGTCCCTCCCGGCGGTCCGGGCATGATCTGGCCTCCGGCAAAGACTCCCGGCCCGGCTGCGGCAGCGCGCAGGTCGCGCGACGGGGGCACTTCCCACCACGCGGCGCGCATCACCGGGCCGTCATAATGAAAAGCCAGGCGCTCGATAGCCTGCTTCAGCTCGCGCACATTGCCCGGCCAGTCGTGCTGTTGAAACCGCTGGATCAATTCCGGTTCGAGCGTCTCGAAGTTTTTGCCCACGCGCACCGCCGCCTGCCGCAGGAACGTCCGCGCCAAATCCGGGACGTCCTCGTGGCGGTGCCGTAATGGCGGCGTATTGAGGATGACTTCCGACAGCCGGTAAAATAAATCGAGGCGGAAGCGCCCGGCTTCCGCGTCTGCGCTTAGGCTGCGGTTCGTCGCGGACACGAGGCGCACGTTGGTGCGGTATTCCTTCGTGCTGCCGACGCGCCGCGCCATCCGCGTTTCCAGAAAGCGCAGCAACTTGGGCTGGAGCGGCAGCGGCAGCTCGCCGATTTCATCGAGGAACAGCGTGCCGCCCGCGGCCTCTTCGACGAGGCCCGGTTTGGCCCGGTCGGCCCCCGTAAACGCGCCTTTTTCTGCGCCGAACAATTCGCTTTCGAGCAAGTCGGCCGGCAGCGCGGCGCAATTGATGGGCACAAACGGCCCGCGCCCCGCCGCGGCGTGGATGGCCTCGGCCACGCGCTCCTTGCCCGTGCCCGATTCGCCTAGGATGAGCACCGTCGCGTCCGTCGGCCCGAGACGCTGGACGGACTCGCGCAGCGCCTTCATCGCCGGCGACCGGCCGACCAGTTTTTGCTCATCCACCTCGCCTTGGCCGCCGTAAAGCTGCCACCAGAGTGTCTGCGCGTTCGCGGCGTGTTCGAGCGCCGCGAGCCAGCGCCCGTCGCCGTCCGACTGTGCGTCGAGTACGTCATGTGCGCCGTCGCGCGCGGCATTCATGATGGCGCGCGTGTCGAGGCCAGTGCCAAAGACAATGTAGCAACGGCTCGCGCGCGCGAGGCGGACGCGGTGCTCGTTCCACCCCGGTGCCAGCAAGAGCGCAGCAGGGACGAGGTAAACCAAATCCGTGCTGTCGCGTTCGAGGGACTGGATGCGCTCCGGCGGCTGCAACTGCGCACGCAAGCCCAGCCCCTGCAGTTTCCGCAGAGCCGGGGGGTTCTTCTCTGTCGTCACAAGCACGGCGCGCATTGCAAATGCGAAAATACGCGATTACGCGCAAAAAGCGAGGGGGGAATGAATAAACCAGTGTTCTGGTGTTTTCGTTCTTAGCGCTTGGTGCAATAAGGATCACCGAGAGCCAAAAGAAGAATACCACGGGTTTCACGGATGGACACGGATGAAAAACGGCTAAAAATCCGTGCTATCCCTGCCATCCGTGGTTCAGCCTTGTGCTTACGGCAACGGGTTCAGGCCTTCGGACTTGACGGACCACTGGCCGTCCTGCGGGAAGCCGGGGGCGTTGACTTTGGGCGCCCCGTCCCAGCCGGCGATCATCAGGCCGGCGGCGGCGAGATACGCGGAATTGATGGGCAGATACAAGGGCAAGTCCTTGTGGCTCACATGGCCGTTGTTGGTGAAATTTTGATTGGTGAGGATGCTGACGGCGATGTCGCTTTCGCCCAGGCGGGCCGCGCTCATTGCCCCGGTGCCCGCCGCCCAACTGCCCCAACTCGTCACCCAGTTGCGGGTGTTCACTTCGTCAAAGGTCGCGCGGAAGATGGCGGGGTCCACCCACGCCGTCGGCGGCAGGTAGCCGAGCGAGAGCAGCTCCGACGAAGGCAGGCCGCCGCGGCCGCTTTGGTAGATGGTGGGGAAGGTTTCGATTTCGAGATACTTGCCCTCGGCGACGGGGAGCTTCGAGAGTTTCGCCAGCACGTCCGCCCATTTCGGCTCGGGCGCAAGGCCCAGGCGCGCACGCCAGGTTTGCGCGACTTGCAGGCCGTAATACCAATACGCCAGCTCGAAGGTCGGATTCATCACCTTGGTCGCATCCGCGCTTTCGCTGACATTTTTAACCGGCGGGCCGAGCACGTAGCGCCCGGCCACGGGGTCGAGCCACGCGAAGGAAGCGAGAAACTTCGCCGACTCGAACACGATGTCGCGGTATTTTTCGAGTGTGGCCGCGTTGGGATGCGCGCGGTAAACCAGCTCGCAGAGATAAATCGGGTTCGGCTGGTTCCAGATGATGAAGGGATTGATCCCGCCCGGGCCGGCCTGGCCGTCAATCCCGGCCATCTTCGGCCAGCGCACGCCCTCAAAGCCTTGGGATGCGGCGTCGGCCTGCCCGACCGGCAGGATTTTCTGATACCACGCGAGGCTCTTCTCCAGCAACTCGGTGCGGCCCCATTGGTAAAACTGCGCCGCGTGCCAGAAATACATTTCGGAATTGTGTTTGCCATACCAGCTCAGGCACGTCAGCCCCGTCTCGGCGGGCGGAAAGCTGCCCGCGAAGTTCACCTTCATCAGGTATTGCGAGAGGACGATGCGGCGTTCGATTTCCGCCGCGCGCGGGTCGGCGCTGCCGGAGAGATCCACCATCCCGCCGCGCGACCAATAATCCTGCCAGCCCGCCGCGCTCGCGGCGCGCACGTCGTCGAAGGATGACGTCGCCAGCAATCGGTATTGCGCCCAGGGCACGTCTTCGACGGAGAAGGTGCAGACGAAGGCCAGCGTGTCGCCCTCGCCGGCTTTGAGCCGGAAATCATGCGGGGCGACCGAGATCAAGTTGCCTGCGCCGGGCCAGTTCACGGTGACGAAATATTTGCTGTCGTCGAGGGTGCGCTGCAGGTGGCTGAAGTTGGCGTCGTGGTCCACCGCCTGGGTGCGGTGCCGGTCGTCCTGATCCCAGACCAGCGGAGGATTGTTTTTGCCGCTGACCAGATACGAGTAGGCGAAGCGAAAGCGAATTTGCAGGTCGCCGCTTGGCACCAGTGGCGAACGCAGCCGGACGGCCACGCGGCTCAGGCCGGGCTGGGTGACGGTCTCGACCGCGACCGGCTGGCCATCGAGGGTGTAGTGGCTGGTAATGACGTCCGTCCAGAGGTCGAGCTTTTGGTCAATGGCCGTGATGTTTTCGGGCGCGAGCGGCGCGCCTTTATACAGCAGGCTGATTTGGCCGAGGGGAATCGGGTGCGGGTTCTCGCGGAAATATTTGCCGGCGGGGCTGGTCTCCAGGTTGGCCAGCTTGAGGGTGCGGCCATGGAAATCGAAGGGCGTGGTGGCGTCTTCCACCTTGAGGTGGTCCACATTCGGAAAAGTGTGCCAGGCCCAGGTTGCGCGCGTTTCCAGCGGAATGCCTTTGTCATGATACAACGTCTCAAACGATTGCAGGCCGGTGGCGTCCACGGTGAAGGCAAAATCGCCGTCCCCCGCCGTCAGCGGACTGGCCGGGTCGAGGGAGGTGACGTGGATGTCGTGCCGGTTGACGAGCGCCTGGCGGTCAATGGGGGTGCTGGGAGCAAGGGGAGTTATGGGAGCAAGGGGAGTAGATGGGGCGGGGCCGGTGGCCTCAGCGGCGGCCAGGCGGGAGAGCAGGCGCGGCGTGGCCAAGCCCGCGGCCGCGGCCAACGTTCCCTGCTGGATAAATTTGCGGCGGTGAAGGGGCATGGGGGCGGGGGGACGAGAGGGATGAATTATGAAGGATGAAGAATGAAAGGTGAAGACAGAAGGCAGGAAGTGGAAGTTATGTGTGCGCGGGGGGGAGAGGGGGGGGCGAGTTTTTTGGGGTTCACATTGGGGGGGGCTTTTGGTATTTGGTTCGGGCATTTTGGTGCTGGTTGTGATTTGCGAAGATTATACAACAAGGGATGAGAAAAAGCCAGGGTTCGGTTGGCTGCGTTGGATGGGTTGGATGGTTTTGATGCGTTGGGAAGTGAGGAGGGGAGCGCGGAATGCGGAGGGCTGAACGCGGAGTAGGGAGCGGAGGGCCGGAGGTGGTTGAAACACGGGGGACGCGGAGGGGCATGGATGATTGATACCGGAAAAAATCCGTGTTATCCGTGCCATCCGTGGTAAAATTTTGACGTGGAGGACAATTGCGCTATCATTTAACGCATTCTACACCGCAAGGAAGCCTATGACTAAGACCCAGCTTTTTGTCCGCGACCTGCGCTCCAAGCGCCAGGAAATCTCCCGCCTTCAGGGGAATTTGGCGGACATGCATGACCATGTGGCTGTGCTGGAGGCCCGGGCCAAGAACAGCGGCAAGCCGACCTTGTCCCTCGCCCAAGTTCGCGCGCGGTTGGCGGGACGGTTGAATGCGGTCAAACCGCTCCGTGATTAATCTGAAACCGGCGGTAAGCTGTTTTTGGGATTGCGGGAGGCCCAGCGGTAAGGATTAATTCCGCTGACATGAAGGTTGATCCCAATCCCCGCTACGATGCAATGGTGGATATCTTGCGCCGACACCGGAAGACCCTCCGGCCCTGGCAAGGGGTGGTATTCCGGGCGGCGATGCTGCCCTATGCCCGGGCCGAGAAATTGATTGATGGCAAGGGAGCCTACCGACACGGCTCGCGATGGTGTGCTCCGCGCGCTTTCCGCTGCGTCAACCTTTCGACTTCAACGAAAACCTCCTTGCAGGAGAGCCAAGCCTCCGCCTTGTATTATGGTTTGAAAGAGGCCGATTTACAGCCCCGCGTGCTGGTCGGGGTGCGTTTGAAATTACACAGGTTGCTCCATCTCGTGGCGGGCACAACCTTGGCTGAAGAGCTGGTGTTGACCGACATCCTGGCGGAGGATTGGCGCGGGGTGAATAACGGCGGCCATGAGTCCCTGGGGCAGGCTTTGGACGAGCTC
>CAWJFR010000015.1:0-8956 GCA_963842205.1 uncultured Solirubrobacterales bacterium
GTCCTTCCTGTTTGGCCTTCGTCTTGAGCTCCTCGATAACGGGCAGCACGACCCACGGGTCGGTGTGGGAGAGCAGCTCACGGTGGTAGGGCTCCTCGCGCGGGTTGATCTCGTGCTCCTGAAAGGCGTTCAGGCGCGCCAGGAGCTCCTGTGTGCGGGGTGAGTGCTCGAAGTCCATTTGCTCACGGCTCCAGTCTGGGGAGGAGAAGGCGCGCGGCTATCGCTCGTGCCCGCGGGACCTGTGTGGAAGAGGTTCGTCGAAGAACCTCGCCGTGTCTGCCGTGCGTCACCGCGTTTGTCCTGCGGAGAATCACTGAGTGACGACGGGGTCTTCGACCGATGCGCCTGTTCGACATGGGGGCGAGGCTGTTCTCGAGCATCGTCACCCGATCAGGGAGTGTTTGGATGTCCGTGGTAGAAGCGGCCAGCGGCGTGAGCGTCGTGCGCTCAGGCAAATGGTCAGTTGACGCTGCGCGCTCGAGTGTCACGTTCGCGGTGAAGCACAGGGTGGTCGCGACGGTGAAGGGTCGATTCCGCGAGTTCGATGGGATGTTGGAGATCGGGTCAGGCGCACCGCGGGCGACGGGAGTGGTCAGGGCCGCCTCGATCGACACGAGCGAGTCGGTGCGGGACGAGCACCTGCGGGACTCCCCCGACTTCTTTGACGTCGAGCGCTATCCGGAGATCGGCTTCGACTCGACACGGATCGAGTACCTCGATGGCGGGCGGTTCCGTATCGTGGGCGCCCTGACGATGCGCGGGGTCACCCGCGAGATCGAGCTCGACGGGCAACTGGGCGGCACGAGGCGCGAGGCAGGGGACGATGAGCGGATCGAGCTCGAGTTGCGCGGAGTACTCAGCCGCAGAGATTTCGGCCTCACCTGGAATCAGGCGCTCGAGACAGGCGGAGCGCTCCTCGGTAACAAGGTCAAGATCGCGCTCGATATCTCGGCGATGAGGAGCGAAGTGGTGTGATTCAGGCGCTTGCGGCTCCCGGCCGGGCGGTCATGCCTTGCGAGCGCGGCCGAGCTCCTTGCCGAAGGCCACCTCGACGGCCTTGGTCATTGTGGGCGCAAAGCCGGCGAGGAGCGCCTCGGAGGCGAGCGGGCGCAGCTGGTCGAGCGCCGCTCGCACGGCCGGCCAGTCGGACTCGGGCCGGCCGGCGTCGTCGAATGGCTTCCAGATGAACTCCAGGAATATCTGCACGAAGATCTGCGCGATGCGGTGGGTGTTGCGTTTGAGCTGATCGGTCATGTCGAGTGCGGCCTGGAGTGGCACGCCCAGGGCGACCAGTCGCTCGCCGGCGGCCAGCAGGGTTGGGCTGGGGACTTCGTAGCAGTTCTCGTCGATCGGGATCACGAGGCCGAGCTTCTCGACCTTGGCGAGGAGCTCCGGGGCGACCTCGCCACCCAGGCGCTTGACTAGGTCGCCGTGCTCGATAATCTCCGGCGCCTCGGTCTCGAAGGGAGCCATCAGTGAGCGGGTGAAGCCGAGAACCTCCTCTCCCGATCCGCGAGCTTCCTCGAGCATGTGAGCGATCGCGGTGAGGTTGAACCCTTGGGCCTGCATCTCGCGGATCAGCTGTAGTCGCGCCAGGTGCTCGGCGCCGTAGTAGCCGATCCTCCCTTGTACCTCCGGTGGGGGGATCAGTCCGCGCGACTGGTAGCTGCGCACGTTGCGCACGGTGAGTCCGGTGCTCTGGGCGAGCTGGTCGATCGTGAGCCGCTGCGCGGGCGGGGCGCTCCCATGCTGCTCGCTCGCCGCTGGCGCTCTCGCTTGCCGCTTGTGCTGCGTAGTTGCCATCTCCCTCTAACGTATCAGATCCCAATGGCGCACAGATCCATGTAACATTATTCTATGCTACATTAGTAAACGTTATGTTGGCTTTGATCGCTCTTCCACGATCGGTGTGCCAAGGGAGGCGGTTGTGAGCGAACGGCGTGAGCCCGACGGCACGGTCTCGAAGCGGGGGTCGTGGTCGACCCTGATCGCGTGGGGGGTTGCGATCGCGATCCTCGCCGCCCTTGGCACCGGCATCACCGGGCGGTTGGCGCCGATGTCGCTGGAAGTGCCCGGCACGCCCTCCTCGCGGGCCGAAGCGATGCTGCGCGCAAAGTTCGGCAATACGATCCCGATCGCGATCCTGCTGAAGGGCTCGCCCAGGCAACTCGACAGCCAGGGGCAGCGGCTGGTGGCCGCACTGCGAGGCATCCCGCAGGTCCAGGTGCTCTCGCCCTGGGACCAAGGGAACACGATGAGCTCGCTGCGCCCCAATCCGGGCGCCGCCTTCGTGCTCGTGAACTACATCAGGCCCCCGAGCGACGCGATGGCGGTGGTGCCGGACACCGAAGCTGTGATCGCCCGTACCGTAAAGCAGCCGGTGCACACGTACCTGACCGGCGTGGCGGTGATCGGACGCGCGCTCCAGGAAGCGACGATGTCGGACACGCTGCGCGCCGAGACGATCGCGCTGCCGGTGCTGATCCTCGTGCTGCTGCTCGTCTTCCGCTCGCCGGTGGCCGCCGTCGTGCCCCTCGTGATGGGCGGCGCGACCGTGATGGCCGGGCACGGGCTGCTGTGGCTGGCCAGCTTCCTGACGCCGATCAACTCGCTGGGGGTCGCGATCGCCGCGATGATGAGCCTCGCGCTCGGCGTCGACTATGCGCTGCTGATGGTCTCGCGCGTACGCCAGGAGCTGGCCGAGGGATGGGACTACGAGGCGGCCGTAGCGATCGCGTCCAGGACCGCTGGGCGCACGATCGCCGCGGCGGGCGGGACGCTGGCGCTGACAATGCTCGCGGCGAGCGCGGTCGCGACGCCGGGCCTGCTCGGCCCGGTGGCGATCGGCGTAGTCATCTCGGGCCTTCTCAGCGTCGCTCTGGCGCTGAGCGCGATGCCGGCACTGCTACGCCTGCTCGGCCCGCGCCTGAACCGCTGGGAGATCCGGCTCCCCGGCTCCCGCCGCGAGGGGCGCCGCCACGGTGTGGGCGCGCTGGCCGAACGAATGATCGCCCACCCCGCGATCACGGTCCCGCTGATCCTCGCCGGGATGCTGGCGCTGGCGGCACCCGCGGGCGCGCTGCGCGTGGGCCCACCGGACGCCGCGGAGCTTCCCGCCTCGAGCCCGGCACGCCAAGCCGTGGAGATGGTGGAACACACGATCGGACCCGGGTGGTCGGCGCCGTTCGTGATCGTCGCGAGCGCCCGCGAAGGCGCGATCACCACCCAGCGGCGCCTGCAGGCGCTGATGAAGTGGCAGGAAACGATCGCGCGCGATCCCGACGTCGCGGCGGTACTCGGGCCAGCGTCGGTCGCGGGCGCACGGAGCAAGCTCGCGCAAGCCCACGCCGCGCTCGTCTCCGCGCCGGGGCGCCTGGAAGGCGCCCAACGCGGGATCACGGGCCTGCGTACTGGGCTGAGCCGCGCGAGCGACGGCGTCACCGAACTGCGCAGCGGACTCGCCTCCGCCGCAAGCGGCGCGAAGTTGCTCGGCGGCGGCGATCAGAGCGCCGAGAGCGGGGCGCAGCAGCTGGCAAGCGAAACGGGCCGCGGCCACACGGGTGCCAGGCAACTCGCAAGCGAAACGGGCCGTGCGCACACGGGCGCAAAGCGGTTGGCAAGCGAAACCGGCCGTGCCCACGCGGGCGCGAAGCGACTCGCGAGCGAAACTGGCAACGCCGGCAATGGCGCCAAGCAGCTGCAGACGGGCCTCGCCCAGACGGCGGCCGGATCGGCTCAGCTCGCGGAAGGGCTCGACGAAGCCTCCGCCGGCGCGGAACGCCTGGCCCGCTCCGACGGTCAGCTCACGACCGGCGCGGCACAGCTGGCGCAAGGCATGGACACGCTCGACAACACCGTCCACGCGGTCCTCGCGCCGATCGAGCTGCTCGCCGAACAACTCCACGCCTGGACCGGGTGGATCGCCTCGCTGCGAGCTTCCGAGGAACAGTTGCGCAGCCGGCTGAGCGAAGCGACGAGGCAGCTAGCCGCAATGACCGTCGGACGCGAAGACCCCCACTATCAGGCGCTCGCGCAAGACCTCACAGCGATCACGCAGCTGACCGAACAGGGTGGCCTGTCACAGCTCGCCCGCATCCAGCAGCAGCTGCTCGGGGGTCTGGAAGGGCTCGCGAATCTGCCAGCGGAGCTCTCACAGCTAACCGCCGGCCTGGACCAGCTGCGCTCAGGCAGCGACCGGCTCGCGACAGGCACGCGGGAATCCGAAGAAGGCGCGATCGCGCTCCACTCCGCCCTGCAGCGCCTGGCCACAGGCGGACACAGCCTCAACAGCGGGCTCACCGGACTGAGCGGCGGAGCGGGCCGGCTCGCCGGCGGCCTGGGCAGGCTGACAAACGGCGATGCGCGGCTCGCGGGCGGCCTAGGCAAGCTGACGAACGGCGATGCGCGGCTCGCGGGCGGCTTGGGCAGGCTGACGAACGGCGATGCGCGGCTCGCGGGCGGCTTGGGCAAGCTCACGAACGGCAACGCACAGCTCGCCCACGGGCTCGGCAGACTGGCGGCCGGCGATACGCAGCTGGCAAGCGGACTCTCCGCCGGTGACAGCCACGCCGGAGCGCTCGCCGCCGGCCTCGGCCAGGCGCAAGGCGCCGCTGCGGAGCTACGCGACGATGCTGGGCAGCTACCAGCAGGATTACCGGCTGTTGCACGCGCAGGCCCCGAACGCGCTCGACTCGGGCTACCTCGTACTCACCGCGCTCGACGGGACGGTCTCGCCGATGCGCGAACAGGTCGCCCAGCTCGTCAACGTCAACGGGGGCGGCCAGGCCGCGCGCATCATGGTCGTCGCCTCGAGCCCACCCAGCTCCCCGGCGACCGCGGCTCTCAGCAGAAGGCTGCGCCGCAGCCTGCCCGCGCTCGCCGCGGCGACCGGCAGCAACGTCGAGATCGGCCAAGGGGCGCAGTACCTATTGGATTACACGAACGCGAACACGGCCCGCGTCCCATGGCTGGTGCTCGCACTGGCGATCGTCGCGATGCTCACGCTGATCGTGGTCCTGCGAGCGCTGCTGCTGCCACTGATCGCCGTCGCGCTGAACCTCGCGACGATCGCCGTGGCACTCGGAGTGCTGGAGCTGCTCACCGAGCAGCACGTGCTCGGCGGGCCCGGCTACATCGACGCGGCCTCCGGCGCGGGCATCCTCTCGATCATGTTCGTCCTCTCAATCGACTACGAGGTCTTCCTGCTGACGCGCATGCGCGAGCAGTGGATTGCCACCGGCGACTCCGAGGACGCGATCCGCTACGGCCTGCGCCACACCGCGGGCGTGATCACCGGCTCCGCGGCGATCATGACGGCCGTCTTCCTCGCGTTCGCTGGAGCCAGCGTCATCCCACTGCGCCAGTTCGGCGTTGGGCTGACGATCGCGGTTGCGCTCGACGCGACGATCGTCAGGCTCGTCCTGCTACCGGCGATCATGCGCATCGCCGGCCCGCGCATATGGTGGATGCCGCCCTGGCTCGAGCGCAGACTGCCGAACATCGAGCGCACGTCCAGCGAGCTCGCCACGGTCAGCGGCGGGAGGCGATGAGGTCCTTCGGTGCCTGATCGCCCTGCGTCCATCCGTAGGAAGTACCTGCGGCGATCAGTACTCACCACGGTGGCTGGGCGAGATGGGTGATGGTTTGCTGATCGTATGAGCCACCGTCGAGACGGTTCTGCTGTGAGGGGCGTACCTCGTTTTCGCGGACCTCGCCGTGATCTCAGATCAAGGCAGCATCCGCAGGAAAGGCGGCGTGCCATGACCACCGCCCTGAAACGCCTCGACCCCGCCGCCGTTGCCCGTCACTGCGCGCTGTTCACTGCCACTGGGTTCATGGGTATCGCCCTCGTGCACCTAATTGACGGTCCCGGCTCGCTCTCCTACGAGGTTTACATCGGTGTCCTCGAGCTGACCCTGGCCGCAGCGTCCGTGCCCCTCGCGATAGCTCTGGCGATACGACCGGTCCGCGATCTGTGGATCCTCGCCGGTGCGCTCGCCTGGTTCGCGCTGGGCTTCTATCTCGCCAGCACAAGTATGGGACTGGCGAGTTCCACCAGCGCCACGGAGAGCTGGGGCCAGACCCTGGGTGTCACCAACATGGCAACAGAGCTCGCCGCCGTCGCCCTGGCCGCCTGGACTCTACGCCACCGGCGCGGTGAGCAATCTTAGCGGCCTGTCTCGCAAGTTCGCGCACGTATCTGGTAGGGCGGACACGCTCGCTCTTTGACGAGAGGAGCGCCGGATCAGTGCCGTGACACGGCGATTGGTTCTCGTCCAGGCCGAGCGTGAGCGCGGGCCTCGCTCCGATGCCTGCTTATCTGCGTAACCGGCAGCGCAGCATTGACCTGTAGGATCGCTGTGTGAGCAGCTCGTTGCGTGTGCCGTGGTGGGCCAGGATGGTCGCCGTCGCGGCGTGTTTCGCATGTATCTTTGCTCTGGGCGTGACGGCGGCGCAAGCGCGGCAGGCGGGGGTTACGGTGTCGGCTCCGCGACCGGTGTCGGTCGGTGGGCTTGCGAGTATCCGCGGCCGCATCCATCCGGCGCGCGCGACGCTCGTGCGTGCGCAGCGCAAGGCGGGTCGGCGTTGGCTGACCGTGGCATCCGGAACAACCACTCGCGCGGGGGTCTTCGCGCTCACGTTTCAGGCGCAGCGGCGCCCGGGCGTGAGCGTGGTGCGCGTTGTCGCGGTGCGCTCAGGACGTGTTGTCGCGGTTTCGTCGTCGCGGCGGCTTCGGGTTGGGCGTGCGAATGGCCCAATCGCAAGCGGGGTACGTGCGATTGTGCTCGAACCCTCGGCCGTCAAATCCGTCCCCTCGCCGGGGGATTCGGGCCGGCTGGTGTATGCGGGTGCAAACACCGTGAAGGCCGGCCAGGTGATAGCCGTGGGTCAGGGATCTGCGACGCCGTATGGGTTTCTCGGTCGCGCGACATCGGTCACGACGAAGGCCGGCGAGACGATCGTCGAGACGGTGCCGGCGACCCTCACCGAAGCGGCGTCGAACGGCTCGATCGATACCTCCACCTCGGCCCAGAGCGCGAGGGCGAGGGCGGCTGCCAAGCCTCGGTTCTCCTGCATGGGATCGGCCTCGGCGTCCTTCGGGGCCGAAGCGGACTTCAGCGCGTCAATGGAACTGAAGGCCCACTGGACATTGCTCGGCGGTCTTCAGAGCGCGAGCCTGACGGCCAACGCCACCGCCACCGGAGGGCTCGAAGCGGAAATACAGGGTGCCGTCACCTGCTCACTGAGGAGCACGACGGTCTCGCAGTTCAATCTTCCGACGAAGCGCATCTTGTTGGACGGGGTCATCCCGATCGTGATCACCTCCCAGGTCACGATCTACCTCGACGGGAGCGCACACGCGGAAGCCGCCACTAGCACCAGCGTCGAAACAGGCTTCTCCGCGTCGGCTGGGATCGGCTGGACCAAGACCGGCGGGTTCGCGCCGATCGCGAGCTTCGAACCGCACCTTCAGTTCACGCCCCCCGACCTGACCGCGAGCGGGGACGTCGCGGGGAACCTCACGCCCACGATCCTCGTCCTCATAGACGGCGTCGCGGGTCCGAAGATCTCGCTTCGCGGCGGGCTCCACCTCGCGGCTGAAAGAAGCGCGACGCCCTGGTGGAAGCTCACGGCACCGGTGCTGCTCACAGGCGAACTGGTCGTTCCGCTGCTCAAACTCAAGAGCGGCCCACTCACGATCTACGAACACACCTTCACCCTCGACGAAGCGATGTCGATCACACCCTCGGACCTCGATGAAGCTACTGAGGGCGCCCCCTACTCCGAGCCGCTCAGCGTCACCGGGGGCAAGGAACCCTACTCATGGGCCGTCACCTCTGGGCAGCTGCCCGAAGGACTCACGCTGGACCCAACGAGCGGGCTGATCTCGGGCACACCCACCACCTCTGGCGATAGCACCTTCGAAGTCACGGTCAAAGACAAACTCGGCTCGACTGAAACCGCCAAATACACGCTAAAAGTGAACGCAGCGAGTCCATTCCCCAAATCGTACACGATGAGCTACGACGCCTACGAGCCCGGTGGCTTGACGAGCGCCGACGTGACCATCACCGGTACCTTCAACGCGGACTGCGTCGAGGGCCTTTGCATGTACACGACGAACTCGGTGACCGGGACGCTCTATGGATATTCGGTGGAAGGGCCGAGCCCGGGAACCGCCTGCTCGGTGCCGGCAGATTTGGCGAGTGGTGAGTCGTGGATTAGCCTGCAACCGACCGACGGAGTCTTTCAGGGAGAGGCGGTTATTTCGACGGCGAGCCTCACCAACGGGTGCTACGCCGGCGTGGATGCCAACACGCCCGGGGCCATCTCCTCCCCCCCCGAACTGTCTGAAACTCTGCTGCCGGGTGCCGCCACGTCCACCTGGATGATGCAGGCCAACGTCCCCACCGCGTCGGGCACGAGCATGGTTCCTATGCCGCCGGTGAACATAACCTGGCACTGGTGATCGGTTTTGAAATGCAGATAGAAGCGCGCCGTGGGAACCAACGTTCATCTCGGAAATGAGAGCCGAGGTTGGCGAGTGCACGACACGAGTGCTTCTTCATGAATGCGAGCGTGTCGGTGAAGACCGCCGAGACTGCTGCGATGGACGACGACCGGCACTCTCCGCAGGCGCGCCACTCGTTTTGGCTTTCTCGGAAAGAGCGAGCGTGTCCGCCATACCAGATACGTGCGCGAACTTACGAGCGCGACCACTTAATTTGCGGCGGGGGTATTAGTAGTACTTTGTCGGTTCGTTTCTTCCGGCCCGAATTGGCTCGACGCGACATTCACGGCGAGAATCCTGCATTGGCTCTGTAGAGCGGGATCGGAAAGCGCCGGTGGCCCCGAAATCCGCCGATCCGAGCAAACCGACAAAGCACTGTTAGGCCGGTCGACCTATGCCTCGACCTGGACCCGGGGCGATCAGGATGGAGTTCGAGCCAAGCTG
>CAWJFR010000016.1:0-76267 GCA_963842205.1 uncultured Solirubrobacterales bacterium
GACCTCCGTGGGCCAGACGTAGGCGGGGTCGTTGGGATTGAGTGGATTACTTGGCCTACGCAGAGCGATCGAGTTCCAGCGAAGGTCGTCCTCGTAGATTGTTAATTCCCAGGTCCTGATAGGTAGGGAATAAGGACGATCTCGTCGTGGATCGCGGGGCCCCACATCGGCCTTAACGTCCGCGGCCTGTGCCTCACAGGGCACTATGTAGGCGCCCGGCAGTGTGACGGCGAGCGCTAGGACGCTTACACATATTGCGAGAGCCACCCGGTGCGCGCTTCGCAATGGGTTGCTTTGCGACTCGGTATCCGAAGCTGGGGTCAATGTGCATCACCTAGACTACGCGCCGACGATGCCTTCAGAGCCAACCAACGACCTCGCCAGGCTATATGTTGACTTGCTAGAGCGGGCCCTGACCCACACGCTGTACCAGCCGATTGATGTGGACGTTCAAGGACGCCGCAGCATGCGGCGTCTGAAGAACCTGCTGCGCCGACGCGGGATCATCGCGATGTTCGGGTCACCAATCGACACGGCTAACCGCGACGAGGGCCGGACTCGCCCGTGTTCGCGCACACGATGATGGGATGTCGGCGTATGTCCAACCTACGCTCCTGCGTTGAACGGGTACTCGAGGAGGACGTGCCAGGAGACC
Source organism: uncultured Solirubrobacterales bacterium (assembly GCA_963842205.1). Classification (GTDB taxonomy): domain Bacteria; phylum Actinomycetota; class Thermoleophilia; order Solirubrobacterales; family Solirubrobacteraceae; genus Palsa-744. The sequence continues at coordinate 656 of CAWJFR010000016.1, forward strand.
TCATCGAGGCCGGCGTGTGGCGGGGAGGAGCGGGCATTTTCATGCGAGGCATGTTGCGCGCGCGAGGCATCACCGACCGCGACGTATGGGTTGCCGACTCGTTTGCGGGACTGCCTCCCCCAGACCTTAGCTCCCATCCCGCCGACGCCGGAGCAGACTGGCACGAGTGGTCCCAGCTCGCAGTTACGCGTAGCGAGGTCGAAGCCAACTACCAGCGTTATGGGCTGCTCGACGACCGCGTTCACTTTCTCGAAGGATGGTTCAGCGAGACGCTGCCCGCCATCGCCGATCACCGCTGGGCCGTCATTCGGCTGGACGGCGACATGTATGCCTCGACGATGGAATCGCTGACGAGCCTCTATCCCGGTCTCTCGACAGGCGGCTACGTCATCATCGACGACTACTTCGCACTCGCTCCCTGCCGCCAAGCCGTCGATGACTATCGCACCGAGCACCGTATCGTGGAGCCGATCCAACGGATCGACTGGACCGGCGCCTACTGGCGCAACGAGCAGACCACGCAGCGCAGTGCCTCTACGGCTGCTAGCCAAGTCGACGCTGGCCCAGCCGGTCAACTCGGCGCTGGGTGAGCCATGGGTCTAGTCCCGAGCCGCCGCCCGCCCGCAGGCGTCGCCGCTCCCGTAGTAGGTATGGCAGCGACTAAGGAAGCTCAGCGTGCCGACGGTCGCAGCTTTGCCGACACCCTTAAACGGGCTCGCAATCAGAGACCTGACAGTCGCAAGCAGGACCCACGGCAAGCAGCGTGCCGGTAGGACCTTGACGGCAGTCGACGCTCGGTTCTGCATCGTCAGGCGCACGTTGAAAGCGCGCGCCCTCTCCTGCTTGCCCCAGGCAGCGTGGCCGACATGCGTCGCCACGGCGTCTGGCACATAGTTAAAACGCCAGCCTGCCAGCCGAGCACGGGCATTGAGATCGACATCCTCGTAAAAGGCGAAGTAGCGCTCGTCATATCCACCGAGCTCGGTGAAGAGCTCCCGCCGCAGCAGGCACACCGCGCCGCAAACGCCAAAGATCTCATGGGCTTGCGAGTAAAGCGGTCCATCGAGCTGCCCGGCCCCGACCTCATATCCGGTTGCCGCGACAGTCAGCGCTTGTCCCACGCTGTAGATTTCGGCTAAAGTGTCGCCTTCGGCGGGGGCAATGATCTTCGGCTGGACTCCCGCGATCACGGAATCCCGGGTGATCGCGGTGATCAACGTGCGGAGGCATCCAGGTTCCAGCACGACATCGGCGTTTAGTACGAGCAGCAGCGGGGCACAAGTCTGACGTGCGGCAAGATTGACCGCCCTGGCAAAGCCAACATTCTCGGAGAGGCCGACGTGGTCGATCCTGGCCTCCCGCAGAAACTCGATCGAGCCGTCCACTGACCCGTTGTCGATCACCAGCAACTCAACGTCTACGTCGGCTTCGCTCCGCACGGACGCGATGCAGGAGTCGATGTGCTCGATTGTGTTCCAGTTCGGAATGATCACTGCCGCTCGGGGACGATCCTCATGCCGCATTATGCTTTGTCGCCACTCATGGGTGGGATGTACCCGAGCCTGCCGTGTCGTCGATCACGAACACCTCGCAGAACGGCGGCGATCGCCGCTCGTCGATGCGTCGCCCGGCGCACGCGACCGAGATGGACTGCGATCGTCACGGCGAGGCGTCGCGCGTTGGCAATCGCACGCAAGGGGGCGTATCGCTCAGCGACCTCAAGCTGATTGCGAACACCGTAGTAGAAGCTCATCGATGAGTGCTCGCCCTGTTGGGTCATCGCGACACGATGGCGGACGACCGCCTCCGGGGCGAACCATACGCAGAAGCCTCTCGCGCGGATACGCAACGAGAGATCGACGTCCTCGTAGAGGAAGCCGAGACTCTCAGAGAAACCGCCAACCTGCTTGATCACCGATCCCGGCAACAGCACCGCCGCGCCGCTGAAACGATCGGTTGGACCGGACGACAGCGTTACACCCGACACGCTGGCACGGTAGTGCCTCATCCTGCCTGGGTATCCCCGGCGCGCGTCATAATCGGCGCCCGCATACCAGATAACCTCAGGGTGCTCGAGATAGGTGATCAACGGCGCTACGGCCCCGACAGTCGGCTGCTCCTGCGCGCTCGCAACGAGCGCGTGCACGGCAGACGGCTCGATCAGCGTGTCATTGTTGAGCACGAGCAGGTAGTCGCAGCCCTCCGCCAGCGCACGCTCAATGCCGAGGTTGTTCCCGCCGGCGTAGCCGAGGTTCCGGTCTGATCGGAGAAGCGTTACCTCCGGAAAGTGCGTACGGACAAGCGCCGCAGTGTCGTCGGACGAGGCGTTGTCGATCACGAACGTACGCAAACTGGGCCAGGTTGTCTCGCGCAGTGACCGCAGGCACACGATCGTGTCTTGTGCGCCGTTGTGGGCGAGCACGACGGCACCGACCAGCGCCGATGTCCGATCCTCGGTCACGGCGTGGCAGCCCGATCAACGGATCGCGTTGAGGCGCTCGACGATTCACTGTCTTGCGGCGGCTTCATCATGCGTCGCAGCTCAGCCGATTACCTGTTCGATGAGCGCAGCTGTGCGATCGCCGACCGAGGGCCAACGGAGTCCACGCGCGACGTCTTGCCCCCGTGCGGCATGTCGGTCCCAAACGTCTTCGTCCTCGAGCAGTCGCGAGGCGTGCGCGGCGATTCCGTCGACGCTTCCAGGCTGTATGTAGAGCGGTGCGTCAAGCGCGTAGTCGCGTATGCAGTCGAGGTCCGAGGCGATCACCGGAGTCCCGCAAGCCATGGCCTCTGCGACAGGCAGACCGAACCCCTCCGCACGTGAGGGGTACACCAGTGCGAGCGCACCAGCGTACAGAACCGCAAGCTCTTGGTCAGTCGGATCGATGCGGAGCTCGACATTGGGATCGGCCCTGAGTTCGTCGAGCATTTCACTCGCACCCCAGCCGGGCCGTCCTGCAACCTTCAGTCTGATCGGTCGCTCGCGCGACCGGTTGACGCGCTCTACGGCTCGGCGCAGCTCGGGCAGGCTCTTGCGCGGCTCAAAGGTGCCTACAAACAGCAGGTAGGGGTCAGTCAGCGTGCCTTGGTGCGGCAGCTCTTGAAGGAATGACTCTGAGACACCGTAGAACACGACCTGCGTCTTGGCCTGCGGTATACCGAAATGGTGCTCGAGGCGATGCACGGTCTCCGATGACGGGCACACGATGCGGTCCGCATGGCGAGCAGCCCAACGCGTCGCTCGACTCGCGTAGGCACTGTGCACGCGTGAGGAGTACATGGAGCGCAGCTCCAGGAACATCAGGTCGTGGATCGTCACCACCGAGCGTCCGCGCCACCACCACGGCAGGGTGAACGCCGTCCCCAGCCAGAGATCCGGGCGCAGACGCCGCGTCTCCCAGGCCGAGCCACCGTGGAGCCATGCCACGCGCACTCCGGCGCGATGCGTCGGCCAGCTAGTCGCTTGAACCACCGCGTTGCTCGCGTCGACGAGCTCGCCCCTATTGCTCATCACGGTGAAGCGCCAGCTCGGCCGCGCGTTGCATAGCGCTCGTGTCGACTCGATCGCGTATCGGCCGACGCCGGTCCACTCCATTCCCGGGTGATCAGCAATGTGCATGTCTATCGCGATGTGAGTCTGCACTGCCAGCTCATGACCTCTGCCCGGTACACACAGGATGCGGGCGTTCTATCCACCTGCCCGACAAGCGCAAACCCAGGCGTGGGGTACGCCGAGACGAGTGACGACCGCATCTTGAAAGCGCCGACGGAACGGTCGCTGACTACGCATTGCGGCGTAACCCGGACCGCCTCTGAGAAAAAAACGGACCTCCCCTATCATCGATCTTGAGTCCAGCGGCGTCGAAGACGTGGTGGTAGGCCGCGAGATTCAGTGCCCACCACATCGGCCATCCCGGAGCCTCTAGGCGCGCGATCGGCTGCTTCGGATGCAGGATCGTCAGCAGCAACGAGAGCGCGTCGACGGAGAGCAGTTTCCCCCGAAGAACGCCCGCGATCGCGGCCACCGCGGCAACTGGATCGCGTAGGTGCAGGAGCAGGCTACCCATGAATACGAAGTCGAATTCACCGACGAGCTCGGGCGTGAGATCGTAGACCGATAGTTCGCGCCATTGGACGTGTGAGCCGAGGGCCTCGCTGGCGATGTCGAAGCTGTGCTCGCCAATATCCGGTCGCATTGCAACGCGCATCTCGGCATCGCTCTTCGGAGGACCCGGCCAGTCCATACGCGATGGGTCGCGCACATCGATCGCAATGACCTCCTTGGCTCCGCGCCGCTCCATCTCAAATGCCCAGAATCCGTCGGCGGTACCGACGTCGAGGCAGCGGCGGCCTTTCAGCGAGACTGGGAAGGGGACCTGCTCGAGCTGCGCGAGAGTGTCGAAGTTCCCAGGCGTCACGATGTCGCCCGGCAGCCGTATTGCCTGATACCAGGATGCATTCGAGACACGCTCGGTGAGCAGCGACTCCGGATGGACTTGAGCCATAGGCTGCAATCTACTCGAACCTGTCGCCGTTTGACCCGCGTCGCCGAGGCGCCTCAGCTGCGCCGCCATAAATGCGCGGACACGTCCAGAAGGGCCTTGACCCGGTTGGCGGCCAACCAGAGCACCTTGACGAAGGGATCGTCGCGGCGCGGGATGAAGGCGTAGCGAATCTCCAGTCCGCTAGCGCGACTGAAGAGCGCCAGCATGAGCAATGCGTAGAAAGAGTAAGAGGCTAGCGAGGCCAGTGCCGCCCCTATAATTCCAAAGAGTGGTATAAGAATGAAGTTTAGGCCGATGTTGATCAGCATTCCCGCGCAGGCCGCTGCCGAGATCCACCTGGGTCGACTCATGCGCATAAGCATGATCCGGACCGGCGGCTCGACCGACAGTGCCACAATCGCCGCGGTCAGAATTATCAAGGGAACGGCACTTCCCGTCCATGCTGCGCCAAACACCACGCGGATAGCAGGCCATGCGCTGACGGCTATCACGAGAGTCACCATGAGAGCAGCCATCCAGCTCGTCCGTACGAAGTCGAGGGTGTAACGATTCGCGATGTCGAGCGGCTCTTCGGTCTGAGTCCGCGCAGCCGAGGCAGTCAGTGTCATCACGGCCAGGAAGACGATACTTGCGAATGCCACCGATAGCGAGTACAGGCCAGTTTCCCGAGCGCTGGTTAGAGCACCTACGATGAACAGGTCCGCGCGCAGGTTCAGGTAGAGTCCAAGCGTCGCCGGGTGGACGGCGAGGCCGCCGCCAAGTGCTCTTCGTGCAATGGGCCGATCGAATGTGGGCGCCAAGGCGCGTAACCCCGCCCGTCGCGCGAGCACAATTAGAAGCGCAGCAGCTGTAGCCGCGAACCCGAGCGCCGTGCCGGCGAGCGCGAGCTCAGGTGTCAGATCACGCGCTAGCGTAAGCACGACGACGAACGCGAGTTGCGCCGCTGAGCCGATGGCCGTCGCCCAGCCATACGCTCGGAGCTCGCCCAGTCGCACGAGCAGCCCTGTCGTCATCTGGACAGCCAGCATGAGCGGAACTGTGAATGCCGCCAGCACGATCCCCCCATACGGCCCATGCGCCAGTAGCGAATCGTCGGTCGAGAGGCCGATGGCGAGCGTGACCGCGATCCCGAGCAAGCCCAGAGCAGCTACTGCCGCAGAGAGGAAGCCGGACAGCTCGGCGAGCGCCGCCTCACCACGCGCCAGCATTGCTCCCGTCGAGATGTCGAGCGAGAGGTTGACGGCCACCCAGACCATGCTCGCGAGATTCAGAGGCAGTGCGTACTGCGCGCGACCGACTGTGCCGAGCACCCGAGAGACAACTACGTTAGCGACGAGAACGAGCGCATACTGGATCAAGCGGAGGCCGTACAGGCTGGATCCGCGGACAAGATTGGCTGTGGCGGCGCTCTTCGCAGTGCCGTCGGTCTCAGCAGAAACTTGGGCCGTGGTCACGACGACCTCAGTCAAAACGCTGCAGCCCTGTATGCAAATGAATGCACAGTGGCCTGTATACAGGCTCGGCAGGCTCGGCCGCGGCGTGGCCAAGCAGGCGCGCTCATCGCCCGGTTTCGGCGAGACGTCGAGCAGCGGGCTCGCAACGAATCCAGTGAGGACGACGCACTCTTGCCGCCGCCCAGAGCAGCACGACTGAGCCGAGTGCGGCAAACGCGAAAGTGTCCAGTAGATTCTGTCGATAGGAGAAGACCAGAACCGGCACACTGAAGGCGTAGAGAATTGTGCCGTAGCCCATACCTTTGCGGGCAAACGACCAGACGAGGCCGATGAGGACGCCCATGACCGCGACTAGCATCATGGCCAGCGCCTTACCACCGTCAACCAGGAACGTGTCGAGGAAGGTATATGCGTTCCATGGCAACGGCGATGCCGTGAAAGGAGGCTGGAGAGGCTCTTCGTCGGTGCTTAGCCCTGCGTCTCGCGCCAGTCGACACTCAAGCTCAAAGGTGGCGCAGCCGTACGCGCGTCCCCAGGTGGTCGAGTCGGCCAGCCGGATGTCGAGCCCCACGACCGGTGCAGATGTGTCCTGGTACGGGAGTGCCAGCACAGATATCGCAGGGTGACGCACAAAGAAGTTGTCGAAGCTGCCGATTCCGCTTCTGGTGAACGTGTGCCCACCAAGCACGCCAACGCCCACGAAGATGATCACCGCAGACAGGGCTACGGCAGCGACGATGGTCGCCGAGCGTGCGCCCACAGTGACACGCCCTGATGCGATCAGCTGTATCACGACAGCCATGATCAGAGCATCGACCACAAGCCCACGGCTCGTGGAGAAGTAGAGCGAACCCGTGGCACACGCGCATGCCAAGAGCCATCTGTGTCGCCCGGCGGGATCGGGGGCAAGCGCAGCCGCCAGTGAACAGAGGGTAACAGCGGGAAACGCGAGGCGCACATATGCGAACGATCTCGGAGCGGCTCCGGCGATTAGCGTCTGGCGCACACTCCGCGACACCAGCAAGGTGTTCACAACACCAAAGCGCGCAGCGGTCTGCGCAAAGAACATCATGAACAACACCCCCCCGAGAACAAGCGTCACCGACGCGGCGATGCGGACAGCGGAAGGGCTAAAGGCAGGCGACGAAGAAGGTTCCCGTGACGAAAAGCGCCTCGCGAGCCGCTCGCCTGTCAGCGTGGCAAGCGAGAACGCCAAGGCCGCACCACAGATGAAGGCCGCCGTGAGCCAGCTCAAGCTTCGATAGGGCAGGAGCTTCAGCGCATAGAGCGTCGTTGCCACTGCCCATGGGGCGCTGTAGACCTGAATCGGGTGCAGCGCCGGTAGGCGAACGACAGCCACGACGAAGACGGCGATCAGAACGATACTTGGCAGGACCGAGCTCATGACGCGAAGAATGACACGGTGACACGCGCACCGACCCACCGACGCTCGCCTCAGAGCATCTGCCTCGACTTCTTCAGAGCCGAAGCCATGAGGTGCTGCGTGTTAGCATCGGTGCATGGGCCACCCGAGCGTGCGACGCTGTGATCGCGGGCGGTCGGTGCGGCCCCCGAGCGGACGCCGCGAGACGCACATGCGTGCAAGTGTGTCCCAGAGAGTCAGTTAGGTGCGTGTCGTCCACGTCTACAAGGATGTCTACCCGCCCATCGTGGGTGGCATCGAGCGGCATATCGACACAATTCGTCGCGCCATGCCGGAGATCGACAGCACCGTAATCGTCTGTGCGCGTAAGCTTCGCACGAGCGAGAGGCACACTGAGCGGGGAAGGGAGGTCCTGGTCGGAGAGCTTGGCCGGGTACTATCCGTACCGCTGGCTCCCACGTTTCCTCTGTGGCTTGCCCGGCAGCGGCCGGACATCGTACATCTGCACATGCCAAATCCCACAGGTGAGGCCTCAGCTCGCCTAATGCTCAGCGGCACGCCGCTGGTAGTGTCCTTTCACGCCGACATCGACCGGCAGGCCGTCCTCAACCCGCTGTATCAACCACTCGTGCGGGCGTGTTTTCGCCGAGCGTCGAGTATCCTGGTGACCAGTAGTCGCATGCTGCAAAGTTCGGCGACGCTACGGCGTTGGACGCACAAGGCGGAGGTGGTTCCCTATGGCATCGATGTAGACCAGTTTGATCCGTCGCGAGTGTCTCGTGCGGCTCGGGAGCATGTTCGGGAGCGCTTCGGCTCGCCTTTGATCGTGTCAATCGGCCGGCTCGTCTACTACAAGGGCTTTGAGCAGCTCATCGCGGCTTCTCGCATGCTCAACGCGAGCGTCGCGATCATCGGGAGTGGCCCGCTTGAGCAGCAGCTGCGTACGCTTGCCAAGGATCTGCCGCGTGTCCACATCCTAGGCGAGGTTCCCGAACAGGAGCTGCTCACCTCGCTTTCGGCCGCAGATTGCTTCGTCCTCGCATCGACATCGCACGCGGAGGGATTCGGCATCGCCACGCTCGAGGCGCAGGCGATGGGTGTGCCCGCTGTCGTGACGGACGTGGGCACCGCCACGATCGAGGCTATTGAGCCAGGACGCAGCGGTCTCGTCGTCTCACCGGGTGCACCTGACGAGATCGCAGCTGCCTGCCGGGAGATAGTCGAGAGTCCGGATCGTCGCCAGACGATGAGTGTCGCTGCACGTGAGCACGTGCTCCGTCGCCATTCCGCAACCGCGCTCGCTGATCGTCTACGGACCGTCTACGACCGTGCTCTAAGTCGCGCAGATAATCGCCAGCTGGCCCAAGACTAGTTGTGCAGCCACTTCTGATCTTTCATCACATTCCGAAGACGGGGGGGACATCGCTACGCCACGTCGTTCGCGCGAACTTCCGTCGATGGGAGTATGCGGCCTGGTACCCCGACTACCAGCACGGTAGCACCACCGATTGGATCGGGCCTTGGTACACCGAGATGGCCAGGTACCGCCGTGCCTCGTTGCGCTGCGTGGCAGGGCACGATGCTCAGTACATTATTCCGGTCCTAGATAGGCCGTTTCGCCTGCTCACGATGTTGCGCGACCCGGCCGAGCGGGTAGTGTCGCTGTACTACTACAACGTCCTGCAAGCTGATCGTGCTGCGAGCGGCAGCAGGCTCGCCGAGTCAGGAGCCGGGACGCTGATGGGACTCGCGTTGCGCGAGCGTGGCTGGACCTTGCGCGACATCTACCTTCGGTTGGGCGACGGCGAGGAACGCGAATCGGAGCTGCACGCGCTCTTCTCTCACTACTTCAACGGCCAAAGTCGCAGCCTGCTGGGACCACACCTCGATACAGGCTCGATCAGCTACGCTCCAGGCTCACGGACCGATGTCAGTCAGAGGCTGGCGGAGCTACTCGACGAGCATTACACAGTCGGCGTCCAAGGTGAGTTTGCCCGTTCGCTCAGCCTCTACGCGCGGACCTTCGGCTGGAAGCGGCTCTGGATCCCACAACTCAACCGCAGTGCCCTAGCACACGCAAACAGGGTCGACCCTGAGACGCTCGAGCTCATCCAGCGTCACAACTGGCTCGATGAGCACCTCTATCGCGTGCACGCCGAGCGCGTCGCTGCGCTCGACCTCCCCACGGTGTCTGGACCGCCCGCTCGGATACAGCTACGCGACCTCGCCCGCCGCCGGTTGCGGCCGCCGACACGGACAAACTAGCGAGTAGTCGACGGAGACCCCGACCAGTTCCGCAAAGGGGCGCTACGCTGCCAATCAGATACGCGACTGGCGATGCCGCTTCGTATGCATGTTCTATCATGTCGATCTTTGCCGATGCCCATGAAGCAGAGTGAAGGCGCACCAAAAACCAACGAGAAAAAGCGCTCCGGAGGAGGATGCTGGGCTTTCGACTTTGGGGAGGCTCGCGCGGTTGAGCGGACCAAGTATCGAGCATCGGCTGCACGAACCGCTTGCTCGACTATTGGATGTGGCGCGTTAAACAGCACGTCCACGACAGTTACGCTGGGGTGCCGATGACCAAGTTCCCCGAGGACCTGGCCGTCTATGGGCATTTGCTGTGGGCGACTCGCCCAAGCGTGGTCATAGAGATCGGGGCCTACCACGGCGGAAGCGCATTGTGGTTCCGCGACCAGCTCAGGACTCTTGCAGCGTATGGTCACATCACGCATCCTCGTGTGATCTCGATCGATATCGACACCGAGCGTGCGCGAACAAGCATGGCGTCAGCCGATCCCGACTTCGAACGAGACATCTCGCTTATCGCCGGTGATGCAAGTGATCCCGAGCTTTCGGGCCGTGTGGCCGAACTTATCCCAGCTGGAACAAGTTGTCTCGTCGTCGAGGATGCCGCGCACACGTACTCGACGACCTCGGCCGCATTGGCGGGCTTCCACCGCTTCGTTTTGCCCGGAGGCTTTTTCGTGGTCGAGGACGGCTGCGTCGACGTAGACTCAATGCGCCTACGACGCAGTCTGATACGCCGCAGGGCTGCTTGGCCGCGTGGAGTGTTGCCCGCGATTACGGAGTGGCTCGACACTCCTGCCGGAAGTGAGTTTGTTCGCCGCCGCGACCTCGAGCTCTACGGCATGACTTGCCATCCGGGTGGCTTCCTACAACGAAGGCATGCCGGACAAGCATCCTCGCTTAACCACCATCTTCTGCGGTAGTACTCGCTAGCCGTCTTCCCGGCCTTCCTGCCGCCCGTTGCTATCGCAGGGGGGCGCGCGCGCCCGACTGAGCGCTTTCTGTGCGCTCCTTTTCCAGATACTTGCTCTGGAGCTGGAACGCCCGGACGCCCGCCGCGAGCCCCAGCTTGGAAGGCTGCGATGAGGTAGGAGCGGATTCGATTTGCGTGCGCTGCTGGGCCCACGTCCTCAACGCTTCGTCGAGCAACGTCAAGTAGTTGATCTTCCACGCAGTGCCAAGCTTTTGAAACGAGACTGTCACCGGTGTCGCATTGCCCAGCAAGCTGCTTATGACGAAGATCACGCGAGCGGTACCGCCGCTGGTGGTTGCTTCCACAACGTTAGGTTTGGTGGAGCTCCACAGCGAGCCCTCGTTCCTGAGTGCGAGCGCGAGCTGGGAGACGTCCACGAAATTGGCGAGGCTGGGGTAGAAGAAACTCGTGGCCGATTCGTAGTCCTGGTACTGCAGGGCCAACCAGAACTGGAGCAGCGTCTTCACGCCCGAGGCGTCCGAGGTTTTGTCGATTTCGGACTGCTTCACCAGATTCTGCCCCAGCGGCTTCGTCTTTTCGAGGATGCTGATGCCACTGAGCTGGCGCGCTTCGTGCGTGGCGCCGCCACCGCAGCCAGCGAGGGCGAGCGCCGCAACGCCGCATGTTATTCCAGCCTTTGATCTCGTTATTTTCATGCCATACGCCCAATGCATTGGCCGCAACCCAGCCTCGCGTCCCGCTTTGTATCAAATCCGGTGGCATCCCGGGCTGGATCCTCTATAACCCATGTAGCCAGCGGCGGCCGCCATGTCACGCATGACGCCGAACCCAGCGCGGACAGGCTGGACAAACCGCGCCTCCATTCGGCTCAGGTTGGTAGATCACAGCCGCTCTTCGGTATATAAGATGGTTTGTAAGATGGCTTTGGCCGCTGTGCCAGCTTACTCGCGTAGCGAATGGCCAAATGACCACATGACCACTGCGACAGCGAGGAGAGTGTTCGGTGTCCCTCGCTGAGCGTCTGCTGATCAGCCTCGTCGTCGCCGCGATGGTGGTGTACGCGACGACCCCTTACGCGATCGTCGTCGCTGATCGCCTGCAGTTCTATGACAAGCCCGTCGGCTACAAGGGCCACACGCGTCCAACTCCCTATCTGGGAGGGGTGGCGGTGATGTCCGGCTTCGTGCTCGCGATGCTCTTGGCCGCGGGGGACTGGCGCAACACGGTGCCGCTGGTGGGTGGCGTGGCACTGCTCTGGGCCGTCGGCACGATCGATGACCGGCGCACGGTGTCTCCCCAAGTGCGTGTCGTCATAGAGGTCGTCCTCGCGGCGATGATCTGGGCCTCGGGATTGGGCTGGGACCTGCACCTGGGCGGCGCCGTCGACCTGACACTCACCTGCCTGTGGATCGTGGGAATCGTAAACGCCTTCAACCTCTTCGACAACATGGACGGAGCGGCCAGCACGATAGCGCTCGTCGTTTCGGCGGGGCGGCGCTGATCGGCATTGTGCGGGGGGATGTCTGGCTTGCGGTTGGCGCGGCCTCCCTGGGCGGCGCCTGCCTGGGCTTCCTTCCACGCAACCTGTCCCGGCCCGCGCGCATCTTCCTGGGCGATGGGGGCAGCATGCCGCTGGGTTTCGCCGTCGCGGTGCTTGTGATGGTCGCGGCGAGCACCACGACGGTCGCGTGGCAGTCGTTGCTGGTGGCTCTCTTACTCGTGGGATCCCAGCCCTCGACACGAGCCTGGTCATCGTCTCCCGCCGGCGTCGAGGTGTGTCGATCCTCAAGGGGGGCCGGGACCACCTTACGCATCGCGCCCGCAGGTTCTTACCGAGTGCCCGCGCCGTCGCGTTGCCTTGGAGCCGTCCAGGCGGTGGTGTCAGTGGTGGCCGTGCTCGCCATCGAGGGAGGCGCTTCCTTCGTCGTGATCAGCGCGATCCTCTACGTACTCGCAGCCGGCGTCGCAATCGTGTTGCTGGAGCGCCAGACGCGTCGGAGGAGTTCGGAGCGCACGCCGAACCAGCGGTTCGCGAGACACGAGCGCCGGGCGACTCGCCAGCTGGATCGGCCTGCTTGGCCTTGCTCGGCCTCGGCGCCGGGCTGAGCCCGTTCTTCTTCGCCTACTACGACGCCTCGGCCTGGGTGCCGATCGGCCTCGGCCTCGTTGCCGCGAGTGCCGTGGCGGTGGTGGCGCGCCCGACTCGCCCTTCGGGCCCGGCGGCGCTGGCCCTGGGGGGCCTGCTGGGCCTGGGCATTTGGTCTCTGGTTTCCACCGCGTGGGCCGAATCGGTGGAGAACGCCGTGGTGAGCGGTAATCGCTGGCTGGCCTACGGGGCGCTGCTGCTGCTGATGCTGGTGCTCCTGCGCAGCGAGCGGCGCTCGGCGGTGCTGCTCGGGGCCGCCGGGCTCGGGGTGGCTGCCGTGGCGATCTCCGTGCTCGCACGGCTGCTCGGCGGCGAATCCCGGCTCGCTCTTCCTCGGAGGCCGCCTGAACTCGCCGCTGGGCTACATCAACGGCGAGGGGTGCCTGTTCGTGATCGGCTTCTGGCTGTGCTTCGCCGCCGCCGAGGCGCAGGCGGGCGCTGGTGGCGGGGCCGGCGGCCGGTATGGCCACGCTGATGGCCTGCCTGGCGATGCTGTCCCAGTCGCGCGGCACGGCGCTGGCGATGCTCGTTCGCGCTGGTCGTCGGTCGTGGCGGTCGTCCCCGGTCGCACCCGCCGGATCTACGGATTGCTGGTTGTGGCAGGCGCGGTGGCGCTCGCCGCCCCCGACCTGCTGCGCGTCTACGAACACTCGGCGGGTGGATCGGTGTCCGTGGAAGCCGGCCACGTCGCCGGTCGGGCCGCGCTGCTGGCCGCAATCGCCGCCGGCCTGGCCTGGGGGCCTGCTCACGCTGGGGTGGGAGCTGGCTGTCTCCTCGCGCGCGTGGGGCTCGCGGGCCGGCACGACTGGATCCTGGCTGCTCGTGATCCCGATCGTGGTCGCGCTGGTCGTGGCCGGGGCTCCGCGCACCGCATCGAGCACGACGCTCGCAATCAGTGGCACGCCTTCACGCATCTCGCCGCGCCGAGCGCCGGCGCCAGCGCATCCACAGCCAGCCAATCACGGCTGCTGTCCGGCGGAGGCAATCGCTATGACTACTGGCGCATCGCGTGGCGGGTGTGGCGCGAACATCCGCGTGCTCGGCGTGGGCGCGGGCAACTACCCGCGCTCCTACTACCAGCAGCGGGCCACGACCGAGGACATCGAGCAACCCCACTCGATCGAGCTGCAGGCCCTCTCCGAGCTCGGCCTCGTCGGCGCGCTGCTGCTGGCCGGCTTCATCGCGGGCATCGCCTGGGGGATCGTGCGCATGCGTCCCGCCGCGGCGCGCTCGCCTCTGACGCGCTCGTTGATGGTGGGCGCCGTCGGGGCCTTCGTCGCGTGGCTGGTCCAGACCAGCGTCGACTGGATGCACCTTCTGCCAGGGCTGACCGCGATCGCGATCGCGGCGGCTGCGGTACTGGTCAGGCTCGCGAGGCCCTCAGACCGGCCGGAGCCGCCTCGCGGGATTCCCGATTCGGCAAGGCGCTCGCGAGCAGACCGGCGCTTGCGCTGGGGGCATCCGCCGTGCTGGTGACGCTGGTTGTGGCGGGAGCCAGCCTCAGCCGACAGGGGCTGGCCGAAATCTATCGCTCGCGTGCCCAGCACGAGCTCGACGCGCATCCGGCGACGGCGATCACCGACGCGAACCGCTCGCTGGAGATCGACTCCGATGCGATGGAAACCTATTACGTCAAGGCGGCCGCCCTCGCTCGCTTCGACCAGGCCTCCGCGGCCCAGACGGTCCTCCGCCAAGCGCTCGGACATGAGCCGAACAATTTCGTCACGTGGACGCTGCTCGGGGACATCTCGCTTCGAGAGCGCAGGATCGGAGCGGCCAAGCGCGACTACGACAGGGCCCACGAGCTAAATCCGCGAGACCTCACCTTGCGGGCGCTGGCTGCCAATCCGTCCACTGGGCTGTAGTAGCGGCGATACCCTCCTTGCGAGGCGCTATCTTCCCAGTCGTGTATGCCAAGGGCTTCTCCGAGCCGCAGCCCTCGCGGTGCTCGCCCTCAGCTGCCTTCCGGTCTCCGCGCAAGCCGCGACGGGCTTGGAACCGGGTGTGCACGCAGACCCGGGGTCGCCGGCGGCGAAGCAGTACGCGCTGCCGATAAATCAAGCCAGGCAGACGGGTGCCGCGCCCGGCCAGGCGAGCAGCGGCTCCTCGGCGCTGTTCGGAGCCGGCATCAAGCCGCCCGGCTCAGGGGGATCGGGACGGGGAGGATCGAGCGGCGGCGCAGCCCCCCAGCGGTGCTCGCCATGATGCATCCGGTACGGCCTCCTCCAGTCCGGGGACGCCCCTCCCGGCGGTTGTGCTGCAAGCGCGGCTCGCTCGCAGAGCGCCTCGAGCGGCAGCGGGTCGATGCTCGCGCTCTTGGGGGGAGGAGTTGCGATCCTGATACTCGGAGCGTTCGGAGGAACGATCATGAGACGAAGCCATCGCTCCTCTGTCTGCAGACGCGATCGGAGAGCCCCGATGAGATTCTTGATCACCGGCGGCGCGGGTTTCATCGGCTCGCATCTGAGCGATCTGCTGATCGAGCATGATCACGCGGTGCACGTGCTGGACGACCTCTCGACCGGCGGGATCGAGAACATCCGCCACCTCAAGGGCCATCCCGAGTTCGAGTACACGATCGGCTCCGCCGAGAACCATGCGGTCGTCGCCGAGCTGGTGGACGAGGCGGACATCGTGGTCCACCTCGCGGCGGCGGTCGGTGTCACGCTCGTCGTCGAGAGCCCGGTGCGCGCGATCGAGACCAACGTGCACGGCACCGAGGTCGTGCTCATGCACGCCAACAAGAAGAAGAAGCCGGTGCTGATCGCCTCCACCAGCGAGGTCTACGGCAAGAGCCAGGCGCTGCCGTTCAGGGAGGACGGCGACCTGCAGATGGGCGCCACCGACAAGGGGCGTTGGGCCTATGCCTGCTCGAAGGCGATCGACGAGTTCCTGGCGATGGCCTACTGGCGCGAGCGCGCGCTGCCGACCACGGTCGTGCGCCTGTTCAACACGGTCGGACCGCGCCAGACCGGAAGCTACGGCATGGTCGTGCCGAGGCTCGTGGGCCAGGCGCTCGCCGGCGAGCCGCTGACCATCTACGGCGACGGCCGGCAGACCCGCTGCTTCTGCCACGTCGCCGACGTCGTCGCAGGCCCTGTTCGCCCTGGCGACCGACGAGCGCGCCTACGGAAACGTGTTCAACGTCGGCGCCACCACCGAGATCTCGATCCACGACCTCGCCCAGCTGATCATCGACGTGACGGACTCCAAGTCGGAGATCTCCTTGATCCCCTACGACGAGGCCTACGGGGAGGGCTTCGAGGACATGTACCGCCGCGTGCCCGACACGACCAAGGTCCGCGAGCTGATCGACTGGCGCCCGACCCGGACGCTGGAGGACGTGGTCCAGGACGTGGTCGCATGCCAGCGGGAGCCCGACATAATGTCGGGCCAGTGTCGCTCTCGATCTGCCTAATCACCGCTGATCCGCCTGAGCGCATCGCGGCCATTCTCGAGCCATTGCGGGCCTACGCCGATGAGGTGCTGATCGCCGCCGACTCGCGCGTCGACGAGCAGACGCTGTCAGGCTACAACGCCATCGCTGACCGGTTGTTCAGGATCGAGCACGTGCTGGCCGAACGACACCTTGCCTGGATGTTCGCCCAGTGCGGCGGGGACTGGATTCTGCGGCTCGATGGAGACGAGCTCCCGAGCGACGCGCTCATCCGGCGGCTACCGGAATTGCTGTCCTCCCGCGACGTGCAGCAATTCTGGATACGGCGAGCGTGGCTATATCCCGATCCCGACCGTTTCCTCGCCTGTGAACCCTGGTCTGAAGACTTCGTCAACCGGCTGATGCGCAACGATGGCACTTTGCGTGTTCGCGGGCTCCAGCACACAAGACCCGGAGCCTGTCACGCCGCGCGAGTACATCCAGGAGGGGCTTTACCACCTCGACCTCCTGCTGAGCAGTACTCAGCAGCGGCGAGAGAAGGTGATGCGCTACGAGGTCTCGCTCCCCGGCCTGTTGGCGCAGAGCGGTAGGGGGATCAACGAGGCCTTCTACCTCCCCGAGCTACGCGACTCACTCGCCTTGCACGCGGTGCCTGAGGGGGACCAGGCCTTGATCGCACGGTCCCTCATAGCGAAGCCACCGGCCAACCTCGACGGGACCGTCGATGACGTGCCCTCTGTCTCACTGGGAGAGATGGATCGCTTTTGGGAGGGACGTTCCGTCGCGGACAGCGCCTATCGCGCCAGAATCGAGCCCTACGCGTCAGCTGTTGCGCTTATGCCCGCACAGTCACGGTCTGTCTTCTTGCACGTCAGCAACGAGGGCAGCGAGCGCTGGCCTTCCCGCCTCGAGGAGAAGCCGGCAATTCGTCTCGGCTACCGCTGGCTCAACCTCGATGGGAGTCCCCATGTCGAAGAGGGTCCAAGATCCCCGTTTCCTCGATCTGTAAATCCCGGGGAACGGGTTCTTGCCCAACTGGACGTCGTGGCGCCCGGGGATCCCGGCGAATATCTGCTGGAGGCGGACATCGTTCATGAGGATGTGCGGTGGTTTGATTGCGCTTGTCGCATTCCTGCTCGCGTAGAGGATCCACCTGACCTACAGGAGAAGCCCAGCGGATGAACAACCCAGGAAGGATCTGCCCCGGTGGCTCTGTCAATCTGCTGCATGACAGCCAGAGCGAGCCGCGCTGCCGCTGTCCTGGGTGAGCTTCGCAAATCGCCGATGAGATCGTGGTCGCGGTGGATGTGTCCGGTGGCGAGCAGGATCTGAGACCGCTCGGCGCAGTGGCCGACCGTCATATGTGAGATCGAGCTCGATGCATTTGCCGAGCAGGCGCTCGCGTGGCTCCATGCACAGTGCTCGGGCGATTGGATACTGCGGATCGACGACGACGAGGTGCTCAGCCCGAGCCTGATCGAGCAGCTTCCAGAGCTCACACGGGCGCGGGACGTTATGCAGTATTGGCTCGCCCGGCGGTGGCTCTACCCTGACGCCGGGCACTGGCTGGATGAGTGGCCGTGGTTCCCTGACTTCCAGGGTCGGCTGGTCCGTAACGATGGCCAGCCGTGGTTTCCCGGCCTGTGTCACAGTAGCGTTGCTCTCACCCTGCCTGCCCGCTACCTCGACAGCGGCCTCTACCACCTCGCGCACCTGCTCTCCGATCGTCAAGAGCGAGAACGCAAGGTCAATCGCTATCGCGGACTCGATGCATCGCTCCGCTCGACCGCAACGGACCCATACCTGTCCACTTTCTACGTGCCCGAGCTTCACCCCGACGCTCGCAGTGTCGCGGTCGATCCTCGCGACCGGGATGCCATCGACGCGGTGCTGGCGCGGCTGGAAGATGATTCAGCCCTCCCGGGTCTGGCGCCTCATGCGCAGCGGTTCACCCGTGCCGAAGTCCAGGCGCGCTGGGCCGAGCGAGACTTCGATGACACGGGCTACCAGGCAACGATCCGCCCGGTTGACGTTCACCGTCAACTGATAGCCGACGATCACAGACCATTTCGAGTCTGTGTCAGCAACGAGGGGACCGAGTGGTGGCCAGGCGGCGAGGACCGCCGTCCACTGATCCGCACGGCCTATCGCTGGCTGACCCGGGATGGGGATGTAATCGAGGCCGAGGGCCACCGCACCCCACTCCCGCACCCGCTGGCGCCGGGACAATCCTGCCTGGTGGAGATGAGCATCACTGCGCCGCCGGCCGCCGGCCGCTACATGCTCGCGCCGGACCTCGTGCACGAGCACATCCGTTGGTTTGAATGCAAGTCTCAGCCTCTGGAGATACTGATCACAGCGCCCGCCAGTGCTGCCCAGATGACGCTCTCAATCTGCTGCCTGACGAGTGATCCCGGAGCCCGCGTGGCTGCGGTCCTGCACCAGTTACGGTCTGTCTCGACAGAGATCATCGTAGCGGTGGATTCGCGGCTGGACCCAAGCCGCCTCGGTCGCTACGCCGAGGTCGCCGATCAGCTACTGCGCTACGAGTTCAAAGATTCTGCCCTGCAAGCCGTTCCCTGGATTGCTTCAGAGTGCAGCGGTGACTGGATCCTGCTGATCGACGGCGACGAGGTCGTGAATCCGACACTGATCGAACGCCTGCCGGAGTTGACGAGCGCACGCGATGTATTCCGATACTGGCTGCCGTGCCGCTGGCTGTTCCCCGATGCAGATCACTATCTGGCTCAGCCGCCGTGGCTTTTCAGCGGCCCTCGATTGGTGCGTAACGACCCCGCCACGCTGTGGCATGGGGGCCTCTCACATGGCCGCTTCGAGCCCGTCTTTCCTTCGGTCCATCTCAGCGAGGGCTTCTACCACTTGTCCTTACTCGTCAACGACATCGCCTACCGCAAGGCGAAGGTGGCACGTTATCTGAGCATCCAGAGCGGTCACAGCCGTCGTGTCCTCGAAGACGATGTGACGGCGTTCTACCTGCCGGAGCAAGATCAGAGATTCGGCGCTGCTCCGGTGCCGGTACCGTCCCGCGACCGCGCCGCGATCGCGGAGGTGCTCTCGGCCTCCGGGGAGGAGCAGGTCGGGCCGCCAGCCGAGGAGGTGCCGATGTGGGGCTGGAGCGAGATCGAGCGCTTCTGGCCCCGGCGGACGCTCTCAGACGAGGCCTATCAGGGTGAAATTGAGATGTTTGAGCGCGCCCCCAGGCTCTACGGCGGACAACAGCGTCAAGTGACGGTGCACGTCAGCAACACCGGCCCCGAACGCTGGCCCGGCATGAACCGGGAGCCCTGGATCAAGCTCTCGCACCGCTGGCTCGCACCAGAGAGCGCCGCTTCTGAGGGTTGGATGGACACCTGCCTGCCCGCGGGTTTAGCTCCGGCGACAGCGCACTGGTACCCATATCGATCGAGGCTCCCATGAGCGCCGGTCCCCACCCGCTCGAGCTCTCGCTCGTCCACGAGGATCTGCTTCGCGGGGACGTCCTCAAGCGCTTCGCGGCCGTTTCGGTGCCAATCGAGGTCGAGGCTGCGGAGCGAAATCCCTGGGGATAGCGCGCGGCACGCTGTCCCCGGCGACTGCCCGACTTCATGGAGTATCACCTTTCTCATTCCCGCATATAACATGGCGCGAACGATCGCCGAGGTAGTTGATCGTATCGCGGCGCTCGGTCTGAATTACGAGGCGATCGTGGTCGACGGCAGCGTCCCCTAGTCCCAACAGCCAAACGACATAGAATGGCGGGCGTGCAACCAGCGAAAGCATTACCGCTCCCGCCGATGGAGCTGCGCTCTTGGGTCGGACCTACCGATGAGGCGCGCTACGACAATCCGAGCGGTGGGCTGGTATATGCCCACATCCCAGTGGACAACTATCGTTCCGTGTTGGACTTCGGCTGTGGTTGCGGACGTGTCGCGCGTCAGCTGATCCAGCAGCGCCCGCGCCCTCAGCGCTACATCGGGCTCGATGTACATCCGGGCGCGATCGCATGGGCTAATGAGAACCTTTCCCCTGCAGCCCCCGGGTTCAGCTTCGTGCATCTCGACGTGCATGATCCGCTGGTAAACCAAGATGAGCAGAAGCCAGATGTGTTGCCGTTTCCGGCGCCAGACGAATCGGTGACGCTTGTCGACGCGCTGTCGATCTTTACCCATATTGTCGAGCGTGACCTCCCGTACTACTTGGGCGAGGTCGCCCGCGTGCTGCACCCCGATGGTCTGGTAAACGCGGGCTTCTTCCTGTTTGAGAAGAGCGACTTCCCGGCGCTCGGGCCGCAGCACAATGCGCTTTATGGCGACGCCGCGTACCCGAAGTCGGCGGTTTTCTACGATCACGGTTGGCTCGAGCGAACGCTCGAGGACAGCGGTCTTGGCGTCGTCGAGATCGCGCAGCGTCCTCAGGTACGTGGATACCAATGGCTTTTCGTGCTCGGTCACCGCAAAGGCGATCGTGAGATCCTCTCGCTGCCGCGCGATGATGGCGAACGGGGGATCCCCGCAGATTTAGCGGGATCTTCTCCCGTGCCAGCCACGACGTGACCCATCTGCACCACGGAGAGCGTACGCTGTCATAGCGCTTTCAGAGCAAGCTCATTCCGGCGGGTGGTACAGGTCGACGCTACCCGAAAATGCCAGGAGATCGACGTTGGGGAGCTCCGAGGGTGAGGTCGTTCGTCTGCATAAGCGTGCAGGTTCCGTGGGTGGGGTTGCAGTCTTGGGCTTCTTCGAAGGCGAAACCGGAACAGGCGCTCAAGCCTGGGCTGCACTCATCGTTAGGGCCAAATACTTTCAGATCGTGTCTGATCCAGTAGGTGGTGCCGTGATCCTCGGCGATCGCGGTGACCAAGCCCGGATCGAATCGTGCGCCGCGCCACGTATGGGTCTTGACTGAGTATGAGGTGAAGCTCGAGAGGATGTCCTCAGGGCGCCCTTCGCAGTCTCCACCGTTCGTGTCGTAGAGCAGGCTGCTCCCGACAACGCTGGGCGAGCGGCTTTCCGCATAGCCGCACGTTCCGCTGGCAAAGCTCGTTGCGAGGACCAGGCCGGGGGCGGACTGGCGACCGGCTCGCAGAGGATCGACACGGATCTCGGGATCGGCGCCTTCCCCGAAGCCGGGGCCACTGTTTTCAACGACCCATTCGTAGCTCAGTAGGCTGCCGTCCAGCGACATGCCCCCCACCCGGGCGGACGGCGGAGTCCTTGGATGCGCTTCGCATTGCTGCTCGAAAAAGCGTGCTTTGCACGGCCCGGGCCCGGCACCCAGGGCAGTCAGGCGATGAGTCGAGCGATGCCAGAGATACACCTTCGCGTCGCGCGAGCCGGGGGTCAGCCGCGCGAAGGCGATGTCTCCATCCCAGATCGCGGGCGTCGAATCCGAAGCGCCGGGCTTGTAGATTCCCTTGACGAGCTTGGGTGACCCGTTCGGCAGCGCCAGCTCATAGATGCGACACCCACGAGCGTCTGTCCAGACTGGCTCCCGGAGATACTCGCTCGACTGCAATTCGTTAGCGGTGGGCAGTGGAGGGTCCTGCGCGCAGCGCGAGTAGACCAGTGCCGGCTGCCCGTTCGCGGCCGAGCCCGCATCGACGTCGAACGGCATGTCGCGCGCGGGCACGGGCAGAGGCCTGATCGAGCCGGCGTGCCAGACCATCAGATGCCAGTCCTGAGTAGCTGCTTCGTACTGGCTGAACACGACATACCCGTCGTAAGCGGTCAGCTTCTGCGCGGCATTCGGCAGCTGTGCCAGCGGCGTGCTGGCAGCGACGGCCCCACTTGCCGATCCCCCGAGCAACCACAGCAGCAGCCCCGTGATCGCCACGAGGGCGCACAGGATGCGTCGATACCGCGACCTCACCAACAACCCCACCACGGCTTCTCCCCCTCATGTCGAACAGGCTGACTCGATCGTAAGGACCCGCTGAAGCCCGAGAAGTTGTGATTTGGCCTCCGCCATCGCACGGCGCTAGACGCACTTCAGAAGGCCGACCAGGGCGACCACCGCCCCCTCGGAGAGCTACTCGCGTGCGCGATCCTCAACGTAGGGCTCATCCAAACCAGATCATCTTCTGCTCAACGTCGCGTGTAGCGACGCAAGAGGACGCGACGTCGTGACCGGCCTGTCGTAGAGGATGCCTCGGGATGGATCGCAACTACGAGCTTCAAACACACCAGGCGGAGGACCGCCACTGGTGGTATCGAGGGCGACGAACGGTGCTCGACGGCGTGCTCGACGGGCTCGACCTGCCCCAGCAGGCGCGTATCCTCGACGCCGGCTGCGGCTCGGGACGCAACATGGTGGAGCTCGCCAGCCACGGCACCGTGACGGGCATCGAGCTCTCACAGACAAGCGTCACTCTCGCCCGCGAACGCAACCGCGGGGAGGTCGTCGCCGGCTCGATACTGCAGATGCCCTTCGCCGAGGACAGCTTCGATCTCGCCATGAGCCTCGACGTGATCGAGCATCTCGAGGACGATCTCGCGGCACTGAGAGAGCTGCGCCGTGTCGTCGCTCCGGGCGGCACGCTGCTGGTCGCCGTTCCCGCGTATCAATGGCTGTGGTCCGGTCACGACGAGATCAACCACCATCATCGCCGCTACACCTGCTGCTCGCTACATCGTGTGGCCGAGCGCGCCGGCTGGCGCCAGCAGCGCACCACCTACTTCAACTCGCTCCTGCTACCAGTGGCGATCCTGCTGCGAATACTGGAGCGCGTGAACACCAAAACGACCGAGTCCAGCCTCGACCTGTGGGTACCGCCGGAACCGTTGAACTGGCTGCTGGAACGCCCGCTCACACTCGAGGCCGCTCTGATCGGCCGGGGACTGCGCATACCTGCAGGTCTTTCACTACTTTCCTTACTTGATTAATGTCACGGGCTTATGACTCTTTGGCTATGAACTTGGCCGAGACCGTCCCTGCTGGAGCGCGGGCATCGGCCCGAGCGGGGCGACTGATGAGCGCGGTAGGCTCGGTGCCGACATGGGTACGCGTGCTGGCCTTTTACCTGCTGCTGGCCCTCCTCACCATCGGACGCCACGAGCTTAAACACCCCACGATCGTATGCGCGTGCGGGATTTCTACCGACCCGGGCTCCTACATGTGGGCGCTTTCCTGGTGGCCGCACGCGATCATACATGGACTCAATCCTTTCTACACGCACTATCTCTGGTCTCCGACCGGCGTAAACGTGGCCCAAGGAGCCATGGTTCCCTCCGCGGCGTTCCTGATGGCTCCGATCACGGCCCTGGCCGGTCCTCTTCTCTCCTATAATGTCCTGTCGATCCTCAGCCCGGCGCTGGCCGCCTTCACGGCCTACCTCCTCTGTCGACGCCTGGCGCAACGCGAGCTTCCGGCCGTGGCCGGGGGTTATCTGTTTGGCTTCAGCTCATACGAGTTTGCACAGCTGACGGGACATCTGAACCTGGTGTTGATCTTTCTGATTCCCGTGATGGTGCACATCGCCCTGCGGCGCGTCAATCGAGAGATATCGCGGCATATCTATGTGATTGGTATGGCGGCGTTGATCATTCTGCAGGCCGGATTCTCGACAGAACTGCTGGCCGAGTGTGTGTTGTTCGGGGCTGTGCTGCTGGTATCCGCTCGCTTCCTGGCGCCCAGATCGAGGCGGTCATACATCGACGGCCTAATCGCCGAAACCGTGGGCGCGGGCCTGATCGCTATGGTCCTCATCTCGCCGTTCCTCTATTACGCCCTCTTCAGCGGCGGCGGCCTTCCAAAGGGAAACCCGGTCTTTTCGGACATCTTTGGACTCGACCTGCTCAATCCGCTGTTCCCCACATCAGTCACATGGCTTGGCCACGTCGACTTTCGGTTCCTGAGCTTTACCTTCGAGCACAACAACGGCTCTGAGGCGGGCGGCTACCTGAGCATCCCGATCTTGATCGCCTTTATGCTGTGGCTGTTTCGACCCGGACGCAAAGGCATACTCGTCTGGCTCGTGGCGATCGCGGCGGGGGTTAGCTTTGTGGCCGCCCTGGGTTCACATCTGCAGATAGCCGGCCAGCAGACGATGGCACTACCGTTCAGTTGGGTAAACGAACTTCCCGTCTTCGATAATAGTGCCCCGTCTCGCATGGTGCTATTCACGGTGCTGGCGGTGTCGATCGGCGCGGCCGCATGGCTGGCGATGCCGACCGGGCACGTAGCCGGAAGATGGCTCGTGGTGCTGCTTGGTGCGGTGATGATCTTCCCCAACCTCGTCTGGCCCTCATTCGGAGCGGCAACGCGCAATCCTCGTTTCTTCTCCACGACCATCTACCGACACTATCTGACACGTAACGAGACTGTGCTCGTATTGCCGTTTGGGTCAAATGACCAATCCATGCTCTGGCAGGCCGAGACCGGCTTCTACTTCTATATGCCCGAGGGCTATATATCCAGCTTGACCCCCTCTCCGTTCAATACTCAGCTCACGGTCAGCCAGCTTGGCGGCAACGTTGCCCCGGCAGCGCCCGCGCTGGCGGCGTTTATCAGCCAACATCTCGTCAGCCACGTCGTAGTCGATCAGGGCGAAGCGGGCCCGTGGCCCGCCGTGCTGGCGCAGCTCGGCCTCCATGGCCGCCTGATCGGAGATGTGCTGCTGTACACCGTTCCAGGCGCGCCGGCAGCAGCTGGTGACGCGAGCGGTGTCACGGTACCGGCAGGCAGTGCCCCGCGACACGCATCGCGGTCAGTTGCACACCCTGGGAAGGCTCGGGCACCGCGAAAGGTTCATCCGGCACGATCCCCGGGGCGAGCGGGAAGCTCAGGGTGACCGTGCTCTTGCGCATCGGCGCGTGGCCGGTCGTGGGGACGCAGACGGAGAGATATCCGTCTCGTTCGGTATGTACACCAACCCCTGGCTGAGCGGGCACTGTGACCGGCACGCTGGCCTTGAAGCGCAGCGAAACCCAGGCTGGACCGGATTCGTCCCCGACGACGATCATGTGCAGCGGCCCTTGGACCCACGCCAGACCCGTCGTGTCCAGGCGCTCAAGCGGAAGGGCAACACCTGACACGAGCGTCACATCCAGGGGCCTTGTCCGTTCCTCGAGGGTCACCGAACCGGTCCGCGCCAGCACTCGCCGTCCAGTCTGCACGCCGCCGAGTCGCGTCAGCACATAGCGATAGTCGGGGTTAAACTGAGGATTGGCGGGATTTGCATTCAACACATACGCGAGGCCCTGATAGTCGGTGTATTCGCTCGGAACCGAGACTTCTCCGTGGTTCTGCTCGAATGCTAAGAGGTACTCCAGCTCTAGCTCACCCGGAGCTCGCCCCGGATCCTGACCGTAAGCTTCGATGTCCAGCGATCCACTGTGCTGCGGCAGCTTGGAGAGGAGCGCACGATTACCCTCCTCCAGGAAGTAGCCACCGTCGGCAAACCGCACTCGCTCTTGACGTGTACGCTCCGCGACGACGACCACGGCGATGATTGCCACGGCGACTCCCGCCCACCTCATCCATCGTCTGGAGTTGATTGCCAGCGCTGCGATTCCGAGCACGAGCAGTCCGACGCTCAGTGGGGCGATTGGCAGTAGAGCGCGGTCGGTGCAATAGGAACAGCCATGGCTGGCGCTTGTGTACTCGCCTGTCGCGGCATAGATGAGGAGAAGCCCCACCAGTACCCACCCAATCGACCGACGTTTCAGACCTGAGAGCATCACCGCGATAAACGCGATCGGCAGGACCACGCCGACCAGCAGCTGCTTTGCAGACGCACTATCTAAATTAGTCAGAAAGTAAAATTCGCGCGTCTGAAGCAGCCAACCTGGGAGCACCTGGAACGGAAGATTATAATGGGGCAAGCTGGATAGGACATAGCCACCTTCCAGCACCGCCCGCCAGTAGCGCACATCGCGCAGAAAGCTGACGAGATTGAAGATGATGCTCAGCGCTATTACGACACCCACTCCCCCCACAGCCCAAAGCAGCCTTCGGCGATCCAGCACGTCACGCTGCCAGGCCACGACACCGATGACCGTGAGGACCAGCGCGGCCGTGATCGCAACCGCAGGCACCCAAAGCGGATAAAGCGCCATCAAGCCGGACAGGAGCAAAGCCAGCAGAGCAAGGCTGGCGATGCGTGGGTGGCGCAGAGCATCCACCCCTGTGACAGCGATCGGCAGGATCAAAGCAAGTCCGCAGATCGCTGGCTGGCTGCCATCTGTGAGCAGTTGCAGAAAAAACGGGCCAGCG
This sequence comes from uncultured Solirubrobacterales bacterium, assembly GCA_963842205.1. Lineage (GTDB taxonomy): Bacteria > Actinomycetota > Thermoleophilia > Solirubrobacterales > Solirubrobacteraceae > Palsa-744. Next base: position 26,998 of record CAWJFR010000016.1, read on the forward strand.
AACAAAATGCCAGCCAGGGGCGCCGCCCAGTCTGGTTTGGGAACGATATAGCGCAATGCGGCAAACGCACCGAGTGCTCCCGCAATCAGAAAAGCGACCATAAAAAGGCTCTGCGTATCGGTGGAATGGAGTCCCATAAGCTCATTCAGATTGGCCGATAGCGGTACCGCATCAATGTTTTGGGGTTCTGACGCCGTCTTCGCCCAGTACAGCTGCGCAAAGTTCTGCTCTACGACGTTGGCTTTGTGCTCGGCTGTATGGAGGGAGTCCTGGACGGCGCCATCGGCCTCAGATGTGAAGGCGAAGGAGTCCCACACCTCAAAGCCCGCCGGGCCCACACTGTGGCGCTCGTGCAATGTGTAGCTGAGCGGTGCCGCGACAACAACACATACCAGCGCCAGCGCCAGCGCGTCGCGCACACTCAGGCGTTCCCAGAGGCGCTGGGCGCGTCCATTTTTCGTGCCCTCAGCAGGCTCCGCCGCGGTCCTCGACAGGCCCCTTCGCAGCGCGACCGCAACGGACAGGAGCGCAATGATCGGGAGTAGCCAATAGCTGTTGCGGGCGGCGGTGAACCAGATCAGTGTCGTGAAGACGCACGTGCCGAGACATAGGCCAAGCACCGGAGTCATTGCCAGTCGAGCAGCGGCATCGAAGCGCCGTCCCAGGAACGATGCAGGTCCGCTGCCAAGCGCCAGTAGCGTGACCAGCATGGCCAACTCGCGCACAACTATGTCGAGTCCTATGTGCATTACAGAAGCACTGCGCTACGTTCGGGTGGCACAGGAGTCAGAGCTTATGGACGATCGCTCGCGCAGGGGCGGCTCGCCATGACCGCGTAGATGGGTTGACTGTTTTTCTCTGCTTCGAGGTCTCCGCCGCCCATCGGGTGAAACCAGAAGGCCTCGCCAAAACCCGACACGCGGCACAACTCGAGCGCCACCTCGGGGAAGATCGGGTGCTGATGGGTGAGGTCGACCCAGAAGGCCTTCATTGCGTGAACTGCATGCGGGTTGACGGTCTCGAACAGCAGCAAGCCGTCCTCACGCAGACGAGAACGGGCGAGCTTCAGGAACTCCATCAGCGACTCATAGGGAAGGTGCTCGACCACCTCGAGCGCGACGATCGCCCCCAGCACACCGGGCTCGCACTCGCGTAGGTACTCGTTTGCGTCGCCAGCGCCACCTCGTGGCCCTTGGCGCGAACGTGGTCGACCATGCCGGCGTCCATGTCTACGCCGCGGGCCTCGATCCCGGCATCGCGCAGGAGGTCGAGCAGCTCGCCCCGGCCGAAGCCGACGTCGAGCACTGGTGCATGGTCCATCAGGAGGGGCAGATATGAGCGCTGGAGATCGCTAACTCGAGCCTCCGGACCACGGAAGGTGATCTCGAAGTCGAAGTAGGCGCGCTCATCCGCCGGCTCCTCGTCGGAGGATCTATATCCGACGACCGACCCGGCGACCGGGTCCGTCCACTCCTCGAAGCTGCGCTCCTCGTTCACGTAGGGAACCGTCCGATGCTCGGCCAGATGCTGCTCGAGCTCACGGCCCAGTGCCTCGAGGGCGTCGATGCGAGGCCCAGGCTCAACAACCTCGAGCGTCTCGATCGTAGAGCGGACATCACCGAGCTCGGCCCGCAGCTTGCGCGCCAACGCCAGCGCCTCGGCAAAGCGCGCCTCCTGCTGGTGTTCGAGCGTTTGCGCGACCTCCTGCATACGGCCGTCGGCGCGGGTGGTGCTCTCCATCAGGCGCTCGTTGATCGCGCGCTGGCGCGCGAGGAACGGCCGCATCAGTCGGTCCAGCGGACGCCGCAGGAATCGCTTGACCCGAGCCTTCATGGCGGAGCCCTGCACCGCAGGCTCTCCCGCGATCAGCTCGGGTAGATCGTCGAGCTCGAGAGGCAGCATGTGAGGCACGTTCAGCGCACGCGCGCCCGCGCGAACCTGCCGCTCATGGATCAGCCGCAGGCGGTCGCGCATCGACGCGCCGGCGACCGCGGGTGCGTGGTCTTTCAACACGCTGCGCCGCCCCGCCTCGCCGCGATCCCGTGCCTGCAGGGGATCGGCGAGCACCTCCCGCATCAGCTCCGCCGCCTGATCGAGATCGGGCTCCGCCCACATTCCGCTCGCCGGATAGGGATGGGCGCCCTCGCCGACCGCGATTGGGATCCAGTCGACGAGATAGGCGTTCTCGTCGTTGGTGAACTCCAGTGTGCCCCCGTAGCGGGTGACGATCACGGGCTTGCCGAGCAACATCGCCTCGGCGACCGTCAGGCCGAAGCCCTCGGAGCGATGCAGCGAGACGTAGCAGTCGCAGGCCTCGATCATCGCGTTCTTCTCGGCCGCCGAGACATATGCGTCGATCAGCGTGATGTCCTGGTGATCGTCCGCCGCGAGCAGCACGCGGTCGTGCTCGTGCGGGACGCTTGTCGGCGTTGATCGACTTGACCACCAGCTTTGCGCCGCTGCCCGGCGGGAAGGCGCGCTTGAACGCCTCGATCAGCCCCACCGGGTTCTTGCGCGCCGCGATGGAGTGGTAGTCGTGGACAAACAGGAACAGAAAGCCGTCCTCGGGCAGCCCGAGCCGCGGCGCGAGCGACGCGCGACTCGCGGCATCAGCACGGGCAGCGTCACCGCACGACCGGCACCGGCGAGGCCGGGGCGATCGCGTCGTAGATGTGCTGGGAGGCCACCCACACCTCGTCGATGTGGTCAAAGGCGCTCTGCCCAGCCGGCCGGGGATTCGCCCACCTCCCACCACCACAACGCGATCGTGTGGCGACCTTCGAAGAACGAGCGTGCCGACCTCGCGGGCAAACGGCGCGATCGAGTCGCCGTTGATGCACACGATGTTGATCGGATAGGCCGCCGCGTCAGGGTCGGCGTAGGTAAACTCGGCGTCCTGACGACTCGGCGGGACCAGCTGTGCCTGGATCGGCAGGGCGGGTACCCCGCTGGCGTCCAGCCCGGCGATCAGCAGCCGCGCGGCCTCGCCGAGCCCGAGCTCCGAGGTGAAGAAGCCCGCCACGTTGACGCCCCACAGCGGCTCGCGCTCGTGCAAGTGTGGGTGCGGCGTCGCGTTGGATGTGCATGGGAGCCGGCGGTAGGAGGTGGTCTAGGAGCTCCTCCTGCTCGCGGCCATGCACGCAGAGCCAGCCCGTGTAGCCCAGTCCATCGGGACCATCGAGGTGGGGGTAGGCGGCCCGAAGGTCCTCGCGGGCATCCCAGATGGCCAGGTGCAGGCGAGTCAGCGCGACAGCCGCTCCGCGCTCCGCGGGCTGGTTGAAGTACTCGTAAAGCGCCCGCCGGCCCGGATCGGTAAACGGAGATTGCGAGAGCACTCCCTCCTGGACCGCTTTGATCACCAACTCACGCATCACGGGCGTAAGGCGAGTACCGTCGCTGAGATCTCCCAAATGCTCAGGGCGCGCAACGTCGGCCTCATAGCCGGCATCGAGCATCTCGCGCGCGTGCAGCTCGCTGAGTTTTGCAAGTGCCGGAGCGGAGCTCAGCGCGATGGCCTCCTCGAAGTCACAAAGCTTCCCTGGCTCGAGCGGATCGAGCTCGCTGAAGTCGAACAGGCGGGCAGGATGTCCGGCGACTTCCAGCAGATCCGGGTTGCCGCTCGGGTTCCCACGCCGCCAGCGTCCACGGATCCAGTCCGTAGCCGGGGACACGCAGCACCGAAGCGTCCTCGGCGATCGCGGGCAGACCATCGAACCACGAATCGCATCGCGGGGCCGTCGTCTCGAGCGAAACAGAGCGGCCACGCCTCGAGCACGCGCTCCAGCTCTCTCCAGCTCCGCAGCCCGAGCATCCGCCGGCTGAGCGCCCCCCCATTACTAGGTCGGCGGCAAAGGCCACTCCGCTCGTGGACTGCCGCTCGGCGGCGATACGGCTCACCAGCACGATCTCATGCCCTCCGGCCATGGCATCCAGCTCGTCCAGCGGCCCGAGCACCCGCTGTCCGGGGTCGAGGTAGAGGACCGGTCCGCCGTCGCTCTGCGCCAGAAGCGATTTCAGCAATCGAGGGAGCACCGCGATGGCCAGCGCGCCCGGCGGGTTGCCGCGCGATCGTCAATCCGCCATCGGATCCGAGCAGCTCCTCGACGTCCGATCATCCGCGCGCCTGTGATCTGTCGGCGCCGGGCACGCCGTCCAGCAGCAAGCACGGTGAGCCGCAAATCGGGATGGTGCTCGTGCAAGCGTCGAGGCGAGAACCCGTGCGCGCGCCAGCTCCCGCCGGCTCACGATCGTGCACGCATCCACGGCGGTCATTCTATTGGTGCGGACCGCCGAGCTCACGCGGGTCAGATGCCGCCAAGCGCCTGCTAGCTTCCCGGCAGTGACGGCACTGTTCGACCGGCAGAGACTCGCCCGCCTGATCAAGGCGCGGCCGACGCTCGCCCGAGACAAGGAGACCACGATCGACGGCGCCGCCGCCAGCCGAGAAACTCCGCCGCCGCCCGAGCCGAGCTCGCGCTCGAGCCGTTGAGCAGACCCGAGTCACCGCCGGGGGCTCCTGGGCGCTTCGTCGCGCGAACTGCGGTCCAGGCTCAACCTGGCCGTGCGACCTCACGGGAGCCAGCCGTATGCTCTACGAGCGCCTGGACGCGGAGCGACGTGGCCGAGATCGAGCAGCTGATCGCCGGCTCACCCGAGTTACGGGAGCTCATACGCGGCGAACGCCGACCCGGGCACTCGCCGATCACATGATCCTGGGCGTATCGGCATCTGGCTGGAGGTGCCATGCGTCCTTCGAGAAGACGCGGACTCTCCAGGCACAGCCCCCCGAGGAGATCCACGTGATGGCCCGCGGTCCGCTCGCCGCGGCGGGCGGCCTGTACGAGGCCGATCTCGTCGTCGACGCACTGGCGAGCGTCGGCGTCGACATCGCCGAGATCGAGCTGCGCCCTGGACTTCGGCTGCTCCTCGGGTCGCGTCGTGCGCGTGCTCGCAGCCGCCTATCCCGAGATCGCTGGCACGGCTGCGACCCCAACGCGCCGGCGATCGAGTGGGCGAGCGAGAACCTCCCCGAGATCGAGTTCTTCGTCAACGGCGACGCGCCGCCGCTGCCGCTCGCCGACGGCTCGCTCGACCTGGCCTACGCGATCTCGATCTGGTCGCACTTCGCGCCCGAGCTCGGCCTGCGCTGGTTCGAGGAGATGCACCGCCTGATCCGGCCCGGCGGCCATCTGGTCTGCACGACGCACGGCTTGACCTCGGTCGCCTACTACGCGCCAGCTCAGCCTGCGCACACCAGCAGCAAGTCCGAGGAGATCCTCGGCGCGCTCTACCGCCAGGGCTGGTGGTACGCGCCCGAGTTCGGCGAGGAGGGCGACTGGGGCGTGGTCAACCCCGACTGGGGCACCGCGTTCCTCTCGCCCGAGTGGATGCTCACGCAACTCTGCCCGCGCTGGCGCGTCCTGGAGTTCGCGCCCGGTCGCAACCAGGACAACCAGGACGTCTACGTGCTGCAGCGCGTCTGAGCGGCCGCTACGCAGCAAACCCCGCCTGCGCGCGGAAGCCGAAGCACCTTCGCCGGATAGAAGCCGGGGCCGCGATTGCTAGCGTTCATTGACCTTGTCGACCACCACCACACGACCGGCGGCCACGCCGGCAGCCCCCGCGTCCACGGCTCCCGCGGCCGTCTCGGTCGAGCACGTCAGCAAGACCTTCCGGCTGCCCCACCGGCAGTACTCGACGCTCAAGGAGCGCGTGCTGCACCCGCTGCGCAGCACCACCTACGACGAGCTGCACGCCGTCCAGGACATCTCGCTCGAGATCGCCGAGGGCGAATTCTTCGGGATCGTCGGGCGCAACGGCAGCGGCAAGAGCACGCTGCTGAAGTGCATCGCCGGCATCTACGGCGTCGACACCGGGCGGATCTCGATCGCCGGGCGGCTGTCGCCGTTCATCGAGCTCGGCGTCGGCTTCAACCCCGACCTGAACGCGCGCGACAACGTCGTCATCAACGCGATCATGCTCGGGCTCAGCCGCAAGCAGGCGATGGCGCGCTTCGACCACGTCGTCGCCTTCGCCGAACTCGAGGGGTTCATGGACCTGCGCCTGAAGAACTACTCCTCGGGGATGCTCGTGCGGCTCGCGTTCGCCACCGCGATCCAGGTCGACGCCGAGATCCTGCTGATCGACGAGGTGCTCGCCGTCGGCGACGCCGCCTTCCAGCAGAAGTGCTTCGAGGAGTTCTTCCGGCTCAAGCGCGAAGGCCGCACGATCGTGTTCGTCTCCCACGACATGTACTCGGTCGAGCGCTTCTGCGACCGCGCGATGCTGATGGAGCACGGCCACATGACCAAGATCGGCGACCCGCGGGAGATCGGACGCGCCTACCACGAGCTCAACTTCGGCCAGCTCGCCCACGACGCCCCGGAGGAGAGCCACTCCGCCAGCGGCACCGCGATCGCCGACGCCTGGTTCGAGAAGGCCGGCGGCGAGCGGGTGACGAGCGCCAGCCAGGAGGACGCGCTGAGCATGTGCTTCGAGGCGCGCCTCGGCGAGGATCTCTCAGAGCCCGTGTTCGCGGTGACGCTGCGCACCGAGCTCGGCCACACGATCCTCGTCGCGCGCTCAGATCAGCACGGCCACTCCAGCGGCTCGTTCAAGGCCGGCGAAAGCGTCGTGGCGAGGTTCGCGATCCCCAACTGGCTGACCGCCAGCCGCTACCTGCTGACGCCCTCGCTGGCGCGCGAGGGCACCGGCGAGAGCGCGCTCGCGCTGGTCGCAGGACATGGCCTCGATCGTGATCCACGGCGCCACCAGCGGCGGCATCCTCGAGCTGCCGGTCGACGTCAAGCTGGAGCGCTTGTGAGCACGCTGCGGAGAGGTCGGCCTGCCCGCTCCTGCCCAGCCGCTCGCCGGCGAGCCACCGCGTGCACGCTCCCTCGGCGATGGGCGGTGGTCTGCACCGCTTCTGGTCGCTGACGTTCATGCTCGCCCGCACCGAATTCAAGCTGCGCTTCTTCGGCTCGGTGCTCGGCTACGTGTGGACGCTGATGCGCCCGCTGATGCTGTTCGGGGTGATGCTGTTCGTGTTCACCGACATCCTCAACATCAACAAGGGCAACCCGGTCCCCCACTACCCCGAGTACCTGCTCGCAGGGGATCATCCTGTTCACCTACTTCCAGGAAACGACGTCGGGCGCGGTGCCGAGCCTGGTCGGGCGGGAGAACCTGCTGCGCAGGGTGCGCTTCCCGCGCCTGGTCGTCCCGCTGTCGGTGGCGCTCTTCTGCCTGTTCAACCTCGGCATGAACCTGATCGTCGTGTTCATCTTCATCCTCGCCAGCGGCGTCACCCCGATGTGGAGCTGGCTCGAGCTGATCCCGATGGTGGCGCTGCTGGTGATCTTCTCGTCCGGCGTCGGCATGCTGCTGTCCGCGCTGTACGTGCGCTTTCGCGACGTCCAGCCGATCTGGGAAGTCTTCTCTGCAGCTGCTCTACTACGGCTCGCCGATCCTCTACACCGTCCAGACGGCCGCAAAGCATCACTTCCTCAACATCCCCTTCTCCCGCATCCTGGTGATCAACCCGCTCGGCGCGATCATCACGCAGGCGCGCAAGGCGCTGCTGCAGCCGAGCGCGCCCTCGGCCGCCCAGGCGCTCGGCGGCGATCGCGCGCCTGCTGATCCCGCTCGGCATCATCGCCGGGCTGTTCGCGCTCGGCCTGTGGTACTTCAACCGCGAGGCCCCGCTGATCTCGGAGAAGCTGTAGCGATGAGCGCCGCCGAGACATCCAGCGAGCAGCAGCTCCAGGCGGAGGTCGAGCGGCTGCGCGCGCGCGTGGCCGCGCTGGAGGCCGAGCTCGTCGAGACCCAGGCGCGCGCCAACGCGGCCGTCGCCGAGGGCAGGAGCGCGCCTACTGGCTCGACCGCTGGCACCTCGACCTCAACGCGCTGATGCGCCGGCCCGGCGCCGCGCAGCTGCGCGGCGCGCTGCGGGCGGTCCGGGCGGTCGCGTGGCGGCTCAAGCGGATCAAGCGCCGCCTGAAGAGCTCGTGAGCGAGCGCTCCGCCGTGCCCAGCGTGTCGGTCGTGATTCCCGTCAAGGACGGGGAGCGCTACCTGGAGGAGCTGCTCGACGCGCTCGCGCGCGAGGGCGTCGAGGAGACGCTCGTGATCGACTCCGGCTCGCGCGACCGCTCGCTGCGAGATCGCCCGCGCCGCCGGCGTCGAGCTGCTCGAGATCGACCCCGCGCGAGTTCGGCCACGGGCGCACCCGCAACCTCGGCGCCGAGCGGACGAGCGGCGAGCTGATCTGCTTCCTCACCCAGGACGCCACCCCGTGCCCAGGCTGGCTGGACGCCTACCGCGAGGCGTTCGCGCTCGACGAGCGTGTCGGCGCCGCCTACGGCCCGCACTTGCCGCGACCCGACACGAGCCCGATGATCGCCCGCGAGCTGACCGAGTTCTTCGCCGGCTTCTCGCCTGACGGCAGACCGCGTCGTGCAGCGCGCCGGCGACCCGACGTTCCTCTCGAACGTCAACGCCTGCTACGCGCGCGCCTGCTGGGAGGAGATCCGCTTCCGCGAGGTCGCCTACTCCGAGGACCAGGCGTTCGGCGTCGACCTGCTCGACGCCGGCTGGAGCAAGGTCTACCACCCCGGCGCCGCCGTCCTGCACGCGCACGACTACGGCGCGCTGGAGTTCATGCGCCGCTACTTCGACGAGTACCGCGGCCTGCGCGAGAGCACCGGTCACGTCGAGCCGTTCGCGCCCGCGGGCGCCGTCCGTCAGGTGGCTCGCGCCGTCGCCGCCGACCGGCGCTGGATGGCCGAGCGCGACCTCGGTGGCGCACAGAAGGCCCGCTGGACCGCCCGCGCCGCCGTCCACCACGGCGGCCGGCGCGTGTTCTCGGCGCTGGGCTCGCGCGCCGAGCGGCTGCCCGCGCCCCTGCGCGGGCGACTCTCGCTCGAGGGTCGCGACGATCGTCGCCGCCACAGCGGCCAACCCGGACCCCGCGGTGGGCGTCTCGCCGGTTCCGCCCGCCACGCACATATCGCCCAAGCGCGATCACGACGACTACCAGGACGTCGCGCGCTTCTGGCGCGAGGGCGCCGCGCCGCTGCTCGATCCCGTGCCCGGCATGGCCGAGCGCGAGCGTCTGCGGCTGGCGCTCGTGATCCCCTCCTTCCGGCGCGGCAGCGGCGGGCACAACACGCTGCTGCAGATCTTCTCGCGGCTCGAGCAGCGCGGGCACCTGTGCAGCGTCTGGCTGTACGACTTCACCGGTCAGCACCTCGCCGAGTGGCCGGCGGTGATCCGCTCAGACATCCGCGAGTTCTTCGCGCCGATCGAGGGGCCCGTGTACAAGGGCTTCGATCAATGGCAGGGCGCCGACGTGGCGATCGCCACCGGCTGGCAGACCGTGCACCCGACGCTGATGCTCGACCAGTGCCGCGCGCGGGCCTACATCGTCAACGACCACGAGCCCGAGTTCTACGCGGCCTCGACCGAGCGCGAAATGGCGGAGGACACCTACCGCCACGACCTGCACTGCATCGCCGCCAGCCCCTGGCTGCGCGACCTGCTGATCGAGCGCTACGACACGAGCGCCGACGCCTTCCAGCTCGGGGTGGACCACAGCCTCTACCAGCCCCGTCCCGTGACGCGCCGGCGGGACACGGTCATCTACTACGCCCGCCACGTCACACCCCGCCGCGCGGTGCCGGTCGGGCTGATGGCGCTCTCAGAGCTGCACCGCCGCCGCCCGGACCTGCGGATCGTGCTGTTCGGCGACGAGGGCAAGCTCGAGAGCCCATTCCCCTACGAGCACCTCGGCGTGCTCACTCCTGCACAGCTCGCGACGCTGTACTCCGAAGCGACCGTCGGGTTGTGCCTGTCGCTGACCAACTTCTCGCTGATGCCCAAGGAGATGCTCGCCTGCGGGCTGCCCTGCGTGGAGCTCGCCGGCGTCAGCGCCGAGTCGATCTTCGGCTCCGACGGCCCGCTCGAGCTGGCGCCGCTCGATCCGCAGGCGATCGCCGACGCGCTCGAGCGCCTGCTCGATGACCGCGAGGCAGTGGGAGCGCCGCTCGCGCGAGGGGATCGAGTTCGTCGCCTCACACACCTGGGATCACGCGACAGACGAGGTCGAAGCGGGCTTGCGCCACGCCTTGCGCGAGCGCGAACAGGCCGCGTGACACGTTGAACTCCGCCTCACGTCACGCCGGCAAGCTCTCGCGCGAGCTCTGGCTGCTGCTCGCCGGCGTGATCGTGTTCGTGGCGATGACGGTGTGGTGGCTGACGCAGGACACCCGCGTGCAGGACTGGGACAACGGGCTGCACACACTGCTCGCCTTCGGGATCCACGATCAGCTCGCCAGCGGCAACCTGACCGGCTGGTTTACCGAATTCAACACCTACCCGCCGCTCGTGCATCTGGTGGGCGCGCTGGGGGTGTTCGTGGCCGGCAAGAGCCCGATGTCGGTGATCATCGCCTCGAACCTGGTCTTCGTCCCGCTGCTTGCGATCAGTTGCTACGGCGTCGGACGGCTGGCCTACGGGCCGCGCGCCGGGCTGCTGGCAGGACTGTTCGCGCTCGGCACGCCGCTGTTCGTCTCGCAGATGCACGTGTTCATGATCGATCCGCCCGAGGCGGCGATGGTCGCCGCCAGCGTGTGGGCGATCCTCGCCTCCGGGCGCTTCGAGCGAGTCGGGGTCGCCGCGCTCGCCGGAGTCGCGGTCGGGCTGGCGCTGATGACGAAGGAGACGAGCGTCGTCTTCCTGGCGGGCCTGGTGGCGGTCGCGATCCTGCGCGGAGGCTGGCGTAACTGGCGTGGTCTGCTCCTGTTCGCAGTGATCGCCGCCGCGATCTCGCTGCCGTGGTACGTCGACCACGTAAATCAGCTCCACGGGCTCGTCGAAGGCCAGGGGGGAACCGGAGCGGCTCCCTCACCTGAATCGGCTCCACCGGTGCTCTCGCATCAGAGCTTGCTCTGGTACTTCTGGTCGGCGCTCAACTTCCAGCTGCTCGCGCCACTGCTCGCCTTTCTGCTCGCCGGCGTGGTGTTCACGATCCGCGACTGCATACGGCGCTGGACACCTGAGAATCTCGGTCCTGAGCTCTTGGGTGGGGCATTTATCTCGTGGCTTGGGATCACGCTGATCAGGCACAAGGACGTGCGCTTCACGCTGCCGGTCCTGATCTATGTGGCGGTGCTCGCAACGGGCTGGATCGTCCTCGCGCGGCCTCGCATGCGCCTTGCCGCCACAGCTGTGCTGGGGCTGGTCCTGGCCGCCAACTTCCTGGGCATCTCGGTCGGCATCGGCCATGCGGTGCGGATCGCCCTGCCCGGCTCCTCAGCCGACAGCGCCGTGCTGGCGAGGCAGGTCACGCTGTATTCCTCCGAAGGCTACATACGCGGCGGACCCGAGCACGACGGCGACATCCTCGCGCTGATGCGAGAACTGAAGCGGGCCGGCATCCAGACGATCACCTTCGATGCCGGCAGCACCGACGTCTCCGACTTCACCACGTATGGCCTGCAGGTGCGCGCGATCCAGGCCGGCCTGACGCCAACCGCCGTATACGACCCGAGCGCGCTCGGTCCGCGTGACGCCTTCATGCTGCGCCATGTCCCGCAGCCCGGCGACCCGCCGCCCTGCCAGCGCCTGCGAGACGGAAGCGGTGTGTATGTGGAGCTCGGCGACGCCTTCAAGCCATTCGAGCTGTACACGCTGATCTGTCCAAAACACCATCCCGAGATCTACCGGCGCACGCGCCCCGCTGTCGTTCGAAACAGAAACCCAGCTACACCCTGAAATCACCGGCCCTCCGCGCACGATGCTGTTGGACATCCTGCTCGCGCTGCACCGCCACGGTGTACGGGTAATGCAGTTCGATCGCGCCTCCGCCGACGAGCTCTTCTTCCAACCGATCGGACTGGAACGCCTGGCGGAGCTCGCGCAGCTCTCGGTTCCTCCCACGCTGACGCGCAGAGCAGCTGACGCCGAGCGACGCCTTCCTGCTGCGCAGACCGATCACACCCCAGGGGCCGGCGCCCTGCGGACGCTTCCCCGACGGCAGCGGCCTGTACGTCGTGCTCGGCAATCCCACAGTGGCCCACCCGGACTACTACTGCCCGGCACGCGGCCACGCCTGATCAGCCGTAGTAACGGGAGATCGTCAGCGTCTCGGCGAACAGGCCATGGACCATCGCGAGCACGACCAGGCCCGCCCCGAGCGCCGGCGCCCAGCGCCGTCCCACTCCCCGGGCGGCGAGCACGATGCCCAGCGCATACAGCGACAGCAGCGGGAACAGGTAGCGCGCCTGCTCGAAGATGGAACCCGTGCTTTCCCGGTAGCGGATGCCGGCGTAGCCGATCGCCGCGAGCAGGCCCACCGCCATCACGGCGAAGCACCCGAGCAGCCCTAGCCACGGCAAGATCTTGCCGCGCAGGCGGACGAGCGTTGAGAACGCGAGCACCGCCAGCGCAATGAACAGCGTAACGCGCCACCGTATACACCCACATCGGAAACGTGTAGTCGACCCAGCCGAAGTGCCCGATCGTGCCATCGAGCCAGGTCACCGTCAAGCGGGAAGTAGGAGAACTCCTTGTGGTGCATAAAAGGCAGCCGTGGGAGGTAGAGCTGCCAGATGTAGTCGAGCGTCTCGTTCAGGGTCACCGTGTGCCCCGTCGGCAGTGTCGCGGTGGCGGCGCCGGCGAAGCCACCGGCGGTCAGGCCGCCACGGTGCCATACGGTCGTGTTGAGAACCGCATAGGCGAGCACGGGCAGCACGACGATGGCCGCCGCCACACCGATGCCACGCAGCGCCTGGCGGCGCTCGCGCGGCCAGGCGCGCCAGCCGAGCAGCAGCAGAGCCAGCGCGATACCCGGCACGAGGGCGACGAACGTGAGCTTGCCCAGAACGCCCGCCACCGTGACCAGGCCGATCGCCGACGCCCCGCCGGGTGTCAAGGCCACGACGGTAGGCTCGCGCCAGCATCAGGAACGTCGCCGCGGAGGCGAGGAACAGCAGATTGTCTCCCTGCACGCCCGCGGAGATGAAGTCGAATGTCGGCTGAAACGCCACGACCAGGGCGCCGACCGTCCATGTCCACGGACTGCCGGGAAGCAGCTCTCGCAGGAAGAGATAGATGCACAGCACCGTGCACGCCGCCATCAACGCCGACAGCAAGCGCATCAACTCCAGTCGAGTGAGGATGTCGTGCGAGGGCGAGAGCCAATACGGAATCGCCTCCAGCGCGTAGTAGAGCGGCGGCTGATTCGTGACCGAGCTGACGCCGCCTTCCCCGACCGGGCTCGGGTTCGTGGCCATGATCTGGCGCAGAGCGCGATCTTCGATCGAGCTCAGGATGCCTCGCTGCTTGACATGACCGATCACGCTGACGAAGTCCAGCGCGTTCAGCGCGGTCTGCTCCTGTGGGGAGTACTGCGCGTCGGGTCCCTGCGGGGGCGGCTTGCCGGTCTGCGCCAGGTACTGGGCATAGCCGAAGTGCGAGATCTCATCGGGCACCTGAAACGGCGGTATGACGACCGTCCAGATCGCCACGTTGACGAACGCCACGAGGAAGCACACGCGCCCGGCCCGGGGAATACGGCGTATGACCGGCGAGGATGCGGCGCGCGCCCGCCGCAATGCTCACGTGAGCTCCCGCACCAGCAGACGGGCGACGGCGACCCACAGACCGAACAGCATGATCGCCGCGACCGGCAGCGTCCAGTCACCGAAGAACGGCGCCTTGCTGAGCCCGAACCGGTGGCTGAGCGCGGGCAGCAGCTGCCACCAGGATTCGCGCCCCGGGCGCAGGTATGTGACGGCGATGCGCCCCACCTGCGGCCTGCCAGCGATCTGCTCTGAGGCCGGTCCAGCCGGGAAGATGTCCCCGCCGAGCACAATCTTCCTCCTCCCACCGACACGCACGCAGAGGGTTCCCACAGTGGTGGCGCCGTGATTCTTGTCGATCGGGACCACGACTTCGCCCTGACGCGCTCCGGCGGCCAGTCGCCCGCTGGTGAGCACGCGGCCGCTGGCTTGCAGGAAACTGACCGCGAGCGCGGGCACGGGGGGTCCGTAGGTGCCGATCAGCATCTGCACCCGTTGGGCATCCTCGGGCAGGATCATCTGCGGTTGGCAGAGCGTTTGGCCACCAGGCACCGCGGCGACAAACGCCACCTCATTCAGGTGATCGGTGCCGGCGATCCGTGGCGCGCGGCCGGACATATCGAGGGCGAGCGCTCCCGCGGCGAGCAGGAAAGCAACGCCGAGCACCACACGCACACGCACGCCGGAGCGACCGCGTCCCGACGGCGCGGTCAACGCCGGCGCAGACCGAGGATCGACAGGAGGAACGACGAGAAGAAGATCTGGATGCCCACGATCAACAGCGAGGCGGCGACCAGAGCAAGATCGTTCATCGGAGAGTGAGCCGAACCCGTGGGAGATCCAGGTGGCGACGATCACCGCGCCCATGACGATGCCGATCAGCATGAACAACCCGCCGAGCGCCAGTCCGTGCTCAAGCCTGAAGCGAGCCCGCATGCGGTCAAACCAGGGGTCGCGCTCGCCCATGAAGTAGGTGCCGTAGGCGTGCGCGCAGAGACCGAGCGCCAGCACCTGCGTGCCGACGATCATCAGCAGCGCGCCGCCGATCAGGGCGTGTATGCCCCAGGCACGTCCAAAGAAATCAAGACCGGCGCCGACGAGCACGACGATCAGGGTGCCGATCCCGCTGAGCAGCATCCCGGGCAGGACGAACAGGTGCGTGGGGCTGTGCACGAGCAGGAAGCGCAGGTGCCGCCAGCCGTCGCGGAAGCTCGACAGCTTGCTCTCGCCTCCACGCGGGTGGTATTCGATCGGGAACTCGGCGATCTTCAAATGCTCCTTCGATGCGCGGATCACCATCTCCGAGGCGAACTCCATGCCGGTGGTGCGCAAATCCAGGCGCGGGAGCACATCGCGGCGCAGCGCGCGCATGCCGCAGTGGGCGTCATTGACGCCGGTGCGGAAAAACAGGTTCAACAGCCCGGAGAGCAAAGGGTTACCGACGTAGCGGTGCAGCCACGGCATCGCGCCGGGCTGGATGTTGTCCATGCGGTCGCCCATCACGAGCTCCGCGCCGCCGTCGAGCTCGCTCACGAAGCGCGGGAATCTCGTTGAAGTCGTACGTCAGGTCGGCGTCGGCCATCACGATGTACTTGCCCTTCGCTGCCGCGAAGCCCGCGAGGTAGGCGCTGCCATACCCGCGGCGGGGCTCGGAGACCACGCGCGCCCCGGCGGCGGCGGCCAGCGCGGCGGAGTCGTCTTCGGAGGCGTTGTCGACGACGAGCACCTCGCCGGCGATCGCGCCGTCCCGCAAGGCCCCGAGCGCGGCAGTCACGCAGACCTCGATGTTCTCGGCCTCGTTCAGGCAGGGGATCACGACCGACACCAGCGGTGCGTGAGGATCCTCGCCGTCCGCGGGGATGGGGGGCTTTGTCTGGACGACTGTGCTCATGAGCGGTTGCTCAGCGCCCAGGTTTCCCGGAGGCGGAGTCATGCGGTTATAACGCGCGAATAGGCGGAAAGTGGCGCGTCTTTCCGGAGCAGGATGCTATCGCAGCCGCCGCCAGGCATCCTTAGCCCCGTGCACATCTGCGTCGTCTATGACTGCCTGTTCCCCTTCACGGTCGGCGGCGCCGAGCGCTGGTATCGCAACCTCGCCGAGCGCCTGGCAAGCGACGGGCACGAGGTCACCTACCTGACGCTGCGCCAGTGGGATCGCGGCGAGCGGCCGGAGATCGACGGGGTGCGGGTCGTGGCGGTGGGTCCGCGCATGGCCCTGTACACCGCGGACGGACGTCGGCGCATCCTGCCCCCACTCGTGTTCGGACTGGGAGTCTTCCTGCACCTGCTGCGTCACGGCCGCCGCTACGACGTGGTTCACACCTGCTCGTTTCCCTACTTCTCGCTGCTCGCCGCCGCGCTCTTGCGCCGGCCGGGGGGCTACGGGCTGGTCGTGGACTGGCACGAGGTGTGGAGCGCCGCCTACTGGCGCGAGTACCTCGGGCGTCCCGCGGGGCGGTCGGGTACTTCGTCCAGCGCCTGTGCGCACGCGTGCCCCAGCGCGCCTTCTGCTTCTCGCGGTTGCACGCCGGGCGGCTGGGCGCGGAGGGGCTGCGGGGCGAGCCGATCGTGCTGGAGGGCGAGTACGCGGGCTCGCTGCAGCCCCCGATCGCGCACGCGGTGGAGCCCGTGGTCGTGTTCGCCGGCAGGCTGATCCCCGAGAAGCGCGCGACCCTCGCGGTGGCCGCCTTTGCCGCGGCCGCCGCGCGCATCGAGGGTCTGCGCGGCGAGCTGTACGGTGACGGGCCCGAGCGCGAGCGCATGCTTTCAGCGATCGCCGAGCATGGCCTCACCGATACGCTCAGCGCGCCGGGGTTCGTCGAGGCCGCGCGGATCGACGGGGCGCTGCGGGACGCGATGTGCATGCTCTCGACCTCAAGCCGCGAGGGCTACGGGATGGTCGTCATCGAGGCCTCGGCGCGCGCCACCCCGAGCGTGGTCGTGGCCGGCGCGGACAACGCCGCGGTCGAGCTCGTGGACGAGGGCGTCAACGGCATTCTCGCCACCGCGGACGATCCCCAGACGATCGCCGATGCGATCGTGCGCGTGCACGAGGCTGGGCTCGCGCTGCGCGAGAGCACAGCAGGGTGGTTCGCCGAGAACGCCGAGCGCCTGTCGCTGGAGTCGTCTTTGCAGAAGGTGCTCGCCAGCTACGCGGACTGATTACGAGCCGCATTACGAGCGACCGTTCGCACTCAGATACAGTCTCTCTGCGGTCGAGGCGCGTCGCCATGGCTGTTTGATTCTTGGCAACACAAGCATGAACAGCCGGATCACAATCAGGCTTCTGCGGGATCTGCTGGCAGCGATGCTTGGCGTAGCGCTGCTCGGCACACCTGTCGTGTGGGCAAGCCCGCGCATAGACACGGGAGCGCCCCGGGATTCCTCGCGGGTCCTCGAATCACGAAAGCCGGAGTGACGTGGCTGAGCTCCAGCGGCCAGATGCTGAGCACCTTCACCGGCGCGAGCCGCGAGCTTCCGGGTGAGAGCGAGCTGGCGAGTGAGCGCTCCGGACTCACGCTGGGAGGCACGGGTCTCGAACGGACACGTACTGGCTGGAAGGCTTGGTGGGAGGCTGAGGCAGGTCGCGCCGCTGCGTCGGTGTTTGCCGTTGCGTCCGGCGAGTGGCGCGATCGGTCCATCTGCTCAGGCGTCTGAGCTGCTGCTCGCCATCTCCGGCGAACGACTCTTCGCGGTGGTGGACCCCCGCTGCCTGCATCGCGCGGGCTACGGTCGCGCGGCGATCATTGCCATCAACCTCAAGACGCGCTCTTGGAGTCTGCTGATCCCGATCCCCGCGGGCGCGATCGGCCTCGCTGCTGCCGAAGGACGACTGGCGGTCACGCTGGCCTCGACAACGGCCTCACCCAGAGCAGCGCGCGCAACCGTTGTGGTGTACGACACGCACACGCAACGGCGGCTGTTCCGGATCAGCGTGCCGCAGACGCAGGAGAGGGTCTTATCGCTCGTCACCGCCGTGGACAGCCTCGGCGACGTGCTCGTGACGGTCACGAATCACCATCCGCCACCTTCAACGCAGGCCTCTTCGGGCTGGTGGGCCACGCCGCGCAGCCCCGCGGCCCACGCCTTGCCGGCGCTAATCACGACAGGACCGGCCATCTCCAGCTCCGGCGCCAGAGGCGAACCGCCCCGGACCGGCGCCGCCGCCCTATCCGACGGGCGAGTGGCCTACGCGACCGGCTCCGGATACGAAGGCGAGCGAATCGAGGTGCTCAACGTCCGCAACAGGCGGACCCGAACGGTGATCCAAATGCGCAGCGAGATGTGGCTCCTCGGCCTGGACTTCGCCGGCGACGCGCTGACATGGGCACAGCAGAGCGCCGTTCCGGAAGGAAGCGGCGGCCCGGTCCCTGGCGGTGGCACGTATTTCTCCTGTGTGATCAAGCCCCTCGGTCCCGCCGAGCTGAGGTTCGTCGACCTGCGCTCCGTGACAGCGTCGGGACTGGTCGTCGGCGAGCCCCTGCCCGCGGCCGACCAGCCGCCATGCACGCAATTCGAGAAGTGACGGCCTCGCTGAGCTGGCCGCTTGAAGGGCCAGGCGGTTCGTCGAGCAGCGCCGATCACTCCCGCTGATCTGGAGATCTAGGATCGCGATTCTCCTGACTGGTGAGAGCAGCGATGTCCTGGAGGTCCTTCTCGCGCCCTGCAGCCAGCTTCATTCGGATCAGGTCGTCGCGGTGGACGAAGCGCAGCGGCTGCTCGCCGACCTCCGCGATGACGGCCCGCTCACGCATCTCCTTCCACGATCGCGCGCCCTTCAGCTCGGCCGCGTCGGTCCACACGTCGAGGCCACCGGCTCGCGTGGCGAGGCCAAAGTTGGCGCCGTCGCGCAGATGCGTCGCATCGGTCGGATCGATGCCGAGCAGGTGCGCGTCCACGCCCTTCAGCCGAGCACGCAACTCCTCGAGAGCCGCAGCGAGACGTTCGAGGTTGCGTGTATCGGGCGCGACGATCACGTCGACGTCCTGGGTTGTGCGGACGTGCCCATACGCCTGTACGGCGACGCCACCGATAATCAGGTACTCGACCTCGTGACTGTTGAGCACTCGGAAGACCTCGACGGGATCGGTCGGCGTGTCATCCGCCGGCCCACTCGACTCGACCGGACGATGCGGACGTCGCAGCGGGCTCATCGCTCGCCCGAGCGTGCGACACCGGTCAACCGTCCCGCGAAGCGGTTCCACGCCAGCGAGCGCTCGAGCCGCTCGCTCATCGTCTGCGCCATCGAGTCCGCCAGGTGATCCGGGTCGAAGTCGCCCTCGATCCGTCGCACGCTCAACTCCAGCCGCTCGCCCATCGCGGCAAGCAGGCGTTGAATCGTGTCCACCGAGGACGAGATCTCATCGCGCTCGGCTCGACTGACCGCGTTCTGTGAGGTGCCCGCGCGCAGGGCCAACTGCGTCTGGGTGAGACCATGACGCTCGCGCGTCGAGCGGATCAACATACCGGGACTCATCCCGATAATATACCAGATCCGGTGTATCTAGCTAGGGAGTGCCAGCGCACGGCGGTAGCTCTCGAGCGTCAGGCGCGCGGTGCGCTCCCAGGTGAACTCACTCACCCGGTCAAGACCACGGGCGCGCAGATCCTCGCGCAGGATCTCCTCGCCGAGCAGCCGCTCCAGCGCCGCGGCGATCGCGGACTCGTCGTGTGGATCGAACAGCAGCGCCGCGTCGCCCGCGACCTCGGGCAGCGAGGAGGCGTTCGAGCACGCGACCGGCACGCCGCGCGCCATCGCCTCCAGCACCGGCAGGCCAAAGCCCTCGTACAGCGAGGGGAACACGAACGCCTCCGCCAGCGCCCACAGCCCCTCGAGCTCCTCCCCGGAGAGCCAGCCGAGAAAGCGCACGTCCTCGGCCACGCCGGCTTCTGCCGCGCGGGCGCGCAGCTCGGCCTCGTGCCAGGTGGGGTAGCCGGGCAGCACCAGCAGCGGACGGCGCTCCGCTGGGATCCTTGCCAGCGCGCCGATCAGCGCGAGCAGGTTCTTGTGCGGGCGCTTCGCCGACAGGCTCAGCACCACCCGGCGCTCGCCCAGCTCGAAGCGCGCGCGCGTCTCACGCTCGGGCAGCGGCGCATCGCGCCGGACGCCGCCCAGCCCGAGCGGCACCACATCGATCCGGTCAGACCGCACGCCGAGCAGCCCAATCAGGTCATCGCGCGTGCTCTGCGAATCGGCGATCACCCTGTGCGAGCGGCGCGCCGCCTGCGGGCACCAGCACCTTCATGCCCTTGTCGCGAATGCCCGCGTGCGCCTCGGGGAAGCGCGCGTAGATCAGGTCGTGCACGGTCACGACCCTGCGAAAGCGCCCCCACAGCGGCGCGGTGCTCGCCAGGCTGTGCACGAGATCCACGCCCTCGCGCGCGGCCAGCCGCGGCAGCAGCGTCTGCTCGCCGAGCACCCACTGCACGCGGTTGCGGGCGTTCACCGGCACCGTCACGGCGGGCAGCAGCTCGCCCCACGGCCCGTCTCTCGCCGCGGCCGCCTCGCGGTTGACGAACGCGGTGAAGCGCATCTCCGGCGGCGCCTCGGCGAGCAGCGCCGGGATCAGCTCGCGCGCGGCGACCTCCATGCCACCGGTCTCGCCGGGGACGAGGAAGATCAGGTTCAGGCCGACATGCATAGCGTGGGTGAGGCTAGCCTCCCGGGTTCATGAACGCCTTCGCCCCCCTGACCATCGGCATCGACGCGCGCGCCGCGGCCGAGGTCCCCGCGGGTCGCGGGCGGGTCGTGCGAGAGCTGCTGCGGGCGCTCGCCGCGCGTCCCGAGGATGGGCGGCGCTACGTCCTCTACGCGCGCGAGACGTGGGCGGAGGACGAGCTGGACGAGCGCTTTCGCTGGCGCCTGATCGACGCGAGCGATCCCTGGTGGCACGTGCGAGCGGCCCGCGCGGCCAATCGAGAGTGTGAGGTCTTCCTATCCTCCAACTCCTACCTCACCGCATGGTTCCTGCGCATACCCTGCGTGCCGATCGTCTATGACCTGGTGACCTTCGAGGCGGGGATGCGCCCCAATCGCCGCTCGCAGGTGATCGAGCGGCTGACTCTCGGACACGCCGTGCGCCGCTCGGCGGCCCTGCTCGCGATCTCCCAGGCGACGGCCGACGCGCTCGCGCGCCACTTCCCGGCGGCGGAAGGCCGCACGGTCGTCGCGCCGCTGGGGGTGACTGGCGCCTTGACGGAGGGTCTAGACCCCGCCGAGGTTTCGACGCTGCCTGCAGCCGGGCTTCGTGCTGGCGGTGGGGACGCTCGAGCCGCGCAAGAACCTGCCGCGTCTGGTCGCCGCCTACAAGATCCTGGACGAGGAGCTCCAGCGCCGTCACCCGCTCGTGGTGGTGGGGGCCCTCGGCTGGGAGACCGGGCGAGACCCTCGACTCGCTGCGATCGCTCGGCGATCGCGCGAGGATGCTCGGCTACGTCTCGGACGCCGCCCTCGCCGAGCTCTACCGTCGCTGCGCGGTGTTCTGCTACCCGTCGCTCGGCGAGGGCTTCGGCCTGCCCGTGCTGGAGGCGATGGCCGCGGGCGCGGCGGTGCTGACCTCGAACGTCTCCTCGCTGCCGGAGGTCGGCGGCGAGGCGGTCGCCTACGCAGATCCGAGGCGAGTGGACGACATCGCCGCCCAGCTGCAATCGCTGCTGGGAGACGAGCCGCGGCGAGCCGCATTGGCCGAGTTGGCCCAAACGCGCGCCAGCGAGTTCTCCTGGGCGCGCTTTGCCGAGCGGGTGCTGCGCACCCTGGAGGAGGCGGCCGGTCGTGACTGAGCCGCTGGTGAGCATCGGAATACCGACCTACAACCGTGCAGCCAAGCTCATGCGCGCGGTCGAGTCGGCTCTCGCCCAAACGCATCGAAACCTAGAGCTCGTGATCTCCGACAACGCCTCCGGTGATGGGACCGAAGCAGTCTGCCTGGCGTTTTGTGAGCGAGACCTGCGGGTGAGGTATCTACGCTCGCCCGTCAACCGGGGGCCGAGCGCGAACTTCAACACCCTGTTTGAAGAGATGCGCGGCGACTATCTGATGGTGCTCTCCGACGACGACTGGCTCGACGACAGCTACGTCGCAAGCTGCCTGGCCGAGCTGAGCGGGCGCCCCGACCACGTCGTGGCCTGCGGGATCGCGCACTATGTTCGCGACGGCGTCGTGGTCAGGGAGGGAGTCGACATGCAGCTCGAGGATGACTCGCCGAGCCGGCGCGTGCTCACCTATTTGAGTGAGGTCGATGAGAACGGCGTCTTCTACGGCCTGATGCCCCAAGCTGTTCTGCGACACGCAGCGCCGCTGCGCAACGTGCTCGGCAACGATTGGCTGCTCGCCGCCGCTGTTATCGCCCAGGGCAAGGTCGCGACTGATCCACACGACGGCCATCAATCGTGAGCTGGGCGGCACGAGCGCCGATTTCTCGAAGCTCACGCGCACACTCGGCCTGCCGGCATGGCAAGCGCGCATCCCGCATCTGGTCATCGCCTGGCAAGTGCTCGCCGACATGCTCTGGCGCTCACCCGTATTTGCAACTCGTCCCCTGCCCGAGCGCCTGCGGCTCGGGCTGGTGAGCGCCTGGACGGTAATCTCCTGGCCTTCGCTTGCCTGGCATCTGACGATGCCGACGTTCGCCGCGCTCGGCCAACGCCGGGGTGGACGCTGGCTATGGAACGCCTATCTGTCGTTCACCCGGCGTATGGGCGCAGGGCACTCAGACTGACCCGCAGCGCCCCAGGCCATCTGCTCGAGCCGCTGTTTCATTGCAGCATCAGCCTGGTCGTACTGCAGCGTGCGATTGTCAGCAATCAGCAGATTCCGCTGAGCTCCGTCGCGGAACGTGGCACTCCCAGGCCAGCGCTCGCATGCGTAGGCGTGACCGTCGCGTCCCACCACCAGCGCGTCCAGTCCCCGTTCCCACACCTGACGCGAGATCGAGTGCCTGCCGCTCTCAAGCGCCCATGCGGCGGCCTTTGAGCTGAGTTGGGACCAGTCCAAGTCGAGCATCAGCTCGCGGCCGAGCATGAAGCCGTTGGTCCGCAAGTGGGGATTGGGGAACGGGTCGAAATCGCGACGGCGCCGGCGTCGAAGCCAGAACGGAGCCGCGCTGTAAGCGCTCTCATACGAGCCGCCGATACCGGTCAGGCCGACATCAGGCCTCGATAGAGGAGCGGCGAGCTGCGACAGCCAGCCATCTACCAGCGGACGGCTGTAGGAGTTCAGGAAGCACAGCAGTCCCGCGTCTGTGTTCTCTGCCACGTAGCGATAGGCACTCAGATCGAGTACAGGATGGGGCGCAACGACCTGCTCGTGATCCACTCCCTCAAGAATCCGCTCAACCTCGAGAAGGCGAGGATCGCCCCGCACATCGAAGCCATTGAAGATCACCGCCAGCCGATGCTCCACGCCAGCCGTGTGCGCCTGATATGCGGCCAGGAACTCTTCAAGCCGCGTGCGCCGAGTCGGCGCCCATACGAGATGCACGACTGCGATCTCCAAACCGCCTGAGGAAACCCCCTCAGCGAGCCTCATGAATCCGTCCCCCTCCGTCTCTCGCTGCGCTTCCGCCACAGTCCGTCGATCAGCTCGTCGGGGATCGCTCCAAACAGCAGCAGCAGGCCAGCGTAGATAGCCGTCGCCACCACCACCAGGACAAGCGTGGGGATCCCGGGAATCAGCGCGGGCGCGGCGGCGGCGAGCCCGGCGAGCAGAATTCGCGGCAGCCGCCGCAATGACGGGCGCAGATGGGCGTGGCCGCGGCTCAGCACCAGCAGCCCCACGATCGCCAGGCCAATCTCCATGATCGCCGTGGCCGACGCGGCGCCGTTGGGTCCGGCCAGCGCCGTCAATGTCGCCACCAGCACGCTGCCCACCGCGAGCGCGCCGAGGTTGATCAGCATCAGCGCGCGCTGCTTGTGCAGGCTGAGCAGCGCGAAGGTCCAGACCGCTCCGATGAACGTCCCGCACAACGCGAAGGACTGAATCCGCAGGACCTCGATGGTGGGGTTGAATTCGGCTCCGCCGACGATGGCGACCACAATCGGCGCGCCGAGTGCCAGCAGCAGCACGAACAGCACGCCCACGATCGCCGCCACCTCGAACACGCGCTCGATGCCATAGGCGAAGCGAGTGTGATCGCCGCGCGCCGCGCGCGCGAAGATCGGAAAGGCGGCGCTCACCATCAGCAGCGGGATCTGGGTTAGAACTTCGATGACCCGAAAGGACGCGCCGAAATAGCTGAGTTCGTGCGTGTTGGCCAGCAGCGAGACGATCACGACCGAGATTCGGAAGTACAGCACGCCCGTCGCCACGGCGATCGAGAGGGGAAGCAGCTCGCGCAGCAACGCGATCCAGCGCGCGCGGTCGAATGACGGCACGAGCGGCACCTGGCCGCGTAACAGGACGACGGTCGCGGCCAGCGCCGCCAGCGCGACGGGTATCGACGCGCCAAGGATCACGACGAGACCGGCGCCGCTGAGGGCCAGCGCGATCACGAGCACTGCCAGCGCGAGCTGGCGGCCGACTTCGAAGATCGTCACCCAGCCGAGCCGCAGGTTGCGCATCAGGTCGATTGAGAGCGTTGTCTGCAGATTCTGAAACAGCAGCGCGATCCCGGCGAGCGCGACGCCGGCGACTACCGCCGAGCTGTAGCCGGCGACGGCGGCGAAGGCCACCGCGATGCCAACGCCGAGCATCGTCACGAACAGCCTCAGCCCGAGCAGCGTGCGCATCAGCGCATGGCGCCCGGAGGCGTCGCGGATCGCCAGTTCGCGCAAGCCGAGCGTGGTCATGCCGAGGTCGGAGACACCTGCGACGATCGCGACGATCGAGCTGGCGAGCACGTACAGGCCGGTCAGCTCGGTGTGCAAGTGCCTGAACAGAACCGCCGCCGAGAGCGCGCCGGCGACGGCGCTCACCAGGTATCCGCCAACCCGCAGCGTGCCGCCTCGCACCGCCGCGCCACCGGCGGCGGAGTTCTCGAGGAGATCGCTCTCAGTGCTGTCCATCAGCTCTCCTCGCGCAGCCAGGCAACGGTCTCGGCCACACCCTCTCGCAGGCCGGTAGCGGGAGTGAAACCGACCGCGTCTCGCAGACGCTCCACGTCGGCGACGATCCTCTCAGGATCGCCGGCTCGCCGGTCGAGCGCTCCGAAGCGCACGCGCTCCAGCCCCCCGTCTCGCGCGCGATCAGCCTCACCAGATCGCCCACGGCGACCGCCTGCCCGGAGGCGATGTTGACCGCTCCACGCAGATCTCCGCTGAGCAGCGCCACGAACGCCGACGCCACGTCGCGCACGTGCATGAAGTCGCGCAGTTGTAGACCGTCTGTGGTGGGGACCGGCTCGCCGGCGAGCAGGCCGCGGGCAACGCTGTGAACCAGCCGAGCCGGGGCTTCGCCGGGTCCGTACAGGAAGAAGATGCGCCCCCAAGCGAGCGACACGCCGAGCTGCCGCGCGACGGCCTCGGCGGCTATGTGCGTGGCGTGCTTACACGCTCCGTAGAGAGTCGCCGGTTCGAGCGCAGTGGCCTGCCCGTGGGGGTTATCTTGCTCGCGCAGCGGCTCCTCGCCCCACGCGTACTCGGCGCAGGTGCCAGCGATGACGGCGCGCCGGCCGGCCGCCTCGCCAAACGCGCGCAGCAGGCGCAGGCTGGCGTCAATCCAGCGCTCGTTCTCTGGTGCGCTCCAGAAGCTACCGGGGAGGGCATACCACGCCAGGTGCAGCAGGTGGGTGGGCCGCACCTCTTGCATGAGCGTCTCGGCAGCGTCGGGGAGCAGCAGGTCGGTCTGGTGCCCGATCGCTCCCTCGGGCAGGGCTAACGCGTGCCGGGAAACGGCGTGAACCTCGTGACCTTGCTCCAGCAGTACCTCGAGTGCGTAGCTGCCGATGAACCCGCTCGCACCGGTGAGCAGCACCTTCACGTTACGAAATGCGGGTCGGCGGGCGCGAAATCCGGGTACGAGGCGTCGCGCTCGGAGATGATCCGCTCGCCGTGGGGCACGGGCCACTCGATCCCGAACGCGGGATCGTCGAAGCGCACTCCCCTGGCGGCCTCGGGCACGTAGCGGTGGCCCATCTGGTAGAGCACCTCGCAGTCGTCGGTGAGCGTCTGAAAGCCGTGAGCGAAACCGGCCGGGATGTACAGCGCGTAGCTGTTCTCGGCGCTAAGCTCGACCCCGTGCCAGCGACAGAGGTTGGGCGAGCTCGGCCGCAGGTCAACCGCTACGTCGAAGACCGCGCCCCGCACGCAGCGCACGAGCTTGGACTCGCCGTGCGGGTCGGCCTGGTAATGCATGCCGCGCAGCGTGTCTCGTCGGGCGTTGTAAGAGGCGTTGCACTGGACGACTTCCGGGTCGAGCCCGCGCGCGCGGAACTCCTCACGCGTCGAACATGCGCACGAACCAACCGCGCTCGTCGCCGAGGCGGTCGGACTCGATCAGCCATACGCCAGGCAGCGGCATGTCTCGGAATTTCATCGCCGGCGACCAGTCTGGCGAGCTTCGCTGCGCCGAGCTTCCACAAACACTCTCACGAGAGCAGCGTCAGCTCCGGCGTGCGCGCGGCGAAGCGCCCGCCCCACTCGCGGATGAAGCTCAGCTGCTCGACGATCTCGTCCTTCAGGTTCCATGGCAGGATCAGACGACGTCTGGTCTGTCCTCGCGCAGCGCGTCGGGCGAGCGGATCGGGATGTGGCTGCCGGGCAGGAAGTGGCCCTGCTTGTGCGGGTTCAGGTCGCAGGTGTAGTCGATGAAGTCGCGCCGCACGCCGCAGTAGTTGAGCAGCGTGTTGCCCTTCGCGGGCGCGCCGTAGCCGGCGATCCGCAGTCCCTGCTCCTTGAGCTCGATCAGGAAGCCGAGGATCTGGCGCTTGTCCTGCTCGACGCGGCGCGCCGTAGTCGAGGTAGGTGTCGATCCGCTCGTAGCCGGCTGCGCGCTCGCGCTCGCGCAGCTCGCGCGCAGCAGCGCTTTGCGGCTTGGCGGCGTCGTCGGCGTGGCAGGCGTAGATGCGCAGCGAGCCGCCGTGGGTGGGCAGCTCCTCGACGTCGAACAGGCGCAGGCCGTGGGCCTCGAACACGCGGCCGACGGTCAGGAAGGAGAAGTAGGAGAAGTGCTCGTGGTAGATCGTGTCCCACTGGTTGTCCGCCGATCAGGCGCATCAGGTGGGGGAACTCCATCGTGATGACCCCGCCGGGCTTCAGCAGGATCTTCATGCCCGGCGACGAAGTCGTTGAGGTCGGGGACGTGGGCGAGCACGTTGTTGCCGAGCAGCAGGTCGGCCGAGGACTCGCCGGCCAGCGAGCGGGCGGTCTCGCGCCCGAAGAACTCGACGAGCGTGGGGATGCCCTTCTGCAGCGCGACCTTGGCGACGTTGGCGGCCGGCTCGATCCCGAGCACGGGGATCTGGCGCTCGCGGAAGAACTGCAGCAGGTAGCCGTCGTTGGAGGCGATCTCCACGACGTGGCTTGTCTCGTCGAGGCCGAGGCGCTCGATCATCTGCTCGGCGTAGCGGCGGCTGTGCTCCAGCCAGCTCGACGAGTACGAGGAGAAGTAGGCGTAGTCGGAGAAGATCTGCTCCGGCGTCTCGAACTCCTCGAGCTGCACGAGGAAGCACTTCCCGCAGACCGAGCGCACGCAGCGGATAGAAGGGCTCCATGCTGTTGGCCCGCTCCGGCGGCAGGTAGGAGTTCGCCAGCGGCGACATGCCGAGGTCCGCGAAGACAGCTTCCACGGGAGCGCCGCAGAATCGACAGAGCGGTCTGGCGTCATGACGGGGCGCCAGCGTATTGAAACGCCTCGATCTGCCCCAGCGTCACCGCGCGCATGTCCGCGCCCGCGCGCAGCTCGCGATACCAGTCGACGATGCTCTCGAGCGCCGCCTCCAGGTCGAGCCCGGCGGGCGCCAGCCCAGGCGGGCGCGGGCGCGGGAGGAGTCGAGCTTGAGGTAGCGCGCCTCGTGCGGATGGGGGCCGTCGTCGTGCACCCAGCGCAGCTCCTCCGGCCACACTTGCGGCGAGTGCGCTGCACGATCCAGCCGACCGGGCGCGCGTCCTCGTCGGCGGGGCCGAAGTTCCAGCCCGTCCGCGAGCTCCGGGGCGTCCCACAGCGCCTGGGCGAGCAGCAGGTAGCCGCTGAGCGGGTTGAGCACGTGCTGCCACGGGCGGATCGAGTTGGGGTTGCGCACGCGCACCTGCTCGCCGGCGAGCGCCGCGCGCATGATGTCGGGCACCAGCCGGTCCTCGCCCCAGTCGCCGCCGCCGATCACGTTGCCGGCGCGCGCGGAGGCCAGGCGCGGCCCGTCGGCGCCGGCAAAGAACGAGCGGCGGAAGGCGTCGGTGACGAGCTCGGCGCAGCCCTTGGAGCTCGAGTAGGGGTCGTGGCCGCCCATCGGCTCGTCCTCGCGATAGCCCCACTCCCACTCGCGGTTCTCGTAGCACTTGTCCGAGGTGACGTTGACGAGCGCGCGCACGCTCGTGCCGTGCAGCGCGAACGGCGTCGAGCACGTTGACGGTGCCCATCACGTTCGTCTCATACGTCTCGCGCGGCTCGGCGAAGGAGCGGCGCACGAGCGACTGCGCGGCCATGTGGATGACGACCTCCGGCTCGGCCGTCGGCGACCGCCGCCGCGACCGCGTCGTGGTCGCGCACGTCGCCGCGCGATGCTCTCCATGCCCTCGCCCACGCTGCGCCAGCTCGTACAGCGACGGCTGCGTCGGCACGCCGTCGGCGAAGCCGGTCACCTCGCGCCGAGCGACTGCAGCCACAGCGACAGCCAGGCGCCCTTGAAGCCGGTGTGGCCGGTGAGCAGCACGCGGCGCTCGCGCCAGAAGCCAGGATCAACCGCACCGCGGGATGCGGCGGCGCTCACTGCGAGGCTCACCGTACTAGCCATGTCCGCCACGGCGCGGCCCCGAGTCCCACAGCTCCTCGAGCTGGTTGCGGTCGCGCAGCGTGTCCATCGCCTGCCAGAAGCCCTCGTGGCGGATAGGCGGCGAGCTGGCCGTCGCGCGCCAGCGCGCGCATCGGCTCCTGCTCCCACACGGTCGTCGTCGCCGTCGAGGTAGCGGGCGACGCCCGGGGAGAGCACGAAGAAGCCGCCGTTGGTCCAGCCGCCGTCGCCGCGCGGCTTCTCCTCGAACCCGCTCACCCGCTCGCCGTCGACGTCGAGCGCGCCGAAGCGCCCGGGCGGCTGCACCGCGGTGACGGTCGCCTGCGTTCCCTGCTCGCGGTGGAAGGCGATCAGCGCGGTGATGTCGACGTCGGCGAGGCCGTCGCCGTAGGTGAAGCAGAAGTCCTCGTCGTCCGACGTAGCGCAGCACGCGCTTCAGCCGCCCGCCGGTCATCGTCCGCTCGCCGGTATCGACGAGCGTCACCCGCCACGGCTCGGTCGCCGAGCGGTGAACCTCCATCGTCGCCCTTGGCCAGGTCGAAGGAGACGTCGCACGTGTGCAGGTAGTAGTTGGCGAAGTACTCCTTGATCATGTAGCCCTTGTAGCCGAGGCAGATCACGAAGTCCTCGATCCCGTGGGCGGCGTAGATCTTCATGATGTGCCAGAGGATCGGCTTGCCGCCGATCTCGACCATCGGCTTCGGGCGCACGGCGGTCTCCTCGCTCAGTCGCGAGCCGAGACCTCCTGCCAGGATCACCGCCTTCACACGCCGAGTCTATAGTCGTCTTTCTTCCGCACCGCCTGCCGAGGCCTTGGGCGCCTCCACCAGCCGGGATCGCGACATATATAGACTCCGCCGCAGATGGTGGCCGCCGCGGTTGATCGGCTTCAGGGTGTCCTCGCACTTGCTCGAAGCTATACAAAGGAGCTTTCACGCTCTCAGAGCGAGAAGTTCGTCACGACCGCTCCCAGTGCGCAGACAGCGATCGATGCGGCGTCCGAAAAATGGGTCTCAAAGCTTCCACCGCCGCACGAGTGGGTAAGTGCCGGACAGGCCGAGCAGTTCGATGATCCTCGGATTCACTGGGCGTTCAAGCGGCTTGGTGGCGTGACGGGAATGCGAGTGCTCGACCTCGGACCGCTCGAGGGCGGATTCAGCTACATGGCCCAGCAAGCCGGCGCCGCGCGCGTTGTCGGAGTCGAGGCAAACCGAATCGCGTTTCTGAAGTGTCTGGTCACGAAGGACCTGTTCGATCTGGACCGCTGCTCGTTCCTGTGTGGCGATGTCAACGCGTACCTCGCGACGGAAGCCGAGCCCTTTGATGTCTGCATCGCTTGCGGGATCCTCTACCACATGACCGATCCCATGCGCCTACTCGACCTCATTTCTCAGAAGGCGTCGCGCCTGATCATGTGGACACACATCTATTCCGAGGAGGCACTGCAGAACAGGCAACTGGCGGGACGGCTGGGCAGTGAAGTCAAGAAGATCTACGACGGCTTTGACTATCGGGTATATCCTCACACCTACGCGCTTGACTGGCGGCTGCCGACGTTCTCCGGTGGTGTCGCGCCACACAGCAACTGGATGCATCGCGACGACCTATTCAGAGCCCTCGATCATCTTGGCTGGCGAGTGTTGGAGGTTGCCTTCGACGAGCCGCTCAGCCCGAACGGCCCAGCCCTCGCGCTCGTCGCCGACAGAGCCTCGCGCTGAACCCCCTGGCATGTTCTTGCCGTCAACCGCGCCGGCGCAGCGGACCATGAGGATCCTCATCTTCAACCCCTCATATCCGCCGGTTGCGTGCGGGGTCGGTGAATACACCCAAGGTCTGGCGACGGCGCTCCTCCGCGCCGGCCACGACGTGACCGTCGTTACGGGCGCGACGTCGACAAGCGCCAGAGAGGGGCCGCCGCGCGTGCTGCCGGTGCTGCGCGACGGCAGCGTGCGCGCGTTCCTGCGCGCCTGGCCGCGCTTTGCGAGACCCCGTCCCGATCTCGTCGTGTCGAGCTTTCCCACGATCGTCGAGGGCAACTATGCGCGCCTGCTGTACCTGTTTCCGGGCCTGGCCAAGGCGCTACTCGGATGGCCGCCGACGACGTTCATCGTCCATGAGTTCCTGCGCATCGGTGAGACCGAGCGGCGCCTGTTGATGCTTCCGCTGCGGGCGGCTGACAGGGTCGTGACCGTGAACGAGGGCGAGCGCGATGCGCTCGTTGCGCGCTATCCATGGGCAGCCGCGCGGATGGTCGTGCGCCACAACGCCCCGAACATCCCGGTGGCCGCCAGCGATCCAGCGGCAGATGCGCGCCTGCGCGCAACGCTTGCGCCCCGCGAGCGCCCTGTGATCGGCTTCTTCGGTCACATCATGGGGCCGACGAAGGGGTTCGAGGAGCTGCTCGAGGCACTCGCCCGGACCGACGCCCTGCTCGTGGCTTCGGGTTCGCTGGATTTGAATGATTCGTACAAGGCCCATATCGCGGCCCAGATCGAGCGGCTTGGCCTCGCGGAGCGTGTGCGCTGGCTTGGCTACATCGCGCAGGAGGACGTCGGCCGCGTGTTGCGGGTGGTCGATGCCGTCGTGCTCCCCTTCCACGGTGGTGCCGAGAGCGGCTATACGAGCATGCTGGCGGCGCTCATCAACGGCGCCGCCGTGATCACCACTCGTGGCCCACAGACCCCGTCGTGGCTGCGAGACGGCG
This sequence comes from uncultured Solirubrobacterales bacterium, assembly GCA_963842205.1. Lineage (GTDB taxonomy): Bacteria > Actinomycetota > Thermoleophilia > Solirubrobacterales > Solirubrobacteraceae > Palsa-744. The sequence goes on from CAWJFR010000016.1 coordinate 58,160, forward strand.
AGACCGCCCTGGTGGTCAACTCGCCCGACCCCGCGGCGCTGGCGAGTGCGATCGAACGCATTTTGGCCGACGAGGGTCTCGCGGCGCGGCTGCGCCGTTCCGCGAGCGAGCTGGTGTTTGGCTGGGATGAGATCGTCGAGGCGGTGATCGCGCCGGCACTCGGCCCGCGTCGGCTCCGGCGAGGCAGGCTCAGCCGTCCATGAACGCCGAGCCGGAGTCATATGGTCAGTTCGCGGAGGATCGCATCCTGGAGGAGATCTTCGGCAACCGCGCTGAGGGGTACTGCGTCGAGATCGGCGCGCACGATGGTGTCACCGGAAGCGCAAGCTATGTGTTCGAGAAGCGTGGCTGGCACTGTCTCTTGGTCGAGCCGATCCCGGAGTCCGTCGAGAAGATCCGCGAGCACCGCACGGGCATTGTGGTCAACTGTGCGGTGAGCGACAGGGAGGGCGTGGCGAGGTTCAGCGTTGCCGAAGGTGTCGAGGCCATGTCCACGCTCGATCTCACTTCCGGTCATCGCGAGTTGATCAAGCGGGCCGGAGGCGACGTCAAGGAGATAACCGTCCGTACGGCCACCCTGGACAGCCTGCTCGCCGAGGCGGCCTTTCCCGAGATCCAGTTCATAACGATCGACGTCGAGGGTCATGAGATGGCGGTGCTCGAAGGGTTCACGCTCGAGATACACAGGCCACGGATAGTGATCATCGAGGACAACTCGATTACCGGCGATCCGCGCGTGGCCAACTACATGGCCGAGCGCGGTTACGTGCATTTCCGTCGCACGGGGGTCAACGAGTGGTATGCCCACGAGTCCGATGTGGAGCTCGTTCAGCCCGATGAGATCAGGAGATTCGAGCGGGCAAAGGCACGGCAGGGGTGGGAGCGCAGACGCCAACAGGTCGCAAACCGCATTTCCACGCGAGTGGGTCGCTACCTACCTGCGCCCCATCAAGCACCGCCTCAGAGAGATGTACAACCTCCTGCGGTCCCGGGCGGCGAGAAGGTAGTCAAGTGCCACGCCGGGCTTGCCGGGCCGCCCCTGTCGAATATCGCGGCTGCGCGATCGAACAACGCTCGATCAGGACGCTCCGACGACACGCACCTCAGGCAGCGGCACGATGAACTTCCCTCCGCGCTTTAGGAACTCCTGCTCTCGCTCGAGAAACTCGTCGAGGAAGTGCCACGGCAGGGCGAGGTAGTAGTCCGGGTTCATCGCCCGTGAGTCCTCCTCACTGATGATCGGGATTTTCGTGGCGATCGTCTCGGAGCCGAACTTGTCCGGATTGCGGTCGGCGGCGGCCTCGATGCAGGTGTTGTCGAGACCGGCGTACTGAAGAATCGTGTTGCCCTTGGTCGAAGCGCCATAGACATGGATCTTCTTGCCTTCGCCATGGAATTGCTTGCACATCGCGACGAGATCGTCACGGACTCGTTCCGAGCCTAGGCGGAATGCCTCGTAGGGCTCGGGTGAGTCGAGCGCCAGCTCGAACTCCTTCACGCGCAGCGCGCTCAGCGCCTCGAGCTGCTCAGGCGTGCGCTCATGCCGGCCGGCGTGACCGATGAACAGGCGGATCGATCCGCCGTTCATCTCGTTGAGCTCGGCAGAGACAACCTCGAGGCCCTCCTCGCCAACGAGTCGCTCGATCACAGCTAGGGAGTAGTACTCGAGGTGCTCATGGACGATCGCGTCGAAGGCGTTGGCCTCCAGCATCATCGGGAGATAGTGCAGCTCCATGACCCAGATGCCGCGCTCCGCGAGCGCCTCGGCGACATCGGCGACGAACGTACGCGGATACTCGAGGTCATAGAACATCGCGATGCTCGTGATCGCCTTGGCCTTCTGGTCGGGACGGCGTACTCGCAGTGCTTGCGCCGAATAGAAGTCGTTGACGACGTCGTACCCCTTTGCGATGGCATATCGCGCCACGTCGGAGGGATCAAAGCCGAGGTAGCGCAGACCCCCCGCCTGATACCCATCCAGCAGGGTGCCGTCGTTGCAGCCGATGTCCACAACGAGGTCACCCGACTCAAGGGGAACGATTGCTTCCACGCCGTGAGCTATGCCGTGGAGATTCTCGGTCATCGTACGATTGACCCCGCTGCGATACCAGTAAGAGCTGTAGAGGATCGAGCCGGGGACGGTGTGCTTCGTCTGGATCAGGCCACACGCCTCCTGCTCGCGCGTCATGTCGCAGCGCACGAGCTCGAGCGGAATCGCCCGTTCGACGGGTTGGTCGCCGCCGGGATCCGCAAACGCCCCCGCGATGCGCTGATCACCAAGCGACAGCACGGGCGCGAGGTGCGGGCAACCACAGATGCGGCAGGTGGTGCGCGTGGTCAGGCTGGTGCGTGGAGCGGGTTTGCGGGCAGTCACATCGTCCTCCGTCGTAATACGGTCGAGGCGGCACTATTCCACACGGCTCGGCCGCGGGGCCGCACACGGCTCGAACGGTCAGGCAGCGAAACGCACAGGCAACTTCGCCAGCCCGTAAATCCCGGTGATGCTCTCGTACTCCGGCTCGCCGTCGAGCTCCAATCCCGAGAACCGCTCCGCGAAGAATGTCAGTGCCTCTCCCAGCTCCAAGCGCGCGAGGTTGGCGCCCAGGCAGTAATGCACGCCCGCGCCGAACGTCAATGCGCGCGCCTTGCCCCGCTCGGCCGCGATGTCGAACTCCTCGCCGTCGCCAGCGCCTGCATCGAGGTCACGGTTGCCCGTAAACGCGCACACCATCACGATCGTCCCCTCCGGGAACGTCACGTCGCGGAAGGTGATCTCCTGATCCACGATCCGGGCCGTAAACGGCGTGATCGGCTCGTACCGCAGCGCCTCCTCGACCACCCCCTCCGCGAGCGAAGGGTCCTTCACCAACAGCTCCCACTGCTCCGGGTGTTCGGCCAGGAGCCTGACCGCGTGCGCGAGCTGACTCTGGCTCGTGTCCACGCCGCCCGCCAGCACGTTGAACACGAGGTTGATGCACTCCACGTCCGACAGCCGCTCGGGTGGGTGGGCCGGGTCTGCCGCGGCGATCAGCGTCGAGATCAGGTCGTCGCCCGGATCATCCCTGCGCGCCTCCACCAGCTCCCGCGCGTACGCGTAGAACTCCTCCACCGCCTGCTCGATCCGATCACGCTCGCTGGCCATGCTCACCGCATCGAACTGTCTCTGGATCCAGTTCGACCAATGGTGCAACCTCGGCGCATCCTGGAGCGGGGCACCCATCACCTCGGCGATCACCTGCGACGGATACGGCTTCGCGAACGCCTCCACGAACTCGCATTTCACGACCCCGTCGGGCGGGGCCCGATCGATCCGCGCGGCATCGGCGAGCAACCCCTCCAAGGAACCCCCTCATCGCCGGCTTGTAGCGCTCGACCGCGCGTGGGCTCAGCGCGGGGTTCACGAGACTGCGCAAGCGCGCATGGTCGGCCCCGTTCACGTGCAGGATGTTGCGCCGCATCTGCTCCCACAGCGGCCCCTCGCTCACGCCGAAGATCTCGGCGATCTTCATCCCCGGGAAGCTCGCATCGCGCGTGCGCAGGAAGAACTCCGCCGACTCGCGGTCCACCACGATGTACCCGAACGGACCTTGCGCCAGCCAGCCCTGCGCGCGCAGCTGCACCATCGCCTCGTGAAAGCGCTCCCCGCGCAGCGCAGGATCGGTGTAGTCGAAGCTCTCAAGCTCCAACTCGCTCACGAGCGTCATCGCCCGGGACGCTACCGGATGGCTGAACCGGACGGGAGAAACCGGTCGGTCCCGTAGCGCTGCGGCGAGATCGGCGCGTTTATCAGGTGGTTCTTCAGCATCCACTCGCTCAGCGCCGCGACGTTTGCGCTCTGCAGCGTCCCGAACTGCACGCCCCCGGCGAACAGCGGCAGGTACACAGCGAGCGAGGCAGCCGTCAGCCCGCGCGCGAGCGACGGGTTGGAGTGCAGCAGGTTGCTGAGACTGCGGGCCGGGTCATCCAGGGTGTCCTCGTAGCCGTGCACGGTGGCGGCCACGAAGTCCCGCACCAGCGTCGGGTCGGCCGCGATCAGCCTGCGCGTCGTGAACGCCACGAGCCCCGGATATGCGGGGCCGCCGTTTTCGTCGAAGGCGAACGCCGTGATCGGGTGCCCGCTTGCCCGCAGCGTCACACCTTCGTCGGGGATGAAGCCGGTGAAGGCAGCGATCCGCCCCGCCAGGAGCGCCTGGGAGCCGTTGAAGCCGACCGTCACGACATGCACCCGACTGGGGCTCACGCCCGCGTGGCGCAGCTCCGTGTCGAGCACAGCCAGATCGGAGGGCACGCCGGTGATCCCAACCGTCTTACCGGCCAGATCAGCCGGTGAGCTCAGGTGCTCCGAGGCCAGCGCGATCAACCCGCCGAGCGGGTGCTGCACGAGCGCCATCACCGCCTGCGCGTCGCCGCCATCGGCGATCAGCCCGGCCACGTCGCTCCCGTCGGCGAGCCCGAACTGCGCCTTGCCCGCGTCGATCAGCTTCAGCGTTTCCTGCGTCGAGGTCGGCTGGACCACCTGCAGGTCGATGTTCTCGCGCCGGTAGTACCCGGCCGCGAGCGCACGGTAGATACCCGCGTGCACCGCGTTGGGCACGAAGTCGAGGATCAACGTCACCTGCGTCGGTCGGCGGAGTGCCCCAGGAGCAGTCGCAGTCGCGGTGTGTGAGCCCGCAGCCCCGCCTGTCGCAGATGGTCCCGCGGAGCCGCACGCAGCCAAGAGGAGGGCGAGGACGAAGGCGAGGAGGGCAAGCGCACAGGCGCGCGCAGAGGTTGCGAGGGTTGGCGCGCGCGGGAGAGTCGGCCGGACGTTGTTATACGTTTTTGTTTTGGTGCGCAAAGGTGTATACGTTCGCTGACCCTATGATCTGTCGATGGCTAGCATCCCGGTGAGCGCAAGCACCTCTGGCGCGGAAGCCGACATCGAGCGCGACTTCCGGACCCTATCCGGCGAGTCCATCAAGGAGCTCTACACCGAGGCGGACCTCCCTCCTGGAATAGGTGCCCACCCACCAGCCGATGATCCGATCGGGCGTCCCGGCGAGTATCCCTTTACGCGCGGGATCTACGAGTCGATGTACCGCGGCCGGCTGTGGACGATGCGCCAGTTCGCCGGGTTCGGCACGAGCGAGGAGACCAACGAGCGCTTCCGCTACCTGCTCGACCACGGCCAGACCGGGCTCTCCACGGCGTTTGACATGCCCTCGCTGATGGGCCACGACTCAGACCACCCGCGCAGCCTCGGCGAGGTCGGCCGCGAGGGTGTGGCGATCGACACGCTCGACGATATGCAAACGCTGTTCTCCGGGATCGACCTCGGCGAGGTGAGCGTGTCGATGACGATCAACGCGCCCGCCGCGATCATGCTCGCCTTCTACGTCGCCGCGGCGGAGTCCGGCACCGCCCAGGGCGCGGGTCCCGTCCCCCCGGAGCGCCTATCCGGGACGATCCAGGCGGACATCCTAAAGGAGTACATCGCCCAGAAGGAGTGGTGCTTTCCGATCGACCCAGCGATGCGCCTGTGCGGCGACATGATCGAGTGGTGCACGCGCCAGATGCCGCGCTGGCACCCGATCTCGATCTCCGGCTACCACATCCGCGAGGCTGGCTCGACAGCCCAGCAGGAGCTCGCGTTCACGCTCAAGGATGGCCTCACCTACGTCGAGCAGGCGATCGAGCGGGGCCTGCACGTCGACGAGTTCGCACCGCGCCTGTCGTTCTTCTTCAACGCCCAGATCGACTTCTTCGAGGAGATCGCCAAGTACCGCGCCGCTCGGCGGATCTGGGCGAAGGAGATGCGGGAGACCTTCGGCGCACAGAACCCGCGCTCCTGGCAGATGCGCTTTCACGCGCAGACCGCCGGGGTCAGCCTGACGGCGCAGCAGCCGCTGAACAACATCATGCGCACAACGATCGAGGCCCTGGCGGGCGTGCTCGGAGGCACCCAGTCGCTGCACACCAACAGCTACGACGAGGCGCTCGCGCTGCCGACGGAGGAGGCCGTCACGATCGCCCTGCGCACCCAGCAGGTGATCGCGCACGAGACCGGCGTCGCCAGCACCGTCGACCCGCTCGGGGGCTCCTACTTCGTCGAGGCGCTCACCGATGAGATGGAGGCGCGAAGCTATGAGTACTTCGCCAAGATCGACGAGCTCGGCGGCATGGTCGAGGCGGTCAAGCGCAACTACCCCCAGCGTGAGATCGCCGATGCGGCGTTCACCCTCCAGCAGGAGATCGACGCCGGGCAGCGCGTCGTCGTCGGGGTCAACAAGTACGTCCTGAAGGACGAGCAGCCGATCCCCACGCTGCGCGTCGATCCCGCGCTGGAGCGCAAGCAGACCGACCGCTTGGCCGCGGCACGCGCGCGACGCGACGGCGCCGCGGTCGAGCATACCCTGGCGGCACTGCGCGAGGACGCGGCCCACGCGGAGCGCAACCTGATGGAGCCGCTGCTTGACTGCGCCCGCGCCCACGCCTCCGAGGGCGAGATCGTGCAGTCGCTGCAGCAGGTCTTCGGCAGTTACACCGAGACCCCGGTGTTCTGACGCGCATCAGAGCCTTCGTAAGTTCTTACCTCGTTTGGGCAGCTTTCCGCACCGGTCCGTGTTATCGGGACGTTAGGATCTCTCACTTCGCCGAGCCCCGCTCGGCCGCGATGCCCGACACCCACGACGCCGACATCCACCTCTCCAACCCGCACCGCCTACGCAAGGTTCTGCTCTGCGTAGGCCTGCTCGTGGTGTGCTCCAGCGCCACCGCGCTCGCCTTCGCCTCCAAGCGGATCGTCGCCGAGCAGGCCGCTTTCGGCGCGCCATCCGCCCCGGGCTGCGTGCCGAGCACGCTCAACCGCTCGGCGGTGCTGCCCGGCACCAGCCTCGCGGTCTCCCCGCTGCCCGACTCCTACGACGCCTCGCCACGCACGCAGATCAGCCTGCTCGGTGCGCCCCCGGGCGCGCTCAGCGATGTCAGCGTCAGCGGTTCGCAGACGGGCAGGCACAGCGGGCGCCTGGAGGCCTATTCGCAGGGCGACGGCGCGAGCTTCGTGCCGTCCAAGCCGTTCCGCTCTGAGGAGACTGTGAGCGTGCGCGGAAAGCTGACGATCGCCTCAAAGACGCAGGTGTTCGCCTTCCACTTCGTCGTCTCCCAGCCGGACATCCTCAAGTACACGCCCCCGGAACACGTCCACTACGACCCGGGGGAGGTGCAGCACTTCCGCTCGCGCCCGGAACTGCAGCCGCCGACGCTGGTGGTGACGGCACGCTCGCCCCAGACGGCCCCGGGCGACATCTTCTCCGCCCCCTACTCCGGTCCGGGACAGCCCGGGCCGATGATCTTCGACGAAGCCGGCAACGTGGTGTGGTTTGACCCGGCGCCCTCCGGCGACGAGGCGAGCAACCTGCAGGTGCAGCAGCTCGACGGCAAGCCGGTGCTGACCTGGTGGCAGGGCTACGTACCGCCGCAGGGGTTCGGCGAGGGCGAAGAGGTGATCGACAACAGCGACTACCAGCTCGTCGGGCACGTCTACGCGGGCAACGGCTTGAAAGCCGACCTCCACGACTTCCACATCACCCCTCAAGACACGGCGGTCTTGACGGCGTTCGACCCGATCAACTGCAACCTCTCGGCCGTGGGCGGCCCCAGCGGCGGCGCGGTCACCGACAGCATCTTCCAGGAAATCGACCTGCACACGGGGCTCGTCAGGCGCGAGTGGCACAGCCTCGACCACGTCCCGCTCAGCGACTCCTACAGTACGGCGATGACGACGAGCACCGAATGGCCGTTCGACTTCCTCCACATCAACTCGGTCGACCAGCTCGCCAATGGGAGGACATTGATCTCAGCGCGCAACACATGGACGCTGTACGAACTGAACACGCTCACCGGCCAAGTGCTGCTGCGCATCGGTGGAAAGCACTCGGACGTGAAGCTCGCGAGCGGCGCGTCCACCGCCTTCCAGCACGACGCGACCATGCTGGCAAACGGGACGATCAGCATCTTTGACAACGGCGGCGTCCCGAAGGTCCAGCCCCAGTCGCGCGGGTTGGTGGTGGCGGTCAACCCGCAAACGAAGACCGACACGCTGGTGGCCCAGTACGCGCACCCCACCGCGCTGTCCTCCGGCAGCCAGGGAGACATCCAACAGCTGGCCAACGGCGACATGTTCGTCGGCTGGGGCGCCGAGCCCTACTTCTCCGAGTTCAACGCCACCGGGCAGCTCCTCTTCGACGGCCACATGCACGGCTCCTACGAGTCCTACCGCACCTACCGCTTCCCCTGGGTTGGAACGCCCACAAGCGCACCCGCGATCGCGGCGGTCGCGGCGAACACGAAGGGGCCGGTGACCGTCTATGCGAGCTGGAATGGCGCGACCCAGGTGGCGAGCTGGCGCGTGCTGGCGGGTCCGTCGCCGAAACAGCTCGCGCCGGTTGCCACCGCCGCCGACGCCGGTTTCGAGACGGCGATCGCCACGCCCGGGGGGGTGGGCCCAACAACATACGTGGCGGCGCAGGCGCTCGAAGCGTCGGGCGCCGTGCTCGGCACCTCGCCCACGATCAAGGGTTGAGCCGCGATCGCCGGCGGGATCCGGCAGGCATTCAGGACGACCACTTCCCGTGACCGTGACGGGCCAGCTCGAGACGGGCGATCACGCCGCGGTGCACCTCGTCGGGGCCGTCGGCCAGCCGCAGCGCGCGGGCCGTGGTCCAGGCGGCCCCGAGCGGTAGGTCGTCTGAGAGGCCGGCGCCGCCGTGCAGCTGCATCGACATGTCCACAACCGCCTGGGCCATGTTCGGCACCGCCACCTTGATCTGCGACACCGCCCCGAGCGCGTCGGGAGACTGCTTGTCGATCAGCCAAGCCGCGTGCAGCACACGCAGCCGCGCCTGGTCGATCGCGATCCGCGCGTCGGCGATCCGCTCGCGGTTGCCGCCGAGGTTCGCCAGCGGCTTGCCGAACGCCACACGCCCGATGGCGCGGCGACAGGCGAGCTCCAGCGCCAGCTCGGCGAGGCCGATCAGCCGCATGCAGTGGTGCACGCGCCCGGGGCCAAGGCGCGCCTGGGCGATCACAAACGCCTGGCCCGGTCCGCCGATGATCGCGCTCGCCGGCAGGCGCACGTCGGTGAACGACACCTCGCCATGGCCGCCGGGCGCGTCGAGGAAGCCCATCGTTGAGAGCATCCGTTCGACCTTCACCCCCGGGGTCTCCCGCGGGACGAGCACCATCGAGTGCTGGTGGTAGCGATCCGCGGAGGGGTCGGTGAGCCCCATGAAGATGATCGCCTCGCAGTTGGGGTGCCCGATGCCGGTGCTCCACCACTTACGGCCGTTGACTACCACCTCCTCGCCCTCGAGCACGGCGGTCGCCTGCATGTTCGTGGCGTCAGATGAAGCCACCTCGGGCTCGGTCATGCAGAACGCCGAGCGGATGCTCCCGTCGAGCAGCGGCGCCAGCCAGCGCTCGCGCTGCTCCTCGGAGCCGAAATGCCACAGCACCTCGATGTTGCCCGTGTCGGGCGCGTTGCAGTTGCACACCTCGGCCGTGATCAACGAACGACCCATCCGCTCCGCCAGGGGCGCGTACTCGACGTTCGATAGTCCCGCTCCGATGCTGCTCGTCGGGCAGGAACAGGTTCCACAGCCCCTCCTGCTTGGCTTTTTCCTTCAGCTCTTCGATCACCGGCAGCACGACCCACGGGTCCGCGCGCGCGAGCAGCTCGCGGTGATAGTCCTCCTCGCGCGGCTCGATCTCGCGCTCCTGGAAGGCCGTCAGGCGCTCCAGCAGCTCCTGCGTGCGAGGTGAATGCTCGAAGTCCACGACGGCTAGCGCACGTCGAGGACGATCTTGCCGGTCGCGCGGCGCTCGTCGATCGCGCGCAGCGCGTCGGCGGCGCGCTCCAAGGGAAAGCGCTCGCCGACGATCGGCCGCACAAACCCCTGCTCGATCAGGCGGTTGACGGCGCCGCCGATCTCCGCATTGACCTCCGGGCGACCCATCGCATAGGCGCCCCAGCCGGCACCGACGACCTCGGTGTTGCCGAGCAGCAGCCGGTTGACCTTGACCTCGGGGATCGATCCACCGGCGAACCCCACCACGACCAGGCGGCCACCCTCGCGCAGCGAGCGCAGGCTGTCGGTGAAGCGTTCCCCACCGACCGGGTCGAGCACGATGTCAACGCCACCCCCAGAGAGCTTCTTCGCCTCGTCCTTCCAGGGGCCGTCGGAGCGCACTACATGATCCGCACCGGCTCCCAGCGCGATCTGTTGCTTGGCCTCGCTCGAGACGACCGCAATCGTGCGCGCGCCCAAGCCCTTGGCGACCTGCAGCGCCGCGGTCCCCACCCCGCCGGCGGCGCCATGGACCAGCACCGTTTCGCCCTCGCGCAACCGCCCGCGCAGGACGAGCGCGAAGTAGACGGTGTGGTAGTTGAGGATCAGAGCGGCGCCCTGCGCGAAGTCGAGCGCCGCGGGCAGCGCGAACGTGAGGAACGGCGGCGCCACCGCGGTCTGGGCGAACCCGCCCAGCGCGCAGAACGCCGCCACACGGTCGCCGACCTCGAGATCCGATGCCCGCCCATCGGGGCTGGGCGGGGATCCGATCTCCGCGCTGCGAACGACACCCGAGACCTCGCTGCCGGGCACGAACGGCAGGGGGGGTTTGATCTGGTATTCGCCGCGGGTTTGCAGCAGCTCGGGAAACGCGACCCCCGCGCAGTGCACGTCGATCACGACGCCCGCGCCCGGACTGAGCATGTGCACGGGCTCGGGCTCGGGGAGGTCGACCAGCTCGAGCGCGCTGTCGGGGCCGGTGAGATCGACGATCTGGATCGCTTTCATTGGCGGCATCCTACGGCTCGCGGACGGGCGGGAGCGTGCTGGCCGGAACGGGTGGGCCGGACGGGCGGCCCTCTCAATCCCGCAGCTGAGGTCCAATCACAGTTGGGGTCCAGTTTCGGCGTAGAGCTGCCGATGGGAGAGCCATGAGTCGCAGTTCTGGATCTCCGAGGCTGACCGCCCGTAACCTCGCTCCGTTCGTCGCCGCATCGGTCCTTGCGTGGGTCGCGGTGCCAGTCGGCTCCTCGATGAACTGGGGGCTCTACGCGCTGGCGGCCCTGCTTGCCGTACTCGCCGGGGTGTTGTGCATCGCGCCGCCGCGAGGCATCCCGACGAGGGTGCGGGAGGCGGTCCCATCGCTGATCTTCCTGGTCGGGGTCGCACTGCTGCGCGACTCGGCGGGAGGTATCAACTCGGCTGTGGGGGTGCTGGCGCTGCTGCCGGTGTTCTATACGGCCCTGTACAGCGATCGTGCACAGCTGTGCGTGGTCGTGATCGGGATGGCGACGCTGTTCGTGGCGCAGATCCAGCTCGTGGGTCCCCCCGCCTACCCGCACACGGAGTACCGCGCCGGCCTGCTGTTCATCGCCATGAGCACGATCATCGGGCTGACAACCCAATGGCTGGTGGCACAAGCGCGCTTTCAGACCGCCGAGGCCCGTGACCGCGAGCGCATGCTTGAACAGGTAGCCGAGGTCGTGCGAAATCTCTCCAGCAGCCCGCACGCCCGCGCCGAGGTATGCGCGGCGGCCAAGACGATCAGCAATGCGAGCCTCGCGATCCTGTACGAGCCCACGGGCCCCGCGGGCGCGTTGTGCTCGACCTCGATGGCGGGCATCGAGGCGCCCCCTACCGAGATCGGTCCCGAGGAGCGCTCCGGCGTATGCGAGGCGTTCCGCACAGGGCGCTCGCTGTTCTTCGCCGAGGACTGCGAGTCGCAGTTCTTCAACAGCGAGGTGTGGGAGCTCGCCGGCCGTCCCACGGCGGTCCTGTTCGAGCCCCTGCTCCGAGGCGCAGAGCCGATCGGCGTACTCGTCGTCGGCTGGCCCAAGGCGGTCAGAGTGGGCGGGTCACGAATGACCACGATCTCGCTGCTGGCGCACGAGGTGGCCGTCGTGATCGAACGCGCCGACATGCTCATCCAGCTGGCTGACATCGCGAGCACCGACGCGCTCACGGGCCTGCCCAACCGCCGCGCTTGGGACACACACCTCACCGAGACACTCACCAAAGACCAGCACGTGACGATCGCAATGCTCGACCTCGATCACTTCAAGGACTACAACGACACCCACGGGCATCCAGCCGGGGACCGTCTGCTGAGGGAGACGGCCGCCGCCTGGCGCGAGGAGTTGCGCGCCGGAGATTTCGTCGCGCGGCTCGGCGGAGATGAGTTCGCGCTGTTGCTGCCCAACTGCAACGCCGCGAACGCCCTGGAGGTGGTCGAGCGCCTGCGCCTGCGCATACCCAGCGAACAGACCTGCTCAGCCGGGATCGCCAGCCACGAGCCCAGGGTGACCCCCGAGGCGCTGATGGCCCGTGCCGACACCGCGCTGTATGAGGCGAAGACCGCGGGACGCGACCGCACCTGTCTGACGGCCTGACGGTCTATGAGTGTTCAGCGCGCGACGCGCAGGTAGGCGAGCACGGCGAGCACGCGGCGGTGATCCTCGTCGCAGGCCGGCAACTCGAGCTTGGTGAAGATGCTCGTGATGTGCTTCTCGATCGCACCCAGGCTGACCACGAGGCTCTCCGCGATCGCCCCATTCGAGCGACCCTTGGCCATCAGCTCGAGCACCTCGCGCTCGCGCGCGGTCAGGCGAGCGAGGACGTCCCGCGAGCCCGCGGGCAGGCCGGCGCGATCCAGCAGCTCGTGCGAACCCCCCGCCGCCAGCTCGGGCAAAACATCCCCCGACTGGGCGTCCGGCGCGAGCAACCGGTTCACCGCCTCGCGGTCGAGCACTACGCCGCCCTTTGCAAGGCGGCGCTGCGCGCTCATAAATGCGCGCAGCGCGCCGACACGGGCCTTGCCGGCCGCCGTATGCCGGCGCAGTTCCCGTGCTCCGCCCGCGATCAGCACGCGGTCGTGGAGCGCGATCAGTGAGTAGGCGCTGCCGGCTGTCGCGAGGCCGAGCAGCGCCCACGCCGGCCAGAACGTGCGCGCTCCGGCGAGCAGCCACGTGAGCAGCCAGGTCATCACCAGGATCACCGCCGCGACGCCGATCGCGGCCCACAGGAACGCGACACGGCGCGGCGCCCCGGGCCGTCGCCGCCAGACCCAGCCCGTGGAGTAGTCGCACAGCACGACCACCAGCAGACCCAGCCAGGCCCATGCCGGCCAGAAGTACCCCTGCCCGGTCAGCGCCCAGATCGCCAGCAACAGGACCGCCGTCAAGGCCGCCAAGCGGCGCACCAGCGAGCGGGCGTACTGGCCCCACGACAGCCCCGCGGCCGGCCTCGGTATCCAGCGTCGCCGTGAGGCGGTCGCGGGTGTGGGGGAGGCGGGCGGGTCCGACTCAAGTGGGTAGGACGCCGGTGGAGCGGGCTGCTGGCTCACCCGGCAATGGTCTCACTTCGGGCCGGCGGTAGAGAGAGTCAGTCGATCAGTGCCTTCGCTGCCTGACGGTCGGGGCTGATCCGCTGCACGTCCCAGACCAGGCCGAGGCGCTCAAGCGCGGAGATCGTCAGGCCCGACAGGTCGACCTCGCGCTTGGCCATGCCGTGAAAGGCCGAGGTCGGGAACGCGTGGTGGTTGTTGTGCCAGGCCTCGCCGAACGAGAACGGCGCCAGCCAGGTGAGGTTGTGCGATTCGTCTTCGGTGGCGAAGCGGCGGTAGCCGAAGAAGTGGCAGAGCGAGTTGATCGAGTAGGTGACGTGGTGCAGGATGAAGATCCGGACCGCTCCCGCCCACAGCATCGCCTCGAGCCCCGCCGCCACCGTCCCGCCGATCAGCGCACCGAGTCCGAACGGGATCGCGAGGCCGACGAGCGACCACAGCACGAAAGTCTTGTCGACGAAATTGACCACCGGGTCGGCCAGCAGGTCGGGCGCGAAGCGCTCGCGCGAGCCTCGCTGCTGGTGGTCGAACAGCCAGCCCACGTGCGCGTGCGCGAGGCCGCGCAGCGCTCCCTTCCAGCCGCCTCCCCGATCAACATGAGGACTGTGCGGATCGCCGACGCGATCGGAGTAGGCGTGGTGCTTGCGGTGATCAGCCACCCACGAGATCACGGGCCCCTCGACGGACATCGTGCCGAGGATCGCGAGCAGCCCCCGCATCGCGGGCGAGGTCTTGAAGCTGCGGTGGGTGAGCAGCCGGTGAAAGCCGACCGTCACGCCAAGGCCGATCGGGATGTACATGACGAGGAAGAGCACGATGTCCCGCCAGTGCAGCTCGCTGTTCCATAGCTGCCACCCGGCGAGCACCACCAGCGCCGGCGGCACCACCGTGATCAGACCGGTCACAAACCGGTCGAGGTTCTCCAGGACCGGCTCCTGGATCTCCTCGGGGGTCGGGCCCTCGTGGGTGGGCCGTACCGGAGCTTCAAGGAGCTCGGCTGGGGTCTCGGGAGCCTCGATTGGGCCGGCGGTTGCGCTCATGTGTGGAATCTTGACGGAGCGGGAGGCGGTTTTCGCTGCGGCCGGCCACCGGCGTGCCCCGGCCTGCCCCCGAATTTGGGGTGGGGATAACCCCCGAACGTGCTCGAATCCCCTCCTATAGAGAGGATGTAGGCCTGCCTAAGCGCGCTCAGGCCGGTAGAGCCCCGGCTTCGGGCTGACCTTGCCCCCAGGAATGCCAAGCGCAGCCGGTCAGCCCGACGATCGCTGGGACGAGCTGATCGAGACCGTAGGCTCGCTGTGCGCGCTCGCCTCCAAGGCGCTGCTGGCGCTGTTCAAGCAGCGCATGACCACGCAGCTGGAGGCAGCGTTCGGCAAGGTGATCGAGCACCAGGCCAAGCGCAAGTCGTAGAGCCCCCTACGACGCGACCAGTACGCGATCGGGCTCGGCGACCGGCGCGGGAGCGCTGCGCGGCCTGCTGCGTACCAGCGTTCCGTTGCGCGGCGAGAACGTGATGTTGCGACGCGTCACCCGCTCGGCCTTACCGCTCGCGGGGCTCAGCACGCGGCGTTGCAGGATCGTCTCGAGCACGACCCGCATCTCCATTTCGGCGAACGCCGCGCCCAGGCAGCGTCTGATGCCACCCCCGAACGGAACCCACCCATAGGTCGTTGGGGACTCCTCGAGAAAGCGCTCGGGGCGGAACGCGTAGGGCTCGGGGTAGAGGTCGGCGCGGGTGTGCGTGAGCCAGATCGCCGGCGTGACGTCGGTCCCGCCCGGCAGGCTCAGGCCGTCGACGTTCAGGTCGCAGGCCAACCGCCGGCCCGCGAGCGGGACGACCGGTCGCAGCCGCAACGACTCTGAGATCACCGCGCGCAGGTAGGTGTCCTCGCCCGCATCAACCTCAGCGGTCAGCCGGGCGAGCTTCGCGGGATTGCGCAACAGCAGGTCGAAGGTCCAGGCCAGCGCGGTCGCGGTCGTCTCGTGACCGGCGAGCAGCAGCGTGACCAGCTGATCGCGCACCTCGCGATCGCTCATCTCGGTCCCGTCCTCGAAGCGCGCCGCGACGAGCAGCGAGAGGATGTCCTCGCGCTCGGCGTGGGTGGGATCCGGATCAACGCGGCGCTCGGCGATCTCCGCGAGCAGGAGCTCGTCGATCTCGCGCAGCAGCTCGCGCAGACCCTCCAGCGGATCTCCGCGGCCCAGACGGCGCGAGAGCAGCACGCGGAACTGCAGGGCGGGGGATGACGTGTCGCCCAGCAGCAGCGGCAGACGCTCGTGCAGGCGCGCGTCACGCGCCGGGTCGGTGACGCCGAACACCGCCTTCAGGATCACGTCGAGCGTGATCGCCTGCATGCGCGGATGGAGCGCAAACTGACGATCCTCGGACCATCCGTCGATCTCGCGCTCGGCGACCTCGCGGACCGTTGCCTCATACGAGCGCATCCGCTCCCCATGGAACGGTGGCAGCATCAGCTTGCGCCGCGCCAGGTGCTCGCTGCCCTCAAGCAGCAGCACCGAGCCGGGACCCATCACCGGCAGCAGCGCGATGCTGCGCCCCGGTGGCAGACCATGCTCGTGCGCGGTGTACAGCGCGCGGATCGCCTCGGGATCGGACAGCATCACCATCGGCCGCTCGAACCCGAGAAAGCGCACGCTGAAGTTCTCGCCGAAGCGCCGCCGGCAGGACTCCATAAAGGCGATCGGCCGCACCAGCCAGCGGGCGGTCTGGATCGCGGGGGCCTCGGAGGGACCGGGCGGGAGCGCACTCACGTGCATAGCGTGACACACCGCGACGGGGAAGCTCGGGCGATCTCAGTCCGGCGTGGGTTCGATCGGCGCCGCGGGGTGCAGATGAGAGTCGTAGGACTCCTCGTTCTCGAATTCCTCGATGTGCACGTAGTTGCTCATACCCTCCTGCTGAGCATCCTGCAGATACCCGGGCAGGGGCTCGCGCAGCTCGTTGGGGATCGCGTCCTCGACGAGGATCGACTCGAGCTGCTCCCCCAGCGCGCCCGACCCGGCTTCGTTGGTCAGCTCTGCCCGCCCGGTCGCGCTGCTGTAGTCATACAGCTCCGTTTCGCGCCCGCCCGGTTCGGACTCGATGCTTTCCTGCCGCCAGTTCGAATACAGGCCGAGCTTGCCTTGAGCGGTCCGCAGCGCCACCACGTGGCGGGGCGCTTCGGCGTCGTGCAGGTCGGTGGCGAACTCGGTCACGTCCTCGTCGGTTGCGTGCAGCACCCAGGGCCTGCCCGGCGCCCCCGGATCGGCGCAGATCGCAGCGAGGTCGTGGCGTTTGGCCAGGTGCGCGAGCGAGCTCTCCTTGCGCCACGCGTTCGATCCCCCGGCGACGCTCAGCAGCAGCCCGACGATGTCGGCGCTCGAGGTGAGCTGATAGCGCGGCATGCGGTGGCCGCCGTCGCGAGGCCACGCGGATCGCGCACGTACAGGGGCACGCGGATCGCCTCCTCATACGCCGAGGCGCCCTTGCCGCGCATGCCGTGCGAGCCGCCGTACTCGCCGTGGTCGGAGGTGAACAGGACCACGGTGTTATCGCGCACCTCCGGCCGCGAGTCGAGCGTTTCCAGCACGCGGCCGATCTGGCGGTCGACGTAGCTCTGCAGCAGCAGATAGGTGTTCATCAGCCCGCTCCAGGCGCTCACGGCTTCGGGTCCGGAGAACGGAACGGCCCCGAACGAGCGGGCGGCCGTCTCCTGCAGCGAGCGATGCAACAGCGGCTTGCCGTGGGCCTGCAGTTCTTCGGGAGTCTCGAAGTTGGGGGGCAGTTCGTCCACGAGCGCGGGCGGCGAGCTCTCCTGCGGGATTTCGCTCGTGAAGCGGTACCACCAGGCGATGTCGTGGGGATTGACCAGCGAGACAGTCGAGCACCAAGGTTGCCGGCCCGCGTCTTGGCCGAACCACTCCTGAAACTGATCGACGATCGACGGGTCCACTTCGGTGCCCTGCCCCGGCCCACCGTTGGGCGAGGGATAGGTTCCTCCCGCGAAGCCGTACTGGTCAAGCGACGCGTTGGCCTGTGGGTTCAAATGCCACTTGCCCCACCACGTGGTCTCGTAGCCCAGCTCGCGCAGCAGCGTTCCCCACGTCGGAAACGCCGGGGACAGCCGGCTGCGGCCCGTGATCATGCACCTCGTCTGGTGGGAGTACAGCCCGGTGAGCAGTACCCCGCGCGAGGGCGTGCAGTCGTTGGAGGCGGTGTAGTGGCGTTCGAAGCTGACCGACTCCCTTCCGCAGCGCCGCGAGGTTGGGCAGCAGCTCCTCGAGCGCCAGCGAGGCGGGCACCCAGGCCGGCGCGCGCAGCTGGTCGACGAGGATCACGAGGATGTTCGGCGGCCTGCGGGTCGGGGCCGAGCGGTGCACCTTGCGCTCGGCCGTCCGCTTTGCCCGGGCCGGCGCCGGCTTGCCCACCCCGGCCAGCGCCAGCGAGCCACCGGCGAGCAGCCCCGCTCGATGAACGTCCTGCGGTCGCTGTCGAGGAACCGATCTGACATGCCTTAAGACTGCCAACAACCGGGAGGGGCCCGTGGAGCGGTATCACTCCCGCAAAATTTGGGTTATGGGCCTTTTCTTTCAAACAATCATCCAAGTCAAGGACGATCGTTCAGCAGCGAGAGCCACTGTTGCTGAATCAGCGGGAAATCGAAGGGCGTCCTCCAGGTTCGGCACCACATCGAGATTAGGGCACGGAGCGCTCGTCCTTAG
>CAWJFR010000017.1:0-67574 GCA_963842205.1 uncultured Solirubrobacterales bacterium
TAGCGTAAGTAGCTGCATAAAGGTAGTGTAGAAATCTGCATTGTGGTAGCGTTGCATGATGTCGCCGGGCGGTGAGCGCACGAATGGGTACCGTCGTCGGGTCGTCGACTCCGAGCTCGACGAGCTGATCGTGGGCCTGCCCGCGCTGGTGCTCGAGGGCGCGAAGGGTGTGGGCAAGACAGCGACGGCATCCCGTCGCGCGAAGACGATCCACGGGCTCGACGATCCCGTTCAGCGCAACATCGCGATCGCGGACCCGTCGCGGCTGCTAGATGGGCCGGGACCAGTTCTGATCGACGAGTGGCAGTACGTGCCGGAGTCATGGGATCTCGTACGCAGGGCCGTGGACGCGGGTGCCGCGCCGGGACGATTCCTGCTCACCGGCTCGGCGCTGCCCACAGGGCTGACCACACACTCGGGCGCCGGACGCATAGTCAGCGTGCGGCTGCGCCCGCTCTCGCTCGCCGAGCGTGGTCTCGCTACGCCGACCGTCAGTCTGAAGACATTGCTTACCGGTGCGAAGGCGCCGATCGAGGGACACACCGTGTGTGCTCTGGAGGACTACACCAGGGAGATCGTGGCCTCGGGATTCCCGGGCCTGCGCGGCCTGCAAGGACGCGCGCGCCGCGCCCAGCTGGACGGATATCTGCTGCGGATCGTCGATCGTGACTTCCCGGAGCTTGGGCGCCCGGTGCGCAACCCCGCGGCGTTGCGACGCTGGATGACGGCCTACGCGGCCGCGTCCTCGACCAGCGCGTCGTTCGAGACGATCCGCGACGCCTCGACTTCAGGCCACGGAGAGAAGCCGGCGAAGAGCACGACGATCCCGTACCGCGACGCGCTCGAACGCCTGTGGATACTCGACCCGGTTCCGGCATGGCTGCCAACTCGCAACCGGATCGCGCGGCTCTCAGCACCACCCAAGCATCAGCTTGCCGACCCGGCGCTCGCGGCGCGACTGCTTGGTGTGGGCGCCGGCAGCCTCCTGGATGGCGCCGCGCCCACAGGCCCGTCGGTTCCACGGGACGGCACGTTGCTCGGCGCCCTATTCGAGTCGCTCCTGACCCTTTCGACACGCGTGTACGCCCAAGCGTCGGAGGCCAGCGTCAAGCACCTGCGCACCGCCTCCGGCGCACGTGAGATCGACCTGATCGTCGAGCGCGCCGACGGCCGCATAATCGCGATTGAGGTCAAGCTCTCCCGCGACCCAACCGAGCGCGACACCCGCCACCTCAAATGGCTTCAGGGGCAGATCGGCGACACGCTGCTGGACGCGATCCTCATCACCACCGGCGAGTATGCATACCGCCGCAAAGACGGCATCGCGATCATTCCCGCCGCGCTGCTCGGCCCCTGACCAGTCAGTGCTTGAGGCGCGGCACGCCCCCACCTCGCGCGGGCTGATTTTCTTAATTTGCTGTTCAAGCCTTGGGCCGTCCACGGCCATCCGCCCCCGAAAACGCGAGACCAAGACCCGGCGAATAGAACCACGACTGGCAGGCAAGGCTATTGGCCGAGCGGATAACTCGCGTCGTGCGCCGTAGCAGCATCTAAGCTCGCATCTTTTCCCTCACCACGCCACGCCACGCCACCCGCCCGGATTGCGGTGATCTGGTTCTATGGGCCTCTTCTTCACACAAAATCAAAAAAGCCGGCCACGAGAAGCTGAGTCGGCACGGCTTCGACGCTCATCAAGACGGCCAAGATAACCCCCCGAACACCCCCCGAAGCCGATCAGAGGGCAGGCTTCACAGGATGGTTACTTGTTGGTCACAGGGCGGGGGGTGGATAGTCCGACCGATCAGAGATCGGCCAGCGGGACCGGGCGCGGGGCGCTGTCCCGTTTTGGGGGTGTCGTCGGAGAAAGGGCAGTGGCTTCCACACCGATCACGCCGAGGCTTGCCGAGAGCCTGAACCGTCGCTTGCTGGCCGCGAGCCAGTTGCAGATCCAGGCCGCGCGATCTGTCGCGCTCGACACCGGCGCGCTCGGCGTGATGACCGTCGACTTCGCCGCCGCCGCCATCTTCGGCGCCAGAGGGGCATACGACCTCGGGATCCTCGCGCTGGCCCTGCTCGGGCTCTCGTTCGGCCTGGCAGTGCAGACCCTGCGCCTCCCGGGCGCCAAACGGATCGGCTCCTCCGTCACGGACACGCCGCAGGCCCCCGAGAGCGAGGACGAGCACTCATCCGGAGACTCGCTGCTCGACGACCTCCAAGGAGACGTCAAAATCAACGCAGGAGCCCTGGCCCGCAGGGACCCGCTCTTCGAACGGGCGCTGAGGTTCCTGGTGCTCGCGATCGTCGTCGCGCTGGCAGGGAGGCTACTATGAGCACTATGGAACCATCCACCGCGAGCCAGGGTGGGCGGGATCCCATTCCAGAGCCCACGCGCACGGACGCCACCCAGACCGGCAAGATCGCAAAGCCCTACGGCGACCACTACCACAAACCGGTCACCGTGCCCGACCTCGTCGGACCGGACTTCCCCTTCCCCGCGCCGGTGGCCAAGCTCTTCCGCAAGCTCTTCCGGCGCACAGACACACCCGCCGCACGCTAGCCCCGCCGGCAATGCCTGCCGAGGCGCGCATGATGTATGCCGTGCGTGTCTGGATTAGTTGCAAGCGGCGCCCGGGGAATTGCTTATCCAGGCGGGATAGGTGAGTCGGCACGGCTTCGACGCTCATCAAGACGGCCAAGATAACCCCCCGAACACCCCCCGAAGCCGATCAGAGGGCAGGCTTCACAGGATGGTTACAGGGGGCGATGCTCGAACTGGGTTTCGGGATCAGCTACGCCGCCTGTGCGACGCCGTCGCCTCGGCCGAGAGAAGCAGCCCAAGGCATGCGTAGGGTTGGCCCAATGAACGACGAGCGCTCAGCCGAGGCTGAGATCCGTAGTGAGCCCGAGCGCGAGATCGCACGGGTTGCCTACAGCATCGCGCGTGCGGCACTCGATGAGCAGCACGCGGCGGTTCGTGATCTGCGCGCGCGGACCGGGGCACTGCTCACAGCTACATCGGTGGTCGTCTCGTTCCTCGGCGCCCGGGCTCTGAGCACCAGTCATCTGCGGGGCTTGGCGTTCCTCGGTCTTGGTGTGTTCGTGTTCTCCCTAGTGCTCAGTCTTTACGTGCTGCTGCCTACAAAGAAGATCAAGTCCCTGGCTGCTGGTGGCGATCTGTTCGGCTCGACGCACCCGCAGCGCGACCCCGCCACAGAGGCCTTTCAGCGACTAGCCGAAACGTGCGACAGGATCTCTGTGACCAACGAGTCCCATATCGAGACGCTTGGGCGGGTGTTTACATTCGCCTCGGCAGCCATAGTCATCGAGGTCCTCCTATGGGGACTCCAGCTCGCGCTACCATGATTTTGATGTTCAAGAAAATCTTTAGGATGCTCGTTCCGCAGCGCCCGAGCCTGCCCGAGCCTGGCCCAGGGGTGATCACCTCGATGATCAAACCGGAGCCGGGAGCGATCCTCGGGGGGCGCCGGAAAACCGGCCAGTAGCAACTTCTTTAACGTCAGCTGCGGCGCCTCGGGAACAATCATCTCAAATCACCCCCGAACAAGCCATCCGCTCTCGGTGACGCGAGACCAAGACCCGGCGGTTCGCGCAACGATTGGCCGGCAAGGCCACAGACTGATCGAATACCACGCGTCGTGCGCCGTAGCAGGATCTAACTTCGAATTGAATAAACAACAATTTGGTTCTATGGGCTTTTTCTTCACACAAAATCAAAAAGCCGGCAAGGATAGCCCGCGCCCAGCAGCTCGCACAGGGCCGCGGCCTGAACGCACTCGCGAACGGTCAGAACAGCTGAAGTTGCTTTAGATCCAGCTGCGGCGCACGACGCTCCTTATTCGAGCGGTCTGCGGGCTTGCCGGCCGATCATCGCTCGATTCGCTGGGTCTTGGTCTCGCGTTTTCGAGGGCGGATGAGACTGGCTGGGCTGGGTAGGGATCGGGCGATCGAGCGTTCCGACCTTCGGCCAACAGAATCACATCAGAACCTGACCCGCAGCGAGCTCGACACGGTCTTGATGCCTACCTTCAGGCTCGCCGCGAGCTTGATCTTCTTGTGTGCCCTGCGCGCGGCCTTTCCGGCCTTTGTCAACGCGACCGTCACGACGTGGGTGCCCGCCGCCAGCGTCTTTGAGGTCTTCTTCAGCCCGGGGCCCCTGAGTGTGACGGTGCCGGCTTGCGAGGTCTTGACCGTGACCTTCAGCTCGCTGGCCGTCACCTTGACCTTCACGATCTTGATCGACGCGCCGGCCG
Organism: uncultured Solirubrobacterales bacterium; assembly: GCA_963842205.1. Lineage (GTDB taxonomy): Bacteria > Actinomycetota > Thermoleophilia > Solirubrobacterales > Solirubrobacteraceae > Palsa-744. Next base: position 4,272 of record CAWJFR010000017.1, read on the forward strand.
CGAGAGCTTCTTCTTCGGCCCTCTTCTTGACAGCCGCTTCTTCGGCTTTCTTCTTCGCGGCTGCTTCTTCTTCGGCTTTTTTGTTGCCGGCGGCTGCACCCCCCGATCCGGCCAGCCTGACGGCGATGATGTCCGCTGTGGAGTAGTCGGCTTCGAAGCCGTTGGCCACGCTCGCGAACGTACCGCTGATCGGAGCGAGCGAGGTGATCACGTCGAACTCCAGACCCGCTGCCGGCGTGTAGCCAGTGCCCGGGTCGGGGAAGATCGTGCCACCCGGGTTGAACGTGCCGCCGGAGTCCGTGACTTTCCCGAAGTTCGTGGGGCCGGCGATGCCGAGCAGCAGCGTGCCGCCGGAGCCGTTGGTGAAGGCGGACCCGGCGACGATGTCAACCGCCGCGGTGTTAGCGATTTCGAAGCTGCCTTCGTTGGTGAGGGTCACGCTGTGTTCCACCGCGAGTTCGCCCGCCCCCACGCCGACGGTGCCGTGCGCGGCGTTCGTGAGGGGCACCTCGAGGTAGTTTTTCCCTTCGGTGGCCAGAACGCCTTCGTTCTGGAACAGCGGCGCCCCTTCGGCGGGCAGCAGCTTGGTGAACCCGCTCGGGGCGAGCAGCTCCAACGTCCCGTGGTTGGTCACCGTTCCCGATATGTAGGTGTAGCCTTCGCTCGTCAGCGTCTGCCCGGCGGCGATCATCCCCGCGATCGTGTCTTCGTTGATGAGATTGAACTCGCCGTTGCCGCTCGTGTCGGTCAGATCGACTTCCAGCAGCTGCACCGCGTGGCCGGTCTCCGTCCCGTTCTCCGCCCAGGACGGACGAGAGGCACCCCCCCGGAAATTCAGCACACCGTTGTTGACGACGGAGCCGTCGTTGACGAACGTGTTCGTGCTGAACAGTTCATATAGCGCCCCGGCGTCCACCTGGAGCGTGCCTTCGTTAGTGAAGGTCACGCCGTGTTCCTGGATCATTTCGCCGTTCTGTACCGTGACGGTGGCGCCCGCGGCATTGATGAGGGGAATCTGGAAGTAGCTTTTCCCCTGCGAGGTCACCGCGCCATCGTTCTGGAGCAACGATGAGCCCCCGAGGGTGTACAGCCGCGTGTATCCGACCGGGGCGAGCAGCGCCAGCGTGCCGTGGTTGGTCACGGTCCCCAAGATCGTCGTGTGGCCTTCGCTGGTGACCGTTTGGCCGGCAGCGATCATCCCCGCGATCGCGTCTTCGTCCTGGAGGTCGAACTCGCCGCTGCCGCTCGTGTCGATCAGGTCGACTTCTTTGAGCTGCACCGGGTTGCCCGTCTCCGTGCCTGTCTCCGTCCATGACGGGTGAGTGGCGCCCCCGTCGAAGTACAGCCGGCCGTTGTCGATGACGGAGCCGCTGTTGACGAACGTGTTCGTGCTGAACAATTCATAGAGCGCGCCGCTGTCGACCTGGAAGGTGCCTTCGTTCGTGAAGGTCTTGCCTGTTTCCTGGATCACTTCACCGCTCTGCGTGTCGAAGATCGCGCCGGGGGCGTTCGTGAAGTTCGCCTTCAGGTAGTCCTTCCCGGAGGCATCCGGCGCGAGCACCCTCCCGTGATTGACGAGGGTCGTTGAGCCGGGCGCGATGATCTTCGAGTAGAAGCCCGGAGTGTGTTCCTTGGGCTTCCATTCTAGGAGGCCCTTCAGGTTGATCATGCTGCTCGTCGCGAAGATGAAGCTCGTGTCTTCACCGGTGAGGAGCAGCCGCTCCGTTTCCGACCCCGACGTGGCACCCAGCGTCAGCGAGTTCACTTCGGGACCGTTTTCAGCCGTGACCGTGTAGTTCCCGGGCGTCGTGATGCAGACGTCATCCGAGGAGGTCGGCACGCTGCCCGTCGACCAGTCGGCCCCCGTGGTCCACAGGCCGCTCACCGGGTGCTTCCACGAATCGGTGCAGGTGCTCGCAAGCGCCGCCGCTGGCGCGAGCACAGCCAGCGCGACAGCAGCGACGCTCACCACCACCACCGCGACCAAGCGCCAAGAGCGGCCAATAGCACGAGTTGTGCGCTTTCCCCTTCGCGTCCTTGACTCCGGCGCGCCCGCGCCGACGCTCACGTTGCGCACGTCTGCCTCCCTGGTCACGTATCGCTGGTCTCTCTTGTACCAGACGCTGCGCCTTCGCGCTCTTCGGGGTGTCAGCAGGACCGCGAGAACCGCCCCAAGCACGTGAGAAGCTGGGCCGATGACACAGATAGCCACGATCACGCCGAGGCTTGCCGAGAGCCTGAACCGCCGCTTGCTGGCCGCGAGCCAGCTGCAGATCCAGGCGGCGCGATCTGTCGCGCTCGACACCAGCGCGCTCGCCGAATGGCCTATAAATGTAATATACTCGAATAGTTCGGATAACCTGACCAGCTGTGCGATGGCGCGGTGGGTGGGGTAGGCGGATGATGCCCGTGATCACGCGCTCCGTCAGAACGCGGACAATCGGTGACGGATCCCTCGTTGTAGGCCGAGTAATGGCTGACGGATCCCTCGTTGCAGGCCGAGTGTCTCCACAAACAGCTGCAGGACGTCCACGATACCAGCGCAGGGCGCCAGCGGGCGCGGGCAGGGCGTCTGCCAGACGCCGAGGAGACCGGCCCGCGGTACTGGGCGGGGTTGCTTGGATGAGGGATGTGGCGTCGGAGTAGAGATGGCGCAGCGGCGCACGACGCTCCTTACCCCGTCGGTCTATGGCCTTGCCGGCAGAAGTGAGTTCGATTCGCCAGGTCTTGGCCTCGCGTTTTCGAGGGCGGATGAGACTGACCAGGGTGGGCGACTCGGATGATTTGGGCTGCTGATCCAGAGAAGCGTCGCAAACGATGCGTAGCGTGGTTGGCCGTGACTGCGATCGCCACCATCCACGTCTTCTGCGAGAGCCACCCCTCGCTGGGGACCGCCGTCGTCAACGGCTTGCTGGCGTGGGCTACCGTCCTCGGCGGCTTCACGGCCTTCGGCTCGGGACTGCCCGCAGCGCTGCTTGCGCTGGACACCACCCCCGCCCATGTGCGTGCCGATCTGATCAACCGGGGCCTCGGTCTCGGCTTTCGCGTCGGGATGGCAGGCGGCTTCTTGATGTTCTTTGTCTTCGTCGCTAGGATCGCCTCATGAAGTGGTTTATCAATGACGACTTCGACCGCTACGATGTGGCCCTGACGCTGCTGTTCGGCCTGATCGCGGTGAGCATCCTGATCCTGGGCGCACCCCTGTGGGCGATCGTGCTGATCTACGTGACCTGCGGCCTCATCGTGATGTACCGCCACCTCCCGCTCCCCCCACGCAGAAGGTAGATGACCACCACCAGCCCGCCGCCCGTCTCCGAGCCCGAGCGCACGGAGGCCACCGAGACAAAGGCCTACGGTGACCGCCACTTCAAATCGGTCATCACGCCGGGCGTGGCGTCGAGCCCGATCCTTCCCGAGTCGGTGAGCAAGTTCTTCCGCAAGCTCCTCCGGCGCACAGACGCGCCCGCTGCGCACTAACCCCACCGGGCGGCCGTTTCAGTCGGCGAATACAAACTGACCACACGTGTGTTTTTGCTGTTCTTCAAACCTTCGCCGGTCCACCGCCATCCGCGCTCGATGACGCGAGACCGAGACCCGGCGGTTCGCGCAACGATTGGCCGGCAAGGCCACAGACCGAGCGAATACACCGCGTCGTGCGCCGCAGCAGCATTTAACTTCGACCTGAATAAATAATAATTTGGTTCATGGGCTTTTTCTTCACACAAAATCAAAAAAGCCGGCTAGGATAGCTGAGTCGGCACGGTTTCGACGCTGGCCACGAAGGGATCGTCGGCGTGACTGATGGCTTGCGCGACGTGCTCAGCCCAAAATGAATCGTGGGCCAATAGGCGGATCACTATGGGGCCAATCTGTGGTACCATGACCTAGTCCATCAGCAACTACTACTCGGAGTAGCGGATGACTCTTGCCGAGCAGATTCATCGGACGGCATTGCGGCAGTCGGCGAGTGAAATCGCCGGCTGGCTGCAGCAGACGATCGGTCAGCGTCTCGTGGCGTTTGGAGTCGGCGTGAGCAACCCAAAGCTCGTGGGGCGGTGGGCTCGGGGCATGCACGAGCCACGCCAGAAGCATGACCGGAGTCTGCGTGAGCTGTTCCGGATCGTGTCGCTGCTTATCGAGTCTGGTGAGAGCACCGCGACTGTGCGGGCGTGGCTGATCGGCTCAAATCCGCAGCTCGATGATCGCGCGCCGATCGAGGTCTTTCACGAGGGCGGGATCGATCAGGCCAGGCACGCCGCGGAAGCGTTCGTAACCGGAAGCCTCGACGAGGACGAGTAGCTTGCCACGCACCGTGAAGACCTTTCGTCTGGACCCCGCGGCCCCCAACCAGGCAGCCCTCGTGACCGACGAGATCGATCGCCTGCTCAGTGACGGCAGGCGAGTCACGGTCCACATCGCCGGCGAGCATGAGCTCCTCTCCCCGCAACAGACCGCCACCTGGCTCGGCTGCTCCCGCCAGCACGTCGTTCGCCTGATCGGCTACGGTCAACTCCCGGCCAAAAAGCTACCGCACTCCGGCTACTGGAAGATCCCGCTCGCGTCGGTGCTGGCCTTCCAGGCCCGCCGCTCTGAGACTGGCTGAGGATTTGCAGGGCGAGCTCTAGATGTCAGCCGCGTCGCGGCTGTGGTGGGGCTGTTGTTTGTAAAAAGACCCGAACTTAAATTTATGTACGGCGTTTTGGGTGTTGCGCTCTGTAGCCGATCGTGCCACTCCGGGTGAGGGGATCTAATGCACACGCGCAAACGATCCGATACCCACGCATGATCGTCCTCGCGATGACCGCCACCGGCTGGCTTGCGCTGATGGTGCTGATCGTCGGAGCATGCCGTTCGGCGCACCTCGGAGACCAGCCTTCGCAGGACCCCCCCTCCCGCTCGCTCACCCGGCTCTGAACCGCTCCGCCTCGCCCTGCGCTAGCCCGAGCGCACGATGTAGCGAGTCGGCACCAGGCGTTCGGTCTCCCTGGGCGGGCGCACGTACTTGCGCCGCTGGCGCGCCGGCAGCTTCACCGCGTTGCCCTGCTTGGGACGCTCATAGGGGACGAGCGAGAGCAGGTGGCTGATCAGGTTCAGCCGTGCCGTGCGCTTGTCGTCGGCCTCCACGACGTACCACGGACTCTGCTCGGTGTCGGTGCGGATGAACATCCTGTCCTTCGCCTCCGCGTAATCGACCCACCGCGAGCGAGCCTGCAGGTCGGTCGGGCTGAACTTCCAGCGCTTGCGCGGATCGGAGAGTCGCTTCTGAAAGCGCCGCTCCTGCTCCTCGTCGCTGACCGACAGCCAGTACTTGACGAGCATGATCCCGTCGTTCTGGATGGTCTGCTCGAAGGACGGACAGAAGCGCAGGAACTCCTCGTACTGATCGTCGGTGCAGTAGCCCATCACGTGCTCGACCCCCGCGCGGTTGTACCAGCTGCGGTCGAACAACACGATCTCCCCGGCCCCCGGCAGATGCGCCGCGTAGCGCTGGAAGTACCACTGCGTGCGCTCGCGCTCGCTGGGTGTCGGCAGCGCCGCGATGCGGCACGTGCGCGGGTTCAGATAGGCGGTGATCCGCTTGATCACCCCGCCCTTGCCGGCAGTGTCGCGTCCCTCGAACAGCACAACCAGGCGCCTGCCCTCGGCGACGATCCACTCCTGCATGTACACGAGCTCGGTCTGCAGGCGCAGCAGCTCCTTCTGATACCGCTTGTCGCTGAGCTCTATGGACAAAGAAACGACACCTAGAACCTAAGCTGGCGCACGTAGACCTGATCCCCGAACCAAGGATAACGACGGCGCGGAGCGAAGACGAACTGGACATTTATTCGGAAACAGGGCGCTCCACGTCGAGATCGCGAGTGTTTCATCCGATGATCGGGTAAAGATGCTCATACGCACCTCGTCACATCTGCCTCAATGATGCTGCTCACAGCCCTCGCCATCTGGTTCGTCCTGGTCATCTTGTTCGTGGCCCTCTGCCGCATCGCGGCAACCGCTGACGGCAGAGGCGGCGCTTGCACAGAGCGCTACCCCACCGACTCCACTCCAGGACCGCGCACGCTCGCCGCCGGGCTCGTCCTGTTGGAGGAGCAGCCCGCGCCGGCGCTGCGGGACCTGCGGGCTAGAGCCCGCGGCGCCCGAGGACGTGCGGGACAGTACGCAGCAGGATCTTGACGTCCTTCCACAGCGACCAGTTCGCGACGTACAGGTAGTCGATCGCCATCATTTCGCGTAGCGGGACACGTGCCGGTCCGAGGATCTGCCAGGGACCGGTCATGCCGGGTGTCAGCTCCAGACGCCGGCGGTGCCAGCCCTCGACACGCTGGTCCTCCTCCACCACCAGCGGGCGCGGGCCGACGAGGCTCATCTCGCCCCTGAGGATGTTGAACAGCTGCGGCAACTCGTCCAGCGCGCTCTGGCGCAGAAAGCTGCCGACGCGCGTCACGCGCGGATCGTCGGCGATCTTGAACAACCCCTCCTGCGCCTCGTTGCGATCCCGCAGCGAGTCCTTCAGCGCGTCTGCCCCATCGACCATCGTGCGGAACTTGAGCATCTGGAAACGCTCCCCGTGCCGACCCACGCGCAGCTGGCGGAAGAACACAGGACCCTGACTGTCCAGCTTGATCGCGACCGCGACCGCGATCATCAGCGGTGAGACCGCCAGCAGCCCGAGCGAGGCGCCGAGCAGGTCGAAGGCACGCTTCAGCGCAGCGGAGGAACGCGTGAGATCAAAACGCCGCACACCCATCAACGTCACCCCGTGCAGGTCGTCGAACTCGACCGAGGAACCCACGACCTCCAGCATCCGCGGAAGCACGCTCACCCGCACCCCGACCGCCTTCAGCGTACGCACGAGGTTGAGCACCTGGCCGGGTTCCGCGCTGTACCCCCACCCCGGCGCGACGATCGCGCGGTGCACGTCGAGCGACTGTGCGAGATTACGGATCTCCGCGAGCCGATCGGTCGAGAAGGCATCGGTCGACCACGGCGCGGCATTGTCGAGATCGAGCTGAGCTACCACCTCAGCCTTGATCCCACGATGATCGGCCAGCTTCGAGCGGACCAGCCCGGCTGAGCGCTCATCACCGACGAGCAAACACCGCTCGACCGGCGCGACACGCAACGCGAGCGCCCGAGCGCCAGCACGAGCGAGCAACAGCGCCGCCAGCAGCACCACCCACAAGACCAGCGCTTCGGGGCGGCGCAAATACCCACCTTCCACGATCAGTTCACTCCCGAGATACGCAACCAACGCACACAGAGTCGCCAGGTGGAACAGCTTCGGCGCCTCGTCGAGCGTCGTCTTGCGCAACAGCGTCTCATCACGGTCGTACAGCCCCAGCAACTTGGCGCTGAGCAACAACAACGGCAGCCCAACGATGCTCAGCCACGTCAACACCAGCGGCCGCGGAGAAAGCTGCGTCACCCCCAAAAACGCCCCCGCGATCGCAACGACATCCGCCGCCAGCAGCATCCGGCGAAACAACGCATCCCGCCACATACCAGCCGCCGGCCCACGCACCTCAATGATCCGCTGCAACGTCGGGCGGCGTCTGACCCCGAGCCCCACAAAGCCGCCGGGGCCGATCGGCGCCGGCGCAGGACTGAGACGAGTCTGCGTCTCGGCCTTGCCTCCCACTTCGCTGCTCATAGCGCCTCCCCAGCCTCCTTGCTTGTCATCATCGCTCCACGCATGATGGGCATCGCACCTCAAACAGATGTTGAGATACCGCTATCAAACTCAAGTCGAGGCCGGAATCTTGCACATTTGATGCCCCTTGGCAAGTAAATCTGAGGCCCGAGCAGATCTGCAAACCTTGGCCCAGTTACTCGGGATTCCACCCTTCCGAAAGGATGGTTCCGCCCTGTAGAAAGAGTATCTGACCTCCGCCGGCCGGCCCGCCACTCAGTGCAGCGTGGGAGCGTCGACGCAGCAGCCGGTGATGATCCCACTGCCAACCCCGCTGTAGTGCCCGTCGGGTTCGACGAGCACGCGGTAGTGCGCCCGGGTGCCGGACCGATAGAGGACCATGCACGACCAGGGGTTGCGCAGCGTCCCGCCCGCACTCGGCCGGCAGCTCACCTGCACGGGCCGCGTGCGCCTGCCTGCAGGCACGGGCTCAGGGGCCTCGGCCACGACCGCCTCCACATGCGCCGCGCTCAGCACTCTCGCCGGCGTGAGCCTCAGCGAGCGCGACTGTTCGTATTGAAAGACTTCCTCGCTTCCGCGGCCGCGCAGGGCGACGAGGGTCCCCGCGACCCCGAACAGAACAGCTCCCCACACGATCGGCGCGGCTAGCCTCTGCATCGCTTCACCTTAGGACCGCGGAGAGGGCCCGCGATCGGGGCCCTCTCCGCATGCGCATGCACGGTCTGCGATCTCGGCGCTAGCGATGGTGGCCGCCGCCCCCGAAGCCGCCACCTCCGCCGCCGAAGCCGAAGCCACCACCACCGAAGCCGTGGCCGCCACCTCCGAAGCCGAAGCCGCCGCCACCGCCCTGGCCGCCGCCCTGGTGACCACGGCCGCCGCCATTGCCGCCGCCGTTACCACCACCGCCTTGGTGGCCACCGCCACTGCCGCCGCCTTGACCGCCGTTGCCACCGCCACCCCGGTGATCTTTCACGCAGTGTTCGGCTTCGTAGGTGTAGCCACGCGGACAGTGCGGGACCGGGATCGGGACGCAACTCCGGCCGCGCACTTCGTAGCCGGGCGGACACGTCGGAGGCGGAAGCGGAACGCATTTGCCTTCTTTGAATTCATAGCCATGCCCACATTTCGGAGGCGGAATCGGACGGCAAAAGCGCCCACCGGTGAATTCGTAGCCGGGCGGACATTCGGGGCGGTACTGGTGGTAGCTGGCGCTTGCACCATGCCCCCCACCGAAGCCGAGGCCACCCCCGCCGAACATAGCCAGCGCACCGCCGGTGCCCAGGGTGAGGAATCCAACGGTAAGAAGCGTCGTCAGGCGTGAGCGCATAAGAAATCCCTTCCTTGGGGCGGTAGATGGAGAGGTGGATCGGCGCGCACCGCGCATCGCCCGCAGCTTGACCCGATCAAGCTCGAGCGGCTCTAGCGCTGGACGCTGGTCGCGAAGCACGTCGGCGACCCATTGCAGGTCATCCGCGAAGCGTTGTTCGTCGTATGGACGGCTCATATCGACTTATACGCACGACCGGCCCGGTTCCTGACTGCGGCTTTCCGATTCGTCCAAGCGGTGTCCAAAGCGGTCTCCGATCCGCCAAACCTGCCGATACCGAGTTGATGCGGTCGATGCGCGACGACACGTTTGAGCGGCTCTACGCTGAGCACGCCCAGGCGCTGTTCGCCTTCCTCAGCTACCGCACGGGCGACCGCGTCCTGGCCGAAGACCTGCTCGCGGACACCTTCGAACGGGCGCTGCGCGCCCGCCGTCGCTTCGACCCGCGCAAGGCGAGCGCGAAGACCTGGCTCTACGCGATCGCGCTCAACTGCCTGCGCGACAACATCCGGCGGCGGCACACCGAGGACCGCGTGCTCGAACGCGTCGCGAGCGGATCGAGCCTCGGATCGGGCGACGAGCAGGAGGCGATCTCCGATCGCGACTTGCTCAGCCGCGGCCTCGCAACCCTCACCGAGGAGGAGCGCGAGGCGATCGCCCTGCGCTTCGGCGCCGACCTGACCGTCCCGGAGATCGCCAAGCTGATCGCCGAGCCCCTCACCACCGTCGAGGGTCGCGTCTACCGGGCCTTACGCAAGCTGCGCGAGGCCCTCGACTGATCCGCCTCAGGAGGGGACGATCGAGAGGTTGTTGTCGTGCAGCGCGGCGGCCCGCACGATCGCCGCCCGGTTGACCCATTCCACCGGGCTCGCGCTCTGGAACTCCCTGACCTCCTCCCGCGTGAGCGGCTCGAGCGGGTTCATCCGCAACGCCCGCGCGGCGGCCGGCCGCGGGTCGATGCCGGCGGCCGCCTGCGCGATCGCCAGCGTGTAGTACGTCTCCCAACTGCCGGGGTCGCGGCGCACCGCCTGCTTCATCGCGGCGACCCCGAGCCTGGGCAGGCCACGCTCGACGTCGCAGAACCCGAGAATCTCATACGGTTCTGGACGAATGTCGAGCCACCCGATCGACGACAGCGCCGAGGAGCTGGCCTTCGCGCAGTTGGAGGCGTACAGCGCGCGCTCGGCAGTTTCGAGCCGGCTCTGCGAGCCGATGATCAGCACGGGCGTCACGATCGTGGCGAGACACAGCAGGCCGAGGATCATGCGGCTGTTGTAGCCCGGCACCCAACCGTGGCCGGACCCCTTGCGGGGGCTCAGGGCAGCGCCCGCGGCGGCGAAGAATCCGAGCGTGACAACGGGCATCTCCCAGTCCCAGTCCACGCCGGCGCGCAGCACCCAGACCACGCCGGCCGCGAGCAGCGCGCCGTAGATCGAGCGCCGCGACCCCCGCGCGCGCGCGCCCAGCCCGTAAAGGACAGCGACGATCGCGAGCAGCAGCAGCGCGAGACCCGCGATCCCGAGCTCCGCCATCGCCTGCAGGTACAGGCTGTGGGCGTTGATCGTGTAAACGAAGCTGGGGCGGTTGCGGTCCCACAGGGTCTGGTACATCCCCGCTCCGTAGCCGTGCAGCGGGGACGCGTGAGAACCCGTGCAGCGCAACCCGCCACAGATCGGTGCGCCCGTTGTTGGAGGGGTCGGTCAGCCGCTCGCGCAGGTCGCTCGCGTTGCCGCGGGGAGTGGCGCCGCTGATGAATCGGTGCCAGTCGTGTTCGAGGCCGTGGGGAAGCGCCGAGCGCGAGACCGAGCAGCAAGACCGCCGCGACGGGCGCCCGCGATCGCGGCGAGCCTCGCCCGGCGGCTCATCAGCGCCCTGCTCGCAGCGCCGCGCAGGCGCGGATCCAGATCGGGTCGCGAAGAACAAGCGCAGACCGGCGCACACGGCCGCGCAGATGCCGGCGACCAGCGCGACGCGATGACCCTGCACGACGGCCGCCGGCGTGGTCGGGTCGACCGTGTCCAGCAGGTTGGCGTGATAGGCGACCACGATCAGCGCCGCGCTGGCCGGAACCGTCGCGAGCACACCGCTGAGCAGCCCGCTGGGACGGGCCACGAGCACGTAGACGACCAGCCCGATCGACCCCCGCGGCGATCGCCCCGCGCGAGAAGGTGAAGAACAGCGTGGCGGCGAGCAGCGGCACGACCGCCGCCGCGAGCATGCGCGACGAGGCGTCGTTCGCGCGAGCGCGCAGGTGAGATGAAACGCGAGCACGATGCCGATCGCGGCGAGCAGCCCGAGCGCGTTCCAGTAGGTGACCGGGATAGCTCAGCCGCTCGTTGGACACGTCGGGCGCGGTGTGCCAGACGTCGGGCAGCACGCGGCTGATCAGGCCCGCCAGGCACACGACCGACGCGCCGATCACGAGACCCCTGATCAGCCAGCGCAGGTCCCGCGTGCTCGCGCGCAGCGTCCCGAACAGGACGAGGATCAGCAGATAGCAGCCAGGCGCGGTCGAACTCGATCAGCGCCCGGCTCGTCGAGTGCGACCAGGACGCGGAGAGCCAGCGTCATCAGCGTGTACAGCCCGAGCGCGGCGATCGCGACGAGCGTGACGGGCGCCAGCCCCTCGAACGGATGGCGCGACTGCATGATCCGCACGAGCAGGATCTGCGCGAGCACCAGCGCGGCGACAGCGGGCGTCGCCGGGAAGTAGCCCCCGGCGTTGAACCCCATGAAGACGATCAGCGCGCCGGGCAGGAGCATCAGCGCCGTGACGGCGAACCCCCCCGCACGCGCGCCGGGCGCGTCCTCCGTCGGCGGGCACGACCGCGCCCGATCCCGACGCGACCCGACACCGGCGCATGCAGATCATCGATCTTGCCGGGCGCCCGGCCATTCAGACCCAGCTTTCAGCCCTTGACAATCGGCATAGGCTCCGCGTGAGACGCGCCGTTGCTCGAACCGTTGCTCGACACCCCCACGGCAAGGGGCCGCTCGGGCTCGGTGGCAGCGGGGGCGGTGCTGGCGTAGTCATAGGCATAGCCATAGGCTCCGTAGGAGCCGAGCCGACCCGACTTGAAGCCATTCGCGACGACCCCCAGCAACGGGGCGCCGACGCCCCTAAGGGTCTCGTGCAGGCGTTCGGCGACATCGCGGCGGTTGCGCCCCACCCGGCCCACGATGATCACGCCATCGACCTTCCCCAGCAACGGGAACGCGTCAGAGACCGCGGTCAACGGCGGCGTATCGATCACGATCAGGTCATACGTGGACTTCGCCTGCTCGAGCAGTGCCTCCATCGCGTGACTCTCGATCAGCTCTCCCGGGTTCGGCGGCAACGCCGCGCCCGCGACCAGCACATCGAGCATCCGCCCGCGCGAACCATTGCCGCGCCGGCTGACGCAAGTCGATCGATCTGAGTCGCCTCGCTCAACGCCACCAGCCCCGATCAGCACATCCGACGAGGCCCGGACCCGCAGGAAATCTCGAGCTGCTGGGCGAGCGTCGGACGCCGCAGATCGGCCTCGAGGAGCAGCACCCGCGAGCCCATCCTCGCCGCCGCGCTCGCCAGATGCCGGGCGACTGTCGTCTTCCCGTCACCCGGCGCGGCCGAGGCGACCAGCAGCGTGCGCAGCTCCCGATCGACGTTGAAGTAGCGCAGGTGCGCGCGGATCAGATGAAACGCCTCGGCCTCGTTCGCGGGCAGGGCTCCCGTGGCGCGTGCCTTGCCGCTCGGGGCGCGCGAGAGCGCGGCGCTCTCGGGAACGACCCCGAGCAGCGGCAGGCCGTAGATCGCCTGCAAGTCCTTCGGCTCGGAGATCCGGCGGTCGAAGCGCTCGAGCAGGAACGCGACGACGAGCCCGAGCAGCAGACCCACGACCCCGCCGAGGACCGTGTTCCTCGAGACCTGCGGGGCGGACGGCGCACTCGGGACCGCCGCGGCCTGAGCGACCTGGACGTTGCCGTTGCGCAGTTCGGCGAGCGTCCCCAGCGACTGCGCGCGATCCTCGAGCGCCAGCCCCGCCGTACCGGCCCGCTGCCGCGGGGAGAGCGCCGCCAGCTGCCTGTTGACGAGCGCCAGCGCGGAGGCATAGTAGGCGTGGTTGCTGTTCTGCTGCTCGGCGACGAACTGGTCGGTATAGGTGTTCGCGATCGCGGCCGCGAGCACCGGCGAGGTCGCGGTGGAGGACACGTTGACGATGTTCGATTCCCCTTCCCCGCTCACGCTCAGATTCGCGCTGACCTCCGCCTTCGTCAGCCCCCGTCCGAGCACCCCCGCGGTCTTCGCCGCCATGTCGCCGAGCTTGACGAGCTTGAGATTCGTGTTCTGGAGGGCCTGCTGACTGGTCCCGCTCGCCACGGCAAGCCCAGCGACCTGCTGTCCGAGCTGGTTGTTGCTGAACACGAGCGAGGCCGTCGCGGTGTACCGCTTGGGCTGCTGGCTGGAGAAACCGTAGGCCGCACCTGCGACCAGCACAAAGCACAGCAGGATCCATGGCGCGCGGCGACGCAGGAGACCCACGACCTGCTCGAGGTTCAGGCTTGTCTCTTCAGTGTCCATTCAGCTACCTTCCTCGCACCGACTGTTGTATTTGGTTTCTATGCCCGATTCTCATAACTGTTCCAGTAAATGACCTATCGAGGCAAGGACATTTCACGGTAGATCTCCCGGTAACGCGCCGCCACGGACGCCGGCGAGAGACCGCGGGCCAGAACTTGCTCGCGAGCGCCCACCGGGCCCGTCAACTCCAGCGCCCACCTGAGCGCCCGGGCGATCTCTTGCGGATCTCGATCGACGCAAAAGCAACCAGCGCTCGCTCCGAACAGCGCCCTGACATCTCCAACATCCGTCGAGACCACGGGCGTGTCGCAGGCCATCGCCTCCTTGACGATCATCGGCGAAGCCTCGAAGTGGGATGTCGCCACCACGACATCGGCCGCGTTCATGTACAGCGGCATCTGCGCGCGCTCGATCTGCCCGCCGTAGCACACGTGCACCTTCCTATCCACATGTGCGAGGGCCGCTCTGAATACGTCAACCCCCTTCTCTGGTCGCGCGACGCTCGCCGGGAAGAACACGATCGCCCCCTCGCGCGGAAGGTCCAGCCGCCCGCGGCACTCCGCTCGATCCAGTGGCCGGAACAGCTCCGTGTCGACCGCGGGCGCGATCACGCTGTAGCCACCCTGGTAGCCGAGCACCGAGAGCAACCGCTCGTCCACCGTGACGACGTGGTCGCTCAGATCCAGGGCCAGTCGCTTCAAGCGCTTCCAGTAGGCCAGCCGTTTGCTCAGCCTCGCGCTTCTGCCGGCGCTCGAGGTGCTGTAGGCCTCGCCCTCGTGGATCGTGAAGAGCAGCGGCGTGTCGATCTGAAGGACGCTGCGCAGCCCGGCGGTCTGCACGGCGCAATAGCTGTGCTGGGCGTGCAGGACATCGTAGGAGCGCTCACGAATCGCCCTCGCCAAGCGTGGCATCTCGGTCAGATACCTCACCTTCCCTTCCTTGGGATTGACAAAGATCACATCGACCTCCACACCCTCACTCACGAGTGCGTCGACGTGTTCTCGCACGAAACTGCCGTAGTAATGCTCGGCAGCAAACGGATACATGTTAGTTACGGTCAGGATCTTCATCCGTTCGTCCCCTGCCCGTTGTGCGCCGGCGTGAGCTCGCGGGCTGACCACGGGCGGCTCGTGCCACCGACCGACCCCGATGGTCCGTCCCGCACTCGCAAGATCCCGCTCGCCGGCACGACACACAGGCCGGCGGGGAGAAACATCAAGAGCGCAATCGTCGGGTCCTGCAGCGATGGCGAGATCGGCGTCAGCGTCAGCGCAGCCGCCAGCGCACAGGCTGGAAACAGGTATCCGGGCGAGATCATCACCATCAGCACCAGAACCGCCACGAAGCAACCCACCCACAGCCCCAGGCCCACCCAGCCGCGCTCGCCGAGCACATGCGCCATCAGGCTGTCGTACCTGAATTCAGGCTGAGCGTCGGAGAACCCATAGGTGGTATCCAGGCCGGCGGCGCCGAACGAGTCCGCTTCGGCGCTCTGGCTGATGTTCGATCCAAACGTTCCGAGGCCCCAGCCAAAGGGAAGCTCGTCATCGGCCAACTTCTCCGCGCCTCCCAGAAGACTCCTCCGCGGCCCCGCGTGGCCCGCGACGCTGCCCACCAAGCCGTTGCCCGCTTCCGCGTCGGTGGCGGTCAAACCGCTCGTGAATGGAAGCGCCAGAAAGAAGCTCACCGGGATCGCGACGGCAACGAACGCGCTGAGCCAGCGTCCGCGCAGCAGCCGAATCGAGCAGATGAACACGAGCAGGCCGCCAATCGCGAGCAGGGGCTTCAGCCGCGTGCTGATGACCACCACGAACAACGCGAGTGCTCCCCCGCGGATCAGCTGCCTGCGCGAGAGCAACCCGGTGGGCGACAGCGCGTCGCTGATGATCAGGCTGAGGAGGATCGTGCCGACGATCGACCCCAGCGTCGGATGTCCGAAGGCTCCGCTCACGACGGGCAGCGAGAATCGCGTTTCGCCACCCTCGCCCAACCCGATCTGGCCCAGCGCAACGACGGCCTGGCAGATATTCCACCCCAGCAGCAGGCGATATGCCCATTTGACGCGTTGCGCCGCCGTCAGCTGACCGCCCAGGTACAGTCCCCAGCCGATCGCTCCGGGCCAGCGCAGGTCCTGCCACACCGCTGGGACGGCAAGAGCCAGTCCTCCGTGCGAGTGAGCGGCCCCCACGAGCTCCCCGGCGACCATCAGCCCGAGGACCAGCCACGCCAGATCCTTGACCTCCCGGCGCATCGCCGCGAAACCCTGCAGCAGCGGGACGAATCCGCTCGCCAAAGCGACGTCGCTCAACAGCTTCAGTTCGTGTGGATGCAGCTGCCCATACGCGGCGAGACCGCTGAGGATCGGCACGACGGCCAGCGCTCCGAAGATGACCACGAACCGCTGAGAAGCGCCCGTAAGGGTGGCCGCCGCCAGCAGACTGAGCACCACCGCGCAGATCAGCGTCTGCAGCGGAGCCGCCGCCGCGCCGGCGCCGATCGCGATCGCCAAGGCAGCCAGCACCGCGGCGAGCGCGGCCGATCGCCGATCGGCCGGCTGGCGCAGAATGGCTGCATGTGTTGAGCTTGCCCGTGCCATCGATCGCTCTAGACGCGCTCGCCGATGTGCCCAGCCAGCTCGCCGCGCAGGACATCCAGGTATCTGGCGCGATTGTCACGCCAGCGATACAGCTGTGCCCGCGCCTGAGCGCGCTCGCTCTTCCGTTTGGCCGCCACGCGCTGATCCATCACCCAGGCGATCGCACCGGCCAGCGACGCCGGGTCCCCGGGCCGGCAAAACGTCACGTCGTCGTCGCCGAAGTGAGCGGCGACCGTCTCTAGGCGGGCGCTCACCACCGGGATCCCGAGCGCGACATACTCGAACAGCTTGTTCGGCAGAATGAACCGATTGAGCTCGGACGGGCGGTTGGAGATGATCCCGCAGTCGGTCCCCGCGACAGCCTTGAGAGCCTCTTCGATCGGCAGGTACCGATTGGAGAAGCAGATCGAATCGCCCACACCCAGCTCCGCGGCGAGCTCACGCACGGCCGCGAGTTGATCACCCTCGCCCAGGATGACCGCGCTCACCTGACGCTCTCGCGCGCGCAGCAGACCAATCGCCTGGACGAGCAGATCGACGCCATACCAGTTGGTGATCGTGCCGTGGTATGCGACGGTGAACTCCCCGTTGCCATTGCCGTCACCGTTGTGGTTGCCGTTGCCATCGCCCACGGGCACGACCGAACGCTTGACACCCGCGATCAGCGACTCCTCGGGAACGTTCATCACGACGGCGATCCTTCGCCCATCCGCTCCGCGCGCGGTCAGCTGCGCCTTATAGGGCTCGTGGACCGTCACCACGGCGTCCGCCAACGCGCACGCCGCCCGCTCGAGACCGCGCAGCAGGCCAATTACGACCGTGTTAGCCCGCGAGCAGCCGAAGCGCGCCTCCCACAGATGCGAGGAGAGGTCGCGCACGTCGAGCACCAGCCGCGCGCCGAGCAGCTTGGGCAACAGCCCGGCCAGGACCAGGAACTCGGGAGGTGAGTGCACCTCCACGACATCGAGCTTGCCGCGCAGCCGCAGGAGCAGCGTCCAGATGCCGGCGAGGATCGTGAACGAGCAGTACTCGAGCGCCATCACCGCGATCGTCGCGCCGCGCCGATGTCGTATCGGCAGGCGCCAAACGGTGATCCCGTGCAGGCGCTCGTGGGCCCGCTCGCCGGCACCCCGCAGCGCGATCAGATCGACCCGATAGCCGTCGCTCAGCGCCGCTCGCGCGGCCCGCTCGGCGCGCGGCTCGCCGATCGGAAAGCGAGCATGTGTGATCAGGCATAGCCTCGGGCTTTGACCCATTACGCCGCCCTCGCCAAATCAACGCCCTCGCTGTCTGACCGAGCGGCGTCCGCGATCGGTTCCAGGCAGACCGTGAGGATCTGTCTCAGGTTTGTGCGTTGTTCCTCGACACGGACTTGCAGCCGCTCGGAAATCTGATCGCGGTTCGCGAGCACGTGCTGGACGGCCTGCATCAGAGCGCTGCTCGTGATCCCGTCGTAGGGCACACCCGCGCTCTCCATGCCCAGCAGCTCCAGCGTTCCGTAGCTCTTGGAGCGCTCGACCACGATATGCACGAAGGGAATCGCCGTGACCGCCGCCAGGATGATCGAGTGCAGTCTCGTCCCGATCAAGATGTCGAGTCGGGCGTACAAACCGAGGAGCTCCGCCAACGACAGGTCCGCGTCGAGCACCTCGACTCGATCGCGATCCTCAAGGCCGGCGGCCAGATCGTGGGCAAGCGGGATGTCCTCAAGGACCTGCGGGATGAAGAGCACCCGTGCGCGCGGATCGGCTTGGAGCAGGCCTCCCAAGACATTCTGCAGCGCCTGCATGTACCGCTCCAGGGCGAGCGCGGGCGACGCGCCCGCGAAACGGCTGTAGCGGACCGTCACGCCGATCCTCAGCTCATCGCCGGCGGGCCTCTCCGGCGCATCGTTGGCGGTCAGGAAGGCGAGATCCGGGATCAACTGGAGGTCCTCACCGGCGATACCCAACTCGGACCGCGCGAACGCGAGCGAGATCGGCTCCCGCACGTAGAGCTTCGCCCGCGACCGCACCGCGCTTCGGAGCATTGCCTTGGTCAGTCCTGAGTAGGACGTTCCAAACGAGACCCCGAGCAGCACCGTCTTACGAGAGTAGGCATGGGCGATCCTGAGCGGGTACAGCATGCGCCACAGATAGATCACCTCGCCCAAACCCCCGAGCGAATGCAGGTAAGACCCACCCTTTGCCACCACGACATCCGCGCCGGCGAGCGTGCGAAAGAGCTTCCGATCCTCCCGCGCCACGATCATCAGCGCTCGATCTCCGATGACTCGCTTGCCCCAGATGAAGAGCTCCGCGCGGATCAGCCTCAGCATCCACCGCCCGCGACCGCCGGCAAATGCTCGCAGAGACGGCACCGGGGTGCCGAGGATGTCGCATCCCAGCGTCCTGCTCAGGCGGGTATCCGCCGGAAGCTCCAGAGCCGTGCTCGGCAGCTCGGCCGATACGACCGTGATGATCGAGCCCGCCACCACATCGCGCAGCGCCGCGACGGTCGCGCTCAGGATCGCATAGTCACCCTTGTTCCGATCCGAGGACATATGGGTCAAAGCGATCCGCATCGGCTCAGCCTTCCTATAGCCCCTGTGGGATTGCCCGGCGCGCGGACACGCCGATCCGCCAGACGCCTACCGCGTATCCCACGATCTGCACCCAGTCGGCGGCGACCATCGCCCACGAGGCGCCGACCAACCCATGACTCGGAATCAGGATCAGGTCGAGCGTGACCATCACCGTCAGGCTGCCCGTCGCGCTGAACAGACGCGTCCGCTGTCTGCCCTGGGCTGTCACCAACGCGCCGAGCACGTAGGCCAAGCAGCGGGCAAGGAACGAGAACGCCAGAATCAGCAGAGCGACGCGTAGCTGGTGCACGATCTCCTGGCTGTAGCCAAACAGCGGAGCGGCCCAGGCGAAGGACCCGGCGGTGCAGGCAGCGAGCAGCGAGCCGAGGACGGTGCCGAGGATCGCTGTCCGCCGATGCTCTCCCGGCCGCTCCACGAACCGCGGCAGCAGCGCCGAGCTGAGCGCGTCGAGCGGCATCGGCGCCGCGTAATAGACGCGCATCGCCAGCGCGTACGCAGCCACTCCTCCAGGCACCGGCATCAGCCAAAGCGCGGCGAGCAGCACCACATCGAGCTGCGTGGAGGCCATCATCACCATGTTCTGCGCGCCGTAGGGCGTCATCGTCTTGAACCACCAGCTGGCCGCGGTGGTTCCGGCTGCGCCCGTTCCCCGAGCCGGCCGGATCGCGGCGGGCATCGTGACCCACCTTCCCAACGCGCCGGCCGCGTAGGCCATGCAGGTATAGATAAGCGGCGAAAGGTGAGGAAGAATCTTTAGAAATGAACCGGCCAGGAGCGCAATCATCAGGGCGCTCTCAGCGGCAGCGAAGATCGCCTCACGCTCGTGCATCCTGCGCCCCATGAACAAGCCCTTCGCCAGATAGCTCGCGGCGAGCACGGCGCCGATCGCGACGATCTCGAGCGCTTGCCCGATGTCGAGGACATCAGCGCCCACGCCCACCGCGAGGCCGACCAGCACGAGGCTCAGCATTGGCAGTCGAGCGCGCACGCACGCATAGGCCGGCCGGCGCAGAGCGAGCTCGCGCGTGGCCCAGGTGCTCGTCCCGAAGTCGAGCGACAGGCCGACGAAGGTGGCGGCCGCGAACGCCACGGCGTAACGATCGAGCGTCTGCGTCCCATAGCCTTTCTCGACCAGCGCAAACGCGGCGGCCTGCGAGAGCGTCGTGAGCAGCCGCGCGAGAAGCATCGCCACGGTATTGCCGGACACCGAACGGACCCGGCGGATCGAGACATGCGAGCGCATGGGCCTCAGTTGGCTCCACTGCGTCGCAGCACCACGGGCAGCGTGCGGAGAATCAACCTGATGTCCCCCCACAGCGACCAGTTCGTCACGTACAGGTAGTCCAGCTTGACCATCTCCTCGAAGGGAATGCTGGTGCGGCCGAGAACCTGCCAGAGCCCGGTGATCCCGGGGGTCAGATCGAGCCGCCCGCGGGCCCAGCCATTGACCATCCGGTCCTCCTCGGCGACGAGCGGCCGGGGTCCGACGAGGCTCATGTCACCGCGCAGCACGTTCCACAGCTGCGGCAGCTCGTCGAGGCTGCTCAGCCGCAGCAGACGCCCCACGCGAGTGATCCGCGGGTCGTGCTCGAGGTGCAGCCAGCCGGGGTCCTTGCTCTGCGCCAGCAGCTCCGCCCGCCGGGCTTCGGCGTCGAGCGCCATCGTGCGCAACTTCACCAGCCGGAAGCGGACGGCGCCTCGCCCGATGCGCTCCTGGCGGAAGAACACGGGTCCCGGCGAGTCGAGCTTGATCGCCACCGCCGCCACCAACAGCAGCGGAAGCGCGAGCACGCCCAGCAGCCCGGCTCCGGCGAGGTCGAGCGCGCGCTTTGCGATCCGCGAGGAGCGCGAGAGCACCGACGGATTGACCCCCAGCACGGTCACTCCCTGCAGCTCGTCGATCTCGACGGAGGGACCCAGCACGCTGAACATGAAGGGCAGCAGGCTGACGTTGACCGATACCGTCTTGCAGTCGCGCAGCACACCCAAGAGCCGCTCGCGCTCGAGCTCGACGTCCGCGACGAGCACCCGCCGCACGCGATGCTCGACGATCAGATCGGGTAGGTCGACCTCCTCCAGCCGGCCGAGCCGCGGCAGCGCAACCGCTCCGCCCGCGCTCTGATCGCAGCTGACCATCCCAATCGGCTGCAGGCGCAGGCTCTGCTTGGCGCGCATCATCTCGATCAAGGCAACGCTGACCTTGCCCGTGCCGATCAGCAACACCCGCTCAGGTGAGACCAGGCGCGGGAAGCCGGCGCGCGCGAGCACCCGCCCGGCGCGCGCGCGGCGCGCGCGAAAGGTCGCTCGCCGGTGCCTGGTCAGTAGCGCGTCGCCGGTCATCTCGCGCTAGGAGATCGTTTCGCACGCCGCCCGGCAGGCCACGGCCATCCGCTGCACCTCCGCGTCGCTCAGCTCGGCGAACATCGGCAGCGAGAGCTCCTCGCCGGCCCACGCCTCGGCCTCTGGCAGCTCGACTGGGCGCGAGCTCGCTGGGAGATTCGCGAAGGCGGCGTGCCGATGCGCCGCCGGGGTGTAGTGCAGGCCCACCTGGATCCCCTCGGCGCGCAGCAGCTCCACCAGCTGATCGCGCGCCTGGATGGCGCACCGGGAAGAGGTGGTAGACGCACGGCGTCGCGGCACGCTCGCCGAGGACGGCGAGCTGCACTGGAAGCTCCTCACGCAGGTGCTGTGAGTGGCGCCGGCGCGCCGCGCTCCAGCCGTCGAGGTAGTGGAAGCTTGACCCGCAGGAAGGCTGCCTGCAGGCCGTCCAGCCGCTCGTTGTAGCCGACCACGACGTGCTCGCCCTTGCCGCGCTGGCCGAGATGGCGCAGCTCTCTGACGCGAGCCGCCAGCTGCGCATCGCCGGTGCAGACCGCGCCCCCGTCGCCGAGCGCGCCGAGGTTCTTGCTCGGGTAGAACGAGAACGCGGCCGCGTTGCCCAGCGAGCCGGCCCGCCTGCCGTCGCAGGTGGCGCCGTGGGCCTGTGCGGCGTCCTCGAGCACGAACAGGCCGTGCCGCGCGGCAAGCGCATTGATCGAATCCATGTCGCACACCTGCCCGTAGAGATGGACGGCGATCACCGCCGCCGTGCGCGGGCCAACCAGCGCAGCCGCGGAGTCGGGGTCGATCAGCCCCGTGTCGCGCTGCACGTCGCAGAACACCGGGGTGGCGCCGGCGTGCAGGACAGCGAGCGCCGAGGCGATGAACGTGTGGCCGGGCACCAGCACCTCGTCGCCGGGCCCAATCCCAGCGGCGATCAGCACCAGCGCGAGCGCAGCCGTGCCGGAGGCCACGCCCACGCACTCCGACGCCTGGCAGTAACCGGCGAACTCGCGCTCGAATGCCTCGACCTCGCCGCCGAGGATGAAGCCGTCGGCGCATAGCACCCGCTCGAAGGCTGCCCGCAGCTGCTCGCCGAGCGCGGCATGCTGGCGGGCCAGGCCCACGAACGGCACGACCGGCGCGGTCGCCTGCGCTTGCTCGCGACCGATCGAAGATCGGCCAGCCCGCTCTTGAACGCTCATCGAGCTCCTTGCCGTTCCTCGGCGCGTGCGCTGGCGGGGCTCAAGCCAGAGCACCCGTGTAGTCGGAGACCGCGACCGGGGCGCCGCCGCTTGAGAGCGAAGACTCGGCCGCCTCGGCGAGCATCACGACCTGGCGCGCGAGCTCGAGATCGCCGGAGGTCTCCCCCGTTGCGATCAGACGCACGAACTCCGCCAGCTCAGTCACAAGTGGCTCGGTGGCCGCGATCTGGGGCGAGCGGATGTCGCCGCTGCGGTAGGAGAGCTGATACTCACCGAACGTCTCGGGGTCCCGATAGACGACACCCCGGTCGAACACTCGCACCGGCTCCGGGGTGCCGTCCTCGTAGACGACCATCTTGTTGCTGCCGACGATCGCCGTGCGGCGCAGCTTGCTCGGCGCGAGCCAGCTCAGCTCGACATTCGCGACGAGTCCCGACGGGAACTGCAGGCTCATGAAGGCGACGTCGTAGATGCCCGGCACGATCGAGTCGCGTCCGCTCGCGGCAATCGACTCCGGCACCTCGTCCAGCCAGTGGAGCAGGATCGAGAAATCGTGCGGCCCGAGATCCCAGATGACGCTGACATCGCGCTGATGCAGGCCGAGGTTCACACGGCTGGAGGAGATGAAGAAGATGTCTCCGAGCTCGTCCGTGTCGATCAGGCGCTTGACCTCTCTCACCGGGGGGCTGTAGAGGAACGTCTGCCCACACATCAGGCGCAGATCGCGCTCCTCGGCGAGCTCGATCAGCTCGTTGACCTCGGCCGTCGAGGGCGCCAGCGGCTTCTCGACAAACGTGTGCTTGCCGGCCCGCAGCGCCGCCGAAGCCAGCTCGAAGTGCGTGAACACCGGCGTCGCGATCAAGATCGCATCCAGGCGCGGGTCCCCCAGCAGATCCTCGTAGCTGCTCGTGGCCGTGGCCCCGGGATAGCGCCGGCCGAAAGTGGCCAGACGCGCCTCGTCGCGATCGCAGATGTAGGAGACATCGACGCTCGGCTGCTCGATCAACCCGCGCAGGAGGTTGGGCCCCCAGTACCCCAGCCCGACGATCCCCACCCTGAGTCTCGGTCGATCGTCCTTACGCTCCGTGCGCACCGGTCCATAGCCCCCACGCACGGGTCGATCGTCCCTGCGTACCGTGCGCACCGGTCCATAGTCCCCACGCACCGCGCGCACGGGTCGATCGTCCCTGCGCACCCTGAACACTGATCCATCGTCCGTGCGGCCCATATCCACGTCCTTGTTCGTCGTCCCTGACGTGTGCCGGCGGTATCGCACTCTGAATGTGCGTCCCCGGCACGTGCGCCCTGATTCCTTGCGGATCCTGTGAGCGTCCTTTGCGGATCTTGTGAGCGCGGCCACCCTAATCAGCTATCTCGACTCCAGTCAAGGCGAGTGGCCGAATAGGCCATTGGCGGGGCCGAGCTCCGTGTTTGCGGCGCCTGGGGGTGTGCGGGATCGAGGAGATCGATGGCATCGAGGGCTCGCTCGCGCTCCGAAGTTCCGCGAGCGCTATAAAGTCATCAATCTTGGTCTGTTTTATGAGAAATGTGGTAGGCTTGATTTTCTGCACCAAATCCACGGCCATGATCTTCCTCGTCATCCTCACCACCTGGATCGCCCTCAGCCTGCTGGTCATCGGAGTGTGCTTCGCCGCGCGACTCGGCGACCAGGCCCAGCACGAGCCCGCCTCTGCGTCTGCACCGGCCACCCACACGACCCGGCGCCAGCGCCGCACAGCCACCCTCGCCGGCGGCCTGGGCTCAGCGCGCGAGCGGTCTGTGCGGTAGCGGGCGGCCGGCCCTCGGGCGGTGCGGGCAGGGCCTATACTTTTCTTCCAGATGGAGATGACCACGCGAGAGCGTCTGCTCAGCATCGAGGGCGGAGATCCGTTCGCGCCAGCCAAGCCAGCCTACGAGGACGGAGACACGTCATTTCCGGCGACGATCGCTCCGGAGATCGTCGCCGAGTACCCCGCCAGATGGGTATTGATACGTCCTTCTGAGGCAGGCCGTGTGATCGCCGACGCGGCTGACCTGGATGAGCTGCTCGCTCGCGACGAGCGCCAGCCAGATGACGTCTCGGCATTTGTCAGAGACCCGAGCCGTCAGTACGCATAAGCCGAGCGAGCCGAGCGCCACAACAATGCCACGACTACTCATACCCTACGCCCGACACACCCCTCCCTGCGTTGCACTCGCGCTGCGCGCGCAAGGATCCGATGGTCGATGGGGCGCGCCTCACAAGATCACCGCGGTGGTCCGCAGCGGAGCTCCGATCTCATCGTTTCGCAGCGCCGATGCAGACGCGCTCGGCCTGAGCGCCTCACGCGCACCTGGCCCTCCCACAAGACTCGCCGACGGCAGCGAAGTGGCGAGCGAGGCGCTCACCGTCCCAATCGTCGCCAAGCTCATGCACCCGAGCACAGGCGAGTATTGGGGGCCCACATTTCAACTTTGGCCGACGATCAAAACCGCTGGAGAGAGGGTGCTTGGCACGGGTGACTTCTTCCATCTCTTCGACATTGGATTCACTCCGGACCCGCGCGGCGGGCACCTCTCACTGGCCTACTGACGACGCCACCTGATTTCGGCGGGCCACGATCTCGGCTTGATCGAGAAGTCCGCTCTAGGATTCGGATTTGCTCAGCGCGCCGGGCGTCTTGTTGAAGGCGCAGCGGAAGTTCTCGGCGTCGATGACCGGCTCGGAGCCGGCGAAGCCGCCCTTGTTGACCGTTGCCGTAGACGGTCACGTACTGCAGCGATTCGGGCAGCGGGTTGGCGGGCAGCGGGATCGGGTTGGCCTGGCCCTGGCGAGGGTCGCCCGTAGCCCCTTCGCTGACACCCTCGAACCCGGCGGCCGCCGAACCCGCTTCGGTCGTGACGAGCGTCGAGCTCATCTCGCGTTCGTCTTTCAGGCCCCGTGTGGGATCCAGGTTGATCGTGGCGGTCAGCTGCGAGTCGTGGATCGTGGACTCGAGCTTGATCCACTGCCGCCGCGCCGAGCAGTTCCGAGGCCGAGGGCAGCCACCCACCTGCTTCCTCGCACGCTTTGCTGGCCCAGATGAAGTTGTTCTTGCCGACGTCCGCGTTGGTCAGCGGGTAGGGCGCCGTTTCCATGCACCAGCTGCCCGCCCCCGCCGATGCTGATGCTGTCGGGCGGGCAGGTCCCTTCCAGCTGCGCCGCGGTTTTGCCAGCCAGCCCTGCTGGCGTTCCTTCACCGTGGGGATCACCGAGGCCGGGAACTTCCTGTTCTTGCCGAGCAGCAGGATGCCACCGGCGTGCGGCTTTGTGCTGATCGGGTGGCCGTCGATCGCGCTGATCACCGCGTGGCGGGCGGCGTCTGCCAGCCCGGTCGTCGAGAGCACGAGCGCAATCAGCGCGACGACCATCGCCGGCGAGGGCATGCGTGGTCTCATGCGATCCATCTGGCGATCGTAGGCTTACCTGGCTCACGAGACTCGCCGCTTGCTCATCAGACCCTGCCATCAGCTCATGAGGCCTGCTTGGGGTCGCGGGTGGTGAAGCGCGGGGGCGCGTTCCTGCGCACCGGCGTCAGCTCCTCCAGCGTCACCTCCTGGACCGTCGACAGCACGGCATCGAGCGCCACCCCGGAGAGCGTCTCGTGCTCGAGCAGCGCCGCGGCGGTCTCCTCGACGGTGCTCCAGTTGCGATCGAGGACCACGGCGGCGCGCGCCTCGGCGTCGCCGACCAGGCGCTCGACCTCGTTGTCGATCAGGTTCAGCGTCTCGGGCCCGACCGAGCCGAGGTCCTGCAGCGAGGCGCCGAGGAAGACCTCGCCGCTCTTCTCGCCGATCGTCACCAGGCCGAGCGCGTCGGACATGCCGAAGGAGGTGACCATGCTGCGCGCCAGCGCGGTCGCGGCGTGCAGGTCGTCGTGGACGCTCGTCGAGGTGTGCCCGAAGGCAATCCGCTCGCCCGCCAGGCCCGCGGTGATCACGATCAGCTGGCTCTCCAGGTCGGGCTTGGTCATGATCGTCTGGTCGCGGTCGGAGAGCATGTGCGCGGCGGTGCCGAGCTGGCGCCCGCGCGCGACGATCGAAAGCTTGCGCGTCGAGGCCGTGTGCCCCAGCGCATCGGTCACGACCGCGTGGGAGGCCTCGTGGATCGCGATCAGCCAGCGCTCCTGCTCGGTGAGGATGTGGTGCTTGGCCGGACCGGCGACGACCCGGTCGATCGCCTCGTCGAGCGTCGCCGCGTCGATCAGCCCGCGCCCGTCGCGCACGCTGAGCAGCGCCGCCTCGTTGATCACGTTGGCGAGCTCGGCGCCGAGAAGCCCGGCGTCTGGCGCGCCACCTCCTCGAGCGAGGCGTCCGGGGCCAGCGGCCGCTTGCCGCCGTGCAGGCGCAGGATCTCCAGGCGCCCGTGCACGTCCGGCACGTCGATCACCACCTGGCGGTCGAAGCGTCCCGGGCGCAGCAGCGCGGGGTCGAGGATGTCGGGCCGGTTGGTGGCGCCCATCACCACGAGGCCGCCGTCGCCGGCGAAGCCGTCCATCTCGACGAGGATCTGGTTGAGCGTCTGCTCGCGCTCGTCGTTGCCCTGGCCGATGCCCGCGCCGCGCTTGCGCCCGGCGGCGTCGAGCTCGTCGATGAAGATGATCGCCGGCGACGACCTTGCGGGCCTTGCGGAACAGGTCGCGCACGCGCGCCGCGCCGACCCCGACGAGCGACTCGACGAAGTCCGAGCCGGACACGGTGAAGAAGGCGGCGTCGGCTTCGCCGGCGACGGCCTTGGCGAGCAGCGTCTTGCCCGTGCCGGGCGGACCCACCAGCAGCACGCCCTTGGGGGCCGCGGCGCCGACGGCCAGGTACTTGCTGGGATCGGCCAGGTAGTCGCGGATCTCCCTCAGCTCGGCCAGCGCTTCGCCGGCGCCCGCGACGTCGGCGAACGTGATCTTGTCGCTCGTTCCCTTGCCCTTCTTACGGCCCTTGCCGGTGAACTGCGAGAAGCCGGCGATCCCGCCCGCCGCGCCGCCTTCGCCGCCGAGGCGCATGAACAGCGAGAACAGGCAGACCAGCAGCAGGATCGGGATCAGGAACTGGACGATGATCGTCTTCGTGCCCTTGCCCGACTGCTGATCGACCGCGACGGTCGCGCCGCTTTCGTCGAGTTCGCGCAGCAGCTGCTGGGTCAGCGCGCCCGAGGCGGGATAGGAGGCCCACAGCTGCTGGACAGTGCCGGCCCCGGGTGGAGCGACCAGGATCGTGCTGACTTGATCTTCTTCGAGCCCTTGACGTGCGTGCGCACGGTCCGTCGCGTGAGCGGGGGCAGCACGCCGGCGGGCGAGAGCGGGGGAGCCGCGGTGGTCGTGGCGATCTCGACGCGGCTGTCGTGGTCGAGCAGGAGCGCGCTCGAGACATCGTGGCGTTTGGCCAGCTTCTGCACGGTGCTGAGCGGCGCCTGCGTCCCCGCGCTGCTCGGCTTGATGTCGCCCAGCAGGGTGGCGAAGGCGATCGC
Source organism: uncultured Solirubrobacterales bacterium (assembly GCA_963842205.1). GTDB lineage: Bacteria > Actinomycetota > Thermoleophilia > Solirubrobacterales > Solirubrobacteraceae > Palsa-744. The sequence goes on from CAWJFR010000017.1 coordinate 31,997, forward strand.
CAGCGCGATCGAGGCGATCACGAGGAACAGCGCGATCGGATCGCGGAAGACCATCCGGCGCGCGCCCTGCGCCAGCTCGCCGAGGGTCGCGAGCGCCGGGTTGCGGCGATGGGCCAGACCCGAGCGCACGGCCGGCGCCTGCTGCGCGGCCGCTGCGCCGTTGGCCGCTGGCGGCTCGGGCGAGCCGTGCTCCCCGGAGCGGCGCGCCGGGCTCGTCGGGCAAGTCGTGTCCGTCGGGGAGTTCAGTTCGTCTGTCATTGATTGGAGTCGGTGATTGGGGTCGGGTCGTAGGCGGGTTGGGGGTCGATTGGTGTCGCAGGCCAGTGGGGGTTGCGGCGTCAGCGGTCGGTCGCGGGCAGGCAGACCGAGCCGCCGATGCCGGCGGCTTGCGATCGAGCCGCGCCAGCCTCACACGACGCGCGCCGGAAAAGCAATGGCGTTCACAAAAACGACACATCGCGCAAACCCATGACCGACACGCTTGCGCTGGGGTGAGGTTCATCGCGCATTCCGCATCGATCCACACACCGAGTTGTTTCCACTCCCGGCGTTCCCAGACGCCGAAGCCGTACCAAGCCCGAAAGCGACATAAAGGAGCAAATAACGTGCGCGCACACCGAACCCTCGTCGTCTCCGCTGATCCTCGACGCTGGTCCTCGCCGTGCCGGCCGGCGCGGCGGCCAAGCGCCTGATCATCGGCGGCTCGACCTCCGTGCTTCCCCTGATGCAGAAACTCGCCACCGCCTACCACAAGGCCTACCCGAAGAATCCCCGCGCCGCAGGTCAGCGGAGGGCAGTCGGACATCGGCATCAGCGGCGCGGCCAACGGCAGCCTCGACATCGGCGACTCATCGCGCGACCCGATCGTCGGCGTCGACCCCTCGGGACTCGTGTTCACCAAGATCGCCCGCGACGGCGTGTGCGTGATCACCAACGACAAGAACCCGATCTCCAACCTCTCCCAGCAGGAGGTCGAAGGCATCTTCACGGGCAAGATCCACGACTGGAGCGAAGTGCCGGGCGCGAAGGTCTCCGGCCCGATCGACCTGTTCCAGCGCGACGGCGCCTCCGGCACCGAGGACGCCTTCCAGCACATCTTCCTCGGCGAATACCTCAAGATCGCGCCGAGCGCGGTGGCCGAGGCGTCCAACGGCCTGGAGCAGCTGCACGTGGAAAAGGACGAACACGCGATCGGCTTCGTGTCCTTCGCCTACACCGCCGGCGTCAACCCCGTCGGCTACCAGGGCGTCGCCTGCAACCTGCGCAACGCCCGCTCCGGGCAGTACGAGGGCGTGCGTAACTTCTGGATGGTCACCAAAGGCGCCCCCAAGGGCGAAGCCGCCAAGTTCATCAAATGGGTGACGAGCGGCAACAAGACCACCAAAGCGATCATCAACTCGAGCTGGATCGCGGTCCACTAGCCGCGGTGCCCGCCGGGGCTGCACATCACGCATTTCGTGCACGCCTCGGCGGGCGGGCCACCGGCGGCGGAGATCGGCGCACCGAGCGCGCGCTCGGCGCGCTCGCCGCGCTGACGCTGGTGCTGATCGCCGCGATGGTCGTCACGGTGTTCATCAAGGCCTGGCCGTCCTTCTCAGCCAACGGACTGAGCTGGTTCGGCCCCGGCGGCAACGTCGACGCCCAGCTGCGCGCGATGGACGAAGGCACGCCGCTGCCCGGGCACTCCGCGCTCTACCTCCGGGCCTGGCCGCTGATCTGGGGGACGATCATCACCACGGTCCCCGCCGTGCTGATCGCGCTCGCGGTCTCCACGCTGGCGGCGATCTTCCTGACCGAGTTCGCGCCCGGCGGCTGTGCGGCGCGTGCTGGAGCCGGTCGTCAGGCTGCTCGCCGGCGTGCCCTCGGTCGTCTACGGCCTGGTCGGGATCCTCGCGCTCGCGCCGTTCATCAACGACAACCTGATCAGCGAAGCCGCGCAAGCGTCGGTCTCCTATGTCGTGCAGCTGGAAGGCGCCGACCTGATGCTCGCGATCGTGATCCTGGCGGTGATGATCACGCCGATCATGATCGCGCTGATCGCCGGCGCGCTGGCCTCCGTGCCGCCGTCCTGGAAGGAGGGGTCGGCGGCGCTCGGCGTCAATCGCTGGCGCACGATCGTGCGCGTGTCGCTGCGCACCGCCCGCCCGGCGATCGTCGCGGCGACCGTGCTCGCCACCGCGCGCGCGCTGGGCGAGGCGATCATGCTCTCGATGGTCTCGGGCGGTCGCGCGGCTTCGCCGCCAACCCACTCGACGGCCTCACGTTCCTGTTCGAGCCGGTCCGCCCGCTGGCGGCGACGATCGTCCAGGAATCGGCGGGTCTGACGATCGGGCCGATGAGCCACACGCTCTACGCGATGGCCGCCGTGCTGCTGGTCTCGGCGGCGCTGCTGTCGTTCGCCGGCTGGGCCGCCAAGCAGCCGCTCAAGCGCTACGGGATGCGCGCCTGACATGGCCGCTGCGGAAGGGCATCTCAGCTCCCCGCCCGCCGGGCCTGAGCGTGATGCGCCCGCCACGCCAGAGCACCGCCTCCTGGCCGCTGATCGACCGCGCCGGCTACCTGCTGTGCTGGGCGACCGGCATCGCGCTGTGCCTGATCGCGATCGGGATCGTCCTGTACATGCTGATCGAGGGGATCTCCTATCTGCGCCCGAGCCTGCTCGTAACCTCCCCCGCGCCCTCGCTGCAGCAGAGCAAGGCCGGGGGATTCCTCGATCCGATCGAGGGCACGTTGATCCTCACCGCCGTGGGCATCGCGATCGCCGCCCCGATCGGCGTGGCGCTGGCGGCGTGGCTGAGCGAGTACGGCCGGCCGGTGAGGCTCGCGCGCGCGGTAGAGTCGGCGATCGAGATGATCGCCGGGCGTGCCCAGCGTCGTGCTCGCGATCTTCGGGCTGCTCGTGTTCTCCCAGAGCGTGCTCGGCTTCCTCTCCCAGAACACCGCCGGCGGGGCGGTCACCGGGCAGTCGTTCCTCGCCGCCGGCGCGATCATGTCGCTGCTCGCGCTGCCGCTGATCGTGGGCGCCACGCGCGAGGGGCTGGCGCAGGTCCCCGATCGCATGCGCGAGGCCTCCTACGCGCTCGGCAAGACCCGCGCGACGACGATCCGCCACGTGCTGCTCCCGGCGGTCCGCCCGAACATCGCCGAAGGCGTCGTGCTGGGTATGGGCCGGATCATCGGCGACACGGCGATCGTGATCATCCTGCTCGGCGGGACGCTGAAGACCGAACCCGAGAGCGGCACTCCGATCGTCGGGCTGCTGCGCGGCACCGGCTCGACGTTGACGAACTACGTCTACTACAACTCGCCCGCCGGCGAGGGCAACGCCCATCAGAAGGCCTACGCCGCGGCGTTCGTGCTGCTGATGATCGTGCTGGCGTTCAACTTCGCCGTGACCCGCATCAGCGGCGGGCGGGAGCGCGCAAACGGCGCCGGACGCCAGCTTCTGCGACGGTTGAGGTCCGGATGGAGCGTCTGACGCCACCCCCCGTCAGACGGATCGCGGTGGATCGCGAGCCACGCGTCGCCGCGCCCGCGCCGAGCGCCAACGGGATTACCACGACGCCGCCCGCCTCCGCCTCCGCGCGCCTGCGCGCCGAGCGCCCACCGGTCGGCGACGTGCGCGAGCGGATGCGGATCGAATCGGTATGGCTGGCCTACGGCGAGAACTGGGTGGTGCGCGACGTCAGCCTGCCCGTACGCCAGGGCGAGGTGCTGGCGCTGATCGGCGCCTCGGGCTCGGGCAAGACCACGCTGCTGCGCTCGCTGAACCGCCTCACGGAGGTCACCGCCGGGGCGGCGCGCGCCGGTCAGATCACGCTCGACGGCGAGGAGATACACGAGCTCGAGGTCAACGCCCTGCGCCAGCGCGTGTCGATGGTCTTCCAGCAGCCGAACCCGTTCCCGATGAGCATCTTCGACAACGTCGCCTACGCCCTGGCCGAGCAGCGTCCCGCGCGCGGGCGCCGGCGGCGACGCAGCGCCGAGCTCGAGCACGCCGCGAACGACGCGCTGCGCAGGGCCGGCCTGTACGAGGAGGTCGCCGGAGACCTCGACCGCTCGGCGCTGAAACTCTCGGGCGGGCAGCAGCAGCGGCTGTGCATCGCGCGCGCGCTCGCCGCCCAGCCCGAGGTGCTGCTGCTCGACGAGCCATGTTCGGCGCTCGACCCGATCTCGACCGCGACGATCGAGGAGCTGATCGTTCACCTGCGCGAGAGCATGGCGATCGTGATCGTCACGCACAACCTCCAGCAGGCCTTCCGCGTCGCCGACCACGTCGCGTTCATGCACCTCGGCGAGCTCGTCGAGTACGGACCCGCCGAGCAGGTGTTCGACCGGCCGACCCAGCAGCGCACCCGCGAGTACATCGGCGGAGCGTTCGGGTGAGCCGGCGGTGGGCCCTCCTCGCACGGGGCCTTCGGAGGGCGCGACTAGGCGGCAGATCCAGGGGAAGGATCCGAACAGGGAGCGCGGCGCTCGCGCTGGTGGGGCTGGCGCTGAGCGGGTGCGAGACGACCGCGGAAGAGAGCGCGAAGCTCGAAAAGACAGCCAAGCACGTGACGCTCGCGCACAATGGACTGTCGATCACGAGCGCGAGCACCCAGGTCAAGGTGTCTGGCGCCATCGTGGTGCACGACTCCGAAGGCGCCGCGGCGGCGGTGACCGTCCGCAACTCGACTTCGCACGCGCTGCGCTCGGTGCCGATCGCGATCACGGTCAGGAACGCGCACGGACAGACGCTCTCCCAGAACAACGCCCCAGGCCTGGAAGCGGGGCTCACTCAGGTCTCCTCGCTACCGGCTCACGGCTCGGTGACGTGGGTGGACGACCAGATCCCCTCCTCCGGCGAACCGGCGAGCGTAAGCGCTCTCGTCGGCGAAGCCCCCACCGCGAGCGGGCCGGAACCGCGAATCGAAGTCGAGGGTCTGCGCCTCGGCGAAGCATCCTCCGGCGAAGCCTCAGGCACGGTGCGCAACCGCTCGAACGTCGCCCAGCAGAAGCTCGTCGTCTACGTGATCGCGCGTCGTGCCGGGCGGATCGTCGCCGCCGGCAGGGCGGTGCTTCCCGAAGCGGCGGCCGGCGCCTCGGTCCCGTTCCAGGCGTTCCTCGTGGGGACGCCTGATGGGGCGACGCTCGAGGCCAGCGCACCGGCGAGCACGTTCGGCTGAGAGCTACCCTGGGCGCGTCCCGACCTTCGGGGTTGAGTACGTGCTCAGGTCAGTTCCCCGCCCGGCAGCGATCGCCGTCAGACGTTCGTCACCACAATGACCAACACGAGCAGGCCGAGCAGGACGCCGATCAGTGCCAACGCTGCGATGAGCCGCTCCTCGGGTGGAGCGAACTCACCGCGCGAGACGGCCCTCTCCACGTGCTCGTGACGTACGAACGCGTAGCCGATGAAGACGACGCCGAGACCCGCGAAGCCGACGCCGGCAAGCGTGTAGGGCCATTGCGTGCCGGGAGCAAGCGCCGGAACGAGCTTGCCGGCGCCGAGGCTCACCGCGAGTGCGGTCAGCCCTGTTCGCCACCAGGCCAGATAGGTGCGCTCGTTGGCCAGGCGAGTGCGGCGCGTGGCGTCGCCGGCCTCGTCGAAGCTCTTCCTGCTTGGCGATGACTCCGAGCTCATCGGCTGCATAGAAGCAAACTTCGCAGCATCTCGGCTTCAAGGCGATTCCGAAAACCGTCGGCCGCTTTGCCGGACGACCTCAGGCAGCCAAGCGAGCGTCCGATGAACTAAGGCATCAAGCTTCGGCCGCACACAACGTCCAGCTCAGCGGCGGCGTCGCTTGAGCGTGATCCCCTCGAGCACGTGCGCGACCGTCTCACAGGCGTCGACGGCGGCCTCGAGCGACTCGAAGATGTCCTTCCAGCGGATCACCACCATCGGGTCGGTGCCCTTGGCGAACAGCGAGGCGACCCCGTCGCGCAGCAAACGATCGCCCTCGTTCTCCAGGCGATGGATCTCGACCAAGTGGGGAGTCAAATCCTCGCCGGAGTGCAGGCAACGCAACGCGTCGAGGATCGGATCGCCGGCCGCAATCAGCACGTCGGCGAACTCGACCGCCTGCTCCATCGGCGCTTCGACACCGTACAAGCCGAGCTGCGCGCCGGCCTGCTCGGTGTGGTCGACGATGTCGTCGAGCGCGGTTGCAAGCACGTAGCCGTCGCCGGGAGTCGAATGGTGCCCGCCCGCCCGACACGCCCCACACGCGCCGGGAGCCACCGATGCGATGGATGATGTCGTGGGTGATGCGATCCCCCTCCCGCTCGCACGCGGCGAGCTCCTCCGCGAGCGGCGCGTGCTCGGGGAGCTCTGAGAGCAGCCGCCGCAGCAGCAGGGCGGAGCGCTGCACGTTGCGCCCTGCCTCCTCGACGAGATTCGTCAAGGTCGTGTCGATGGGGCGACGGAGCAAGCTCATCTGCGAAGAGTATGAATATCAGTAAGCGGCCGGGATCTCCTTTACGACTTCTTCACGAGTCGATCACGAGTTGGCAACGCGCGCGCACACGATCTGCGGCAACGCTATGCATCGGTGGAGGCCTCCGTGGAAAACCCGAACACCCTGTACGCGGGCGAACTGGAGATCAGGCTCGGCGAGGGCCTGGTGCTTGCGACCGGGCGGGCACTGACGCTGTCGGTGCGGGAGTTCGAGCTGCTGGCAGCGATGGCCCTACGGGCCGGCGCCGTCGTGACGCGCGACGAGCTGTACAGCGCGGTGTGGGGTGGCGAGCTACGCGACGGCGACCGCTCGGTCGACGTGTACGTGAGCAAGCTGCGGGGCAAGCTGGAGACGGCGATGCCCGACCGCCGCTTCATCCACACCCACCCAGGTTTCGGCTATCGCTTTCAGCCACAGCCCTCGCGCGAAGGGGGAAATGTGACGCCCGCCCCTGCGGCCCTCGGAGCGATCCCCGCAGCACCGGATACCCACTCACCGAACGCTGCGGGAGGGGATGCGCAGGAGCTTTCACGAGATGTTCACATCGCGGCCCCCGTGGACTAACGAGACTTGCTCAGCAGCACAGGCCGGCGGGGGCCGCAAGCCCCGTCAGCCGTAATCACGCAATCCAGCCAGAGGAGACGTAGTGATCAAGAACAAGATTGGCGCGCTCGCGGGCGTTGTGCTGCTCGCGCTCGGCCTCGCCGCGTGCGGCAGCAGCTCCAGCTCGTCCTCATCCAGCAGCTCCACGAGCAGCTCCAGCACCGGCGCCAGCTCGAGCAGCGCCGCGAAGACCGCAACGGCCCCCCGACCGCTTCGGGCACGATCTCCGGCGCGGGCTCCACCTTCGCCGCCCCTGTATACGAACAGTGGGGCTCCGCGCAGTCGGGCCTGACGGTCAACTATCAGGCGGTCGGCTCAGGCGCAGGGATCACCTCGCTCGAGTCAAAGACCGTCGACTTCGGCGCGAGCGACCCACCGCTGAAGGCGGAAGAAACCACGACTCTCGAAAAAGTCGGCCCGGTCGTACAGATCCCGATGTTCTTCGGGGCGATCACCGTCTCCTACAACCTGCCCGGCGTGCAGACCGGCCTGAAGCTGGACGGCAAGACGATCGCCGACATCTACCTGGGCAAGGTCAAGACCTGGAACGACCCGGAGATCAAGGCGCTGAACCCGGGCGTGAAGCTGCCGAGCACGCCGATCACCGTGATCCACCGCTCGGATTCTTCGGGCACGACCGCCGGCTTCACGGGCTTCCTGGCCGCTGTTGACCCGGAATGGAAGAGCAAGGTCGGCGAAGGCAAGGACGTGCAGTGGCCCACGGGCACGGGCGCGAAGGGCAACGCCGGCGTCGCCGGCGCGGTTCAGCAGACCACTGGCGCAGTCGGCTATGTCGAGCAGGCATACGCCCTCCAGCACAAATTCACCTACGCCAGCGTGAAGAACAAGGCCGGTAAATTCGTAGAACCGACGCTGGCCTCGACAACCGCCGCCGGCCTTGGCGTCAAGGTGCCGGCAAACCTGGGCTTCAAAGTCTCAAACCCGTCGAGCCCAGCCGCCTACCCGATCACCTCGCAGACGTTCATCGTCGTCTACAAGGACATGTGCAAGGCGGGCGTTCCCGGCGGCGAAGCGGCGGCCAAGGGCGTGGCGAAGTTCCTGGAATACGGTCTCGGCCATGGCCAGAGCATCCTCACTCAGGCCGACTACGCGGCGCTGCCGGCTGCGATCCTCGCGAAGTCCAAGGCGGCGTTGAGCAGCCTTGAATGCAACGGATCGCCGCTGGGCTAGCCCCGACGGACAAGCTCAGACATCGAATAGACAAAAGTGGAGGCCGCATCTACACCCACCGGCGGGCGTTCGCTGCTTGAGCGCTCGCCGGTGGCGCGGCTTCCAGACCGTGCCCTGAAGTACGGGCTGACCATCTTGGCGGGGCTGATCCTCGCGCTGATCGTCTACTTCTTCATACGCCTCGTGGGACAGGCTAAACCGGCGTTCGCCAAGGAAGGCGTGCTCGGCTTTACGTTCGACAACGATTGGAACGTCAGCGCCAATCATTTCGGCGCGCTGCCATTGGTGGTTGGAACGCTGATCACCTCGGGGCTGGCGCTCTTGATCGGCGTGCCGGTGGCGGTTGCCACGGCGATTTACGTCACCGAGCTGTGCCCGCTGCGGGTGCGTACGCCCGTGACCGTGCTGATCGAGTTGCTGGCGGCCGTGCCCTCGGTCGTGTACGGGCTGTGGGCGATCTTCTTCCTGGCTCCGAAACTGCAGGGGGTCGAGCAGTGGTTTGCCGAACGCCTGTCCTTCCTTCCGTTCATCGGCGGGGGGTTGGTGACGATCCCCAACATCTTCATCGCCGGGCTGGTCCTTGCGATCATGATCCTGCCGATCGTCAGCGCGATCAGCCGTGAGGTGATGGCTACCGTCCCACTCGACCACAAGGAGGCCGCGCTCGGCTTGGGAGCCACGCGCTGGGAGATGATCCGTATCGCGGTGCTGCCCTACTGCCGCGCCGGCATCGTAGGAGGCGCGATGCTCGGCTTGGGTCGCGCGATCGGCGAGACGATCGCGGTGACGATCGTGATCGGCGACTCACCGCAGCTGCCACACCAACTCTTCGGCCAGGGCTACTCGCTCGCCGCGGTGATCGCCAACGAGTTCGGCGAGGCGACCGGGCTGCACCGCTCTGCGCTGTTCGCCGCCGGGCTCGTGCTGTTCGTGCTGACACTGCTGGTCAACGGGGTGGCACGGCTACTCGTGCTGAGGACCGCACGGACTAACGGCGGGGGGCGGAGCAAGCGCCCGAGCGCCCCAGGCCTCGACGAGGCAGTGGCGGCGGCCCCATGAGCACACCCGGCTCAGAGGCGCAGCGGCTGGCGCGCTTCAACGTCAGTCCCGCCCGGCGACGCAAGGACAAAATCGCCCGTGCCACAATCCTCGCAGGCACCGTGCTCGCCCTGATCCCGCTGGTGCTGATCGTCTACTACCTGCTGCACAAGGGACTCGGGGCGTGGAGCTGGAGCTTCTTCACGACCGATCCGACCGGACAGAGCTTCTTCAAAAACCAGAGCATCGGCGGCATCAAGAGCGCGATTCTCGGCACGATCGAGATCGTCGCACTGGCGTCGGTGATCGCGATCCCGATCGGCATCGGAGTCGCCATCTGGCTCGTCGAGTACGGTCGCGCCTCGTGGTTCGCCAACACCGTGCGGTTCTTCGTGGACGTGCTCACGGGAGTCCCGTCGATCGTGTTCGGACTGTTCATCTACATCGTGCTGATCGTCGGCACCGGCTCGACCTACGCTGGCTACAAGGGGTCGCTGGCGCTGTCGCTGCTGATGCTCCCCGTCGTGATCCGCTCGGCCGAGGTGATCCTGCTGCTGATCCCCGGTGCGCTGCGGGAGTCCGCGCTCGCGCTCGGAGCGCCGCGCTGGAAGGTGATCTTCTCGATCGTGCTGCCCACCGCGCTGCCGGGGATGGTGACGGGGGTGCTGCTGGCGATCGCCCGTGCGGCCGGAGAGACCGCGCCGCTCTTGTTCACCGCGGCCGCCACACACGAAACGACCTTCGACCTGGGCAAGTTCATGAACTCACTGCCCGTACAGATATACAACGACGTGACATCTCCGACCACCGCCGTGGTAAACCGTGCGTGGGGAGCGGCGCTCACATTGGTCGTCATGATCCTGTTGCTGAACCTGATCGCCCGTCTCGTATCGCGAAGGAGCCGCCTTGCATGACAATCGATGGAACGTCTCTGCGGAGCACACCCGAGGGGCCAAACGCTACCGAGGGGCCGGCTACGTCTCTGCGGACCGCTGAGATGGAGCCCGACGATCTACTCGAGCCCGGTCAGACCCGCTCCGCTGCGCCCCCGGCGGCAAGGTTCCAGGCCAGCGCCCCATCGGCCGCTCCCGCAGCGGCGGCGGTCAAGCCGGGGTTGAGCGTGCGCCTGGAGGCGCTGCGCGCGTTCTACGGCGAGGCCGAGCAGGTCAAGGGCATCGACCTCGACTTCCATGCCAACGAGGTGACCGCGATCATCGGCCCGTCGGGCTGTGGCAAGTCGACGATGGTGCGCTGCATCAACCGCATGCACGAGGAGATCCCAGGCGCCCGCGCCGAGGGCAGGGTGCTGCTCGACGACCTCGACGTATACGACTCCTCGGTCGATGTCGTCGCGGTGCGGCGCGCGATCGGGATGGTCTTCCAGAAGCCGAACCCGTTCCCGACGATGTCGATCTTCGACAACGTCGCCTCCGGTCTGCGCCTCAGCGCGCGCCGGCGCGGCGATCTGCACCCCAAGGTCGAGGCGGCGCTGCGCAGCGCCGGCCTGTGGGACGAGGTCAAGGACCGGCTGCAGGAGCCCGGCGCCGGGCTGTCCGGCGGCCAGCAGCAGCGGCTGTGCATCGCGCGCTCGCTCGCCGTGGACCCCGAGGTGATCCTGATGGACGAGCCCTGCTCGGCCTGGACCCGATCGCGACCCTGAAGATCGAGGAGCTGATCGACGCGCTGAAGAAGCGCGTGACGATCGTGATCGTCACGCACAACATGCAGCAGGCCGCGCGCGTCGCCGACCGCACCGCGTTCATGCTCGACGGCAAGCTGGTCGAGGTCGGCCCGACGCAGGAGATCTTCACTACCCCCAGCGACCCGCGAACCGAGGAATATGTCACCGGAAAGTTCGGCTAGCGCACGGGCGGGCAGAGCACGCTGGGCGGTCCCAACGACGGCGCGGGGCGGGCGGGCACCGATCATGGCGCCCAGCAGGGACGCGCGCACTTCCAGCAGCAGCTGCAGGAGCTCGAGAGTCACGCGCTCGGCGGCCTCGACCTGATCGTCGAGCAGCTCGACCGCGTGCTGGAGGCGCTCAACCACCAGGACGTCGAGCTGGCGCAGATGGTGATCGCCGACGACGACCGCGTCGACGGGCGCTACCTGGAGGTTCACCAGGGCATCCTCTCGCTGCTCGCCCTGCAGGCGCCCGTGGCCGGCGACCTGCGGCTGGTCGCAGCCCTGCTGCACATGATCAAGCACATCGAGCGGATGGGCGATCAGTGCGTGAACATCGCCAAGCTGATCCCGCTCTCCGGACACGAACCGCCCGTGCGCCAGGAGGTGCTGCAGGCGCTGTCGAAGATGGGCGCCTACGCACGCTCGGAGGTCGTCCAGTGCGAAGGCCGCCTTCGCCGGGCGCGACGTCGGGCTGGCCGAAGACCTCGTTCGCCAGGACCGCGAGATCAACCGCCTCAACCGCGAGATCTTCCGCATGGCGCTCGACATCGGCGACGACGCCGACACGCGCGAGTGGGCGATGCACATGATCCTCGTCGCGCGCGCGCTGGAGCGGATCGGCGACAACGCAGTGGACATCGGCGAGCAGGTCGCGTTCGTCGTCACCGGCCTGTTCCGCGAGTTCTCGGACTCCTCCCATCCAGCCGGTACACGGCCGGACGCAGCTCCGGACGCGCGTCCCGAGACACTTTGATCCGTCCGCAAACAGCGTATTTCTCCTGTGAAGATCCTGTGACCATTGGCGTCCCGCCGCACATGAGTCCACAAGGTCCCCTAGACTGACGCCCGATGACGGAAAGCATCCGCGCCAAGGAGGAGGCGCCGGCAAGCACCTTGAGCGCGTCCTCATTGCGCATCGCCGTGCTCGACCGCGACAGCGGGTTCATCCAGGTGCTGAGCAAGCGCTTGGATCGCCTCGGCTGGGAGCATCGCGTGCTCGGCAGCCCGGTGCCCACCGATGCGGTGGCCTCGATGCGCCTGAGCGCGCTGGTCGTCGACCTCGCGGTGCTCGGCCCGCAGGCGTGGGAGTGGCTGGAGCGGCTGTGCGGAGCGCTGCCCGAGCTGGGCGTCGTCGTCTGCACCGGCCCCTCGACCGTGGCCCAGCGCGTGCGCGGGCTGCGCCTCGGTGCCGACGACTGGATCACCAAGCCCTGCCATCCCGAGGAGGTCATCGCCCGCGTGCAGGGCGTCGCGCGTCGCCGGCGCCGCGCGACAGGCCGAACCGAGTCAAAGCCGCTGATGGCCGGCGAGGTCGAGATCCGCTCCGACCGCTTCCAGGCGTTCGTCGATGGGCACAGCCTCGACCTGACCCGGCGCGAGTTCGAGCTGATCGAGCTGCTCGCCGCCGCCGAGGGACGCGTGCTCGAGCGCGAGGAGATCTACTCGCGACTGTGGGGCTACGCGATGGTGCGCGGCGACCGCTCGGTCGACGTGTTCGTGCGCAAGCTGCGCCAGAAGCTCGAGAAGGCCTCACCGCGGTGGCGCTACATCCACACCCACTTCGGCATCGGCTACCGCTTCGCGGCCGAGTCGCTCGAGGTCGTCGACCTCGAGGTCCCGTCCTCAGTCCCAGTCGATTGGGACCCCGCCCACCCCCCCACCCCGCAAGCGATCAGGGCGAGCTCACGGGGACGCATCAGGACCGCGAGCTCGCCGCCGGCGCCCTCTAGCCTGACCACCGCCAGGCCGCCCTTCTTGAGATCCGGGCGGGCTCCCGTCAGATCCGCAACCACGCCCGACAGGTCGGGCTCGTGGCCGACGAGCAGCAGACGGCCGTCCTGCGGCGGGACAGCAGTAAGCGCATCGAGCGGCCTGCGACAGCGTCGAAGCCGCCGGCCAGCGGCGGGTGCTCGCGCAGCAGCCCACGCTGCTGCTCGCTCCAGCTCTCGGCCGCCAGCTCGGCCGTCCTCGAGCGCGCGCGCCTTGGGGCTGAACAGTACTGCGTCGAACGCGCGCACCAGGCGCTCAAGCGCGATACCCGCCGCGCGCGCCTGGTGCTCGCCGCGCACCGTCAGCTGCCGCTGCGCGTCCGGGCGCGTGCCGTGAGGCTCGGCGTCGCCGTGACGTAGCAGCCAGAGTTGGCGAGCCATACGTGCTCTGCAGCCTAAACGATCGCTCCTTGCATCCCGCGACCGAACGGGCACTGAACAGCCACGCCCTTACAAAGGGATGTAGCGTTGAGTATGACGATGAGCCAACCATCCACCCACGAGCACCCTCTCCACGAGCACAAGGACCGCGAGCATCACAGTCGATCGGGGATCGACCAACACGACCCGGCGCTGTACCTGAACCGCGAGCTTTCGTGGCTGGACTTCAACGAGCGCGTGCTGCAGCTGGCCGAGGACGAGCGGATCCCGCTGCTCGAGCGCGTGAAGTTCTGCGCGATCTACACGACGAACCTCGACGAGTACTACATGGTGCGCGTCGCCGGTCTGCGCGACCAGATCGACGCGGGCGTCGAGAACCCGGGCCAGGACGGCCGCATCCCCTCGGAGACGATCGCGCTGATCCGCGAGCGCGTGCTGGAGCTGGGCAGCCGGCTGACCGACTGCTTCGAAGGGCGCCTGCGCCCGGCGCTGGCCGAGCACGACATCCGCGTCGTCGCCGTGAACGAGCTCGACGACGAGCAGCGCGCGGAGCTGGCCAGGCACTTCCAGAAGGTGATCTTCCCGGCGCTCACGCCGCTGGCGGTGGCGCCGGGGCGGCCGTTTCCGTACATCTCCAACCTGTCACTCAGCCTGGCCGTGCTCGTGCGCGATCCCGTGACCGACCAGACGGTGTTCGCGCGCGTGAAGGTTCCGACCGAGATCCTGCCCCGCTTCATCGCGCTCAAAGGGTCGGGGTCGGGTCCTTCACCGATCACGCTGCTGGCGCTGGAGGACGTGATCGCCCACCATCTCGACTCGCTGTTCCCCGGGATGGAGATCGCCGACTACGACGTCTTCCGGGTCACCCGCGACGCCGACCTGGAGGTCTCCGACGACGCCGCCGACCTGCTGCAGGCGGTCGAGGACGAGCTGCGCCGCCGGCGCTTCGGCGAGATGGTGCGCGTCGAGGTCGGCACCGACTGCTCAGAGCGCCTGCGCGAGGAGCTCGCTGGACTGCTGGGGGTGCAGGAAGATGAGGTCTATCCGGTCGACGGGCTGCTCGACATGGGCGCGCTGTGGCAGATCGTCAAGCTGCCCGGCTACAGCGAGCTGCGCGACGAGCCGCTTACGGGACACACCCATCCGCGGCTGCTGCGCCACGAGGGCGAGCGGCCCGACGTGCTCGGCGCGATGCGCGAAGGCGACGTGCTCGTGCACCATCCCTACGACTCGTTCTCGACCTCGGTCGAGCGCTTCGTCGAGCAGGCGGTCGCCGACCCGAACGTGCTCGCGATCAAGCAGACCGTGTACCGCACGAGCGATGACTCGCCGCTCGTGCCGGCGCTGATCGACGCGACCGAGCGGGGCAAGCAGGCGGTCGCGCTGGTCGAGCTGCAGGCGCGCTTCGACGAGCGCATGAACATCCATTGGGCCAAGGCGCTGGAGGAGGCCGGCGTGCACGTCGTCTACGGCCAGCCGTCGCTGAAGACGCACGCCAAGTGCGTGCTCGTGGTGCGCCGCGAGGGCGACGGGGTGCGAAATTACGTGCACATCGGCACCGGCAACTACCACTCCGCGACCGCGCGGCTGTACACCGACTTCGGCCTGTTCACGACCGACGAGCAGATCGGCGCCGACGTGGCCGACATGTTCAACTACCTGACCGGCTACGGCCGCCCGCTGCACTACCGCAAGGTGCTGACGGCGCCCAACCAGCTGCGCGACGGCATCATCGATCAGATCGATCAGACGATCGCCGCCCACTCGCCGGAGTCACCCGGGCGGATCGCGATGAAGATGAACGCGCTCGTCGACGGACGCTGCATCCGGGCGCTCTACAGGGCCTCGCAGGCGGGGGTGCGGGTCGATCTGAACGTGCGCGGGATCTGCTGCCTGCGACCGGGCCTGCGCGGGTGTCTCCGAGAACATCCGGGTCGTCTCGATCGTCGGGCGCCTGCTCGAGCACTCGCGCGTGTACGCGTTCGAGCGCGAGGGCGAGTACACGATCTACATCTCCTCCGCCGACCTGATGCCGCGCAACCTCGACCACCGCGTCGAGCTGGCGGCGCCGAGTCGAGTCGGCGGAACTGCGCGCCGAGCTGCTCGACGCGCTGGAACGGGCGTTCGCCGACAACCAGAGCTCGTGGGAGCTGGACGGCGAGGGCGCCTGGCACCGGCGCGGGCGGCGGGGCTCGAATCCGGCGAGCCACCGCGCAACCTGCAGCTGGAGCTGGCCGAGCTGCACGCGCGCCGCGCCGGCGAGGATCGGCCCGACGGCGAGCGGGAGCTGGACACCCCCCTGAGCCGCTGAGACTTTATGCGGCGGCGGGGAGCGCGTCGAGCGCGGCTTTGAGCTCGTCGACCGACTGGTAATCGAGCCCAAGCAGATGATCGTGGCGATGGCGGACGATCCCGTCCTCGTCGATCACGATCACCGCGCGCTTGATCCCGAGACGCAAAGAGAAAGCGCTATAGGACTTCGCGACCTGCTTGTCGACATCGGCCAGTAGCGGGACGTTGAGGCCGTGCTTGGCGATGAACCCCTCGTGCGAGGCGAGATCCTGAGAGGAGATGCCCACGACGGTGGCGTTCAGCGCGGCGAAGTCCTCCGCCCGGTCGCGATAGGAGCAGAACTGTTTGGTGCACACCATCGTTTCGTCGCCGGGGTAGAACAGCAGCACGACCCGCTCGCCGCGATGCTCAGACAGCTTGAAGGGGCTGTCGGTGCCGGCCAACTCGAAATCGGGCGCCTGCTCGCCCACTTGCGGGGTCTTCGCCATGTCTGGTCCAGCATATCGGCGTTCGAGGGTTTGGTTTATTTAAACTTTTGGCTCGGGAGTTTGAGTTTTGGTTCGGGGAGTTTGGTTCTAAACTTTTGAAGTGCGTGTAACTATTGTTATACGCCGTCATTAGAGGCCGTACGCTTCGAGCAAGTTCAACCACAGCTCGCTGCGGGTGGGAAAGCAGGGGACAGCGTGCCAGAGGCGCTCGAGGGGGACCTCGCCGATCACCGCGATCGTGGCGGCATGCAGCGACTCGGCCACATCGACTCCGGTGAAGGTGGCACCGACGATTACGCGGCGGTCCTCGTCGATGACGATCCGCGCCGTGCCGGGCGCGTCGCGCCCGACGAAGCTGCCGCCCGCGTTCCCCTCTGTAGAGGTCTCCACGGCACGCACGTTCAGGCCAGCGTCTTCTGCGCTCTGCAGCGTATGCCCGACGGCCGCAACCTGCGGCTCGGTGAAGATCACGCGCGGAGATAGCCGTCCGTCCGAGCGTAGGACTGTCGCCGCACCCGCGCGTCCGAGAATGTGGTCGGCGGCGAGGCGGGCCTGATACTTGCCCATGTGCGTGAGCAGCGCGCGGCCGTTGGCGTCGCCGACGACGTACAGCCACTCGTGGCCAGGCACGCGCATCGCCTCGTCTACCTCGACTGACTGGGTGGGCGGGTCCGACTTCATCAAGCCCAGCTCCTCCAGGCCGAGATCATCGGTGTGCGGAGTGCGCCCGATCGCGACCAGCAGCTCATCGCCGGTGAGCGACCGGCCGTCCTCCAACTCGAGCGTGACTGGTCCCTTGCTCTGCTCGCGCTGTACCCCAGTGGCCTTCACTCCGAGTACGACCTCCGCGCCGAGGGCTTCCAGCGCCTCCTTGACCTGATCGGAGGCGAACTCCTCCTCGTTCGCGATCAGCCGGGGCAGCGCCTCGACGATCGTCACCTTCGCGCCCAACGACGCATAGGCCGTGGCCATCTCCACGCCGACTACGCCACCGCCCAAGACAAGCAGCGAGCCAGGGATCGTCTCGGCCGTCGTCACCTCGCGGTTGGTCCACGGATTGCACTCGCGCAGACCAGGGATCGGCGGAATCGCCGCGCCGGTGCCAGGAGCCAGGATCACCGCCGTGCGCGCACGCAGCAGATCCTCGCCGACGCGTATCTCGCGCTCGCCGGAGACGACGCCATGGCCGCGCACGAGCGTGATCCCGCGCTTTTCGATCCACGGCATCTGGGCATCGTCGTTGAGGCTATGAATAACCTCGTCGCGACGGCGCAGAACGGCCACCACGTCGATCTCCCCGCCGGCGGCCTCGGCGGCTCCCGGTATGCGACGCGCCTCGGCCAGCGCTTGGGCGGGTCGCAGCAGGGCCTTGGAGGGCATGCAGGCGTAGAACGAGCACTCACCGCCGACCAGCTCGCGCTCGACCAGCGCGACGGCGAGGCCGTTCTCGGCCAGGCGCCCGGCGCACACCTCCCCGGCGGGTCCGGCGCCGAGGACGATCACATCGAAGTCTTCAGTGCTCACGAGCATCTCCTTGCTTGGCTCGCTGATCGCGCATACCTTTGGATCCAAGTCTCAACTGACTAGGATCACATAATGCTCAAACTCGCCCGCTGGTCGACAACCCATCGCAAGTACGTGCTGCTCGGTTGGATCGTGCTGCTGCTTGGCGTGAACGTCGTTGCCCAGTCGGCCGGAACCAGCTACTCGAACAACTTCACGCTGCCCAACTCCGACGCGCAGCGCGCCGCCGACCTGCTGCAGAGCAGCTTCCCCGCGCAGGCGGGAGACCGCGACACGATCGTCTACAAGGTCGGCTCGGGGACGGTGCTCAACCCGGCGGTGCACACGCGGATGAGCGCGATGTTCGCCGAAGTCGCCAAGCTGCCGCACGTGGCGGCAGTGATCAGCCCGTACGAGAGTGCCTCCGCGGGCAAGTCGATCTCCGCAAACGGCCGGATCGCGTTCGCGACTGTGGTTTTCGACGAAAAAGCAAACCTTCTGCCCAAAAGCGCCGCCGAACGCGTGGTCAAGGTTGCCCGCTCCGCCGGCCGGCCGGGCCTACAGGTCGAGCTTGGCGGCCAGGCGATCGAGGCTACCGAGCAGGCGGGCTTCGGTCTGTCCACGGCGGTCGGCCTGCTCGCGGCGATCGTCGTGCTGCTGCTGACCTTCGGCTCGGTGGTCGCGATGGGTCTGCCGATCGTGACCGCACTGTTCGGCCTCGGCACGGGCCTCGGCGCGATCGCGCTGTTCACGCACGTCGTCGACACGCCGAACTTCTCCTCCGAGCTCGCCGCGATGATCGGGCTGGGCGTGGGGATCGACTACGCGCTGTTCATCCTCACCCGCTTCCGCGAGTCCTACGCCACGCCCGGGCCGACGTTCGAGAACCCCCGCGAGTCAGTGGTGCAGGCCCTGGACACCGCGGGGCGCGCGGTCCTGTTCGCGGGCTGCACGGTGGTGATCGCGCTGCTCGGGATGATGCTGCTCGGCGTCAGCTTCCTCTACGGCGTGGCGATCTCTGCCTCGATCGGCGTGCTGCTGGTGATGCTCGCGTCGCTGACCCTGCTGCCGGCGCTGCTCACCACCTTCGGCGCCCGCGTGGCGCGGCCAAGTCGCCGAGCACGACGTCGCGCCGCCAAGGCGCAGGCAGGCGCGGCCGCGGGCGTGCCCGTGCAGATCGCCACGAGCCAGGCGCTCCCGGTCGCTCCCGCCACGACCGGAGCCGAGGATGGCACGGGCATCGTCGAGGGCGGCATGTGGCTACGCTGGAGCAAGTTCGTGCAGCGCAAACCGTGGAGCATCGCGGTCGTTTCGGCGCTCGTGATGCTGGCAATCGCGGCGCCGGCGACCGCGCTGCGACTCGGCTCGAGCGACGCATCGAACGACCCCGCGAACCAGACGACCCACCGCGCCTACGAGCTGCTGGCACAGGGCTTCGGACAGGGCTTCAACGGGCCGCTGCTGATTGTCGCGAAGGTTCCCCGTCGCGAGAGCGTGACGCTGGGCCAGCGGTTCGGCTCGGGCGGTAGTGGGCCAAGCAGCACCGAAGTCGTCAGACCGGCCGGAGTCGATGTGACCAGCGTCGAACAACTGCGTAGCGCTATCGCCGCGACCCCCGGGGTGGCGGCGGTCGCCCCGGCCAAGCTCAACTCCGCTGGAGACGTCGCGACGATCACGGTCTACCCACATTCCTCGCCCCAGGGGTATGCGACCACCCAGCTCGTAGAACGCCTCCGTGACGGTGTGGTCCCGCCGCTCGAGGCGGCGCACACCGGCCTGACCGTCTACGTCGGCGGCGTGACCGCCGGCGCCGTAGACTTCGCCACGACGCTCGGGCACAAGCTGCCCTTGTTCATAGGCGTCGTCGTGCTGCTCTCAGCACTGCTGCTGCTGGTCGTATTCCGCTCGCTCGTGATCCCGCTGCAGGCCGCGGTGATGAACCTGCTCAGTATCGGCGCCTCGCTCGGCGTGATCGTGGCGATCTTCCAATGGGGCTGGTTCGGCGGCCTGTTCGGCGTCCAGCAGGGCCCGATCGAGTCGTTCATCCCGGTGATGCTGTTCGCGATCGTGTTCGGCCTGTCGATGGACTACGAGGTGTTCCTCGTCTCGCGCATGCACGAGCGCTGGGTGCGCACCGGCGACGACCAGCGCGCGGTGCAGGAGGGCCTGGCGCTGACTGGTCGCGTGGTCACCGCGGCCGCGGCAATCATGGTGTGCGTGTTCCTCTCGTTCATGCTCGGCGAAGACCGCATCATCAAGGAGTTCGGGCTGAGCCTCGCAAGCGCCGTGTTCCTCGACGCGCTCGTCATCCGCTGCCTGCTCTTGCCCGCGGTGCTCACGCTCGTTGGAGCGCGCACGTGGCAGATCCCCGCGTGGCTCGCCTGGCTGCCGCGCATCAACATCGAGGGTGGCACGATCTCCGGCACGGGGGCGCCCGAGGAGGCAACACCGCACAGCTCACGGCGCCCACGGTCCGAGGTCGCCACCGAGGGAGTGGACGGCTGAGCCGACTCCTCCGGGGGGCAGCGGCCGCGCTGGCCTGCGCGGCGCTCCTGACGCTCCTGCTGATCTGGCCGTCCGGGCAGGCATCCGCCGCCGGCGGATCTCCGATCGCTCCTCGCCCGAACGCCGTGATCCTGTTCCTGCCCGGCGCGAGCAGCGAGCAGCTCGCGAGCGTGCTCTCTCTCTCGGTGGGGATCATGAGCGCCGCGCAGGGCATCTACACAACCGCCCAACTGGCGCTCGACATCACCCAGGGCTCGCGCGTCTCCACCTCGGCCTATAACCCCATACGCCCGCCCGCCCTGACGCTTCAGCCGCACGACACGGGCGCTGTGGTCAAACCGTGGCAGGCGGTTCTCAAGCGCGCGCATGACGCCCCGCAGGTCCTCGAACCGGGGCTGCTCGCATCACGGATTCCTGGCGGCGCCGGCTACGCGGGGATCTCCGGGGAGAGCTACCTGGACGGGGTCTCGGCGGCCGACCGCGGCGGCCGGGTCGCGGCGCTGTCGCTCGGGTCGGCGACGACACTACCCGCACGCATCGAGGCATTGACGACGCGCAAGCAACTGGTCGTGGCCAACCTCCCAATGGGCGCTCCCGGATTGAGTGACCTGCGCGCTCTGAGCGCGGCACGGGGAGCGGACGAGCTCGAGATCGTCGTCCAGCGCGCCCCGGACGCGCCCGGCAACGAACTGCTGTGGGTGGCCGTCGGCGGGCTTGGTGGAGGACATACGATCACCTCGCAGAGCACCAACCAGCGCGGCCTGATCTCCGCGGTCGATCTCGCGCCGACGATCCTCCACCACCTCGGGCTGGCCATCCCAGATGAGATGCGCGGCAAGCCGATCGAGCTGGACGGCTCCTTCGACGGCGCCTACCTGCGCTCGTTCAAAGGCCGCCTCAACGTCATCTACGGTCGCCGGCTGGGAGCGCTGGCCTGTCTCTTCGGCACCTGGGCGCTGCTGATGCTCGCCGCGCTTGCGCTGCGACGCGACAGAGCCCGTGCATGGGCAGGGCGCGCGGGGGGCCTGGCGCTGCTGTGGACGCCGGTAGCGGTGCTCGTCCCGGCGGCGTTCGCGCCCGGGCGAGGGGTCGAAGACGCGCTGCTCGTGCTGATCTGCTTCGCCCTCGGCGCGAGCAGTGACCGGCTGCTGGTATGGCCGCGCGCGCCACTCGCGCCAGCGGTCGTCGCGGTCGTGGCGCTGACCGTCGACGCGGTCGCCGGCACGCAGTTGCTCGCGCGCTCGCTGCTCGGGCCCAACCCGGAGCTCGGCGTGCGCTTCTACGGGATCGGCAACGAGCTCAAGTCGGGCTTGGCCGTACTCGTCTTCGCCGCCGTGGCAGCCGCGCTGTATCCCGCGGTCCGTGGCCGCCGGGCGGCCACGACGATGGCCGTGTGCGGGATCGTGCTTGCGGTGATCGAGGGCTCGGCGCGGATCGGGGCGGGCGTCGGCGGCGTGATCCTCGTGAGCGCCGGCGCGGCCGTCGCCACCGTGCTGCTGCTGCCCGGCCGACTAACCCGAAAGCGCGGACTGATCGTGCTGATCAGCCCCGTCGTCGGCCTGGTGGTGCTCGCGGCGATCGACCTCACCACCGCACACGGCACCGGCCACTACACCGGCAGCGTGCTGCACGCCCACTCGGCCGGCGAAATACGCGACATCATCGTCCGCCGCTACACCGCCGCCTACGACGAGCTCAAGCACGGCGCGATGCCGTTCGCAACCGCGCTCGCGCTGGTGCTCTCCGCGCTCGGCGTACGCCACCACCGGCGTCTGCTGGCACCCGTCGGCGGCGACCCCGGATGGCTTGCCGCGCTCGCAGGCGGTCTGACCGCGGGCGTGATCGGAGCCCTCTCCGAGGACTCCGGCCCGGTGTTGCTCGTCGTCGCCGTCGGTGTGCTCGGCTGCGTGCTCAGCTACTTGTGGAATCAGCCGCCGGACAGCGTTACGCCGCACAGTCCTGACAGGACCCGTGCAGAACGATCTCGTGCTCGGACACCTTCAGGGGGACCCGCTCGCTGAGCGTCTCGATCGCGCTCTCCAAAGCCTTGTCGGAGAATGGCATCACCACGCCGCACTCGTCGCAGACAAGATGGTGGTGGTGCTCCTCGTGCTCGCACACGCGCTCGTAGCGGACCATCGCCTGGCCGGTCTCCACGCGCTGGACCAAACGCAGGCGCTCCAGCTCGTCGAGGATCCTGTAGACGCTCGCGCGGCTGACCCGGCGCCGCTCGCCGCGTAGCGCGTCCTCGATCTCGACTGCCGTCAGGGCGCACCGCTGGCTGTCGAGCAGCTCCACCACCGCGCGGCGCGCGCCGCCGCGCTTGTGCCCGGCCGCGGCGAGCGTCGCCTCGGCACGCTGCACCCAGGTCTCAGCAGTCGGGGTGAGCGCGAGAGCTCATATCAAGATGGTAGAGGCGTGGTCACGATCGCTTCCGGCGTCGTTTCGCCGCGGTCGGACCCCGAACGCCAGGCGGCCCATCCGCGTCCGAGCGCGTACGCGCCGGCGCTGAGCATGCCGACGAAGAAGCCGACGGGGTAGTTGGTTTCATACGAAGCGGCGATCGCGATCCACACGATCACAAGCGCGAACGCGACCGAGAGGGCCATCGCCACGAGTGGGCGGTCGGTGAACGAGCGGGCCGCCGCCGGCGCGCCGATCATCAGGCTGAAGATCAAGAGCGTGCCGACGACTGGCACGGTCATCGTCGTTGCGAGGGCGAGCACGGCGAGGAACAGCATCTCCATCCGGAAGCCGCTGACGCCGCGTGCCTCTCCCACTTCGGGGAGGACCGATGAGAGCATCAGTGGCCGATACAGCACGGCGATCGCGACGATGCACAGCAGGCCGAGGATCGCGGTGGGGGCGATGTCGTTGCTCGAGATCCCGAGGACCTCGCCGAACAGCAGCGAGTAGACGTCCGGTGCGTACTCGGTCACTGAAGCTCAGGAACAGCGCGCCGAGGCCGAGCATCATCACGAGCGCAAGCGCGGTCACGACGTCGTGGCGGCCCCGGCGTCCGAGCACTCCGATCCCGAGGGCTCCGGCGAGGGAGAACACCCCAAGCCCGAGGAGAGTGCTGACTCCGATCAGGGTCGCGCCGGCGGCGCCCGCGAAGGACCCGTTGGGGATCGCGTGCGCCGCGAACGCCGAACCGCGCAGGACGGTGAAGAAGCCGACAACACCGCCGACGAGTGCGACGATGCTCGCGACCTCCCAAGCGTTGACCATGAAACCTGAGAACACGACTTACTGGCTCTCGTGGACGGTATGGAGCATCGGCCGGGGCTGTTCGGGGCTTTCGCCTCGGCGTCGGTGGCGTCGCTCGGGCAGCCCGGAGGCCAGGTAGAGGATGAAGACGAGAGTCACGACGAAGAAGCTGATCGGCCACCCGTGCCCGGAGGGTGGCCATTCGTAGCTGTCGTAGGCGAGCACGATCCCGAGCCACATCGCGCCGATCCCGATGCCGGCGGCGGTGAGCATCGCGATCAGCGGGCGCTTGGTCAGGCGCAGGGCGCTCGCGGCCGGGCCGACGAGCAGCGCGGTCCCGAGGATCGAGCCGATCGTGATCGCCGCGAGCGCGGCCGCCAGCGCCAGCGCGATCAGGTAGAGGATCCCGATCGTGCGGACGGGTATTCCGCGTGCGGCTGCCATCTCCGGGCTCACCGTGGCGAGTAGGAGTGGCCGATAGAGCGTGATCGTGATCGCGAGAGCGAGGATGCTGAGCAGAGCGATCAGCGGGAAGGTCGGAGCTCGCGATCGCGAAGGCAGAGCCGAACAGGATCGTTACGGTCTCGCCGGTTGTGCTGTGGCTGGCGGTGTAGAGGTAGAGGAACAGAGCGGCGAGCCCGATCGACGCGCCGAGCACGATCCCGGTGGCTAGGTCTCGTCCACGGGTGCGCTGGATGCCGATCGTCTCCATCGCACCGGCCGCCAGGAGGTTGCCAATTACGAATCCCCACAAAGGGCCGACGCCGACGAGGAACGCTCCCGAGCCGCCGGTGGTGCCAATGTCGCCGAATGCCTCACCGGCGAAGGCTTGCCCCCGCATGACGGTGAAAACCCCGACCGCCCCGGTGACGATCGCGACGAGTGTCCCCACCCCGAGCGCGATGTGAACCGCTTCGCTTGCAAAGAACCCGGGGGCGAACACACGCGTCAGGAAGTGGCTCACGAGACGATCTCTGTGTCTGGGAAGGCGACCTCGTGACCAGCGAGATCCGTGTCTTCGCCGGCCCCGGCGACGATCAGGACCCGCCCGTGGACGTTCAGCACGTCGACGTGGTGGCCGTAGAGCTTGCTGAGCACGTCGGCGCGCACCACCTCATCGGTTGACCCGCTCACGGCACGCCCGGAGGCGAGGTAGACGATGCGGTCCATGACCCCGAGCAGCGGGTTGATCTCGTGTGCTGAGATCAAAACGGCGATCTGCTGCTCCCGCGCGATCCTGGCAAGCAGCGCGACGACTTCGTGCGCGCTGCGCAAATCCAGATTCGCCAACGGCTCGTCCAGCAACAGCAGTCGGGGACGCGCGATCAGGGCGTGCGCGATCAGGATGCGCTGCTGCTCCCCGCCGGAAAGTCGCCCGACACGGGTATCGGCGAACCGTGTGGCATCGACAGCCTCGAGCATCTCCTCGACCAGCGCACGACGGGCGCGGGAGGGCCGGGGAACCCCGAGGCGCTGGGCGTCAAGGCCGAGCCCCACGAGATCCCGGGCGCGCATCGGCAGGTCCGGGTCGAGCAGAAACTTCTGCGGGACGAAACCGATCAGCTTGCTTGCGCTTGCGCGGGTGGACCCACCAAAAAGAACCTCTCCCGCACTCACGGGCTGCAGCCCGAGGATCACGCGGAACAGAGTCGTCTTGCCCGCCCCGTTCGATCCGATCAGCCCCGTGAACTCGCCCGGCGCGATGTTGAAGCTCACCCGATCGAGGATCTTGCGGCCGGAGAGCCGCACGTCCACCTCCTGCACCTCGAGGATATTCTCGCTCACCGATACGCCCGCTGAGCTCACAATTTTTCGGTCGAGACGCGTTCGACAACCGCCCTTTCCAGGGCCTTGACCTCGGCGAGCATCCACGACTGATAGTCATAGCCGGGAGTCGGCATCGTCTCGTACACTCCGACGACCGGAATCCCGGCACGCTTGGCGGCCTGCACAAACGATTCGGTGAGCGAGTCCGTGACCTGCTGGTTGTGGACGAACACCTTGACCTCGTGCCCGGAGAACAGGCCGTTCTGGAGCGTCACGTTCTGGGGCGCTGGGTCGGTGCCGTTCATGATGTCGGCCTGCAAGCTGAACGGCGTCAGGTTCTTCGTCCCGGCGGCTTCGAGCATGTAGTCGCCCACAGGCTCGGTCGTCGCGACCGGCGTGTTCGGATATGCAGCCTTGAACTTCGCGATCGCCGCATACCACGGCTTCAGCGATTCATCGAACCTCTTGGCGTTTTCCTGGAAGTACGCTGCGTGCGCGGGCGCCAGCGCCGACAGGTCGCTGACCACCGCCCCGGCGACCGCCGGCATCGTTTCCGGCTTGTACCAGAGGTGCGGATTTGGGGTGGATTCCGGCAAGCCGAGCAGCTTCTGCACGTTGATGACCTTCCTCGAAGAGCTCGGTGAGGCTGACTCGATCTTTTCCATGTAGGTGTCATAGCCCACACCGTTTTCGATCAAGAGACTCGCGGCGCTGACCGCCTCAGCGACGCTGGGGCTGGCCTCGAACGTGTGGGGGTCCGTATTCGGGTTGCTCTCGATCGCCGTGACCTTGACGTACTTGCCGCCGACCTGTTCGATCACGTTCGCGTACTCGTTCTCCGCGCCGACGGCGGAAATGGTGGCGCCGGTGCCACCGCCGGCCGTGGTGCTCTGCCCGCCGCCACCACACCCCGCCACGCACGCGGCCACCAGCACGAGAACTACGACAAGCGCGGCCCGCGGACGCCTGTTCGCAAGCAGATTCCCCATTGAGCGGGAGCTCCTCTCCGACTTCGATTGCCTCATCACGCGCAGCAACATATCATAAGACTGAGTCTTATTCTTGATTCCCCGCGCGCCCGCTTGATTGCCTCGCACTCCGTATTGCTTGACCTGGCACGCCGCTTGCGGTGATCCGGCTCGCCGCACGCGGGGGTAGGCGTATGATCGCCACGCATGCCGTCCGATCAGCAGCGAGCCGGCCAGGCCGACGACGGACATCCGCCAGAGCTCACGCGCGAGCAGATAGAGCGGCTCGAGCACCGCTACGGCAACCGCTACCTACTCGAACCTGCCCCCGATCACAGGCTGCCGAAGATCGGCATGACAGCCCAGGAAGCGCAGGGGTTGATCGAAAAGGAGATGGTGCTCGACGGCATCCCGATGCGCAATCTCGCGACATTCGTCACGACCTGGATGGAGCCCGAGGCCGAGCGGATCATCCAGGAAAACCTGCACACAAATTTCATCGATCACGCCGAGTACCCGCAGACGGCCGAGATCGAGCAGCGCTGTATCCGGATGCTCGCCGACCTGTTCCACGCTCCCGGGAAGACGACCGGCGCGCGCACGCAGGGGTCGTCTGAGGCGATCATGCTCGGCGCTCTCTCGCTGAAGTGGAAGTGGCGCGAGCGCCGCGAGGCGGCGAAGAAGTCGACAGACCGACCGAACCTCGTGTTCGGCGGGGACGTGCACGTCGTCTGGGAGAAGTTCTGCCGTTACTTCGACGTCGAACCGCGGATAGTCCCGCTGGCGCCCGAGAAGTACACGATCGGCCCCGAGGACATCGAGCCCCACATCGACGAGAACACGATCGGCGTCGCCGCCGTGCTCGGCACGACCTTCACCGGGCACTCCGACGACATCCGCGGGATCAACGCCCACCTCGTCACGCTCAAGCACGAGCAGGGGCTGGACGTGCCGCTGCACGTCGACGCAGCCAGCGGCGGCTTCGTGTGGCCGTTTCTCTACCCCGACTCGCAGTGGGACTTCCGCCTCGAGCAGGTCCGCTCGATCAACGTATCCGGCCACAAGTTTGGCCTGGTCTACCCCGGTATCGGCTGGCTCGTGTTCCGCGAGGAATCAGACCTCGCGGAGGACCTAGTGTTCTACGAGAACTACCTTGGCAAGCGCGACGCCACGTTCACCCTGAACTTCTCCACGGGCTCGGCGATGGTGCTCGCGCAGTACTACAACTTCGCGCGCCTCGGCCACTCGGGCTACCGCTACGTGATGGAGACGATGAAGTACAACGCCCGCATGCTCGCGAAGGAGATCGCCGCGATAGGCGGGTTCGAGATCATCGGCGCGGCCGACGAGGAGCAGCTCCCGCTCGTCGCGTTCAAACTGCAAGGCGAGCACGACTACGACGAGTTCGACGTCTCCGCCCAGCTGGCCGCCGAGCGCGGCTGGATGCTGCCCGCCTACACGCTCCCGCCCAACGCCGAACACATCAAGATCATGCGCGCCCTCGTCAAGCAGACGCTCTCCTACTCGATGACCGTCACGCTCGGCAACGACATCGCCGAAGCCTGCGCGACGCTCGCGAAGAAGGGCGGCCTGCACCCGTCAGATCGCAAGCGCGTGAAGACGAACACCGGGTTCTGATCACAGCGGAGCTCTTCTGGGCGGAGCGAAGCGGCCGTTCCGCAGGTGCCGATCTACGGCAATGGCTGGCTCTGCGTGGGAGGCGTCTCGGCCGCCTCTTCGCTGAGCTTGCGGCGACGATCCACGA
Source organism: uncultured Solirubrobacterales bacterium (assembly GCA_963842205.1). Lineage (GTDB taxonomy): Bacteria > Actinomycetota > Thermoleophilia > Solirubrobacterales > Solirubrobacteraceae > Palsa-744. The sequence goes on from CAWJFR010000017.1 coordinate 59,822, forward strand.
GCAGCACCGCCGCGACCACGATGATCACGAGCACCAGTATCCCGCCCGCTATGTAGCGCAGGGTGTGGTGGACGGGTTTCGTAGCCGCTTTCGGTTTGGCCACGGCGACCGCGTAGCGTGCGCCATTCGCGCGGGCCAGCACCACGAGCTGCGGCTGTTCGGTGGCGCTGTATACGACGGTGAAGTGCCGGCCGTCGTTCATCGAGACGTGAATGTGCCCCGGCGCCGGCGCCGGATGGAAGGTCAGCGCATGTACTTCGCGATGGTTCAGTTGCGCCTTGAGCGCCTGCAGGCCCTCGGATTGGAAGTGGATCGCGGTCGCGGCCGACGCTGTGGCGGCCAACGCCAAGGTCAGGAGCACGGCCAGCAGCGCGATGCGCAGTGCTCTCATCGGTCTGTTCATCCTGAGGACCCTATCGGGATGAGCCGACGTTGGCGGCACAGGCGTGCGAGCGACAGTCGTGCCCAGCTGGCCGCCAGCGGGGCTGGCTTTACACCCGCCCCGTATCGCGGCGGTAGGCGCGCGCGGCGAGTCGGGCCAGCACGATCGTCCACACCGCCATCACAATCCAGCCCTTCAGCGGCCACGCGTGCCCGCCCGCCGCCACGACGTGGCTGGCCTGCACCAGCCAGTAGGACGGGATGAGCTGGGCGAAGTCGTAGATGAACCCGTGCGTGGCGATCGGGCCCCATGTGCCCCCGAGTAGCGCCAGCAGCGCTACGCCGCCGCCCATCGCCGGCCCGATCGATTCGGGTGTGAGCATGTGCCCGATCGTGATCCCCAGCGCCGCGAACGGGATCAGGCCGACGAGGATCAGGCCGGTCATCTCCAGCCATTCGCTCGCGCCGAGCCTGACCCCGAGCGACGTCCCCGCCGCGTACAGAGCGAGCAGGCTGATCAGCGCCATCATGTACCCGGTGAGGACCTTCGCGCGGAAGTAGTTGCGCGTCGACAGCGGGCTGATGCGTAACTGCCGGTTCCAGCCGACCGCGCGCTCGGCCGCGATGCGCGCGCCGCAGGAGAGCATCGCGCTCATAGTCCCGAACGCCGCTAGGCCGACCATGAAGTAGGTCGGCCCCGAGAGGCCGGTGCTCGCGATGTCGCGAACATGGCGATTTGTTCCGGCGATGAAGAAGTACAGGAGCAGCGGGAACCCCAGCGAGAGGATGAAAAAGCGACGGTTGCGCAGCGTGCGCAGCAGCTCATAGCGGGTGTAGACGAAGAACGGGCTCATCCGGTGAGCTCCAGGAACGCCTGCTCCAATCCGGCGGCCACGATCTCGATGTCGCGCGCGTCCGGGTGGGCGGCAAGCAACGCACGGATCGCCGCGTCGGAGTCGGTGCAGCTCAATGTCGCCGCCTCACCGCGACGCTCGGCGCCGCTCACGCCCGGCAGCGCGGCGAGCGCGTCCAAGTCCACATCCGGCAGCGTCGCGCGGATCGTGCGCGTGCCGACCATTGCCTTGATCTCGTTCGTCGGCCCGTCGGCGACGATCTGACCGTGGGCCATCAGCACGGCGCGGTCGGCGTAGGCGTCGGCCTCCTCGAGGTAGTGAGTCGCGAACAGGATCGTCTTGCCGCGTGCGGCGAATTCGCGCATCGTCGCCCAAAACGAGTGCCGCCCCTCGACGTCCATCGCTGCGGTGGGCTCGTCGAGCACGAGCAGCTCGGGGTTGCTGACGAGCGCTACGGCAGAGCGCACGCGCTGGGTCTGCCCGCCGGACAGCCTGTTGGTGCGCTGGTCGGCGTACTCACTCGTGCCGGTCAGCTCCAGCACCTCCGCGACGCCCAGCGGCGCGGGATACAGCGAGGCCATCATCGTGACCAGCTCGCGCACCGATAGGTCTTTGATCAGCGCGCCCGTCTGCAGCATCGCGCCAACTGCCCCCTGCGCGACCGCCTCGCTCGGCGAACGCCCAAACACCGACACCGTGCCATCGTCGGGCTCGAGCAGGCCGAGCAGCATGTCGATCGTGGTCGACTTGCCCGCCCCGTTCGGACCGAGCAGAGCGACCGTCTCGCCCGCGGCGATGCTCACGTCGATGCCGCGCACCGCCCTGATGGGACCGTCCGGCCCGTGGAAGGACTTGACCAGGCCGTGGAGCTGGATTCCCGTGGTCTGGATCGCGCTCACTTGCGCGCCTGTCTCGCCGTCTTGACCCGCTCGGTCTTTCCCAGCACGACCTTGCGCATCCTAACGTTCTCGGGTGTGACCTCCACGCACTCGTCCTCGCGCACGAACTCGAGCGCCTCGTCGAGCGTCAGTTTGCGGTGCGCGTCCAGCCGCACGAGCACGTCGGAGGTCGAGGAGCGCATGTTCGTCAGGTGCTTCTCCTTGACCGGGTTCACGTCGAGGTCCTCCGAGCGCGCGTTCTCACCGATGATCATGCCCTCGTAGACCTCCTCCCCCGGGCCGACGAACAGCGAGCCCCGCTCCTGCAGGGTGAACAGCGAGAAGGTCACCGTCTGACCGCGGCGGTCGGCCACGAGCACGCCGCTCTGACGCGTGAGCAGCTCGCCCGCCCACGGCTCCCAGCGGTCGAACACGTGGTGCATGATCCCCGTCCCGCGCGTCTCTGTGAGGAACTCCGTGCGAAAGCCGATCAACCCGCGGGCGGGCACCAGGTACTCCAGCCGCACCCAGCCCGTCCCGTGGTTGATCATATGCTCCATCCGGCCTTTCCTTGCGGCCAGCAGCTGCGTGACGGTGCCGACGTGCTCCTCGGGCACGTCGACGGACAGGCGCTCGACGGGCTCGTTGCGCTTGCCGTCGATCTCGTGCTCGACCACGTGCGGCTGCCCCACAGTCAGCTCGAACCCCTCGCGGCGCATGATCTCGACCAGCACCGCCAACTGCAGCTCACCCCGCCCCTGCACCTCATACGTGTCCGGCCGTGCGGTCTCCCGCACGCGCAGCGAAACGTTGCCAACGAGCTCTTGGTCCAGACGCGCCTCGATCTGCCTGGCCGTCAGCTTGCTCCCATCTTTCCCCGCCAGCGGCGAGGTGTTCGCGCCGATCGTGATCGACATCGCCGGTTCGTCCACCGTGATTACCGGCAGCGGCCGCGGATCGTCCGGATCGGCGAGCGTCTCGCCGATCGTCACCTCGGCGATCCCGGCCACAGCGATGATCTCACCGGGCCCTGCTTCCACCGCATCGACGCGATCGAGCGCGTCGGTCACGTACAGCTCGGCGACCTGCGCTTTCTGAATCTGACCGTCGGCGCGGCACCACGCGATCTGCTGACCCTTTTTTATGTTTCCGTGTCGCACGCGACAGAGCGCCAGTCTGCCGACGTAAGGCGAGGCGTCGAGGTTCGTCACGAGCGCCTGCAGCGGGTGCTCGGGGTCGTACAGCGGCGCCGGTATCCGCTCCAGCAGCAGGTCGAGCAGCGGGGCCAGGTCGCGCTCCTCGATCGCGTTCGCGGGGTCGTACTTCAGCGACGCCACTCCCGCCTTGGCGTTGCAGTAGACGATCGGGAAGTCGATCTGCTGCTCGTCGGCGTCGAGGTCTAAGAACAGCTCGTACACCTCATCCACGACCTCCGCCACGCGCGCGTCCGGGCGATCGACCTTGTTGATCACGAGGATCACCGGCAGCTTCGCCTCGAGCGCCTTGCGCAGCACGAATCGCGTCTGCGGCAGCGGCCCCTCGCTCGCGTCCACGAGCAGCAGCACCCCGTCGACCATCGTCAACCCGCGCTCCACCTCGCCGCCGAAGTCGGCGTGTCCGGGCGTGTCGATGATGTTCAGCTTCACGTCCCTGTAACGCAGCGAGGTGTTCTTGGCGAGGATCGTGATCCCCTTCTCGCGCTCCAGGTCCATCGAGTCGAGCACGCGTGTCGCCACGTCCTGGCCGACCCTGAACGCGCCTGACTGCCACAGCATCGCATCGACCAGCGTCGTCTTGCCATGGTCGACGTGCGCGACGATCGCCACGTTGCGGATGTCATCTCTGGGTACGAGCACGGCCCGACAGGCTAGCGGCGTGGAGCGGGCGCCGAGACGCACTCCTGATTTGCTATGCCAAAACTCAACCCCCTACCAATAAACTTTGGGCCTGCCTCTTACCATTGCTATATGCGACTCAGGCGGCTGCGCGGTGGCCGCGCAGGGTGGTGGGGACGTCGGGGGGCACGTCTGGTGATGGCCGGCCGAGTTCGAAGCCCTGGCCGCCTTGGATGATGGTGTCCACGTGGAGATCGTGGTCGTCGATGCTGCGCACGAATTGGAGCGTCTCCTGGTCCTCGATGCCCTCCGCGATGACGAATGCTCCGGTCTGCCTGGCGAACGTCGCCATCGCCATCAGGACGGCACGGGCGCTCGGTTCGGTGGGGGCGGCGGTGACGATGCTGCGGTCGAGCTTGACGAACTCCGCGTCGACCTTGCGCAGCATCTCCAGTCCCGAGTTGCCCGTGCCGACATCGTCAAGGGCGGTCTTGAACCCCTGCTGACGCAAACGCTTGAGGCACTTGACGACCGCCGCGGTGCGTCCCCCGAAGCGCTCGGTGACCTCGATCACGACTCGCTCCAGCGGCAGTCCCGCCTGCTCGACCGCCAGGCGCACCCAGTCGCCCTGCTCGGCGTCGAGGTCGAGCGTCTGCGGGGAGAGGTTGAGGAACAGCAGCACGCCGTCCTGGAGCTCCGGCACGACGCGCAGGGCGCTCTGCACGCACAGTACATCGAGCTGGTGCACGCGCCCGATCTGCTCGGCGATATCGAACGCCTCAGCCGGCCCGGAGAGCCCGTAGGAGGGATCGGGGCGAGTCAGCGCCTCCACGCCCAGCAGGGCCTCCGCCGCGAAGTCCCAGATCGGCTGGAACACCGTCGTAAGACGCCCCTCGTCGATCAGCCTGCGAACAGCTTCCTTCTTCTCAGAGGTCGTCACGACCACGCGCTCTCGGATGTCATCGAAGTGCGCGCTGCGGTTGCCGCCTTGGCGCTTGGCCTCATACAGCGCAGCGTCGGCCTCGGCGCGCAACGTGTCGGCCTGCTGGCCGGGGCGCAGGGCGCTCACGCCGATGCTGGCCTCGATGCCTGCGTCGGAGAAGCTGCGGCTCAACCGACGTGCCAGCGTGCGGGCGCCGCCTGAGTCGGTATGCGCCAGCAGCAGCGCGAACTCGTCGCCTCCGGTCCGGTAGGGACGGTCCCCGGGCCTTGCCTCGCGCAGGACCGCTGCCACACCCTTCAGCACCGCGTCGCCGTGCGGATGCCCGTGGCGGTCGTTGATGAACTTGAAGTCATCGATGTCCAGCACGACCAGGGCCAGCGGATCCTGATAGCGAGCCGCGGAGGCGACGGCCTGTGGAAACTCGTCCTGGAAGGCCCGCTGGTTGGGCAGATCGGTCAGCCCATCGCGCATGGCGCGCTGTAGCGCCCTGCGATGGTCGCGCAGCAATGCCCGCCCACCGACCAGATAGAAGACGCCGCCGCCACCGAACAGCGCGAGCAGCCCGACCAGCACGAGCACCATCCGCATGTCGTGCAGTTGCGCGTCGTAGGTATGGTGGCTGTAGATGACCTCATAGGCGTAACGGCCGCCCGAGATGATGACCGGGACGACGAATTCGAAGTTGTCGCGATCCTTCGTGGGATCGGCCTCCCGGCCGGCATATGAGGTGCCATGCTCTAGCGCGGCTTCGATCCGGGGATCGGCATCTTCAGTCCCGATCAGGCGGTCCTCACCCGCTGCCCTGATGACGTGCCGCTGGTCGATCAGGAGCGCCTCCAGCGTGCCGGGACGCCGCGCGATCGCATTGAGCAGCCGATCGATCCCGGGTATCACGTCCGCCGGTGAAGCCGCATGGGCGTCCATGTCTTCAAAGCCCTGGGCGTCCGCCCTCAGATCGGCGGCATAGTTTTCGAGCTGCCGGTGCTCCAGATTGCGATCGATCAGGACGTAGCCGACGATGCCAATCAGCGCAAAGGCGAGCGCGATCGTCACGAACAGGCGAGCGCCAAAGCTAAAGGCCGAACCGTTCTCGCCAGCGATGCGGCGCTCGGCCAGCCAGCGCCGCAGGTCAAGCGTCCGACGCAGCCGATTCCCGGACGGTGATGCATCGGACGCTGTCAAGTGGTCCACGTCAGACATAGTTTCGATATATCGGCACAGACTTCCTGTCGGCATGACCGGCCACCATGGCGATGGGCGCTGGTTCGATAGGACTCCGCGAAGCGTCCAATCCGTCGCACCGATTCAAATAACTCGAGTGTATTCCAGCTGGCGGGATAGCTCTAGACGATCGTCTGAGCAGCGCTCCACGCCTAAAGGAGACACGCGCAGCGGTCGAGTACGTATACATGCCCGGGGGTTCATGGCTATGCCCGACGGAGCTCGACCGCAGTCGCGTGATCGACGCGAACGACCGCGTACGCACAATCCGGCGTGTCGGCTCCAGCGCGGTCGGCATCGCGCTGGTCATCTCGGCCCCATGGCTCGGCTGGTGGACGCTGATCCTATTCGCGCTGTCCGCCCTCAACCTGATCAGCGTTGACCGGCGCATCCACAAGAGCGCCCACCCCGAGCGCGTGAGTGCCACCGCGATCGTGATCACCCTGCTGCTGATCGGCGCTGGCGTCACCCTCAGCGGCGGCTCGCGCAGCCCGGTGCTGCCCTGGATGGTGCTGCCCACCGGGATGGTCGCCGCGCGCTTCCGGCCGCGGGTGGTGATCGCCGCGCTGCTGCTGACGATCGCGATCACCCTCATGGCGACAGTCGGCGTGCACCCCCAGTGGGCGATCGAAGACCCCGTCCCACTGATTGCCACACTAGCGCTGCTGACAGTGGTCGTCTCGATCGTCTGGGCCTTGCAGGCAGCCGAGCTGCACCACCGCGACGAGGCGATCCTCGATCCCCTGACGGGACTGCTCAACCGCCACGCGCTCGTTCCCCGCTTCCTGGAGATCTCCCATCAGGCGCGGCTCACCGGCCAACCCGTGTGCCTGGTGCTCTGTGATGTCGATGGCTTCAAGCAGGTCAACGACGAGCACGGCCACGACCGCGGCGACGCGGTCCTACGCGACATCGCCTATGAGCTGCGCAAGCGTCTGCGCTCGTTCGAGCTCGTCTACCGCCTCGGCGGCGAGGAGTTCCTGGTCGTGCTCCCCGGCATCGGCCTGCAGGCCGGCCACGAAGTCGCCGAACGGCTGCGCGAGGCGGTCGAGCAGGCGCAGCCGACCGACATCCCGATCACGATCTCACTCGGCGTGAGCGCGGCGCGCGGCGCGCAGGTCGCTTACGACACCCTCTTCAAGACCGCCGACGAGGCGCTCTATGAGGCCAAGCGCACAGGCCGCAACCGCGTGGTCGCCGCGCCGGAACCGGCGCGCGTCGAGGTCGAGGCTCCGGTCGAGACACCGAGTCTCGCCTTCGCCCCGCAGCTTGTGGCGTAGTGCCCGGCCGGCTCGCTGCCGGTCCCTCCGCGCTCACGGCAGATAGCGGACGAAGTCGGCGACCGGCGCCCGCTCGGGGATGCGCTGCTCCTGGCGCGGGTGGCCGAGGTGGAGCAAGCCAATCGGAGTCTCCGCATCGTCGAGCCGCAGGGCAGCGCGCCCCGCTGGCGAGTCCAGCAACGGGACGCTCCGCCAATAGCCGGCGAGGCCGCGGCCGTGGGCCGCGAGTAGGACGAGATAGGCCGCGACCGCGCTCGCCAGCAGATCCTCAGCCTGCTGCGCCGCGTCGCCCGTGCGCTGGACCGACGCTACGACGAGGGTCGGTGCGCGGTCGAGCTTGGCGGCGGAGCCAGGTGAAAGC
>CAWJFR010000018.1:0-8558 GCA_963842205.1 uncultured Solirubrobacterales bacterium
GCCCAGCTACGCAAACGGCCAATCTGCCCCCGCGCCACAAATGACTCCATCCTTGTGTTCTCGACCACTTCGAGATCAGAGGGTTCCCCGGATGGATCAGCGGGTAGAGCTAGAGAGGAGAGATTGCTGTAGCAGTCTGGGCTATGTCTGCTTCAGCGCCAAGGCAACGACCTCGATGAAGGGAGTCTCTATGACTACTGACAAGAAAGTGGATGAGGGCAAGGGACGTCTGAAGGAGGCGGCTGGCAGCCTGACCGATGATCAGGATCTGATAAACGAGGGTAGAGTCGATCGCGCGAAGGCATCGCTCAAGGACAAGGTCGATCACGTCGCCGAGACGGTCAAGGGCGCGCTTGATGGCGAGAGGAAATAACACGGAACGCTGGCGCGAGTATGGGCCATCACCGGCGATCTATCGCTCCCGTTATGACTCTTCACAAGGAGGCGGGCATCGAGATCATGCATGCAACCTGGCTGGCCGGCTCTCGTGTTGCCAAGCGCTCGCTGGGATTTTGATATGGCGCGCAAGGGGCGTTTGAGGCGGGATCTCACGGGTAGCTTGATATGCGCAATTACGGGCATATCCAAATGGGAGGGATTTTGATGGATCTAATACTGTTTCTCATCCTCGTCTTGGTCATTCTCAGCATCGCGGGCGGGGCCTTCGTCAACCCCTTCGTGCTGCTGCTGCTGATCGTGGCTCTGGCGCTGTTTATGGGTCCCTATCGCGGACGCCGCGCGGGCCTGTAGCTGAAGCCTGTCCCACGAACAGATGGAGCAGCCCGAAGGCCAAAGACCGCGGTCCCAGCGTAAAGAACAACAAGCGGTTCGAAAGGCGTGTCCGAGACGCGCGAGCTGGCCGGGCTCGCGCGCCAGGACCCGTCCGGCTATGCGGGCTCTGTTGCGGGCGTACTGGTTGCGCCTGCCGATCCGCCACTACGCAGGTACATAGATGTCCGTGCCGGTGAGAGACTGACCCCCCTTCGCCGGTTGAGATTTGACCCCCCTGGGGCGGTGGTGGAGGCGCCCGGGGTCTGGTTAGCCTGGTTCGGTCGCTGTTACCGAGACCGGGAGAAGGAGCGTGTTGGACGTGGAGCGGTGGGCAGAGCTGCGCCGGGAGCACTTCGTTCGCGGGGTGTCGATCAAGGAGCTGATGCGCCGCACTGGGCTGGCTCGCAACACGATCCGGGTGGCGTTGCGCTCGGATGCCCCGCCGGGTTTTCGCTGTCCTGAGCGGCCGTCGAAGCTGGACCCGTTCAAGGCGGAGATCTGCGAGCTGCTGCGCTCGGATGCCAAGTTGACTGGGGTTCGGGTTCGTGAGCTGATCGAGCCGCTGGGCTATGCGGGCGGCAAGAGCATTGTTGATGACTATCTGCGTGAGATGCGGCCGCTGTTCGCGCCGAAGCGCACGTTCCAGCGCACTGTTTATCGGCCTGGGGAGATCTGCCAGTTCGATCTGTGGAAGCCCAAGCGTGAGGTCCCGGTCGGCCATGGTCAGGCACGCAAGGGCTACGTCGTCGTTGCCTGTCTTGGCTATTCGAGGGCGGGTGCGGGCGCGTTGGTGTTCTCCAAGGAGGCCCCTGATCTGCTCTGGGGCATCGCTCGCTGCTTGTGGTCGCTGGGGGCTCTGCCATCGACGCTTGTCTGGGACAGGGAGGGCGCGCTGCACGCTCACCGCGGGCGCCCGACGGATGTCTATGCCGCGTTCTGTGGGCAGCTGAAGCTCGACTGGCATTTCTGCGGGAAGGGCGACCCGCAAGCAAAGGGCGCGGTCGAGAAGCTCCAGCAGTATTTCGAGACGAACTTCGAGCCCGCGAGGACGTTCGCTAACCCGCTGGACTTCCAGCTGCAGCTCGACGCGTGGTTTGAGAAGGCCAACGCACGGTTGCATCGCGGGCTGCGCGCACGGCCCGTCGACCGGCTCGCCGAGGAGCACGAGGTGATGCGAGCGCTACGAGAGCAGCCCGATCTCGACCGGCGCTGGGTGACGCGTGTCCCGCCGGATCCTTATCTGCGTTTCGATACGAACGATTACTCCTCGAGTTTCGGGGTTTTCGGGGTCTGAGCGCGGCGTAGTGATGACTGGTGTGGTCGGCGCCCGGCGGGTGCGTCTGGCTGGTTGAGCGGCGGGTCAGCGTGGGCTGAGCGCGACCGCAGGAAGGTCGGCGGCGACCCCGAACGGTGGGCGTAAAACACAAATGGCTGCGGGGCGTGTGTCGTTCCCGCGGCCCTTCCACCGGGAGGTCGCCGCCATGGTCTCAGGTTCCCAGTTCTCTTGCCGGTCTGCTTTCCCTGCTCGCGCCGTGCTTCACGGCACCGAGTTTCGGACGTTCTGCATGCTGACGGTCGGGTTCATCGCCCGTATCCGCGAGAACACCGTCACAGGGATGCTGCAAGGCGCCGGGCTGGCCGGGGTGTGGCATCACAGCCGCGCGCACGCGTTCTTCGCCTATCGCCGCTGGGCGCCCGACGAGCTCGGCATCAAGCTCTTGGAGCTGCTGGTCTCGGTGCTCGTGGCGCCCGACGCGCCGATCTGCCTGGCCGTCGACGACAGCCTCTTCGGACGCTCCGGGAAGCACGTATACGGCGCGCACTACCTGCACGACGGAGCCCAACCAGAGGGCTCGGGCAGGCGCACCCGCTTCGGCAACTGCTGGGTGACGGTCGTGCTCGTCATAGCGCTGCCATGCACCGGTGGGCGGATGGTCGGCCTGCCCGTCCTCTTCCGGCTGTTCCGGCCCAAGGACGATCAGCACCCCGACCGGCCCTCCCAACCCGAGCTCGGACGAAAGCTCATCGACATCGTCATCAAGCACTTCGCCGGCCGGCAGATCGAGCTCGCGATGGACGGCGCCTACGCCTCCAGAGCCTGGCAGGGCTGCCCGCCCACGTCAACCTGACCACCAGAATGCGCACCAACGCCGCGATCCACGAGCTCCCGCCAGCCACGCCGAGCCACACCAGCACGGCCGCACACCGCTGAAGGGCAAAAGGATGGGAAGCCTCGCCGAGATCGCCAAGCGCGCGACCTTCAAGACCGGTCAGCCTCACCGGCCGCGACGGCAGACGCGCACCGCCCTCGTCCACGAGTTCACCTGCCTGTGGTACAAGCCGTTTCACACCCGGCCGATCAAGGTGACCCTCGTCCGCAACCCGAACAGCACCAAAGACTTCGACATCGCGATCGCCAGCACCGACACCACCGCCACCGCCGCGCAGACCATCGAACGCTACGACGGGCGCTGGGTGATCGAGACCGTCCACCAAGAGGCCAAGAACCACGGCGTCGGCGACGCCCGAAATCGCGTCCAGAAAGCCGTCGAGCGCACCGTCCCATTCGGCTTCCTCACGATGACGATCACGATCTGCTGGTACCAGCTCTGCGGCGACCCCCAAGCCGACCTCAACGAGCGCCGCCGCCAGGCTCCCTGGTACCGCCAAAAGACCAGCGTCAGCTACACAGACATGCTCGCCGCGCTGCGCCGCGAGCTCATCCGAGCAGAGTTTCATGCACAAGGTCATTCGATAACCACACATCAACAAATCAGAGAACCCCAATACCCATCAGCACTCGCGGCCGCCTAAAGCCCGAAAGTCGAGTTACTCGCTTGACCCCGGGTTCGTTGGCCGGCGCGTGGAGGCCCGGGTCTCCCAGCAGCGCCTGCGCGCGACGGTGCTCGATACCGGCGAGCTCGCCGCCGACCACGACCGTTCCTTCGCTAAGCACCGCACGATCACGGCGCTCGGGCACGCCCGCGCTCTGAAGGCGCTACGCGTGCAGCGTGCTGGTCCGGAGATCGAGGTGCAGCAGCGCTCCCTGGATGTCTACGACGCGCTGATCGCATGAGCGAGAGCAGCGAGCTCGCGTTCCTGTTCAAGGCGCTGAAGGCGCCCGCGGCCGCTCAGGCGTTCGGGAAACTCGTCGAGCGAGCCCGTGCTGAGGAGTGGACCTACGAGCGGTTCACGCAAGCGCTGCTCTCGACCGAGCACCAGGCACGCGAGGCCCACGGCGCCGAGAGCCGCATCCGTCAAGCACGCTTCCCGTTCCGCAAGACGTCGAGGAGTTCGACTTCACCTTCCAGACCTCGATCAAGAAGCAGGTGATCGAGCATCTCGGGCAGCTCGACTTCGTTCACGCCCGCGAGAACGTCGTGCTCCTCGGCCCGCCGGGGACCGGCAAGACGCACCTGTCGATCGCCTTGGGCATCCGCGCGTGCCTGGCCGGGGAAAGAGTGATCTTCCGCAGCGCCACCAATGGGTCGCGCTGCTCACCGAGGCACAACGCAACGGAGACCTCGAGCAGGAGCTACGCAGCTTGGACCGCTACCCCCTCCTGGTCTGCGATGAGATCGGCTACATCCCGTTCGACCCGCAAGCCGCGAACCTGATGTTCATGCTCATCAGCCGTCGCTATGAGAAAGCAAGCCTGATCGTCAGCAGCAACAAGAACTTCTCCCTGGGGCGAGATCTTCGGCGACGACACCGTCGCCACCGCGATGATCGACCGCCTCGTCCACCACGCCGAAATCATCAGCCTCAAGGGCGAGAGCTATCGCCTGAAGAACCACGACCTCGGCACCAGGCCCCCGCGTCAGAACCCCGACACAGCCTGACCAATCACCCACGCGCGCCCTCGCCGAGGGCCGCAAAGGCGCCTACAGAGGCCCTCTCCCGGCGGCCGGCCGCCGAAACCACCCCCGCGCGGCCAAGGGCGCCGCCGGCAGCGCGCTCCGCTCGGCGCTACGCGGGTCGAGCATCGCCCCTGCAGCCGTTACTGTGCCGGCATGATCCACACGGTCTCGAGGCGAGCGATCTGAAGCTCGAGCTGCTCGTCAAGGGCTACGAGTTCCCCCAGTTCGACACGGGCCCGGACGGCAACGCGCTGCTCGCCAAGATCGAGCTCGACCTCACCGCCAGCATCGAACCGGGCAGCTTCCACTCAAGCCAGAACGCGATCCTCTACACCAACGAGCTCCAGGGCTTCACCGACCAGCTGCGAGCGCTCGCGCACGAGCAGACCGGTCAGGCGACGCTCGGAAGCGAAGAGCCCGGCGAGACGCTCAGCCTGACCATCACGCAGCGAAGCCGGCAAGGGCACCATCCAGGGCTCCCTGGCCACGACCGACGCCACCAAGCGGCTCACCTTCCAGGACATCGACATCGACCACGCGTTCGTCCACGACACGCTCACGGGCCTGCAGGAGATCACAGACGCCTTCCCCGTTCGCGGCGACCCCCACGCCGACTGACCGACAACGCCGCCGGCGAGGGACCCCCTCAACGATCGCGCCGCGAGTGACGTCGCTCCGCCTCGCCTACGGCTCGGCTCCACGACGACACTCGCACACCAGACCAGGAGGGGGGGTCAATTCTCAACCGGCGCTACGGGGTCAATTCTCAATCGGCCTTGACACATGAGGATGCTCATGACGATCGACCAGATCAGGAACCCGAACAGGGCGGGGAAGCTCGCCGGCGGGATCAGCGCGGCGATCCCCAGCACGATCGCGACCCAACCCAACCATTTCGGCAGCGCCGCCCCGCGCAGGATCGCCAGGCCGCTGCACACCGCGAACACGAACGCGCCGGCGAGGACCGGCAGGAACAGTTCCTGGCTGATGAAGTTCAGCGTCTTGGCGGCTTCCGGGCTCAGATCGTGGAGGCTATGGGCGACCCCGTATTCGACCCCGGTGGCCGCGATCGCGCCGACCGCCATCATCACGGCGCCGGCCAGAACGAGCGCACCGAGCCCCTCCGCCGCGGGCGTGCGGCGCAGGTACGAGCGCAGCGCGCCGGCGAACAGCACCAAAACCAGGAACGCGATCGCGAACAGGATGCCGGACGTCTCGACTTCCGAGCGATGTTCGGTGTAGTACGCGACCACCTTTGCTGCGCTCGCGCTCGGCTTCGGCGTTTCTGAGTTGTTTGTGAACACGGCGACCAACACGATTACGCCGAACAGCACGCCCGTGAGCGGCGCCAGACGACCCCAACGATCAGACATTGCCAAACCTCCTCATGGATTGGACGACTCTCGTGGGCGCGACTCTATCTCCAGCCACGGCGGCTTGTGCGGTTCAGCATGAGCCGGGCGTCGAAACGGCCCACAGCCGCGCGGGAGATCTACTTGGGGGCGAGGGTGCGTGCGAGCTGGGTATCGGCCGGCCGCTGATACGGGAGCTCGGCCCACACCACCTTCCCGTCTGGTATGCCTTCGACACCCCAGTGAGTCGAGAGTACGTCGATCAAGCTCAATCCGTGCCCGGTCCGCGCCACCAAACCGTTCTCGCGCGTAGTTGCGGCGAGCGGAGTTGCATCCCGGACAGCTATATGCAGCACTGAATCGTTCACCCTGACCGCTACCGAGAACGGCGAGCCGGCGTGAACCACCGCGTTGGTCGCCAGCTCGCTCAGCACGAGCGTTGCGTCTTCCACGAGGCGGTCATCGTGGCCCCACTGGCGCAGCGCCTTGGCCACCAGGCGACGGGCGCGTCCGGGCGAATCGTGCTCGGCAGGGAAATCGGCCGTCACCTCGGTTTCCGAGGAGCCATCGACAGCCCCTTCCGGGACGCCCTCGGCCGTCGGGTGCAGCACGGAGGAGTGCAGGTGGCAGACCTGGTGCAGGGCCTCCGCATGCTCGGACCCCGCGACCGAAGCCGCTGGGTAGGCGCAGAACAGAGAGAACGACACCTCACGCGCGAGGTCGTTCCAAAGCGTCTCCAGCTCGATCGCCGCGAGCACATCGCCGGCATCCCAGAGCAGCGCCACCATCTCGCCATAAGCGCGGATCGGACGGCCGGTCTCTGAGGCCGTGCGCACTAGGCCGCCGATCACCTCGTGGAAGGCCTCGTGGTCGATCTTGCCGTCGGCCATAAACGACGCCATCGTGGTGGCCGCGTCGAGTGAGAAGAACCTTCCGTCCTCGCCGGCCTTGACAAGATCGATCCCGTCAGCCTCCAGTTCGCCCTCGAATGCTCGGCGGTGAGCCTCGGTGGCGATCACGATCGCGGCCTCGCCGCCTGCTGCGGCGGCGGCGAGATATGGGACAACGGCTCCGAGGGGCTCAGACTCGTGCTCGTAGAACTGGACGACATGCTCGCCGCTCTCAACCGCGATGTCTGCTTGTGTCTGGACCGCCACTCGTGTACCTCCGTATACCTCGGAACACCGTCTTCGTGCCGGATGGAGTTAGACATGGTAGCGCTGGGTAACTCAAAACCGATGACACCGACAGCCGAGGAGGACGTTGGGGCCACTGGTGCCCCGGAGGATCGGGCCGGGAATGCCGATGGGCGTAAGGAGACGCCGATGGAGCGGGTGGATCGCAACTTCGAGGAGCTGACCGGCGAGCTGCGGGTGGTGATCACCGGCGTGCAGGTGCTGTTCGCGTTTCTGCTCGTCGTCCCCTTCAACACCGGCTTCGCCCACGTCGGGGGCTACGAGCGAACCGTGTACTTCGTCACTTTGCTGCTCGCCGCCCTGGCGGCCCTTTGCATGATCGCCCCCTCAGCCCAGCATCGCCTGCTGTTTCGCCACGATGACAAGGAGCACGTGGTCTTCGTCTCCAACCGCATCGTGATCGTCGGACTGGCATTCCTGGCGTTGGCGATGTGCGGCTGTTTGCTGCTGGTTGCGACCAAGCTCTTCGGCGCCTTCGCCGGCATCCTCACCGTGACTTTGAGCGCGCTGCCTTTCGCGCTGCTGTGGTTTGCGCTGCCGCTGCGTCGTCGCCGCAAACTGGACGCAGAAGGGTGAGCACCCGCAAGGCGCCAATAGCGCCGCCGGCCGATCACGGCCGACAGCTCGCCGGCCGCCGCTGGCCTCACCGCTCGTCGCCGAGCTCGCTGCTGCGCTCGTGATCGGACTCCGAGTCCTCACGGGAGGTACTCGGCTCCTCGGGTGAGCCTTGATCGTGGAGGATCGCGTGCGCGGCTTGCTGATCGCCATGGGAGGCGTGTTCGATCAGCGCGCGCTCTGACTCCTCGAAGCCCTCGGAGACGCCGCCACCCCCCTCGGTGACCGGCAGTTGGGCGGGGTCCAGCTCCTCCTCGCCCGTCACGCCCCCGATGCCCGCGGCTTCCGCCGCTGCCGCGTCGGCCTGTTCCTGCTCATATTTGGGCGTGCTGGGCATCCTCTGGCGCTCGGCTCTCACCTGGCTCTGCTCATCTACCCGGCTGGCTCACAGCATAATCGGCGGGGTATGAGTCCGAAGCTGCGCTGCACAGCATCCTGTTACTCAGCCGCTCTTCTGGCCGCCCTTACGCCCGGCCGCCTGCTTCTGGGCGCGGTTACCGCCGCTACCCGGGCCGCTGCTTTTGCGACTCTGAGCGGAACCGCCGCTGTGGCTGTGCTTGCCGCCCTTGCTCGACGCGCCCGGCGTGTTCGCGATCTTCGCCGCGCGTTCCTTGCTCATCCCCTTTTTGCGCAGCCCTTCGTACTGCTTGTCGTTCTTCACGCTAGGACCGTGATCTTTGGCCATCGGGTCTTCTCCTCTGTTCGTGGGACGGTCCTCGCTCGCCCAGTCGATCTGTCGCTGCTCGGGACCGCTCATGCGTCGA
>CAWJFR010000019.1:0-14551 GCA_963842205.1 uncultured Solirubrobacterales bacterium
GGGACCTTCTCCGTGCGCATCGCGGGAGGCGGGCCGCCTGATGCGGTGGCAGCGGTCAGCGCCCGGACAGCCGCCCTCGGGGCCGCTGGATGGGATATTCGATATGTAGGCGCAGTGTCCCCGGACGAAGCGGACCCGCATCCTCTCGGGTGCCGACGTGTTCGTTATGCCCCCACGACCTACAAATACGAGGGCCAACCGCTAGTGATCCTCGAGGCGCTGGCGGCGGGGTGCGCCGTGATAGCCACTCGACATGCAGGCAGTACCGGACACGATCAGCGACGGCGTCGAGGGCCGGCTTGTGGACGCCGACGCAGACGCACTCATCGATTCCCTGCTGGACCTCGCGGCAGATCGCGACGCAATCGCGGCGATGCAAGCTGCGGCGCGCCGCTCGTACGCTCGCCTTTATGCCCCGTCCGTATTCGCCGCTCGTGTGGCCGAGCTTACTGAAGCCCTCGACCACCTGCGATCTCGGACCGTTCTGACCGTGTCTTAGCCAATCCGCGTGAACCCACGCCGCTACTCGGTGGATCCGCGCTTAGTTGGCCCGCGACCGGGCGCCAGGCCAGCTCAACTAGCCGGAGCTCGGCGAGGCGCGCGACGACAGGAAGAGGTCGGCGTCGTTCGTTGGGCCAAGCGTCTCGCCGACCTGAGCGATCATACCCTTCACATCGCGGATCTCATGCCTGATCTCGACGACCTCCTCGTAGCTTTTCGACAATCTCGATGAACCGATCGTAACTGCCAGCGCGCGAAAGCCCGCAGGGCCAATACTCGACTACCGTCGGGACGTCATGGAAGCTCTGTGCGCCATCGAGCACGTGCGCCTCGTGGCCCTGCACGTCCATCCAGAGCAGGGTGGGCAGCGACAAATCGATCTCGCCACTAGCGGTAAGCGAATCGAGGCGAACCGCGGGAATGTCGATTAGACGTCGCGTCTGCTCTCCCCAGAGCGCAGGCTGCTGACTGGCGTCCGTCAGCCGGACCCGGCTGTCACCTGGTGCCTCCGGGGACAGCTCGAACTGCACCGACTCGTCGTGATCGCTTACGGCGGCGATGTGCAGCTTCACCCGTGATCTCAAGGGCGCGAGAAACTCTCACACGGGTTGGACCGATCCCCCGGGGTCAGGCCAGTAGATCGGCACTCCCCGCGCGATGGTCGTGCGGTGAGTGCCCCGAGGATGTCGCCCTCGGCGGTCGACCACGACAACCATGTGGAAGAGAGTGCCGAACCATGGCGAAGGTTCGCAGCTGGGCTGGTCTGGATGTACACGCGCGCAGCGTGTTGGCGGTGATGGATCCGGAGCCGGGCGAGTTGCGCTCGGCCAGGTTGCCCGGTGAGATTCGCGACGCTGGTCGAGTTCCTGGCGAAGTTGCCCGATCCGGCGAGGGTGGCGTATGAGGCGGGCCGACGGGGTATGGGCTCGCCAGGGCTTGGCGTCACCAAGACCCACAACCGCCCTACACCTCGACCGACAACCCCTACTGCGAGGCGCAGTTCAAGACGCTGAAGTACCGCCCCGGGTTCCCCGACCGGTTCGACTCGATCGAGCAGGCGCGTGCGCTCTGCCGCAGCTTCTTCGGCTGGTACAACCACGAGCACCGGCACTCCGGGATCGGCCTGATGACCCCGGCCGCCGTCCACCACGGCCAAGCGCGAGCACCTCCACGACCGAACGCGCCGCGCGTCCTCGCCGACGCCTACGCGCGCAACCCCGGAGCGGTTCGTCCGCCGGCCGCCGGCACCGCCCGAGCTGCCAACCGCCGCCCGGATCAACAAGTGAAGCGTCTCACCGAGCTTGACAGGCTCCGCAGCTTAGCCAGACTGGACGAACCCGAGACCCTCGGTGATTTCAGCAAGTCCGGAGTTCGACAACCACACAGCGTCCTCAATCCCGGGGATGTCCCGTCGGAGCCTCCTCTGCGCAAAATCAACGCGGTATGGCCCCCTAAGGCCCCAGTCCGCGAACACGTCGCTAACCTGGCGAGGACCGCCTGCTCGGGCCGCCGCCAATCCGTTCTCCTCGACGAGCCAGACATCCACCGCGCCGATCAACTGCCCGAACCCCTGGATCACTTCGGCCTCGAACCCTTCCACGTCGATCTTTACATACTTCGGTGGGCGCGCGCTCCGCTCGTGTACCAGGGTGTCCGCCCTCCTTCCTCCACCCTGATCGATCCTGACCCGCCAGCCGGCACAAGATGATTCGTCGCGCTGCTCCGGCCGTCGGTGAGGGCGAGAGTGCTGTCTCGATCCGACAGGGCTATCTGGAACGTCTCCACATTTCGCCGACCGTTGCGCGCTACGTTCGCTGCGAGCTCCCCAAACGTTCTCGGATGCGGCTCGAACGCCCAGACCTCAGCATCGGTCACCTCAGACGCAATCAGAGTGTATGGACCGATGTTCGCGCCGATGTCAAAGAAGACGCCGGGCTTCCATCTCAGAAGCTCCTGAAGGAAGAGCATGTGTTGTAGTCATACATCCCTTGCGTATACACCAAGGCCGCGACGCCGCTGTCTCGGTCAGCGGCGCAGATTCGCGACCGTGAAATTGTCCGCTCGACCGGAAACTGTCGAAGAAGGCGCCGCCTCTGCCAATCCAAATACCACATACCCGCCGACATACGGTTCATGTGGCGCGCGACATAATTCGTACCAGAGAACTCTGAACACCAGCTAGCCGCATCATCCTGTGCATCAAGGTGACGCTGGCAGCGCCCCGGCAGCATCGGGTGGTCGTCGAGCTTTCGGTCTTACCGTCCCCGGCCGTCGCCCTCCACGCGACTGGTGCGTAGCCGGAAGCATCAGGACAGACGACGCAAGAATGCCGAGGGCGGCACCGACCCCACCAGCTTCCAGAATCAAGGCGGCCTCGAGCGAAACGGCCGCCAAGAGATAAGTCACGCTCAGGAGTGCGACATCGCGGGCCCGGCGCAAGGCGTACAGCAGGGACACAACGGACTTGTATCCAGCCCTGGATCGCAAACCCAAAGACGAGGATGACGAAGATCCATCGCGCGCTCCGGTACGTCGCGCCGAAAAGCATTGGCAAAAGGATAAAGCCGGCCCACGCCCCTATGAACGATGCCAGGAAGAACACCGGAAGCCACCTCACGCAGCGCACGAGAGTCCGTCTCATAGATCTTCCGTCGAGCCGGCCAGCAAAATGAGGCAGTGCGACGCCCCCGGCGGCCGTGCCGAACATGATTAGAGGAGTAGCCGGCTGATAGCCCGTCGCATAGGTCGCGACCACCGCGCTCCCAGCGACGACCGAAAGCAGGAAGACGTCTAGCCGGCCCGTGATTACGGCCGCAAGTCGCGACACCATTACCCAGCCAACGACTGGCTTCGCGACCGCACAAGCCCGGGCTCTCAGCCCTGGATCGGCCTTGCCAGGCAGGACCGGTCGCGGAAGAGAGGCGCGCAGTGACCGCGATCGTCGCGATAACGCTGATCAGATAGACGAGTGAAGACCTCAGCGCCACGCCGATAATAGCTATAGCGCCAAGCGCCGCTACGGCAGCGAGCCGAAAGGCAACAGTACAGGGAGCTCGCCATCCGCCAGCAGCCCGAATCGCTTCTGCGCGATCATGCAAAGTTCGGATGTATCCGGATGCGACGGACAGTTGCCCCTGTTGCTAGCCCAAAGCCAATCGCCTCGGCGATCCCGCCCTTGCCACCAGCCGCGACTACAGCGATCGCCGCGATCGCACCCACCGCCACGCCACTCGCAGTGATGGTCGCTGTAAGGAGACACAGCTTGACGAATCGAGCGCGGCCCACCGGTCCGGTCGGTGAAGGCGCAGGCGCATATTTTGGTATTCGGTCGCGATGAGTCGGCCCCAGACCGAATTCCGCGGCCGTCGCAATCGTGCTGCTGATCGCCGTGCTCAGGACGATCACGCCGACCGCGGGCTTCGTGAGGGTGCGAGCGAGGAGAACGAGAATGATTAGCTGAAGCGCGCCCGCAAACACGCTCGACCCGTAGTTCAGCGTCGTGTCCCTGAACCAGTGCCCGAGTGAAGCGCGAGAGGCACTTGGATGCGGGCCCACTTCACACGATCACGCTGCGTCTCTGCACTTGGGCTCCCCGCGACAGGCCGCCGCGAGACCCTCTGGGCCGCGCCGCCCGTGCCATGCAGCCACCTCAGTGCGCCTTGTCACCGCCGCCTGCTGCGTGATCGCCGCGACCATGTCATACCTCGTAAGACCCAACCCGAAGGACCAGGCCCAAGAGTAACCAGAAGTATGTGACGACCACATCGAAGCCGTTTGATCCCACCGAGCAGCACCAGTCCCGTAGAGAAGGGCCGAGGCGATGAGCACCCGATCATCACGGTTGCGCACCCGAGCGCGCACGAGCGACGAGTAGCGAGGTAAGGAAGCAGAGAAAAGAGCAACGATCCCACGATGCCGCCCTGCACTAGCACCACCATACTGGCACAAGGACTCAAATGCATACACTTGCCCTGCGCGCTGGAAGACCGACGCGTCGTACCTCCGCGTCGGAAGGCGAAAGCCCACTCCCGCAGCAGCGGGTACGCTTTCCACACTCTGAATCCGGTGACGTAGATCGACGACCGTGCCGCGATGCTGTTGAGCGGCGACGTCGCTGGAAGCGGTCTGCCCGCGATGAGCTGAGAGCCTGCGCAAGTATCGCCTGTTCCTGCGCAATGCTGCCTGTCCCGACCACCCCGCAAGCAGGACGACCCCGGCCACGACAGCTGTGGCATGCCAAGACGCGCCGGCGGGTACCGAGTATCACCCACGGAAGAAGGGCTGCTCCAGAGCGAGCATCGCCATTCTGGTTTGAGAGAGCACGCCGGCCACGACGAGGCCTACTCCGGCCGCGCGTGCAAGCCACCTGGTGCCGGATGTGCGCTGGACCGCCAGCCGCGTAACGAAGGGGAACGTCAAGACAGCGAACTGGCCGAGCGCCACGGGATCTCCTAGCGTTGAACTGCTGCGGGAGGACCAGGGCGCGTACCCCGGGGACGATGTCGTGAGCGAACGGATCGATTGCGGCGCTCGTCCATGGCCCGCTCGGAAAGAGATACTGCAATGCCGCAATCGTGGTCACAGCGAGCGCGGCAACGCAGATCGCAAATCCGTATCGAGCGGTCATCGTATCTCTTGCCACGACCACGCCCAGGATGAAGGGGAAGCCGATCTGGAAGGCGTAAGAGGGACACCCGAGCGCGGCCGTCACGGGCAATGGCGACGTGATAATCGACAGACATCCAGCTGCCAAGAACGCAACGAACAGGACGATAGTCCCGCGCAGCTTCGCAAGTCGCCACAGGTTGGACCTGACAGACCGGCTGTGGATCAGAAAAGCGAGTCCCAGTACTACTAAAAACAGTCGCTGCGGATAGATCTGGGAGAGCCCAGACACTTTGACCTGACTTGGCATTAACGGAAAAAGAATCAATGTCCCGATGAGGAGGCTCTGGAAGCCGGAGAGCAAGAGGAACGCGACAACGAGGCCGCCGCTAATAGCGAACGCTGCCATCACGGGGGCCGGACGGTCGCGATCCCGAGCAAGAGCGCAGCAACACAACCGAACATGGGGGCAACGACGCCGATCTTGTCGCTCCCGGACGCGAACCGTCTATCCAGCCCTCGGTTGGCATCGACAACGAGGCCACCTCACCTTGAAGCGCGCCATGCCCAAAGTTCGCCGTAGCCTGGCAGACGCTCGACGAAGGGTTCGACGCTGTAGCCTGCGCTCGCCAGCAGTTTCGTGATCTCCGGCCTCGTGTGCGGCGGGTGATACTCGAGCGATAGGACTCGCGCGGTCAGGTCCGCAAACCGGGCATCTGCAAGGATTGCGCGCTCCGCGCCTTCGATGTCGATCTTGATCACATCCGCCGACCGCAACACAGGAAAGATGTCGATCGCCGGAAATGGAATTCCGTCGTCCGCTACTCGCGACTCAAGGAACCCGCCCGCTCTGAAAGGTACCGTGCCATCGGTTATCCCGGCGCAGGCCTGGATCACCGACCACCGCGCCACGGCGTCACTTCTCGCGATCGTCGCCTCCAGAACCTCAGCGTTTGCTGGATCCGGCTCGACGGCGATGATTTCCGCATCCGGAGTCTGCGCCAGCAACCGCACTCCAAACAGACCGATGTTTGCACCAAGATCGACGGCCCGAAGTGGCGCGGGGACCTCTTGGAGCGTCGCCTCGATGGCCGGAGGGAAATCGTAATTGCGGCGCACGAATACCTCCGTAAACCCCGTCAAATCCTGAGTTCGGTGCCGGAGATGTAAAGGCTGGCCGGTCCCCCGCAGCTGATATCGCTTCATCACCTCCTGCCGCACAACTAGCTCTCGCCAGAGAAATCTGACGCTCGGCTTCAGCCGCACAGCGCGGCGCAGATGACCCAGTCCATTCCTGAATTGATGGAGCCCGTATGCCATCACTTACTACCGCTCATCCCAAATGCACTTACGGAGGCAAGGGTGCGCGCTGGCACACCCCCCAACGACCCGTATATGGCGGCACATTTCGTTGACGACGACCGCACCTGCCGCTACGACTGCATGCTCACCAATCTGGCATGGTCCGAGGATCGTGACATTTGATGCTAACCACGCTCCTTCGTGGATCACTATGTCCCGGCCACCCGCAGGGACGGCCCATCACGGCGGGTTCGCCGACGGCTTTATAGTCATGCGTTCCCGTAAGTATTGAGACGCCGTGTCCACAGAAGACGTTGCGCTCGAGTGTTATCGTTCCCGAGGAGCAGTTGAGAATGGCGTCGTTGAGGACCACCCCATCGGCGATCCGGACCCGTGAGCGGTCTCCCAGTACACGAAGGGATACATTCGAACCGCTCTTCGTGCGACACGGCCAACGAAGCCGCGAGCCAGGCGCCGCATGACCACCTCGACTGGCCACGACGAGGCCGGGACGCCGTCGAGTGGCTGCTTCCCGCACGCTGACGGGATCATGCCTGTCTCGGGAGCACAAACCTCTCGTGACAACTGAGTAGCCTCAGGCGCCCCCAACGGGGGACTCCGAAGCGGCGCTCTGTGTTCCCAGAGACACGCATGTCTGCTTATGAGCTTCCGGCCGGATCTCCGGCGGCTGATTCGGGCCGCGGCAGGGGATCCGTTCGACGCCACCAAGGCACCGGTAGCCCGATCGTCCTTGCTAGGCGAGTCGTCGTACCCGTAGACGTACGCATACCCGCCTGGGCGAGCCAGCTCTCGGGCGCTCGAAGCCGTTCGCCACCACTCCGATTACCGGAGCATTCGCGCTCGCGAGCGTATCTCGGAGCCGGGCTGCCACGTCTCGGCCTTGGCGACCCAAACGACTGACGATAAGAACCCCGTCGGCTCGGCGCAGCAAGGGGAACGCGTCCGGCACGACCGCCAGTGGGGGAGGTGTCGACGATCACGAGGTCGTACAGGTCTCGAGCCTCGTCAAGGACCGACTCCATTGCACGGCTCTCGATTACCTGCGCGGGGTTCGGTGGAAGCACGCCTCCCGCAACGAGAACATCGAGACCAATTGTCAGGCCCTTGTGGGTCGCGAGCTCCACCTTCTGAACCGCATCCGCCAGAGAGATCGCCCCTACCAACACCTCAGAGAGGCCAGGCTCAGCATCCGTGCCGAAGTGTTTTGCGGCTGCAGGACGTCGCAGATCGGCCTCAATAAAGACAACGCGCAAACCGACAGTGGCCGCGGCCACCGAGGAAAAGATGTCGGGCGATGGTTGTCTTCCCCTCGGCGGGTGCGGCTGAGACAATCGCGACGAGGCGCAAGTCGCGATCGACGTTGAAATACCGGATGTGCGCGTGTATTAGGCCGAAAACCTCAGCCTCGCTTGGCGGAAGGGGCGCGGGGGATCCTTTCCCGCGGAGCGCGAGTGTCGAGCTCTCCGGCACGACGCCGACCAGTGGCACGCCGTAGACTTGCTCGAGATCACTCGGTTCCCGGATGCGGTCGTCGAGCCGGTGCAGGATTAGAGCAAGCCCGATTCCAAGAAGAAGGCCGAGCATCGCGCCCAAGGCCGTGTTCCGAATGACCTTTGGCGATGATGCCCCATCTGGCGCACTCGCCTGTTGCACCACCTGCGCGTCGCTCGCTTGCAGCTGGCTCAGGATTTGAAGTGAAGCTGCGCGGTCCATCAGGTCGGTGCCTTGCAGACCTCGCTGTTGCGCAGACGTAAGTGCGTTGAGCTGCAAATTCACCGCACGCAGAGCTAGTGCGTAGTAGGCGACATCAGCATGCTGTCTGTCGGCGACGACGTGTGCCGCATACGTATTGGCGATCCGCGCAGCAATTGAAGGCGATTCCCACGTCGCCGAGACGCTGGCTAGGTCGGTGTCCCCGATTTGATTGACCGTGATCGCCGCCGCAACGTCCGCCGGGCTAAGGCCACGACCGATCACAGCTGCTGTCTGCGCTCCATGCGGGAGAGTCGCAAGGCGGAGATTCGTGCTGCCGGTCTGCGCCTGCGGGCTGTCCGTACTCACCGACGGTAGCCCCAGGCAACCTGCTGGTCGAGCTGGGCATCGCGGAAGAGAACCTGGGCGGTTCCCGTGTACTCCTTGTGTTGATGTTTGGAATACGCAAACGCCACCGCCGCTGTCAACGCGAAGCAGAGCACAATCAGGAGCGCGCGCTGGCGTAGACTGCGGGCAGCGGCTAGCAGGTCAAATGTCGTCGAATCTCTGTCCATATCCCAGTCTCCGTGAAGGAAGAAGTACGCCCCTTATAACGCCTCACTCCGCCAAAGCCTGTGGATAGGTTGGAAAGCGCGCGGCTCCGCTTTTCCTGCGGCCAGCCTCAATTCACGCCCCGGCCTCCGACAACCACCGGCAACGTCCGCAACATCAGCCTCACGTCCTCCCACAAGCTCCAGTTCATTACGTACAGGTAGTCGAGCTTCACCATCTCCTCGAACGGGATCCGCGTCCGACCCAGAACCTGCCAGTAGCCCGGTGATTCCCGGCGTGAGGTCAGGCGTCCGCGCGCCCAGCCTTGGACGTGCTCGTCCTCAGCCGGGATCAGGGGCGCGGGCCCGACCAGGCTCATCTCGCCGCGCACGACGTTCCAGAGCTGAGGAAGCTCGTCCAGGCTCAGTCGCCGCAGCCAGCGACCAATGCGAGTGATCCGCGGATCGTGGTCGAGTTTCAGCCAGCCCGGCTCGGTGCTCTGGGCGATCAGCTCCGCGCGGCGCTGCTCGGCGTCGGCGGCCATCGTGCGCAGCTTGAAGAGGCGGAAATGACGGCCTCCCCGGCCGACCCGCTCCTGGGCGAAGAGCACCGGGCCACGCGAATCGAGCTTGATGGCTAGCGGCGAGGAGTCCCAGGAGCGGCGCCGCGAGGATCAGAAGCGGGACGGCGATCAGGAGATCCATGGCCCGCTTGATCACCCGGGAGGAGCGCGGCAGCCAAGGCGGATTGACTCCGAGCACGGTGACGCCCTCGACGTCGTCGACCTCGACCGCGGGTCCGAGCACGTCCGCGAGACGCGGAAGCACGGAGACCTTGAGCGCCAGGGCGCGGCAGTCGCGCAGCATCCTCTCGAGCTCGCTCTCCTCTATGTCGCGGGCGGAGAACACCACCCGCGTCACGTCATGCCGATCGGCGACCTGCTCGAGCTGCTCGAGCGTGCCGAGCGCGGGAACGTGCCGATTCTCGCTCGCAGACGAAGCTCCGGTCGGCGAGAGCGAGCCGATCACGTTGAGCCGGTACTCCGGATGCGCGGCGAGCTTGCCGACGAGCGTCTGGCCCATCTGCCCGGTCCCGACCAGCAGCGCGTTCTCGTCGCCGATCACTCGCCCCGCGATGGATCGAATCGCGAACCTCGTCACCGTCACCAGCACGATGACGTTGACGCCGAACAGCAAGATCTCGGCGAAGTCGAGTCGTCGCATCGGCGAGTACCGCGCGTAGACCCAGAGGATCAAGCCACCGATCACGGTCGCGTGGAAGAGCCGCGGGAGGTCATCGACGGTCGAGTAGGTGATCCGCTTGACGTCGCGGTCGTACAGGCCGTACAGCTTGAACAGCACCATCATCAAGGGAACTGCGACGACACCCCAGAGGATCCGGTGTCCGCCTGCCGGCAGGCCCGGTATGACGAGCGCGACGGTCAGCGCGAGCATCACGGCGAGCGCGTCTCCCG
The DNA here is from genome assembly GCA_963842205.1 of uncultured Solirubrobacterales bacterium. Classification (GTDB taxonomy): domain Bacteria; phylum Actinomycetota; class Thermoleophilia; order Solirubrobacterales; family Solirubrobacteraceae; genus Palsa-744. Next base: position 10,148 of record CAWJFR010000019.1, read on the forward strand.
CGGCCAGCAGCCGTCTGCAGCGCTGAGTCCCTGCCCACGCTCCGGGGTCGGGCCGCCACGCCCGCGTGCTCTCCCCGAAGCCCATCGGGCGCGGCGACCGGCAGCGGTGTTCCCACGCTCGCCATCACACGAGACGGTGACATGACGGTGTCTTCATCCACAGCGACGCGCTCGCCGCCGTTGGCCAGAGAGGCGTGCGCAGCCTCAGCAAGGCGAACGACGTCGCGAGCGAGGCTCAGGTCGTGCTCGGGCCGAATCGCGGCTGCGGATCGCGCGCAGGAAATCCGCGATCTGCAGCGCGAGCGGCTCGTCGGTCGGAAAGCCTCGGCGAGAGGATGTCCCCGCTTCGGTAGGAGAGATGGTATTCGCCGAAGGTCTCGGGGTCCTTGTAGTCCACGCCGCGGTCGTAGATCTTGATCGCCTCGGCGCCGCCGTCTTCGTAGACGACCATCCGCTTCGAGCCCGACGATCACCGTTCGCCTGAGCTTGCTCGGCGCAAGCCAGCTGAGCTCGACGCTCGCGATCAGGCCCGATCCGTACTCCATCGTCACGAAGGCGACGTCCGCGATGCCGGGAACGATCGAGTCCCGCCCGGTTGCCCGGATCGTGTTGGGCGGACGGCCCAGCCAGTAGAGCAGAATCGAGAAGTCGTGCGGCCCCAGATCCCAGATCACGCTCACATCGCGCTGATGAAGGCCCAGGTTGACGCGACTGGCCGAAACGAAGTAGAGCTGCCCGAGCTCGCCCGAGTCGATCAGCTCGCGAACGGCCCGGACCGGCGGGCTATAGAGGAAGGTGTGGCCACACATCAGCGACACGTCCGCGCTCTTCCGACAGGGCGATCAGTTCCTCGGCCAGCGGCGTTGAGGAGGCGAGCGGCTTTTCCACGAACGTGTGCTTGCCGGCCTCCAGGCACCGCCGGGCCAGGTCATAGTGGGTGAAGACGGGCGTGGCCAGCAGCACGCCGTCGACACTCGGATCCTCGAGGATCTCATCGATCTCTTGCGTCAGCTGCACGCTCGGGTAGCGCCGACCAAAGCGCTCGAGCCGGGATAGTCGCTGTCACAGATCCAGCGCACCTCGACGTCGGAGCGCTCGATCAGCACTCTGACGAGGTTCGGTCCCCAATAACCGAGCCCCACCACCGCGACGGCCGGCTCCAGGCGCAGACGCCCGCGATGCCCTACCCCTCGGTTTCCGTTCACGCGCTCTCCCTTCCCCTCCCTAGTGTGTCCTCAGATCCCGCCGGCCACATGCCCGGCCCCGATTCGTCTCTCGCGTGCCACATGACGGTTCACGCGGCGCACGCGAGTGTGTTCGTTCACAACCTGGACGACGCTGTTCACCTCGTGTCGGCGTCATGCCAGGAAAGATCGGCAAGGAAAGCTCGCGGCTCGCCCAGTCTCGCGCTGTAACTACAGATCGGGTTGGGTAAAGATTGTGCAGCGCCGGTTGATCGGGAAGCGCGAGTGGATAGTGAATGCGGGTGGAGATTCCCGCCCGTGTCAACTCGCGCACCAGACGCTCCCGCGCCCTCACCCGGATCGGAAACACGTGGTAGGTACATGGTGATTCGGCCGACTCTTCCAGCACCTCCACCTCCCCTCCCAAGCCCGCTACATACTCGTCGGCGATCGCGCGACGCGCCTTCGTCCACCCGTCGAGATGGGGCAGCTTGGTGCGCAAGAAGGCCGCTTGAAGCCCGTCCAGCCGTTCGTTGTAACCGCATTCTCGGTGCACGCCGTCCCTGTCACGGCCGAGGTCCCGGAGCCGGCGCGCGTCAGTGGCGAGCGCGTCATCGTCGGTGCAGATTGCCCCGCCGTCCCCCAGCGCACCGAGGTTCTTGGAGGGATAGAAGCTGAATGCCGCCGCATGCGCGAGGCCACCCGCTCGGGCTCCGCGGTACGTGGCTCCATGCGCCTGTGCCGCGTCCTCGAACACCATCAGGCCGTGACGGTCAGCCAGTGTTTGAAGCGGTTCGATCGCACAGGCTTGTCCGTAGAGGTGCACGGCCAGGACGGCAACCGTCCTGGAACCGATCGCCGCATCGACCATCTCAGGATCGATCAGCCCGCTGCCGCGATCGACGTCTACATACACCGGCACGGCTCCCGCATGGTGGACCGCAAGCGCGCTTGCGATGAACGTGTGGGCAGGAACGATCACCTCGTCGCCAGGCCCGATGCCCGCCGCTTTCAGCATGATGGTCAGAGCTGCCGTGCCCGACGCCACCCCAACGCAGTGCCGGACGCCGCAGTACGCCGCGAACTCGGCCTCGAACCGCTCGACCTCCTCCCCGAGCACGAACGCACTCGAGGTCATGACACGGTCAAGCGCCGCCTTCAGGCCGTCGGCGATGGCCGCGTGCTGCCGTGCCAAATCAACGAATGGCACCCCACCGGGCATGGTCCACTCCTGCCTTAAATTGGATCCCCACATGACGCCCCCTTGCCAAGGCGCACGCGGAAACCTACGGCCTGACCGGTCGGTTGGGAAGCTCGGTGCAAGAAAGTGCACGAGTTGTGAGCGCGCTCCTTACCGTGAGGATCCAGTCCGAGTCGCGCCCACTCCGCAGTCAACCATCCGTCAGTTTTCGTGCGCGTGCGTGACAGATGTGTAACTACGGAGGGCTGGGATCGGCCCGGCGCCGTCGTCCCAGCCGGTAGTGCCTTCGCGAACCATCCAGCCGATTCCGCGGCGAAGGTGTCACAAAACCTCTCGGTGAGACCACCGGTCGGTCCCACAGGAGTGGAATGCGCGGCCTCCGCGACCCCCTTCAGGTGGTGGTCGCATGGTTGTGGGGGACAGCCGCGAGCAACAAGAGTCCAGAAACGGAGTTCACCCGCGTGTACGACGAGCACGTGTGGCGGGTCTACGGCTTCCTGGCTTACCGCCTCGGTGATCGCAACGCGGCAGAGGATCTGACCCAGGCGACCTTTGAGCGTGCGCTGCGCGCCTGGAGCAGGTTCGACCCTCGGCGAGCTTCGGAAAGCACGTGGCTGCTGGCGATCGCTCGCAACTTGCTGATCGACCACCACCGCCGCGACCGCTCACACCTCACCGAGCCGATCGAGGAACACCTGGCGCCGGTCGTGCCCGGACCCGAGGAGCAATTCACGCGTTCACCGGAGCTGGCCACGGCGCTCGCTCGGTTGAGCGGGCGCGATCTAGAGGTGATCGCATTGCGCTTTGGTGGCGACATGAGCGGGCCTGAGATCGCGCAGCTACTCGGCCTCACGCTGGCGAACGTGCAGCAGATCCTCTCGCGGTCACTCCGGAAGCTCCGTGGTCTGCTCGAGGATTCCGGCTACGAGAGGCCAAGCGCGGCCAGAGCGATGAGCACCCCGCCGGCCCCGATGTAGCAGGCGACGAGCAGTCGCAGGCGCTCGGGGCGAGGGCCGTAGCCGGGATCCTGCTCGGCCAAGTGGCGATGGAGCCTCCCCCGGAAACCCACGGCGGGAACCGGCCGCGCGGTGCTGAGCTCCTCGGCCAGCTCGTCGTCGGCAGCTTCCGGGGCGGGCGGATTGGGCATCTCGTCAGTCACTGACGGAACAATGGTGATTGGGGGTTGAGCGCACGGCTGCGAAGGTAGGCCGCAACCGATGCTCCCGGGTGACCAGCCTCGGCCTCCAGACGCGAGACGATCAGCCAAGCGCTCCAGTCGCTCGGTTCGTTGGCCGCGGCCGTCTCGGCGGCGGCGAGCGCAGCGGGCACATCGCCCTGAAGCTCGAGCACGAGCGCGAGCTGGATCTGCGGCGAGACCGCGTCCGGTTCCAGGCGCGCGGCCGCGCGCGCGTCGGCGAGGGCTTGGGTCGGGTCGCCGCTCAACACCGCCGCCTGGCTGGCGCGGACCGTGTTGACAGTCGCGAGCGGGACTGCAATGGCAACGAGCGAGGCGATGGCGACCGCAATCGCGCCGAGACGCAGCGCCGCCGGCGGGCGCCTCGGCGCCGCGGCGCGCACGGGCGCAAGCACCGCGGCACTCAGCAGCAGGAAAGCCGCCGGCAGGGCAGGGACCTGCCAGATCCAGTCCGCGGCCGCCCCGACCGTGAATGCGATCAGCGCCCCCGTCAACCCAGCCGCCCGGACCCGTGCCTCGTAGCGAGACCGCCGGCTCAGCTTGACGGCAGCCCCGAGCACCAACAGGAAGAACGACCCGAGCAGAGCCAGCCCGACGAGGCCGGTCTCCGCGAGCGTCTCGACATACAGCGAGTGCGCGTTCTCGACAGAGCTGAAGTACGGAGCGCGCGGATCCCACAGCAACTGGAACGTGCCAGGGCCGGACCCGCCGAGGAGGTGCCCGCCGGTCGCGTCGATCGCCACCTTCCAGTAGTCGTAGCGTCCGTTCCCGCTCGCGCTCCCGAAGCGCGCAATCGAGTCCTGGTGCAGCGCTGGTGCCCCTGA
>CAWJFR010000020.1:0-62960 GCA_963842205.1 uncultured Solirubrobacterales bacterium
CGGACCACCCCATCAGCGCGTCCGCCGCCAGGACCACGGCGGCCGCGGTCCAGCTGGATCGCTCCGCCGGGAAGTGCGCCCGGTTGGCGTACTGCCAGCCGGTCCAGTACGAGCCATCCGGGTGGCGCAGGTGCGACGTGGTGGCGAACATCGCCGCCGCCTGCGAGCGCAGTCCCGCAGGCGTCCAGGGCCAGCACCAACTCGCAGGTCTCCGCGCCCGTCACCCAGGGCTGATCGCTGACGCACCGCACGCCGAGGCCGGGCACCACGAACGTGTCCCAGCCTGCGTGCAGGCGCGCAGCCGCGGCCGCGCCGCGGACCGCCCCGCCCAGCACCGGGTAGTACCAGTCCATAGCGAACCGGCTCTTATCCGCGAACGCCTCCGGGTGCGCGCCGATCAGGTCCGCGAGCCGGTCCGCCGCGAGCTCCCAGTCCGGCTGCGGGTCGTCGGCCAGCTTGTCCAGCGCGACCGCGCAGCGCAGGCTGTGGTGGATGCTCGAGCAGCCGGACAACAGCGCGTACGTCCCCGCCGCTCCGCTGGCGTCGCGCTCCCACGCGACCTCCCCGCGCGGGGTGCGCAGCGCGAGGGCCCAATCGACCGCCCGGCGCACCGTCGGCCACATGGTCAGCGCGTGGCTCTCGTCCCCGGTCACCAGGTACTCGTGCCAGGCCCCGACCGCGACGTACGCGGCGTGATGGCTCTCCGCCGCCGGATCGGTCACTCGGCCGCCCAGGCTCGACCGCGGCCACGACCCGTCGGCCCGTTGCGTGTCCCGCAGCCACGCGTAGGCCCGCCGGGCCGGCCCGTGCAGCCCGCAGGCACTCAGCGCCATCGCGCACTCGACGTGGTCCCAGACGTCCACGTGCCCGTCCGGCCACGCGATCGCCCCCGACGGCTCCTGCGCCCGCGCGATCGACTCACCCGTCGCGAGCACCTCGCTCCACGTCAGCCCCAGGGCCACCCTCCGCGCCCCAGCCGCCTCAGCTGTCACGGCTGCCCCTGCTTGACCGCGTAGACCACCAGGCTCTTCCCGACCACGGGGTTCAGCGCCTGCTCGGCCAGCCGGGTGGCGGCCGGCTTGCGCATGATGTCCCAGACCAGCATCCGGTGATACGCGCTGACCAGCGGGTGCTTGTCGTTGTGCACCCCGACCGCGCACTTCAGCCACCAGTACGGGGAGTGCAGGCCGTGCGCGTAGTGGTGCCACCCGACGCTCAGCCCGGCCCGGGCCAGCTTGGCCTCCAGCTCGACCCGCGTGTAGATGCGCACGTGCCCCCCGGGGACCTCGTGGTACTCGGTGGACAGGGCCCAGCAGATCCGTTCCGGCAGCCAGCTCGGCACCGTGATCGCCGCCAGCCCGCCCGGCCGCAGCACCCGCGCCAGCTCGTTCATCGCCCGCTGGTCGTCCAGCACGTGCTCGAGGACCTCGGCCGCGATCACCCGGTCGAACACCCCGTCGCCGAACGGCATCCCGGTCGCGTCTCCCGAGACGGCCGTCGCTCCGGCCTGCGGGCCCGCCTCGCCCGCCTCCCGCATCGCGGCGAACATGCCTCGTACCGGCCCGAGCTCGGTGGGATCCAGGTCGAACGCGACCACGTTCCCGCCGCGCCGGTACACCTCGAACGCGTGCCGCCCGCCCCCGCAGCCCAGGTCGAGCACGCGCTGCCCGGGCCGGACCGGGAACCGGCCGAAGTCGACGGTCAGCACGCGGCCGTCCCCAGCGCCTTCGGGGACGGCGGCCTCCTGGGCCCGTATGGCCTCCCGGTACTGCGCCACGGTGGCCTGCGCCACCGCGGGCCAGGCGAACCGCTCGCCGACCCGGCGCAGGGCCCGGTCCGCCAGCGCCGCGCGTTCGGCGGGGGAGTCGTGCAGCCGCCGCAGCACGGCGGCGAGTTCTTCGCTGTCGCCCGGCGTGACCAGGGCGGCCGCATCCCCGGTCACCTCGGGCAGCGCGCCGGACCGGCTGGCCACCAGCGGGGTGCCCGACGCCATGTGCTCGACGGCGGGCAGCGAGAATCCCTCGTACAGCGAGGGCACGACGGCGATCTCCGCGCTGGCCAGCAGGGCGGAGAACGCCTCCTCGTCCAGCCCGTGGGTGAACGTGACCCGGTCGGCCAGGGACAGCTGGGCGGCCAGCCGTTCGGTGGCGGGCGTCGGCCGTCCGATCGATGACCAGGTGCGCGTCCCGGTCGGTGGCCAGCTTGGCCACCGCCTGCAGCAGGGTGGAGGTGCCCTTCAGCGCCGAGTCTGCGCTGGCTACCGCGATGATCCGGCCCGGCACCCGCGCGGCCTCCCGCGGCCGGAACACCCGGGTGTCGACGCCCAGCGGGATGACCCGCACGCGCTCCGGCGGGATCTTGAAGTCGCGGCAGATGTCGCGCCGGGACGAGGCCGACACGGTGATCAGCGGGCCCGACCGGGCCAGCGGCGGGCCACCCGGGCCTGCATCCGGACGAACCCGTACCAGCGCCGCCGCGACAGCCGGTCGAGCGGGCCCAGGGCGGCCAGGTCGATGCGCCGGTCCACGCTGATCGGATGGTGGATGCTGGCCACCAGCGGCAGTGCCTGCCGCCCGAGACCCTGCCGCCCGAGGCCGAGCAGCCCGTAACCGAGCCCCTGGTTGTCGTGCACGACGTCGAAGTCCCCGGCGCGCGCGGCCAGCGCCCGCCGCGCCCTGAAGCTGAACGTGAGCGGCTCGGGAAACGCGCCGCCCCACATCATGACCGTCTCGAGCACGTCGATCCAGTCCCGGTACTCATCCCGGTGCGGCGTCCGGAACGGGTCGGGGTCCCGGTACAGGTCCAGGCTGGGGATCTGGGTCAGCCGCGGGCCGGGGTCGAGCTCGGGATACGGCTGGCCGGAGAACACCTCGACCTGGTGTCCGAGCGCGTCGAGTTCCCGGCTCAGATGACGGACGTAGACACCCTGGCCGCCGCAGTGCGGCTTGCTGCGATAGGAGAGCAGCGCGATCCGGAGCGGGCGATCCCGGGTAACCACGGGCTGCTGTTCCGGGACGGCCTGGCCCCGATGCTGGCACCGAACACCGTGAAATCATACGGGGACGCCCCCCGCTCCCCGCATGCGATGCCGTAACCAGGGCCCCACGCGTTACGCTGCGCCCATGGCAAGGTCAGGGGAGGTGCCGGTGAGCACAGGCCCAGACGATCTGGCCGCGGCAGATCTGGCCGCGGCTGGCCGTGGCCACCTGCGGGCATCGCCGGATCCCGTGCCGCCCGTCCACCCGGGAGCCGGACGCTCGGCATAGCGGCCCGCCGGTCGGACGTATGCGCGCTCATCACGGTCGCCCTGGTCGAGGGCGCGGCGCTAGGAGATTCCTTCGCCCTGCTGTACCTGGCCGTCTTCTCGTTCATCGCGACCGTGGCCTTCCTGGGCTACGGCGTCGTCGACGCCCGGGAGGAACGGCGCTCCCGAGCTCGGCTTCCCCCGGCCCAAGCCCCGAGCCACATGGCCTAAACGGCGGGCAGCTCGTCCTGTTCGTTTCGCGGCTGCTGGCCCGGCATCGTCGGATCGGGCGGCCCAGTATCCCGGTCTCGTGACGTTCGTTGCCCAGGTGCCGGAGGGTCTCATGCTGGCCGGTCACCGCGTCCAGATCGGCGATGCCGCCCATCAGGTTGATGATCGGCTTGGCGGGTAGGCCCGGAACGACCGTGGGGCAGAGACGCGGGCCGCACCGGCCGAGCCGTGCTTCAACTTACCAGAACTTACCGGAGAGGTCATGGTAAGTTCTGGTAAGTTCAAGCGATCGAGCGGGGCGGGCAATGAACCTGGCTGAAGTCATCGAAGGGTTGCGGGTCGCTGGCGCGGAGTTTGAGGATGTCGAAGTCAAGCGCGCAGCGGGTGGCGTGCCGGAAAGCCTCGCTTCCACGCTGGCCGCCTTTGCGAACACGCGCGGAGGAATCGTCATCCTCGGGCTCGACGAACAGCAGGGGTTCGCGGCCGTCGGCGTGCCGGATGCGCCGGCGACACGGAACGCCGTCGTGAGCACCGCGCGAGAGAAGCTGACTCCCCCGCTGGCACCCAGCGTTGAGATCGCGCCATTCGAGGGCGTCAACCTGGTCGTCGCAGAAGTCGAGCAGTTGCCACCCGCGCAACGCCCCTGCTACGTGACGACGAAGGGCCTGTACGGCGGAGCCTACGTCCGGGTCGGCGACGGCGACCAGCGCCTGACGCCGTAGAGATCGACCGCCTGCGGGAGAATGCGGTGCAGCCGCGGTGGGATGAAGAGCCGGTTGTCCAGGCGACTGTGCAGGATCTCAACCGAGATTCCTTGTACGGCTCATGGAGAACACGCGCTCGGTGGTCACCAGGGTTTTCGGGAACGCTAGAGCGAACTGGACGGGCTCGCGATGCTCGGCGTGCTGGACCGCCATGAGGGCGTCCTCGGTCCCATCGCTGGCGGGACTGCTCAGCGTCGGCCGGTACCCGCAGCAGTTTTTCCCGACAGCTGATCGTCGGTTCCGGTATACCCGCACGTTGAGCGCGGCCGGGCGGGCCTGGGGGCATTCGGTTCCTCGACAGCGCGGCGCTGGGCGGCGCCATCCCCGAGCATGGTTGCGAGACACCCTTCAGGTGATGCAGCGGAATATGCGGATCGTCAGCCGCGTCATCGGTGCCGGCCGCCTAGACCAATGGGAGATTGAGCCGGAGGTCATCCGGGAGGCCATCGTTAACGCCTTGATGCACCGGGACTAAGTCCGCAAGCGCAGGGCACTCAGGTGCAAGTGGACGTGTTCCGGGACCGCATCGAGGTCTCCAGCCCCGGTGGGCTCTTCGGCAACGTCCGCCTTGAAGGGCCTCGGTGAGAGCGGCACGTCATCGTCGCGGAACTCGCGCCTCGCTGCCCTGCTCCAGGAAGTGGGAGATCCAGTGACCGGGCGGCCCGTGGCGGAGAACAGCGGGTCCGGGGTGAGCATGATGATCGACCGCGTCACGCGAGGACACGGACGTCGTCCCGCTCTTCACGGCGAACCTCGACCAGTTCCGTGTGATTATCCCGCGCAGTTCGCCGGTGACTCCAGAGTTCCTCGACGCGCTGGGCCAGCACGTGGCCATCGCGCGGCTGTCCGACGCCCAGGTAGCGGCCACAGCCCTCGCTCGACCGGGTTACGCCGTCGACCAGGCTGTTCTCCGGAGGCTGGGCCTTCCCCCCGGCGCGGCGCGAAAGGAACTGGCCGATCTCGTGGCGCTAGGCCTGCTGCGTTCACGCAAGGCGCGCGATGAGGGGCCGTACCGGCTCGGCGTAGACCTTAGTTCTGTCCGTCAGGCACCTGCTCCTTCGAAACTCCCAGGATAACGGCCTGGGAGTCAAGATCATGACCGCCTTGCGCGAAGTCGAGGACGCGAGCCGGGAGGAACTCCAGCAAGCTACCGGCGCGGCCCGGAGCCGCCTGACGGGTGTGCTTCAAGAACTCGTCGATCTCGGGTTCGTCGAAGCCACCGCGCCCCCGCACAGCCCCAACCGTCGCTACCGCGCAGTCCGCTAACGCGCAGAGAAATCGTTATGGATCGATCAAGCCGACATCACATAGCCGCGCTCGGGCCCGCAAGGGTGACCAGCATCCGGGCGGATACTTCCTCTAAACGCACACACCATTAGCCGGATAGGTTCGGCGTTGCCGAGCTGTCAAGAACCTTCCGTGGGTTGCCGTAAGAGCCGGAGGCTACCTGATGATCAGCCGCGACGACGCCCGCTGACGTGCCTAGGGCTTACCGCGGTCCGCGGGGATGCGGATGCGTATCTCATCGGAGCGGATATCGGCAGGATCCCACGTCAGGATTTGCTCCTGGATCAGCACCGACAGCAGTACCGCGAGGTCGTGGTAGGCGGAGCCGCTATATTCGGCTTGTCGACGTGTTGTCGCGCAAGTCGGCGAAGTCTCCGGCATCGATGGTCGCGGTCACTGTCTTGCCTGCCCCGGTAAGGACGCAGACGACCCTGCTCCGGCCGAGGTTCGAGTCGAAGTCCAGCCGGCTAAGGTGCCATTCCCCCAGGAATGGCACCTCCCGGACCGCAGTCAGCCTGCCGTCAGGACCGAAAAACTTCCCCTCCGACGTTGAGAGCAAGATCTCCCGCAACTCGGGCACCACACTCGGCCCGAATTCCATGCGCTCCCACGAAACTCCTCACCGCATCGGGCGCGGCTGCGCCCCAGGCACCGCAGGCCAGCTTAAGGGCAGGACTAGTCCGCATAGAAGCACTGATAGATCGGGGCGCTCTCCATGTAGTTGCCGTTCGGCTGGGCAACGAAGGCGAGCGGGCGCCTTCAGGGTCTGGGCCATCGCAAACGAGAAGCTAGCCCAGCCCCCGAAGTACTGCCCGACGTGCGGTTCCAGATGACGATAGCCGTAGCTGCCGTTCCCGCAGTACAGGGTATCCGTACGGTACCCGCCGGCATCGTATTTCCTGGCCTTGTACGTGGCGACGACCTTGCGGACGTTGGCGCCCTTCCCGCAGCCAGGGGCGGCTGCGATGGCGGGAGCTGAAGGGACATACCACGCGCTGGCCCCTGTCGTAACCGGCATAGGGCGAACGCCCGCTGGTGCCGTTGAGGCCATGGCGGTGCCGGATAGAACACACGACAGCGCGACGATGACGGCCGCCCCCACTGCTATCGCCGTTCTCAGCCTGATTACCGGTAGCTGCGGCTGCCGCGGAGCGGCTTGCATCTCCTCGTAAGTGACATTGACGTTCGGCACGAGCCTTTCCTTTCCGTTGCGCTCGCGCACGGGCACCGCGTGCCCGTGCTGCCGTTGCTGGCACCGATGGCAACGGCTCCGCTGGGCGCGCAGTTCGGGATGTTAGAAACCCGTAAGGCAATCCGTGACCGAGTTGTCACACTGTGAACTACGTGAAGGCTGCTTAGTTCACGGGCTTACGGCACGCAAGCAGGATAGTCAGGCCGCTAAGCACTGCTGTTAGCATGCTGACGCCATGGTTAGCGCCCTGACAACTTGCAGCGGCAGTTAGCGCGCTAACCATCGGGATGAGGCGCGTGGGCGATCATTCAGTCGGGTGCCTGCCAGTACCGCAGGTCCACCGTGCCGACGGTGGCCGCACCAGCCTCACTAACCTCAAGGATTACTGCTCGTGGCACTGCCACGTCCTGCTGCACAAGAAAGGCTGGCAGCTCACCGCCCAAACCCGACGGCACCAGTGATATCACCAGCCCCACCGGGAAGATCATCCGCAGCCACAGCCCCCGTCCCGGGTAGCCAGCCCGCCCGGGAAGAACCGGGCCCGGACACGGCCGTAGTCTGACTTCGAGCAAGCTCCAAATCCTATGGTCGAGCTAATGAGTACTTCTCGGCGCTGAGGGTCCTTAATGACTGGCGGGACGAGCGGCCTGGGCATGGCGATGGCCTACGCCTGGCCGCGGCGGTCGCGGTGACCGAACGGTCCGTCGCCGTCGCCGCAGGGCTACCGGGCGTACTGGGCATCGAATGGATGTCCGGGATGAGTCCTCGCTGGCCCGGCCGGTCGACAGGATTGGTCGCATCTGGGCGGCTGCGACCAGCCCGTGTCCGGCGGCCTGAGTGGCGATTACGCGCGGGTTGAGGCTTGATCAGACAGCATCGCCCCAGGCTATGCGCCCGGCCGGGAAGCCCGCCGATCCTGGCATGAGCCGGGACGGTCTCTCGGTACCACCCGCCTCATACCGTAAGCCGGCCTGTGGGCTGACGCGCAGCGTGCCGGTGCGCCCTACCGTCCGAAGTGACCGCGGGCCGCACGGGCCGCACGAGCAGGCGGCGGCCAGCAGAACCGGATCTTCGCCAAGACCGGCTCAACCGACAGGGGCCCAGCCTGGCCGGGAGGGAGCGAGAGCGATGAGAGCGATCGACATCATCATCGGAGTCGGCTGGATCGTCTTCTGGGCCTACTGGCTCGCGATGGCCTTCACCGCCAAGGCTGAGCAGTCCCGGTGGACACGGTTTGCCGGGGTCCGGGTGGGACTCGTCCTCGCCACCTTGCTCGTGTTCCGGCTCCGGGTCTTCAAGGTCCACGGGGCTGCTACGGGCAATCCCTGGCTGCTCGGCACCGGCCTGGCGGTCTTCGTTCTGGGCCTGGCGCTCGCGGTCTGGGCCCGGGTGTACCTCGGCCGCAACTGGGGCATGCCGATGTCTGCCAAGGCCGACCCCGAGCTGGTCACGACCGGTCCCTACCGCAGGATCCGCCACCCCATCTACAGCGGTGTCATCCTCGGCATGGTCGGCACGGCGCTAGCGGTCAGCCCCTACTGGCTGAACGCGGTCGCGATCCTCGGCGCCTACTTCCTGATCAGCGCCGTCATCGAGGAACGCACCATGGCCAGGCTCTGCCCCGCCGCCTACCCGCCCTACAAGCGCGCCACGAAGATGCTCATCCCGTACATCCTCTGACCGTCGGGAAACCCGGTGCCCCGCACGCACCATGAGATGATCATGAGGCACCATAAGACAAGGCCCATAGGGCAACGAAGGCGGCAGGCACGTGGCGCACAGGTTCCCGGCGCTGATCGCGGCGCCCCCCGCAGGTCAGGGGCGGCTCTGGCTGACCGGAGCACGGCTGTGGGACGGTACCGGGGCGCCGTTGCGCGAGAACGCGGCGGTCCTGATCGAAGACGGGGTGATCCGCCGGGTGGCCGACGCCGCGGAGCCCTACCCCGACGGCGCCCGCTCGCTGGACCTGGGGCAGCGGGTCCTGATGCCGGGCCTGACCGACGCCCATACCCACGCCTCGGGGTCCGTCCCGCACCCCGCCAAGGGCGCCGAGGAAGCGCTCCCCGGCGTCGACGCGCACTTCCTCCAGGCCGAACTGCGCGATTACCTGCGCTTCGGGGTGACCACCATCCGCGTGACCGGCTCCCAGGGACTGCTGCCGCAGCAGGCCCGGCAGGCCATGCGCTACGGCGCGTTCCGCGGCCCTCGCCTGCTGACCTGCGGCAAGATCATCTCGGCCACCGCGCCGGGCGGGCGCTTCTACGGTGACATGTACCGCGAGGCCGACGGCGAAGACGACGTGCGGCGGGCGGTCCGGGAGCAGATCCGGTGGGGCGCGGACTTCGTCAAGGTGATGAGCACCGGGGCCCGGTCCAACGAGCTGGAAGATCCCGATCCGCTCCAGTTCACCGACCCGGAACTGGCCGCCGTCACCGACGAGGCGCACCGGCTGGGCTACCGCGTCTCCGCCCACGCCGAGGGCCTAGATGGCTGCGCGGCGGCGATCAGGCACGGCGTGGACACCATCGAGCACGGCATGTACCTGAACCAGCGGCCGGATTTGCTGGACGCCATGGCCGCCGCGGGCCAGGTGCTGGTGCCCACGCTGTCCGGCTACTACTGGATGGCCGGCCTGGGCGAGGAGGTCATCGACCCCAGCGGCGCCCAAGGCGAGCCGGACATGCCCCCGGTCCTGGTGGAACTGGCCCAGCACAACATCAAGGAAGGGGCGGCCAGCATGCGGGCCGCCCGCAGCGCCGGGGTCAAGATCGCGCTCGGCAGCGACACCAGCCTGGCCGTCGGCCTGGAGATCCAGCGCATGATCCATCACGGGCTGACCTCAAAACAAGCCCTGGTCGCCGCGACCAGGACCGCGGCCGAAGCGCTGGGCCTGGACGAGCACATCGGGACGGTCGCCGACGGCAAGCTCGCCGACCTGATCGTCGTCGACGGCGATCCGCTGGCCGAGCCGCATCTGCTCAGCGACCCGGAACGGATCTGGCTGGTCCTGCAGCTCGGCGTGCCGGCCGGCGGCCAGTTGCTGGCCAACCCGGCCCTCGCCGGCCAGTTCACGTGGCCGGATCGGCCCCGAGGACCCAAACCAGCCGACATGGACGGCTGGGCCCAGTCGGCGCAACTAAAACAACGCACCTAAAGCAACTAAAGCCAAAAAGCACCGGAACGTCAGCTCACCTGATGAATCAGGATGCCGATCAGGTACGTGATCCCGGTGGCACCAGCGCCCAGGAGCAGCTGACGTAGCGCCCCGCGCCAGAACGGCCGTGCGGTCAGCCGCGCGACCATGCCCCCGCCCGCCACCGCGGCCACCGCGGCCAGCCCGAGCGCGAACCCGAGCACGTCCAGGCCGCCCAGGTAGGGGATGAGCGGGATCAGCGCCCCGACCGCGAACGAGGCCAGCGACGCGCCCGCCGCCACCAGCGGTGACGGCAGCTCGCCCGGGTCGATGCCGAGCTCCTCGATCGCGTGCATGGCCAGCGCCTTCTCCGGTTGCGCCGAGATCTCGGCGGCCGCCTGCCGCGCGGTGGCGGCGCTGACGCCGCGCTGGCGGAGCATCGCGGCCAGCTCGGCTTGCTCGGCCGCGGCGTTGTGCTCGAGCTCCAGCCGCTCCTTGTCGACCTCAGACTGGATCAGCTCGTTCTGGGAGGAGACCGACACGAACTCCCCGGCCGCCATCGAGCATGCGCCCGCCGCCAGGCCCGCCAGGCCGGTCAGGACAATAATGTGAGCCGAAGCGCCGCCGCCGCCGACCCCGGCGATCAGCGACACGTTGGTCACCAGCCCGTCCATGGCCCCGAACACCGCCGGGCGCAGCCACCCGCCCGACACGTCCCGGTGTTCGTGCCCGTGGGCGCGCGTTTGTTCCTCGGTCACCACCCGGATTGCCTGCCCTCGTGCTGCCCTGTCGGCGTAGTCGTCTCCACGTGTCCCCTTGCCGCCGCGTGCCAGCCTCGCGTCGTCGCGGCCGTTATCATCATTACATGGCCCGCTACTGGCGCAGACTGCGCAGTCGCCCGGGTGCCAGATTTGACCCGGAGGCGGCGGGACGGCGGCTGCTCGGCGGCCAAGCGCCATCGTGGTCGGCCAGCGCCGGACGCGGGCTCCGGGTCGCCGTCGCCGACATCGACCACGACTGCGGTATCGCCGCGGTATGGCTCGCCCGCCAGCCCCAGCCGGGGGTCACCGTCCAGCATCTGGACTGCTACGAGATGTCCGGCCGGACGTGGGAGTATCTGGGCGGTGGCGGTGCCATCCGCACCGCCACCCTCCGGGAGAGGGATTCCGCCATGGTCCTCGGGCCCGCGCACCTGCTCCAAGTGGACGGCAGCTGCTCGGTACGCGACCTCGTATGGCGAGCGCGCCGGCAGCTTCCCGAGCCTGACGCGCGATCTTACGACGACGTCTGGATAGGCTGCACCGCGCTACGGGTAGCGACCGAAGTGACGCGAGTCCGGGTCAGCGGCCGGGAGATAGCGGTTCCCGGTCATGGCCACGTCGTCGTCGTGTGGAAGGTGCGGGGCGCCGTTCCTCACCTGGTGCGACCACAGATCACCGCCCTGGACGGAAGCGGGAGGGTGCTGACCGAACTCGGCCTCGGCAGCTACCTGGACAGTGCCACCCTGACAGCCATCAGCTGATGACGGCGAAGCGTTTCACCTCAGCGCCCAAGCCGGAACCGTAGCGATGAAACTGCCAGGGCAGATCACCGCTACGGTCGGCCGAACGTAGTTACCGTTACGTGGTGCACGCGTCGTATAGCGTCGTGACCGGGCTATACGAAACCTTCGTGCTGCTCGTCTCGCCGGAAAGCACGTAGATTCCCCTCGTGCGGTAATTGAAGGCATGCGGAGTGGAATGGCAGGTAGCCGTAACGGTTGAAATGCCCATATCAGGCGGGCAGCCGTATTCCGTAGGTCCGTTACCCACAGTCGACCATGAGCTCGAGCCGACGGATTCCTCTTGCATGTCGGCGGTCGCCGCGCATTCTACGCCCCCGCCCGTGCACGCGGTGAAGTACCCGTACGAATAGAGAGTGTTGCCGGGATGGCTGAGCCCTGTGACTACGGTGCATGTCACCACCGTCGCCGGAGTGACTGCCTTCGCGGTCATGCTCAGCGATACCGAGATGTCCGACCTGACAACCGAATGGGCCGAACCGGTCCCCGCGATTGACACCGCCGCATTCGCGCTGGTCGCCGCAGGCAGCGCGAATGCCGCCGTCAAGAACATCAATGCGCCGAATAGCACGACTTTCCGCCGTCGCTTGGGCATGGAGCTCCTTACCTTTACCTGGGATTTCTCCTTCGGGACGCTCCGGGGTTACTCATTTAACCAGAGTAATGCCGACGGGCTTCCACATTATGCCCGCCAGGCGAAATCGCGCCCGGCGCTCAGCGGAGCCAACTGGGGGCTTCTCTGGTTTAACTAATATCCCCGATGCTTGTTTCGGACGCTATCACCGGCATGTCTCGGCGGCAAGATGCCAGCGCGACGTTTTTTGCGGGTACCTAAATGTAGGTGCGGCGAACGAATGTTGATCATGCTAGGCCGACTCATTTTAGCAGGTCGCGCCATGATTGATGATTATAGCGCGGCCTCTGCGGCGGGTAACGGCGAACGCCTGGCGGTCAGCTCTTCGTCGCGTTGTACAGGAATAGATGCCCGATCGCGGTCGGGTACACACCGCTGACGCCCATCGCCGTCGCCGACAGGTAATTGTAGAAGTACGCGTAGATGACTGGCGTCTGGGCCAGCAGCAGCGTCTCGATCTGCCCGGCGAGGCTGCGCTGGGTGGACAGGTCGGAGGCCGCGACGTACTGCGAGACCAGACTGTCGTACTGGGAATCGCTGAAGTGTGCGGCGTTCCAGGTGCCGGCACCGGTCGTGGCGTTATACGTCTCGAGTGGGGAGGTTAGGAAGACGTTGGGCACGCTGCGGTGCCCGTAGTCGACCAGGCTCATTGTGGCGTCGAGCCAGTCGGAGTTCCCGAACGTGTCCTTGCCGTAAGTACTGCGCCGAGCTCCACGGTCAGATCGATCTTCACCCCGATGGCCGCCGCGGTCGCGAACCTCGCAGACCTACGGGTCGGCCTGCGCGCCGCTTGGCGCGGCATCCTTGTCCAGGGTGCCCCGTCGCTCACGACCGCGGCGCTGGCCGACGCGCGGCTCATGCTGAGAGGCGTCGCGCCGCCGGACGGCCCCACGTTCGCCACGATCTTCGAAGAGCTCTACGACCTCGCCGAGTTCCTCACACGCGGCGAGCTTGTCGCGGCGCTCGCTGCTCGCATCGGTGTCCGAGAGACGGCGTGCGTATTCATCGCTGGCAACGTGCATAGCCCCTGGCTTGGCACGATCAACGTCGAGACGCTCCAAGTGGAGGACGACGACGCGCGCCTGGATCTGGCCGATGCTCAATCAGTGCTCGGGGCGTGGATCGCCGTGGAGCGACGGCGGCACTACCGGCTGGCAGTATCGTCGCGCGACGGCCGTACCCGGTTCGTCGCGTTCTATGAGCCCGGCGCCCAGCAGGGCCGGTACGCGGCGCTTGCCAGACGAGTCGCCAGCCGTGTCGCTTACGTTCCTTCGCCCGCCTGCGGCCCTTTGGGACGATGCGATTGGGGTATTGATGGAAGCAACTGATGCCGCGGCCAGCGGGGAGTTGCAGGCCGTCACCGCTTAAGCCAGTCGCATGCGCGGTGTTCCAATTCGCCATCGATAACCGGCTCCTGCGCTGCCACGCGACCATCGATTCCGCGACCAACTTCGTCATTCGCGCCCGGCTCAGGAACAGATCTGAATAGCAACCTCATGTAGCGCCCTGAGACTGCGGCTTCCAGGGTGGTTCGTACTCGTAGCCGGGCGCGGTGAATGTGGTGTCGCCGAGATCGAGGGTGCCTTGGCCCTTCGCACCATACTGGCCTGCTGTTGCATCGCTGGGACGAGCTTGGCGGTTTTCGCGTAGATATCGGCCATGATCTTGTCGCCGGCATCGTTGTCGGTGGCGAAGACCATGTGGTAGAGCGTCCCTTCACGCGTGTTCGTCAGCTCCAAGGCGTGTGTGCGTGGATAGCCAAGGTCTCGCTCAAACGCCAGCGCATGAGGTTGACGTACTCCTCTTGGCGTCGTGCGCGCTGAGTTTGCCCTCGACGCGCTGATCGTAGATCGCCCGCCGGCTTCCGTCCCGAGAGTGAGGTGCGCGTGCTTCATCTGCGGGCCGGACCTTGCCTGCGTCGAGCGCGAGTGTGCGGACGATGCCCTGCGTCGGAAAAGAAGCCAGAGCTCCACCTTGTATTCGCGCTTTGCGCTGGACGGGAGCGATAGCCGCGCTTGTGAGCGGCGAGTGCTCGAGGTCCGCCATTCGAACTCCATGCCGTCCGGGTCGATGAAGGCGAAGGTCGGCGCCCACTGAGCTCAGGAGGTCGGCTAGGGCTTTGGGAATCTCAACGTTGCAATCGCCGCCGTAGACCTTGATGTCGCGACCCGGGTACTCCGCTCAAATCGTGGCTTGAGCTCACGGCCTTGCTCTCTTGCTCGAAGTAGCGCAGCCGGGTGAAGCGAGCGTCGCGTCGCGCCTTGGTCGCGAGCGCAATGCGCGACGAGCCCTGGAACTCCTCGCCCGTCAGGCGGTCAACGCCTCGGCCTTCTCCGGCGAAGGCATCAAGGTAGACATACTCATCGTCTTGCCACGCGTCCGCTTGCAGGAACGCTGGCAGATAGTCGTTGAGGATGGCGAGCTTCGCGCGGGTCCGGTAGCCCCACGGCCGACCCTCGCGTTCGCTCATGCCAGTTGAAGCGTCGGCGACCTCGGCATCTCGTCCCAGGTCCGTCCGTCCAGCAGCCGGCCGCCGGTCTTCGGGCGGTGGCCGCCCCACTGCTTGAAGAAGAAGGCGACGTCCTCCTCGACGCAGCGGTCGCGCAGCTCGCGTACCACTCGACCCTCACGGGCCGGTGCTTGGCCCGGACTCGCCGCCCGGATGAGCCAGTGGATGCCCGTCAGGTCGAGACCTTCGAGCGGACCCAGCAACGGCTCGGCGGAGATGAACCGGACTGCTGCCGGACCTCGCGCAGGTAGTCGGCGCGGTGCACGAAGCGCCGATTCTCGATCGTGACGCCCATCCAGACATTCGGATGCCACGGCAGGGACGGCGCCAGGTCGCGCGAGGCGCTCGTGACGCTTGGTCAGGATCTGGAACGTGTGCCAATGGGCCTGCTCCCATGACCTCGAAGACCTGCTCGATGTAGGCGTCGGGAATGCGCTCGTGGAAGAGGTCGCTCATCGAGTTCACAAAGATCATCCGCGGCCGCGACCACTTGCAACGGTTGCTCCAGCCGCTGCGGCCAGAGCTTCAGCGCAAAGCCCTGCTCATAGGGATGCCCGGGATCCCGCGCCAGCGCTCGGCGAACGTCTCGGCGTAGCAGTGCGCGCAGCCGGGCGAAACCTTGTCGCAGCCCGTGACCGGGTTCCAGGTCGCCTCAGTCCACTCGATCGCGCTCTTGTCAGCCATCACTGTGCTCGTTCGCCGCCCGCACGCGGCATCCTGCCCATTATCGAACATATGTTCCCAATGGCAGCGGACAGGCCGCAGGACGCTCGCTCGGAGGCGAGCCTACCGCGCCTCCTTACAACCCGGCTTCCGCCAGGCCGGTGGGGCGGGCCAACTGCTTGCTTGCCCCCGCCGGAGCAAGCGCGCCAGTCGAGCTACCCCGGTGCAGCCACCACCCCCGCGAGACGGGCGCGGCAGGCCCCGGTTTAGGTCGTAGCGCTCATCCCGAGGGTCGCTGAGGCGCTAGGATCGGGGGTCGCGGCGAGATAGCTCAGTTGGTAGAGCATACGACTGAAAATCGTAGTGTCCTCGGTTCGATTCCGAGTCTCGCCACTAGAAAGCCCTGCAACTGAGCCTATTTACAGGCACAGGGCGGTCGGGCCGGCCTCCGTCTCGACCGCCCTGTCAAGCGCGGCGAGGCGTTCAAAGTGCTCCGCGTCGGCGCGCAGCGCGACCTTGGGTACGCCGCTGCCTGCCATGTGGCGAAGTTCCCCGGCCCAAGCGCCATCGCCTGCGCGGAGCTGAGCTGCGCACGACGTAGTAGATGGCCCAACGGCCCGCTTCGTGACCGGCGATAGCCAGGGTGGCTTGGTGATCGGTCAACATCTTCCCCGTCAGCTCGCGTGGCTCGCGGCGTCGGTGGCGAGCTTCAGGAGTGCGGCGCTCAGCGCCCCGCCGATGCTCGTCTCGTGCCGGTCGGGCGCTACTCGCCAACGGCCATTCGGCGTCTCGGGGATTCCGGCGCGCTGGATAAGCGCCTCGGCAAGCAGGCTGTCAACGCATACCGATACGTCGTCGTGGGTTCGGCGTGCTTTCCGCGCGAGCGCGTGGGCGAGCACGTTTTCGGTGCGGGAGATTTGGGCGATCGACCACCCTGGCTGGTGTCTGGCCAGATGGCGGCATGCCGCCTCGCGCAATGGGCGCAGGTGCTCGCTTTCGCCGCGGTGCGGTCGCGCAGCGGACTCGCAGTCGGTCCTGAAGGTGACGTGGGGAAGGTGTGCCTGCTCCGCTGCGCTCATCGCCAGCAGAAGCGCTCGCAGCTCGGCCTCGCCGTTGTTCTTGCAGTCCACGAGCCGGCTTTGGCTTTCGAGCTGATCGCTTTGGTATGCGATCCCTGCCCAGCCATCGCGGTAGGACGCATCGCAGTTGACGTAGATCATGGCGTCCCGGGGCTATATGGCCGCGACGTGGCGCTACAGCGCCCGAGCGGGCGCGCTGTGGGGGCGTCAGCCGGTCGCACTGGCGCCGCCCTGCTGGTCGGTGACGGTGGTGCGCGGCTCGCGTACCGTGATCTGCGGGAGCAGCAGGGACTGCCCGCGCCCGTATCCGGGTTGGCAGCCCTGCTCCCACGGGAAGCGGCAGGTGGGATCGCAAACGATGATCTGCTTCACTGCGGCCGTCCCGCCGTCGTGGTGGTCGCGTCGCCACCACTCGGCGAGGCCGAGGTAGGAGTCGACCATCCGGTCGGGAATGGGCGCGATCCAACACGGCACGTCGTTTGCGAACGCTCCGACCACGCGCCCTTCGGCCTCGGGCGTCTCCTCCAGCAGCCCGACGACCGAGGTGATCACGCGGATACTCGCCTTCGGGCTGAGGCCGCAAACGGCTAGCTCGGGGTGACCGATGTGCTGGGGGAGGCCGATCGTGTAGGTGTAGCTCGGACCGCTCCACTCTCTCGTCGGGATCACCTGAGTCATCGTGTAGCCGTAGAGGGCGATCCGCGTCAGCAGAAGCGCTCGTGTGCGTCCCACCTCGTCGTAGCTCACGCTTGCACCCGCACCCATGCCTGCACCGTGACGCTTTCGACCGGAACGTCCTCTTCGACCGCCTTAGCCTCCAGCGCGTCTCTCACATCCTGCGCGCTGAGCGATGGCACGTCGAACTCGTCGCTGCTCGTGATTCTCACAGTGAAAAAGCTGTCCATTTCTGTACCTCCCAAGCGGGGGGTTGAGCCGGGTCGTCTCGCAGGGCGACGGGATGAACCGTGTGTGGGGTCACGGAACGTGGGGTGCTCCCGTCGCCCTGCGAGACGCTCCGCTGGCTACGCCACCGATGCCGCCTCTGCTTCCTCCTGCGCGCTTTCCAGCATCTCGCGGGCGATCAGCGTCCAGTCGTCGTCATCGAGCGCGTCGAGGGCATCCTTCACACCGCCGCGCAGCCCATCCGAAAGGCGGGTGACCGCTTCGGTTGCACCGGCGCGAATACCCTCGGACATGCGCGCTTCGGCCGGCTGGCTGAGCCCCTCTCGGACCATCTCGACGGTGGCGCCTCTCACCGCGGAGTGCCCGACGATCGAGCGCACCAGGTCGAGCAGGCTGTCACGGTCGAATGTCGCGCCTTTTGGTGAGGTGCGCTCCTCGCCGCCGTTTGTGTCCTGCGAGTGTGGTGATTCCATGCGTTTTCTCCTTTAACTAGAACGTGCCTTGCTGGCGGGACACGTCTAGCTCGACCGCGGGTAAAGATCAAGGCTTTGCCGGAAACCTTTTTGTGACACTGGCGCTCGCGCCGCGAAGGTTGCTTGTAGGGCGGCGGCTGGCCTTTGTTTATGACGGGAGCGATGGGCCTCCCGCCGCCCTACAAGTCGCATGGCGTGCCTCACCATTCCGTCAGTGGGACGCCGTGCTCTCCCGCGATGGCCACGGCCTCGCGGTAAGACTTCCACCCGAGATCCTCTGCCTGCTCGGGCTGGTAGCGAAAGGGGACGCCGGCCGCTGCGGCGGCTTCGGCGTCCTCGCCCTCCGCTCGGATTACGACTACCGGGCCGATCGGCACCCCGTCGCCGTCGCAGCCCTCGTCCTTGAAGGTGACCACGGTTACGCTCATCGATCCTCCATGTGGGCAGGGGTCTCGCCGCGCAGCCCGACGGTCGTGATGGCCTGAGCTTCGGAGCTGGCGACGCCTGCGTATGCCTCCCACGGGCACTCGGCCGTATAGAGCCGCATCGCGAATCGGCGGTTGCCGAGATCGGTCACGACGCCGACTGGCATACCGTCACGATTAACCCCGATGGTGGCGCCCTTTCGGTGCGAGGTGATTTCGGGCTCACGCTGGCTCATCGGCGACACCCCGGCGGGATATTCGGTACACCCCACCGCCTCGTCGGATCGAGCACGGCGGGTAGCCGATCGAGAAAGACACGACGCGCGAGCGGGGAGCGGAAATAGTGGTGGCGCACCGCGAACAGCCAGTGCCCGGCAAGCCACGCAACGGCGCCGGTGATGGTCGCTGCCGCCATCGTGAGCGACCCGGTCGTCGCGGTGGCGAAAAGCCCGCCTACCGCGAGGACCGCCCCGCCAGTACGCAGGACGAATCCCCCAAGGAGCCACACGCCGAGCGCGACCAGCACGCCGCTCGCGGCAAGGCTCACCACGCCGCTCATCGACCTCTCCTATGGGAAGGCGCCATCCATTGCCTCGGTGAGTCGGTTCGTCTGCATCGGGACACACGTCTAGCTCGACCCGCCAGCACAAGTCAAGTCCGCTCGCGAGGTCCGCCGCACCGCGCTCTCGCCGGCCTCGGCCGAGCCGCGCGAGGGGCGGCCGATCCGCCGCAGGCGCATCCGCCGCCTCGAATCGTCGTCTTGGCCGTGTCCCGCACGGGTGCTAGCGAACCGCGCCATCGACCTCGGAGGGCCGTGCGAAAGGACTTGACTTGCCCCGCCGGGAGAGCTACCACGTCCTCCGCCAAAGGCCCGGAAAGGGCTCTAACAAAGGAGAATCGACGATGAGCAGCAAGACGAAGACCGAATCGAAGGGCTCGCCCGAGGAGGCCGTCAAGGCGGCGGTGCAGACGACCCCGGGCGGCACGACCGAGGGCATCGCGCAGGTCGCCGGGATCGGCCGCTCCACGGCCGGGAAGGTGCTCGGGCGGCTCACCGACGCCGGTGAGGTCACCCGCCATCAGGGCGGGCGCGACCGCGGGAAGCGGCTGCCGGACCGCTGGACGCTCGCCGGGGTTGAGATGCCCGAGGCATACGCCGGGCATGTGCTCGCGGCCGAGCAGCCGGCCGCTAGCGGCGGGCGACGGCAAGGGCGCCAAGGCACCCGCCGCCGACAAGCCGGCCGGCGGGAGGAGCGCGCCCGCGGCGAGCGCCAGCCAGCCCGAGGGCGGCAAGCTCAAACCGGGTGGCCTGGACCCGCTCGTGATGGGCTACCTCAAGGACAACGCCGGCAGCGGCCCGCACGGGCCGACCGAGATCGCCAAGGCCCTCGAGCGCAGCTCGGGTGCGGTCGGCAACTGCCTCGAGCGGCTGACCGAGGCGAAAAAGGTGAAGCTCGTCAATGAGAAGCCGCGCCGCTACAGCCTCGCGTGATCGTGGCGCTGACCGATCAGCGGCGCCCGATCCCCCTCACTCCTCCGCCGCCCACGTTGGCGGTAGGGGCGAGGGGGGGGGCCGAGCGCGCAATCCGTCAACGGAAGGAGAGCAGAGCCATGATCGATACCCCGCAGGCCCAGGAGACGCTCGCCGAGCTCGCCGAGTCGACCGCCGCGGCGCTGCTCGCGTTCGCGCAGGCAGTCCGCCCCGCCTCTGACCGTGACGGCGACGGCGCCGACCTCGCCAGCCTCGGCCTCGGCCGCCGCCAGCAGGAGATCGCCGCGCTGGCCGGCCTGGACACCGATGAGGGCCTGTCAACGAGCGAGGTAGCGCGGGAGATCGACTACGACGCGGCGAACACCCACGCCGCGCTGTACGCGCTCGCCGCGCGCGGCGTCGCGGAAGGTTTCCGCCACGGCGAGCACACCCGCTGGCGACTCACGCCGAGGTATCGGTCCGCTAACCCGTACCTCGCGATCGCGCAGCTAATCACGGCCGGCGAGTGGACGACCTTTGACGACATCTCCCTCGTGGTACACGGCGACCTGCGTCACGGCCGCGAGGTGCTGCGCGCCGCCGTCGAGCTGCCCGACTTTCCCGCTCACCGCGTGCTGCCGCCAGGTGGGCGAGTGCCCGCGGCGTGGCGGAGCTTTGCGACCAAGACCGCCGACCCCGGAGAGTGCGTGCGGCTACTGGCCGGCGAGGGCGTCCCGGTCGACGGCGACGGGCGCGCTTCGCGCGCCCACTACATCGGCTGGGATCAACTCGCCGAACGCGCCTGCGACGCCGGCCGGCTCGCATGAGCGCGGGCACCGTCGCAACGGGAGTCTTACCGAGTTTTAGAGGGTTTACGCGATCTCGATAAACCTCCTATAACTCCGTATAGTCAGGCTATCGACCCGTCGAAGGAGTCGATCCGGCTACGACTGGGACGCAGGGTGCGCTACGGGGCGCTGTTCTTCTGTTCGATCTGGAGTTGTTGGAGCTGCGCCCGGTCGGCTTCGTAGGTGCCCTTCGCTGTTGCGCCAGCAACTGAGCTTTCGGGTTCGCTTTCATAGATATGCCGCTCTTCGGTCATCTTCGCGATCAACTGGCGCATTTCTTTGTTACGCCGCTCTGCCGCTTCGAGCTGCTGCTGTTGTTCGGATTCGTGAGCCGCTTCTCTGGCTTTCGCGCCCGCTTCCCGCTCGCTGGTTTCGAGGTTTTCTTTCGCGTGCGTAACGCTTTCTTTGACGCGCTCGATCCGTGCGCGGTATTCGTCTAGTTCCTTGCCGCAGAAGGTCGCGCCGAAGCCGTTTCGGGCGCATTCATGGAAGTTGAGCCCGACGCTGTAGAGCGGGCGGTCGAGGCTGCCCGTGAAGTACAGCCCGAGCAGCGCGGCAACCGCTACACCGACGACGATTGTGATGCCTTTCCGTTTGGTCATTGTCCGACGCTGCATCGGGGTATGTGACCGAACCCGCTCCCATTGCCGGGGTAGTACCAGGTCCATGCCTTATACGCACTGCGACCTTCCCACGTACCGAGTCGGTAGAGCACGACCACTGCTGGTGCCGCGTGACCTTCAGCGACACTCTCGTGTGAGTTGATGTACCACCCTATGCCGTTCCCCACGGCGAACTCGCCGCCCCACGAGAGCCAGTGAATGCGGCAGACAAGGCCCGTTGGATCGCCACCTAGAAAGATAGTCCTCGGCTTGACTTCGCCAAACCCCTTTGCGTTGAATGGGTTTGGTCCCGTGAGGATCGGCTCGCTTGTGCTGCCAGCGGTCGCGACGGCGACCCCCGCGGCGAGGGTGAGCACGGCGAGAGCCGCGATCAGCCGTTTCATGACGCAGATCATAGAGCGACTAACCGGCGGTGCAGCTAGCCGAGAGCCGGTTGGTCGCTTCGCCGTCGCCCACGCTCGTGTAGTAGCGCCGCCCGTCGCACCCGACCCGGATACGCGACAGTACGATCCGGGTAGACACGACCGGGTAAACGAGCTTCCCGTCCCGGTATTCGCCGTGCCGGTAGTGGTAGAGGCCGGTCGCCACCGCGATGCTCGTGTCCCAGCCGGACCACCGCAAGCTCGAGAGCTTCCATTCCTTCGAGCCGCTCGGCGGCAACCCCTGAAAGACGCACGTAGACGGGCGGACGCTAGCGTGGTAGCCGAAGCCGCTCGACCCAAAGGTTTGACAGTTGACGAACACTTGCCCGCCACCGGCGCTCGCTGTAACCGGGATCGCGAGTAAGGCGACCCCAACGAGAACGGCACATGCGAGCGCAACGAGGGCAGGACTCGAAGGGAGCAAATGCCGGTTCATGGCGCAGAGAATAGCCCCACTTCCGCCGCGCGGTTGGGCTCTCATCGCACCTGTCTCAGTCGCCCGTTCTCATCGCCACACCACACGTGTACCTTTCCGGGTCGAGAATCGCACGCCACGGCCGGGCACTCGCTGGCCTAGCCTTTCTCACCACGACCGAGAGCCTTGCGGTGCTGGTTCCTGCCGTGAGTTAACCCGTCCGGTAGGGCAGTTAGATGTGTGTGCCGTCAACACGATTCCGTGGCGGCGCGGCGAAGCGAGGCAAGCCGCGCGAAGCGGGCCAGGGCACCTAACTCGCACGATTCCAGCACTTCACCTTCAGGGGTGAAGTGTCGCTGCTCGCCTGCAGCCGGGAGCCGAGGTCATGCCACTTGGAAAGGAAAGGCCGGAATAGATGACAGATGCACCGAGCAACGAAAACACCATAGGCAAAGCGATTGTCGTCTTTGGGGATGCATTGCGGAACAAACCGATAGTGGATGAGCTACTACTCGACGGCTTTGATGCTCGAAAGGCACCCAATCAGGAGTTTTTGGGGTTGTGCTGCGAGCCCGGGGATGTCGAGCTGTTGATCTTTGGCTGCGGGCGCGACCCGGCAGCGCTCGCGGTGCTCCGAGAACTTCGAGCGGGCGCGCTTGCCCCGGCGGTCAGTCCGAGCGTGCGAGTTCTATGGATCGCGCCGGGTGACACCGAGAGCGATGTGCTGCGCGCATTTGACGCTGGAAGCGACGATGTTATCCGAGAGCCCGTTCACCCACGGGAGCTACTCGCGCGGATCACCGCCCTCGTGCGGCGTTCATCGGCCCTCGCCTCCTTCGGCTTGGTGTCGCACCGCGACCTCGTTATCGACCAGGAGGCGCGGAGCGTGACGTTTAGGTCTCACCCTGTCGCGCTGCGGCGGATGGAGTACGAATTGCTTGTATGCCTCGCTCGCTGTCCAGGGAGGGTGTTCACGAAGTCGGAGCTTCTCTCGGAGGTGTGGGGTTACAAGGCACTTTGCGTGACCCGCACCGTTGACTCGCATGCTTCACGGTTGCGGAGCAAGCTCGCGGCGGTGGGAGCCGAGGGCTGGATCGTCAACGTTCGCGGGGTCGGCTACTCGCTGTGCGTCAGAGATCGCGCCGCCGATCGAGCACCGGCGATGCGCGCGGCGTGAGGGTGGCGTGGTCCGCAGTGATTCAAGTGTGTGTCAACTGCGCGTCCCGCGCTGAACTTCCACACAACGCCCGTATGTTGATTGTTCTGTAACCGGAAGCCGTGCGCATTGCGGCGCCACGGGGCGCTAGCAGGGCGGCGGCATGGAGGTCACAGACCAATATGCAACACCGTGAAAGCACGGAGGCCGCAGGAGCGCTCGATAACGCCCTTCTCGAACTGATGCTCGACCACCCCCGGCCGTGGAGCGAGTTTGAACTCGCCCGCACGACCAGCCTCCCAGGGGACATACCGTCGGCGCTGGCACGGCTCAGCTACGACGGGCTTGTGAACCGCTGGGGAGACCTGGCCTCCCCGACCTATGCCGCCGCACGGTTCTTCGGGATACACCACGACCGCTCCGAGTCGGAAGAGGAGCGTATCCACGAGTTCGCGGTCCTGGAGGCCCTTCTGGCGCGCGACTGCAGCGGCAGAAAGGCGATCACCCGCAAAGCACTATTCCGTGCGATGCAGGTGAAAAAGACAAACCGACTCGCGTTCATCGACGCGATCGGACGGCTGCGTGCGGCCGGGTTGCTGGAAGGCGCCGGCAAATGGCTCTTCCTGTCGCGGGCTGCATTGCGGTTCGATCAAATCGCCGCGTGAGCGGCGCCACACTCGGGCCGGCGGGCGGCTTCTCCGGGCCGCCTTGTGGCGAGTTTCCGCAGCCGTGAGGGTTACCGCGCATTGCATCGGCTACGCCTCGCTCGTGAGCACCACCGCGCCTCTTGTAGCGTGGCGCACAAGCTGGTATTTTCTCGCCGACTCGCATCTACCCTGGGGGGGATGTCAAGCCTCTAGACAGAATTCGGCAACAAGCTGGGCGTGTCGGCTAGTCGCCGGCTACAACTCGGAACTGTGCGCGCCCCCGTGTGTACGGCGACCGCGAAGGTCCGCGCACGCTAACGCAATGGAGGAAGCATGACTAGTGGACACTCGCCACTGACCATTCAACTCGCCGCCACCAGCCAGCGCCACACGATTATCCTCGAAGGAGAAATCGACCTCGCCGGCGCCCCAGAGCTCGACGCCGTGATCGCAGGCGTCTGCGCAGGCGAGCCCCGCACGATAGTGCTCGACCTGCGTAAAGTCACCTTCATCGACTCCGCCGGAGTGCACTGTCTGATAGCCGCAAACCAAGCCTGCTGTCAACGCGGCCACGAGCTGCAGATCATTCCCGGTCCCGCTAACGTCCAGCGCCTATTCGAGCTGACGGGTACCACCGACTTCCTGCCGTTCGCCGACGGCGCCACCGCAAGCGCAGACGGCCACTCGCCAGCGGCCGCCCGCTACCGCGGGTAACAGGAGCAGTACGTCCACCGATCATCGGCGTGCAGATGGTCACCTGGAATCTCGCCAGCCGCGTCAGGCGCCTGTCCGAGCAGGCCACGCTGCTGCTCGCGCTCGCGGCTGACGTGATCTGCCTTCAGGAGCTAGCACCCTCGACGCTGAGCGCTTGGAGCGAGCACCTGCAAGCTGCCGGCTACCACACCCTCGCAGCACCCGACTCGCGTGAGCGTTCCCGTCCACTGCGGGTGCTCACCGCTGCGCGTGAGCCGCTCCACGAGATCCCCGTGCCCGGCGTTCCCTGGCCCGAGCGAGTGCTCGCCGCGTGTCTGCAGGACGGCAGCGAAATCGTCAACGTTCACTCGCCCACCAGTCCCAAGCCAGAGTTCGCGAAGACACGCACCCACGAAGCGGTCTTCGCGCACTTGGCCAACCCAGCGCCGCAGCGGTTGCGCGTGCTCTGCGGCGATCTGAACACCCCGCGAAAGGAGCACGCCGACGGGACGATCTGGACCTTCGCACGCGACCAGTATGGCCGTCTGCGTCCCGACCGCGGCGAGGCATGGGACCGCGCCGAGCTGGCGCTCATCCAGGGGCTTCATGCCCACGGGTTCCACGACGCCTACCGGCAGCTGCATGGCTACCAGCAGCGCGAGCTCAGTTGGGAATGGCCGCGCTGGGGGGGCGGATACAGGCTCGACCATCTGCTCGTATCCGGGCCGTGGCAGGCCACGAGCTGCCGCTACCTGCATCCACTGCGCAGGGCGGGGCTATCCGATCACTCCCCGCTGCTCGCCGAGCTCCAGCCAGCTGCCGAGCCCACAGCCGCATCGTTTCCCACGGCGCGAAACGGGCAAAACCACCAGTACCGACCCAGCGTCAGTGCTCATACACACGTTCCGAACCCACGACACAAGGAGGGCAGGATGGCTGAGCTGAGCGCGCGAGACAGCAAGCTCGTGCAGTACCTCAACGAGGCATACGGCAAGGAGAAGGAGCTCGAGACCGCACTCCAAGCACATATCGGCATGACCACGCGAGCGCCCTACAAGAAGCGCCTGCGCCAGCACCTGACAGAGACCAAGCGCCACGCCCGCGAGCTGGAGAAACGAGTGAAGCAGCTCGGCGGCACCCCGCAGACAGTGCCGATCGAGGGCCTTGACCCGATCGCCAAAGGCGCTGGCGCCGCAGTCGAGATCGCCGGTCGCGCCGTAGCTGCCGCGAAGGGGCCGCTGCACGCCATCCGCGGCACTGGCGAGCAGGAGAAGATGCTCAAGAACGCGAAGAGCGAGTACGCCGACGAGCACGAGGAGATCGCGACCTACACCGCGATCGAGATCCTCGCCGAGACGCTCGGCGACACCCAAACCGCCAAGCTCGCACGCGCGATCCGCCGTGAGGAGCAAAGCATGGCTAGCTTCCTCGAGCGCCAGATCCCGGCCCTCACGAAAGCCGTCGTACAAGCCGAGATCCCGCCCGCGCAACGCCGCAAAGCAACCACCAGGGCACGCCCCAAACGAGTCGCTACGAATAAAGCCAAAGCGAAACGTACCCCCGCCAAACGCTGAGGGCAGGCTGATGGCCGCAGGCACCGCGCTGGTCGTCATCGACATGCTCAACCGCTACGAGCATGACGACGCCGACACGCTGAGGAACTCCGTCGAGGAGGTGCTGCCCGTCATGCAGGCGCTGATCGCGCGAGCGCGCGAGCAAGATGCCCCGATCGTCTACGTCAACGACAACTATGACGACTGGAGCGCAGGTCCCGCCGAGCTCTGCGAGCAAGCACTCGCCGGAGCACACCGCGCTCTCGTTGAGCCCATTCTGCCGCCGCCAGGGGCAGCGTTCATCACTAAGGCACGCCACTCGATCTTCTACGAAACCTCCCTGGAGTACCTACTGCGAAACCAAGGGATCGAGCGGCTGATCCTGACCGGCCAAGTCGCCGAGCAGTGCGTCCTCTACTCCGCCCTAGACGCCTATGTCCGCCATTTCCAAGTCATCGTCCCCCGCGACGCCGTGGCGCACATTCACGAGCACCTCGCTGACGCTGCTCTACAAATGATGAAAACGAACATGCGAGCGAAGATCACCGACGCCGACAGCCTGTTCTGAAAGCGGTGAAGCCACTCGCTCACTAGCCATGCGGCGAAGCCGCCGACGCGCTACCGTCGTCGAGTCGGGTCGCGCTCGTCGAGCAGGCGCAATCTCCTCAGCGGCAGCACGAACCACAGCAGCACAAACGGGACCGCGCCCAGCGCCGCCGTCACCACACCCGCGCTCACACCAAACAACTTGGTCGTGACGAGCAGCAGAGCAGCCACACATCGCGAGCGCCAAGCACGCCAGCCCCGCGATCACTACGCGGTTTGAGTTGAACACGATGTGGCGCTTGTCGTCGTGACGGAAAAGAAAGCGATGCTCAGCAGACGGCGCGATCGTGCAGACCGCTGCGAGCGCCGCCAACACCAATGTCACGAAGTACACGGTGCGCTCGAAGTCCCCGACATGCGCGAACCCGGTGTTGAACGGCACGATCAAGAGAAAGGCAAAGAGCACCTGTACGCCCGTGACGACCACGCGCAGCTCGCCGGTCATCTCCTCCAGATTGCGATCCAGACGTTCAAGGTCCGTCTCCCGGCGCTCGGAGCCGCCGGCGGGCATCCTCGCGATCGGCGTGTGGTGGCTGAGGCATCGGCGGTCATTACTCGTCCATGTCTGCCGTCACTCGCGGCGGGGGATGCAGCTGATCTTTCCGTCGTTCTCGAGGATCGCCCACTGGATGTCGCCGATTGAGACGATCTGTGCTTGTCGGGCCTCCTCTTGGATGTCTGCGAGCGTGATGCGCTCTCGTCGCATGTTACGCTCGATCGGCCGGCCGTCCTGCACGAGCACGATCGGCTCGCCCTCGGTGATCAGTCGTGCGCGGGGAGAGCGGAATGAGATCCAGCTCACCGCTACCGAGAGGAGCGCGATCGTCGAGATCACAGTCAGCGTGCCCGTCACCGACTGATCACTCTGCGTGATGCCCTGCTGGACGAGATCGCCCAAGACCACGAGCAGAATGAAGTCGAATGGCTCGAGGTCTGAGAGCTGGCGCCGACCGACAACGCGGGTCACCAGGAAGATGAAGAAGAAGACGACGGTGGCGCGGATTACGAGGTCCATGAGCTAAGGGAAGATCGTCAGCGAGCGATGGACGCTCACGAGCGGGGTTTCGCCGTCATCGAGCTCGACGTCCTCGCGGCGCTTGCCGACGTTCGTCGGGTTGACCTGGAAGTAGATCCAGCTGGTCAACGATTCGCCCGGTTCGAGCTTGCCGTATGACAGGACGACTCGTCCGTCCTTGGAGCTCGATTCTGCTCGGTTCGGGCTCGATCGAGTTGACGCTCATCGATTCCCACCATCCTTCGTCGAAGACGATTTCGGGCTTCTTGATCTGACGGTGGGCCATCACCCTGACCTTCACCTGGAAGATCAATCCGCTGCGCAGCCGAGTCGGTGCCGTGACGCTCAGGCTCGCGGCGCTTGCGTCAGCCGAGCTCGTGCTCGGCTTCTGGCCGAACACGCCAAGCAGCGCTAGCACCGGCAAGACGGCGATCACGCACAGCAACAGTCTGCGGTAGTAGGGATGGTGCCTGCCGGCCCGCCAGGTCACGGCTGCGCTCAAGCACCACGCCCTCGGGAACGTCGGCCATCAATGTCTATTCGAGGGGCGCCAGGATGACCCTCCTGACGCTGCTGCTCATCCGTTCCCAGAAGAACTGCACGGGTCGCAGCGCTCAGACGTGCGGAACGATTGAGTCACGCCGCCGCGGGGTAGAAAAGCCGCGAACCCGACGATCAAGGAGATCATGAGGTGAGGATCGGCTATTTCTTGTCCAGCGAGGAGTTCGACCCCCGCGAGCTCATCGCGCAGGCGCGCATGGCCGAGGACGCCGGCTTCCAAGGGCTGTGGATCTCAGACCACTACCACCCCTGGAACGACGAGCAGGGACACAGCGGCTTCGTGTGGTCGACGATCGGCGCGCTCGCACAGGCGACCTCCGCGATGAAGGTCACGACCGCAGTGACGTGCCCGACCGTCCGCATCCACCCGGCGGTCATCGCACAGGCCGCCGCGACCTGCGCGGTGCTGCTGGAGGGGCGCTTCGCGCTCGGGCTCGGCAGCGGCGAGGCGCTCAACGAGCACATCCTCGGCGACCACTGGCCCGCGGCCGACGAGCGCCTGGAGATGCTCGAGGAGGCCGTGCAGGTCATCCGCACGCTCTGGCAGGGCGGGATGCAAAGCCACCGCGGCCGCCACTACCGCGTAGAGAACGCCCGCATCTACGACCTGCCCGAGCAGACACCGCCGATCCTCATCTCCGGGTTCGGCCCCAAGGCCACGAGCCTCGCCGCCAGGATCGGCGACGGCTACTGCACCGTCGCGCCCGACGAGGAAGAAGTCAAGCGCTTCC
The DNA here is from genome assembly GCA_963842205.1 of uncultured Solirubrobacterales bacterium. Lineage (GTDB taxonomy): Bacteria > Actinomycetota > Thermoleophilia > Solirubrobacterales > Solirubrobacteraceae > Palsa-744. Next base: position 28,840 of record CAWJFR010000020.1, read on the forward strand.
GCGACGCGCCGGCGGACAGCGGGCCTGTCGCGGGCGGGATGAAGGTCTGCTGGGCGCCGAGGACGAGCACCAGGCGCGCGCCACCGCGCACCGGCTGTGGCCCAACGAGCAGCTGCCCGGCGAGCTCGCGCAGATCCTGCCGACGCCCGCACACTTCGAGCAGGCAGCGAGCTCGTCAGCGAGGACATGGTGGCCGAAGCCGTCCCGTGCGGCCCCGACCTCGACCTGCACCTGCAGGCGATCAGACGCTACGAGGACGCCGGGTTCGACGAGCTCTACGTCCAGCAGATCGGCCCCGACCAAGAGCGCTTCTTCGAGACCTACGCCAACGAGATCCTGCCGCACTTCAACAGCGACGCCTCAACACTCATCTCAACCACAGCATGAGCACCCATGCCACATCCGCGCCAACGCCTCGCCCCCCAGGCTGGCGCGGCGCACCGGGGCCACAGCTCACCAGCCTCTCCGAAGCAGCGCGCCGGCTCCTCAGAGCCCCCACGCCCGTCGCGGAGCCGATGATCTCAAGAGCCGGTCTGCGCAGCGAGGCGCACCGGGCCCGCCTGATCATGCGCGCCGCCATCAAAGACCAGCAGCAGAGCGGAAGGTAGACGCGGCGCACGCAATCAGGCTGAACGAGCGGCAGGGGATTACGTTCATCTCTAGCGCTCGGCCGTATCAAGCTCGATAGCTTCCCCGTCAGCGTCGAAGCCCCCGCTGCGGTTGCGGATCACGACGTGGCCACTCCAGCCCCGCAACGGATGCGCCTGCTCTCGCGCGAGTCCCGCGCACACCCGTTTCGTTGCCGCATAGGCGATGACTGGCACGACTAGGAACGCGCCGCGGAAGAACCACACCGCGCCTTCATAGCCAAACCCGAACTGGAAGAACAGACGGTCGGCCGAGCCCGCCGCGAACACCACCGCCACCGCCGAGAGCAGCGCAGCGGCAAGCGCGCTGCGCCGCGGATTATCGCGCGGACGCTCAAGCAGATCGTGGCGCCGGTAGTCCCTGCTGATGAAGCGCCTGTCAAGCCACGGCAGCGCATACAACAGCCCGAACACGATGCCGGGAAACAACACCCCGCCAAAAAACGGGTTCGGTACGAGCGTGTGTCCGAAGGCGTGGATCTCCAGGTTCGGCATCAGTCGCAGCGCGCCGATCAGCCACCCCAGATACCAGTCCGGCTGGGCGCCGTTCGTGCCGATATAGGGGTGATAGGGGCCCCACAGCCACACCGGGTTGATCTGGATCTACCGCCGATCAGCACCAGCACCGCGGCGACCGCCGCGAACAAGCCGAGCGAGCGCAGCGCATACCCAGGCCACATCGGGGTGCCCACCACGTTCTCCTCACGCCGGCCGGGGCCGGGGAACTGCGAGTGGCGCTGGCGCATGATGATCGCCAAGTGCACCGCGATCAGGCCGCCGATGATCGCCGGTAGCAGGAACACATGCGCGATGAACAGCCGCGACTCAAACGCCGTCGACCCAGGGAACCTGCCGCCCCACAACGCCGTCGCGAACGGGCCGCCGATCAAAGGGAGCGACATCGCGACTGCCCACGCGATCGCCAACCCCATCCCCGAGAGCAGATCGTCGGGGAGCGAGTAGCCAGCGAAGCCCTCCAAGATCGCGAGCGCCAACAGGGTGACGCCGATGAAGTAGTTGATGTCGCGGGGCTTGCGGAAAGCGCCGGTGAACACGATCCGCAGCAGATGGAGGGTGATCGCCGCGACGAACACCAGCGCCGCCCAATGGTGAACCTGACGGGCGAGCAGCCCGCCCGATACATCAAAGGAGATGTGCAGGGTGGAGGCGTAGGCGTCTGAGACGCTCTGGCCCTGCAATGCCTGGTAGCTGCCGTGGTAGACGGTCTGCGTCGTGTCCGGGTCGAAGAACAGCGCCAAGAACGTGCCCGTGAGGACCAGCATCACAAACGAGTACAGGGCGATCTCGCCGAGCAGGAAGCTCCAGTGGTCAGGGAACACGTAATCCATCAGCCAGCGCATCCCACGCGCCGCGCCCAGCCGCTCATCCACGAACGCCACCGCGTCCACCGGCCGGTCCTTGGCGGTGTGGCTCACGATGGGTCTCCCCACCAGGACGGGCCGACAGGCCCCGACATCGGCCCAGCAGCGCGCAGCACACCAGCGCTGTCGATAGTCAGCGGCAGCTGCGGCAGCGGCCTGCCGGCGGGGCCGAACTCGACGCTGCCACCGTCCAGTACGTCGAACGTGGAGTAGTGGCAGGGGCACACCAGCGCCGGCCCCTTGGACTCGGTTGATGGGCTGAGCGGGTCTCGAAACAGCGAGATAGCGCACGCGGCATGGGTGCAGATCTTCGAGTAGGCAAGGATGCCCTGCGGTGCCCAGCCGGCACGCTCGGCGGGTAGCCGCAGCGTCGCGGGGTCAACGCGCACCACCACGACGGGGGAGCCCAGGTCCTCCTGATCGGCGCCCTGCGGGAACGCGGTCTGAAAGCTCCGTTCGATGATGTCGGCCGCGAGCATCGGGTTGCCCTGCTCGTCCACGAGCGCGCGCCCTGCCCGCCACGGTGTGCGTCGCAGCTGCTCCTCCAGACCAGGGCCGAGCGCCGCCACGGGAATCACCACCGCCGCCGTCAGCCCGGCGCCCGCGACCCCGGCGGCGCCGGCGAGCAGCCGTCGGCGCGTGATGCCCTCCACACCCTCGGCGGCCTGCTCGATGACCTCACGAGCGGCGTCTGGGTCGGCCAGTCGGGGGCGCTGCTCGACCTTCGTCTCTTGTGGCACCAGCCAGCGGCCCGCGAGCACGAGCGCACAAGCCAGCAAAGCGAGCGCCGCGCCGAGTGCGAGACCCAGCAGCTGCGTGTTCGGGTCGAGCACGAACAAGGCGACGAACGCGAGCGCCGCGACCGCCACCAGCAGCAGCACAGCCACGACCAATAGCTCCGCCCATGCGGGTGCGCCTGTGTGCCGCACAGACGGGTCCACCTCGGGTTGCCCCTGGCGGCGGGAGCGCAGCCCTCCGGTGCGCCACAGCACGAACATCACGATCGCCTTCCAGGCCCGGCTCACGCGCTGCTCCCTGGCCGCGGTGGACGTTCGGGCTGCTCGCTCGTGCGCTCGCCGAGCAGCCTGGCGATCAACAACAGCGCGGCGGCGGCCAGCAGCCACGCGACCATCCCCTCGGGGATCGGGCCGATCCGACCAATGCCCCAGCCGCCCAGGTTCTTCGGGTGCTGGATGCTCTGGATGTAGCGCGCGAGCGAGTTCACCTCCGTGTCGGTGAGCTCGCCTTCGCCGAAGCGAGGCATCACATACGGGCCGATCCGTACCGCCTCACCGACCTGTCTCGGTGTCGCCTGATTCAGCGCAGGGACGATCGCGCCGGTCACGATCCCGCCCTGACCCTGGATCGTGTGGCAGCCCGCGCAGTCCAGTCCGAACAGACGCTGCCCTTCCGCGAGCGATCCTCGGTTCGGCTGCACCGTTGGGATGCCAGGGCCGCCGAACGATCCGACATAGGCGACGAGCGCCTTGATCTTGCTCGGCGGAAATGCGGGACTCGTCCGCAGCGGCTGCGCCTTCGGGTTGGGTAGCGGCATTCGCCCGGTCTGCAGGTAGAAGTCCGCCGCCAGCGCGCCGACGCCATGCAGGCTCGGGGCGCGGCCACTGATGCCCTGCGCACTCAAACCGTGGCATGACGCGCAGGAGGAGTCGAACAGCGCGTGACCCTGCGCCACCAGCCCAGAAGGAGCGGCAGTGGAAGTGGGCGAGGGGGTTGCGCTGGCGTCCCAGTGAGCGGCGAAGTCAGTCAGCGCGAGCGCGCCGCACACAAGCGCCACCATCATCATCAGCCGGCGTCTCATCGGCCCGCCGGCTCCCGCACCGGCAACCCGGTGCTCCGGTCGGCGTAGCGGTCGCGGCGCTGCTGGCGGCGCTCCTCGGCGAGCATCGCGCTCATCGCGATCACGATCGCCAGCACACCCATCACCACGCCGCCAGCCACCAGCATCAGCACCCCCGCCGTCTGCTGGTCCGCCAGCGCCGAGACGTGCAGGTCCCGCGCCGGCGCCAAATAGAACGGGTAGCGGACGTGCCGATCGAACAAGAACACCCCTGCCGGCACCGACATGACGACCATCGCCGCCATCAGCCACGAGAACCTTGCGATCGCACCCGGCGGATGCGGGATCGGGTCAGCCGCGAGCAATGGCAGCAGGAACAGCATCCCCGACCAGAAGTAGGCGGCGTGCTCGCAGGCGTGGATCGTCTGGTTGCGCAGCGCCGCTTCATAGACGCCCGTCATGTGCGTGCCGAGCACGACGAGCGTGAACAGCGCGAACCCGCACGCCGGCCGCGTCAACAACCGCACCCAGCGCCCGCGCAGCAAGCTGACGATCGCGTGCCGGCCGGCAGGTGGACACGCGCTCAACGCCAGCCTCACCGGCGCTCCCCACAGGATCAGCGTCGGCGCGGCGAGGATCAGCAGCAGATGCTCGACGACGTGGATCGAGAGCAGCTCATCGGCGTACTGGTCGATGCCCGACAGCAAAGCGAGCGGAAGCACCAGCAGTCCACAGGTGAACGACACGAGCCGCCACGCGGGCCAGCGTCTGCGTGAGCGGACCATGCCCCACACGTACAGGCCCGCCGCCGCACCGCAGACGCCGAGCAGCACCGGGTCCACGGTCCAGGTGCCGAGCAGGCGCACAAGGGTCGGCGGCTGCGCGCTCACCGCAAGCCTTCCCTACGCAGCGCCCGCGAGCGCTCGCGCTGCTCACGCACCACGCCGCCGAGGCCGAGCGCCATGATGCCGACGCCGATCAAGATCAGCCACAGTCCGAACCCGGCGCCGATGAGCGCCACGGCAACCCCGACGACCAGCGCGACCGTAGCGACCGAGCTGTCGGTGATCAGCCGCGGCCCATCAACCTGCCCCTGGCGGATGTCGAGCGCCCACACCACAAGCCCGACGAGAACACAAGCTGCGCTGGCCACCGCCGGGATCGCGAACTGGATCAGTTTCGGGGCGAACACGGCCTGCACGCCGGTCAGCACCGCCAGCCACAACCCCCAGAGGAGCAGCACGACAGCCGCGCGTCTCATACGCCCACCTCCTCGCGCGCCTCGCGCAGATCCAAAAGGGGCGCGTAGCTGCGTATCGGCGGCAGCTCATGGAAGTTGTGGCGGGGTGGCGGCGAGCTCGTCGCCCACTCGAGCGTCTGCGCCCCCCAAGGATCATCTCCAGCCTCGCGCCGGTCACGCAACGAGACCAGAATGTTCCACATGAACACAGCACCGACAGCGCGATCACGACCGACCCGGCAGTCTCCAGAATGTTCAACCCCTGCCAACCCGTTGAGGCGGGATAGCGCGCGATCCGCCGCGTCATGCCCTCAGCACCCAGGATGAACATCGGGAAAAAGGTCACGTTCGTCCCGATTACCATCAGCACGAAGTGCAGCTTGCCGAGACGCTCGCGCAGCATCGCCCCGGTGATCTTCGGAAACCAGTAGTAGATGCCGGCGAACAAGCCGAACGCGCTGCCCGCGAAGATCGTGTAGTGAAAATGCGCCACCACGAAATACGACATGTTCAGCCCGTAATCCAACGGCGGCGAGGCAAGGATCACCCCCGTCAACCCACCCACGAGGAACTGCACGAGGAAGCCGAGCGCGAACAAGAACGAGGTGGTGAAACGCAGCCTGCCTCGCCACAGCGTCGCTAGGAAATCGAAATACTCGATACCCGCCGGGACGATCAAAGCGGTCGATGTCAGCGCGAAATACTTGTTCGAGAGCACCCCGAACGTGTACATGTGGTGCGCCCACACCGTCATCGACAAGCCAGCGAAAGCGAGCAGCGCGACCACGAACGCGGAGTAGCCGAAGAACCGCCGGGATGAGAACGTGGCCAGCACCTCGCCGACCATCCCCACGAACGGGAAGAACATCACGTACACAACTGGGTGCCCGTAGAACCAGAACAGCGCCTGGTAGTCCACCGCGCCGGCGCCGCCGACGAGCACATCCCCGAAGTGCCGTTGCGCCCACAGCAACCCGAGCGCGAGCAGCAGCGCGGGGAACCCGAACACAACCATCACGCAGGTCACGACCATCGTCCAGGTGAACACCGGCATCCGCATCAACGTCATCCCCGGCGCACGCCGGCGAAGCGCGGTCGACAGGATGCAGCCCGCCCACAGGATCTGCCCGAGCGTCGCCAGCATCACCCCGAAGATCCACAGTTCCATGCCGCTGCCCGGGGAGTGGATCGAATCTGAGAGCGGGTCGAACCCCCACCAGGAGGCCGCCGCGGCGCCGCCGCTGGTCAGAAACCCCGACCACATGCTCACACCGCCGCACAACAGCATCCACAGCCCGGCCAGCGCCACGCGCGGCCCTGCGATCTCGGCCGCCCCGACCTGCAAGGGGACGAAGTACACGCCGACCGCGAGCGCGACCGGCACGATCACGAGGTAGACCATCGTCGAGCCGTGCATCGTGAAAAGTTCGTTGTAGGTCTGCTGGGAGACCACGCCGCCGTCCGCCGCGAGCTGGCTTCGCATCAACAACGCCAACAGCCCACCCGCCAGGAAGAACACGAACGCGACCATGCAGGCCGCGCCGGCGATCCGCTTGTGGTCACTCGAGGCGAACGTGCGCGACGCCGCGCGGGCGGGCACCGCAACCGCGTTCACGACGACACTCCCTGCCGGGCGGCTTCGTGCGCGAGCCACACTGTGAAGCGCTGCGGGCTGACCGCCCGGATGGCGAAGTGCATCTCGCTGTGGTCCTCTCCACAGAGCACCGAGCACTCACCGCCGTAATAGCCGGGCGTCTGGAACAGGAGATCAAAGCGGGTCGTGTAGCCGGGCACGAACTGCCGCTGGTAGTGAAGACCGGGCACCCAGAAGCCGTGGATCACATCCTCAGAGCTACCCACGAATTCAACCTCGCTGCCCGTCGGCACATACGCCGGCGTCGGATGCCACGTGTCGACATCGGCGATGCTCACGCCGTCCGAGTAGATGAAGCGCCAGCTCCACTGCGCGGCGATCACCTTGATCCGAACCCCAGGATGCGCGGCCGTGCGATCGATCGGCGTCTCCGCGGTGAACGTCTCCCACAACAAGAAAGCCACCACGCCCGCCAGGACGCACGCATACGCCGTCTCCAGCACGAGCGCCTGCGAGCGCCGCCCCGGCGTCTTGCGTCTCGCGCCTGCGATCAGCAGCGCCAGCAGCGTGCCGAGCACGAGCACGAACACGCCCACGGCGATCGGCAGGTAGATCCCCTCCACGTGCTCGTAGGCGTGCGCCGTGTTCGGCATCAGTGCTCGTAGCGCTCCGCCTCGCCCTCACGCAATGACAGCCCCATCCCAGAGACTGTCGGGTCCGGCCAGAGCGCGCCTTCGCTCAGCGGGGGGGCGCCGTCGAACAGCAGCTCCTCGATGCGGGCGTGGTCGTGGAAATACTCGACGTGCGCGAGCGGCTCGATCGCCGCGCACACGTGCGCGTGCAGCGCCGGGCTCGTGTGCGCCGAGAGCCGCAAGCCACGCGCGGCGCACAGCGCGCCCACCTGCAGCATCTGGGTGATGCCGCCGCAGCGCGTCACGTCTGCCTGCAGCACGTCGACCGCGCCGGCGTCGAGCATCCGCCGGAAGTAGAAAAGGTCATAGCCGTACTCGCCTGCGGCGACCTCCATCCCCGCCGGGGCGCGGTCTCGCAGCAATCTGAGTCCCTCGAGGTCATCGGAGGAGACCGGCTCCTCAAACCACGACACCCGAGCCTCTCGGGCGAACGTCTCGGCGAGCGCCAGCGCCTGCTTGCGCGAGTAAGCGCCGTTCGCGTCCACGAACAACTCGACCCCATCGCCGATCACGCTGCGGGCATGTCGAACGCGCTCAGGATCACGGTCAGGCTCTGAGCCCACCTTCATCTTCACCGCGCCGATTCCCTGTGCCACCCAGCCAGTGAGCTGGCGCTGCATCTGCTCCGGGGTGTAGGTGGTGAACCCGCCGCTGCCATACACCGGCACCCGCTCGCGGACCCGACCCAGCAGAGTGCTCAACGCGACCCCAAGCAACCTTGCCTTCAGGTCCCAGAGCGCGACATCTACGGCCGAGATCCCGCTCGAGGCCACCCCCGGATAGCCGATGTTGCGCACCGCACGACGCATCGCTGCCCACGCCGCCGACGGCGAAAGCGCATCCCCGCCAACAACCGCCTCGCCAAGGAGCTCTGAGACCAGCGCGGCTGCCGCACCCGCCGCGTAGCTGTAGCCAACGCCGGTATGTCCAGCTGAGCGGGCTTCCACGACGACGATCGTCGTCGTATCCCAGCTAAGCGTGCCATCGGCCTCCGGCGCGTCCGTCGGCACCGTGAACGCCCTCGCCGTGAGCTGCTCGACAACGGGCTTCGCCCCGCGGGCCGGATGCTCCGCGGGGCTCTCGGCGTCTGCGCTGCTCACCGGCCCGACCCGCGATCGTGTCTCGTTCAGCGAGTGCCGACGAAACGAGCGTTCTGCTCGTTCTCGACCTCGACGTGCTCGGGCCGCGGACCCTCATCCCGGCCGCCCTCGATCTCATCGCCCTCGGGCGCCAGCTTTTTGCCGCGCAGCCACATGCTCAACGCATACAGCCCGCCGCCGAGCACGCCAACCACGATCAGCACCAGCACGAGAATGAAAATGCCTCCAAATTCCATGCCAGTCACATACCCAAACCGTCGTTGCTCAAACCGTCGTTGCTCACGGCTCCGCCTGCGCGAGCGCGACGACCGCGGCGACATGCGAGAGGTGCGTAAGCGTCTGCGGATAGTTGCCCAGCAGCTCACCGCTGGCGGGATCGACCTGCTCTGAGAACAAGCCGAGCGGGCTGGCGGCGCCCATCGTCCGGTCGAACACCTCCCGCGCCTCCGGCAACCTGCCCTGGCGGGCGTAGCACTCAGCCAGCCAGAACGAGCAGGCAAGGAACGCGCCCTCCCGGCCGGGCAGCCCATCGTCCTGGCGGTAGCGGTAGAGAAACCCCTCCGCATCAAGCTCCGCGCGCACCGCGTCAGCGGTGCGGAGCATCCGCTCATCATCGAACTCTACGAACCCCACGACCGGCAGCAGCAGCAGCGCGGCGTCCAACGCCGGCTCGTCAAAGCACTGCACGAACACGCCACGCTCAGAGTCATAGCCGCGCGTCTCGATCGCCTCGCGCATCTCTTTGCGCGCTTTCTCCCAGCGCCGCGTCGGCGCCGTGCGCGCGCACTCCTCAGCCAGCCTGAGGCCGCTGTCCACCGCCGCCCAACAGCACGCCTTGGAGTGAACGAAATGCCGCGGCTCCCCCCGCCACTCCCAGATCCCCCGGTCGGGCTCAGACCACCGCTGCACCGCAGCGTCGACGAGCTCTGAGAAGAACCGCCATTCGTCATCGTCAGGGGAGTGCCCACGGCGATGCCACCGCCACGCCAGATTGAGGATCTCGCCGAAGGCGTCCAACTGCAGCTGACCGGCAGCTTCGTTACCGACCCGTACCGGCCGCGAGCCACGATAGCCCTCCAACTCCAGGCATTCCTCAGAGATGCGTCGCTCACCACCGATCCCGAACAGAATCTGCAGGTCCTCGGCGTGCCCGGCGCTGGTGCGCACGATGAAATGGCGAAACCGCCGGGCCTCACGCTCGCAGCCAAGCTCCGCCAGCGCGTGCGCCGTCAGCGTCGAGTCCCGCACCCAGCTGAAGCGGTAATCCCAGTTGCGCTCGCCGCCCAACGTCTCCGGCAGCGAGGTCGTGGGGGCAGCCACGATCGCCCCGGTCGGCGCGTAGGTCAGCGCCTTCAGCGTCAACGCCGAACGCACGAGGGCATCGTGATCGGGGCCGTCCTTGCTCAACCGCTCACGCCAAGCGCGCCACCACTGCACGGTCTCCTCAAGACGCTCGTCCACCTTCCCCGCATCCAACGCGCTCTGCTCTCGCTCAAGCAGATGCGGGCGCACGAACCGGATCAACAGTCGCAGCCGCTCCCCGGCATGGATCTGGCCGCCCGCGACGATCGCTTCCTGCTCGACGCGCAGCTCGCCGTCGCTCCAAACCAAGAGCCCGTCGTCGCCGCCGATCGCCGTAAACACGTCTACCGCGGCGCGACGCAGCCACGGCCGCACCGCCCCGTAGTCAAACCGGGGTGCCACCTCGAAGCGCACCTCCGCGCTGCCGCGCTCGCACTCCACGATCCGCCCCAGCTCACGATGCGGCTCGAGCGCCCCGTGCTCGCGCATCGCAAAGAAATCCCTCACTCGCACAGTCCCCTGCGGCCCTTCAAGGAGACTCTCGAGCACCAGCGTGTCCTCGATATAGCTCACGCCCCGCCAGCTCGCCTCGCCCTCCACGCCTACCGTGCAGAATCCTCCGCGCTCACGGTCAAGCAGCCGTCCGAAGCAGCTCCCGCTATCGAAACGCGGCAGACAGCACCAGTCGATCGAACCCTCAGCCGAAACCAGCGCGGCGCTGTGACAGTCCCCGATCAGCCCATATGAGCCGATCGCCGGCGCCTGCTTGCTCATCGCCCCCGCCGCATCGCGCCAATCCCCACAAGCCCCGCCGCGACCACAGCGCCGGCGCCAACCAGCCGCCGGTGGCGCGTGAACTCCCACTGCACGCTGCGCGGCTTGGCCTGCTTATCGAAGTCGCCGTGCGCTGAGCGCTCGCCCGGAAGCGGCGCAAACAAGTTGTCCGGCCGCCCCGCCTGCACAGGCTCATCGGTCTGCTGGGCGTCAAACCCCGTCTTCGCCAGATAGCGGTCGCCGACGCCGGGAGCGAGCGCATTGCCGAGCAGCGTGACAGCGGTCGACGCGCCGACCCACCACTCTCGCCGCGCCGGCTCGTTGGCGGCGGCCACGATCGCCCGCGCGGCGACCTCCGGCTGATAGATCGGTGGCACCGGCTGCGGGTGCCGGGGGAGCCGTGTACGCACCGTGTCGAACTGCGGCGTGTTCATAGCCGGCAACTGCACCATCGTCACCCGGACCCCGCTGCCCTCGTGCATCAGCTCGCAACGCAGCGACTCGGTGAACCCCTGGATCGCGTGCTTGCACGCACAGTAAGGGCTCTGCAAAGGGATGCCACGATAGGCCAGCGCCGAGCCGACCTGCACGATCACACCACGATCCCGCGAGCGCATCCGCGAAAGCGCACACAACGTCCCATACACCACCCCGAGATACGTGACCTCAGTCACCCGTCGGAACTCATCGGCGGTGATCTCCCACGTGGGGGCAAACACGCTCGCCATCGCGTTGTTCACCCACACCCCGATCTCGCCGTGCTCCTCCAGCGTGCCCGCTGCCTCCTCGAGCGCCTGCGGGTCAGCGACATCGCACTCCAACACCACCGGGCGCCCGCCCAGCGACTGCACCTCAGACGCCGTGGCGGCCAAGGCTTCCTGGCCGCGGGCGATCAGCCCAACCGTCGCACCCTCACGCGCGAACGCCTGCGCGGTCGCGCGCCCAACGCCCGAGCTCGCGCCCGTCACCGCCACCACCACCGATCCCATCATTCCTCCATCAAACGCCGGCGACACACACCGCGCATCTACCCAACCACCCGTCCTGCCAACCGTAACCGCACCACCCGTCCGGTGCGATTCACATCGGACGGACGCGGGTATGCAGCCACCAAGATGAGCAAGCGGGCACGATGGACTTCCTGAAAGAGGCGCTGAGAGGCAGCAACCGCTTCGTGCTGCGCCTAGCGCTCCTCGCCGCCATCGTGCAGCGATGACCGTGGCGATCCTCGATCGTCGACGGGACACTCGTCGACACCAATTACCAGCACGCGCTTGCCTGGTATCGCGCGTTCCGCGACCACGAGATCATCCTCCCGATCTGGCGCCTTCACCGTCACATCGGCATGGGCGGCGACCAGCTAGTGCGAGAAGGTCACCGACGCTGACGTGGAGCACAGGCTCGGCGATACAGATCCGCTCACGCGAGAGCGAGCGCTACAGCGAAATGATCGGCGAAGTCGAAGCCGTCAGCCAAGCCAGCGAGCTACTCAGCGACCTACGCGACCGCGGCCACACGGTCATCCTCGCAGAGCTCCGCCAAGAAGCCCGAGATCGAACACTACATCGACCTGCTCGGCGCGCGCCAGCTCGCCGACGGATGGACGAGCGCCAGCGACGTGAAAGCCACCAAGCCCCAGCCCGACCTCGTGAACGCTGCCTTGGAATGCGCGGAGCGCAGAACCGAGAGCAGGCGGTGATGATCGGCGACACACCCTGGGACGTCCAAGCAGCCCAGCGCGCCGGCGTGCAAACGCTCGCGGTGATGACCGGCGGATTCTCAAAAGAAGAGTTGTGCGAAGCAGGCGCCATCGATGTCTACGAGTCGGTTGCTGAGCTGCGCTCCTCACTCGAGGAGACAGTCCTGCGGAGCAAGCCATCCAGATCGTGAGCATCTCGCTCACTGGCGCACGCGAACGGTTCAGGCACTGTCGCTGGCATCCGCGAGCAACTCCAGTACCGCCTTCTCGACGCGAGCACGGACTCTCGCTTTGCCCAGATCCGGGCCAGCGCGACCGATTGCCGCAGCGATCGTCACCCCGGCCTGAAAACGGTCGATCACCCTCGGGTCCACATATGACGCACGACACACGGCGGGCGTATTACCCAAATACGCCGCAACCGTCTTGATTGCCTGTTTGACCTCCCGCTCACGCGCGGCTTTCCCTCTCACCTCCTCTGCGCCTGCCAACGCGACCGCGGCGAGCACCGTCGCGTTCCAAGTACGAAAGTCCTTGGCGGTGAACTCCCCACCCGAGCACTGCTTCAGGTAGGCGTTCACCTCCTCGGCGGTCAGGTCCCTCCAGCCGTCGCTCGCACGGTAGGCCAGCAGCTGCGAGCCGGTGCGCCGCCGCTTCAGGCCCCGACCATCACCAGCGCCTCGGGGTCGGCGATCGCCTGCACCCGCCGCTGCCCAGACTTCGCCGGGAAGTCGAAGATCACCTCACGCTCCTCGACGGTCACGTGCTCGCGCAGCATCGTCGTCAACCCATAGGACTCGTTGCGCTCCGCGTAGTCCTCCGAGCCGATACGAAAGAACCCCAGATCAAGCAGCCGCACCGCCAACGCCAGCACCCGCCGCTCGGTCAACTGCCCAACCGCGACCTGCCGCTCGCCGCTCGGGAGCTCAGGTCGCGCGCCACACGACGACGCAGCCGTGGCAGCGCCGCACCGAAGGCGATCATCGAGTCGAACTTGCGTCGGTCGCGGTGAGCCCGCCAACGCTCGTGGTAGAGGTACTGCTTGCGGCCAGCGGCATCGACCCCGGTGGCTTGCAGGTGCCCAAGCGGGTCCATGCAGACCCACACCTCCCGCCACGCCGGCGGGATCACGAGCTCCGCGATCCGCTCCAGCACCTCGGGGTCATCGACACGCCCCCCGTCGGGGTCGAGGTACTCAAAGCCACGGCCGCGCCGCCGGCGCACAATGCCAGGCGCCGCACAGTCACTACGCCTCAAGCGTGCGATCTCATCCCTCCAAGCATCATCCCGGCCATACCCGGTGCTCTATGAATACAACCACCCAAGCAGCGGGCCGCCCCAGCTCGACATGGTTCGCGCCGGCACGATCGGGTAGCTCTCAAAGGTAGCCTCGATCGTCTCGATCCGGGCGCGTAGGAAAGGAGCATGAGATGGCCACACGACGCGCTATGGCGAATCGCGATGCGGCTCCTGCACCCAGCCAAACCCGCGAGCTTGCACCTCGAGCTGATGAGCAACGAGGACCTCGACCACTGGCTCGAGGAACGCCACTCGGCCTGACCCACCGCACCAGTCGGCCTCCGCCCAACCATGGCGCTCCCGCCGGTTGCGTCCGGCCGCGACGGGGTAAGCAACTACCGAAACAGCCAACAACCCGGAGGCCGCCATGTCAGCAACGAAGAGCAGCAACGGCATTCTCGCCGAGGACGCCCGCGAGGAGCGCGAGCGCATCGTCGAGATGCTCACCAAGGCGTACTGGATGGAGATCGAGACCGTGATGAGCTACCTCGCCAACTCGGTCAACCCGGACGGGGTGCGCGCCCAGGAGATCATCAAGTCCCTGCGCGAGGACATCCAGGAGGAGCTCGGGCACGCCACCCAGTTCGCCAACCGCATCAAGGAGCTCTACGGGATCGTGCCCGGCTCGATGGACTTCGAGGCCGAACAGTCCTACCTGCAGCCGCCCGAGCATCAGACCGACATCGTGCACGTCATCAAGGGCGTGATCGAGGCCGAGACGGGCGCGATCGACTACTACAACGAGATCATCGAGGCGACCGAGGAGTCAGACCCGGTCACCAACGACATGGTGATCGCGATCCTCCACGACGAGGAAGGCCACCGCCGCCTGTTCGAGGGGTTCCTGCGCGAGTACCAAGACCAGTCGTGACGCAGCACGACTGCCGCCGGCCTGGCTCACGCCGGCAGCGAGAGCCCCGCAACGTGCCGCGACGCTCTGAGCCTCACCTTCGACGACGGCCCCGACCCAACCTGGACGCCGCAGATGCTGCGACCAGCTCCAGCGCTGCCACGCAGCGGCGACGTTCTTCATGGTCGGCGAGCGAGTGCTCGCACAGCCCGACCTCGCAGCACGGTGCTCGCCGCCGGACATGACATACAGCTTCACTGTCACCGCCACATCCGTCACACCGAGCTCACCGAAGCAGAGCTACAGCACGACAGCGAGTTGGCGCTCGCGGCGCTGGCGACCGTCGGGGTGCGCCCGCGGCTGTGGCGGGCGCCGTGGGGCATCTGCACCGACGCGAGCCATCGTGTCGCCGCGCCGGCTCGGGCTGCAGCTCGTGCGCTGGTCGATCGACACCCACGACTGGCGCGGCGATGAGCCGCAGGCGATGCTCGCCCACGCGCGCACCCAGCTCGCCGACGGCGGCGCGGTCTTGATGCACGACGCCCTCGGGCCCGGAGCGCAGACGAGCCGGCTGCCAGAACACCCTCGCGCTGCTGCCGCCGCTCGCAGCGGCAGCCCGCGCCACGGTCTCGCTGCTCGCCCCGATGCGACTACCCGCGATCAGCCCGCCAGCGAAGCGGAGTGGCCAGCATGAGCGTCCAAGCAGCTGCCGGCACGCACACGCACCCCACCCGGCGAGGGCCTGGAGTGGGCGCTCGAGCGGATCGCCGCCCGCGCAGGCGAGCTCGACCGCGAGCCGCGTTTCCCCACCGAGAACTTCGCCGATCTCGCCGCCGCCGGCGCGCTGACACCCCCACCGGATGGGCTCGCAGGCGAAGTGCGGCTCGTGCGCGCCGTGGCCGCCGCGGATGCTTCGACCGCGCGCATCCTCGACGGGCACCTCAACGGCATCGAGCGCCTGACGCTCGCCGCCCCCGAGCCGCTGCGCTCCACCGAGCTCGCACAGATACAGAGAGGGCAAGCTGCTGCTCGGCGTGTGGGGCGCAGACCCAGCCGCCGGCGAGGGGCCACCCGCCCGACTCGAGCAAGCCGACGGCCAGCTCGTGCTGCGCGGCGTCAAGACGTTCTGCTCCGGCGCCGGAGGCGTGCAGCGCGCGCTCGTGATCGCCGCCGACCAAGACGGCTCCCGGCGCCTCGCCTACCTCGACACGACCAGCGCAGTGAGCATCGACCGCGGCTGGTATCAGCGTCCGGGCCTGCGCTCCTCAGAGAGCCACCGCGTCGAGTTTCACGACACGCCTGTCCTCGCGCTGCTCGGCGGTCCCGGCGAGCTCTCGCGCGAGCCCTACTTCTCCCGCGACGCGATCCGCACCTCAGCAACCTGGGCCGGGCTCGCCGACTGCATCCTCGCGCGAGACCCTCGCCGCGCTCGACCCGCGCCGGCTGGATGCGGTACAGGCACACGGCCTCGGCCGGATGCGCGTCGCGCAAGCCACGATCGACCGTTGGCTCGAGCACACCACCACCGTGCTCGACCAGCCAGAAGACCCCCAGCCCGAGCGTCGACCCGGCCAGTGCTCGCCGTCGAATGCCGCGTCGCGCTCGTACGAATGCGCGCTCGCTGATCTCAGGCCAGGCGGCACGGGTCTGCGGGTCGCGGGCGCTGATCGGAGCGAGCGCCCTGGACCGCGCCCGGCGCGACCTCGACCTGTTCCTGCTCCAGCACCGGCTGGACCCCAAGATCACCAAGCTCGGTGCTCGAGATGCTCGACACGGAGCGGCCATGACAGCGACCGCCGCAGTCGAGCGCTTCGAGCGGCTCTACCACGAGAGCCCCGACCCGTGGGGGTATCGCACGAGCGAGCTACGAGCGGCAGAAGTACGCGGCGACCCTCGCCGCGCTGCCGAAGCCTCCCACGGTCTCTGCCTGGAGGTCGGCTGCTCGATCGGCGTGTTCACCGGCCTGCTGGCGGCCCGCTGCGAGCACGTCGTCGCGATCGACTTCTCCCTCGGCGCACTGCAGCTCGCCCGCCAGCAACCTGCAAGGAGTGCGGAACGTCGATCTACTGCGCGCCAGCTTCCCCGAGGAGACCCCGCCGGGCTCATGGGATCTGATCGTCTGCTCGGAGATCCTCTACTACCTGCAGCCGCCGGCGCTCGACGAGGCCGTCGGCTGGATCAAGACGCAGCTCGCCTACGGCGCGAGCGTGCTCGCGGTCAGCTGGCGCGGCATCGGGCGCGAGGAGCCGCTGCTCGGCGATGAGGTGCACGACCGGCTCGCAGTGCAGCTCGCCGCGCTGGCACGCGCTCGACGCACGCCAAGACGGCTACAGGCTCGACCGCTTCGACGGCCGATGAGCCCCCGGCGGATCGTGATCGTCGGCGCCGGCCCAGCCGGGCTCGCAACCGCCCGCGCCTACCGTGAAGCACGGCGGCACCGGCAGAGGTCACGATGCTCGGCAAGGAGACCCTCATCCCATACCGCCGGCCGCCGCTCACCAAGGAGTTCCTGCGCGGCGAGCTCGACGCCAGCGAGCTGCCAATCGAGTCGCCCAGACTGGTTTGAGGAGCACGACATACAGCTGCGCCTCGGCTGCGAAGCAAGGACGATCGACCCCAGCAGCGGCACCGTCAACGCCGACGGCTACGCGCTCAGAGCCGATGTGATCGTGCTCGCCACCGGCGCCGAGCCATCACGCCCCGACCTTCCCGGCCTCGACGACCCGCGGGTACAGACGATGCGCGAGCGGCCCGACAGCGAACGCATCGCCACCCAAGCCAAGCCTGGCACCCGCACCGTCGTGCTCGGCACCGGGTTCATCGGCTGCGAGCTCGCCGCATCGCTCGCGCTGCGCGGCGCCCGCGTGACGCTCGTCGGCCAAGAACCGGCCCCGCAGCAGCAGCGCCTCGGCGCGGACGCGGCCGCGCGCCTCGCCCGCTGGCTGACAGACCTCGGCGTGACCTTGAAGATGGGCGTGAAGGTGTCCGCCGTGCACAACGGCCGCATCGTCCAGCTCGACTGACGGCGAGCGCGATCGAGGCAGAGAACGTCGTGCTCGGCATGGGCGTCAGGCCCCGCAGCGAGCTAGCCGAGCACGCCGGCCTGACGATCGTCAAGGGAGCGATCCTCACCGACGCGCAGATGCGGGCGCACGAGCGCGTGCTCGCCGTCGGCGATGTCGCCTACGCCCATAACCGCAGCGCGGGACGACGGCTGCGGGTGGAGCACTGGGGCGACGCGCTCGGCCAAGGCGAGATCGCCGGGCGCGTCCTCGCCGGCGCAGGACGCCCACTGGCAGGACGTCCCCGGCTTCTGGTCGAGCATCGGCCAGCACACCATCAAGTACGCCGCCTGGGGCGACGGCCACGACACTAGCCGCCTCGATGAGCACCCCGACGGCGCGTTCACCGTCTGGTACTCCCACACGGCAAGCTCGTCGGCGCGCTCACCCACGACCGCGACGAGGACTATGAACACGCGCCGCGAGCTGATCGCCGCCGGGGAGAGCCCACCATGAACCGAGCCAGCCCGCCGACCGCGGCCCAGGACGCTCGCCGACCTCGCCGCGCTCGCGCCACCGCACCCGGACCTGCAGGCGATCGTCGTCGTGCCGGCCCGCGACGAGGCGCCGCGCATCGCAGCCTGCCTGCACGCGCTCAGCCACCAGCGCGACATGACCACGAACAGCTACGAGGTGATCCTGATCCTCGACGGATGCCGCGACCACACCCTCGGAGTCATCCAACAGACCGCCCGCGCATGCTCGAGCAGCCCGTCGTCCACACCGTCACGCTCCTGCGCCCCCAAGGCGTCGGACGCGCCCGGCGTCTCGGCATGGACATCGCCTACCGGCGTCTCATGCCCAGATCGGCACCGAGCATGGACTGATCGCAAGCACCGACGCCGACACGCACCGTCGCCGCGACTGGCTCTCAGCGCAGCTCGCGCTCGCGCGAGCAGGCGCCGCGGCGATCGGCGGACTGATCGAGCTCGACCCCACAGAGCGCCAAGCGCTCGACCCGCACGCCATCACCGTGCGCGAACAGGGCACCGCCCAACGGCTCGCCTACGCCATCGAGCAGACCGCCGGCGAAGCCGCCGTCGAGCACCCGCACTTCTCCGGCGCATCGCTCGCGCTGACCGCCGCCGCCTATCAGCGCTGCGGCGGGCTGCCGGTACGCGCAGCGCTCGAGGACGAGGCGCTCGCCCAAGCGCTCACCAGCCAAGGCATCGCCATCCACCGCAGCCGCCGCGTCCGGGTACGAACGTCCGCCCGCACCGACGGGCGCGCCCCACGCGGCCTCGCGCAAGACCTCGCCCGCGCCGACTGGCGCGCCCGACGCACCTACCACGCAAACGAGTTTCCCTCGAGCGTCTGCTCGCCGTCAAGCAGCACACGGTCGCGCTGCTGCTGCCCGCCCGCGAAGTCGCACAGACGATCGGCCCGATCGCTCGCAAACAGCCGCCCGCCTCAAGGATGCCGGCCTGCTCGACGAGGTGCTCGTCATCGACGCCGCCTCCCAGGACGACACCGCCACGATCGCCCGCCAAGCTGGGCTCCAGGTCGCCCAAGAGAGCGAGCTGCTGGCCGAGTACGGGCCCGCGCAGGGCAAGGGCGACGCGATGTGGAGAGGGCTAGCCGCCACCAGCAGCGAAATCGTCGCGTTCGCCGACACCGACACCGAGGACTTCCACGAAGGATTCCTCCTCGGCCTGATCGGCCCGCTGCTCTGCGACCCCGACATACAGCTCGTCAAGGGCACGTTCCGCCGCCCCTTCCGCAACGGCGACACCGTGCTCGCAGAAGGCGGCGGCCGCGTCACCGAGCTGATGGCCCGGCCGCTGCTGAACCTGCATGCCCCGGAGCTGACCGTCTTCGAGCAGCCGCTCGCGGGGGAGACCGCCGGCCGCCGCCAGCTACTCGAACAGATCCCGTTCAGCGCCGGCTACGGCGTGGAGATAGCGATGCTGATCGACAGCTTGGCGGACCTGCGGCCTGGACGGGCTCGCCCAGGTCGACCTCGGCGAAAGGCAAAACCGCCACCAGTCGCTGCGAGACCTCTCAGCAATGGCCTACGCCGTGCTCCTCGCCGCCCAAACCCGCTTCCTGGGCGCAGCGTTCGCCGACAGCCACGCCTGCAGCTCCATCATCCTGCCACCCGCCCGCAGCGCCCCCGAGCTGATGGAGAACCGCCCCGTCACCGTCGAGGAACGCCCACCGCTCTCGACAGCACCGCCACACGCACGCGCCAAGCCGCTCGCCGCACGCCGCCGACCGCGCCGTTTTGGCGCCAGCACAAGGGTAGGAGGCAGACATGAGCGCCGAGAACAACACGACCCGGCGCTTCACCTCCGCCGACCGAAAGGGAGCGCCATGAGCGAGACCGTCGCCGACCACCTGCTCAACCGGCTAGCGAACGAGTGGGGAGTGAAACGCATCTACGGTTATCCCGGCGACGGCATCAACGGCATCATGGGCGCCTTCGGCCGCGCAGAGGACTGCCCCGAGTTCATCCAGGTTCGCCACGAGGAGATGGCCGCCTTCATGGCCTGCGCCCACGCCAAGTTCACCGGCGAAGCCGGCGTGTGCCTCGCCACCTCCGGCCCCGGCGCGATCCACCTGCTCAACGGGCTCTATGACGCCAAGCTCGACCACCAGCCGGTCGTAGCGATCGTCGGCCAGCAGGCCAGGCTCGGCCTCGGCGGCAACTACCAGCAGGAGGTCGACCTCACCACCCTCTACAAGGACGTCGCGCACGAGTACGTCCAGATGGCCACCGAGCCCGGCCAGATCCGTCACCTGATCGACCGCGCCATGCGGATCGCGCTCTCCGAGCGCACCGTCACCTGCGTGATCATCCCCAACGACCTGCAGATGGAACCAGCCGTGCCGACACCGCCGCACGCCCACGGCACCGTTCACTCCGGCCCCGGCTACACACCCCCGAACGTCACGCCCAACGACGAGCAACTGCGGCGCGCCGCCGAGGTGCTCAACGCCGGCGAGCGCGTAGCGATGCTCGTCGGCGCCGGCGCGCTGCACGCCACCCAAGAGGTGATCGAGGTCGCCGACATGCTCGGCGCCGGGGTCGCCAAGGCGCTGCTCGGCAAGGCCGCCGTACCCGACGACCTGCCGTTCGTCACCGGCTCAATCGGGCTTGCTGGGCACACGCCCCAGCTGGGACATGATGCAGGACTGCGACACGCTACTGATGGTCGGCTCCAGCTTCCCCTACTCGGAGTTCCTGCCCGAGGAGGGCCAGGCCCGCGGCGTGCAGATCGACCTGGACGGCAGGATGCTCGGCATCCGCTACCCAATGGAGGTAAACCTCGTCGGCGACAGCGCGCTCACCCTCAAAGCGCTCCTGCCGCTGCTCGAGCGCAAGGACGACCGCGGCTGGCGGGAGAAGATCGAAAAGAACATGAGCGAGTGGTGGCAGGTGATCGATAAGCGCGCTCACGAGCCCGCCCAGCCGATCAACCCGCAGCTGATCTTCCACGAGCTCTCAAAGCGCCTACCCGACGGCGCGATCCTCACCTCCGACTCCGGCTCGGCTGCCAACTGGTACGCCCGCGACGTGCGGCTACGCGCCGGCATGATGGCCACGCTCTCGGGCACCCTCGCGACGATGGGACCGGGCGTGCCATATGCGATCGCGGCGAAGTTCGCGCACCCTGACAGGCCCGTGATCGCGCTCGTCGGCGACGGGGCGATGCAGATGAACGGGCTCGCCGAGCTGATCACGATCGCCAAGTACCGGGAGCGCTGGTCAGACCAGCGGCTGATCGTGCTCGTGCTCAACAACCGCGACCTCAATCAGGTCACCTGGGAGCAGCGCGCGATGTCCGGCGACCCAAAGTTCGTCGAGTCCCAGGAACTACCCGACGTGCCCTACGCGCGGTGGGCGGAAATGATCGGGCTGAACGGCATCCGCACCGACGACCCCGAAGCGATCGGCGAGTGCTGGGATCAGGCGCTCGCCGCCGACCGGCCGACCGTGCTCGAGGTGTGCTGTGACCCCGAAGTGCCGCCACTGCCGCCGCACATCACGATCGAGCAGGCCCGCTCGTTCGCCTCAGCGATCCTGCACGGAGACCCCGGCAGCCGGCGGATCATCGCCCAAGCGCTGCGCCAGAAGCTGCCCGAGTTCCTCCCAGGACGATGAGCGCCAAGCGCCTGCTGGGAAACCTGCGCCGCGGACGCGCGCAGCGCACCCTCGCCGCCGCGACCGCCGCAAGCGCGCTGCCGCTCGGCCTGGAGATCTACTTCGAGCACTTCCGCGGCTCCTTCGGCGACAAGTGGATGTGGACCCCCGTCGCGCTCTCGCCGCTGCTCACCGCCGCCGGCCTGGCAGGCGTGCGCTCCAAGCGAGCCGCGAGGACCGTGCTGCCCGCTGTGTCTGCCCTGTACTGCCTGGACGGGCTGATCGGCGTCTACACCCACATACAAGGCGTGCGAAAGCGCCCCGGCGGGTTCTCCGAGCCGCTCTACAACATCGTTATGGGGCCGCCGCTGCTCGCGCCCGGCTCGCTCGCTCTCGTCGGCGGCATGGGCCTCGCGGCGGCGCTCGCCGAGCGGGAGCGCTGAGGGCGATGGCGCAGCCACCGAGCTCCTCGGCCGGGCATCTCCCCAAGCAGGGCGGCGACACCACGCCGGGGCCGCCCGCAGGGCTGCCACACCAGCGCAAGGGCACCACGCCGCAGATGCGCGGGCGCTACCCCGACTACGACGTGCTGAGCGCCGCCTCCCATTGGGACGCGAAGACGCGCGGAGTCGTGCTCGACCGGGTAGCGAACGTCCCGCCGATCCGCTTCTTCACCGAACAGGAGGCACACACGCTGGGAGCGTTCTGTGATGTCGTGACCGGCCAGGACGCAGAGCCGCGCATCCCCGTGCTCGAGATGGTCGACGCGAAGCTCCACGCCGGCCGGCTGGACGGGTTTCGCCACCACGACATGCCGCCCGACCCCGAGACCTGGCAGCAGGTCGCGGCCAACCTCGACGACAGCGCCCGCGAGCATGGCTCAGACGACGGGTTCGCCGCCGCCAGCTCCGAGACCCAGCACGAGATCGTCCAGCAGTTCTCCGAAGGCAAGCTCGACTGGGATCTGCCCGTCACGAAGGCGTGGGGAGTGGTGATGCGCGGCGTGCTCGGCGCGTTCTACTCACACCCCTGGGCGTGGAATGAGATCGGCTTCGGCGGCCCCGCCTACCCACGCGGGTACGCACGGCTCGGCGCCGGGCAACGCGAGCACTGGGAGGCCCCACCAGAGTTCGCGCTCGACCCCGTGGCACGATGTGCGCGAGCGGGGCCTTGAGTGAGAGACCGTCTGCGTGTCGCTCTGAAGGGCGCAGTGCGCCCACCCGAGAACGACTCCGCGTTTTTGCTCGATCCACACCGGAGAGGTGTGCCAGGGCGCGAGCGTATGCGCCGCTACAGCCCCGACGAGGCGGTCGACATGCTGATCGTCGGTGCGGGAGCAGGCGGCGCAACGCTCGCGCAACGACTCGCCCGCAAAGGCTGGCGCGTGCTCGTACTCGAGGCCGGGCCCTTCTGGGACCCCGACGAGGATTGGGTCTCAGACGAGGCCGGCGCGCACCCGCTGTATTGGACGGAGGAGCGCATCATCGGCGGCGATGATCCCGTGGAGCTCGGCAAGAACAACTGCGGCCGCGGCGTCGGCGGCTCGATGATCCACTACGCCGGGTTCACGCCGCGCTTTCACCCCTCAGACTTCGAGGTCTACACCCGCGACGGCGTAGCCGCCGACTGGCCCATCACCTACGAGGATCTCAAGCCCCACTACGAGCGCCTAGAGCGCGAGCTGCCCGTCGCCGGCGAATTCTGGCCCTGGGGCGACCCCCACGACTATCCGCACGGCCCGCACCCCGTCGGCGCCGGCGCGCTGAAGGCGTGGGAGGGAGCCAGGCGCCTGGGGATCGAGATGCGCGTCGGCCCCGTCGGCATCGCCAACGGCAGCTTCGGGCACCGCCCGCACTGCATCTACCGAGGCTTCTGCCTACAAGGCTGCAAGGTCGGCGCCAAGGCATCCCCGCTCGTCACCCACATCCCCGACGCGTTGGAGCACGGCGTCGAGGTGCGCGCCGACTGCATGGTCACGCAGATCGAGACCGACGAGGTCAGGGCGCTGCACCGGCGTCACCTACTTCCACGACGGCGCAGGAGCGCTTCCAGGCAGCAGATGCGATCACTGTCGCCGGCTACTCGATCGAGACGCCACGGCTGCTGCTGCACTCCACCAGCAGCCGGTTCCCCAACGGTCTCGCCAACGAGAACGACCTCGTGGGACGCGGGATCATGGTGCAGGGCGCACCCCAGGTCGCCGGACGCTTCCCCGAGGAGATGCGGATGTACAAGGCGCCCCCGCCGGAGATCAACTCCGAGCAGTTCTATGAGACCGACCCCGGACGCGGATTCGCCCGCGGCTTCTCGATCCAGACCGTAGGCCCTTTGCCGATCGGCTGGGCCGAGCACGTGCTCGCCGACGGACACTGGGGGCAGTCGCTGCGAGAGTACATGCGCGACTACAACCACTGGTACACGATCGGCTGCCTCTCAGAGCTCCTGCCCAGAGCGGAGAACCGCGTCACGCTCGCCGAGCAGACCGACCGTAACGGGATGCCCGTCGCGCGCCTGGACTACACGCAGTGCGAGAACGACCGAGCGAACATCGCCTACGCCAAGAACAAGCTCCACGAAATCCTCCACGCCGCCGAAGCGCAGGACATCCTCACGATCGACCGCTACGCCCACCTCGTCGGCGGCTGCGCAATGTCAGACAAACCCGAGACGGGCGTCATCGACCGAGACCACCGCGCCTGGGGAATACCCAACCTGTTCGTCTGCGACGGCAGCGTCATGCCCACCCAAGGCTCAGCCAACCCCGCGCTCACGATCATGGCCCTCGCATCCGCCTCGCCGAGCGCCTGGGCGCAAAGCGGATCGACACCGCCAGCACACGACCCGCTCGAGAGCCGCGCATGAGCACCTGACAAACATCCGCACCGACCGCCTCTGGGACCTCCTCCTCGCGTGTCGAACCCCGCCGCGCCGGGTAGGTCAAGCTCATGGCCGCCGAGCAACGACAGATCGAATGGGGCACCGCCGAGATCGACGACGGCACGCTCACCGTGCAGCTGGCCGGCGCGTCCTCGAAGTCATGGAAGGCGCGTTTCGAGAACGTGCTCGCACTGCTGGACACGCCGCACAGCGGCTGGGGAGAGGTCAGCCTCACCAAAAAGGCGATCAAGGTCTCCGGCGTCCAGCAGGGCAGCGAGGCCGAGCTGCGTCACTTCCTCGAGAGCGCGGTCCTTCAGGCCAACACGGACACCGCGCCCGACGCACCCCACCGCACGACGAGGAGGACGAGGAGCCCGACGCCGACGAGCAGATGGCCCAGACCTTCCGCGGCTTCGCCGTCGAGCCCAACACCGCTAGCAGCCTCGTCCTCGCTTTTTGCCAGTGCGGCGAGCGGGTAGACGCAGCGGTATCCACAAACCCGAGGAGGACCAACGATGGCCAAAGATCACGGCCCCAGCGTCAAGAACGACAAACAGTACGAAGGACTCCGCGAAAAGGGCATGAGCAAGGAACGCGCAGCGAAGATCGCCAACAGCCCAGGCTCATCCAAACGAGGCGGCAAGAGTTCAGGCTCAGGCACAAAACGCAAAGCCAGCACCCAAGGCGGCACCAAAGCGCAGAAGGCCGCCGCAGGACGCAAGGGCGCCAAAAGGAGCAACAGCTAGACCATGCCCGAGCGTGCCACCGACAGCCATGCCGGCAGCCCCAGCAAGACGCCACTCGCTTCGCTCTCCTCGCACTACGCTCCCGGCCAAGAGCGTCCGCTCGGCTCCTACGCCATCCTCACCGGCGCGTACACCACCGGCCTCGCCGGCGGCCTGATCGCGCTGCGCGCCCGTCGCCACCAGCTGCCCGAGCGACCCACGACCGGCGACCTGCTGCTCGTCGGCATCGCCACCCACAAGCTCAGCCGGCTGCTCGCCAAGGACAAGGTGACGAGCTTCATCCGCGCGCCCTTCACCCGCTACCAAGAGCCAAGCGGGCAGGGCGAGGTCGAGGAGGAACCCTACGGCCACGGTCTGCACCTCGCCGTCGGAGAGCTCCTGGTGTGCCCCTACTGCCTCGCCCAATGGGTAGCCACCGCTCTCACGCTCGGACTCATCGGCGCCCCACGCCTCACGCGCCTCATCAGCTCCGTATTCGTCGCGCACACCATCTCGGACTTCCTGCAGGTCGCCTACCGCGCAGCCGAGGACAAGCTGTGAAAAACACCAGGCCACGGCCCTTACTGGCTCGTTTGCCACCCAGGGACCAGGGGTAGACGACCGACAGACCAAAAAGCTCGCCAACGAAACAGAGGGAGGCAGCAGCGAAATGGCATCCACACAGCTACCGGAAAGACCGTGGCCTTTCTCACCGCACAAGAGGGCATCGAGGAGGTCGAGCTCACAGAGCCCTGGAAGGCCGTCAAAGACGCAGGCGCCACGCCCAAGCTGATCGCCCCCGAAAGCGGCGAGGTCCAGGCGTTCAACCACCTCGACAAGAGCTCGACATACCCCGTCGATCAGGCCCTCGAGCGACGCCGACCCC
Organism: uncultured Solirubrobacterales bacterium; assembly: GCA_963842205.1. Lineage (GTDB taxonomy): Bacteria > Actinomycetota > Thermoleophilia > Solirubrobacterales > Solirubrobacteraceae > Palsa-744. The sequence goes on from CAWJFR010000020.1 coordinate 54,851, forward strand.
GACGACTACGACGCGCTGGTGCTCCCCGGCGGCGTGGCCAACCCCGACCAGCTGCGCACCGACGAGCGGGCCATCCAGTTCGTGCAGCAGATCTTCGCTGCGGGCAAGCCCGTCGGGGTCATCTGCCACGGCCCCTGGACGCTCGTGGAGGCAGACCTCGTGCGCGGGCGCAAGCTCACCTCCTGGCCATCCCTGCAAACCGACATCCGCAACGCCGGCGGGGAATGGGTCGACGAGGAGGTCGTCGTCGACCAGGGGCTCGTCTCAAGCCGCAAGCCGGACGACCTGCCGGCGTTCTGCGCGAAGATCGTCGAGGAGTTCGCAGAGGGCCGTCACCAAACAGCCCAGGCTGGCGCCACCGCCCACGCGGACTAACTCCTCGCTGCATAAGGGAGAAGGATTAATTGTGGTGTGCAGCCTCAATCCTGCATCTTGGCGGGGTGCTGTTTTCACACGGCCATAAAACCTGGATTGCCTGGGTAATCGCGCTCGCACTCGCGATTACCGGATTCATTGTCCGCAGGTCGAGACGCAGACGCTAAACAGTCCGCACACACCCACGGTGGGAGACAGGGCCCGCGGGGTTAGCCGCTCCGATCGGCGGGGTAGATCAAGCGACATCATCAAGCGACACTCAACTTCTAGGAGGCACAAAAACGATGGTGGCACTACTTGCGTTGATATTGATCCTTGCGATCTTCGGCGGCCTCGGGTTCGCCGTCCATCTGCTCTGGATCGTATTGGTGATAGCGATACTGCTGTGGCTGATCGGGTTCTTCATCGGCGGTGCGCCCGTCGGCGGCGGACGTAGGCGCTGGTACGGACGCTGGTGATGAACGCCACATCAGCCCCAGAGCAAAGAGAAGGACGAATCGCCCGCTCTTGGCGACTGACCAAGGCGTCCTGGCAGGTTGTCCGTGAGGATCGCGTGATCCTGCTGCTCGCGATCCTCTCCACGCTCGTGGGAGCAGTCGGCGTCGCCGTTATCTTCGGCGTCGCCGGCCTCGGCAGCAGCAGCGCGCACGGGCACCGCCACCTCGTCGACGGCCGCGTGGCCATCGTCGCGCTGATCCTTGCCTACCCACTGATGTTCGTGAGCACGTTCTTCAACACCGCGATCGCTGCTGCCGCAGCCGCAGGACTGCAAGGACGACGACTCTCCCTCGGCCAGGCACTCGCGGTCCCGGCCAGCCGGGTAGGGCAGCTCGCGGTGTGGGCACTGTTCGCCACGATCTTCGGCGTCGTGCTCGAGCAGCTCGCCCGGCGGCTGCCGCTCGCCGGCGCGATCGTCGCGCGCCTCGTCGGGCTGGCGTGGTCAATCGCGAGCCTGTTCGCGATCCCGATTCTCGCGCTCGAAGGCGGCAGCGCTCCACACGCCCTGAAACGCTCCACAGCCCTCGTCAAGCAGCGCTGGGGGGAGGGCATCAGCGGCAACGTGATCGTCTCTGCGTGGACGATCGTCCTGATGATCCCGCTGCTGGTCGTCTTCGTCATCGGAATCGCCGCGACCCGCCATGCCCCTGCGGGGCGCATCGCCGTGTTCGCGCTCGCGGCCGCAGTGTTCGTCGCCCTCGTCGCGCTGAGCGGGGTCGTGCGGCAGATCTTCGCGGTGGCTCTATACCGATACGCGGCCGAAAACGACACGAGCGGACCTTTCCACGAGCAGGACCTGCGCGCGCCGTTCACCAAACGCCGCAACCGCCAAAACTAGGACCGGGCTGTCCGGGCAGCTTGACTACGGCTACCTCGGGGTATTGGCAGGGAGATGGCGCGCTTCGGCTACACGATGATGTGCGAGCAGTCTCCACCCGACGCGCTCGTGCGCGACATCCAAGGCGCCGAGCAAGCCGGGTTTGACTTCTCGGTCATCTCAGACCACTACCAACCCTGGCTCGCCTCACAAGGACACTCGCCTTACGCCTGGGCGGTGCTCGGCGCGGCCGCGCAAGCCACCGAGCGGATACCGCTGATGAGCTTCGTGACCTGCCCGACGCTGCGCTACCACCCCGCCGTCGTGGCACAGAAGGCGGCCACCATCCAGATCCTCTGCGGCAACCGCTTCCGTCTCGGCCTCGGTGCAGGGGAGAGCCTCAACGAGCACATTGTCGGCAAGCGCTGGCCCGCGGTCGCAGAGCGCCACCAAATGCTCTCCGAGGCGCTCGACATCATCGCCGCACTGTTCGACCAAAAAGGCACCGTCAACTACCACGGCGAGCACTTCCAAGTCGACTCCGCGCAGCTGTGGGACAGACCCGAGCAGCGAATACCGATCGGCGTGGCCGTCTCAGGCGAGGACTCCTGCCGGCTCGCCGGCGCCAAGGCCGACCTGCTGGTCGCCACAGAGCCCAAGCCGCAGCTCGTGGAGATGTTCGACGCCGCCGGCGGCGATGGCAAGCCCCGCGTCGGGCAGATCGCCCTCTGCTACGACGCCGACCGCGACACCGCGATCGAGCGCGCCCACGACCAGTTCCGCTGGTTCGGCCTCGGCTGGAAGGTCAACGCCGACCTGCCCAACCCAGACTCCTTCCAGAGCGCGACCGAGCTGGTGACGCCCGAGCAGGTCGCCGAACAGATCGCTTGCGGGCCCGACCTCGATGAACACGTCGAGAAGATCAAGCAGTTCATCGACGCGGGATTCGAGGAGATCGCGCTCGTGCAAATCGGCGGAGAAACTCAAAGCGCGTTTCTCACCTGGGCCGCAAACGAGTTGCTGCCAGCGCTGCGTGACATATAGGCCGTTTACACATAAAAGCGCGAGGGTAGCCTGCGCATAACTCAGCACGACAGCAGGAGCCAACCAGCCTCGCGATGTCAGCCACCCACACCATCCCAACACCGCGGCGGAGCAGCACTCGCCATCATTCCACCGCCCTACTGTTCCGCGAAGCCAGCCGCGGGGATCGGGCGGCCCGCGAGACGCTGACCGTGCACTACATGCCGCTCGCCCGCAAGGTCGCACGCCGCTACTGGAACTCCTCACTCCCATACGAGGACCTCACGCAGGTAGCGAACCTCGCGCTCGTCAAGGCGATCGACAGGTTCGACCCCGACCGCGGCCGTCCCTTCGAGGCATTCGCAATCCCCACAATACTCGGCGAGCTACGCCGCTACTTCCGCGACAGCTCCTGGGCCGTCCACGTCGCCCGCGGCGCCCAAGAGCGCTCCAAGGCCGTCCAAGACGCCATCGAGCTGCTCTCACGCGAACACGGCAGATCACCAACCGTCCAGCAGCTCGCCCTCTACCTCGAGCTCTCCAACGAGGACGTAGCGGAGGCGCTGCAGGTCGCCCACGCCTACACCGCCAGCTCCCTGGACGCGCCCGTGCAGAACGGCGAGGACGATGACGCCCCGCTCGTCTCAACCCTCGGCGAGCACGACAGCGGCTACGAGCACGTCGAGACAGACCTGCTGATCGAAGATGCGCTCACGGGCCTGACCGAACGCGAGCAACGCCTGCTAGAGCTGCGCTTCGTCCACGAGCTCACCCAATCGCAGATCGGCGAACAGCTCGGCATCTCCCAGATGCAGGTCTCACGACTGCTGCGCTCCACACTCGCCAAGCTACGCGAACGCATCGGGGAGCCAACCCCCGCATGACACACAGCCGACCGAGCCGGGGGCTCGACTGCGCGCCGGCACATGCATCGCCCCCTTGTTCAGCGGCCCTCCTAGCTGGGTAAAGACCAATCAAAGCAACCAAAAGCAAAGGAGGAGACAATGGGCGACCGAACGCAACGAGCGCAAGGCAAAGCCAAAGAGCTCAAAGGCCGCGCCAAGCAGCAAGCCGGGCGAGCCGCCGGCAAACCGGGCACCGAGGCCCGCGGCGCCGGCGAGGAGCTCAAGGGCAAAGCCCAGGACGCCGCCGGCAAAGCACGCAGCGCCGTCAAAAAGGCAACACGCTAAGAACCCCGCCCGCATGGCAGGCCACGGCGAGAGAACACAAGATCGCGGCGAGAACGCGCTGACAGATGTCTCGATGCTGCCCGACCGGCGCCAGCGCCCCCCGCTGGAGTCCGCATTCGTTCGCGTGATCGCCACTGGCGGCGTTATCGGGATCGGTGTCGCGCTCGGCGCAATCCTCTCCTCACAAAAAGTCGCCGGCTGGATCACCGGCCTGGTGATCGCGCTCGTCTCGGTGATCCTCAGCGCGATCCTCTGGTCCTCACGCCGGCTATGAAACGCCCGCGCGCACAACTCGCCGCCGCACGGGCATGCGGCCAAATACGGGTATAAATGGGCCGTGGAGACCCAGCAGCTCGAAACGCAGGCGGACAAGGGGCCACCACGCCGGTAACGGAAACTCCGCGCTCAGCTCCTCCGTCTCTGAGAGTCGCCGCAGCCATCTGCTGAGCATCACCGACTCCGCGCTCGGCTACATGTCCCTGGAGGACATGCTTTCCGAGCTTCTGGAGCGCATACGCAGCGCCCTGGAAGTCGACACCGCCGCGGTGCTGCTGCTCGACGAGGATCGCGGGGTCCTCGTCGCACGCGCCGCACGAGGACTGGAGGAGGAGGTCCGCCAGGGCGTGCAGATACCGCTTGCCCGTGGTTTCGCTGGCCGCGTCGCCGCCCAGGGGCGTCCGATCATCATCGAGGATCTCGACCACGCCGACGTCGTAAACCCGATCCTCCGACAGCGGGGCATCCGTTCGATGCTCGGCGTGCCCATCCACGTCGAAGGTCACGTCATCGGCGTGATGCACATCGGCACGCTCGTCAAGCGTGCCTTCGAGGAGGACGACGTGATGCTGCTGCAGCTCGCCGCCGACCGCGCCGCGCTGGCAATCGACAACGCACGCCTATCAGAGCAGCGCTCTGTTACCGCGATCATGCAGCGATCGCTGCTGCCCGATGCGCTGCCGCAGATACCCGGTATGCGCTTCAGCGCCAAGTACCTGCCCGCCGGCTCTGGCATCAAGATCGGCGGCGACTGGTACGACGTCTTCCAACTCGATAACGGCCGCCTCGCGTTCGTGATCGGCGATGTCGTCGGCCGCGGGCGTGCTCGCCGCCTCCGTGATGGCTGAAATCCGCGCGAGCCTGCGCGCCTACATGATGCAAGGACACAAGCTCACCGAGGTCGTCTCGATGCTCAACGAGCCTACTCGTCTCCGTGGGCAGCAACCGCGGCGCCACCCTCGCGATCCTCGAACTCGATCCCGAAGCCGAAGAACTCGAAGCGGTCATCGCCGGGCACCTGCCGCCACTGCTGATCAAGCCCGACGGCCACGCTCAACTACTCGAGCAGAAGCACGGTCTGCCTGTCGGCGTGCGCATCGGACACGACTACGAAGCCTTCCGTTACCCGTTTCCCAGCGGCAGCGGCCTGCTGCTCTATACCGACGGGCTGATCGAGCGCCGCGACGAGCCCATCGACCAAGGCTTCGACCGACTCCTCGCCGCCGCCGAGACGGCAGCCAGTCGCAGCGACTCCTCGCTCGCCGACCGCGTGTACCGCACGCTGCTAGACGAGACCCTACTCGAAGACGACGTGGCCCTCTTGGCGATCGAGACGATGCCGCTCGGAGATACGCTCGAAATGACTCTCCCAGCACGCCCCAACGTGCTCGGTGCCCTGCGCAACACACTCGGCCGCTGGCTGCGAGCTTTCGGTGCCAACGAGGACGAGCTGTTCGACATCACCCTCTCTGCCTCCGAGGCCGCCACCAACGCCATCGAGCACGCCTACGGCGCCCGCGAAGCCACCTTCACCGTGCGCTGCGAACACGATGGCCGACAGGCAACGATTACCGTCCGCGATAGCGGTCGATGGCGCACGACCCGACCACAAAGCGGCGGCCGGGGGCTCGAGATCATGCGCTCGCTCGTCGACGACGTGAAGATCGACAGCGACCAACACGGAACCGTCGTGACCATCACCAAGCAGCTCTCCCACCAAGCATGAGCCCACTCAACATCGAACGGATCGACGGAGTGCCGATCGCGCACATCCACGAAGACATCGACGCCGCCAACGCCACTGTCACCCAACAGCAACTTGCCGACGCGCTCGGCCCCGACGCCTCAAGCCTCATCATCGACCTCAGCGAGACGCGCTACCTCGATAGCGCAGGCATCGACATGCTGCTACGCCTCAGCGACCGCCTCGACCACCGCCGCGCCAAGCTGATCCTCGTGATCCCCGACACCTCACAGCTAAAGCGCCTCGCCACGATCGTTGGTCTGTCCGATGCGATCGCCATCCACCCAAGCCTCCCAGAGGCACGGCAAGAGGCCGCCAAGCGCCCGCCGGGACAGGCCGCCGCGCACCCTGCAAGCGGCCGAACTACCTCCGCCTGACCACAGCTTCCGAAGCCGCCCCGATCTCGGCGGAACGTAGCTGGACGGGCAGTAGACTTACCCAGCAACTACTACTGCCCATCATGGCCGAAGAAGCTCCCCGACCACAAACCGAAGCCGACGACAGTGCGCTCGGGACGACACTCTCGGAGACGCGCGATGCGGTCTTCGAGCTCAACTACGGCAAGGGCCCCGTCCGCGCCCGCTCCGCTTATATTACGCAGACAACGCGCTTCCCAAATAGAGGACGAAGGTGACCAGTCAGCACCCCTACCTGACCATCGAGCTGACGAGTACACCGGAGGTACACACCATCGCCCTGAACGGCGAAGCGGACCTCCTGGGCGCCCCCAACATCGAAGCGGCCCTCGCAGACGCTGCCTCATGCGAAGCACAGCGCATAGTCGTCGACCTCAGAAACCTCACGTTCATCGACTCAAGCGGCCTACGTGCGCTCATGGGAGGCCATGAACAGTGCGTCGCACGAGGCCAGGAGCTGCGGATCATCCCCGGCCCAGCGAATGTGCAGCGCCTGTTCGAGCTCAGCGGGATGAACGAGATCCTCTCCTTCTGCGATGCGGAGCTCGCGGGCGACGTCCCGCCGAGCGACGATCCCCAGATCTCATAGTAGCGACGGCGCAAGACGCCAACTCGCTCTACGGTGTCCTCGGCTCTGCCCAGCCGGGCACAGGTAGCGCGGCTGCAGGCTCACTCCAGCCGTTCCATCTACGAGTTCATGCTAGAAGTCCAATCTGCTGAAAAGGGACTAAATAGGCAAGGAGATGTCTATGAAGCCCGCACACGCAAACACAGAGCGGCCTAACAAAGCCGCTCCAGGGGCGGAGCCCGCGTCGCCGGCCGGGGAAATTAGTTGTTCCCCAATGGGCACTGCGCGCATGAACCTATTGATGGCGAGTTCGTCCGAAACGATACCCACGCCCCGGCTGATGGGGCTGCCGTTGGTCTCGCGCGCGAGCACGCGCTGGATCCTGCGGGCGCCCGGCCGCAGCGGGGTACTTTCCCCGGACGAGGCCGCCCACGCCCTCCAAGGCCGCCGCGCCGAGCTGCGCACGGCGATCGACCGGCGTAAGGACGCCCGCTTCCTGAGCGCCGGAGTACGCGATGAAGTCGTGGACGAAGCGATCGCGGTCGTGGTCATGTCCCGCAAGCCGATCCAGAACGAAGAACACCTCCAAGGCGCGTTCTGGACCTCCGTCGGCTATCTCGTAGCTGAGCGCAGGGCTGGCCGCCACGAGTTGCGGGTCGGCTCTCAGCGCCGCGTTGCCTTCGAGCCGCTGGAGGGCGAGCTGGCCGGGGAGGAGCGACCCGTCGTTTGACTTCGTGGAAGCTCGCGATCGAGTCCTGCGCGCCTCTGGACTTGATCTCCCAACTGGATCCGCTGGAGCGGCAGGTGCTCACGATCATGAGCGGCTACGGCGTCGGCGTCAAGCGCGCCGCGAAGGCCCTCGACCTCCCGGTCAAGACGGTGCTCGCGGCCTCCCGCAGCGCCAGCCGCAAGCTCGACCATGTTCACCGGCGATCCTCGCCGCCGGGCGGATGTGTGAGTACCCCTCCGGGGCGCTACGGGCGCTGGCGGACGGCAGGGGCGCTCGAGGAAGAAGCCAAGATCGCTCCGAGCGCACTTGGACGCCTGCAGCGCGTGCCTGCGGCGAGCATGTCCTGCTCGCGCGGGAAATGGCCGAGCGCTCAGTACAAGCGTGCCGCGAGCGCCGCGCTGCTGCCAGCGCCCGCCGTCCCTGCCGCACGCGCACGGGCGGCCGGAGCGGCTGTTCAGCCTCGCGCACATCCG